>NZ_BBJX01000001.1 GCF_000739995.1 Comamonas granuli NBRC 101663 | reverse complement strand
CCGATGCGGCCAAGGAGATCCGCGGCCTGATCGACGGCAGCATGGCCAAGGTGGAGCAGGGCGCGCGCCTGGTGGGCGATGCCGGCGCCACCATGACCGACATCGTGACCGAGGCGCAGCGCGTGGCCGGGCTGATCGCCGAGATCAGCACCGCCACGGCCGAACAGACCGAAGGCATCGCCCAGGTGGGCGACGCCGTGGCCCACCTGGACCGCGCCACACAGCAGAACGCCGCCATGGTCGAGCAAAGCGCCGCCGCCGCGCAGACCCTTAAGCAGCAGGCGGCAGAGCTGGCCGAGGCGGTGAGCGTGTTCCGCCTGGCGCTCGATGCGCCGGCGGGCAGCGAGGCCTGGGCTGCCCCGGCGCGTGGGCCTGCACTGCCGCAGCGCGCCGCCGCGCCGCTGGCGCCGCGCCTGCGTGCGGCTGCCGGTTGACTATCAAAAGAAGAGCTGTTTGCGCTTGCTGGATATGCCCTGGAGCCCATTTTCATATGTGAAACGCTGGGCTGTGGCTGCGGGAGCTGCCGTGGCCCTGGCGGCGGCTGCGGGCCATCCGGCGCTGGCACGCGACGGCAGCGCGCCGCCCCCCTGGCTGCACCAGGCCCTGCCCGGCGCCGCGCTGGCGGGCGAGGGGCAATTGCGCTTTTTCGGTCTGCGCATCTACGACGCACGGCTGTGGGTCACGCCCGGTTTTGACGCCAGCCGCTTTGGCGCCCACGCGCTGGCGCTGGAGCTCACCTACCACCGGGCCTTCAGCGGCGCGGCCATCGCCCAGCGCTCCGTGGAGGAAATGCAGCGCCAGGCCCCCTTGGAGCCGGCCCAGGCCGAGCGCTGGCAGCAGCGTCTGGCGGCCTTGCTGCCGGATGTGCAGCCCGGCGATCGGCTCATCGGCCTGTACCAGCCGGGCCAGGGCATGCACCTGTGGCGTGGCAGCCAGGCGCTGGGCACGATCGACGATGCCGCATTGGCGCGCCTGTTCTTCGGCATCTGGCTCTCGCCGCGCACCTCCGAACCCGGTTTGCGCAGCGCCTTGCTGGCACGCAGCCCGGGCGGAGCCGCACCATGAGCACCGTGCTGCCGCCGCCGGCCGCCCCGCTGCCGCGCTGGTGGTCGGGCCCGGCCTACGGCCTGCTGGGCCTGCCGCTGGCCTTTGTGGCCCTGCCGCTGTACGTGGTGCTGCCGCACCACTACGCCACGGTGCTGGGTCTGCCGCTGGCCCGCGTGGGCGCCCTGCTGATGCTGGTGCGCCTGCTGGACGCCGCGGCCGAGCCGCTGCTCGGGCGCCTGAGCGACCGCCTGTACCAGGGGCCGCTGCGCGCGGTGCTGGGGGTGGCCGGCGGCTCGGCCCTGGTGCAGGTGCTGGGGCTGGCAGGGCTGTTCTTCCCGCGGGTGCAGGAGCCGCAGGCGCTGGCCGTGTGGATGGTGGCGGGCCTGCTGCTGACCTGCCTGGCGCACAGCCAACTGGTCATTGCCCACCAGGCCTGGGGCGTGCGCCTGGGTGGCGACGCGCTGCAGCGCAGCCGCGTAGTGGCCTGGCGCGAGGGGCCGGGGCTGATCGGCGTGGTCACGGCCAGCGCCCTGTCGGTGGCCTGGGGCGCCGGGCCCATGCTGGCGGTGTTTGCGCTCGCCCTGCTGGCCGGCTGGCTGGCCCTGTGGTGGGCGCCGCGCCCCGCGCCATCGGCATCGGCCCCGGCGCGGCCCGCCGCGCTGCCCTGGGCCGCCGTCTGGCAGCCGCTGGTGCAACCCGGCTTTCGCCGCCTGCTGGCGGTGTTCCTGTGCAACGGCATTGCCAGCGCCATTCCCGCGGCCTTGATGCTGTTCTTCGCCCAGGACCGGCTGCAGGCCACGCAGGCGCAGATCGCGCTGTTCCTGGTGCTGTATTTCGTCTGCGGCGCGCTGTCCATGCCGCTGTGGCTGCGCGCCGTGCGCCGCTGGGGGCTGGAGCGCGCCTGGCTGGGCGGCATGCTGCTGGCCGTGGCCTGCTTTGGCTGGACGGCGGGGCTGGGCAGCGGCCAGGCGGCCGCGTTTGCCGTGATCTGCGCGCTGTCGGGCATGGCGCTCGGTGCGGATCTCGCCCTGCCCGGGGCGCTGCTGGCCCGGCTGGTCGAGCGCCACGGCGCCCAGGGGCGCAGCGAAGGCGCCTACCTGGGCTGGTGGAACCTGGCCACCAAGCTGAACCTGGCCCTGGCCGCGGGCGCCGCGCTGCCGCTGCTGCAGTGGGGCGGCTATGTGCCCGGCACCCAGGACGCCCAGGCCCTGCAGCGCCTGGCCTGGGCCTACGCGCTGCTGCCCTGCGCGCTCAAGCTGCTGGCGGCCACGCTGCTGCACCGGCTGCTGATCCGCCCACCAACCCCTACTCTAGGAGCGACCCCATGAACACCCGCCGCCATGCCCTGCTGGCCCTGCTGGCAGGCTCTGCCGTCCTCGCGGGCTGTGCCAGCCCGCAGGTGACCGACTATGCCCAGCAGCGCCCGCTGCTGGAGCTGGACCGCTATTTCAACGGCCGCATCCTGGCCCACGGCATCTTCCAGCAGCGCGGCGGCGAGGTGGTGCGCCGCTTCACCGTGGTCATGGACTGCCGCTGGGAGGGCAACCAGGGCGTGCTGGACGAGGCCTTCACCTACGCGGACGGCAGCACCCAGCGCCGCGTCTGGCGCCTGACCAAGCACGCGGACGGCCGCTACACCGGCCGCGCCGACGATGTGGTGGGCGAGGCCCAGGGCCAGACTTCCGGCAACGCCTTCCGCTGGAACTACACGCTGCGCCTGCCGGTGGACGGCAGCGAGTACGAGGTGCAGTTCGACGACTGGATGTTCCTGGTCGACGAGCGGGTGATGCTCAACCGCGCGACCATGAGCAAGTTTGGCGTCACGCTGGGCGAGGTGCTGCTGTCCTTCACCAAGGAGTGAGCCCGTGCCCCTGAACCCGCCCCTGAGCGACTGGCGCGGCAAGCGCGTGTGGCTGGTCGGCGCCTCCAGCGGCATCGGCCGGGCGCTGGCCGGGCAGTTGCACGCCCGGGGCGCGCAGGTGATCGTGTCGGCGCGCCAGCAGGCGCTGCTGCAGGCCTTCGCCCAGACCCACCCGGGCAGCCAGGCCCTGGCGCTGGACGTGACCGACGCCCAGGCCGTGCAGCAGGCGGCTGCGCACCTGCAGGCCCAGGCGCCGCTGGACCTGGTGTGCTACTGCGCCGGCCACTACGCCCCCATGCGCGCCGACACACTGGACCTGCCCGAGCTGCTGCGCCACCAGCAGGTCAACCTGACCGGGGCGCTGCACGTGCTCGCCGCCGTGGTGCCGGGCCTGCTGGCGTCGGCCCAGGCCGGGCGCATGCCCCACCTGAGCCTGGTGGCCAGTGTGGCCGGCTGGCGCGGCCTGCCCCAGGGCCTGGCCTATGGCCCCACCAAGGCGGCGCTGATCAACCTGGCCGAGACCCTGTTCCTGGACCTGCGCCCGCAGGGCGTGGGCGTGAGCGTGGTGAACCCGGGCTTCGTGGACACGCCGCTGACGCGCCAGAACGACTTCGCCATGCCCGCGCTGCTCACCCCCGAGCAGGCGGCCCAGGCCATGCTGCGCGGCTGGGCGCGCGGCGACTTCGAGCTGCATTTCCCGCGCCGCTTCACGCTCTGGCTCAAGCTGCTGCGCGTGCTGCCCTACCGCTGGTACTTTCCCCTGGTGCACCGCATGACGGGGCTGTGACGCATGACCGACCTTCTCGACACCCCGGCTGCCGCCGCCCGGCTGGTGCAGCTCTACGAGCAGCTCACGCCCGCGCATCTGGCGCGGCTGGGCGACTACTATGCCCCCGACGCGCGCTTCAAGGACCCCTTCAACGAGGTGCGCGGCGTGCCCGCCATCCGCCAGATCTTTGCCCACATGTTCGACAACCTGGAGCAGCCCCGCTTCGTGGTGACGCAGCAGCTCGTGCAGGGCGACCAGGCCTTTCTGGCCTGGGAGTTCCACTTCCGCATGAAGCGCTGGCGCGCGCAGGTGCCGCAGTGCATCCATGGCGCCACCCTGGTGCATTTCGATGCCCAGGGCCGTGTGGCGCTGCACCGCGACTACTGGGACGCGGCCGAGGAACTGTACGCGAAACTGCCGGTTCTGGGGGCTCTGATGCGCTGGCTGCGCAAAGCCGGCGCAGCGCCTACCATGCCATCCCATGCTGACCGTTCACCACCTTGAGACCTCGCGCTCCCAGCGCATCCTGTGGCTGCTCGAAGAGCTGGGCCTGCCCTACGACCTGCGCCGTTACCGGCGCGACCCGGCCACGCGGCTGGCGCCGGCGGCGCTCAAGAAGGTGCACCCGCTGGGCAAGTCGCCGGTGATCACCGACGGGGACCTGGTGATCGCCGAGTCGGGCGCCATCATCGAGTACCTGGCCGAGTGCTACGGCGCCCAGGCCCCGGCGGAGCTGGCCCACCTGGAGCCCGCGCGCGGCACGGCCGCGCACCGCCAGTGCCGCTTCTGGATGCACTACGCCGAGGGCTCGCTGATGAACTGGCTGGTGATGCAACTGGTGTTCGACACCATCCCGCGCCAGCCCATGCCGTTCTTCGTGCGCCCCATCGCCCGCACCCTGTGCGCCACGGTGCAGCGCAAGCTCATCGCCCCCAACGTGCAGACCGCCCTGGCCTTCATGGAGGCGCACCTGGCCCAGCACCGCTGGTTTGCGGGCGAGCACCTGAGCATGGCCGACTTCCAGATGAGCTTTGCCGTCGAGGCCGTGCTCACGCGCGGCGCCGATGCGGCCGCCTGGCCCCACCTGGCCGCCTACCGCCAGCGCATGCAGGCGCGGCCTGCCTACCAGCGCGCGCTGGACAAGGGCGGGCCGGTGGTGATGCCGGCCTGACGACCTCAGGCACCTGCCCAGGGCAGGTCCTGCCACTGGCCCTGCGCGTAGCGCTGCAGCCGGCCGTCCTCGGCCCAGCGCCACAGGTGCAGCCAGCCGTTGTCCACCAACTGGCGCACCACCGCGTGCGCGCCCAGCACGCGCTCGATGGCGGCGGCCGGCGCGTCGATGGCCACCGTCAGCCGCAGCGGCTCGTGCACCCAGCGCGTGCCGTCGTGCAGCGACTGGCGCGACAGCCCGATGCGCAGGTCGCCGCCATTGCCCTCGAACACGCCGATGTGCCCGCCCACCACGTTGTGCAGCAGCTTGTTGCCGCTGCCCAGGCGCTCGGGGTCGCAGGTGCTGGCGTGGTACTGCCAGTTGATCCAGTGCGTGACCAGCATGGGCGCGGTCATCAGTTGCTCCAGCAGGGTGCCTGCGGGGTCCTGGCGTGCGTCGTAGTCGTGCAGGAAGCTGCGCCCCTGCAGGTCCACCCCCTGGCTGCGCCAGCGCGGCGCGATGAGGAAGGCGGCGTTGCCCGCCAGGCCCCATTCGGGGCGGTTTTGCGCGCCATCGTTGGCGCGGCGGCGCAACTGCGCCAGCAGGCGCTCCGGCGCCTGCTGCGGGTCCAGGCCCAGGCGCGGGGCGCGCTCGCGCCGCACCTGGGCGCCCGCCTGCTGCAGCGCGGGCAGCAGCGCCTGCCAGCGCGCGCGTGCGGCGCCGGGCAGGAGGTCCAGGTCGAAGCCCTCGATCTCGTCGGTGGTGGTGTTGTGCAGGGCGCCGACGAACCAGGTGTCGGCCGGGATGGCGATGCCCTGCCGCGCCAGCGCGGTGCGCACGGCGTCCTCGTTGAGCAGCCGCGCCAGGGCGCGCGCATTGGCCTCGCCCGTCTGGCCGCAGCAGGCGCCGCAGTCCAGGGCGGCGGCCTGGGCGTTGTTGCGCGTCTGGCTGCCATGGCCCACGAACAGCACCAGCGGCGCCAGGCCCTGTGCCAGTCCCATGGCCTGGAGCACGCGGGCGGCCAGTGCCACCTTGTCCTCCAGCGCCAGCCCGTGCAGCCCGGGGCGGCACAGGGGGCGCAGGCGGGCGGGCAGGCCGGCGTGGTCGTCGCTGGCGCGCGGCGCGGCCGAGGGGCGCAGCCACTGCCCCAACGCGCCCAGGTAGCCCAGGCCCGCGGCCTCCACGAAAGAGAACGCCGCCCCCGGCCAGCGGCTGGCGCCCAGCCACTGCTGCGCCAGGGCCAGGCGGTCGTGCCGAGCCTGGCGCGCGGCATCCTGCCCGGCCGGGTCCGGCGCGCCGGTGGCGGGGATGATCTGTTCCGTCGGCTCCAGCGCGGGCGCCAGCAGACCGGGCAGTTGGGGGCGCCGGGCCGCCGTGCCCAGCGGCGTGTAGGCCACGGGCAGGCCGAAGAAGCCGGCAAAGCCCAGGGTCTGGAGGTCGGGGTGGGCGCTCTCCAGGGCGCGGCGCAGGGGTTCGCTGCGCACGTCGATGCAAAAGGCCGCCTGCACCTGGGGCGCGGGCTGTGCGCCGGCCGGCGGCCGGGCGCCGGCCAGGCGCGCGGCCAGCTCCCGCTGGTAGCCGGCCTCCAGCGCGGCCTGCCAGATCTCGTCGGCGCGCAGTTCGTCCTCGCACTGCGCGAGCAGGGCCGGGGCCTGGCGCCAGGCCTGCTGCAGCGTGGCGAAGGCCTGGCGCGTGGCGGCATCGTCCTGGCCGTCCAGCAAGAGCGCGCCCCAGGCCAGGCGGATGGCCAGCAGCTCGCGCAGGTGTTCGTCGGCGCGGCCTTCCAGGCCGGCCTGCCAGCGCAGGTAGGCGCACCACGAGGCCCAGCCGTTCACCGTGAGCAGCACGGCCTCCAGGTAGTCGGCCCAGACGGCGGGGGGCAGTTGCAGGCGCTCGAGCACCCAGCGCTCGGCGTCCTGGCGCGTGGCGGGCAGGGCGCCCAGGGCCCGGCCCAGGCCGGGCAGGCCCATCAGCGTGCCGATGCCGTGGTCGTGGCGCAGGGTGTCGCGCCAGAAGGCGTACAGGCCCTGGCGGCGCTCGGGCTGCCAGTCGGCCTGCCAGGTGTCGAAGTAGGCCGCGCAGGTCTGGCTGACCTGGTGCGTGATGGCCTGCCGCCAAGGCAGGCGGGTGTGGCGCTGCGGGTCCTGGTCCAGCAGGTCGATGAGCAGCGGCAGTTGCGGCGTCTGCAGTTCCGTCTCCAGGATGTGCTGCAGGCGCTCCGGCGTCCAGGGCTCGGCCAGCGCGGACGGCAGTTGCGCCCGCGCATGGGCCAGGTCGGCGGCCCGGATGCGGCCTTGCTGCCAGGCCCGGCGCAGCAGGCTGCGCGGCGCCAACACCTGGATGCGGCCCAGCACGGCCATGCGCGCGGCCACGCGGCGCAGCGGCAGGTGGGCGCGCTCCCAGTGCGGGTTCACGGCGATGGCGCGGTCCAGCGGCCAGGCAGGCGCAATGGCCTGGCAGGCCTGCGCGCAGGCGGCCTCCACGCGGGCCTGCCAGGCGGCGGTGGGCCCGGCGTGCGCAGGCGCCGCGGCAGGGGCTTCGGGGCAAGGAGCTTCGGGGAACGGGGCGAGGGTGGGCATGGTGCAGGGCTCCGGGGTTTAGTGGGGGCGGGCCGCAGCCCAGGTGCGCACCGGCAAGGGCGCGGCAGCGGCGGGCGTCAGTGCCCGGTGGGCGGGCCACAGCAGCAGGGCCAGCCGGGTGTAGTACTCGTCGACATAAAAGCCGGCATAGCTCCAGCGCCGCCAGCCGGCCAGGGCGTGCGGGCGCCATTGCAGCCAGGCCTGGCTCGCATAGAGCCCGGCCAGGCCCAGCAGGGCCAGCAGGCCGGGCGCGCTGGCGGGGGCGTCGCGCAGGCCCAGCGGCAGGGTGTGGGCCAGCAGGGCGGCGGCGCCCAGGCCGGCGGTCATGGCCAGCCCGGCGGCGGCCGGGCGCAGCAGCGCGGCGCTCGTGTCCGTGCGTGCCAGCCACAGCAGCGGTGCCCAGGCCAGGGCCAGCAGCGCGGTCCACCACCAGGGCCAGGGCGCGCTGCCCAGGGCGGCCTGCAGCAGCGCCAGCATGGCCGCCGCGCCCAGCGGGGCGAGCAGCAGGCTGGCGGGGTGGGCGGCCGCGCCCGCATGCAGGGCCTGCAGGCGCGTGGCGCGCACGGCGCTGGAGGCCGACAGGAAGTGGTGCGCCTTGTACAGCGAGTGCCCGAGCAGGTGCAGGGCGGCCAGGGTGTACAGCCCCAGGCCGCACTCCATGACCATGAAGCCCATCTGCGCCACGGTGGACCAGGCCAGCCGCACCTTGATGGTGATGCGCGTGAGCATGATCAGCCCGGCCAGCACGGCCGTGGCCAGGCCCAGGGTCACCAGCAGCCAGCGTGCGGCGGGGGCGTGTTCGAGCAGCGTGGCAAAGCGGATCAGCACGAAGCCGCCCAGGTTGACCACGCCGGCATGCAGCAGGGCGGAGACGGGGGTGGGCGCCTCCATGACCTGGATCAGCCAGCCGTGCACCGGCAGCAGGGCCGTGCGCAGCACCACGGCCAGCGCCAGGCACAGGGCGCTGGCCTGCAGGGCGGCGCCAGCGCCCTGGGCGGCCACGTGGGCGGCCAGATCGCTCAAGGAGCCGCTGCCCGTCGCGGACCAGGCCAGGCCGGCCGCGGCGAGCAGCAGGGCGTCGGCCAGGCGGTCGGCCAGATGCTTCTTGTGCGCCGCCAGGCGGGCGAAGGGGCGCTCGGGGTAGAAGCACAGCAGGTGCTGCAGCGCCACGCCCACCAGGGCCCAGGCGGGGATCAGCACCAGCCAGTGGTCGGCCAGCAGCAGGGCGTGCACGGCGGCCAGCACGCCCGCCAGGGCGGCGGCGTAGCGCTGCTGGCCGGCCTCGCCGTCGAGGTAGCGCGCCGAAAAAGCGCCGATCACGGTGCCCAGCAGTTGCACCAGCGTGGCCAGCACGCCGCCCAGCGGCGTCAGCGCCAGCCAGGCCGATGCGGGCAGCGCGGGCTGCGCGCCGGGCCAGGCGCCCGGCAGGCTGGCCAGCAGGGCCAGCGCGCACAGCGGCATGAAGAGGCGCCAGGGCTGGCGGCCCGTCCCGGGCAGGCAAAGAAGCAGGAGCGCCGCCGCCATCAGGGCGGCGGGGGCCAGGGGGAGGAGGGGGAGGGAAGACATGGGCGTTCGGTGTGGAGGTCAGCGGACGCCATGTTGCAGTGCCCAATACGTTCTGTAAAATACATTGATAAGAACAAATCAATTCATAAAATAGAACAGTGCAGCTTGAGCAACTCAACTTCCATCACCTGTTCTACTTCTGGCGTGTCGCGCGCCTGGGCCATCTGACGCGCGCCGCGCAGGAGCTGCACACCTCGCAGTCCTCGCTGTCGGCGCAGATCCGGCAACTGGAGGAGCGCCTGGGCGAGGCGCTGTTCGTGCGCGAGGGCCGGCGCCTGGTGCTGACGGAAACCGGCCATCTGGTGCAGGCCTATGCCGAGAACATCTTCGGCCTGGGCCAGGAAATGCTTGGGCGGCTGCAGGGGCGCAGCGAGGGCGTGGTGCGCCTGCGCATCGGCAGCGTGGCCACCATGTCGCGCAATTACCAGGAAAACCTGTTCCGGCCCCTGCTGGGCGATGCCGCGGTGGCCCTGACGCTGGAGTCCGGTCCGCTGGAGCATTTGCTCGAACGCCTGGCCGAGCACCAGCTGGACCTGGTGCTGGCCAACGAGGCCGTGGCCGCCGACCCCCGGCGCCCGCTGCACAGCCGCTTCCTGGGCAGCCAGCCGATTTCCCTGATCGGCCCGGCGCGGCGCTGGGGCGGGCAGCGCCTGCGCGTGCCGCAGGACCTGGGCGGCCTGGACATCGCCCTGCCGGGGCCGCGCCATGCCGTGCGCTCGCAGTTCGACGCCCTGTGCATGGCCGCGCAGGTGCAGCCCCTGGTGCGCGCCGAGGTGGACGACATGGCCATGCTGCGCCTGATCGCGCGCGACAGTGGCTGGCTGGCCGTGCTGCCCGAGGTGGTGGTGCAGGACGAACTGCGCAGCGGCCTGCTGTGCACCGTGGGGCAATGCCCGCAGTTGCATGAGCATTTCTACGCCATCACCACGCCGCACCGCCACCGCATCGAGCGGCTGGAAGCCCTGCTGCAGGCGGCCCCGGCCCTGGCGCTGGCGGAGCAGGGCGGCGCGGGCGCGGCGGCGCCCGGTGCCTTACGATAAGCCCCATGACCACACCCGCGCCATCGCCCATTCCGCCCTGCCGGGCTTGCCAGGACCGGCCGCCGCTGGGCATCGAATTCAGCATGGCCTTCCAGCCCATCGTGGACATGCGCACGCGCACGGTGTTTGCCTACGAGGCCCTGGCGCGCGGGCTCGATGGCGGCGGGGCGGCGCAGGTGCTGGGCCGGGTCACGGAAGACAACCGCTACCAGTTCGACCAGGCCTGCCGCGTCAAGGCCGTGGGCCTGGCCGCGCGGCTGGGCGTGGACAGCCATGTGAGCATCAACTTCCTGCCCAACGCGGTCTACGAGGCGGCCACCTGCATACGCGCCACGCTGGAAGCCGCGCGGCGGCACCAGTTCCCCACCGAGCGCCTGATCTTCGAGATCACGGAAAACGAGAAGGTGGTGGACAAGGAGCACCTCAAGCGCATCATCCAGGAGTACCGCCGCCAGGGTTTCAAGACGGCGATCGACGATTTCGGCGCCGGCTACGCGGGGCTCAACCTGCTGGCCGAATTCCAGCCCGACATCATCAAGCTGGACATGGAGCTGGTGCGCCAGATCGACGCCGACCCGGTGCGCCAGGCCATCGTCCGCGGCATCCTGGGGGTGTGCCAGGCGTTGAACATCGAAGTGATCGCCGAGGGCATAGAGACCGAGGCCGAGTACCGGCTGCTGCACTCCCTGGGCATTTACTACTTCCAGGGCTACTGGTTCGCGCGCCCGGCGTTCGAGCAATTGCCGTCCGTGCGCTGGCCGGCCTGAGCCGGCCGCGCAGGCGCCGGGGGGCGTCAGGCGCGCATCAGCGCCTCGATCTCGTCCACCTGTACGGGCACGCCGCGCGTGATCAGCTCGCAGCCCTGGGCGTGCACCACGGCGTCGTCCTCGATGCGGATGCCGATGTGGTGGAAGGCCTCGGGCACGTCGGCCGCGGGGCGCACGTACAGGCCGGGCTCGATGGTCAGCACCATGCCGGGGCGCAGGATGCGGCTGGGTCGGTCCTGGATGGTCTCGCCCGAGAGCGGGTCCCGGCGCTCGCTCACCTGGCCGATCTCGGTGGGCTCCACGTAGCTGCCGCAGTCGTGCACGTCCATGCCCAGCCAGTGGCCGGTGCGGTGCATGTAGAAGCGGAAGTAGGCGCGCCGCTCGATCACGTCCTGCGCGCTGCCGTGCTGGTTCCGGTCGAGCAGGCCCAGGTCCAGCAGGCCCTGCGCCAGCACGGCCACGGTGGCGTCGTGCGGGGCGTTGAAGCGCGCGCCCGCGCGCGTGGCGGCGATGGCGGCTTCCTGGCTGGCCAGCACCAGCTCGTAGAGCGCGCGCTGCGGCCCCGTGAAGCGCCCGCCCGCCGGGAAGGTGCGCGTGATGTCGCTGGCGTAGCTGTCGTACTCGCAGCCCGCGTCGATGAGCACCAGCGCGCCCTCCTGCACCGGCGCGCGGTCGGCGCGGTAGTGCAGCACGCAGGCGTTGGCGCCCGCGGCGACGATGGAGCCATAGGCCGGGGCCTGCGCGCCGTGCTCGCGGAAGGCGTGCAGCAGCTCGGCCTCCAGGTGGTATTCGCGCACCTCCTGGCCGGCGCGCAGCATGCGCGCGCAGCGCTGCATGGCGCGCACATGGGCCTGGGCGCTGATCTGGGAGGCATGGCGCATCAGGGCGAGCTCGTGCGCGTCCTTCACCAGGCGCATTTCGTCGAGCAGCAGGCACAGGTCGGCCTGGTGCGTGGGGCACAGGGCGCCGTAGCGCACGCGCGCACGCACGGGGGCCAGCCAGCCCTCCACGCGCGCGGCCAGGCCGGCGTGCGTGGCAAAGGGGTACCACACGCAGGCGCGGTTCTCCAGCAGGCGCGGCAGGCGCTGGTCCAGCTCGGCGACGGAGTAGGCCTCGTCCACGCCCAGCGCGGCCACGGCGGCCTCGGGGCCCAGGCGGTAGCCGTCCCAGATCTCGCGCTCCATGTCCTTGGGCTGGCACCACAGCGTGCTGCGGCCGTCGGCCGTGAGCACCAGCCAGGCGCCCGGCTCGGTAAAGCCCGTGAGGTAGTGGAAGTAGCTGTCGTGGCGGTAGGCGTAGTCGCTGTCGCGGTTGCGCATGCGCTCGGGCGCCGTGGGCACGATGGCGATGCCGCCAGCGCCCAGTTGCGCAGCCAGGCGCGCACGGCGCTGCGCGTACACGGAAAGGGGAACGGTCAGGGTCATGGTGTATTGAGCTCTTGCAGGCGCTGCGGCGTGCCCACATCGGTCCAGGGGCCGGTGTAAAGCGTGGCGCTCACCCGGCCATTGTCCATGGCGCGGCGCAGGAGCGGCGCCAGCGGCGCCGCAAGCCCCTGCGGGTTGCCGGGGGGAATGTCGCACCAGGGCGGCGCCAGCAGCGCAGCGCGCAGCAGGGCGATGGTGCTGTAGGTGTAGCGCGGGCCGGGGTGGTCGGGCGGCAGGTTCAGCGCCAGGCCCTCGGGCGAGAGGCCGAAGTCGCCGCGCGGGTGGTGCGCCGGGTTGGGCACCAGCCACAGGTGGGCCAGCATGGGGCTGGCGGCGAAGGCCTGCGCCGCGGCGGCGTCAAAGCCGAAGCCGGGCACGAACACGTCGCCTGCGGCCAGCCAGAAGATGTCGCCCAGCAGCGGCAGCGCACGCGCGATGCCGCCTGCCGTCTCCAGTGCGCCGCCAAAGTCCCGGCCCTCGTGCGAGTAGGAAATAGATAGCGCCTCGCGCTTGTCTGGTGCGCCCTGGGGGCTGAAAGTGTCTTGGAAATGCGCGCTGATCCGCTCCCCCAGCCAGGCCGTGTTGATGACCGCGCGGCGCACCCCGGCCGCATGCAGCGCCTGCAAATGCCACTGCAGCAGCGGCTGGCCGCGCACGGCCAGCAGGGGCTTGGGGCAGGTGTCGGTGAGCGGCCGCATGCGTTCGCCCCGGCCTGCGGCCAGGAGCAAGGCGGGGGGCTGCTGCGGGGCAGGGCAAGAGGGCGCGGCGGCAGGCATGGCGGCACTGTAGTGCATCGCTGGGCGGGGCCTGTCGGGCTGTTTCGGGGCGGGCCGCTAAAATCGGGGGTTTCCCCACCTCTACCGCCCCTTCCGGAGCCGCCCCGATGGCCAATTCTCAACAAATGGCGAATGCGATCCGCGCACTCGCAATGGATGCCGTTCAACAAGCCAACTCCGGGCACCCCGGCGCCCCCATGGGCATGGCCGACATGGCCGTGGGGCTGTGGGCGCGGCACCTCAAGCACAACCCCGCGAATCCGCAGTGGTTCGACCGCGACCGCTTCGTGCTGTCCAACGGCCACGCCTCCATGCTGCTCTACGCGCTGCTGCACCTCACGGGCTACGACCTGCCCCTGCAGGAGCTCAAGAACTTCCGCCAGCTCGGCAGCCGCACCGCGGGCCACCCTGAGGTCGGCCACACCCCCGGCGTGGAGACCACCACCGGCCCGCTGGGCCAGGGCGTCACCAACGCCGTGGGCATGGCCCTGGCCGAGAAACTGCTGGCCGCCGAGTTCAACCGCGCCGGCCACACCGTGGTGGACCACCACACCTACGTCTTCCTGGGCGACGGCTGCCTGATGGAAGGCATCAGCCAGGAGGCCATCTCGCTGGCCGGCGCCTGGAAGCTGAACAAGCTCGTGGCGCTGTACGACGACAACGGCATCAGCATCGACGGCTCCGTCCAGCCCTGGTTCATCGACAACACGGCGCTGCGCTTCGTGGCCAGCGGCTGGAACGTGATCGGTCCCATCGACGGGCACGACGCCGACAAGGTGGCCGCCGCCATCGCCGAGGCGCACCAGCAGACCGAGCGCCCCTCGCTCATCATCTGCAAGACGCACATCGGCAAGGGCTCGCCCAACCGCGTGAATACCGCCAAGGCCCACGGCGAGCCGCTGGGCGCCGAGGAAATCGCGCTCTCGCGCGAAGCCCTGGGCTGGAACCACGCGCCCTTTGCCGTGCCCGACGAGGTCTACGCCGACTGGAACGCGCGCGCCACCGGCCACGCTGCCGAGCAGGCGTGGAACGAGCGCTTTGCCGCCTACCAGGCCGCCTTCCCCGAGCTGGCGGCCGAGTTCACGCGCCGCATGAGCGGCGACCTGCCTGCGCACTTCGCCCAGACGGCCGTGGACGCCGTGGTGGGTGCGCACACCAAGGCCGAGACCGTGGCCAGCCGCAAGGCCAGCCAACTGGCGCTCGAAGCCTTCACCGCCGCCTTGCCCGAGCTGCTGGGCGGCAGCGCCGACCTCACCGGCTCCAACCTCACCAACACCAAGAGCACGCCCAACCTGCGTTTTGACATGCAGGGCCAGGTGGTCAAGACCGAAGCGGCCAACGGTGAAAAAGTCGGCGGCCGCCACATCAACTACGGCGTGCGCGAGTTCGGCATGGCCGCCATCATGAACGGCATCGCGCTGCACGGCGGTTTCATCCCCTACGGCGGCACCTTCCTCACCTTCAGCGACTACAGCCGCAACGCCATCCGCATGGCCGCGCTGATGAAGCAGCGCGTGATCCACGTGTTCACGCACGACTCCATCGGCCTGGGCGAGGACGGCCCCACGCACCAGTCGGTGGAGCACGCCGCCAGCCTGCGCCTGATCCCCGGCCTGGACGTCTGGCGCCCCGCCGACACGGCCGAAACGGCCGTGGCCTGGAGCGTGGCCCTGTCCAACCGCGAGCAGCCCACGGCGCTGCTGCTCTCCCGCCAGAACCTGCCTTATTGCCCCAAACGCGATCTGGGCGACATCTCGCGCGGCGCCTACGTGCTCTCCGAGCCCAAGGACGTGGGCCTGAAGAAGAAAGCCCAGGCCGTCATCGTTGCCACCGGCTCCGAGGTACAACTGGCCCTGGCCGCGCAAAAGCTGCTGGCCGCCAAGAAGATCGCCGTGCGCGTGGTCTCCATGCCCAGCACCACCACCTTCGACCGCGAGGACGTGAAGTACAAGAAATCCGTGCTGCCCAAGGGCCTGCCGCGCATCGCCGTGGAGATGGGCGTGACCGACGGCTGGTGGAAGTACGGCTGCGCGGCCGTGGTCGGCATCGACCGCTACGGCGAATCGGCCCCCGCCGGCGTGCTGTTCCAGCACTTCGGCTTCACCGCCGAGAACGTGGCTGCCACGGTGCAGGCCGTGCTCAAGCGCAAATGAGCGGCCCGCGAGAGTTTTGCAATGACCCTGGAGTGAAAGAGCTATGACGATCAAGATTGGCATCAACGGCTTCGGCCGCATCGGCCGCATGGTGTTCCGCGCTTGCGTGCAGAACTTTTCCGATATCGAGGTGGTGGGCATCAACGACCTGCTCGAGCCCGACTACCTCGCCTACATGCTCAAGTACGACAGCGTGCATGGCCGCTTCCAGGGCACGGTGGCGGTCGAGGGCAATACCCTCATCGTCAACGGCAAGAAGATCCGCCTGACGGCCGAGAAGGACCCGGCCAACCTCAAGTGGAACGAAGTCGGCGCCGACGTGGTGATCGAGGCCACCGGCCTGTTCCTCACCAAGGAAGCCGCCGAGAAGCACCTGGCCGCCGGCGCCAAGAAGGTGCTGATGTCCGCGCCCTCCAAGGACGACACGCCCATGTTCGTCTTCGGCGTGAACCACGAGAAGTACGCCGGCCAGGCCATCGTCTCCAACGCTTCGTGCACCACCAACTGCCTGGCCCCCGTGGCCAAGGTGCTGAACGACAACTGGGGCATCAAGCGCGGCCTGATGACCACCGTGCACGCCGCCACCGCCACGCAAAAGACCGTGGACGGCCCGAGCAACAAGGACTGGCGCGGCGGCCGCGGCATCCTGGAAAACATCATCCCCAGCTCCACCGGCGCCGCCAAGGCCGTGGGCGTGGTGATCCCCGAGTTGAACAAGAAGCTCACCGGCATGTCCTTCCGCGTGCCCACCTCCGACGTGTCGGTGGTGGACCTGACCGTCGAGCTGAACAAGGAAGCCGACTACAAGGACATCTGCGCCGCCATGAAGGCCGCCAGCGAAGGCGCCATGAAGGGCGTGCTGGCCTACACCGAGGACAAGGTGGTGGCCACCGACTTCCGCGGCGAGAGCTGCACCAGCGTGTTCGACGCCGAAGCCGGCATCGCCCTGGACAAGACCTTCCTCAAGGTCGTCGCCTGGTACGACAACGAGTGGGGCTACTCCAACAAGTGCCTGGAAATGGTGCGCGTGATCGCCAAGTGATCCGCGCCTGATTCGCTCAGGAACGCAACCGGCCGGCCCGCAAGGGCGGCCGGTTTTTTTATGCCGCGATCCATGGTGATTGCACTATCCGCGGCCTAGGAAGCGGACATGCCCCCAGGCCAGCGGCCACCGCGCAAGGGCCGCCCCGCCGCGCGGGTGGCGTCCCCCTTCCGCAGCGCGCAGCGCTGTACGAGAAGGGGGAAGGCGCGCAGCGCCGCAGGGGGATGTTCTCTAGTAGTGCGGCGGAATCTCGTCGCGCAGGCTGCGCGGCGCGCCGCTGCCCGGCTCGGGCATTTGCTGGCGCAGCAGGGCGAGCTCGCGCGTGAGCCGGTCGATGTGCTGCTGCTGCCGGTACAGCGCCAGGTTCATCTGGTCCAGCAGGTCGTCGTTGTCGGCCACCTTGAGCTCCAGGTCGGCCAGGCGCTGTTGCAGGGATTCCACGGTGTCCATAATAAAAAATGGCCCCAAGGGCCATGGATAAAGCGTGAGAAGCTATTGAATGTATAGCAATCCGCCCGCAGGCCGTGGGCGCGCGGGCGGAGGGTGGCGGGGGCTCATTCCCCCGTGCGGATGGTTTCGCGCCCGTTGCGGTCCTTGGCGCGGCCCAGGTCGTGCTCCAGGGCGCGCAGCAGCTTGTCGATGGCGCCCGTGAAGGCATCGGCCAGCTTGTCGGCGTCGGCCGTCACGGTGACAGGCTGGCGGCCGGCAGGGCGGGCTTCCAGGCGGCAGCGCTTGTCGTTGGCGCCGGATTTGCCGGCATCCTCATCGGACAAAAAGGCTTCCACACGCGTGACCTGGTCGCGAAAGCGCGCCAGCCGCTCGACGGTCTCCTTCTGCATCCACTGGGCCAGCGATTCGCCGCCCTGGATCTTGTTGTCGGTGTGGACTTGAACTTGCATGGGTTCTCCTTTCTCTGCAATCGGCCGCGGCACCCGCGGCAGCGGCCCCACCCTCCCATCATCCCAGATTTGCCCGGGGTGCCGTGCTCAGAGCTTGTCCAGCGCCAGCGCCGCGGTCCAGGGCGCGTCCGGCGCCAGGCTGCGGGCATCGGCGATGCGCTGGAGCAGGCGCTGCGCGGCCGGGTCGCCGGGCAGGCGCTCCAGCAGGGCGTGCAGGTGGGCGGCGGCGGCGTCCCAGGCGCGCGCCTGGAAGGCCTCGAGCGCCGCCTGCGCCAGGCGGCAGGCCTGGGCGTCGGCGCAGGGCGTGTACACGCGCACGGGCTCGGTCTTGCCCTTGACGAGCACGTCGTCCAGCGGCCGCAGGGCGATGTCGGCCGGCAGTTGCGCCGCCGTGGCGCCCGAGAGCAGTATGCCCGTGCCGAAGGCCTTGTTCGCGCCCTCCAGCCGCGCCGCGAGGTTCACCGCGTCGCCCACGGCGGTGTAGGCAAAGCGCTGGCGCGAGCCCATGTGGCCCACCACGGCCGCTCCCGTGTGCAGGCCGATGCGCATGTGGATGGCCGGCAGGCCGCGCGCCTGCAGCTCGGCCTGCAGCGGCGCCATGGCCTGCTGCATGGCGATGGCGGTGCGCACGGCGTGTTCGGCGTGCTGCGCATCGGCCAGGGGCGCGCCCCAGAAGGCCATGATGGCGTCGCCGATGAACTTGTCCAGCGTCCCGCCCGTGGCGTGGATCAGCGGCGTCATGGCGTTGAAGTAGCCGGTGAGCAGCTCGGCCGTCTGCTCCGCGCTGAGCTGCTCCGACAGGGTGGTGAAGTCCGCCAGGTCGGTGAACAGCAGCGTGAGCTCGCGCACCTCGCCGCCCAGGCGCACGGACTGCGGCTGGGCGACCAGGCGCGCCACCACCTCGGGCGGCACGTACTGCGCGAACATGGTGCGCACCTGGCGCGCGCGCCGGCGCACCGCCGCGTAGGCCGCCAGCGCCGTGGCCCCGTAGATGGCAAGCAC
Organism: Comamonas granuli NBRC 101663; assembly: GCF_000739995.1. Classification (GTDB taxonomy): domain Bacteria; phylum Pseudomonadota; class Gammaproteobacteria; order Burkholderiales; family Burkholderiaceae_C; genus Simplicispira; species Simplicispira granuli. Next base: position 354,695 of record NZ_BBJX01000001.1, on the reverse strand, counting down.
CGCGGCCAGCGGCAGCAGGGGCGGCAGCCACAGGCGCGCTGCGCTGAACAGCAGCCAGGACAGCAGCAGCACGCCCGTGCCCAGCGCCGCGGCCAGCAGGGCCGTGGCGCCCGGGTGCCAGCGCAGGCTGGCGGGCACCAGGGCGGCCAGCGCCAGCAGCACCAGCAGGGCGCTCCAGCCCTCGGGCAGGGGGCGCAGGCCGTCGCCCGTGAGGAGGTTGTCCAGCAGCGTGGCCTGCACTTCCACGCCGGGAATGAGGCGCTCGCCGCCGTGCAGGGCGAAGGGCGCGTTGAACGCATCGGCCTGGACATGCTGCAGCTCGCTGGCCGTGAGCGCCGAGCGCCCCACGAGCACGGTCTTGCCGCGAAAGTAGCCGGCGGGCAGCAGGCCGGGCTCCAGCGCCTGGTAGTACGAGCGCGTGTCGAAGCTGCCGCGCGGCCCGCGGTAGGCGAGCAGGCCGGGCTGCGGCGATGCGGGCCGGGGCGCGCCCAGGTGCTGGGCCAGCACGGCGGCGAAGCCCTGCGCCCCTGGCGGTACGCGGCGCACCACGAAGTCCTCGTCGGGCTCCACCCCGGCATCGCCCGGCACGGCGCCGGCCGCGCGCAGCGCTGGCAGGGGCTGCACCTCGGTCCACAGCGTGGCGCTGGCACTGTCCACGCGCTCGCGGCTGGAGGCGAGCACCACCGGAATGCCCGCCGCCACCGCGCGCCCCACGGCCTGGGCCAGGGCGGCGTCCTGCGCGGGGTCGGCGGCGGGGTCGGCAAACACCACGTCGAAGCCGATGGCGGCCGCCCCGTCGGCGCGCAGGCGGTCGATCAGGCGCGCATGCAGGCTGCGCGCGAACGGCCAGCCCTGCCCCAACTGCTGGAAGCTGGGTTCGTCGATGGCCAGGATGACCACGGGCTGTGCGCTGCGCCCCGGGGCGGCGAGCTGCGTCCAGAGGTCGAAGCTCTTGAACTCCAGCGCGTGCCAGGGACGGCTGTGCGCTGCCGCGGCCACCAGCAGCAGCGCCAGCAGGGCCGCGCCCAGGGCCTTAAAAACGGTAGCGCGCATCGAGCACGAAGCGGGTTTTCTGGCGCGCGGACTTCGCGCCCCCGAGGTTGAGCAGCGCCATGCCCAGCACCCAGCGCTTGTCCGCGGACTCCGTGAAACCCATCAGGTCCAGGCTCCAGCCCGGGGGGCGGCGCGTGAGGTTTTCCTTGTCCTCGAAGCGCTCGGAGCGGTAGACCGCGCGGCCGCTCACGTACCAGCGCGCGCTGCTGGCCCAGGTGGCGCCCAGCACGGCGGTGTGGCGCGGGAGGTAGGGGATCATGCGCCCGCCCACGCGCGCCGCGTCCGCGCCATAGCTGCTGTCGCTGCGCTGGTGCAGGTACTTGGCGTAGCCGGACCACTGGCGGCTGAACATGTGGTTGGCGCTGGCGCCCAGCAACTGGAGCGTGCCGCGCTCGTAGCTGGGCGTGTCTTCGAGCAGGTCGGAGCCCGAGAGGTTGGCCAGCTGGATGTTGCGCAGTTCCTCCAGGAAGGGCAGGCTGGGCGTGCGCAGGTCCACGCCCAGGGAGCCGTTGTTGGTCAGGCGCAGGTGGTCGGCGCGCAGCTTGACGAAGGTGGCGGGGCCCCATTCCTGGTCCCACTGCAGCACGGTGCGCCGCTGGCGGCCGCCGGCTTCGAGCAACTGGTCTTCCACGGGAATGCCGGCCGTCTCCACGCTGGCCAGGGTGGAGACGGAGAGCGGCCGCATCCAGTCCTGGTAGGCCAGGCGCAGGCTGCGCCCCGGCGCGGGCTGCCACACCAGGCCCAGGCGCGGGGTGAAGGCACGCTCCGTGTCGTGGCGGCGGGCCTCGTCCTGCCCGCCGGTCTGCAACTGCTCCAGAACCACGAAGTTCTGCCCGAACACGCGGTGGCGGATCTGCTGCCAGCCGAGCGCGCCGTCCACGGTCCAGGCCGGGCCGTAGCGGTGGCTGCCACCCAGGGTGAGGGCGGTGTAGCGCCGGTCGATCTGGTTGGTGCCGGCAAACAGCAGGCGGTCCACAAAGGTCTGCCCGTCCGCCAGCATGCTGCCGATCAGGCCCTCGGCGGCCGACAGGCTGGACTGCTTTTCCACCACATGCTCCAGCGTGGCACTCCAGCGCGTGGCGGCGCTGGTGTCCACGGTGTGGCGCAGTTGCAGGTCGCTGAACTGCTTGCGCGGCGTGGCGTGCATGCCCACCACGCCGGCCATGGACGACAGGTCGAACAGCACCGGGTAGTTGCCCATGAGCGTGTCGTTCACGCTGCGGCCGATCTTGAGCCAGGTCTGCGCGGCGGGCCCCCAGCGGTAGGCCAGGCCCAGGGCGCCCTGGGCCTGGGTCACGTCCAGGGTGCTGCGGAAGTTGTTCCGCCCGCGAAAATCGGCGTCGAAGGTGTTGGCATAGGCAAACAGGTTCAGCCGTTCGCTGGGCTGGGCCCCCAGGCCCAGCGTCAGCACGCGCCCATGGACGTCGAAGCCGCCGCTGCCGTCGTGGAAGGCCGGAACATTGAACACCCCCACGTCGATGGGGAAGTCGCGGGCCCGCACGGTCTGCGCCTTCACGAACCACGACAGCGGCACATGGCGGTTGTCCATACCGTTGAGGGTGAAGGCCGGTGCGCTGAGGCGGTAGAACTCCCGGTCCAGCGTCAGCCCCACGGCGCCATGGCTGCCGGGCTGCTGCAGCAGCGACGCGTGGCGCTGGCTGGCGCCAAAGGCCATGGGGTCGGTCAGAAAGCCCTGGTACAGCGCCGAGTTCTTGTTGAACTCGCCGCGGTAGCGGTCGGCCAGGAACAGATGGCTGGCGCCCCAGTAGGGCGAGAAGCTCTGCTGCGCCAGTTCCAGCGCCCAGTCCTCCATGCCGAAAAAGGCCAGGGCCGCGCCCAGGTTGGCGCTGCCTTTCTGGTCGTTGGCCAACTGGTGGAGCGACTTGAGGTAGGGCATGCGCGCCAGGGCCGCGCGTGCCGCCTGCACGGCCTCGCCGGCGGCGAAGCGGTCGGTGTGGATTTGCGCCAGCAGCATCCAGGGCACGGGGTCCTTGTCGTCGAGGGCGCTGGCCTGCGCGAGCGTGGCCACGGCGTCGTCATGGCGGCCGAGCTGGTAGTAGGCCACGCCCGTCCAGACCTTGGCGCGCGCGTAGCGCGGCTCCATGACCCCCGCGCGCAGGAAGGCGTCCAGCGCCTCCTGGGGCCGCCCCTGCTTGAGCCGCAGCAGGCCCAGGCCGGTCAGCGCCACGTAGTCGGCGGGGTGCGCGGCGAGTGCGGCGTCGAAGGCCTGCTGCGCCGGCTCCCAGCGGTTGGCAAAGGTCTCCAGCGTGCCGCGCTCGCCCTGGGCGCCGGCAGCCTGCGGGTCGCGCTGCAGGGCCTGGGCGAGGTGGTGCCGCGCGGCCTCGGTGTCCTCGCGCTCGGTATAGGCGCTGCCCAGGCCCAGCCAGCCGCGGGCGTCCTGCGGGGCCAGTTGCGTGGCCGCGGTGTAGGCCGCGAGGGTGGCTGGCGCGTCGCCCAGGCGCCGGGCCAGGGCCGCGCGCACCAGGGCGAGTTCGGCACTGCCGCTGTCTGGCGCGCCGTCCAGCGTGGTGCGGGCGGCGTCCAGGCGGTCGGTGAGCAGTTGCACGCGCGCCTGCTGGGCCCACAGCGCAGGGTGCCCGGGCCAGCGCGCCAGTGCGCCCTGCAGGGTTTGCAGCGCGGCCTCGCCTTCGCCCTCCATGAGCTGCAGGTCCGCCTGCAGCAGCCAGGCTGCCGCGGGCGCGGTGTCCGTGGCCGTCTGGCGCGCCAGCAACTGGCGCGCGCCGGGCAGGTCGCCCTCCTGCAGCGCGATGGCGGCCTGTAGCACGGCCACCCAGCCGGGTGCGGCGGCATCGGACGCCGGTACGGCGGCCAGGGCGCTGCGCGCGGCGCCGGGGCGCCGTGCGGCCAGGGCCTGCACCACCGGCTCCAGGGCGGCGGGCGCGGGGTCGGCACGCAGGTGCGGCAGGGGGTCGGCCTGCAGCGCGTTGACCCACTGCACGCGGTCGCGCGGCTGGGCCAGCAGCAGCTTGACCGGGGCCTGGCCCACTGCGGCCAGGGCGGCCTCGTTCGGGCCGACGCGCACCTGCCCCTGTGCGTTGCCGAACTCCACCGTGCCCGAGAGCACCGTGAGCAGGGTGCGCCCGTCCGGCTCGACGCGCAGGTCCCAGTCCGTCCCGCGGATGGCGGCGGTGGCCGCCGGGGTTTCGATCTGCAGGGGGCTGCCCGGCGGGCGGCGCGTCTGCGTCCAAGCGCGTCCGGCCTCCAGCCGCAGCGTGGTCGTGGGCTGCCCGGGCGCGGCCAGGGCCTTGACCTGCAGCACGGTGTTCTGGTGCAGGCGCAACTGCGTCTCGTCGGCAAACACCAGGGCCATGCGCGCGGCCTCGCCCGTGCGCACGAAATCGCCGGCTGCCAGGGCCTGCGCCACGCGGGCGGGCTGCCAGGCGCTGGCCGTGGCGGCGCGCTGCTCGCCCACGCCCTGCAGGCTCACGATCTCGGCGGCCGCGCCGGGAGCCAGCGCCGCCGCCGGCAGGGGCGATGCCAGGGCGAGCGCTGCGGCCAGGGCCAGGGCGTGCAAGGGGCGGGGGGGCATGGGACAGCTCCTGCAAGATGCGGTGCCGGCATTATGGGGGCCCCCGCGCGCGCGACCGTTGCGCTATGCTGCGCCCATGAAACTCCTTGCCAAATGGCTGCTCAGCGCCTGCGCGCTGCTTTTCGTGGCCTATGTCTACGAGGGCGTGCAGGTGCGCAGCTTCCCGTCGGCCCTGCTCGCGGCTTTCGTGATCGGCCTGTTCAACGTGGTGCTGCGCCCCGTGCTGGTGCTGCTGACGCTGCCCGTCACCCTCGTCACGCTGGGGCTGTTCCTGTTCGTCATCAACGCGCTCATGTTCTGGGCCGCGGCGGGCGTGCTCGCGGGCTTCCACGTCAACGGCTTTGGCGCCGCGCTGCTCGGCTCGCTGATCTACTCGGTGCTCGGGCTGGTCATCGAGTCAGCGCTCGGCGGCCTGTTCGCGAAGCAGTGACTCCATGGCACGCAGCCGCGTGTCGATGATCGAGGCCTCCACATGGTCGGCTGCCGCGCGGCTTTGGCGCGCCAAATCCTGCCCGGCCTTGAGGCGGTCCACCGCCGCCGCGTAGTCGTAGCGCGCGGCCTGGGCCTCGGCCTCGGCGCGCACGGCGCGCAGCACCTGCCCCTGGGCGTGCCAGACGCTGGCGAGCTGCTGCCAGGCGCCGGCGTCGCCGGGATGGCCTGCCACCCAGGTCTGCAGGGGGCCGGCGATGTCCGGGGCCGTGCCGCCGCGCAACTGCGCCTGGGTGCGCAGCAGCAGTTCCGGCCGCCCGCCCGCCGGCGGCAGCAGTTTGAGCGCCCCGGCCGCATCGCCGCGCGCCAGGGCCAGTTCGGCGGCCAGCAGGCGCACCTGGCGCTGTGCCGCGGCGTCCGGCCCTACCGACTCCTGCAGGTCGCCGACGAGGCGCTGCGCCCGTGCGGGCTCGCCCAGCTCGCGCGCCGCCAGCGCGGCGGCATAGAGCGCGCCGGCGCGGCGCGCCTGCGGCTGGCCGGCAAAGTCTGCCGCCTGCGGCTCGGCCATCCACTGGCGCAGCACGTCCACGCCCGGCCGCGCGAGCACGCGCGCCCTGGCGGCCAGCAGGGCGTGCTCCAGCCCGGGCGCGGCGGGCCGGGCGGCGCCCACGGGCAGGCGCGCCTGCACGTCGGCAATGCGCTGCGTGGTCAGCGGGTGGCTGCGCAGGTAGGGCCAACTGGCGTTGTCGTTGATGCGGTTGGCCTGTTGCAGCTTCTCGAACATGGCCACGAAACCCTGGGGTGCAAAGCCCGCCGGGTCCATCAGCGCAAAGCCCACGCGGTCGGCCTCGCGCTCCATGTCGCGCGAGAAGTTGAGCTGGTTCTGCACCGCCAGCGCCTGCCCGCCGATGGCCAGCGCCTGGGCAGCGTCGGGGTTTTTGCTCGCGGCCAGTGCGCCCAGGACCAGGGCGCCCAGCACCAGGGGCGTCTGGCGGCCCTGCTGCGCAATGAGGCGTGCGATGTGGCGCTGGGTGATGTGGCTGAGCTCGTGCGCCAGCACGGAGGCGAGTTCGTCACGGCTGGCCGTCACCCCGATCAGGCCCAGGTGCACGCCCAGGTAGCCGCCGGGCAGGGCAAAGGCATTGACCGTGCGGTCGCGGCCCAGCAGCACCTCCCAGGCGAAGCGCTCGTCCAGTTCGGGCGCCAGTTCGCCCTGCGCCCGCGCGGCCGCGCGCAGGGCATCCCAGAGCGTTTGCACGTATTCCAGGAGCACGGGGTCGTCGAGGTAGTCGGGGTCGCGGTAGAGCTGGCGTGCGATGCCATCGCCCAGGCGCCGTTCCTGGCCTGCGGCCAGCTCGCTGCCGTCACCGAGCATGGGCAGGCGGCCTTGCGCCGGGGCGGGCGTCGCATGCAGCGTGCAAAACGCTATGAGAATAAGAGCTGCCAGCGCTTGCCTGATAAGCGCAAAAGGCCGTTTTGGCCCCAAATCCAGTGCCGGCCCCGCGGGGCAGGCGCCCGTGGCCGGGCCGGAGTGCGAGTGTGTGCGCATGCCCGTATGATGCCCGGGTCTGCCAAAGTTTCCCGCGGCCTCGCCGCTTTGTCCGTCATGAATCCACTCACGCATTTCGACGCCCAGGGCCAGGCCCACATGGTCGACGTGGCTGCCAAGGCCGCCACCCACCGCAGAGCCGTGGCCAGCGGCCGCATCGAGATGCAGCCCGCCACGCTGGCGCTCATCGAGGCGGGCAACGCCAAAAAGGGCGATGTGCTGGGCATCGCGCGCATCGCCGGCATCCAGGCGGCGAAAAAGACCAGCGACCTCATTCCCCTGTGCCACCCCCTGGCGCTGACCCGTGTTGCTATTGAATTTGAAGCTGCTGGCGCCCGTCAGCCGGGCGCTACAGGTATTTTTTGTACTGCAACCGTGGAGACCGTAGGCCCCACCGGCGTGGAGATGGAGGCACTCACCGCCGTGCAGGTGGCCCTGCTCACCATCTACGACATGTGCAAGGCCGTGGACCGCGGCATGTCCATCCACGACGTGCGCGTGCGGGAGAAGCACGGCGGCAAGTCGGGGAGCTACGTGGCGGGCTGACGCGGCCTGCCGTTCGTTTCCCGGCAGCGGCTGCTACCATGGCCCCACCACCCGGAGAGCGCCATGTCACTGCCCGCACCGCAGCCACTGTTTGATGCCCAGGCCTACCTCGCCTGGGAGGCCGAGCAAAACACCAAGCACGAGTACCACGATGGCGAGGTGTTCGCCATGGCCGGCGCCTCGGATGCCCATGTGACTGTGGCGCTCAACGTGGCCTTGGCCTTGCGCAATCACTTGCGCGGCAGCCCGTGCAGCGTGTTCATCTCCGACATGAAGCTGCATGTCGCGCAGGACAATGCTTTTTTCTATCCCGACGTCTTCGTCACCTGTGCCGAGAGCGACCGCGGGCAAAGCCACAGCAAAAGCGCGCCTGTGTTGATTGTGGAAGTGCTCTCGCCCGCCACCAGCGCCTTTGACCGTGGCGCCAAGTTTGCCGCCTACCGCAAGCTGCCCACGCTGCGCGAGTACGCACTCATCGACCCCGAGCGCATGGGTGTGGACCTGTTCCGCCGCGAGGGCGACAGCCAGCGCTGGGTGCTGCACCCCCTGGAGGCCGGGCAAGCGTTGGAATGGGCCAGCGTGGGCCTGGTGATGCCCATCGAAGCGTTGTACGAGGATGTGGCCCTCGTTTCCCCGGCCGCGGCGCGGCAGCACCCCTGAGCGTCAATCCCCCGCCAGCGTACCCAGGGGCTGGTTGGTGCGCGACCAGCGCGCAAAATCCGCCGGATAAGCCGCCCGGTAGCGCTGCAGGTGGAATGCAGCCTCTTCGTCCAGCCCCAGCAGCGTGGCGCTCTCGATCAGGCGCTCGATCACGCGCGGCTCCGGCGAATAGTGCAGCATGCGCAGCGCCAGCGCATGCACCCGCGGCGCCGTCTCCGGGGTGACCGGCGTGGTGGTCAGCTCGGCAAAGGCCATGGCATCCCGGAACACCCAACTGTCCTGCACCTGGGCCAGCGGGTCATCACGCATGGACGCAATGCGCTGCGCTGCCGGCAGGTAGATCTGGCTCACACGGTGGTATTGCCAACCCAGCGCCGCCCACAGCGCCAGGCACAGCATGCCCGCCAGCGCCCACAGCCCCCAGGGCATGTGCTGCACCATTTGCGCTGCCGCACGCGCTGCGCGCCCGCGCCACAGCAAGACCAGCGCCAGCACGGTGACGACCTGGAAGGGCCCGTACCACAGCGGAAACTCCAGCATGCTGTGCAGGCCCACCACGGCCAGAATGCCCCAGGCCCACTGGCGCACCGGGTCCGTTTCGGCCCAGGGCCTGGCACGCCAGACCCACCAGGCCACCGCCGCGCATGCCAGAGCCGCCGCAGGCAAGCCCAGCTCCACGGCCAGGTGCAGGGGCAGGTTGTGGGCGTTGTCCAGCAGCACGCAAAAGCGCGTCCCCGGGAACAAGGTGATGTAGTGGGCATAGTCCAGCTCGCCCCAACCCCAGCCCGTCCAGGGCCGCTGCAGGATCAGATGCCACACATTGGCCCACAGCACGCGGCGGCTGGTGCAGCCCGGGGCCTCGCCGAACCGCTGGAACAGGCCCTCGGCCTGCACGCCCGTCCAGCGCAGCAGCAGGTCGGGCAGCAGCCAGGCGGCCCAGGCGTACAGCAGCAGGCCCGCCAGCGCCAGTGCCAGCGGCAGCGCCCCCAGGGACTTGCGCCACCATGCCAGCAGCACCAGCAGCACCAGCCACTGGGCCAGCCCGGTGCGTGAGGCCGTGGCCGCGCTGCCCACGACCAGCAAGGCCAGCGCCCAAGCCAGCAGCAGACCCAGCCCCACCGCCAGCACCGAATGGCCCCGCGCGCCGTCCGGTCCGTTCCGGGGCACCTGCGCTACCAGCCACCACAGCGTCCACAGGCCCAGGCTCAGGAGCGACGCCTGCTGGTTGCGCTGGCGCAACTGGCCCATGGCCACGCCCGGTTGCGCGGGATGCAGCCAGCCCCACCAGCCATCGGTCTGGCCAAAGTACTGCAGCAGGCCTACGGCACTGCCCAGCAAAGCCGCCAGCAGCACACCCGCCGCGCATTGCCGCGCCAGCGTGCGCCGGTCCGGTGCATCGGGCCGCCGCACCTGCCACACCAGCAGCAACGCCAGCACCCCAGCGCACAGCCAGGCGCACATCAGCGGCCAGAAATTGGTCAGAGGCGCACGGGTGCTGGAGAACAAAAACGGCACTGCCAGCGCCAGCGCGGGCCCCAGGCCGGTCAAGAAATGCATTCGGCGTATCAATACGATTCGGTTGCGGGCCCGCCAGTGCTGGCGGAGGCTTTCGTGCGGATGTGTGGTTGAAATCTAAGGCGTGTCCTGGTAGTGATGCAGCGGGCATCGATGGAATGCCTAATTCCTTCTCCCATATTTGTATTCGACAAGCATATTGTTGTCAGTAATGACTTCTGGCTGCCTGTTCAGCTTGCCCATATCTTCCTGTGGTTTTATGAATGGTATTTTCGAGAATTTTTCAATGGCTTTGCTGTGTGGTGTAAACCCTATTTTTTTGTCCACGGTGACATTTTGAAGGGCACTCCAGGCTTCCGGTCTTCCCGCGGCGTCGAAAGGATTCCAGTTCGCGCCGTAAATGAAGTTTTGGTATCTGCGCACTTCCTTGAAGACCGTGGATGCCGTAAAAAAGGCGTCAACCGATCCTGTTGCGTTGAAGGCCAATATGCCATTCTCTGTCAGATGATTTCTGGCTATTTTCATCATTTCCTGAGATAGCAGCATGGAGCTATTGGCTCGCCAGTGCCATGTCGTGTTCATAAGTACCAGATCATATTTTTTCTCGGGGTGATACTGAAGTCATCGACGTGCATCGTCGATATATATGCTCACCCGAGGGTCTTCTAGTGCCCGGCGTTGAGCATCAAATTTTCGCGCCAATTGAAGGTATCCCGGATTGATCTCTATCACGTCGATCTTTTCAACCCCAGGGAATCCCTCGACCACGGCCAGCCAGGAGCCAATCGAAAGACCGAGAATCAATATGTTTTTTGCCGCCGGCTGTAGCACATGAAGCGCTAACGGACGTTCTAGTCCGTTGGTATTTCTTTCCAGATCGACATTGGTTTTTCCGTCATAAACATTTCCGCCGTATACAACGTAATCGGTAAATGGTTGCCGCGGCGATGCCGGCTCTTCTGCGATGGCAATGATCCCGTGGCGACCCTCATGCATTGCGACAATCTTTCGCCCCTCTGTCACGGCGAACTCTTTTGCAAATACTTCCGAATTTTCCCATGAGATATATCCGAATCCGACGGCCACGAGAAGGCTGGCCAATGTGATTGTTGACAATGTCAAATGGTTGGATTTTTTATATGAACTCCATGCGGCGATCGCGACAACTGCGATGATTATCGATATCACCGGGAATATTTCAGTGATCGTTAGCCACTCGAGAAGAATATATCCCGTGACCAAAGGGCCCATGGCTGCACCCACGACATTCAGAATGTAAACGCGTGAAAAATGCCTCCCTGTGTGCAATTTTTCACTGGTTTCGCTCAATGTCCCCAGGTGATGGGTGATCGGAAAAAGTACTGAGAAGCATGCGCCGGATAAAAATATGCCCACGGGTGCCGCCAGGTCATCGAGCGCATAATTTTTTGAGACCAGATACAGCCAGGGAGAGATGGAAGCAATTGGCGCGCACAACGCCAATGCTATTACGGCGCTCTTTTTGATGGTATACGAATCCTTGTTTTGGCAGGCCTTCTTTCCGATCTGTGCGCCTATGGCAATGCCGACCAAATAGATGATAAGCACGTAGGCAAATGCGCGTGGAGTGCTCTGATTGGCATAACCATAAAGGCGAATCCATGCGATCTCAAGGGAGAGGCTGCAAAATCCTGTCCAGAAACTTATAAAGCGTGCTGCATTCATCATCAGTCCTTCGGGCAGAAAACTGTGCCGCCTAGGAGGTGGTGAATTTTTGAAGCCGATAATATAAGAATGCAACAGCAAAGATTAATGCTTGCAGCAAGCTGCGCACTCTGGTCCAGGCCCCATGATACGAAAAGCCACTCGACGGTAAGCCATGCGCCAAATGCGGCGCCCAGCGTATTGAAGAAATAGAGGGCGCCGGTCGATGCGCCTATGTTTTGCAGTGCATCATTAAAATATACAGTGAGCAGTGGTAATGTCATTCCCATGATGGTGGTCGGGACAAGAACTGCAAGCACCGACACCAGACTCACCCCCGCGTAGGACCAGCCACTCCCGCTCAAAGATTGAATCACGGAAAACAGCCACGGACTGGAAAATCCGATCAAAGCTAGAAAAAATTCGGCGGCGGCATATATTTTCAATCGCTGATCTGGGATGTTGTCTGCTACCCATCCGCCCAGCGCACCACCAATGCCGATTCCAAGCATGAAGGAAGAAACAATCAGTGTTACCGAATCTATATCAACACCCAGACCTGTAAATAAATAGCGCTGCCAAACAATTTGATATATCAATGCCGCGCAACCAGACAGAAAAAAGGTGACTAACAATAGCCTGTGGATGAGGTTGTTCATGTTCTGCTGGGTTTTGATGCGCCGATTATGGATTTTTAATAGAGCAAGCGTCTCTGGAGGCAGCCAGATCATAGTTGACCCACTGCGTTCCGGGTGATACCACCATACGCGGCAACCTTTTTTCCGTGCTGCGGATGAAACTGTCGTGATCAGTGGATGGCGCAAGAGTGGTGCCTGCGGTATTCGGCCCTGAAATGAAGTCCACGAGGGTTTGATAAATTGCCCCATTGGTGTAGGGCTCATTCATGTTTGATTGCAATGCCCTGGGGGTCAATGGGTTATCTTCCATGTATGAACTGCTTAACCAGATAAACGTTGGAACCTCGTAGGAATCCGTCGTGACTCTGTTGATGGAGGGCTTGTTGCAACGCTCATTGGCAAGGCCTTGGCCATGATCTGATGTATATATCATTGCCGACGAGCGGTTGTTGGATTCCAGAATATCTATTACCTTTTTCAGGAACCCATCTGTGTAGGCAATGCTATTTCTGTAAGACTCGTTATCATTTTTCGGATTGGGGAATGGTCCGAAATTTGGCGGATATCTGTGTTCAAATCGGAAATGACTTCCCATGGTATGAAGAATCACAAAAGATCGTGGGAATTTTTGCAAATGCCGTTGGAGTGGTGGCAATAAAACCTCATCCAGGCTGCCTTGTTGGATGAAGTTTGATGGATTGAGAAAGGCGGTGCTATTCGCTTCCTGTGCATATGCGGCAATTACGCCGTCATATTGTCCAATGGCCGCTTGATTGGAGAACCAGGCGGTGCTGTAACCGGCATTTGATGCAAGTGTAATAATGGAGCGCGTGGCTTCAGGGTTTGGCTTTCCGTCAGGCCATAAAAGAGGGTTCCTGGTTAGCATGGAAGGGACAGCCTGTCGGGTTGATATGGTTTGTGCGACCACATTTGCCAACGGAAAAATGCCACCCTTGGACGCCATTCTGGCCTCCAACTGCGGCGTTGTCATGACCTCTGCGGGATTGAATAAGTGCCAGGCGTGTCTGGAGGAGGATTCGCCAATGACGAGGACCACCACGTCGGGCGCATCCGCATGGCGCACCAGCGGCGTGCTAGTCGCTGGGGCCTTGTGCATTTTGTCAATGGAGGCCACGACCACTGACCGTGCGCGCCAATACTGCGCCATGGCCCATGGCAATTCATAAGGAAATGCCCTGGGCAGTTCGGCGTCTGTTCCTATCGTGCGATCCCCTTCCTCAAAGGGATCTATCGATGCCTGCCTGCCATGTTCGGAAAGATGGGGTTCGGGGAATCTATTCTGACTTTCTGCAATCAGCGGCACTGCCAATAGCGCTAAAGAGTATATGAATATTTTCAGGCGCATCATGCCATGCCAGTGCCAGGCTGGATTCCGTCTGAGCCATAAATATACTGCTGTGCAGCATGCGTTCCATGCCATCAATCCAACGAATATGCCTGGCGGTATGGAGAGTGCAAGATTATGCAATTCGCCAGGGCTGCTGGCCATGGCCATACCCACCAGATTGCTGGTAATTTGTGTGCTGCTCAAATATCGTACAGCGATGGAGATGGGGAGCCACCATAGACCAATGATCCAGGATGTCAGCCATGCAATCCAGGGTCGGTTGAACAGCGAAAGGAATATGGCCGACAGCAAAACACACTTGAACAGACGTTCTTGCATGTCCATCCAGTAGGTTGCCGGATATAAATCGCGCTCCCAGGGGATAAGGTTGGGGATATTCCACAGTAGTATCAGAACTATGAAAATCCACCAGGCTGATCTGCCCGGTTGCCTGGAAATGATTTGCATGCCGAGGGTGTGGGAATGATCTTTCTTAGAATCCATCAACGGGCAGGGCGTCCAGCCAATTTCCCTTGTCGTCGAACAAGGCAATCCAGTCCAGTTTTCTGGATGAAACCAACGGCAAGTACAAGATGTCCGATCTCGTGGAGTATTTTCCACTGGACCAGTGTGAAATATCGCCGAGTTTTTCTTTGCTCAAGGCGGACAGAGGGCGCAGACGGGCTTGAAGCTTGGGATCATGCCAATCCCAGTTTTTCCATTGCAGCGGGCGCATGGCAGGTGAAATGCCCTGCAGCGACAGATCAAGGCTTTGAAGGGTGGTTTTTGAATTATCTACTTCCGCCATGTGCCATTCAATGCCCATTAATGAAGTTCCGGGCGTGCATTGAGGGGTGCACTCTGCGGTATAAAGTTCATTCTTGGTCACCAGCACCAATCTGTCTTGCTCAAAAACATAGGCTACGGGACGACCTTTTTCCAGGGTATACAGGCCATAGGCCAGTGCCGCCAACTGTAAAAGGGCGACGATGCACAGGTCTTGGATAAGCTCTCTTCGTGGCTTGGCAGGAGAGGCCAGTACCAGCGTCAATACAGGGCCGCACACCACGTCCACTGCAAGCATCAGCAGATAGATGTTCCCGACATTGAGCAGGCTTGCCGTTGGCGCGGGATACCACAGTAGAAACACCAGCATGGCCGCCAGCAGCGCCACTGCGGTGGAGATGAGTAAATGGCGGGTGGAGTATCGGGCGGCAAACCGCAGTCTCTCTGCTTGGCTCATGGTTAGCGGCATTCGGGTGGCGCCAGCCGGGCTGGCAAGGTTGCCACAGTGGTCGGCGCCGAAAATGCATATTGTTGTGTGCGTGTCCCAGCGCCCGTACCTGCTGCGGATGTGCACAGCCAGTCAAGTGTGCCGCCGGTGCTGCCCCCCGCAAAATAGGTGGGCAACATGACCGCGGCCCCCGAAGTTGTACGCATTTGAGGGCTCAGTACAAGTGTTTTTGCATGGGCAGCCGAACTGACGTTGGCAGAAAAGGTCACAACAAGATCCCCGGTGACAGGATCCATGATTGTTGACTGAACAAACTTGCTCTGCGAACCCATTCCTGCCATGCGGGCGTTCCACAATGACGAGGTGTTGGCAAGGTCGGTGACTCCGCCAAGCCCGTTTGAAGCAACTTCAACTTTTGCTTCTGCGGCCAGGGTCAGCCCTTCAGTAATGCGCGTCCGCGCAATATAGTCCTGGTACGCAGGCAAAGCGATCGCAGCCAAAATGCCAATAATGGCGACCACGATCATCAGCTCGATCAGCGTAAATCCTTTGGAAATTGGGCTGGGCATCATGGAGCACCTCAAATAAAAAAGGGGGCCGCAAGCCCCCTTTGTCCATACCCTGTGCTGTGCGGGTATATTAACGGCACTCAGCAGGTGCGTATTTGGCAGCCAGCGTACCAGCGTTCACAGGCATGGTGCGGGCCGTGGCCGCAGCGGTGGTGACCGAACCGCAAGCCCAGTCCACAGCACCGGTCGTGCCTGCGCCGATTGCCGTTGCCAAATCGGTGTATGCAGAAGCACCGGTCTTGATGGAGGGAGTCAGGAGCAGGGTGCCAGCCGCGCCCACGGTCGCCTGCGTGTAATTGACGGTAATCACGCCACTAGCAGCATTCAAAAGAACCGAAGTAACGTACTTGGAAGTGGCGCCGGTACCACCTTGCTGGGCATTCCAGGTAGTGGCGGCCACTGTCAAATCGTTCGGAGTCGCAACCTCGTTCACCATTTGCTTGGCGCCCGAGGCCAGGGTCAGGCCTTCCACCACGCGGGTGCGAATGGTGTAGTCCTGGTACGCAGGCAGAGCCACAGCAGCCAGAATACCAATGATGGCCACCACGATCATCAGTTCGATCAGGGTAAAGCCTTGTTGCAGAGTACGCTTCATATATCACTCCTTGGAGAGTTAAGAAAGTCAATCGACGAAATTTGATAAGCAGATATCGTGCCAGGCTGCTTTGGGCCTACCTCACTTGCGGTACTTGCCTCGGCCCAGCGCGGCAATAGATTGCGTGACATTTTTGTCGCGCAACATGCCAAACCTGTAGCTCTATGTGTGCGCGGAGCATCACACCTGCAGCACATCTCCCGCACTCAGCCACCGGATGTCATGCGGCGCATCAAAGCCATGCGGGGTGATGGCATCGAACTCCCGGACCTCCTGCATGATCAGTTCCGTCTCCGACGGTTTGGTGTGCGCGATGTAGATGGGGCAGGCGCGTGCCGGGCTCAATTGGGCCAGTTCGCGGGCGAGGGTTTCAGGGGCCAGGTGCTGGGCGCGGCGGGCCAGGGCGCTTTCGCGGTTGCTGAAGGCGGTTTCTATCACCAGCGCAGACAAGGGCAGTTGGTTCACGCGCTGCCAGAATTCCGGGCAGCCGCCGGTGTCGCCGCTGAAGGCCCACCAGCCACGGCTGCCTTGCAGCGCGTAACCCACGGCGGGCACGGTGTGCCGGGCGGGCAGCACTTCGATGGTGGTGCCTGCCACCCGCAGGATCTCCCCGGCGCGCAGCGGTGCGTAGCGCACAAAGGGCTGCGCCTGGCTGGGTATGCGCCCGAAGTCGGGCCAGATGACGCCGTTGAACACATGCTGCTGCAATGCTGCGATGGTCTCGGGCAGGGCGTGCACGCACAGCGGCTGGTGACGCAACGCCGCCACGGCGTCGAGCATCAGCGGCAGGGCGGCGATGTGGTCCAGGTGCGAGTGCGTGAGGAAGACGTCGTCGATGGCCTGCATTTCCTCCAGCGTGAGGTCGCCCACGCCGGTACCCGCGTCGATGAGGATATGCCCATCGACGAGGAAGGAGGTGGTGCGGCATTCCCGGGCAATGGCGCCCGAGCAGCCGAGCACGCGCACTTGCATGGTGGTGAGGGCCTTGTGTCTCGGTTATTTGGTGTCGAACTGGGTGGCGGCGTCCCAGCCAGGGTCGTAGGGTAACACCCTGCGCTCCTGGATGCGCTGGGCGTAGAAGCTGCGCAGTCCGTCCCACCCGGGGCCGGTGGGCAGCAGGGGCCAGAGTGCGTCGCAGCGCAGCCAGTCCTGCGCACGGAACGCGGCCAGCCAGCTGTGCCAGCGCTCCAGGGCCTCGTGCTCCGCCGCGCCGATGGCGTCTCGTGGCCCCAGGGGGCGGTAGATGGCCACGGCCTGCTCCTTGCCCTTGACGCGCACGCGGTCGAGCTCCTGCCAGACGAAGCCGGGGGCCTGCGCGCGCGTGCTTTCGCTGGCCACGATTTCCACGCCGTAGGCCTTGCACAGACCCTCCAGGCGCGAGCCCAGGTTCACCGCATCGCCGATGACGGTGTAGCTGCGGCGCACGTCCGAGCCCATGTCGCCCACGCACATGGGGCCGGTGTTCAGGCCCACGCCCACGCCGATGGCGGGCAGGCCGCGTGCGGCGTGCTCGGCGTTGACGGTGTGCACGGCCTGCACCATGTCCAGTGCGGCCTGTACGGCCAGGGGGGCATGCTGGGGCTCGGCCACGGGCGCGCCCCAGAAGGCCATGACACAGTCGCCCATGTATTTGTCGATGGTGCCGCGCTGGCGCCGGATGACTTCGGTAAGCCGGCTGAACAGGGTGTTGAGCAAGGCCTGCAGCGCCACGGGCTCCATGCGTTCGGACAGGGTGGTGAAGCCGCGGATGTCGCAGAACATGACCGTGAGTTCGCGCATGGCGGCCTGCATGCTGTAGCGCTCGGGTTCGCGCACCATCTCGTCCACCAGCTCGGGGGGCACATAGGTGCCGAACAATTGGGCCAGGCCGCGCTTGGTGCGGCTCTCGACGAAGTAGCCCCAGCTCATGTGCAGCGCAAACGCCAGCAGCACCATGGTCAGCGCCGTGGCCAGCGGAAACACCAGGCCATGCGCCAGGTACAGCCACAGGTGCAGTCCCGTGAGCAGGCCCAGGGCTGCGGCGCACAGCGCCAGGGCACTGCCCGCGCCCAGCCAGGGCAGCCACAGGCCCAGCAGCAGTCCGGTCAGGCCGATCTGGACGATGTCGTAGCCCAGGGCATAGTCGGGTTGCACCAGGCCGTGGCCGTCCAGGAAGCGGGCAATAAGGTTGGCATGCGCCTCCACGCCAGGGTAGGCACCGCCCACGGGTGTGGCGCGCAGGTCCTGCAGTCCGGGTGCGGTGGAGCCGACGAGCACCACCTTGTCCTGCAGGCTGCCGGCGGGCAGGCGGCCCAGCAGCACGTCCGCGGCCGAGAGGTAGGCGAACGACCCGCCGCGCGGTCCGCCCGGGCCGCGGTAGGGCACGAGCACGGCCAGCTTGTCGTCCGTGGGCAGCAGCAGGCTGCGGCCGTCCTGCTGCAGCTCCACCCCCAGGGCGGTGGTGTTGCCGGCCTGAATGCCTGCAGGCAAGCTGGGGCGCACGGCAGGCAGGCCCAGCAGGGTGCGGAACACCGCCAGCGCCAGCGATTCGTAGTACTGGCCTTGGTACTGGGCCAGCAGCGGCAGGGAGCGCACCACGCCGTCCTCGTCCGCTATGGCGTTGAAGAA
The DNA here is from genome assembly GCF_000739995.1 of Comamonas granuli NBRC 101663. Taxonomy (GTDB): domain Bacteria; phylum Pseudomonadota; class Gammaproteobacteria; order Burkholderiales; family Burkholderiaceae_C; genus Simplicispira; species Simplicispira granuli. The sequence continues at coordinate 336,719 of NZ_BBJX01000001.1, read as the reverse complement.
GCCTGCCACGGGAGCCGCGTGGGCCAGCAAGGGGATGTTGCTGCCGTAGCCGTTCCAGGTGGTGGATGCGAGCCGTCGCCCCTGGAGCATGTGCTCCGTCACCACGGGGGCGGGCAACTGGCCGCGTGCGCCGCCGTCGCGGTCGCTGGTGAAGTAGTAGCCCAGCACCACGTTCTGGCCCTGCAGCGCCTGGGCAAAGCGCTGGTCGAAGTCCAGCTCTGGCGCCAACTGCTGCAGCGCTTGCGCGTAACCCGGCGCCTGGCGCAGCGGGCCCTGGGCCAGGCGCTGGAGGTGCTCCAGGCCGGAGCTGCCATCGGGCTCGGAAAACACCACGTCGAAGCCGATGACGGCGGCCTGCTGGCGCTGCAGCAGCTCCTGTGTGAGGCGTGCCAGCTTGTCGCGGCCCCAGGGCCAGTGGCCGATTTCCTCGAGGCTGCGCTCGTCGAGGTCCACGATCACGATGCGGTCATCCAGCGTGCGCGGCATGGTGGCGCGCAGGCGTGCGTCGTAGATGATCTGGTCGAAGCGCTCGAGCACCGGCAGGCGCCAGGCTCCGGTCGCGTGCAGCAGGCCCAGCAGCAGCGGCAGGCAGGCCACCAACAGGCGCAGCCCGCGGCGGCGCAGCGCGCGCCGCCAGCCGGAGAGCTTGCCCGCAGGCGCCGACGTTTCCATGGCCTGGCCGGGCCTGTGGGGCGCGGCTTCAGTGCTGGATGAACTGCATCTCGGTGCCGGCCAGCTCGATCCGGTCGCCGTTGTGCAGCGGCACGGGGTCGCCGCCGATGCGCTGGCCGTTGTGCAGCGGCATGTCGGGCCCCTCGACGTGGGCGAGCACGAAGCCATGGTGCCGGCGCGTGATCGAGGCCACGGCGAGCCCAGGCTTGCCAATGGTCGTGACCACTTTGGTCAACGCCACTTCACGTCCGGCGGCGGCCCCCGTGAGTACCTTGATGACCCCTTGGGGCACCGCAGCCGGGGACGCGCCGGCTGCGGCCGCCGGGGCCGGGCGCGGCATGGCCGGGGGCAGCACCATGCCTGGCTTGAAGACCATGGTTTTCTCGAAGCCGCCGCCTTCTTCCTCGCCATGGAAGCGGATCTTGTACTTGCCCACTTCGATGGTGTCGCCGTTGCGCAAGGCCTGGCGCTTGATGGCCTTGCCGTTGACGTAGGTGCCGTTGGTGCTGCCCAGGTCCTCGGCCTCGACTTCGTCGCCTTGCTGGTGGAAGACGGCATGCTCGCCGCTCACGGCCAGGTTGTCGATGACGATGTCGTTGTAGGGCCTGCGCCCCAGCGTGGTGCGCTCCTTGGTGAGCTGCACCTCCTTGATGACGACGCCGTCGATCGAGACGATCATTTTGGCCATGGCCTGCTCCTGTATCTGTCTTGCGTATGGGTGAATGCGATGAGGTCGGGCTACGCCGCGCGCAGCAGGCGCGCCATGAAGCCGCGCCGGGCAGGAGGCTGCACGCCTGCCTGCACCAGCACAACCGCGATGTTGTCGCGCCCGCCATGGGCGTTGGCCGCGTCGATGAGCTGATCCACCTTGGCCTCCAGCGGCACGGGGGCGGCGACGAGGGCCGTCAGCTCCCGGTGGTCCACCATCTCGCTAAGGCCGTCCGAGCACAGCAGGTAGATGTCCTGGGCTTCGACGCGGAATTCATTGATCTCGACGTGCACGCTGTCCTCCACGCCCAGGGCGCGGGTGACGAGGTTGCGGCAGCTCGAGAGTGCCGCCTGCTCGGGCGTGATGAGCCCGGCGTCGATCTGTTCCTGCAGCCAGGAGTGGTCGCGCGTGAGCTGGTCCAGCACGCCGGCGCGCAGCCGGTAGCAGCGCGAGTCGCCTATGTGGCCCAGCATGAGCCGGTGGCCCTGGAAGACGCACACCACCAGCGTGGTGCCCATGCCCGCATACTGCGGATTGGATTGCGCGGCGCCCAGGATAGCCTGGTTGGCGTTGTCCACGCAGATTTCCATGGCGCGGCGCAGGTCCAGGGCCTTGAGGTTCTGCCCCGCCTGGGCGATCCAGCGCGCCAGCTCGCTCTGGATGAAGGTCGTGGCCATGCCGCTGGCCACCTCGCCCGCGTTGTAGCCGCCCATGCCGTCGGCCAGCACCGCCACCTGGGCCTGTGCGTCCACGCTGGCTGCATCCTCGTTGTTCGCGCGCACGCGGCCCGGATCGGTGCGGGCGCAGAACTGGTAGGTGATGGAAGATTCGGTCATGGCACACCTGGCCCCGGGCCGGATGCAGGCGCCTGCGGCGGGGCCGCGCCCATCACGGTCGATTGGAAGTCCGGCATCTGGTGGTTGGAGGATTGGCTGCGCATATCATCATAGTCGAGCCCATGGTCTGCCGGCATGGCAGAAGGGGCCGGGTTGGCATCCGGGGTGGCGTGGATGCCACGCAGCGCAGCGGCGAACTGGCGGCCCGTCTGGTGCCGCTCGCGCGGGTCCTTGCGCAGCGCCTGCGCCACCACCTGCGCCAGTGCGGCCGGCAGCTCCGGGCGCAGGCTGCGCACATCGGGCGCCGGGGTGTGGGCGATGTGCTGCATGAGCTCGCTCATGGAATGGCCGCGCAGCGGCAACTGGCCGGTCAGGAGCTGGAACAGCGTGACGCCCAGTGCGTAGAGGTCGCAGCGCCCGTCCACGCGCCGCCCGGCCAGTTGTTCGGGTGCCATGAAGCTGGGCGTGCCCAGCACCATGCCGGTGCGTGTCTTGCTGCTGTCGGTGATGCGCGCGATGCCGAAGTCCGTGACCTTGACCGTGTCGGTCTGCGCGTCGTACATGATGTTGGCGGGCTTGATGTCGCGGTGCACCACGTTCTGCTGGTGCGCGTAGTCCAGCGCATCGGCCACGCGCGCGGCAATCGAGAGTACCTGCTCCACGGGTAGCAACTGCCCGGGCGCCGTGGCGTGGGCCAGGTCCTGGCCCTTGAGCAGTTCCATGGCAATCCAGGCCAGGCCCAGGTCCTCGCCCGCGTCGTAGATGGTGACGATGTGCTGGTGCTGCAGCCGTCCGGCCGATTCGGCCTCGCGGAAGAAGCGGGTGCGCGCATCGAGCAGGGCGCTGCCCTCGAACTCCTGCCCCAGCGCCAGGGTTTTGATGGCGACCACGCGCCCGATCTTGGGGTCACGCCCCTGGTAGACCACGCCCATGGCGCCACGCCCGAGCTCCTTCTCGACCTGGTAGCGGCCCAGCACCGCGGGCAACACCGCGCCGGGGGCGGCGGCGTCCAGGGGCTTGCTGGCCTGTGCGGCGATGTCGGCCAGGTGGCGCGCACGCCGGCGGCGCTTGCGGGCCTCGGCATGCTCGCGGTCCTGGCGCAGGATGTGGGTGTACACCTCCACCGCCTGGTCGTAGCGCAGCTTGTTTTCGAACTCCTGTGCCAAGTGCAGCAGGTCGCTCAGCACCTGGGGATTGCCGCGCACGCGGCGCAGGCGCGCAAACGCCATGTCGAGCTGCCCCTGGCCTTGCAGGGCCAGGCCCATCATGCGGTCGGCCTCGGGGTCGGACGCCGCCCGGGCCGCAGGGGCCGGGCGGCCCGATCGCCGCTGCAGCGCGTGCGTGGCGCCACCCAGCAGCAGCACGGCGGCGGGCAGGGTGAGCGGCAGCGCCAGCCCGGCGGCCTGCATGGCGCCCCATTGCGCTGCCAGCAGGCCCAGGCCCAGGGCCGCGGCCAGCGCGCTGCCCGCGGCAGCGCCCAGCGTGGGCAGGGCCAGGAGCAGCACGGCCAGGGCCGCCAGGGTGAGCACCCACGGCAGCAGCGGCGCCCAGGCCGGGGTGGTTTGCACATGCCCCAGGCGGATGGCGGAGATTTGCTCGGCCAGCCATTGCACCGGGGCCAGCGATGCGCCGCCTGGCCGCAGCAGCGGGGCGTGCGTGCCGCTGGCGGTGGGCCCGACGACGGCGATCCGGTCCTGGAGCTGCGCTGCAGGCACGCGGCCTGCGAGCACGGCGTGGGCCGGCACCTGGGCGATGCCGGGGGTGCCGCCATCCAGCTCCGTGCCTGCCGCATAGGGCTGGGGGCGCAGCCACCCTCCCGGCTGCGTGGCGATGGCGGTGCTGCCGATCTGCACCGCCTGACCTGCGGTCCAGTGCAGCCCCGAGGCACCCAGGTGCAGGCTGTGCGCGGCCGCCAGCAGCGCCAGCGACGGCACCAGCGTGCCGTCGGCGGCTAGCAGCAGCGGCGCTTCGCGCACCGGGCCGCCGGCGCCGGGCGGGGCGCCCAGGTGGCCCACGCCCGCGGCGGCATTGCCCAGCATGTCGAGCGGCGCTGCCAGGCTGCGCGCGGCCGGCACGCCGGCGGCGGCGCCCGCGGCGGCGCTGCGGTGCATGAAGGCGGGCAGATGCAGTCCGGTGGCGGCGCCCGGGGCGGCAGGCTCCATGTGCGCCATGAGCAGCACATTGCCTGCGCGCCGCAGGCTGGCGGCCAGGCGCTGGTCGGTGTCGAGTGCGGCCTCGGCCTCGGCCACGGTGCGGGTGATGGCGCCGGCCAGGGCCTGCGCGTCCGGCGGTGCGTTGCCCAGCAGCGTGCGGATCTGGCGCAGGTAGGGCAGGCCGCGCTCGCCCTGCGCTCCGTCGAGCGGCAGGGCCAGCACCGTGGTGCGCGCACCGGCAGCGGCCAGGCGGTCCACCAACTGGGCCAGCACATCGCGGGGCCAGGGCCAGGCGCCGTGCCGGGCCAGGCTTTCGTTGTCGATGGCGATCAGGGTCAGCTCGGGCAGCGGCGCGCGGCGTGCGTGCGCGGCGGCGGCATCCTGCAGGCGCTGGTCGAGCATGCCGCCGCTGGCCAGGTGCAGCGCGGACAGCAGCAGGGCCAGCAGCACGGGCCATGGCCCGTGCCGCAGCGCTTGCGGCATGCTGGATACTGGTGTGCGTTCGCCCACGGCATGTGCCTCTGAGTTCCGATGTGCGGATTTGCAAGCAATGACTGTGCCCGTGGTGGCGATTATCTGGCCGCCCGGGACGGACCAGCGGGGCGGCACCTCCGGGTTTGCCCGCACCACCCCGGCGCTGCGCGCGCGGGCATGAAAAAAGCGCCTGGGCCCCGAGGCCGCAGGCGCTCATGCGGCGCGCTCGCGCCGCGCGCTCAGAGCAGGGACTTGAGCAGCTTGCCCATTTCGCTGGGGTTGCGCGTGACCTTGAAGCCGCACTCTTCCATGATGGCGAGCTTGGCATCGGCCGTGTCGGCGCCGCCGGAGATCAGCGCGCCGGCGTGGCCCATGCGCTTGCCCGGAGGGGCGGTCACGCCAGCGATGAAGCCGACGATGGGCTTCTTCATGTTGGCCTTGCACCACAGGGCGGCTTCGGCCTCGTCGGGGCCGCCGATTTCGCCGATCATGATGACGGCGTCGGTGTCCGGATCGTCGTTGAAGGCCTGCATCACGTCGATGTGCTTGAGGCCGTTGATCGGGTCGCCGCCGATGCCCACGGCGCTGGACTGGCCCAGGCCGATTTCGGTGAGCTGGGCCACGGCTTCATAGGTGAGCGTGCCCGAGCGGGACACGACGCCGATGCGCCCCTTCTTGTGGATGTGGCCGGGCATGATGCCGATCTTGATCTCGTCGGGCGTGATCAGGCCGGGGCAGTTGGGGCCCAGCAGCAGGGTCTTCTTGCCGCCGGCGGCTTCCTTGGCCTTCATCTTGTTGCGCACTTCGAGCATGTCGCGGATGGGAATGCCCTCGGTGATGCAGATGGCCAGGTCCAGATCGGCCTCCACGGCCTCCCAGATGGCGGCCGCCGCGCCTGCGGGGGGCACGTAGATCACCGAGACGGTGGCGCCGGTCTGGGCGGCGGCTTCCTTCACGGAGGCGTAGATCGGGATGTCGAAAATCTTCTCGCCCGCCTTCTTGGGGTTCACGCCGGCGACGAAGCAGTTCTTGCCGTTGGCGTATTCCTGGCACTTCTCGGTGTGGAACTGGCCCGTTTTGCCGGTGATGCCCTGGGTGATGACCTTGGTGTCTTTGTTGATGTAGATCGACATGACGTTTCTCTCTTTCCTGGGCTTAGGCTTGGACGGCCGCGGCCACCTTCTGGGCGGCTTCGGCCATGGTGTCGGCGCTGATGATGGGCAGGCCGCTTTCGGCCAGCATCTTCTTGCCCAGCTCCTCGTTCGTGCCCTTCATGCGCACGACCAGCGGCACGTTCAGGTTCACGGCCTTGCAGGCGGTGATGACGCCGGTGGCAATGGTGTCGCAGCGCATGATGCCGCCGAAGATGTTGACCAGAATGGCCTTGACCTTGGGGTTCTTGAGCATGATCTTGAAGGCCTCGGTCACCTTCTCGGGGGTGGCGCCGCCGCCCACGTCGAGGAAGTTGGCGGGCTCGGCGCCAAACAGCTTGATGGTGTCCATGGTCGCCATGGCCAGGCCTGCGCCGTTGACCAGGCAGCCGATGTTGCCGTCCAGGCTGATGTAGGCCAGGTCGAACTTGGAGGCCTCGATCTCGGCGGGGTCTTCCTCGTCCAGGTCACGCAAGGCCACGATGTCGGGGTGACGGAACAGGGCGTTGGAGTCGAAGTTGAACTTCGCGTCCAGGGCGATGATGTTGCCCTTGCTGTCGCGGTTGAGGGGGTTGATCTCGACCAGCGAGGCGTCCGTCTCCATGTAGCACTTGTAGAGCTTCTTGCACAGGTCGATGAACTGGGCTTCGGAGTCGGCCGGCAGCGCGATGCCCCGGGCCAGTTCCTGGGCCAGGCTGTCGGTCATGCCGGTGAGCGGATCGACGAACACCTTGACGATCTTCTCGGGCGTGCTGTGCGCCACTTCCTCGATGTCCATGCCGCCCTCGCTGGAGGCGATGAAGGCCACCTTCTGGGTGGCGCGGTCGGTGACCACCGAGATGTAGTATTCCTTCTGGATGTCCGCGCCTTCCTCGATGTAGAGGCGGCGGACCTTCTGGCCCTCGGGGCCGGTCTGGTGCGTGATGAGCTGCATGCCCAGGATCTGGCTGGACAGCTCCTTGACCTGGTCCAGGCTCTTGGCCACCTTCACGCCACCGCCCTTGCCGCGGCCGCCGGCATGGATCTGGGCCTTGACCACCCAGACCGGGCCGCCCAGTTTCTGGGCTGCTTCCACAGCCTCCTGGACCGTGAATGCAGGAATGCCCCGGGGTACGGGCACGCCAAAGTTGCGCAAGATTTCCTTGCCTTGGTATTCGTGAATCTTCATGAGGGTCTCTCTCAGGGAAGGGATTTCACCCGTCTACCATGGCGGATCGTCTGGCGGCGGGCTTGGGACATGGCAGCCGGTAAATGTATCATGCTGCGACGCACCATACCTTTTTTCCAACTTACGCCCATGCGGCGGCGGGGGGCCATTCCTTGCAGGAGCACAGCATGTCCAGAATCTTCATCGACGGCGAAGCCGGTACCACCGGACTGCAGATCCGCGAGCGCCTGCAGGGCATGGCGGGCGTGGAGCTGCTGAGCATTGCGCCCGAGCAGCGCAAGGATCCGCAGGCCAAGCGTGCGCTGCTCGAGCAGGCCGACCTGGTCGTCCTGTGCCTGCACGACGACGCCGCGCGCGAGAGCGCGGCGCTGGTGGCCGAGGTGGAGCAGGCCCGCGGCCGCACCATCAAGGTGATCGACGCGAGCACCGCCCACCGCACCGCGCCGGGCTGGGTCTATGGCTTCCCTGAACTGTGTGTGGGGCAGCAGGATGCCGTGCGCAACGCCACGCGCGTGGCCAACCCTGGCTGCTACGCCACGGGCGCCATCGCCCTGCTGCGCCCGCTGGTGGACGCCGGTCTGCTGGCGCCCGACACACCGCTGGCGCTGCCTTCGGTCTCGGGCTACAGCGGCGGCGGGCGCCAGATGATCGAGGCCTACGAGGCCGGCACGGCCGCGCCCTACGAGGCCTATGCCCTGGGGCTGGCGCACAAGCACATCCCCGAGATCCTGCACTGCACCGGCCTCACGCGCCGCCCCATCTTCATCCCGGCCGTGGGCAATTTCGCCCAGGGCATGCTGGTGCAGTTGCCCCTGCACCTGGACCTGCTGCCCGGCCAGCCGCGCGCCGCCGACCTGCACGACGCCCTGGCCGCGCACTACGCGCGCACCAATACCGCCGAGCAGTGGGTGCGCGTGCTCCCGCCCACGGCGGACCACAAGCTCGCCGCCGACCCGCTGGCGGGCACCAACCTGCTGGAGCTGCGCGTGTTTGCCAACGAGCAGTACCGCCAGGCCGTGCTCGTGGCGCGGCTGGACAACCTGGGCAAGGGCGCGAGCGGCGCGGCGGTGCAGAACCTGCGGCTCATGCTGGGTTTGTGATGCTATCTGTTTGATAGCTGCTGGCGCTTTCTGGATAAGCGCTGGAGGCCCAAAAGACTTAAAAATCTTCGTCCGCGCCGCGCACCACGCGGCGCACGGCCTCGCCGCTGAACCCGCGCGCGGCGAGAAAGCGCATCTGCCGGGCGCGCTCCTGCGGGGTCGCCGCCGGGGAGCCAAAGCGCTGGCGCCACACGGCCAGGGCGCGCTCGAACTCGGTGGCGCGCAGGCCCGCGGCCTGGGCGCGCACCAGGTCTTCGCTCAGTCCCTTGCTGCGCAGCTCCTGCAGCAGGCGCTGCGTGCCCAGGCGCGGGCCGCGCCGGTGCAGCAGCGATTCGGCCACGCGCGCCTCGTCGATGAAGCCCTTGGCCTGCAGGTCCTGCAGGACGGCGTCCAGGTCCTCGCCCTCCTGCACATGGCGCGCGAGCTTGGCCGCCAGCTCGGCGCGCGAGTGCTCGCGCTGGGCGAGCAGGCGCAGCGCGCGGCCCTTGAGGGAAAGCGGCGGGGATGCCATGGCAGGTGCTATGGGTTCAGGAGCTTGCAGCGATTGCTGGGCAAGGCTTCAAAGCCTTTTTGTCCAATGACTCGGCAGCCGCCTGCGTGGACGCCACGGCCGGCCGCTGGGCGATGCCGAGCGACTCGCGCACCTTGTTTTGGCTCCGGCACGCCGCTTCGCGGCTTGACTTGCGCTGCGCACAAGTCAGCCTGCACCGAAACTGTGCCGCGCAGGCTCACGCCTGCTCCGCATCGGCATTCGCCGCTGCGGGTCGCACGGCGATGCCGAGCGACTCGCGGACACGATTTTCGATCTCTCGCGCCAGCTCCGGGTTCTCGCGCAGGAATTCGCGCGCGTTGTCGCGGCCCTGGCCGATCTTCTCGCCGTTGTAGGCGTACCAGGCGCCGCTCTTGTCGACGATGCGCGCGTTCACGCCCATGTCGATGATCTCGCCCTCGCGCGAGATGCCCTCGCCGTAGAGGATGTCGAACTCGGCGGTCTTGAAGGGCGGGCTGACCTTGTTCTTGACCACCTTGACCTTGGTCTCGTTGCCGATGGCCTCCTCGCCCCTCTTGATGGTGCCGGTGCGGCGGATGTCCAGGCGCACCGAGGCGTAGAACTTGAGCGCGTTGCCGCCCGTGGTGGTCTCGGGGCTGCCGAACATCACGCCGATCTTCATGCGGATCTGGTTGATGAAGATGACGGTGCAGTTGGTCTTCTTGATGGTGGCGGTGAGCTTGCGCAGCGCCTGGCTCATCAGGCGCGCCTGCAGGCCGGGGAGCTGGTCGCCCATCTCGCCCTCGATTTCGGCCTTGGGCGTGAGCGCGGCCACCGAGTCCACGACGATCAGGTCCACGGCGCCCGAGCGCACCAGGCTGTCGACGATCTCCAGCGCCTGCTCGCCGGTGTCGGGCTGGGAAATCAGCAGGTCCTGCAGGTTCACGCCGAGCTTTTGCGCGTACTGGATGTCGAGCGCGTGCTCGGCATCGACGAAGGCGCAGGTGCCGCCCTGCTTCTGCATCTCGGCCACCACCTGCAGCGTCAGCGTGGTCTTGCCCGAGCTTTCCGGCCCGTAGATCTCGATCACGCGGCCGCGCGGCAGGCCACCGACGCCCAGGGCGATGTCCAGGCCCAGCGAGCCGGTGGAGACGACCTGGATGTCCTCGATCACCTCGCCCTCGCCCAGGCGCATGATGGTGCCCTTGCCGAACTGTTTTTCGATCTGTGCCAGCGCGGCCTGCAGGGCCTTGGCTTTTTCGCTCTGATCGGCGGTCTTGACGGGTGCGTCCATGGAAGTGCTCCTCTTGGTGGCCATAGTGCTTTCAGGTAAGACTGTCTCGATCGACAGTCTGTATGCTTGAACAGTAGTTTAGATGGGCGGCATCTTAGCGTAAATGGATTTTTTGGTCAGTTTGGCTGACAATTTGCCCCTGCCCACTGCATGCCATGGACACTCCGCCTCCTCCTCCCCACCATGACGACTGGCGCCAGATCCACCTGGGGCGCCTGCTGGGCCATGCCATGCGCCGCTTCGACGCGCGCGTGCTGCAGCTCATGGCGCGCGATGCCCAGGTGCCGCTGGCCCTGTCCAACCTGGCGGCGCGCGACCAGGTGAGCGCCGCGCATGTGCACATCACGCGCCATCTGTCGCTGGCGGGCGACCGCCTGACCGATCTGGCGCAGCGCGCGGGCATGGCCAAGCAGTCCATGGCCGACCTGGTGGACCAGTGCGCTGCCTGGGGGCTGGTCACGCGCGAGCGCGACCCGCGCGATGCGCGGGCACGCATCGTGCGCTTCACCCCGCTGGGGCTGGAATGGCTGCAGGCCTTTCGCCGCGCCGTGGCGCAGGCCGAGGCCGAATTCCGCGCCGAGGTGGGCGCCGAGGTGGCCACCGTGGTCGCGCTCGGGCTGGAGGCCTATGCCGCCGGCTGACGCCGCGCGGGCCGCGGCCTGCGCCCCGCCTGGGGCAAACCCGCAGGGGGCGCGGCTCGCGAGGGCATGGTCCTAAAATCCGCACAAGACACCAGGAGACAAGACCCCATGCGCATCCTCATCGCCGAAGACGACCAGGTGCTGGCCGATGGCCTGCTGCGCACGCTGCGCGGCTCGGGGGCGGTGGCGGACCATGTGGCCAGCGGCACCGAGGCCGACGCCGCGCTGATGACGAACAACGAGTTCGACCTGCTGATCCTCGACCTGGGCCTGCCGCGGCTGCACGGGCTGGAGGTCTTGAAGCGCCTGCGTGCGCGCGGCTCGGCGCTGCCGGTGCTCATCCTCACGGCGGCCGACAGCGTGGAGGAGCGCGTCAAGGGCCTGGACTACGGCGCCGACGACTACATGGCCAAGCCCTTCTCGCTGCAGGAGCTCGAAGCGCGCGTGCGCGCCCTCACGCGCCGCGGCATGGGCACGACCAGCAGCACCATCAAGCACGGCCCGCTGGTCTACGACCAGGCCGGCCGCGTGGCCACCATCGACGGCAAGATGATCGAGCTGTCGGCGCGCGAGCTGGGCCTGCTGGAGGTGCTGCTGCAGCGCGCCGGCCGCCTGGTGAGCAAGGACCAGCTCGTCGAGCGCCTGTGCGAATGGGGCGAGGAGGTGAGCAACAACGCCATCGAGGTCTACATCCACCGCCTGCGCAAGAAGATCGAGCGCGGGCCCATCCGCATCGCCACCGTGCGCGGCCTGGGCTACTGCCTGGAAAAGATCCCGGGTTGAGGTAGGGAACTCCCCCCCTGTGTCGCTGCGCTCCTTCCCCCCTCTCTCGCAGCGCTGCGCGCTGCGGGAGGGGGGACGCCACCAGCGCGGCGGGGCGGCCCTTGCGCGGTGGCCGCTGGTCTGGGGCGTGCCACGATCAGGCGCCGCGAATGCGACCGCATGCCATAAAAGACAGGTATTTTTCGCTATTAATTTAGTAGCTAATAGCGCTTTCTACTATTGCGCTAGACCCTATTTTCACCAACAACCAGGACGGCGATCTTGAAGATCTTCCAGCGCGAGCAGCGCTCCCTGTTCGGCGAGATCCTGGACTGGATGCTCACCCCGCTGCTGCTGCTGTGGCCGGTGAGCCTGGCGCTGACCTGGCTGGTGGCCCAGGGCATTGCCAACAAGCCCTTTGACCGCGCCCTGATCTACAACGCGCACGCGCTGGCGCAGCTCGTGGCGGTGCAGCAGGGCAAGCCGCAGTTCAACCTGCCCCAGCCCGCCAGCGAGATCCTGCGCGCCGACGACGCCGACACCGTGTTCTTCCAGGTGCTGGGCCCGCGCGGCGAGCTGCTCTCGGGCGAGCGCGACCTGCCCGTGCCCCAGGAGGAGGACGCCGCACCGCCCGGCGACGTGCGCCTGCGCGACGCCGAGCTGCGCGGCCTGCCCATCCGCATGGCCTACATCCGGGTGCGCCTGCCGCTGGCGGGCGAGCCGCTGGCGCTGGTGCAGGTGGCCGAGACGCGCGAAAAGCGCAGCGTGCTGGCCACCGAGATCATCAAGGGCGTGATGCTGCCGCAGTTCGTCATCCTGCCGCTGGCCGTGCTGCTGGTGTGGCTGGCGCTGGCGCGCGGCATCAAGCCGCTCAGCCGCCTGGAAGAGCGCATCCGCGCGCGCAGCCCCGACGACCTCTCGCCGCTGGACCACAAGACCGTGCCGCTGGAGGTGGCGCCGCTCGTCGATTCGGTGAACGACCTGCTCGGGCGCCTGAACGATTCGCTGGCCACGCAAAAGCGCTTCCTGGCCGACGCGGCGCACCAGCTCAAGACGCCGCTGGCGGGCCTGCGCATGCAGGCCGACCTGGCGCAGCGCGAAGGCACGAGCACCGAGGAGCTCAAGCAGTCGCTGCTGCAGATCGGGCGCGCGTCCATGCGCGCCACGCACACCGTCAACCAGTTGCTCGCGCTGGCGCGCGCCGAGGCCAGCGGCATGCACGTGGCGCACCTGCCCTGCGACCTGGCGCGCCTGACTATGGACGTGGTGCGCGATTCGGTGCCGCGCGCGCTGGACAAGCGCATCGACCTGGGCTACGACGGCGCCGGGCCGGGCTCGCCCGGCGTGTGGCTGGTGGGCAACCCCACGCTGCTCAAGGAGCTGGTGCGCAACCTCGTGGACAACGCCATCAACTACACGCCCTCGAGCGCCGAGCGGCCCGGCGTGATCACCGTGCGCGTGCTCAGCGACGCCTTCGGGCGCGTGCTGCTGCTGCAGGTCGAGGACAACGGCCCGGGCGTGCCCGAGGCCGACCGCGAACTCATCTTCCAGCCCTTTTACCGCGCCCTGGGCTCGGAGGCCGACGGCTCCGGCCTGGGCCTGCCCATCGTGCAGGAGATTGCGCGCCAGCACGGCGCCGAGGTCCTGGTGGAGGATGCGCGCCCGGGCCAGCACCCGCCGGGGGCGCGTTTCACGGTGCGTTTTCCGCTGCGCGAGGCCTAGGGCCGCGCTCAGCTGCAGGGCTTGAGCGTCTTGCCCGCCAGCGCGCTGCGCAGCGCGGGCAGGCGCGCGCGCTGCGCCTCGTCCACCGCGGGCAGGCGCAGCAGGTAGCCCGGGGCGTCGGCGCGCTCCTGCACCACGCGGGCGCTGCGCACGCCCTTGGCCGTCAGGTTGCCCAGGCCGCGCTGGGCGGCTTCCTCGGTGGAAAAGCGGCCGAGCGAGAGCCCGGGCTCGAACGTGGCGCTGCCCGGCCGGTCGTAGGAGACGCCCAGCTCGCGCAGCTCCGCGCGCTTCTTGGCCAGCGCCTCGGCGTCGGCAAACTTGCCCATGTACACCATCCAGCGCCCGGGAATGCTGGTGCGCTCCAGGCTCCAGCTGCCCTGGGGCAGGGCGGTGGCGGCGCTGCGGCGCAGAGCTTCGGCCTGGGTCTCGTCGAAGATGCCGGCCTGCAGGCATTCACCGGCGGCGCGCGCGGGCTCGGCGGCAGCCTGCGGCGCGGGGGCTGGGCTGGAGGCCTCGGCCGCCGCCGGTTCGGGCGCCGCTGCGGCGGCGGGCGCGGGCGCAGGCTGCGGCGCGCTGGCGGGGACGCCGGCCAGGCGCACCGCCTCGGGGCGGATCTGCTGCTGCAGGCGCTGGGGCTCGCCCGTGGGCTCGGGCGCCAGGCCCCAGGCGGCCAGGTGGCCCTGGGACCAGGCGAAGTAACCGGCGTTGGCCAGCAGCAGCACGATGACGGCGAAGCGCAGCATGGGGTGGAGGGGCAAAAGTGTCAGGCCACGGGGCGCACGCTGACTTCAGCGCTGGTGACGGCCTGCATGCCCTGCGCAGTATGCACGAGCAGGGCGCCGTCCTCGGCCACGCCATGGGCCTCGCCCTGGGTGCCGTCGCTCAGTTGCACGTGGCGTCCGGCGAGCGCATCGCGCAGGGCAAAGCGCGGCTGCAGCGGCGCAAAGCCGTAGAGCGCAAAGGCCTGCAGGGTGGACACCAGCGGCGGCACGATGCGCAGCAGGGCGGTTGGCGCATCCAGGTCGGGCTCGATCTCCTGCAGGCTGCCCGGCGGCAGCGACAGGCCCGCGCCCTCGGGCGCCTGCACGTTCAGGCCCACGCCCACGACCACGCAGCGTGCGCCGGCCGGCGCGTGCGCCGCCGCCGTGCCCACGACGCTGGCCGTCTCCACCAGGATGCCGCCGAGCTTGCGGTCGCCCCGCGCGCCGCCCAGCCACAGGTCGTTGGGCCACTTGAGGGCGACGCGCGGCGTGGCGCTGCCCGGGGCGGGCAACTGCGGCTGCAGGCTTTCGGCCACGCTCACGCCCACGGCCAGCGACAGGCCCGACCAGTCCAGCGGCGCCAGCGGCAGGCCCAGCGAGAAGGTGAGCGAGGCGCCCGGCGCGCTGCGCCAGGGTCGGCCCATGCGCCCGCGCCCGGCCGTCTGCTGCTCGGCCACGAGCAGCACGCTGTCGCAGCGGCCGGCGCGGGCACGCCGCGTCAGCTCGCTGTTGGTGGAGTCGATCTCGCGCAGCACCTCCACGGTGAAGCCTGGCAGTTGCGGTGCCACGGCCTCCCACAAGGCCTCGGCGGGCCAGCGCAGCGGCGCGCTCATGCCTTGCGGCCCTGGCGCGTGCGCCGCGGTGCGGCGGGGGCGCTCGGTTGTGGCGGCGCCCAGCCGCGCTTGGGCGCCAGCAGCGTGCCGCGGCAGTTCGGGCTGCCGCACCAGCAGGGGTATTCGGCCTTGAGCTTGGGGGTGTAGCGCTCGTCGATGATGAGCCCGTAGTCGTAGCTCAGTTCTTCGCCCGCGCGGATGTTGCGCAGCGCGGTGATGAAGATGCGCCCGTCCTGCTCGTCGGCGTAGCAGTTGGGGGCGCAACTGTGGTTGATCCAGCGTGCGGCGTTGCCGCCGTACTTGGCGTCGATGACGCGGTCTTCATCGACGTGGAAGTAAAACGTGTGGTTGGGCTGCGCCGGGTCGTGCGGGTGGCGGTCCTGCGCCTCCTGCCAGGAGATGACTTCGCCCGTGTACTCGATGAGCACCTCGCCCTCGGCAATGTCCTGCACC
Organism: Comamonas granuli NBRC 101663; assembly: GCF_000739995.1. Taxonomy (GTDB): domain Bacteria; phylum Pseudomonadota; class Gammaproteobacteria; order Burkholderiales; family Burkholderiaceae_C; genus Simplicispira; species Simplicispira granuli. The sequence continues at coordinate 321,500 of NZ_BBJX01000001.1, read as the reverse complement.
GCGAACACGCCCTTGCCGTGCACGCCCGAGCGGCGGATCTGGATGCGGCGGCCGGTGGCGGCAGGGCGGGGGCGTGGCATGGCAAAACTCTGTTAATTTGATAGTGCACACATGCGCGTGCGCGTGTACGCGCGTGTGAGCCCAGATTGTAGAAGCGCCCGGCCATGCGCCGGGCGATGACAGTGACGAGAACCAACCATGAGCAAAACCCTGGTCATCGCAGAAAAACCTTCGGTCGCGCAGGACATCGTGCGCGCCCTCACCCCCGTGGCGGGCAAGTTCGACAAGCACGAAGACCATTTCGAGAACGAACGCTACGTGGTCACCAGCGCCGTGGGCCACCTGGTGGAGATCCAGGCGCCCGAGGAATTCGACGTCAAGCGCGGCAAGTGGAGCTTTGCCCACCTGCCGGTGATCCCGCCGCACTTTGACTTGAAGCCCGTGGACAAGACCAAGAGCCGCCTGGCCGCGGTGGTCCGCCTGGCCAAGCGCAAGGACGTGACCGCGCTCGTCAACGCCTGTGACGCGGGGCGCGAGGGCGAGCTGATCTTCCGTCTGATCGAGCAGTACGCGGGTGGCGCCAAGGGCGGCCTGGGCAAGCCCATCCAGCGCCTGTGGCTGCAGAGCATGACGCCGCAGGCCATCCGCGACGGCTTCGAGCACCTGCGCAGCGAGGCGCAGATGCAGGGCCTGGCCGACGCCGCGCGCAGCCGCAGCGAGGCCGACTGGCTCGTGGGCATCAACGGCACGCGCGCCATGACGGCCTTCAACTCGCAGGGCGGCGGCTTCTTCCTGACCACCGTGGGCCGGGTGCAGACGCCCACGCTGTCGCTCGTCGTCGAACGCGAGGAGAAGATCCGCAAGTTCATCAGCCGCGACTACTGGGAAATCCATGCCCGCTTCGGCGCCGAGGCGGGCGACTACCCCGGCAAGTGGTTCGACCCGAAGTGGAAGAAGGGCGAAGACCCGGAAATGCGCGCCGACCGCGTATGGAGCGCGCAGCAGGCCCAGCAGATCGCCGACGCCGTGCGTGGCCAGCCGGCCACCGTCACCGAGGAAAGCAAGCCCACCACCCAGGCCTCGCCCCTGCTGTTCGACCTGACCAGCCTGCAGCGCGAGGCCAACGGCAAGTTCGGTTTCAGCGCCAAGACCACGCTGGCCCTGGCGCAAAGCCTGTACGAGCGCCACAAGGCCCTGACCTACCCGCGCACCGATTCGCGCGCGCTGCCCGAGGACTACCTGCCCGTCGCCAAGCAGACCTTCGAGATGCTGGCCGAGAGCAGCATGCGCCACCTGGCGCCGCACGCCCTCACGGCGTTGAACAACAACTACGTGCGCCCCAGCAAGCGCATCTTCGACAACAGCAAGGTGAGCGACCACTTCGCCATCATCCCCACGCTGCAGGCGCCCAGCGGCCTGAGCGAGGCCGAGCAAAAGCTCTACGACCTGGTGGTACGCCGCTTCATGGCGGTGTTCTTCCCGAGCGCCGAGTACACCGTCACCACGCGCATCAGCACGGCGGCGGGCCACAGTTTCAAGACCGAGGGCAAGGTGCTGGTCAAGCCCGGCTGGCTCGCCATCTACGGCAAGGAAGCGGCCGACGAGGTGGAAGGCGGCCAGGCCGGCGACAAGGGCCAGAACCTGGTGCCCGTGAAGCCCGGCGAGGTGGTGCGCACGGAGCAGGCCGACCCCAAGGGCCTCAAGACCAAGCCCCCGGCGCGCTACTCCGAAGCCACGCTGCTCGGCGCCATGGAAAGCGCCGGCAAGCAGATCGACGACGACGAGCTGCGCGAGGCCATGCAGGAGAAGGGCCTGGGCACGCCTGCCACGCGCGCGGCCATCATCGAAGGCCTGCTGACCGAAAAGTACATGCTGCGCGAGGGCCGCGAGCTCATCCCCACGGCCAAGGCCTTCCAGCTCATGACGCTGCTGCGCGGCCTGGAAGTCGAGGAGCTGTGCCGCGCCGACCTCACGGGCGAGTGGGAATACAAGCTCGCACAGATGGAAAAGGGCCTCCTGAGCCGCGAAGCCTTCATGCAGGAGATCGCCGCCATGACCGAGCGCATGGTGAAGAAGGCCAAGGAATACGACCGCGACACCATCCCCGGCGACTACGCGACGCTGTCCGCACCCTGCCCCAACTGCGGTGGCGTGGTGAAGGAGAACTACCGCCGCTACGCCTGCACCGGCGCCGGCGGCAACGGCCAGGGCTGCGGCTTCTCGTTCGGCAAGTCGCCCGCCGGGCGCACCTTTGAAACCGCCGAGGCCGAAGAACTGCTGGCGCACAAGCGCATCGGCCCGCTGGAGGGCTTCCGCTCCAAGGCGGGCTGGCCGTTCACGGCCGAGATCACCATCAGCTTCGACGAGGAAGCCAAGAACTACAAGCTCGAATTCGACTTCGGCGACGACAAGAACGCCGAGGACACCGGCGAGCTGGTGGAATTTGCCGACGCCTCCCTGGGGGCCTGCCCCCTCTGCGGCGCGGACGTGCATGAGCACGGCAGCAACTACGTGTGCACGCGCGCCGTCCCCACGGCGGCGCAACCCACACCGAGCTGCACCTTCAAGAGCGGCAAGGTGATCCTGCAGCAGCCCGTGGAGCGCGCGCAGATGGAAAAGCTGCTGCAGACGGGCAAGACCGACCTGCTCGACAAGTTCGTCTCCATGCGCACGCGCCGCGCGTTCAAGGCCTTCCTGGTCTGGGACAAGGACGCGGGCAAGGTCAACTTCGAGTTCGAGCAGCGCGAGAGCAAGTACCCGCCGCGCAAGACGGCGGCGGCGCCTGCTAGCAAAAAGGGAGCTGCCAGCGCAAAGACTGCGGGCGCTGCAGCCCAAAAAGCTGTTAAACCCGTTGCGGCCAAGAAAGCCGCCGCGCCCAAGGCGCCGCGCAAGGCCGCTGCCGGCAAGGCCCCCAGCGCGGCCCTGGCCGCCGTGATCGGCAGCGAACCCGTGGCCCGCCCCGAGGCGGTCAAGAAGCTGTGGGAGTACATCCGGGCGCACAACCTGCAGAACCCGCAGGACAAGCGCACCATCAACGCCGACGCCAAGCTGCGCGCCGTCTTCGGCAAGGACAGCGCCGGCATGTTCGAGCTCGCCGGCATCCTGGGCCAGCACCTGGGCTGAGAAGGTGTGAAGCGCGTGTGAATGCCCCCGCGCGCCACCCGGCGCCGGCCGGGCCCGCCGTCCGCGCTTGCGCTACGCTTGGGGGCATGACCGATCACACCCACGCCATGCAAGACCTGCCGCGCGCGCTGCCGCTGCAGGGGGCCAGCAACTTCCGCGACCTGGGGGGCTACCGCGGCCACGGCGGGCGGGCGCTGCGCTGGCGCCGCGTGTTCCGCTCCGACCACCTGGCGGCACTCACCCCGCAGGACCTGGACCAGTTGCAGGCCCTGGGCGTGGCGCGCGCCGTGGATTTTCGCGGCGAGGCCGAGCGCGCCGCGCAGGCCTATGCCCTGCCGGGCGTGGCCTGCCACCCGCTCACCATCGAGCCCACCGTGGTGCAGCGCGCCCAGGAGCTGCTGCGCGCCGGCCACCCGCTCAGCGCGCAGGACGCCGTGGGGCTCATGCAGGAGACCTACCTCGCCTTCGTGGACGCCAACGCGCCGCGCTTTGCCGGGCTGTTCCGCCTGCTGCTCGAGAGCGACGCGCCGCTGGTCTTCCACTGCACGGCCGGCAAGGACCGCACCGGCTTTGCCGCCGCCCTCCTTCTGCTCGCCCTGGGCGTGCCGCGGGAGGTGGTGATGCAGGACTACCTGCTCACCAATACCTACTACCGCCCGCCCACGGGCCTGGCCAGCGCCGCACCGCGCGAGGTGCTGCAGGTGCTGTGGGGCGTGCAGGAGGACTTTCTGGACGCCGCGCTGCACCGCGTGGACGCACAGTACGGCGGCATCACGACCTACCTGGAAGACGTACTGGGGGTGGATGCGGCGGCGCGGGCAGAGCTGGCTGCGCGCTACCTGCAGGCGGCCTGATCGGCCCGCGGGGGAGCCGGTGACGCACGGACAGGCGTGACCGGGGCCTTGCCGCCCCCGCCGGGGCCTCTGCAGGCCCGCCTCTGCACGCGCAGCGATACTTGGGCCCTGTCCCACTGGAACCTGACGTGCAAGCTCCCCATTCCGCCCACCCCGCCATTGCCTTCGACGAGGCCTACTACCAGCGCTACTACTTCGACCCCAAGACCCGCGTGGCCGACCCGCAGCACATCGAGCGGCTGGGCGCCTTCGTGTGCAGTTACCTGCAGTACCTGCGCGTGCCGGTGCGGCGCGTGCTCGACGTGGGCTGCGGCATCGGCCTGTGGCGCGAGGTGCTGGCGCGGCACTTTCCGCACGCCAGCTTCCATGGCGTGGAGGTGAGCCGCTACCTGTGCGAGCGTTTTGGCTGGGAGCACGGCTCGGTGCTCGACTACCGCGCCAGCGAACCCTTCGACCTGGTGATCTGCCAGGGCGTGCTGCCCTACCTGAACGCGGCCGACGCGCAGGCGGCCATGCGCAACCTCGCCCGGCTGTGCCAGGGCGCGCTGTACCTGGAGGCCGTCACGCGCGAGGACTGGGAGCAGGACGTGGTGGACAAGACGCTCACCGATACGCGCCAGTTCCGCCACCGCGCGCAGCTGTACCGCCGCACGCTGGCCGAGGGCTTCACCGAAGTGGGCGGTGGCGTGTGGCTGAGCCAGCGTGCCGAGGTGCCGCTGTTCGCGCTGGAGCACGCGGGGCCGCCGTGACACCCGTCCCGCCGCCCCACGCCGTGGCGCGCCTGCGCGCCGAGCGCCTGGTGCGCAGCAGCAAGCCCTTCCTGGCGCGTGGCGGCCCCAGCGGCGAGCGCTGCCCGGGCTGCCGCCTGCGGCCCAGCCACTGCCTGTGCGCCCTGCGGCCGCAGGTGCCCACGCGCGCGGGCGTCTGCCTGCTGATGGGCGACACCGAAGCGCTCAAGCCCAGCAACACCGGCTGGCTGGTGGCCGATGTGGTGGCCGACACCTTTGCCTTCGCCTGGACGCGCACCGAGGAGCCCCCCGGCCTGCGGGCCCTGCTGGCCGATCCGCAGTGGCAGCCGTACCTGGTGTTCCCGGGGGACTATGCCGACCCGCAGCGCGTGGTCACCCAGGTGCAACCCGCAGAGCCGCCCGGTGCAGCGCCCACGCGGCGCCCGTTGTTCGTGCTGCTCGACGCCACCTGGGCCGAGGCGCGCCGCATGTTCCGCAAGAGCCCCTACCTCGATGCCCTGCCGGTGCTGGGCCTGCGGCCCGAACAGGCCTCGCGCTACCGGCTGCGCCAGTCGGCCGACGCGGCGCATTTGTGCACGCTGGAGGTGGCGGCGCTGTGCCTGGCGCTGGCGGGCGAGACGCAGGCCGCCCAGGTGATGCAGGCCTACCTCGACGTTTTCACCCACCACTACCTGCAGGCCAAGAACCAGCGCCCGGTGGATGCCACCGATGCGCTGCACCAGCAGTTGCACCGGCTGTGCTACGGCGCCAGCCTCATGCCATGACATGCGCCTGCACGCCCCGGCGCGGCGCGGGCCCCACGGGCGGCGCGTAGCCCAGGCGCGCCCACATCTGCACCGTGCCACGGCCGCCACCCGCGCCCAGCAGCGCGTGGATGGCGGCGTGGTGCGGCGCCTGCTCGGGGTATTCCTGCAAGGCCTGCTGCAGCGGGTGCATGGACAGGCCGTGCGCCGTGGCGGCGAGCTGCGCACGCGCATAGGCGCGCCCGGCGCGCACCTGGGTGGCGCGGTCGTTGGTCTCGGTCACCATGGCGAAGAAGGCGGGCGTGGCCTCGATCTTGGCGTTGAAGTCCTGCACCTGCTGGGTCACCGCCATGTCGTCGGGGCCGGGGGCGCGGCTGCGGTCGAACAGGCCCAGGGCGGCCAGCAGGCGCGGCTGCGGCTCGTTCACGCTGAGGCCGTCGCGGTGCGCGGCGATCTCGCGCGGGCCCACGCGCAGCACCTTCAGCGATTCGAGCATGGTGCGCGGCGTGACCAGCTCCACGCGCCAGGCATCGCGCGCGATGGCGCGGTGCTCGGGCAGGCGCGCGTTGCCGGGCAGGGCAAAGTCCACGCGCAGGCCCGGCGCCGTGCAGGCCGCCACGATGGTCTGCACCGCTGGTGGCGCGGGCGCGCGCTGCTCGTAGGCCGAGCGGTTGGTGTGGCGCCGGAAGATCTGCGCGAACAGCGGGTCGGGCCGCACGCTCGCGTCGGGCACCAGCCGCACGCGCGCTGTGGCGTGGTGGGTGTGCGGCGGCGCGGGCGGCGTGCGCGGGTCGAACACGCCGTGCGGAAACAGCTCCACCTCGGCACGCAGGCCTTGCTGCAGCGCGGCCAGGTGCAGCAGTTCGAGGAAGGTGCCCTGGCTCATGAGGATCTGGCGCGAGTGCGGGTCGGTCTCGGGCAGCAGGCGGGTGTGGTCGCAGTAGAGCCAGATTTCGCCCGGCGTGTGCAAGTCCACCAGCCACGATTGCAGGTTGTGCGAATGCGGCGCGAGGATGGCGTGCGCCAGCAGCCAGCGACGCACATCGCCCCCGGGCGGCACGGGCGCGGGCGGCTGCCACGCGGCCAGCGCCTCGGCGGGCAGGGCAGACGAGCAGCCCGTTAGCGCGGGCGTCGCGGCGAGCACGGCGGCACCGCCAAGCACGCGGAGGAAGGGGCGGCGCTGCATGCTCAGGCTCCTGTAGTGATGGGCGTGGTGACGGGTGTGCTGGAGAGCTGCGCGGCGCCATCCAGCAAGGCCAGGCTGGCACGCAGCGCCTCGCGCAACGGCGTGTGGGGCACGGGGCCTGCGTACCGGGCCAGCGCCGTGCCGTCGAGCGCATGCGGCACCTGCCAGAGGTAGCGCATGGCCTGCAGCGAGCGCAGCATGGGCACCACCGGGCTGGCCAGGCGCATCCAGCCCCAGGGCAGCGACTGCACGCGCAAGACGCCGCCGTGCAGCCCGCCTTGCTCCTGCGCCCATTCGGCCAGCACGGCCTGCCAGTCCTGCCCGGTGGCGGAGTGGCCGGCGAAGGGCAGGCACGGCAACTGCCCCGGCGCGGGGGCGGGCGCGGCGGCCACGCGCACGAAGGCCTGGGCCAGATCCGGCAGGTAGGCCCAGGCGTGCGGCACGTCCAGCGGGCCGGGCCAGGCCATCACGCCCTGACGCAGCTTGCGCGCGATCACCAGGTCCAGCCAGGTGCCCTGGCCCGCGCCAAAGAAGTCGCCCGCGCGCACGATGACGGCGCGCAGCCCCTGGGTGGCCACGGCCTGGGCAAGCTGCTGCTCCAGCGCCACGCGCACCTGGCCCAGCGGCGTGCTGGGGCGCTGGGGCGTGTGGGCATCCAGCAGGGGCGGCATGCCCACGCCGAAGTTGTACACATTGCCGGGGAACAGCAGCACGGCGCGCAGCGCCAGCGCCATGCTGATGGCCTGGTGCAGCAGCGCCGGGGCCTCGGCGCGCCAGGCGCTGGCGGTGTAGCGCGCGGGGTTCATGGCGTGGACCACCGCGTCGGCACCCTCGTCCAGCGCCGCCTGCAAGGCAGCGCCCGGCGCCAGCCATTGCACGCCGGGCAGCACCGGGGCCTGCGCCACAGCGCCATGCCGCCAGGGCGCACGCACCCGCCAGCCCGCCGCCGCAAAGGCTTGCGCCACCGCCCGCCCCAGGCGCCCGTTGGCGCCCAGCACCCATACCGTCTTGGCCATGTCCATCTCCATGTGCTCTGTGATGGGGTCGATTGTGGGAACCCGGGCGCCGTTACACAATTGCATGAATATCCATAGCAGGATTTCATTCATGAATACCCCGTTCGACTGGAACCTGGTGCGCTCCTTCCTGGCCGTGCTGGAGCATGGCAGCCTGCTGGGCGCGGCGCGCGCGCTGCATTCCAGCCAGCCCACCATGGGCCGCCACATCGCCGAGCTGGAGGCGCAACTGGGCACGGTGCTGTTCGAGCGCACCGGCCGGGGCCTACAGCCCACGGCCACGGCGCTGCGACTGGCCGAGGCGGCGCGCGCCATGGAGGCCGGCGCGCATGCGCTGGCACGCGGCGTCTCGGGCGCGCAGGCCGGCGCCAGCGGCACGGTGCGCATCAGCGCCAGCCAGCCCGTGGCCTGCCTGCTGCTGCCCCCGCTGCTCGCCCGCATGCGCCAGCAGCTCCCCGAGGTGCAGGTGGAGCTGGTGGCGAGCAATGAGGTCAGCAACCTGCTGCGCCGCGAGGCCGACATCGCCCTGCGCATGGTGCGGCCCGACCAGTCCAGCCTGGTGGCGCGACGCATAGGCACGGTGACGCTGGGCGCATATGCGCACCGCGACTACCTGCGTCGCCGGGGCACGCCACGCCAGCCCACCGACCTGCTGGCGCACGAGCTGGTGGGCAACGACCGCTACGAGGACATCCTGCGCGGCTTTGCCGCCCTGGGGCACCCGGTGGGGCGCGAGCAGTTCGCGCTGCGCACCGACGATTTCATCGCCTACTGGCAGGCGGTGCGCGCGGGCCTGGGCATCGGCTTCGTGGCGCACTACATGGCGCGCACCGACCCCGAAGTGCAGCCGGTGCTGCCCCAGCTCGCGCTGCCGCAGCTCCCCATCTGGCTCACGGTGCACCGCGAGATCCGCACCAGCGCGCGCATCCGCGCGGTGTATGACTTTCTGGCGGAGGTGGTGCCGCAGGCGCTGGAATAACACTCCTATTTCCGTAGCGACTTGCGCTCAACCACATTGGCCTGCAAGCCATTTTTTTGATGGATTCACCCATGGAACGCAGTGTTGCGCTGTGGACGGCTTTTCCTGCGCGCGCAATCCGGCTTCAATACAACCCAGGAGCATTGCCATGACCACTTCCTCGCCCATCCTGACCACCCAGCCCCTCGGCCCGTTGTGGCCTACGCTGGATCCGTTCCTGTTCTGCGCCCACCACGACGACGCCTACCCGGCGGGCGACGGTGCCTACGGCCCGGCCGCGCCGCTGGGCGGCCGGCAGATCGGCAGCGACTTCAGCCGCCAGGACGGCTGGAGCATGTACCACGGTGAGACGGTGCCGGGCTTTCCGGCGCACCCGCACCGGGGTTTCGAGACGGTGACGCTGGTGCGCAAGGGCCTGATCGACCATGCCGACTCGCTGGGCGCGGCCGCGCGCTTTGGCGGCGGCGATGTGCAGTGGGTGACGGCGGGGCGGGGCATCCAGCATTCGGAGATGTTCCCCTTGCTGCGCACCGACGGCCCGAATCCGCTGGAGCTGTTCCAGGTGTGGCTGAACCTGCCCGCGCACCAGAAGATGGTGGCGCCGCACTTCACCATGCTGTGGAACGAGCGCATTCCGCGCCTGGCGCACCGCGACGATGCAGGGCGCCTGACCACGGTTACCGTGGTGGCCGGGGCCCTGCCCGGGGCCGCCGAGCCGCTGGCACCGCCGCCCGAATCCTGGGCCGCGCAGCCGGACGCCGACGTGGCCATCTGGACGCTGCACCTGGAGCCCGGCGCGCGCTGGGTGCTGCCCGCCGCGCGCGGCCAGGGCACGCGGCGCATGCTGTACTACTTCGTGGGCGCGGGCCTGCGCGTGGGCCCGCAGGATGTGGCGGCGCACGCCGCGCTGGAATTGGTGGCGGGCCAGGACTGGATGCTGGAGAACACCGGCGGCACGCCCGTGGAATGCCTGCTGCTGCAGGGCCGCCCCATCGCCGAGCCGGTGGCGCAGTACGGCCCCTTCGTCATGAACACGCAGCAGGAGATCCTGCAGGCCATGCAGGACTACCGGCGCACGCAGTTCGGCGGCTGGCCCTGGCCCGCCGGCGACCCGGTGCATGGCGGCACGGCACGGCGCTTCGCGCGCTATCCCGGCGAGGCGGCCGAGAGCCTGCCGTGAGGGACAATCCCGTCTTTGCCCTCAGAACCGGTTTCTAGAGAAAGCGCCGCATGAACATCAGCAAAGACACCGCCGTCACCATCAGCTACAAGCTGACCACGCCCCAGGGCAAGCCGCTCGACGCGGGCAACCTTGCCTACCTGCACGGCGGCTACGAGAACATCTTCCCCAAGGTGGAGGCCGCGCTCGAAGGCCAGGCCGCCGGCTTCGCCACCACGCTGGACCTGGCCGTGGAGGACGCCTTCGGCGCGCGCGACGAGAGCCTGGTGCGCACCATCCCCAAGAGCGAGTTCCCGCCCGGCGTGAAGGTGGGCGGCCAGCTCCAGGGCGTGGGCAACGACGGCCAGCCCCAGGTGTTCAACGTGGTGAAGATCAAGGGTCCCGAGGTGCACCTCGACGGCAACCACCCGCTGGCCGGCCAGGCGCTGCGCTTTAGCTGCAAGGTGACGGAAGTGCGCAGCGCCACGGCCGAGGAAATCGCCCACCGCCATGTGCATGGCGGGCATGGGCATCATCACTGACATCCCCTGAGCCGCAGTGTGTCTTCCCTCCAGGGGGACAGCGCCATCGGCGGTGGCTCTCAAGCGCCCGCCAGCAGCCGGACGACCTCGCTGTCCTCGACCTGCGCAAAGTCGCGGTAGAACTGCCCCACGGCGGCGAAGTCGGGCGGCACCTCCAGGCACACCACCTCGTCGGCCAGGGGGCGGACCAGGGCCAGGGCCTCGCGCGAGGCCACCGGTACGGCGCAGATGAGCCGCGCCGGGTGCCGCGCGCGCAGGCCGTGCAGCGCGGCCACCATGGTGGCGCCGGTGGCCAACCCGTCATCGACCACGATGACCGTGCGCCCGGCCGGGTCGATGGGCGTGCGCACGGGCCTGTAGAGCGCGCGGCGCGCGCGCAGGGCCTGCATCTGGGTGCGCGTCTCCTGGGCCAGGTAGGCGGCGTCGGCGCCCACCCGTTCGGCCTGCGGCACGGTGTAGGTCCAGCCGCTCTCGTCCACTGCGCCCACGGCCAGCTCGGGCTGGAAGGGGGCGTGCAGCTTGCGCACCAGCACCACATCGAGCTCGCCGCCGAGCTGTTGCGCAATGATGCGCCCCATGGGCACGGCGCCGCGCGGGATGGCCAGCACCAGCGGTTTCTGGCCGGCGCAGGCCTGCAGGCTGGCCGCCAGGCGGCGGGCGGCGTCGCTGCGATCCTGGAACATGGCAGTCCCCTTTCATGGCCTGCGCGCGGCCGGCCGGCTCACGCGCTGTGCTGCAATTGCAGCAGCTCGATCTTGAATTCGTCCTCGTAGGGCGGGACGTTGCACTCGATCACGTCCCCGGGGGCGATGTCCAGCCGCATGCCGACGATGTCCGCATGCAGCGGCAGGCGCGCGACGCCGCGGTCGGCCAGCACGGCCACGCGGATCTCCGCGGGCTGCTTGCGCGCGAGGTATTCGAGCACCCGCAGCAGGGAGTGGCCCGTGTAGAGCACGTCATCGACGACCAGCAGCGCATGGCCGGCGAGGTCGATGGCGGCGTGGCGGGCGTCTTCGGTGAGCTGGGTCTGCGGGTGCAGCAGGGTCAGGTCGTCGGCGTAGCGCTTGACGGACAGGTCCAGCCGCAGCGGCATGCGCAGGCCGTAGCGGCGCACCATGAGCGCGGTCAGGCGCTCGGCCAGCGGTGCGCCCCGGCGCAGGATGCCGACCACGGCGACGCGCTCGTGGTCCGCCAGCAGCCCCGCGGCCTGGCGCGCCATGCGGTCCATGACCGTGCCCAGCGCCGTGGTGCCGTACAGGCAGGTGCGCTGGCCGGGCGGGCGCTCGGCGGTCACGGCGCTTCTTGCCCGCGCACCAGCAGCACCGGCACGCGCGTGGTGCGCAGCACCTGCTCGGCGTCGCTGCCCAGCAGCAGGCGGCCCACGCCGCGCCGGCCATGCGTGCCCAGCACCACCACGTCGGCGGGCCAGGTGCGCACCTGTTCGGCCACGCGGTCGGCCAGGTGGCCGTGCACGCCGTCGTCCAGCACGGTGTCGGCGGCCACGCCGGCCGCCACCGCCTGGGCGCGCGCGTCCTGCAGGATTTGCTCGCCGTCGGCGCGCAACTGGTCGAGCACGTCGGCGCTGATGGCATAGGCCCCTACGGCCATGGCGATGGAGAGGGTGTCCACCATGTGCAGCACGCGGATCTGGCCGCCCGTGGTCTGCGCGAGGCGGATGGCTTCTGCCAGCCCCTGGAGGGAGGTGGGACTGCCGTCCACCGGAACGAGGATGCGTTGGTACATGTCGGCCTCCTTCGCAAGCCAAGGGCGCATGGGCGCCCCGGATCACGATAGCAGAACCGCCCCCGCGCCGCAATGGACGCCGGTCAGAGCGCCGCTTCGAGGATGGCGCGGCTGACTTCGGGCGTGATGGCGCGGTGCTCGCCCAGCTTGAGCATGCCGTGCGCCGTGAGCTGCGCCACCACGGCGTCCACGGCCTCGCGCCCCAGGCCGTAGGCCGACAGGCGCGTGGGGATGCCCACGCTCTCGAAGAAGGCGCGCGTGTGCGTGATGGCGGCGTCGATGCGCTCGTCCTCGCTGCCAGCGCTGACGTGCCAGACGCGCTCGGCGTACTGCAGCAGCTTGTCGCGCTTGGCCGCGCGCTGCGACTGCATGAGCGAGGGCAGCACGATGGCCAGCGTGCGCGCGTGGTCGATGCCGTAGAGGGCGGTGAGCTCGTGGCCGATCATGTGCGTGGCCCAGTCCTGCGGCACGCCCGCGCCGATCAGGCCGTTGAGCGCCAGCGTGGCTGTCCACATGAGGTTGGCGCGGTGGTCGTAGTCGGGCGGCTCGGCCAGTGCGCCGGGGGCGATTTCCACCAGCGTCTGCAGCAGGCCCTCGGCAAAGCGGTCCTGCGGGCGCGCCTGCACGGGGTAGGTGAGGTACTGCTCCATGATGTGCACGTAGGCGTCCACCAGGCCGTTGGCGATCTGCTCGCGCGGCAGGGTGTAGGTCTTGGTCGGGTCGAGCACGGAGAACTGCGGGAAGCAGTGCGCGCTGGAGAACGACAGCTTGGCCTGCGTGGCCTTGCGTGTGACCACGCCGCCGTTGTTCATCTCCGAACCCGTGGCGGGCAGCGTGAGCACGCTGGCCAGCGGCAGGGCGCGCTGCACATTGCGCCCGCGCTGCAGCAGGATATCCCAGGGCTCGCCGTCAAAGCAGGCGGCGGCAGCCACGAACTTGGTGCCGTCGATGACGGAGCCGCCGCCCACGGCGAGCAGGTAGTCGATGTTCTCGGCGCGCACCTGCGCCACGGCGCGCATCAGCGTCTCGTAGCTGGGGTTGGGCTCGATGCCGCCGAACTCGCTCACGCTGCGCTCGCCCAGGGCGGCGCGCACTTCGGCCAGCGTGCCGGTGCGCCGCGCGCTCTCGCCGCCGTAGAGCACCAGCACCCGGGCCGCTGGCGGCACCAGGCGCGCCAGGTCGGCCACCTTGCCCTGGCCGAAGACGATGCGGGTGGGGTTGTGGAATTCGAAGTTGAGCATGGCTTTCCTTGCAGGGGTTCACGGGCATGCGCGGCGCCGCCCCGGGCGCGCCGCGCGCTTGCCATGCATGCTACTGCGCGGGCGCGAGTCTTGCCGGGCAGGGGTGTACTGCGCGTGACAAGGCCGGCCGGCCAGGGCGGGCAGCGGCCGGCAGGTATCAAAAACGATAGCTGCCTGCGCTTACTGGATAAGCGCTACAGCCCGATTTCTTACTGTTTCCAGAAAAACAGCCCGGCCATCACCAGCCCCGTCGCCACGATGCCCCAGCGCAGCACGGGGGCGGGCAGCCGGCGCGCCACGCGCGCGCCGCCGTAGCCGCCCGCGGTGGCCGCCAGCATCATGACCAGCGCCTCCTGCCAGTGCACGATGCCGCCGGCGGCGTAAATGGCCACGGCGATGGCGGTGAGCAGCGCCGAGACCAGGTTCTTCATGCCGTTCATGGCATTGAGCTGTGTCTGCCCCAGGAGGCCCAGCAGGGCGAGCAGCAAAATGCCCAGGCCGCCGTTGAAGTAGCCGCCATAGCCGGCCACCAGCAGCATGCCCAGGCCCGCCTTCCAGGCCGAGGCGGCGCCGCCGTGCTGCGCGGAGCCGGCCCACTGGCGCAGTTGCGGGCCGAAGGCGAACAGCGCCGTGGCCGCCAGCAGCAGCCAGGGCACCACCTTGCGGAAGGTGGCATCGGGCGTGACCAGCAGCAGCGCCGCGCCCAGCGAGCCGCCCACCACCGACAGCAGCACCACCGAGCGCATCGACAGGCCCGGCGGCGGCGCCATGTCCTCGCGAAAGCCCCAGGCCCCGGCCATGTAGCCCGGCAGCAGCGCCACCGTGCCCGTGGCGTTGGCGGCCACGGGCGGCATGCCGGTGAAGACGAGCGTAGGCAGGGTCAGAAAGCTGCCGCCCCCGGCGACGGCGTTGAGGGCGCCGGCGACGAAGGCAGCAACGAGCAGCAGGAGGGTGTCGGTCATGGGGCAGTGGGGAACAAGAAGAGCGCGGGAAACCGGGCCGATCTTAGGCGGCCCAGCAGGGCCGTTTCAGGCAAAGGTGTTTTGCCCGCGGCGCAGCCTTGGCGCCGTGCGCGCGGGGCCGGGGCGGCTCAGGCGGCGTAGGGGTCGGCAAACCCCAGCTCGCGCAGGATGGCGCTCTCGTAGGCCTCCATCTCCTGCGCGTCCTCCTCGCTGGTCTCGTGGTCCCAGCCCTGGGCGTGCAGGGTGCCGTGCACCAGCAGGTGGGCGTAGTGCTCCTCCAGCGTCTTGTTCTGCGCGCGCGCCTCGCGCTCGACCACCGGGGCGCACAGCACCAGGTCGGCCAGGACCGTGGGCGCCTGCTGGTAGTCGAAGGTGAGCACGTTGGTGGCGTAGTCCTTGTGGCGGTAGTCGCGGTTGAGCTGGCGGCCCTCGTCCTCGCCGACGATGCGCACGGTGATCTCGGCGTCCGCGCTGAGCGCGTGGCGTATCCAGCGCGCGACCTTGTGGCGCGGCAGCACGGCGCGGTGGGCCGCCGTGTCCTCGGTGCGGGCAAACTGCAGGGAGAGCGTGAGGTGATTCAAAGCCATTTTGGCCTCCAGCGCCCGTACATCAAGCGCTACCAGCTATCAAAACAATAGTATTTTGCGTTCAGGCCGGGCTGCGGCGGCTGCGCTGTGCGTCGTAGGCGTCCACGATGCGCGCCACCAGCGGGTGGCGCACCACGTCCTGGCTGTTGAAGTGGGTGAAGGCGATGCCCTTGACGCGCCGGAGCACGCGCTCGGCGTCGACCAGGCCGCTCAGGGCGCCCTTGGGCAGGTCGATCTGGCTCACGTCGCCCGTCACCACGGCCTTGGCGCCGAAGCCGATGCGCGTGAGGAACATCTTCATCTGCTCGGGCGTGGTGTTCTGCGCTTCGTCGAGGATGACGAAGGCGTTGTTCAGCGTGCGCCCGCGCATGAAGGCCAGCGGCGCGATCTCCAGCGCATTGCGCTCGAAGGCTTTCTGCACGCGGTCGAAGCCCATGAGCTCGTACAGCGCGTCGTACAGCGGGCGCAGGTAGGGATCGACCTTCTGCGTCAGGTCGCCCGGCAGAAAGCCCAGGCGCTCGCCGGCCTCGACGGCCGGGCGCGTGAGCACGATGCGCTGCACGCTGGCGCGCTCGAGCGCATCGACCGCACAGGCCACGGCCAGATAGGTCTTGCCCGTGCCCGCAGGCCCGATGCCGAAGCTGATGTCGTGCGTGGCGATGTTCTCCAGGTACACGCTCTGGTTGGGCGTGCGCGCGCGCAGGTCGGCGCGGCGCGTGTGCAGCACGAGCGCGCCGTCCGCGTCCTCGCGCAGGGCGCTGTCGCCGGCCAGCATGAGCTGCACATGCTCCTCCTTGATGGGCCGGTCGGCCTGCTCATACAGCGCCTGCAGCAGCTCCATGGCCTGCGTGGCGCGGGCCTTGGGCCCGTCCACCTTGAACTGGCCGTGGCGGTGGCCGATGGAGACCTGCAGCGCCGCCTCGATGGTGCGCAGGTGCACGTCGGCCGGACCGCACAGGTGCGCCAGGCGCTGGTTGTTCTGGGGGATGAAGGAGTGGCGCAGGATCACGCGGATAATTCCCGGTCTGTGGTTGTGCGCACCAGGCCCTGGCGCGCGAAAAGGACGCTTCGCATGATAGGCAAATTGAGCGGCACGCTGTTGGAAAAGAACCCCCCCGAGGTGCTGGTGGACTGCCACGGCGTGGGCTACGAGGTGCTGGTGCCCATGAGCACGTTCTACAACCTGCCCGCCGTCGGCGAGCGGGTGGCCCTGCTCACGCAGTTCATCGTGCGCGAGGATGCGCAACTGCTCTACGGCTTTGGCACGCAGGCCGAGCGCCAGGCGTTTCGCGAACTCATCAAGGTGAGCGGCGTGGGGCCGCGCACGGCGCTGTCCATCCTCTCGGGCATGGGCGTGGCGGACCTGGCCCAGGCCGTCTCGCTGCAGGAGGCGGGGCGCCTGGTGAAGGTGCCCGGCATCGGCAAGAAGACGGCCGAGCGCCTGTTGCTGGAGCTCAAGGGCAAGCTGGGCGCCGACATGGGGGCGCGCACGCAGGCCGTGAGCGACAGCCAGGCCGACATCCTGCAGGCGCTGCTGGCCCTGGGCTACAACGACAAGGAGGCCGCCAGCGCGCTCAAGGCGCTGCCGCCCGAGGTGGGCGTGAGCGAGGGCATCAAACTGGCGCTCAAGGCGCTGGCCAAGTGAGGGGCAGGGCATGAGCATCCACACCGACGATTTCGCCCCCGCGCCCCCGAAGCGCGTGGTTTCCGCCGCGCCGACCTCCGCCCAGGAGGAAGCCCTGGAGCGTGCCCTGCGCCCCAAGCTGCTGCAGGAGTACGTGGGCCAGGCCAAGGCGCGCGAGCAGCTCGAGATCTTCATCGGCGCGGCGAAGAAGCGCGCGGAGGCGCTGGACCATGTGCTGCTGTTCGGCCCGCCGGGGCTGGGCAAGACCACGCTCAGCCACATCATCGCGGCCGAGCTGGGCGTTCAGCTTCGCCAGACCAGCGGCCCGGTGCTGGAAAAGCCCAAGGACCTCGCCGCGCTGCTGACCAACCTGGAGAGGAACGACGTCCTCTTCATCGACGAGATCCACCGCCTCTCGCCCGTGGTCGAGGAAATCCTCTACCCCGCGCTGGAGGACTACCAGATCGACATCATGATCGGCGAGGGGCCGGCGGCGCGCAGCATCAAGCTCGATCTGCAGCCCTTCACGCTGGTGGGCGCCACCACGCGCGCGGGCATGCTCACCAACCCGCTGCGCGACCGCTTCGGCATCGTGGCGCGGCTGGAGTTCTACACGCCCGAGGAACTGGCGCGCATCGTGATGCGCAGTGCGGGGCTGCTGGGCGCGCCCATCGACGACGCGGGCGGCTTCGAGATCGCGCGCCGCTCGCGCGGCACGCCGCGCATCGCCAACCGGCTGCTGCGCCGTGTGCGCGACTATGCCGAGGTCAAGGGCAACGGCCGCATCACGCAGGACATGGCCCACCGCGCGCTGGCCATGCTCGACGTGGACCCGCAGGGCTTCGACGTGATGGACAGGAAGCTCCTGGAGGCCGTGATCCACCGCTTCGACGGCGGCCCGGTGGGGCTGGACAACATCGCCGCGAGCATTGGCGAAGAGGCCGGCACCATCGAGGACGTGATCGAGCCCTACCTCATCCAGCAGGGCTATCTGCAGCGCACGCCGCGCGGGCGCATCGCCACGCAGGCCGCGTGGCGCCACCTGGGGCTGCAGCCGCCGGCGGCCCGGGGGGGCGCCGACCTGTTCGGGGCCGGGGTATGACAACGGGGCGGCGCGTCCTGGTGGCGGGCGTGCTGGTGCTGCTGCTCGTGGGCGCGGTCTGGCTGGCCGCCCGGCCCGCGCCGGTCGATGCCGTGCAGCCGCGCCAGGGGCCGCTGGTGCGCAGCCTGCAGTTTTCCGCGCGCGTGGAAAGCCTCACGCGGGTGGAGCTGGGCAGCACCGTGACGGCGCGCGTGGCGCGCGTGGCGGTGGACGAGGGCGCGCGCGTGCGCGCCGGCCAGGTGCTGGTGCAGCTCGAATCCGACGAGGCCCAGGCCGCCCTGGCGCAGGCCCAGGCAGCCGAGCAGCAGGCACGCGCGCGCCTGGCGGGCCTGCGCGGCACGGGCCGCCAGGCGGCGCAGGCGGCGCTCGCCCAGGCCGACGCCAGCGTGCGCGCGGCACGCGCCCAGTTCGAGCGCGTGGAGCCGCTCGTGGCCCAGGGTTTCTACAGCCCGGCGCAGCGCGACGAAGCGCGCCGCGCGCTCGATGTGGCGCTGGCCCAGCAGGCCGCCGCCCAGGCACAGTGGCAGGCCCAGGGCGACGCCGGTGCCGATACCGCGCAGGCCCAGGCCCAGTGGGACGCCGCGCGCGCCGCCACCCAGGCCGCCCAGGCCCGGCTGGCGCAGACCGCGCTGCGTGCCAGCGGCGACGGGCGCGTGATCCTGCGCAGCGTGGAGCCGGGCCAGATCGTGCAGCCGGGCAAGGCCCTGCTGACGCTGGCGCTGGACGGCCCCACGCAGCTCGTGGCCCCGGTGGACGAGCGCTTCCTGCAGCAGTTGCAGCCGGGCCAGCCCGCGACCGTGCTGGCCGACGCCTTTGCCGGCCAGCCGTTTGCGGCGCGGGTGCAGTCCCTCGCCCCGGGGGTGGACGCGCAGCGCGGCGCCATCGAGGTCAAGCTGGCGCTGGAGCAGGCGCCGCCCGATTTCTTGCGCGAAGACATGACGCTCTCCGTGGAGGTGGAAACGGGCCGCAGCGCGCGCGCCCTGGCACTGCCGCTGTCGGTGCTGCGCGCGCCCATCGAGGGCGATACGGCGCAACTGCTGGTTGCCAGCGACGGCCGGGCCGAGCTGCGCCGCGTGCGCGTGGGCCTGCGCACGCTCGATGCGTTCGAGGTGCGGGAAGGGCTCTCGGCCGAGGACTGGGTGCTGCGCAGCGCCACCGCGCAGCCGGGCCAGCGCGTGCGTCCACGGCCCGTGCCCTGGGAGCAGGCGGCCGGGGTGCGCACGGGTGAGGGCGGCGCGGCCGGTGCGGCCCTGGCCCAGGGCATGGGGCGCTGATGCGGCGCTACTGGCCGGGCTTTGAATGGCAGGTGGCCTGGCGCTTCCTGCGCGAGGGGCGCATGCAGACGCTGCTCATCATCGTGGGCGTGGCGGCCGGGGTCGCCGTGGTGGCCTACATCTCCGCGCTCATCGAAGGACTGCAGGCCAACACCCTGGCCAAGACCCTGGGCGCTCAGGCGCATATCAGCCTGCGCGCCCCCGAGGACCTGGTGACGCCGGCGGCCCGTCTGGAGGCCGCCACGGCGGTGCTCAGCGACACCCAGCCGCGCGCCCAGCGCCTGCGCTCCGTGGCCAATTGGCAGGCGCTGCTGCCGGTGCTGCAGGCCACGCCGGGCGTGGCGGCGGTCTCGCCCATGGTGTCGGGCGCGGGCCTGGCGCTGCGCGGCGAGGCGGCGCTGTCCATTGCGCTGATGGGTGTGGAGCTCGAGCGCTACGACCGCATCGTCAACTTGCGCTCCAAGGTGGTGGCGGGGCGCGCCAGCCTGCAGCCGGGCGAGGCCATCATCGGCCGCGAGCTGGCCGCCGACCTGGGCCTGCGCGTGGGCGACCGCCTCACCCTGCGCACCGGCCTGGTGAGCGACTCCGCGCGCGTGACCGCGCTGGTGGACCTGGGCGTGAAGGACCTCAACCGCCGCACCGTGATCGTGCCGCTGCGCGCGGCGCAAAGCCTGCAAGGCCTGCCCGGCGGCGCCACGCACCTGGACCTGACGGTGACGGACGTCTGGTCCGCGCAGGCCCTGGCCGACCGCCTGCGCCGCCAGTACCCGCTGCGCGTGGAAAGCTGGCAGGAGAGCAACGCCCAGCTCGTCTCGGCGCTCAATGCCCAGAGCGTCAGCACCACCATCATCCGCGCGGTGGTGCTGGTGGTGGTGGTGCTGGGCATTGCCAGCGTGCTGGTGGTGTCGGTCGTGCAAAAGGGGCGCGAGATCGGCATTCTGCGCGCCATGGGCGCCACGCGCGGGCAGATGCAGCGCATCTTCCTGCTGCAGGGCGCGGTGGTGGGGGCGCTGGGCTCGCTGCTGGGCTTGCTGCTGGCGGTGGCGCTGGTCTGGGCCTTCACCACGTTTGTGCGCGGCTCGGATGGGTTGCCGCTGTTTGCCATCACCGTACCGGTGCCCACGGCGCTGCGCGTGGCCTTGATGGCCACGGTATGCGGCGTGCTCGCCGCCGTGGCGCCGGCGCGCCGTGCGGCAGCCATGGACCCGGCGCAAGCCATCCGGATGTAGCGGGTGACCGCCATGCTGATCGAACTGCACGACCTGCGCAAACGCTACAACCTGGGCCAGCCCAATGAGGCCGAGGTATTGCACGGGATCGACCTGCGCGTGCAGCGCGGGGAGTTTCTGGCGCTGATCGGGCCCTCGGGCTCGGGCAAGAGCACGCTGCTCAATATCCTGGGCCTGCTCGAACGCATGACCGCAGGCGACTACCGGCTTCTGGGCGATTCGGTGCGCGGCCTGTCGGATGGCGAACTCACGCTGCGCCGGCGTAGCACGCTGGGCTTCGTGTTCCAGTTCCACCACCTGCTGCCTGCCTTCACGGCGCTGGAGAACGTCACGCTGCCCGCGCTGATGCACGCGGGCCGGGTCAGTGCGCAGGCGCAGGCCAAGGCGCGCGAACTGCTCGACGCCGTGGGCCTGGCGGCGGCCCTGCACAAGCGGCCGTCGGAACTGTCGGGCGGCATGCAGCAGCGCGTGGCGATTGCGCGTGCGCTGGTCATGGATCCGCCGCTGGTGCTGGCCGACGAGCCTACGGGCAACCTGGACACGGCTTCTTCCGACGACGTGTTTGCGCTGCTGCGCCGCATCCACGCCGAGCGCGGCACGGCCTTCATCGTCGTCACCCACGACCCGCGCCTGGCTGCGCGCTGCGACCGGCTGGTGGAGCTGGTCGATGGCCGTATTGCGCGGGACGAACCCGTCGCGCAGCTCAGCCCAAAGGCACCGCCACCGTAAACACGATCTCCAGCAAATAGTCTGGACTGGCCAGTTCCGCGCTCACACAGGCGCGCGCCGGGGCGCAGCCCTCGGGCAGCCAGGCCTGCCACAACGCGTTGAAGGCCGCGCGGTCGGCCATGTGCTTGAGGTAGATCGTCGCCATCAGGATGTGGCGCTTGTCGGTGCCGCACAGCGCCATGCTGCGCTCGGCCTGCGCGAACAGGGCCTGCGTCTGGCTGGTGATGTCGGTGCCACTCTCGGGCACCTCCACCAAGTACGCCGTGTGCTGGTGCACCACGGCGTCCGACCATTGGGCCTGCGGGTGAATGCGGGTGATGGGGGTATTGGCTGCCATGTCAATTCAACCTGTGTGTACAACGCCTGCGGCGCATGAGAGGGGCGCCGACGATACCAGGGCTCCCGCGCAAGGGCCGCCCCGCCGCGCTGGGAGCGTCCCCCTGCCCGCATGGCGCAGCCATGCGAGAGCGGGGGGAAGGCCCGCAGGGCCACAGGGGGGGTGCTCCCCAGCCTAATGCGATGTGCCCTCAGAGCGCGTGATCTTGTTCCACACGTTGTACTTGCCCACGGGCTTCTTCATGGGCAGGCGCTTGACTTCCTTGAGCGTTTGCGCGTCGTACACGATGAGGGCGCCGTCCATCTCCCACACGCTGGCCAGGGCGTAGCGCCCGTCCTTGGTGAACTCGATGTGCGCCAGCGTCTTGCCCGGCTCGCGTAGGCTGGCCACGGGCTCCAGCGTGGCCTTGTCGATCAGCGTGAGCGTGTCCTTGGCCTTCGGGCTCATCATCGAATCGGTCCAGGCGTAGCGCGAGTTTTCGTGGCTGCGCATGAAGAAGCCCGGCCCGGGCGTGGGAATGGTCTTGACCGTGCGCCAGGTCTTCATGTCGATCACGTCGATGGCGCCGTCCTTCAGGTTCGGGCTGGCGAGCACCGTGGTGCCGTTCCAGGCGAAGGTGATGCCCGAGCCCAGGTGCGGCATGCCGGCAATGGGCAGGTCGGCGATCTTGCGGCGCACGTCCAGGTTCACCACCTGGGCGGTGGCGCCCTCGCTGCTGCCCGCCTTGGGGCGCGTGGCGCCGAGCACATGGCGGTAGCTCTGGTCGAAGAAGAAGTCGTCCAGCGGCTCCTCCAGCGGCGTGCGGCGCACGTTCTGGAAGCCCGGCTTGGGCAGGGCTTCGCCCATCTTGTAGTCGTGCACCAGGCCGTCGTAGATGGGCGGGGCCTTGGGGTCGTAAGAGATTTCCCAGACCTCGGGGAGGTCCTTGAGTGCGACGACGAAGCTCTTGCGCGGCGCGGCGTCGTACACCGCCGAGGCGCGCGAGGCGCGCTTGCCGTCCAGCGTGGTGGCCTCGAAGCGCTTGACCAGCTGCAGGTCGGCGTCGAACAGCATGACGGTGCGTGGCAGGTAGTTGGCGGCCATGACCCAGCGGCCATCGCCGCTCACGGCCACGTTGCGCATGTTCAGGCCCGCGCGCACCTCGGCCACCACGGCCAGGTTCCACAGGTCGTACTTGGTGATCCAGCCGTCGCGCGAGCCGAAGAACACGTAGCGCCCGTCGGGGGTGAACTTGGGGCCGCCATGCAGTGCGTAGCGGCTGGCAAAGCGCGTGATGACCTCGAAGCGGTCGCCATCGAGCACAGACACATGGTGGTCGCCGCCCTCGACGACCACGAACAGGTTCATGGGATCGGCCTTCCACTGCGGCCGGTCCGCCAGCGGCTTGTCCTGTGCCGGCACGGTGCGCGAGGCGCGCACGTCCGCGTCGCTCCAGGTGGGCGTGGGCAGCACGGGCTGGTAGATCCACGCGGCCAGCGCGGCGATTTCGGCCTGCGACAGCGTCGCGGCAAACCCGGGCATTTGCGTGGCCGGGCGGCCTTCACCAATGACCTGGAGCGCCTCCGGGCGGCGCAGGCGCTCCAGGCTCTCGGGCAGCAGCGCCGGACCCATGGCGCCGGTGCGCTGCACGCCATGGCAGGCGGCGCAATGCTGCTGGTACAGGGCCTGGGCGTCCACGGATGCGGCAGGGGTGGCGCCGGGCTGGGCGTGGGCGAGTTCCAGGCCCATCCAGAGCAGGCCCAGGCCCAGGGCCAGGGGGGCTGAACGGGCCAGCCAGTGCTGCAGGCGCTCACGCATTGTGGGTCTCCGGGTGGATCTCGATGGTGCGGCGGCGGTTGCTGAACGGTGTCACGGCCACGCGCTGCGCATCGCTGCCCGAGACCAGGCCGATCTCGTCGTCGCGCAGGTAGCAGCCGGGGTCCTCGGCCCAGGCGTCGCCCGTGAGCTGCTGGGCGCGCACGCGTGTGTTGCCGCCGCAGATCTCGAAATAGTGGCACGACGCGCAGCGTCCTCCCACCGGGCGCGGCTTGGCCTTGAGGCCGGCCATCAGCGGCTCGGAGGTGTCGGACCAGATGCTTGAAAACGGGCGCTGGCGCACGTTGCCCAGGTCGTGGTGCCACCACATGGTGTCGGGGTGCACGCTGCCCAGGTTGTCGATGTTGGCCACGTTCACGCCGCTCGAATTGCCGCCCCAGGCGATGAGGCGCTCGCGCAGCGGCGCCTCCCACTGCGGCATGCGCTCGCGCACCCATTGCAGCAGGTAGGGGCCGTCGGCGTCGTTGTTACCGGTCACGTAGTCTTCCTCGCGGCCTTCCAGGGCGGACTGCCAGGCGCGCTCGTACAGCAGGTCGAGCGCGTCGCGCGTGGCCTGGAACTGCGCGTCCTTGCCGCGGTGGATGTTGCCGCGCCCGGCGTAGTTGAGGTGCGAGAAGTAGAACTTGTCCACGGCTTCCTGGCGCATCAGGTCGAGCAGCGGCGGGAAGTCGTGCGCGTTCATGGCCGTCATGGTGAAGCGCAGGCCCACCTTCACGCCGCGCTGGTGCAGGTAGCGCACGGCGGCCAGGCTGCGGTCGAACGCGCCGTCGAGGCGGCGGAAGAAGTCGTGCGTCTCGCGCAGGCCGTCCAGGCTGATGCCCACGTAGTCGAAGCCCATGGCGGCGATGCGGTCGGCCATGGGCTCGTCGATCAGCGTGCCGTTGGTGGAGAGGCCCGTGTAGAACTTCATGTCCCGGGCGCGCTCGGCGATCTCGAAGATGTCGGGCCGCATCAGCGGCTCGCCGCCCGAGAGGATGAGCACCGGCACCCTGTAGGCCTTGAGGTCGTCCATGACGGTGAACACTTCCTGCGTGGACAGCTCGCCCTCGTAGTCGTGGTCGGCCGACAGCGCGTAGCAGTGCTTGCAGGTCAGGTTGCAGCGGCGGATCAGGTTCCAGATCACCACGGGCCCCGGCGGCTGGCCGCTGCCACGGCGGGCGGGAACGGGGTAGGTGCCCGTGGCCTGGGCTTGCGCGAGCTCGCGCATGTATTGGCTGATGCGGAACATGATGGGCTTTCTTAGCTTTCCCGAAGACGCAGACCGGTCTTCTTGAGGATGGCGGTGGAATACAGAATGTCGTGGCCCCGGCAGGCGGCACCGAGCAGCTCGCGCAGCTGCACGGCCTGTTGTTCGACCTCGGCGCGCGTGCGGCCATGCAGCATGGCGAACAGGTTGTACGGCCAGCTCGGCAGGCGGCGCGGGCGGCGGTAGCAGTGGCTCACGCCGGGCAGCTGGCCGATGCGTTCGCCCAGCTGGTCCACCAGCGCGTCGTCCACGTCCCAGACGCTCATGCCGTTGGCCGTGAAGCCCAGGCGGTAGTGGTTGGGCACGGCGCCGATGCGGCGCACCAGGCCGCTTTCCAGCATCTGCGCCAGGCGCTCGCGCACCTGCTGGCCCGACACGCCCAGGCGTTCGCCCACAGCGTCATAGGGGCGCGGCACCAGCGGCAGGCCGCCCTGCGTGGCGGCGATCAGGGCGCGGTCGAAATCGTCAAGCGCCATGGGCTTCTCCGTTGGTCAGGGGGAGCTTGAGTTCGACGAAGAACTCGCGCTCCTTCGGGAAGGCCAGCACGGGCAAGCCCGTCTCGGCCTCGATGCGTTCGATGGCGGCCGCGCACTGCGCCGGCGTCTCGGTGCCGAGCACGAACCACATGTTGAGCGCGTGCGCGCGCCGGTAGTTGTGCGCGATCTCGGGGTGCGCGTTGACCTGGGCCGTGACGGCATCAAAGCGCTCCTCGGGCACGGCCATGGCGGCCAGCACGAACAGGCCGCCCGCGCGCTCGATCTGGAACAGCGGGCCGAAGCGCGTGAGCATGCCGCTTTCCAGCAGGGCCGAGAGCCGACCGATCACGTCGTCCTCGGTCCAGCCGAACTCGGCCGCCACATCGGCGAAGGGCCGCTCGGTCAGCGGCAGGTCGCCGTGCAGGCGCTCCAGCAGGCGGGCATCATCCGGCGACAGCATCAAGCACCTCCGGGGTCGTGGTGGTGCCGGGCACAGCGGCGGGCAGGGCGCGGAAGCGCCGCGGGCCGGTCTGCTTGAAGCGGCGGCAGGAGAACAGCACCTCGTGCGGAAAGTCGCCGAGGTCGGCTTCGGCGATGGCGCGTGCGATCACGTCGCGCACGGCGGCGCGGTCGCGGCCATGCACCATGCAGTACAGGTTGTAGGGCCAGCCCTCGGCGCGCTCGCGCCGGTAGGCCAGCGTCACCCCGGTCACCCGCGCCAGCGCCTCGCCGCAGGCATCCACCTGGGCATCGGGGATGTTGAACACCGTCATGGCGTTGGCGTCGAAGCCCAGTTCATGGTGGCGCACGATGGCGCCGATGCGCCGCACCGTGCCCTGGTCCAGCCACTGCTGCAGCGTGTGCAGCACGGATTCGGGCGTGCGGCCCAGCGCCTGGGCCCAGGCGTCGTAGGGGCGCGGCACCAGCGGCAGGCCGTCTTCGAGCAGGGCGGCGAGCGGTCGGTCGGCGCCCTGCACCGGCGTGGCCTCGCGCGCCGCCGCCATGGGCGCGGGGGCGGTGCTGCCGCGCAGGTCGAAGCCCAGGTCGATGCGGTAGGCGCGCTGCATGCGCAGTTGCAGCGCGCTCAATCCCGTGGCTTCTTCGAGCGAGCGCATGGCGGCGCGCACGGCGGCATCGTCCTGCCCGGTCATCACGAACCAGAGGTTGTAGTGGTGCTCGCGCTGGTAGTTGTGGTTCACGCCGGGGTGGCTGGAGACCACCGCGGCCACCGCGTCCAGCCGTTCGGGCGGCACGGCCATGGCGGCCAGCAGGGCGGCGCCACCGGCATTGCCCGCGAACACGCCGCCGATGCGGCTCAGGGCGCCCTCCTGCCGCAGCCGGGCATAGCCGGCCAGCACTTCCTCGGTGCTCAGGCCCTGGGCATCTGCGATCTGTGCAAAGGGTTCACGCACCAGTGGGAAGTCGCGCTGCCAGGGGTTGAGCAGTGTCAGGCGCAGGTCGGGTTGGGGGTTCATCTAGAACCCCACCCGCGCGGCGCGGGACGTGAAGAAGATGCCGCTGGGCGAATCCACCGTCATGGTGGCCTGGGTGGCGAAGGTTTGCGTGTCGATCACGCTGACGCGGTGGTCGTCGCGCGAGCTGATCCAGACCGATTCGCCGCGCGGCGTGAATTCCATGTGCAGCACGGCCTTGCCGGGCTCCAGCGTGCGCACGATCTGCTGCGTGGTGGTGTCGATGACCTGCACGCGGTGGTAGTCGGGCACGGAAAAGTTGACCCACACCTGGCGGCCGTCGGGCCGGGCCATCACGAACACGGGCTGGCCCGCCACGGGGATGCGGCCCACCTCCTGCCAGGTGTCGGTGTCCACCACCAGCACCTCGTGGCGGCCGATGGCGGGCAGGTAGGCGCGGCGCCCGGCCACGGCCCAGCCGCGCAGGTGCGGCATCTTGTACACCGGCAGCGGCTCCTGGCCCCGGCCGTAGCCGGCCAGGATGCGGCGCACGCGGGGCTGCTCTTCCCACAGGTCCACCATGGCCAGGCCATCCTCGCCGAACAGGCCGGCGATGTAGTGGCGGCCGTTGGGCGTGACCAGCGCGTCGTAGGGCTGGCGGCCGATGTTCGGCAGCTTGGTGGTGACGGGGCGTGCCGGATCGGACAGGTCGGTGATCCAGATGGCGTTGGCGTCAAACAGGCTGTAGGCGAAGCGCTGCCCCGGCAGATCGACCAGGCCGACCACGCGCGAGAGTTTGCCGGGTGCGTATTCGGCGGGCACGTCGGCGACCAGTTCCAGGGTCTCGGCGTTGAAGGCCTTGATGCCGCCGGGCGTGTAGTTCTGCGCCACCACCAGGCGGCCATCGGCGCTGATGGCGCCGCCGATGGAGTTGCCCGCCTGCATCACGCGGCCGGCGATGCGCTGCGTCAGCAGGTCCACCTTGGTGAGCGCGCCGTCGCGCCCGAAGACAAAAGCGTGGCGTGCATCGCGCGAGAACACCACCGAGGCGTGCGAGAGGTCGCCCAGCCCCTTGACCTCGGCCAGCAGCTTGCGTGAGCTGGTGTTGACGATGGCCAGCGTGCCCGTGGAGCGCGCCACGACGACGCCCAGGTCGCCGGTGCCGACCAGGGAGGGTGGGGTGCCGGTGCTGGCGCAGCCCGCCAGCAGCAGGGAGGAGGCGCCCAGCAGGGCGAGGCAATCACGGCGTTTCATCGGGCATCCTTGTGCGGCTCGGGGAATCCGGCCATCAGTTGCTGGGCGATCCACAGGGCGTCGGCCTCGCTGAGCATGGCCTTCCAGGGCGCCATGGGGGTGCCGGGGCGGCCGCCGTAGATGGTGGCGGCCAGGGAGTCGAGGGGCTTGTCGGCCAGTGCTTCGCGGGTGAGCGCGGGGCCCAGGCCGCCGGTGAGTTGCAGGCCGTGGCAGGAGCCGCAGTCCTGGCGCACCATGCGGATCAGCTCGCGCTGGCGCTCCGCGCCCGGGGGCTGTTGGGCGTTGGCCGCCGTGCAGGCCAGTGCCGCGAGCAGCGGGAGCAGGCCTGTGGCCCGGCGCAAGGAGGGGGGGGAAGGGGACAGCATGGGCAATGGCAGAGTGCGGCGCTCTGGTGACTGCGGGGAGCGCCAAGTAAAAGCCGGTACGCTCGGATAATCCCCCGAATGTACCTGCAAGACCTTGACCATCGTCAAGGTCTTAGGGGTAAACCCTTCTGACAATCCGTGCCCGGCGCAGCACTTTTTCTTTTGCGCATTCTTGGTTCACCTTCGGAGCTCCGATGGATTTTTCGCACCCTACCGGCCATGGCAAGGATAGCGCCCGTGGCGACACGCCGGCGCCCGTGACCGCCGCTGCGCCCTCCGCCCCCTGGGGCCGTGTCACCCTGGTGGGGGCCGGCCCGGGCGATGCCGACCTGTTGACGGTCAAGGCGGCGCGGGTGCTGTCCCAGGCCAGCCTGGTGCTGTACGACAACCTGGTTTCGCCACAAGTGCTGGCCCTGGTGCCCGCCAGCGCCGAGCGTATCTACGTGGGCAAGCAGAGCAGCAACCACAGCCTGCCGCAGGAGGGCATCATCGAGCTGATGATCCGCCTGGCGCAGAGCGGCCGCTCCCTGGTGCGTCTCAAGGGCGGAGACCCCTACATCTTCGGCCGGGGCGGCGAGGAGGCCGAGGCGCTGGCCGCCGTGGGCATTGCCTGCGAGACCGTGCCGGGCATCAGCGCTGCCCAGGGCGCGGCCGCATCCAGCGGCATTCCGCTCACGCACCGCGACCACGCCGGCATGCTGGTGCTCGCCACCGGCCACCTGCAGGGCGAGGAGGGCGAGCGCACCGTCGCCCTCGACTGGGAGGCCCTGGCGCGTCCGCGCCAGACCGTGGTGATCTACATGGGCGTGGGCACGCTGCCCACGATTTGCGCCCAGCTCATCGCGCATGGCCTGCCTGCACGCACGCCGGCGGCGCTCATCGAGCGGGCCACGCTGCCGGGCCAGCGCACCGTGGTCGGCACCCTGCAAACCCTGCCGGACCTGAGCGTGCAGCATGGCGTGCGCCCGCCGGCGCTCATCATGATCGGCGAGACCGTGGCGCTGCAAGAGCGCATCGGCGGCCCGGCCTTGCGCTGACGGCGGCCCGGCCTGGGGCTTTCAGGGCGCGGTCTCGCCCCAGCCGTGCGCAGCCACGTAGCGCAGCAAGAAGGCCATGAACTGCTCCGCCGCGGGCGACAGCGAGGCCTGCGCGCGCCGGTAGACCTGGAACTTGCGCCGCAGCTCGGGCTCGTGCAGCGGACGGATCTGCAACTGGTGCAGGCGCACCAGCGAGACGGCGTAGGGCAGGCAGGCCGTCACGCCCAGGCCCGCACTCACCATGCTCAGCGCCGTGGTCATGAAGGACACCTCGTTGCTCGGGTGCAGCGTCAGGTGCTGCGGCGCCACATGCAGGTCCAGCGCCAGGCGCTCGGTGAACTGGCCCTGCAGGGCGATGAAGGGGTAGGCCATGGCGTCCTCCCAGCGGATGCGCGGCAGCTTCTCCAGCGCATGTCCGCGCGGAAAGACCACCATGAACGGCATGTCGAACAGCGGCTCGGCCGCAATGCCCGCCATGGCGGCGCGCTCGGGCCCGATGCCCAGGTCCACCTCGCCCGCGGCCACGCGTGCCAGCACCTGCTCGACGGCACAGTCCGTCAGGCGCACCTGCACCGCCGGGTACTGGGCGCGGTAGGCCGCGATCACGTCGGGCAGCAGGGTGCAGGCCATGAGCTGCGGTGCGGCCAGGCGCAGCACCCCGGTGCGCAGGGCCTTGAGGTCGTCCACGCTGGCCAGCGCGCCATCCAGGTCCTGCAGGATTTTTTGCACCAGCGGCACGAATTCCCGGCCCACCACCGTGAGCTCGGCGCTGCGCGTGCTGCGATCGACCAGGCGCACGCCCAGGTTCTGCTCCAGCTCCTTGATGAGCCCGCTCAGGGCGGACTGCGTGACGTGCAGTGCGCCCGCAGCCTGGGTGAAGCTCCCGGTGCGCGCCAGCGCCACCAGGGCGCGCAACTGGCGCAGGCTGATATTCATCATAAAAATTGATGAGTGAATCAAAAAAAACCGTTTGAATGATAAATGAAAGCGGTCTGTAATGCGCCCATCGCCCACCGGTTTTGCCAGGCGCCCGCGCCGTGCCCACGGGATGCCGCCATGGACCACCAGGCACCTTGAACCCAGGAGACTCCAGCATGCAGATCCAGAAAATCCACCACGTGGCCTACCGCTGCAAGGACGCCAAGCAGACCGTGGAGTGGTACGGCAAGTACCTGAACATGGGCTTCGTGCTGGCCATTGCCGAGGACCAGGTGCCCTCCACGGGCGAGGCCGATCCCTACATGCACATCTTCCTGGACGCGGGCAACGGCAATGTGCTGGCCTTCTTCGAGCTGCCCAACAGCCCCGAGATGGACCGCGACCGCAACACCCCCACCTGGACGCAGCACCTGGCGCTGCAGGTCGGCAGCATGGAAGAGATGATGGCCGCCAAGGCGCGCATGGAGGCCGACGGCATCGAGGTCATCGGGCCGACCGAGCACACCATCTTCAAGTCCATCTATTTCCGCGACCCCAGCGGCCACCGCCTGGAGCTGGCCGTCAACACCGGCACGCCCGAGATGATGAAGCGGCTCGACGAGGTGAAGTGGGACATGATCAACGAGTGGGCGCGCACCAAGAAGGCGCCCAAGCACGCCGCCTGGATGCACGACGGCAGTTGGGCGCACAAGGCCTGAGCCGCCCGTTCCGAACCTGCACTGGAGCCTGTGATGTGGCAACGATGGTCGCGCCTTGGCGTGCGCGTGCTGGAGGTGTGCATTGCCCTGAGCCTGGCGCTCATGGCCGTGCTCGTGTTTGGCAATGTGGTGCTGCGCTACGCCTTTGATTCGGGCATCGCCCAGTCCGAGGAGCTGGCACGGCTGTTGTTCGTCTGGCTGATCTTCCTGGGCGCCATCCTGGCCTCGGCGCAGCACGCGCACATCGGCTTCGATGCGCTGGCCGCGCGCCTGCCCGTGGGGGCGCGCAAGCTGCTCGTGCTGCTCACCGGCGCCCTGATGCTGGCGGCCTGCGCCATGTTCATCGTGGGTGGCTGGCAGCAGGTGCGCATCAACTGGGACAACAGCTACCCGGTGCTGGGCATCTCCTACGCCTGGCTGTATGCCGTGGCCATCGTCTTTGGCCTGGGCATGGTGGTGACCATCACGCACAACATCTGGAGCACCTTCGCCGGCGGGCCGCCGGACGCGGGGCTGACCCAGGACCTGAGCGACCGCATCGCCGAGAAGCTGCCGCAGGTGGCCGCCGGCGCCGGGGAGCAGCGCCCATGAGCGCGCTGCTCTTTCTCGGCACGCTGCTCGTGCTCATCGCCGTGGGCATGCCCATTGCGTTCGCCCTGCTGTTCGCGGGCGTGGCGCTGATGCTGCAGCTCGACCAGTTCGACGCCCAGATCGTAGTGCAGAACGCCATCGGCGGGGCGGACAACTTCGTCCTCATGGCCGTGCCCTTCTTCATCCTGGCGGGCGAGTTCATGAACGCGGGCGGCCTGTCGCGCCGCATCGTGGAACTGGCGGGCGCCTTCGTCGGGCACCTGCGCGGGGGCCTGGGCTATGTGGCCATCTTTGCCGCCGTGCTGCTGGCCAGCCTGTCGGGCTCGGCCGTGGCCGACACGGCGGCGCTGGCGGCCATCCTCGTGCCCATGATGCGCCAGGCGGGCTACGACCCGGCGCGCTCCTGCGGGCTCATGGCCGCGGGCGGCATCATCGCGCCGGTGATTCCGCCCTCCATCGGCTTTCTGCTGTTCGGCGTGGTGGCCAACCTCTCGATCACGCGCCTGTTCCTGGCCGGCATCGTGCCCGGCGTGATGATGGGCGGCTCGCTGGTGCTGGCCTGGTGGTGGGTGTCGCGCAAGAGCAGCATGCAACTGGCGCCGCGCCAGAGCATGGCCGAGCGGCTGCGCCTCATGGGCAAGGGCTTCTGGGCGCTGATGCTGCCGGTGATCATCATCGGTGGCCTCAAGTTCGGCATCTTCACGCCCACCGAGGCCGCCGTGGTGGCGGCTGCCTATGCGCTGTTCGTCGGCGCGGTGGTGTACCGCGAGCTCAAGCCCGCCACCATCTACCACTGCCTGCTGGTCACCGCGCGCACCACGGCGGTGGTGCTGCTGCTCGCCGCCCTGGCCATGGTGGCTTCCTACATGATCACCATTGCCGACATCCCGGGCCAGGTCGGCGGCTGGCTGCAGTTGCTGGGCGACAGCCCGCTGGTGCTCATGGCAGCCATGATGGTCGTGATCTTCCTGGCCGGCATGGTGCTGGACTTCATCCCCATCGTGCTCATCTTCACGCCGGTGTTCCTGCCCATCGTGCAGCAGGCGGGCATCGACCCGGTGTACTTCGGAGTCATCTTCATCATCAACTGCTCGCTGGGCATGATCACGCCGCCCGTGGGCGTGGTGCTCAACGTCGTCAGCTCGGTGGGCAAGGTCAGCATGGCGCAGGCCGTGCGCGGCGTGCTGCCCTTTTTGCTGGCCGAAGGCGCCGTGCTGCTGCTGCTGGTGCTGTTCCCGCAACTCGTCACCGTGCCTGCCGCCTGGTGGCGCTGATGCGCGCCCCGCTTTCCCCCCTTTTTTCTCAACCCAAGGAGACGCTCATGAAAACCATGCACACCCTGATGGCCGCGGCCATCGCCGCCGTCCTCTCGGCCGCCGCACTGCCCCAGGCCGCCCTGGCGCAGGTGAGCGCCAAGTTCGCCGTCACGCTGCCGGAGAAGTCGCACCAGGGCCAGGGGGTGGCCAAGTTCATTGAACTGGTGGACGCCAAGAGCAAGGGCCAGATCAAGATCAAGGCCTTCTACAACGGCGCGCTGGGCAACGACGTGCAGGTGACCTCGGCGCTGCAGGGCGGCACCGTGGAGTTCACCGTGCCCCAGACGACCACGCTCACGGGCATGGTCAAGGAGTTCGAGATCCTCGACTTCCCCTTCCTGTTCGCCAATGAGCAGCAGGCCGAGAAGGTGCTCGACGGCCCGGTGGGCGACAAGCTGCTGGCCCTGCTGCCCGCCAAGGGCCTGGTGGGCCTGGCCTACTGGGAAAACGGCTTCTTCAACGCCACCAACAGCAAGCACCCCATCGCCAAGGCCGAGGACTTCCAGGGGCTGAAGTTCCGCGCCATCCAGGCCAAGATCTCGCAGGAGACGCTCAAGGCCCTGGGCGCCAACCCCGTGCCGCTGGCCGTGCCCGAGCTCTACACGGCGCTGGAGACGCGCACCGTCGATGGCCAGGGCACGCCCACGGCCGTGATCGCCGCGCTCAAGCTCAACGAGGTGCAGAAATACCTCTCGCTCACGCGCCACAGCTATGGCGCCTTCATCCCGCTCGTGTCCAAGAAGTTCTGGGACAAGCTCTCGGAGGCGGACCGCAAGATCCTCCAGGAGGCCGCGCTCGAGGCGCGCAGCTTCCAGCGCGGCGTGGCGCGCGAGCAGGCGCAAAGCGCCCAGGCCGCCATGGCCGCCAAGGGCCTGCAGGTGAACGAGGTCTCGGCCGCCGAATACGCCCGCATGCGCGAGAAGGTGCAGCCCGTGTGGAAGATGTTCACCCCCAGCGTGAGCGAGGCCCTGCTCAAGGAGGTCACGGACCAGATCGCCGCCAAGTGAGCGTCTCCCGGACCCGGCCATTGCATCCCTTCGCGGCGGCGTGCTGCAGCCCGCGCCGCGCTCTTCTGATTGCACCACCATGAAATTCGCCACCCTCAAGCAAGGCGGCCGCGACGGCACGCTGGTCGTCGTCAGCCGCGACCTCACCCGCTGCCAGGCCGTGCCCGCCATCGCCCGCACATTGCAGGCCGCGCTGGACGACTGGGAGCGCTGCGCGCCCCTGCTGCAGTCGGTGTACGACGCGCTCAACGCCGGCCCAGTGCCCGCGGCCCAGCCCTTCGAGCCCGCGCAGTGCCACAGCCCCCTGCCGCGCGCCTACCAGTGGGCCGACGGCTCGGCCTACCTCAACCACGTGGAGCTGGTGCGCAAGGCGCGCGGCAGCGAGGTGCCGGCTTCGTTCTGGACGGACCCCCTGATGTACCAGGGCGGCTCGGACAGCTTCGTCGCGCCGCACGACCCCATCGACGCCCTCACCGAGGACTGGGGCATCGACTTCGAGGCCGAGGTGGCCGTGGTCACCGGCGACCTGCCGCTGGGCGCAGGCGTGGCGCAGTGCGCGCAGGCCATCCGCCTGGTCATGCTGGTGAACGACGTGAGCCTGCGCAACCTCATCCCGGCCGAGCTGGCCAAGGGCTTCGGCTTCTTCCAGTCCAAGCCCGCGAGCAGCTTCGCGCCCGTGGCCGTCACGCCCGACGAACTGGGCGCGGCCTGGCAGGGCCACAAACTGCACCGGCCCCTGCAGGTGCAGCTCAACGGCCAGCCCTTCGGCTGCCCCGATGCAGGCGAGGACATGGCCTTCGATTTTGCGCAGCTCGTGGCGCATGTGACCAAGACGCGCGCCATGGCCGCGGGCTCCATCGTCGGCTCGGGCACGGTGTCGAACAAGCAGGGCAGCCTGCACGGCTCGAGCATCGCCCACGGCGGCGTGGGCTACTGCTGCCTGGCCGAGGTGCGCATGTACGAGACCATCGAGAACGGCGCCCCCCAGACGCCCTTTCTGCGCTTTGGCGACCGCGTGCGCATCGAGATGTTCGACGCCGCCGGGCAGAGCATCTTCGGCGCCATCGACCAGACCGTGCGCCGCGTACACGCACCCCAGTGACCATGCTGCGCCTGTACACCTACTTCCGCAGCTCGGCTGCCTACCGCGTGCGCATTGCGCTGGCGCTCAAGGGCCTGGCCTACGAGAGCGTGCCCGTGCACCTGCTGCGCGGCGGCGGCGAGCAGCACCAGCAGGGCTACCACGCCGTGAACCCGGCCGCGCTGGTGCCGGCGCTGCAGGATGGGCCGCACACGCTCACGCAGTCGCTGGCCATCATGGAATACCTGGACGAGGCCTACCCCGCGACGGCGGCGCTGCTGCCGCCCGATGCCCTGGGCCGCGCGCGTGTGCGCGCCCTGGCGCTGGCCGTGGCCTGCGACATCCATCCGCTCAACAACCTGCGCGTGCTGCGCTACCTGAACCACCCGCTGGAGCAGCCCGAGGAGGTGCGCAATACCTGGGCGCGGCACTGGATGGGCCTGGGCCTGGCGGCCATGGAGCAGGAGCTGGCGCGCAGCCCGCACACCGGCCTGTGCTGCCATGGCGATGCCCCCACGCTGGCCGACTGCTGCCTCATTCCCCAGGCCTTCAACGCCCGGCGTTTCAGCCTGGACCTGGCCGCCTGGCCCACGGTGCAGCGCATCGTCGCCCACTGCGAGGCCCTGGAGCCCTTTGCCGCGGCGCATCCGGCGCGCCAGCCCGATGCGGAGTGATCAGCCGCGCCGCGCCAGCGCCTGCACCATGCCGTGCACGATGAAGGCCTGCGCCGCGAAGTAGGTGGCCAGCACCCCCACCTGCGCCAGCGGCAGGGGCTGCACGAAGCGGTTGGTGGCGAGCAGGGAGTCGCTCAGCATGAACAGGCAGGCGCCCAGCGCCACCTGGCGTGCCGCGCGGTCGCCCAGCGCCCCGGCGCGGCCCAGGGCCTGCGCCGCCATGAGCGCAATCACCGTCACGTACACCGCCACGGGAATGCGCAGCTCCGCAGGCAGCCCGCCCTGCCACAGGAAGGCGTACATCGCGCCGCCCACCCCCAGCGTCGCCGCCAGCGCCAGCGGCCGCGCAAACCAGCGCACGCCCTGGCCGAACAGCAGCACGTAGGCCACGTGCGCGAGCAGAAAGCTCACCAGCCCGGGGATGAAGAAGCCCTCCACCATGAGGAAGGCGTCCCCCGCGAGCGAGCCCGCCAGCGCCGCGCCCAGCAGCCACCAGGATTTGGCATCAAAATGGGCTCCAGCGCTTGCTGGGCGTGCGCAGGCAGCTACGAAAACAAGAGCAATTGCCATCACCGCGGGCTTGAACAGCCAGTGCCAGTGCAGCAGGCCGGTTTCGCTGGTCACCGTGGCCAGCGCCGCGGCCTGCACCAGCAGCACCTGCAGCGCCGTGATGCGCGTGCGCCACCAGGCCCAGGGCGCCCAGGCGCAGACCAGCCAGGCGGCCCCCCACAAGGCAGCGTGGGAGCCGGCGCCGTGCCAGGCCAGGGCGGCCAGGCCCGCGGCAAGCAGCAGCGCCTGTGCGGCGAGAAAGGGGGAGGGCAGCGGGCGCAGGGCGGTGGGTGTCATGGGCGGTAGAACCAGAGAGGGGGGCAGGCCGCGCGGCGGCATCAGGCCAGGGCGCCGCGCGCGTCCACGCGCAGCACGCGCTCGACCACGCCGCGCGTCAGGCCGCCGCGCACGCCGATGAGCGTGTCGTGCAGGTTCACGGTCGGGTCGCAGTGGCCGGGCACGAGCCACAGCATGCTGCCGATGGCGGGCAGCGGGGTGGCGTCGGTCTCGGCGGTCAGCAGGCCGTGCTCGTCGCCTGCGCTGTGGTAGGCCAGGCCCTGGTCCTCGGGCAGGCCCGCCACCCAGGGCAGGCCTGCATCGACGGCGTGGCTGGCGTGCCCGGCGTCGCACACGGCGCGCTCGCCCTGGCGTGCGATCACCTGCGTCTTGACGTACAGCGCGTGCTCGAAGGCGGGTTGCGCGGGTTCGCGCTCGTTGCGTGCGTAGTCCGCGTCCATGAACAGGAAGGAGCCCGCCTGCAGCTCGCCGTACACGCCGCTGGCGGCCTCGTGCACCAGCGTGCCCGTGCCGCCGCCCGTGACCAGCGGCACGGCCAGCCCGGCGGCCTGGATGCACGCGCGCGTGGTCTGCACGGCCTGCACGGCGGCCGTGGCCACGGCGCGGCGCTGGGCCGCGCTGCGCATGTGCTGCGCCCGCCCCTGGAAGGCCTGCAGCCCGGCAAAACGCAACTGGGTGAGCCGCGCCACGGCCTGGGCGAGTGCCAGGGCCGGCTCGCCGGGCGCCACGCCGCAGCGCCAGTGGCCCACGTCGATCTCCACGAACACGTCGATGCGCGTCTGCGGCGCGGCCTGGGCCATGGCCTCGGCCAGGCGGGTGATGCCCTCGGTGCTGTCCACCGCCAGCGCCAGGCGCCCGCCCTGGGCCTGCAGGCGTGCGGCCAGGCGCGCCACGCGCAGCAGCTTGGGGTAGGCGATGACCTGGTTGGTGAGGGTGATGTCGCGCACGCCGCCCGCGGCCAGCGCCTCGGCCACCGCAATCTTGTGCACGCAGGCGCCCGCGGCACCCGCGCGCTGCATCTGCAGGGCGAGCTCGCTGCAGCGGTGCGCGTTGGCGTGTGGGCGCCATTGCACCTGGTGCTTGCGCGCGAACTCGGCCATGCGCGTGATGTTGCGCTCCATGGCGTCCAGGTCGATGACCAGCGCCGGGCTGTCGATCTGGTCCACGCGCAGGCCGGCGGGCACGGGCGTGGTGGCGGGGTCAGGTGGTGGTTTCATCGCGGGAGCCCGGTTCCAGGTGCTGCGTGTCGGCCCAGCCCACCAGGGTCAGCCCCTGGGGCGTCCAGAGCAGGCGGTTGATGGAGGCGTTCGTCACCTGCCAGGTGCGCGGCGCCTGCAGGTCCAGGCCCGTGGCCAGGCGGTACAGCATGTCGAGCACGCCGCCGTGCGCCACGAGCACGATGAGCTGGTCCAGGTGCTGCGCCGCCAGGCGCTGCGTGGTGGCGGCGATGCGGCTTTGCAGTTGCAGCAGCGTCTCGCCGCCCTCGGGCGCGAAGTGCGGGTCGCGCTGGCGCCAGCGCCGCGCCTGCTCGGGCAGTTCGGTCTCGATCTCGACGAAGGTGCGGCCCTCCAGCTGGCCGAAGCAGCGCTCGCGCAGGCCGGGCTCGGACACCAGCGGCGCGCCGCTGGCCTGGGCGATGGCCTGGGCCGTGGCGTGGGCGCGCTGCAGGTCGCTGGTGTAGACGGCGGCCAGCGGCTCCTGGGCCAGCGCGCGCGCCACCTGGGCCGCCTGCCAGCGCCCGGTGTCGTTGAGGGCGATGTCCAGGTGACCCTGGATGCGCGTGTCCACGTTCCAGGCGGTCTCGCCATGGCGCACGGCAATGATGCGGGTGGCCTCCATGGCGGGCTTTCAGCGTGCGGCGCCCGCGGGCGCGAGGGGGGTGCGCACCTGGCGCGGCCCCGGGGGCGGTTGGGGGAAGCCGCTGAGCGCGGCGTCGAACAGCGCGCCGAAGATGGCCGGATCGTCGGACCAGACGTCCTCGAACACCGCGCTGGTCTCGTACACCACCTGCTGCGTCGGGGCGTCGCGCAGCACCAGGCTGGCTTCGCGCCGCTGCAGCATGGGCGGCATGTCGCGCAGCAGCACGCCGGCGCGCAGGCCCGGGCGCCAGCCCCAGCCGCCGGCCCAGCCCCCCAGGGGTGGGTAGTACGGCCAGTCGGGCAGGGCCTGGCTGGAGTGCACGCCCACCTGCACCAGCAGGCGGGCGTGGGCGTCGTCGCGCTGCAGGCCTGCGCGCGCCAGCGCTGCATGGGCCAGGGCCTCGATGGGGGCAAAGGCCTGGCCAGGCGATTGCTGCGAAGGCAGGCGCTCGATCCGGTAGGTGGGCGCAGCGGGCAGGGCCGTGAGCGTGGACCAGCTCTGCACCTGGCTGTCGACCACGCGCACCGAGGAGCAGCCTGCGGCGAGGGCGGCGCCCAGGCACAGGGCCAGGGTGATCAACCGGCGGGAAAGCATGGTGTCCTCCTCGGAATGTGGGGCGGGGCGCCGGCAGTGCGCTCCCGGCGGTTCAGCCGACGCGCACCACCTGCAGGCCGGGCAGCGTGGGGGCGGCGGGGAATTCTTCCTCGTCAAAGGCCTTGTCCCCGTCCTCGCTGGCGACGCCGGTGGCGTGTGCGTGCACGAAATCGTACATCTTGCCGTCGAGCAGGTGGCTGGGCACCACGTTTTGCAGGGCATTGAACATGTTTTCCACGCGGCCGGGGTATTTTTTCTCCCACTCGCGCAGCATCTCGCCCACCTGCTTGCGCTGCAGATTCTCCTGGCTGCCGCAGAGGTTGCACGGGATGATGGGGAACTGGCGGTGCTGCGCCCAGCGTGCCGTGTCCTTCTCGGGCACGAAGGCCAGCGGGCGGATGACCACGTGGCGGCCGTCGTCGCTCACCAGCTTCGGGGGCATGCTCTTCAACTTGCCGCCGAAGAACATGTTGAGCAGCAGCGTCTGCAGGATGTCGTCGCGGTGGTGGCCCAGGGCGATCTTGGTGGCGCCCAGCTCGTCGGCCACGCGGTAGAGGATGCCGCGGCGCAGGCGCGAGCACAGGCTGCAGGTGGTTTTGCCCTCGGGGATGAGGCGCTTGACGATGCTGTAGGTGTCCTCGTTCTCGATGTGGAACGGGATGCCCTGCGCGCGCAGGTAGTCGGGCAGCACATGCTCGGGAAAGCCTGGCTGCTTCTGGTCGAGGTTGACGGCCACCAGGTCGAAATGGATGGGCGCGCGCTTTTGCAGCTTGAGCAGGATGTCGAGCAGGGCGTAGCTGTCCTTGCCGCCCGACATGCAGACCATGACCTTGTCGCCTTCCTCGATCATGTTGTACTGCACGATGGCCTTGCCGACCTCGCGGCACAGGCGTTTCTCGAGCTTGTGCGCCTCGCGCTCGATCTTGAAGCCCGCGCGGCCCTGCGGGGCATCGGTGGCGGGGTCGGTGTCCTGGGTCCAGGGGGTGTCGAGTGCAGCAGTCATGGGGCAGTCCGTCGCGGGGCCGTCAAAAACCCGGATTTTCCCTGCAATCGGGGGCAATCCGGTTGCCGCGCGCGTCCGCAGGCGCAATCATGGTGCTGCGCGTGCCCCGGACGGCCTGTCCGCCCCCTGCGCCCGCCGCCCCACCACCATGGTCTTGCATCGCCTTCTTCCCACCACGCTCCAGGCCCGCATGGCCTTGTGCGTGGTCCTGGGCCTGCTCGCCGGGCTGTGGGCGCTGGCCCTGTACGCCGACCGTTCGCTGCGCCAGGACATGGGTCGGCAACTGGAGG
Organism: Comamonas granuli NBRC 101663; assembly: GCF_000739995.1. Lineage (GTDB taxonomy): Bacteria > Pseudomonadota > Gammaproteobacteria > Burkholderiales > Burkholderiaceae_C > Simplicispira > Simplicispira granuli. The sequence goes on along the minus strand of NZ_BBJX01000001.1, from coordinate 281,817 downwards.
CGCAGCAAATGGCCCAGGCCGCGCTGCTCGCGCAGGGGCTGGAGCAGGCGCTGCAGGTGCGCGCCGCGGCCCTGCAGCATGTGGCCAGGGAGCTGGGCGCCACGGCCCAGGGCGAGCCGCAGGTGCTGCAGCAGCGGCTCATGGCGCTGACGGTGCTGCAGCAGCTCTTCAATGGCGGCGTCTTCGCCACGGATGCCCAGGGCGTGGCGGTGGCTGCCCACCCCATGCAGTCCGAGCGCGTGGGCCGCGACTATGCGGATCGCGCCTATGTGCAGGCCGCCCTGGCGGGCGGCACGTCCCTGAGCCCGCCCCTGGTGGGGCGCACCGCCAAGGTGCCTGTGGTCGTGATGGCCGCGCCCCTGCCCGCTGCGGACGGGCGCGCCGTGGGTGTGCTGGCCGCCGTGGTCGATCTGGCCAGCCCGGGCTTTCTCGAAGCCCTCCCCGGCGGCAGCCTGGGCGGGCACATGCGCTGGTATGTGGCCGAGCGCGCAAGCCGCACCATCGTCGCGGCCAGCGACCGCAGCCGCCTCATGACCACATTGGCCGCACCGGGCGGCGATGCGGCCGCGTTCGAACCCTACTGGGGCGGCGCGCAGGGGGCCGTGCGCCTGCAGCGCCAGGGCGTGCAGATGCTCACGGCCGTGCGGCAGGTGCCCTCGTTCGGCTGGATGGTGGCCGTCGAGCAGCCGCTGGCCCAGGCCCTGGCGCCGCTCGATGCGCTGCGCCAGCGCATCGTCCTGGCCGCGCTGGTGCTCACCGTGCTCGTGACCGCCGGCGTGTGGTGCCTGCTGCGGCGTGCGCTGCGGCCGCTCGAAGGCATGGCGGCGCAGATGGCGGCCATGGCCCGGCACGAGGCGCCCCTGCAGGCCCTGCCCGAGCGCGGGGGGCACGAAGTGCGGCAACTGGTGCAGGGCTTCAACCACCTGCTCGTCCAGTTGGACCGGCGCCAGCAGGGCCTGCGCGAGAGCGAAAAGCGCTACCGCGCGGCTTTCCTCACCAGCCCGGATGCCGTGGACATCACGCGTGTCTCGGACAACCAGCACCTGGAGGTCAACGATGGCTTCGTGCAGATGTTCGGCTGGTCGCGCGAGGAGGTGGTGGGCAAGTCGGGGCTGGAGCTGGGCATCTGGCGCGACAAGGCCGCGCGCGACCAGATGCTCGCGCAGCTCCTGGCCCACGGGGTGTGCCGCAGCCAGGAGCAGCAGCTCTACCACCGCGACGGCCGCCGGCTCACGGTGCTGATGTCGGCCAGCCTGTTCGATTTCGAGGGCGAGCCCTGCATGCTGTGGGTCACGCACGACATCACCGCGCACCGCCAGGCGCGCGAACAGATCGAGCGCCTGACCTTCACCGACCAGCTCACCGGGCTGCCCAACCGCAGCCAGTTCATGGAGCGGCTGGAACAGGCGCAGGCGCGCTGCCTGGCCGAGCGTCGCCTGGGTGCGCTGCTCTACCTCGACCTGGACGACTTCCGCACCATCAACGACGCCCTGGGCCATGGCCAGGGCGACACCCTGCTGCACACCGTGGCCGGGCGCATCCGCGGCGTGCTGGGCGCGCAGGACATGGCCGCGCGCCTGGGCGGCGACGAATTCACGGTGCTGTGCGAGGGCCTGCCGCCCGTGCTGGGCGATGCGGCCAGCGAGGCGGTGCAGACCGGCCAGCGCCTGCTCGCGGCGCTGGGCCGGCCCTTCGACCTCGGCGGGCAGGAGCAGCATTGCAGCGTGAGCATCGGCATCCTGGTGTTTGGCGAGGCGCGCGAAGACCCCCTGGAGCTGCTGCGCAAGGCCGACCTCACGCTCAACCAGGCCAAGGCGGCGGGGCCGGGCAGCATTCTGTTTTTCGAGCCGCAGATGCTCGACCAGGTCAGCAGCCGCGCGCGCCTGCAGCGCAGCCTGCGCGAGGCCTTGCACAAAGAAAGCTTTGCGCTGCACTACCAGCCGCAACTGGCCGAGGACGGCGCCGTGGTGGGGGTGGAGGCGCTGGTGCGCTGGCACCTGCAGGGCCATGGCATGGTCCCGCCGGCCGAGTTCATCCCGCTGGCGGAGAAGACCGGCCTGATCCTGCCGCTGGGGCGCTGGATCCTGCGCACCGCCTGCATGCAACTGGCGGCCTGGGCGCGCGAGCCGGCACGCCGCCACCTCACCATGGCCGTGAACGTGAGCGCCGGCCAGTTCCAGCAGGACGACTTCGTGCAGCAGGTGCGCGAGGTGCTGGCGGAGACCGGCGCGCCGGCCGGGCAGCTCAAGATCGAGCTCACCGAGAGCCTCATGCTGCACCAGATCGAGGACGTCATCGCGCGCATGAAGGCGCTGCGCGCGGTGGGCGTGCGCTTCTCGCTGGACGACTTCGGCACGGGGTTTTCCTCCCTGGCCTACTTGAAGCGCCTGCCGCTGCAGCAGCTCAAGATCGACCAGAGCTTTGTGCGCGACATCCTGCAGGACCCGAACGACGCGGCCATTGCGCAGACCGTGATCGCCCTGGGCCACAGCCTGGGCCTGGAGGTGATTGCCGAGGGCGTGGAGACCGCCGCGCAGCGCGATGCGCTGGCCGCCTGGGGCTGCCACCTGTACCAGGGCTACCTGTTCAGCAAGCCCCTGCCCGGCGCGGCGCTGGAGGCCTTTCTGGCGCAGCACCCGGCGGCGGCCGGGTGAGCTGCGCCCTCACCACTGCCCGGCTTCCATGCGGATGGCGACCTCGCAGTCGTCGAAGATTTCGAGCTTGGCGATCTTCACGCGCACGCCCTGCACGCCGGGCAGTTGCAGCAGCCGGTGCGCGAGCTTGCCGATCAGCGTCTCCAGCAGGTTCACGTGCTCGGCAGTGCACTCGTCGATGATGATCTGGCGCACCTTGCGGTAGTCCAGCACATGGGCGATGTCGTCGTTGTGCGGCGCCAGGGGCTGGGCGCCCAGGCTCAGTTCGGCGTCCACCTGGATGGGCTGGGGCGCGTTCTTCTCGTGCGCGAGGATGCCCAGGTTGGCATCGAAGCGCAGGCCGGTGAGGGTGAGGGTCTGCAGGCCTGTGGCCGGCGCGGTCGGGTTCATGCGGGCAGGGGCTTGTGCCGGAAGGTTTCGACGCCCACGGCGTCGCAGTCGTCGTACACGTCGGGCTTGCGCGTGGACACGCGTGCGGCCACCACCTGCGGGTGCGCCAGCAGCGCGTCGAGCACGGCGTCGCCCAGCGTTTCCTGCAGGTCGATGTGGCCCTGCGTGACGATGCGCGTGATGGCGTCGCGCACGAAGTCGTAGTCCACGACCTCGTCGATGTGGTCCTTGCGCGGCGTGGCCTGGGCCAGCGGCACGTAGAGGTCGATGTCGAAGATGATGCGCTGGGCGGCCGCGCGCTCGAAATCGTGCACGCCGATGCGCACATGGCGCGTGAGCCCGCGCAGGAAGATGCGGCGGCAGTCGGCCAGCCAGGGGTCGATGGTGGCGGTCATGGTTGCGGGGGCGCCAGTTGTTCGGCCACGAACATGATGTCGCGCTCCAGCGGCACCAGGTGCTGGCCCTTGTCCACGGCGATGGTGATGCCGGTGATCGACCCGTTCTCGGCCAGGAACACGGCCGCGCGCGCCACGTCGTCGGGGTCGGTGGGGCTGCGCAGCAGGTTCACGCTGCGTGCGCGCTGGAAGTTCTCGCCCGTCTGCGGGCCGCTCACATAGATCAGGCCCGGGGCGACGGCGTTCACGCGCACGCGCGGCGCCAGCGCCTGCGCCTGCAGGGCGACGGCGCGCTCCAGCGCGAGCTTGCTCAGCGTGTAGGAAAAGTAGTCGGGGTTCAGGTTGAACACCTTCTGGTCCAGCACATGGACCACGGACGGCACGCCCTGGCCTGGGGGCGGCGCGGCGCGCGCCAGCAGCGTGCCCAGTTGCAGCGGCGCCACCAGGTTCACCTGCATCTGGTGCTGCAGCAGCTCGGGCGAGAAATCCAGGCCGGTGTCGGGCTCGAACAGCGAGGCGTTGTTGACGATGGCGTCCGGCGCCTGGCCCAGGGCCTGCACGGTGTCGGCAAACAGGCGCTCGAGCGCCGCCGGGTCGGCCAGGTCGGCCGCGAGGGCCCAGGCGCGCCGGCCCAGCGCCTGCACCTCGGCACAGGTGCCCAGGGCCTCGTCGCGCGAGTGCTGGTAGTGGCAGGCCACGTCCCAGCCCGCGCGGGCGAAGGCCAGGGCGATGGCGCGGCCCAGGCGCTTGGCAGCGCCGGTGACCAGGACGGTGCGCGGGCGGGGAACGGTGGACATTCGGGGACAATGCGGGCCGTGACGACAGAACCCACAAGTTTAACGACCGCCCTGCAGGCGCGCATCGCGCAGGCCATTGGCGCCGCCGGCGGCTGGATCGGCTTTGACCGCTTCATGGAGCTGGCGCTCTACACCCCCGGCCTGGGCTACTACGCGGGCGACCTGCCCAAGTTCGGCATGCTGCCCGGTTCGGGCAGCGACTTCGTCACCGCGCCCGAATTGACCCCCCTGTTCGGCCAGGCGCTGGCCGTGCAGGTGCGCCAGGCGCTGCAGCAGACGGGCACCCGCGAGGTCTGGGAGTTCGGCGCGGGCTCGGGGGCGCTGGCGCAGCAGTTGCTCGACGCGCTGGGCGACGCGGTGCAGCGCTACACCATCGTGGACCTGTCCGGCAGCCTGCGTGCGCGCCAGCAGGAGCGCCTGGCCGCGCATGCGCACAAGCTGCGCTGGCTGGACGCGCTGCCCGAGGCCATGGAGGGCGTGGTCGTGGGCAACGAGCTGCTCGACGCCATGCCCGTGCAGTTGCTGGTGCGCACCGGCGGTGTGTGGCACGAGCGCGGCGTGGCGCTGGCGCAGGGCGCCTTCGTCTGGGAGGACCGGCCGAGCCCGCTGCAGCCGCCCATTCCCGTGGCGGGAGAGCACGACTACCTGACCGAAATCCATCTCCAGGCCGAGGCCTTTGTGCGCACCCTGGGCGAGAAGCTGCGGCGCGGCGCGCTCTTGCTCATCGACTACGGCTTTGGCGAGCGCGAGTACTACCACCCGCAGCGCCACATGGGCACGCTCATGTGCCACCGCGCGCACCAGGCCGACGCCAACCCGCTCGCGGACGTGGGCTTGAAGGACATCACCGCCCACGTGAACTTCACCGGCATCGTGCTGGCCGCACAGGAGCAGGCGCTGCCGGCGGGGCAGGAATGGCAGTTGCTGGGCTACACCACGCAGGCGCATTTCCTCATCAACTGCGGCCTGCCGCAGGCCATGGAGCGGGCGCCCCTGGCCGAGCGCGCCATGGCCGCCAAGCTGCTCATGGAGCACGAGATGGGCGAGCTGTTCCAGGTGCTGCTGCTGGGCAAGGGCCAGCCCTGGGATGCGGTCGGCTTCGCCCAGGGCGACCGCAGCCACCGGCTTTGACATGCTGCGCTGGCTCATCGTCGTCTTCCTGGCGCTGGTGCTCATCAACGGGCTCACGCCCTGGCTGCAGCGGCTGGGGTTGGGCAAGCTGCCGGGGGATTTCCGGTTCCGGCTGTTCGGACGCGAGTGGGACGTTCCGCTCGCCAGCACCGTGGTGCTGAGTCTGCTGCTGAGCCTGCTCGCCAAGTGGCTGTGACGGCGCGCCGCGCGGGCGCTCTTGAATTCGGCGCGGCGCGGCCCGATGTGCACGTCAAGGAGTTGCCATGACCGAAGCCCTGCACATCGTCTGTCCCCACTGCCACACCACCAACCGCGTCCAGGCGGCGCAGCTCGGCAGCCAACCCGACTGCGGCAGTTGCCACCGCCCGCTGTTTGCCGGCGCGCCGCTGGAGCTCGATGCCGCCAGCTTCGAGCGCCATGTGGGGCGCAGCCACATTCCCGTGCTGGTGGACTTCTGGGCGCCCTGGTGCGGGCCCTGCCGCCAGATGGCGCCCGCCTTCGCCCAGGCCGCACGCGCACTCGAGCCGCAGGTGCGCCTGGCCAAACTCAACACCGAAGAGCACCAGGCCCTGGCCGCGCGCTACGCCATCCGCAGCATTCCCACCATGGTGCTGTTCCAGGGCGGGCGCGAGCGCGCGCGCATTTCGGGCGCCCTGGGGGCGGCGGACATCGAGCGCTGGGTGCGCTCGGTGGTCTGAACTCAGCCCTGGCCCAGCCAGCGCGCCACGGCCTCCACGCGTGCCGCGTGGATCAGTTCACCCACTTTTTGGCCTGTAACGCCCTTGGATGCTGCGTGAGCAGCTATCACACTGGTAGCAACCGTTTGTACGGCAGCGAGCGCGCCGTTGATGCGTGCGCGCTGCGGATAGGGCGATGCCTCGAAGTGCAGGCGCCCGCGCGCGTCGCACTCGCAGGCCAGCAGGATCTCGTCCAGCCGCGCCGGCTTGCGGATGGCGTCACAGCGCTCGAGCAGCCGCACCAGGGCGGCTGCGCCCAGCTCGCCGCTCCTGTGGATGTTGCCGTGCTCGCGCGCCACCACGTCGGCCAGCTCGCGGCAGTCGGTGGGCACGCGCAGGCGCTCGCTGAGGCCCTTGAGCAGTTGGGCGCTGCGCTGCTCATGGCCGATGTGGCGCGGCAGCACATCCTGGGGCGTGGTGCCCTTGCCCAGGTCGTGCGTGAGGCAGGCAAAGCGCACGGCCAGCGGGGCCTGCAGGCGCGCGGCCATGTCCAGCACCATCATCAGGTGCACGCCGGTGTCGATTTCGGGGTGGTAGTCGGGGCGCTGGGGCACGCCCCACAGGCGGTCCACCTCGGGCAGCACCACCTGGAGCGCGCCGCACTGGCGCAGCACCTCGAACATGCGCGAGGGTTTTTCCTCCATGAGGCCGCGCGCCAGCTCCTGCCACACGCGCTCGGCCACCAGGTGGTCGGCCTCGCCGTGCGCCACCATGGAGCGCATCAACGCCATCGTCTCGGGGGCTACGGAAAAGTCGGTGAAGCGCGCCGCGAAGCGCGCCACGCGCAGGATGCGCACCGGGTCGTCGTGGAAGGCGTGGGTCACGTGGCGCAGCAGCTTGTCACGCAGGTCGCGCACGCCGCCATGGGGGTCAAAAATGGCCTCAGCGCCCGTGGAGTCTGCGCCAATAGCTATCGCATTGATAGTGAGATCGCGCCGCGAAAGGTCCTCTTCGAGCGTCACGTCGGGCGAGGTCTGCACCACGAAGCCGCGGTAACCGCGCCCGCTCTTGCGCTCGGTGCGCGCCAGCGCGTATTCCTCGCGCGTCTGCGGGTGCAAAAAGACCGGAAAGTCGCGCCCCACGGGCAGGTAGCCCTGGGCCACCATCTGCTCGGGCGTGGCGCCCACGACCACCCAGTCGTGGTCGTTCACGGGGCGGCCCAGCAGCCGGTCGCGCACGGCGCCCCCCACCATGTAGATCTGCATGCGGGCAGTGTAGTTACTATTCACGCCCCTGCCCGCGCCAGGAGTTTGCCCATGTCTCCCATGTCCACTTCCTCCGCCATCACCATCGTCCAGCCCAACCCCGATGGCAGCCTGCCCCTTCCCGCGCCTGCCGCGCCCAGCGCCGCCGAGGCCGCGGCGGCGCAACTGCAGGAGCACGCCGAGGCGCTGCAGGAGCAGCTCGACGCCTTGCAGGAGGTGCTGGCCAAGCCCCTGAACGAGATTCTGGCCGAGCGCGACAAGGCGCTGGAGGCTGCCCAAGCGTGGGACGCCTTCGGCGCCATGTGGGTGCTGTCGCAGCGCGCCATGCGCCGCGTGGCCATGGACCTGGCTGCGCAGCAGGGCGTGAGCGAGGCTGAGGTGGTGGCGCGCGCCATGCGCTACGCCAACGCCGTGCTCAACACCGAGGACGAGACCCTGGGCGGCGCCATCGCCCCGGCGCAGTTGGCGCACATCGCGCGCCACAAGCCGTTCCTGCGCAAGCAGTTCCGGCAGGGGTGAGGGCCGGCGCTACGCGACTTCGACCACCAGGTGCGGATCGAACTGAGCGTTTTCGTTCATGCCCTCCTTGCCGTAGCCGCGCGGGTTGCACAGTACGCGCGTGCCGTGCAGCCGGTAGTCAAAACTGTCGTGCGTGTGGCCGTGGATCCACAGGCGTGCTGCGCCCTGGGCGAGCAGGTGCTCGGCATCGGACACGAATATGCCGTTGAGCGGCGAGCCCGCAAAGCGCGGATGGATGCTGCGCGGCGAGGGCGCGTGGTGCGTGATGACCACGGTGGGGCCGGCAAAGGGCTGGGCGAGCTGGGTCTGCAGCCAGCGCGTGTTGGCGTCGAACAGGTCGGCGGCATCTTGCGGGGTGAACAGCGCGTCCCCGGGCGCCCGGCCGCTGCGGATGCGGGAGAAGTCGCGCATGAAGTGCTGCGCCTCGGCCATGGCCTGCGCGCGTGCCGCGCCTTCGCCCAGGATGCGGAAATCGCTCCACAGCGTGCTGCCGAGAAAGCGCACGCCCTGCCACTCCAGGGCGCGGTTGTCGAGCACCTGCACGGGGGTGCCCGCGCACAGCCGCTGCAGCGCCTCGGCGGTCTCGTCCAGGCTGGAGCCGTAGAACTCGTGGTTGCCCGGCACGTAAAGCACGGGGCGGTCGAAGCCGCAGGCCCAGGCGACGGCCTGGGCGGGGCGGGCGATGTCGCCCGCGAGGATGACCACGTCCGCGTCGGTGCGCGGGTGTTCCATGCCGTGCACGCCCAGGTGCAGGTCCGAGAGCACGTGCAGCCTCATGGCGGCATGCCTCAGCGTCCCAGCCGGTAGGGCTCTTCGAACGCGCGGAAGTCGTTCTCGGCCAGCGCGCCGTCGATCCAGGCCTTGACGCCGGGCAACTCCTGCACGCGCTGCACGTAGGCCTGGATGTGCGCGGGCACGGGCAGGCCGTAGGTCGCCAGGCGCATGCACACAGGGGCGTAAAACGCGTCGGCAATGCTGAAGCGGCCGAACAGCATGGGGCCGCCGTGTTCCTGCAGCAGCTCGCTCCACATGTCGATGAGGCGCTGCACGTCGGCGCGCATGGCGGGGCGGTCGCGCCAGAGCAGGGCGCCGGTGTCGTGCAGCCGCGCTTCGATGTTCATGGGGCAGGCGCCGCGCAGGGCGGCAAAGCCGCTGTGCATCTCGGCCGCCACGCTGCGGGCACGGGCGCGGGCGGCCTTGTCCTGGGGCCAGAGGTTCTTGTCGGGGTGGGTCTCGGCCAGGTATTCGGCAATGGCCAGGGTGTCCCAAACCACCAGGGCGCCATCGACCAGCACTGGCACCTTGCCCGTGGGCGAGACCCCGGCGAGCTGGGCCTTGAACTGCGAGTCGGGCGCAAAGCTGTCGAAGCGCGCCATGACTTCAGTGAAGGGGATGCCCGCCTGGCGCATGAGCACCCAGGGGCGCATGGACCAGGAGGAGTAGTTCTTGTTGCCGATGTAGAGCTGGAGCATGGGGATTCCTTTGCCGGAGGCCAGAGGCGCAAAAGGCCGCTGCGAAGCGGCCCATGGTAGGACAAAGCCCCGTGCCGGCGCCAGCCGCGCGCCCAAGGCGCCGCTGGCGTCAGGGGTATCGGTGGTGCGCCTTGGCGCTTCAGCCCACGCGCGGCGTGGCGCGCTCGATGATGGCCTGCACCTGTGCGCCGCGCGGCAGTGCGCCGTAGTGGAAGCTCCCCTGGCCATCGAGGCGCGAGGCGCAGAAGGCGTCGGCCACGAAATCGGGGGCCACGCGCAGCAGCAGCGAGGCCTGCATGGCCAGTGCCATGCGCTCGACCACGTGGCGCGCACGGTATTCCATGCCGGCCGGCTCCTTGATCTCCTGCGCCAGCGCGCGCACCTGCGCATCCAGGTGGGGGTTCTGGCCCTGGGTGGGGCGCAGCTCGTCGAAGAAGGCCTGCACCACCTCGGGCTCCTTGGCCATGGCGCGCAGCACGTCCAGGCACTGCACGTTGCCGCTGCCTTCCCAGATGGCATTGACGGGCGACTCGCGGAACAGGCGCGGGAACATGCTGTCCTCCATCACCCCGCTGCCGCCGATGCACTCCATGGCCTCGTAGGCGTGCTGCGGCGTGCGCTTGCAGATCCAGTATTTGCCCACGGCGGTCATCAGGCGCACCAGCAGGTCTTCGTGGCGGCTGTCGGCGCGCTCGTCCAGCGCGCGCGCCATGCGCAGGGACAGCACCATGGCGGCCTCGCTCTCGAGCGCCAGGTCGGCCAGCACGTTCTGCATCAGCGGCTGCTCCACCAGGCGCTTGCCGAAGGCGCTGCGGTGCGCGCAGTGGTGCAGCGCCTGCGACAGCGCCATGCGCATGCCGGCGCTGGAGCCCACCATGCAGTCGAAGCGCGTCATGGCCACCATCTCGATGATGTTGCGCACGCCGCGCCCTTCCTCGCCCACCATCCAGGCCAGTGCGCCGCGCAGCTCGGTCTCGCTCGAGGCGTTGGAGGCGTTGCCCATTTTCTTCTTCAGGCGCAGCACCTGCATGGGGTTCTTGCTGCCGTCGGGGCGCCAGCGCGGCAGCAGAAAGCACGACAGGCCCTTGGCCGTCTGCGCCAGCACGAGGAAGGCGTCGCACATGGGCGCCGAGACGAAGTACTTGTGGCCCACGAGCTCGTACATCTGGCCCGGGCCGCCCTGGCCCACGGGGTAGGCCTGGGTGGTGTTGGCGCGCACGTCCGATCCGCCCTGCTTTTCCGTCATGGCCATGCCGATGGTGACGCCGACCTTCTGCGCCACGGGCACGTTGCGCGGGTCGTAGACCCGCGCGGTGATCTTGGGGGCCCATTGGGCCGCCAGATCGGGCTGCAGGCGCAGCGTGGGGATGGCGGCGAAGGTCATGGTGATGGGGCAGCCATGCCCGGCTTCGGCCTGGGTGTGCAGGTAGTTGCCTGCGGCGCGCGCCACATGGGCGCCGGGGCGCGGGTCCGTCCACGGCGAGGAATGCAGACCGTGCGTGATGGCCGTGTCCATCAGGCGGTGGTAGGCGGGGTGGAACTTCACCAGGTCGATGCGGTTGCCGAAGCGGTCGTGCGTCTCCAGCTCGGGCAGGTGCTTGTTCGCCAGCGCGCCCTGCTCCAGGTATTCGGCCGCGCCGGTGAGCTGGCCGAAGCGCTGCAGGTCGGCATTGGCCCAGGCGGCGCCCTCGCGCTGCACGGCCTCGCGCAGCGCGGTGTCCTGGGCGTACATGTTGTAGTCGGCCAGCTCGCACGAGACGTTCACGACCTCGTGGGTCTCGGCCAGGTAGCGGCTGGGCAGGGCGCGGGTGTCATTCAGGGCGGTCATGGCGGGTCTCCGGTCGCGAGGGGGAATCAGGCCAGGCGCAGCCGGGCGCGGCGCGTGGCGGTGTCGGGGCTGGGCAGGGCGTCGTAAAAGCGCTGCCAGATGGCGCGCCCGGCCTGGTCGAAGGCCAGCACGCTGGCAATGAAGGACTGGCGCAGCGCGCCGTCCACCATGGGCTCGGGCAGCAGCGGGTCGTAGACGAGCTGGCGGATCGCCGCACCGCCGAGGAAGAAGGATTCGCGCGCCGCCTGCGCGGTGGGCAGGCCTGCGCTGCCCTCCAGCCAGCGCTGCAGGCGCTCCCGCGTGGCGCGGTAGCCCTGGTTGAGGGCGGCGCCGTCCCACAGCGCGTCCACGGCGGCCTCGGTGGTGGCGTCGAGCTGGGTGCAGCCGCAGACCACGGCGCCGCGCTCCAGCCCCAGGGTGTGCAGGCGCGCGCGGATGGCGGCGATGTCCGCCTCGATGTTGTCGGGCCGCAGCCAGAAGTCGCGCTGCAGCTCGGCAAAACCCAGCAGGTGCAGGGCGCGCTCACGCTGGCGGGTGCTGGTGCGGTCGCTGCGCGCCAGGTGGCCGCAGTGCACGGCCACGTACTGCCCGTTCCAGGGGCGCAGGCGCTCGGTGGTGCGGCGCCAGTTCGCCACGTCCTGCGCCAGGCTTCGCGCCGCCGGCCCCAGGCGCCAGGCGCCGCGTTCGGTCGCCTGGGCCATATCCTGCGCGGCCAGCCGCGCCAGCGTCACGCGCACATGGTTTTCGCTCAGGCCAAACACCGCCCCTGCGGCCACGGCGTGGCTCACGGGCAGGGAGTCTTCGTCCGTGGCGAGCAGCAATTCCAGCAGCAGGTGCTTGGGCTGGACTTTGGGCTCCGGGGCAGGGGAGTGGGGCATGGCGATGAGATATTACACAAAACAAATTCATATTGCAAATATGTGTAATAAAACAGCGCGTGGCCGCGCGCTGGCAGCCTGGGCAGGAATGGGCGCGGCATCCCGTGGACCGGGATGCCGCGCAGGCAGGGGTGCCGCCGCGCCTGGGCAGCAGCTATGGGTGCGGCAGCGCGTGCGCCGCCCCGCGGTCCAGCGCGCTCAGGCGCCGAACAGCTTGTTCGCGGTTTCCGCGACCAGGCGGCCCTGGAAGCGTGCGCCTTCCAGTTCGATGGCGCTGGGCTGGCGCTGCCCCTGGCCGCCGGCGATGGTGGTGGCGCCGTAGGGGCTGCCGCCGACCACTTCGTCGAGCGTCATCTGGCCCTGGAAGCTATAGGGCAGGCCCACGATCACCATGCCGAAGTGCAGCAGGTTGGTGATGATGGAAAACAGCGTCATCTCCTGGCCGCCATGCTGGGTGGCCGTGGAGGTGAAGGCTGCGCCCACCTTGCCGTTGAGCGCGCCGCGCGCCCACAGGCCGCCCGCCTGGTCGAGGAAGCTGGCCATCTGCGAGGGCATGCGGCCAAAGCGCGTGGGGGCGCCGACGATGATGGCGTCGTAGTGCTCCAGCTCGGCCACCGTGGCCACGGGGGCGGCCTGATCGAGCTTGAAATGCGCGTTCTTGGCGATGTCGGCGGGCACCGTCTCCGGTACGCGCTTGACGTCCACCGTGGCGCCGGTGGAGCGGGCCCCTTCGGCCACCGCCTGCGCCATGGTTTCCATATGGCCATATGTCGAGTAATAGAGAACAAGGACCTTGGACATGAATTTCTCCTGGGGTGAATGCCTGCGAAGCAGCAGGTGCGGTTGCGGGCCGGATGTTCCGGCCGGCCCGCAGATCTGCAGGGTTCAGGGGCCAGCCATCGTATGCCGATCGCCGGTCTTGTGCTGGGTGGGTGCGCGCTGCTGCCGCACGGCGGCGGCGAGCGTGCGCACATGCGTGTCCACGATGCCCAGCACGTCCAGTTGCCCGGCCAACTGGTCGAGGTAGTCACGGTTGGTGCCTATGCTGCCGCAGGCGCTGGCAATGGTGGCGGCCGTCTCGGCCAGCGAAAGACCCTGGCGGTGCTGCGGGTGGGCGGTATTGGCCGTGAACACCAGCGCCTGGATGCCACCCTGGGGGGTGTCCAGCGGCAGCAGGGCCGGGCAGTAGCTGCCCCGGATCATTTCGCGCCGCCACAGCAGGCGCGATTCGGTCTCGACCCGTGCGCGGTGGATGCGAAACGCCAGGCCCTGGCAGGTGCCGGCCTGGCGCTGCAATGTCAGCACCAGACCCGGGCATTCGGGGGTGCCGCGGCCTATGGCGGTCGCCAGGGCAAAGCGGCGGACAAATCCATCCAGTTGCGCCCGGCGTACTTCTTCGAAGTGCATGCCGGGGTTCCACATCAGCGAGCCATAGGCAAACACCCAGAGGTCCTTGCCATCCTGCCCGGCCAGCACGGTCTGGCGCGAGCGCTCCACCTCCTGCGTGCTCAGCCGCCAGTCGGGCGGCAGGCCTTGCTGGCGCGCTTGCGCGTCCCAGGCGGCCAGCACCTCATCGGTCAGGCGCAGCCCGCAGGCATCCGCCGGCGTCAAGCGGCCAGCCAGCTCGGGCAGGTGGATGAAGGCACGGGGCGTCATGGGCATTCTCCGGGCGCATGCTGCGGTCACGCCGGGCGCATGCCCGGCGTGCGCATCCGCAATCAGCCGCGGTTGCCGATGGCGATCTGGCGCAGGCGTGCGGCCTGTACCGCTTGCTCATGCACGCTGGCGCGGTCCAGCGTGGAGGGCGCGGCGTTCGCGTCGACCGCCACGAAGTTCTTGAACTGCGTGACCGCCTGGGCGGCTTCGGTGCGCACCTCGGCGCGGCTGCGGGTGGATTGGACACCGGCTTCGAAATTGGTGCCATACAGATCATTGGCCTGGGCGCCCCAAGAGGCGAGGGCGGCGACGGCGGCGATGGAGAGGGTGCGTGCGGTAGCGTTCATGGCGTGTCCTTCGGAAGTGACGAATAAAGGGAAAAGACCTGTGGCGAGGGCCTTGCAATGCGGCGTCTTCACCATGGACTCAACTTTAAATCGCCTCGAATGATTGATAAACAAGCCAAAAAACAACTAACTGTTCCATATTCGTGACTAATAAAGGCTGAATACTCAGACGGGCCAGACCACGCCGTTGTCGTTCAGGATGGCGTCCAGTGGCAGGTCGTGCGGCTCGGGCAGGAACTCGTCGAGGTAGCCGTGGGTATAGCCCAGGCCCACGGTGAAGGGGCGCGGCTGCAGCGTGGCGAGGGTGCGATCGTAAAAGCCGCCGCCATAGCCCAGGCGGTAGCCGCCCGGCCCATAGCCCACGCAGGGCACGAACAGCAGCGTGGGCACGATGAGCTCGGTGTCCTTGGGCTTGGGGATGCCGTAGGCGTCTTCCTCCATGGGGCAGCCGGGGTACCAGGCGTGGAAAGTCAGCGTCTTGTGCTGCTTGTTGATCACGGGCAGGCCGATGCGGCGGCGCAGCGGCTCGTCCAGCAGCTCACCGTCTTCCTTCCAGCGGTGCAGGGCCGGCAGAGGGTCGAATTCCCCTTTGATGGGCCAGTAGGCGCCGATCACTGTGTCAGGGCGGTGGATGAGCCAGATGCGCATGATTTGCTGCAGCGCGTCGGCGCGCTGTAGGCGGTCGGGCAGGTTCAGGCGTTGCTCTACCAGGGCGCGCCGCAGGGCTGTCTTGTCCATCACATAATTCCCCCATGCATTGGTTGAAGATTCTGACACCGCTGGCCGCTTCGGCGCTGCTGGCATTCTCCGCCCTGCCTTGCGCCGCGCAGGCCGGCAAGGGCGACCAGGTGCTGCTGGACATGCAGCAGGCCTTCCGCAAGGGCGAGCGCAAAAAGCTCGAGCAGCTCCTGCCCCAGGCGCGCGGCCATGCGCTCGAACCTTGGGCCGCCTACTGGGAACTCAAGGCGCGCCTGAACGAGGCGAGCGCCCAGGAGGTGCAGTCCTTTCTGCAGCGCTGGGCCGGCACCTACCAGGAAGACCGCCTGCGCAACGACTGGCTGCGCCTGCTGGGCCAGCGCCGCGACTGGGCGCAGTTTGCCGAAGTGCACGCCCAGTACCGCATGCAGGACGACCGCGAGGTGCGCTGCTATGCGCTGCTGATCGACGCCCTCAAGGGCCAGGCGCCAACGCAGGTGGGCGACGAGGTGCGCCGCGCCTGGTACGCGCAGCGCGACCAGGACGACGGCTGCACCCACGCTGCCAGCGAGCTCTATACGGCCCGGCAGCTCAGCGCGCTCGACATCTGGCGCAAGGCGCGCCTGGCCGTCGAGGCCAACCGCCCCGGCGTGGTGCGCGCGGCCGTGGAAATCGTCGCGCCCGACGCCTTGCCGCGCCTGCGCGAGGCGCTGGATGCGCCCACCAAGTTCCTGCGCGCCCATTCCAGCGCGGCAGGCCGGGCGCGCCAGGAGCTGGTGCTGCTGTCCCTGGTCCGCCTGGCGGGCAGCGACGCCGATGGCGCGGCCAACCTGCTGGACAACAAATGGGGCGTGCACCTCTCCAGCGAAGAGCGCAACTGGGCCTGGGGCGTGATCGGCAAGGCCGCGGCGCAAAAGCTGTCGGCCAGCGCCATGGGCTACTTTGCCAACGTCACGCGCGATTCCGACCTGAACGACGACCTGCTCGCCTGGAAGGCGCGCACCGCGCTGCGCGCCGGGCAGTGGAAGGAAGTGCGCAAGGCCATAGACGCCATGGGCGAGGAGGCGCGCCAGGACAGCACCTGGGTGTACTGGAAGGCCCGCGCGCTGCTCGCGGGCCGCCCCGCCGAGGCCGACCGGGCCCAGGCCCAGCGCCTGCTGGAGGGCATTGCGGGTACGCGTGGCTTCTACGAGCAGTTGGCGCTGGAGGAGCTGGGCCAGCGCGTGAGCCTGCCCCCGCCCCCCGCGCCCCTGACCGAGGAGGAGAAGGCGCGCGCCCGGGCCCACCCGGGCCTCAACCGCGGCCTGTACGCCATCCTCATCGGCCTGCGCGCCGAGGGGGTGCGCGAATGGAACTACAGCACCAATCTGCACCAGAACGGCGGCATGGGTGAGCGCGATCTGCTCGCCGCGGCCGATTTCGCCTGCCAGCAGCAGGTGTGGGACCGCTGCATCAACACCAGCGAGCGCACGCGCACCAGCATCGACATGGCGCAGCGCTTTCCCATGCCCTTCCACGATGCGGTCCTGGCGCGCGCACGCGCCATCGGCCTGGACCCGGCCTACGTCTACGGCCTGATCCGGCAGGAGAGCCGCTTCATCATGGATGCACGCTCGCATGTCGGGGCTTCGGGCCTGATGCAGGTCATGCCCGCGACGGCGCGCTGGACGGCCAAGAAAATCGGCATCGCGGGCTTCAGCACCGACCAGCTCAACGAGCGCGACACGAATATCGCCATCGGCACGGCCTACCTCAAGCTGGCGCTGGACGACTTCGGCGGCTCCATGCCCATGGCCGCGGCCGCCTACAACGCCGGGCCGGGGCGCCCGCGCAACTGGCGCAACGGCCCCGTGCTCGACGCCGCCATCTGGGCCGAGAACATTCCGTTCGCCGAGACGCGCGACTACGTCAAGAAGGTGCTGGCCAACACCACCAATTACGCCGCCCTCATCACCGGCCAGCCGCAGTCGCTCAAGGCACGCCTGGGCACCATCGGCCCGCGCGGCGCGGCCGAGCCCGAGGTCAACAGCGACCTGCCCTGAGCCCCGCCGGTTCAATCGCTCTTGAGCAGGCGCGCAAAAGTGGCGCGGAATTTCTCCAGCTTGGGGGCGATGACCGCGGCGCAGTAGCCCTGGTGCGGGTGCTGGTTGAAATAGTCCGTGTGGTAGTCCTCGGCCGGCCACCAGGCCGTGAGGGCCTGTAGCTCGGTGACGATGGGCGCGGCAAAGTGCCCGCCCTCCTGCAGCTCCTGCAGCAGGGCACGGGCCACCGCCTCGTGTTCCGGGTGCGTGGTGTAGATGCCGCTGCGGTACTGCGGCCCCACATCGTGCCCCTGGCGATTGAGCGTCGTGGGGTCGTGCGTGGCAAAGAAGATCTCCAGCAGTTCCCGCAGGCTGACCTGGGCAGGGTCGAAGCGCACGCGCACCGCCTCGGCGTGGCCTGTGCTGCCGGTGCAGACCTGTTCGTAGGTGGGGGCCGGCACATGGCCGTTGGCGTAGCCGCTTTGCACGTCCACCACGCCGCGCACGCGGGCAAAGACGGCCTCGGTGCACCAAAAGCACCCACCCGCCAGGGTGATGGTTTCAACGGGGGCGGTCTGCATGGGGCACTCCGCAAGAGGGGTTCACAGATTGACGAGCCAGTCGCCCTCGTGCCGCGCGGCGCCCGAGCGCACGAGGTCCTGCGCCAGGCCCTGCAGCCAGGCATCGAAGTCCTGGCCGCCGAAATGCCGCTGGTGCATGGTGCGGAAATGCGGCGTGGCCAGCGTCCAGGCGCGCAGGTCTGCCATGCGGATGCGCTGCCATTCGAGCAGCTTGTACTTGAGCAGCACCTTGGCGGCGTACTGCGTGTGCTTGAGGGGGTTTTGCACAAAGCCGTCGAGCCGCCGGCGCGCCGCCTCCAGCGCGCGCGGCGCGTCGTGAAACAGCGGGCCGTGGCCCGGGATCACGGTGCGCGGCGCCAGGCGCTCGATCAGGTCCAGCGTATCGGCCACGGCAGCGAAGGCGTCTTCGCCGTCGAGCTCGGGAAAGACCACGCCAAAGCCGTTCTCCCACAGCGCGTCGGCCGAGATCAGCAGGCGCTCCTGCGGCTCGAACAGGATGATGGAGTGCGGGTCGTGCCCCGGCGCGGCGTGCACCTGCCAGGGGCGGTCGCCCAGCAGCACCTCGGTGCCGGGCTGCAGCACGCCATCGCAGCGAAAGCGCGGGCAGTCCTGGCCCGTGGGCGTGTAGCTCAGGGCGTAGGGGTCCCAGTCGCGCACCAGCGCCGCCTGCCCGGGCGGGATGGCCGTGTGCACCCCGGGCCAGGCCTCCTGCAGCGCGGCGTTGCCGCCGCAGTGGTCGCTGTGCAGGTGGGTGTTGAGGATGCGCTCGAGCGGCCGCCCGTCCAGGGCCGAGCGCACCAGCGCCACCGTCTGCCCGCCATGCGTGCAGTAGCCCGTGTCCACCAGCGCCGTGCCCGAGCGTGCCCCCGTGAACAGCACGTTGTTGGACGACAGCCAGCCCCGTTCGAATACGGTGATTTCGGGCGGTAGGGCCGATGGATGAAGCGCCATAAGCTATTAAATCAGTAGTAATGACCAGTGGCCCCGTGTCGCACCGTGCACAGCATATGCCATGGGTGCGGCACAGGGGGCATGACGGTCATTTGCGCAGCTCGCGCCGCAGGATCTTGCCCACGTTGGACTTGGGCAGATCGTCGCGGAACTCGATGTACTTGGGGCGCTTGTAGCCCGTGAGGTTCTCATGGCAAAAGCGCATCACGTCGCTCTCTTCGAGCGAGGCATCGCTGCGCACCACGAACACCTTGACGGCTTCGCCTTGCTTCTCGTCGGGCACGCCGATGGCCGCGCACTCGATCACGCCGGGGCAGGTGGAGATGACGTTCTCGATCTCGTTGGGGAAGACGTTGAAGCCGCTGACCAGGATCATGTCCTTCTTGCGGTCGATGATGCGCGTGTAGCCGTCCGCGTCCATGACGCCGATGTCGCCCGTGCGCATGAAGCCATCGGCGGTGAAGGCCTTGGCGTTATCCTCGGGCTGGTGGTAGTAGCCCGGCGTGACGTTGGGGCCGCGGATGCAGATCTCGCCCGCGGCGCCCACGGGCAGGCTGTGGCCTTCGTCGTCCTTGATGGCGATGTCGATGCCCGGCAGCGGCAGGCCGATGGTGCCGGAGAACGTGGTGTTGCTCACCGGGTTGTTGGTACCGATGGCGCAGGTCTCGCTCATGCCCCAGCCCTCGATCATGGTGCTGCCCGTGACCTTCTGCCACTGGCGCGCCGTGCCCTCGGACGCCGCCATGCCGCCGGCCTGCGAGACGCACAGGTGCGAGAAGTCGAGCGCGCGGAACTGCGTGTTCTGCAGGAGCGCGTTGAACAGCGTGTTGACCGCGGGCAGCATGTGGAAGGGGCGCTTTTTCAGCACCTCGACGAACTTCGGGATGTCGCGCGGGTTGGGGATCAGCGTCAGGCGCGAGCCCTGGCGGATGGCCAGCAGGCACAGCGTGAGCGCGAAGATGTGGTACAGCGGCAGCGCGGCGATGCTGTTGGCCTTGGTCACGTCGCCGATCCGGGCCAGCGCCGGGGTGAACCAGGCCTCGGCCTGCAGCGTGGCGGCCACGATGTTGCCATGCGTGAGCACCGCGCCCTTGGACAGGCCCGTGGTGCCGCCCGTGTACTGCAGGAAGGCGATGGAGTCCAGCGTCGCCTGGCTGGGGTGGAGCTTGCGGCGTGCGCCCAGCGTGAGCGCGCGCTTGAACGGGATGACCTGCCGCCCGTCCGCGAGCGGCAGCTCGAAGGGCGGCACCATCTTGGCCAGATGGCGCACGGCGAAGGTGATCCAGCGGCCATACCAGGGGCCCAGCAGGTCGCCCATGGAGGCCAGCACCACATGCTTCACGCTGGTGTGCTCGATGACCTCGGCCAGCGTATGGGCGAAGTTCTCCAGGATGACGATGGCGGTCGCCCCTGAGTCCTTGAGCTGGTGTTCGAGCTCGCGCGCGGTGTAGAGCGGGTTGACGTTCACGCAGGTGTAGCCCGCGCGCAGCACGGCCGCCATGCTCACGGCGAACTGCGGCACGTTGGGCAGCATGATGGCCACGCGCGCGCCCGGCTCCAACCCCTGACCCTGCAGCCAGGCGCCCAGCGCGGCCGAATGGCGCTCCAGTTCGCCATAGCTCATCCAGCGCTCCATGCACACCGAGAACGGGCTGGCCGCGTGCTTTTGCATGGCCTCCTCGAGCAGGTGCGCGGCCGAGCGGTATTGCGTGGGATCCACCTCGTGCGGCACGCCCGGGGGATAGTTCTTGAGCCAGATCTTGTCCATGCGTTCTTCAGGGGTCAAAAAAGCAAAAACCTGATTCTGTGCGCAAGCCCGCGGCACGGGTTACCGGGCAAGTCCCAGGGTGGCGCCCAATTGCGTCCCGCAGGCGACAGGGTCGCCGTCGAACAGGGCCTGCATGAGCGCCGCCTCGCGCTCATGCACCGTGGCCAGGAAATGCTCCACGGCGCCGCGCTGGCGCGCCATCTGGCCGAAGGTGTCGAAACCCGACTCCAGGAAGTGCTGCAGCGCACCCAGGCCGGCCGCCTGAGCCGGGCCGCGCATCATGCGCAGCATCATGCGCAGCCCGGGCATGCGTGTGAAGCGTGTGAGGTCCTCGCCCAGCTTCATCACGCTGGCAAGCTGCTGCCCGCGCGCCGCCCGCTCGCCCACGCCGCGCCAGGCGGCCACGTAGCGGGGCGCGTCCGAGGGCGCGTGCGCATGCGTGGCGGGCAGGTGCAGCCAGGCCTGTCCCATGGCGTAGTCCAGGCGCTCGGTCTGCGCGTGCAGCAGGGCCAGGTCGGTGGCCGTCTGCACCACGGCCTGGGGGAACACCGCCTGCAGCGTGCCCGCGATGCGGCCGAACTGCGCGTCGCGGTCGCTGTGGTCGCCGGGGCTGTAGAGCTCCTCCAGGAAAAAGCGCGTGGCCTGGCGGTAGAGCGGGTCGTCCATGAGGTCGGCGTAGGTGCCGGCAAAGCGGCGCGACTGCAGCTGCTTGACGGCCCGCACCGCGCCGTCCAGTGCGGGGTCGTCCAGACAGCGCTGGCGCTGGGTGGTGACCTCGTCAATGCACTGGCGGATGGTGTCGGCGGCGTCCATGGGGCTCAAGGCGATGTTCTATGCTGCGTGCATTACACCCAAAAACGCCGGGCCCGCCTTTGCGCCCGCTCCAATGTCCGCATGAAAACTACCGAATCTCCCCGGCACCCCGCAGGTGCGCTGGCCCGCCTGCAGGCCACGGCCCTGGGCGCCACGCTGCTGGGCTTGCTGGCCTGGGTGCTGTGGGCCGGGGCGCAGAGCACCGCGCTGGCCTGCCAGGGCCTGGCACTGGCCCTGCTGTTCTGGGCCGTGGGCATGGCGCTGCCGTTTGTCCTGATGCACGCGGTCAACCGCAGCGACGCCGCGCCCCGCGCCCGTCTGGGGCAGGTGCTGCGCGCGCTGGCGGCCGAGACGCGCTGCTTCTTCACCGTGTTCTGCTGGCGCCAGCCGCTGCGCAGCCAGTCCGTGGCCGACTGGCTGCCCGAGGCGCCCACGGGGCGGCGCGGCGTGGTGCTGGTGCATGGCTTTCTGTGCAACCGCGGGCTGTGGCTACCCTGGATGCCGCTGCTGCGCGCGCGTGGCCATGCCTATGTGGCGGTGAACCTGGAGCCCGTGTTCGGCTCCATCGACGCCTATGTGCCCGCCATCGAGGACGCCGTGCGCCGCGTGACCCAGGCCACGGGCATGGCGCCCGTCATCATTGCCCACAGCATGGGCGGTCTGGCCACGCGCGCCTGGCTGCGTGCCCAGCAGGCGGACAGCCGCGTGCACCATGTCGTCACCCTGGGCACGCCGCATGGCGGCACCTGGCTGGGGCGCTGGAGCCGCGCAGCCAATGGGCGCCAGATGCAACTGGCCAGCCCCTGGCTGCAGCGCCTGCAGCTCGATGAGCCTGCCAGCCGGGCGCAGGCTTTTTCCTGCTGGTATTCCAATTGCGACAACATCGTCTTTCCGGCACGTACGGCTGCGCTGCCCGGTGCGCGGCAGCATTTCATCGCCGGCGTGGCCCATGTGGAAATGGCCTGCCACCCCGAGGTGGTGCAGGCCTGCCTGGCGCTGCTGCAGCAGGATGCCGCCTGAGCCTGAGCGCGTGTGTGCGATCTCAGCGCTCGAGCACGCAGCGGAAGCTGGCAAAACCCTCTGCGGTGTCCGCGTCCTCGAGCGGCGCGCGCTCGTTGGCGGCAAATGCGCGCTGGCTGCGCAGCCGTTCGTAGATCGGCGCGAAGTCGGCCGCCGTCATGTCGAACAACTGCTCGAAGCTGTCGATCACGAAATAGGTCTGCTGGTAGCTGTCGATCTTGTAGCGCGTGCGCATGGTGCGCTCCAGTTGCAGCGGCAGGCGCTGCGGCTCGGGGCTTTGCACCGCGTAGGGCAGCTCCCCCGACGAACTCAGGATGCCCGCCCCGTAGGCACGCAGGCCGGCCGGCTCGCGGATCAGCCCGAACTCGATGGTGTACCAGTACAGGCGCGCGAGCATTTCGCAGGCGCCCAGGGCATGCGCCTTGAGGCCGCCCTGGCCGTAGCGCTGCACGTAGTCGGCGAACACCGGGTTGAACAGCAGCGGCACATGGCCGAACAGGTCGTGGAAGATGTCGGGCTCGACGATGTAGTCGAACTCCTCGGGCGTGCGGATCCAGTCCGTCACCGGGAATTGGCGGTTCGCCAGCAGCGTAAAGAATGGCACTTCGGGGATCAACCCCGGAACCGCCACAATCTCCCAGCGCGTGGCGCGGTACAGGCGCTCGTTGATCTCCTCGAAGCGCGGGATGTGGTCCTTGACGCCCAGCGAGGGCAGGGCGGCGATGAAGGCCTCGCTCGCCAGCCCGGGCAACTGCGCGCTCTGGCGCTCGTACAGGCGCCGGTAGGTGTCGTGGCCCCGGGCGGTGTAGGCGGCCCAGTCCTGGGCGCAGGTGTAGTCCGCATTGGCGCGCGCATAGTCGCCGCGCGGGGGGCGCTCACTGGCTCCATAGACGACAGGTTCGACGGCCATGGTGTCTCCTTTTTCTGTATTTCAGGGTGCATGCACCATTCACGGCGCATGCCACTGGCGCACCCCAGGCCAGGGCTCCCGCGCAAGGGCCGCCCCGCCGCGCTGGGAGCGTCCCCCTTCCCGAAATGGCGCAGCCATTCGAGAGAAGGGGGAAGGCGCCGCAGGCGACTCAGGGGGATGTGGCTCCTGCAGGCGCCTGCAGCACGCCGCGCCGGATCTGGTCCAGTTCGATGGACTCGAACAGCGCCTTGAAATTCCCGTTGCCGAAGCCGTCGTCGCCCTTGCGCTGGATGAACTCGAAGAAGATGGGGCCGAGCTGGTTCTCGCTGAAGATCTGCAGCAGCAGCGCATCCTTCTTGCCGTCGATCAGGATCTTGCGCTCACGCAGGGCGTCGAGCGGCTCGCCGTGGCCCGGAATGCGCTTTTCCACCAGTTCGTAATAGGTGTCGGGCGTATCGAGCAGGCGCACGCCGCTGGCGCGCAGCTGGTCCACCGTGGCGTAGAGGTCGTCTGAGCCCATGGCGATGTGCTGGATGCCCTCGCCCTTGTACATGTCCAGGTACTCCTGGATCTGGCCGGGCTTGTCCTTGCCTTCCTCGTTGATCGGGATGCGGATCTTGCCGCAGGGACTGGTCATGGCCTTGCTCTTGACGCCCGTGACCTGGCCCTCGATGTCGAAGTACTTGATCTCGCGGAAGTTGAACAGGCGCTCATAGAAGTCGGCCCACTCGGCCATGCGCCCGCGGTGCACGTTGTGCGTGAGGTGGTCGATGTAGGTCAGGCCGTGGCCGAAGGGGTGCAGCGCCTCCTCCGCGCTCACGCCCGGCAGGGCCTCGAAGTCCACGTCGAAGAAGCCGATGTTGCCGATGTCGCCGGGCTGCGCGCCGCCCTTGCCGCGCCAGCGGTCCACGAAGTAGATCAGGCTGTCGCCGATGCCCTTGATGGCCGGGATGTTCAGCTCGCCCGGGCCGGCCTTGCCGGCATAGCCCCAGGCCCCCAGCGACACGGCGCGCTCGTAGGCGGCCTTGGCGTCGTGCACGCGGAAGGCGATGGCGCAGACGCTGGGCCCGTGCAGGCGCGCGAAGCGCTGGGCGAAGCTGTCGGGTTCGGCGTTGACGATGAAGTTGATGCCACCCTGGCGGTACAGCAGCACGTTCTTGTGGCGGTGTCGCGCCACGGGCCTGAAGCCCATGCTCTCGAACACCCGGCCCATGGCCGCCGGGTCGGGAGCGGCGTATTCGATGAATTCGAAGCCGTCCGTGCCCATGGGGTTGTCCCATGCGGCGATGTCGTTCTGTGCCTGCTCGGGCAGCGCTGCGTTCATGGTGTCTCCGTCGTGTGTGGATGCCAGTCCCGCACTGTAGGTTTGACGGAGCTCAATATTTGCGCAAATTACCTTCTCTGTGCATGGGTATACGCAGGAAATTTGCGTCAACGCAAGGCCATGCGCACGTGAGGGGTGTGCGTATGCAGGGTTTCAGCGCGCCCCGGTGTTCTGGCGCAACGCCAGCGCCGCGTCGATGCGCAATTGCTCCTCGGGCGAGAAGAGCTGGTGGCGCAGTTGCTCCAGCCGCGCTGGCTCCTGGCCTTGGTTCAGCGCCTGCTGGTACTGGTCCAGGCGGGCGTTCCAGGCGCGTTCCTCCTGGTCCAGGCGGGCCAGGCGCCCGGCGGCCTCGGCGCCGTGGGTGGCAGCGCGCTGGGCGAAGCGGGTGGCGTCGTCCACCCCCTGTGCGTCGTAGGCGGCCGTCTGCTGCGCCGCAGCCACATGGGCCACGGATTCGGCGCGTGCGGCACGCAAGGCCGGCGGCAGTTGCGCCTCGGCATCGGCCAATGCCAGGCGCTTTTGGGGGGCGTCGAGTGCGCTGTTGCGCTCGATCTCCAGGCGCGCCAGCATGTAGTCGTCGAGCAACTGCTCCTGGCCGAACAGGGCATCGTACTCGTCACCGTCGAAATAGCGCAGGCGCAGCGTGCGCCGCTGCTCGGCGGCGGTGCGCAGGGCGCGCGGATCGCTGGCGTCGGCCGGCGGCTTGAGCTGGCCCAGGGCGACGCGGTAGTCCACGTAGCGCCCGGCCAGGGCCAGTGCGCGCGTGACCAGCTCGGGCGCAAAGTGCTGGCCCGCCAGCGCGGCGATGCGCTGCTTGAGCGTTTCGGGGTCGGGGGCTTCGCCCGCGGCATGCAGCAGCGCCTCGATGGCGTCGCGCAGGCCGGGGGTGAGCAGCGGGTCGGCGCCTGCGCTGCCAGGGGCGGATGCGCCATTGCCCTGCCTGCCTGCGCCGCCCACCGCGTCCGTGGCGAGCGGCCGGCCATTGGCGACGGGGCCGGTCTGTGCGCCCGCGCCGCTGCCGGGGGCGCTGGCGGCAGACCCGTCCGGTTGCAGCCACCACAGGGCTGCTGCGGCGGCGAGCAGGCCGGCACCGACCCAGGCGATGGTGCTGCGACGCATGGGCGGTGGCGGGCCGGGGGTCAGAGGCCCAGGTTCTTCAGGCGGTTGGCGTGGTCGCGGTACACCGTCACGGGGTCGGTGGCGAACCAGTCGCGCAGACCGAGGAACTGGTTGACCTCGTCCAGGTGGTTTTGCGAATAGTCGCCCAGGTGCTTGCCCAGACGCGACGAGCAGGCCGAGACCAGGCCGTCGTTGGCCTCGCCAAACACCACGCCCATGAGGGCCAGGGGGGCGTCGCTCACGTCGAGCACGTTGGTCAGGGTCCGGGTGCCGGTCCAGGAGTAGTAGCGCACACCGTTCACCAGCTCGGCGCCGTTGCCGCAGCCGCTGGTGGGCACGCCAGCGCCAAAGCGCTGGTTGAACTTGGCCGATCCGGCGGTGGTGAGCGAATCGAGTGCGGCGGTGGGCATCTGGGGCAGGCGGGAGCCGCCGGACACCAGGTTGATGAGCGTGACCAGGGCCGAGGCGGCCGTGTTGGCGACACTTTCGCTCACGCTGCCGGCCGGTGCGACGCCGCGCAGGATGTCGGCCACGCGCGAGCCGCGGTTGACGCCGCCCACCGAGGTCACCGAGGCCACGAGTTGCGGAGCCACGCCTGCCACATAGCGCGTGGTCGGGCCGCCGTGCGAATGGCCGATGAGGTTGACCTTCTGTGCGCCCGTGAGTGCGAGGATGTTCTTGACCTGCGCCAGCAGTTGCTCGCCGCGCACCTCGGTGCTGTTGGCGGCCGACACCTGCGCCACGTACACCTTGGCGCCGTCGCGACGCAGGGCCTCGGGGATGCCATAGAAGTAGTCCACCCCCAGCGCGGAGTCAAAGCCGAACAGGCCGTGCACGAGCACGATGGGGTAGCGCGTCTGGGTGTAGGTGCCCGCATGCGCGCTGTGCAGCAGGGCCAGGGAGGCGCACGCGAAAGCGAGGCCGCGCAGCGCGCGGCGGACGAAACCGATCATGGATTGTCTCCTAGGTATGGTGCGAAAAACGAACGATCGTGCGTTTTTGCAAAAAAGATTGTCTGACGACGGTGGTTTCACAGCCATCGGTGCATACCCTATGAGCAAAAACAATGCGTTCCAATGCGGTTTTTCTGCGTAAAATTTGCGTCATGAATACCAACGACGCATTGGATAAGCTGGATCGGGCCATATTGCGCTGCCTGCAAGAGAACGGGCGCGAAACCTACGAGGTGATTGGCGAGCAGGTGGGTCTGTCGCCCAGTGCGGTGCTGCGCCGCGTCAAGCGCATGGAGGACAGCGGTGTGATCGACCGCTACGTGGCCCTGGTGCGTCCCGAGGCCGTGGGCCTCGGTTTGACGGCCTACCTCAACGTACGCCTCGAAAAACACACCGAAAGCCACAAGCGCAACCCCATGGATCTGTTCCGCGCCAGCGTGCAGACCTGGCCCGAGGTGGTCGAGTGCGCCTCGCTCACCGGCGAGATGGACTACCTGTTGCGCGTGGTGGTGGCCGACATGGCGCACTACAGCCGCTTCATCATGGACACCCTGCTCAAGCACCCCAGCGTGCAGGACTGCAAGACCAGCTTCGTGCTCGATCGCGTGAAGACGACCACTGCGGTGCCCGTCTGAAGCGCGGTGCGGGCCGGTGGAGCCCGCACCGGATGCTGCATTGCAGCAAAGGCGCTTGCGTTATTCGGGAAAACCCTTATATTTGCGGCATGACCCACCGCAATGAATGGCTTGACGCAGCCCTAGGCGCCCTGGAATCCGGACCTCCGGCGCCCGCGTCCGTGCCTGCGGCGCCTGCCGCGGCGGGCGCGTGGCACCCCATGGTGCCCATACGCGCGCTTGCGCCCAGCAGCCGCGAGCGTATTGCTGCACATCTGCTGGCGCTCGAGTCGGGCGACCGCTACCTGCGCTTCGGTTATGCCGCGAGCGACGAGCAGGTGCGCCGCTACGTGGAACAGCTCGATTTCGCGCGCGACGACATCTACGGCATCTACAACCGCCGTCTGGATCTGGTCGCCATGGCGCACCTGGCCTACGCGCCGCTGCCCGGGCATCCGCACAGCGCGGAGTTCGGCGTGTCCGTCTCGCCAGCGGCGCGCGGGCGCGGCTATGGCGCGCGGCTGTTCGACCGTGCCATCATGCACGCGCGCAATGCCGGGGTGGGCATGGTCTACATCCATGCCTTGTCGGAGAACACGGCCATGCTGCGCATTGCACGCAACGCGGGCGCCCGGGTGCAGTGCGATGGCAGCGAGTCTGAGGCCTTTCTGGCGCTGCCGCCGCCCAGCCTGGACTCGCGCATGGCCGAGCTCATCGAGCAGCAGTACGCCGAGGTCGACTACCAGCTCAAGCGCCAGTCGCGCCAGTGGGAGATGTTTCTTGCCGGCGTGCGCGACATGGGCGAGAGCGTGCGCAAGGCCCTGAGCATGCAGGGCGGCTGAAGCCGGCGCGGGCCGCGCGCTCCCCGGCGGGCCCGCGCGTGGTGCGGCTTACTTCTCGCCCAGCAGGCTGCGCTTGAGGTCGTTCTGCACTGGGCTGTCACCCAGCCAGATGCGCAGCACGGCGTTGTAGAAGGCGATGTCGGGCAGTGTCTCGCCGATCTGCTTGCCGTTGAGTGTGCTCACGGTACCCTTGTCGGGCACCCAATCGAGCGTGACCACGTCACCCTTCTTGACCTTTTCCAGGCTGGCGAACATTTCACCGAACTTGACGGTCTGGTTCACCACCTTGGCCTTTTCCTCCTTGGTCGAGTTCTTGTTCATCGAGGTGATGAACAGCTGGCCGAACTCGTCGCTGTTGATCTCGCGCTGGATGTGCAGTGCCACGCGCTTGGGCGTCGTCATGGCCTGGATGTCCGCTGCGCTGCCCTTCTTCTCCGTCAGGTACAGCGCGGCGGCGTAGGCCTTGACGACGAAGATCTGGCGCATGCCGTAGCCGTTGAGCACCAGGTTCTTGCCTGCCACGGTGGCGGTGTCCTCGATCTTCACCCCGCCGACTTCGGCGGCATGCAGGGGCGCAAAGGCACAGGCTGCAGACAGAACGGTGGCGGCAAGAGTCGCTTGGAAGGCGGCCCGAAATGACATGTGTGATCTCCTGAAAATCGCTACGCAGTGAACGGGGGCGTGCCAGCAGTCGCGCTAGCACGGCAGGGCGGGCAGGGCGCCGGGCGCGGCTTGGTCTGCCGGCACCGGGCCTTCGGCACCCAGCTTGAACCGGCGGATGGCGGTGGCCAGGTGGTGGGCCTCATTGTGCATGGACTGCGCGGACTGGGCGGCCTTTTCCACCATGGCGGCGTTGTGCTGCGTCACCTCCTCGAGGTGCCCGATGGACTGGTTCACGCGCGCGATGCTGGAATTCTGCTCCTGGTGGGCGCGCGTGATCTCGCCCATGATGGTGTTCACGCGCTGCACGCTCTCGACGACCTCGGTCATGGTCGAACCGGCCTGGCCGGCCAGGCGGTGGCCGTTTTCCACGTTGGCGACGGAGTCGTCGATGAGCTGCTTGATCTCCTTGGCGGCCGTGGCCGAGCGCTGGGCCAGGCTGCGCACCTCGGACGCCACGACGGCAAAGCCACGGCCCTGTTCACCCGCGCGCGCCGCCTCGACGGCGGCATTGAGCGCGAGGATGTTGGTCTGGAACGCGATGCCGTCGATGACGCCGATGATGTCGGCAATCTTGCGCGACGAGCCGTGGATGGCGCCCATGGTCTGCACCACCTGGGCCACCACCTGGCCGCCGCGTTCGGCCACATCGGAGGCCGTGGTCGACAGGCGCCCCGCCTCCTGGGTGCTGTCGGCGCTGTGGTGCACGATGGCCGTCAGGTCGTGCAGGGCCGAGGCGGTTTCCTGCAGCAACTGGGCCTGTTCCTGCGTGCGGTCGTTGAGCAGGCTGTTGTCGGCGGCGATCTCCTGGGCGTCGGAGGCGATGGTGTGGGAGCTGGAGTGCACCTCGCTGACGAGTTGGCGCAGGCTGTCGTTCATGTGGCGCAGGCCTTGCATCATGCGGCCCACTTCGTCCTGCGCACCCGCTTCGATGGCGCTGGTCAGGTCGCCGGCCGCCACGCGCCGCGTCACGGTGACGGCGTGGTTCAGCGGCGTCACGATGCTGCGCGTGACCAGCAGGCCCACCACTGCGCTGGCCACGGCCGCAGCCACGGCAAGCACGCTGATGAGCAGCACCGTCTGGCGCGCCACCTGGGCCGAGACGTCGCCCGCGCTCTCCATCTGGCTGTTCTGGTATTGCACGAAGCCGTCGAGTGCGTCGAAATACCGCTTCTGCAGCGGCCGCATCGAGAACAGGTACTTGAGCTGTGCCTCGTCTTTCGCGTCCTCCTGCACCAGCTTCACGAAGTCGCCCTGCAGCGGCCGGAACTTGTCGCGGATCTCGATGATGGCCTTGAGCAGCGCGCGCCCCTGCTCGTCGGTGATGATGCGCTCCAACTGGGCGATGGCTTCGTTGTTGGCAGCGTCGATCTTGCCGATGTGCTCGATCTCGGCCTTGACCTGGGCCGGGTTGGTCATGATGAGCACGCCCAGCATGCTGCGCGAGATCTCGTTGATCTGGTCCTTGATGTGGTTGGCCACATTGGTCTTGGGATAACGGTCCTTGACCAGCGCCTCGATCTCGGCGTTGAGGCCCTGGATGCGCAGGGACGCCAGAATGGACACCAGGGCCATGAAGGCGATGACGACGGTGAAACTCAGTGTGAGCCTTTTGCCCAGGCCCATGCCAGATGCGATCATGTGCGGCGCGCCTCCTATGCAGTCCCATGGCCGCAGCCGGGTGGTCCCGTTGCGTGCCGATAAATGTTAACGTTTATTTACATTCTGGCGCCCGGGAAATCCCTTGCTGTTGCAAGAACCGAGACGCCGTGCCCACACCCTAGCAGACCGCGTGCTGCGGCGCCATCCGCTGCCCGTGCCGGCACCGCGGGCAATCCGTTATCCTCGGGGTCTGTTCCACTACCGCACGTCCTGCGTCCAAGGCTGTGTCAGAACCGCACCCTGCGCGTCCCCCCGAAGACAAGCGCACGCTCCTGCAAAAACTGGTGGAGTTCATCCACCCGGGGCCGGACTCGGCCGAAGAGCTGATCGAGACCCTGGCCGAGGCCGAGAGCAACGAAGTGATCGGCGCCGAGTCGCGCGTCATGCTCGAGCGCGTGATCCGCATGGCCGACATGAGCGCGGGCGACGTGATGGTTGCCGCGCCGCGCATGGACCTGGTGGACATCGATGCGCCCTATGAGGAGATGCTCAAGCTCATCATCAACACCGCGCATTCGCGGTTTCCGGTGTACCAGGGCGAGCGCGAGAACATCATCGGCATCCTCATGGCCAAGGACCTGCTCAAGCTGCAGCGCTCGCCGGACCTGAATGTGCGCGCGCTCCTGCGACCGGCGGTGTTCGTTCCCGAGAGCAAGGGACTGAACGACCTGCTGCGCGAGTTCCGCGGCAACCGCAACCACCTGGCCGTGGTCATCGACGAGTTCGGCCGCGTCGCCGGTCTCGTCACCATCGAGGACGTGCTCGAACAAATCGTCGGCGAGATCGAGGACGAGTTCGACATTCCCGAGGACGAGGGCGACATCTTCGCCCTGGCCGACCACACCTACCGCGTGAGCGGCGACACCCCCGTGGAGCGCGTGGCCGAGGCCTTTGGCGTGGACCTGGCGGGCAGTGACCCCGAGGAGGAGTTCGATACCATCGGCGGCCTCATCGCGCACGAGATGGGGCATGTGCCCAAGCGCGGCGAGCAGCTCGTGCTGTGTGGGCTGCAATTCGTCGTGCTGCACACCAAGGGCGGGGCGGTGCGCTGGTTCAAGGTGGAACCCCGGCCCCAGGATTCCGCATCCGGCACCGGATGAGCACCACCGCCCCCTGGAGCCGGCGGGCCGTGCCGCTGGCGCTGTGCGCGGGCCTGGCGCAGGCCGCGGCGCTGGCGTTGCCGGGCAGCGGGCAGCCCGCATGGTGGCTGCAGGTGGCGGCGCTCGTGGTCTTTGCGCGCCTGCTGCACAGGGCGCCGGGCTGGCGCGCCGCGGCCTGGATGGGCGGGGCCTTCGCCACGGCCTGGCTCGCGGGCACGTTCTGGTGGCTGTTCATCTCCATGCATATCTACGGCGGTCTGGCGGCACCGCTGGCCGTGGCGGCCGTGCTGGTGCTGGCGCTTTTCCTGGGCAGCTACTATGCAGTGGTTTCAGGACTGTTTTGGGCTCTAAGGCCCGCCAACAGGGCGCTAGGCGCTCTTTTTTTTGCTGCGCTCTGGCTGCTCGCAGAGCTGGCGCGCGGCACCTGGTGGACGGGCTTCCCCTGGGGGGCGGGCGGCTATGCGCATGTGCAGGGCCCGCTGGCGGCACTGGCGCGCTATGGCGGGGTCTATGGCGTGGGGGCCGTGGCCGCCTTCCTGGCCATGCTGCTGGCCCAGGCGCGGGTGCCGGACCTGCACCGCGGGCGCGCCTGGGCGCTGGCGCTGCTGCTGGCGGGCCTGCTGGGTGCGGCGGCGCTGCAGCGCGATTGCGCCGTCCAGGACTGCCGTGCGCCGCAGGCTCCGCCGCGTGCGCCCCTGCCGCTGGTGCTGCTGCAGGGCAATATCCCGCAGGACGAGAAATTCCAGCCCGGCTCGGGCGTGCCCATGGCCTTGCAGTGGTACCGCGAGCGCCTGCTGCAGCCGCACCAGGCCCTGGTGGTGGCCCCGGAGACCGCCTTGCCTCTGCTGCCTGCGCAACTGCCCGAAGGCTACCTGGCAGACCTCGCCAGCCACTACGGCGCGGAGGGCCGGGCCGCGCTGCTGGGCATGCCGCTGGGCAGCATGGAGCAGGGCTACACCAATTCCGTGCTCGGCCTGCGCCCGGGGCAGGAGCGGCCCTACCGCTACGACAAGCACCATCTCGTGCCCTTCGGGGAGTTCATCCCGCCCTTCTTCCGCTGGTTCACCGACCTGCTGCACATCCCGCTGGGGGACTTCCGCCGTGGCGCACTGGTACAGCCGTCCTTCGCCTGGCGCGGCGAGCGCCTGGCGCCCAACATCTGCTACGAGGACCTGTTCGGCGAAGAGCTGGCCGCGCAGTTCGCACAGGGCGCGGCGGCGGCCCCCACGGTGTTCGTGAACCTGAGCAATATCGGCTGGTTCGGCAACACGCTGGCCATAGACCAGCACCTGGCGATCAGCCGCATGCGCGCGCTGGAGTTCGAGCGCCCCATGGTGCGCGCCACGAACACGGGCGCCACGGCCATCATCGACCACCGCGGCGTGGTCGTGCAGCAGTTCGCGCGCCACGAGCGCGGCATGCTCACCGGACAGGTCCAGGGGCGCGACGGCCCACCCACGCCTTACGCCCGGTGGGCGGGGCGCTGGGGGCTGTGGCCCCTGTGGGGGCTGGGCACCCTGGCGCTGCTGGCGGCCTGGGCCGCGCGCGGGCGGCGCCGGGCTGTGCCGGGGCATACGGGATAATGGGCGTTTGTTGCACATCCCTTGCGGGACCCTCGATGAAACCAACGGCGGCGGCCCCAGCCGCCAGCGCGGAGCACGACTGACGATGGCCGAATCCTTTTCCTATGACCAACTGATCGCCTCGGGCGAGGGCCGGCTTTTCGGTCCCGACAGCGGGCGCCTGCCGCTGCCGCCCATGCTGATGTTCGACCGCATCACGCACATCGACAGCGATGGCGGCGCCCACGGCCTGGGCCGCATCGAGGCCGAACTGGACGTGCGGCCCGACCTGTGGTTCTTCGCCTGCCATTTCCAGGGCGACCCGGTCATGCCCGGCTGCCTGGGGCTCGACGCCATGTGGCAGCTCATCGGCTTTTACCTCACCTGGCTGCGCCTGCCGGGCCGGGGCCGCGCGCTGGGCGCGGGCGAGGTCAAGTTCACCGGCGAGGTGGGCCCGGATGTCAAGCTCGTGCGGTACGAAATCGACATCAAGCGCGTCATCAAGCGCAAGCTCAACATGGCCATCGGCGACGCGCGCCTGCTCGCCGACGGCAAGGAAATCTACGTGGCCAATGACCTGCGCGTGGGTCTGTTCCTGCGCGAGGGCGACAGCAAGGAAGCGGCATGACCAAGAAGCGCGTAGTCATCACGGGCGCGGGCATCGTCTCGTGCATTGGCAACGACCTGGCCACCGTCGAGGCCGCCCTGCGCGAGGGCCGGAGCGGCATCCAGGCGGTGGAGAAGTTCACCGAGATGGGCCTGCGCAGCCAGGTCGCCGGTGTGCCCCATATCGACGTCGAGGCGCGCATCGACCGCAAGCAATTGCGCTTCATGGGCGATGCGGCCGCCTACGCGCAGATCGCCCTCGAAGACGCGATCGCCCAGGCC
This sequence comes from Comamonas granuli NBRC 101663, assembly GCF_000739995.1. Lineage (GTDB taxonomy): Bacteria > Pseudomonadota > Gammaproteobacteria > Burkholderiales > Burkholderiaceae_C > Simplicispira > Simplicispira granuli. The sequence goes on along the minus strand of NZ_BBJX01000001.1, from coordinate 248,324 downwards.
GGCCTCACCCCCGAGCAGGTCAGCCACCCGCGCACCGGCCTCATCATGGGCTCGGGCGGCGGTTCGCCGGCCCACCAGATCGAGGCCGCGGACACCCTGCGCGACAAAGGCATCCGCCGCGTGGGGCCCTACCAGGTCACGCGCTGCATGAGCTCCACCGTCTCGGCCTGCCTGGCGACCAACTTCAAGGTCAAGGGCATCAATTACTCCATCACCTCGGCCTGTTCCACCTCGGCGCACTGCATAGGCGCTGCGGCGCAGCAGATCGCCTGGGGCATGCAGGACGTGATGTTTGCCGGCGGCGGTGAGGAGTTGAGCTGGGGCATGTCGCTGCTGTTCGACGGCATGGGCGCCATGTCGAGCAAGTACAACGCCACCCCCGAGAAGGCATCGCGTGCCTACGACGCGAACCGCGACGGCTTTGTGATCGCCGGCGGCGGCGGCGCCGTGGTGCTCGAGAGCCTGGAGCATGCCGAACAGCGCGGCGCCACCATCCTGGCCGAGGTCGTGGGCTTCGGTGCCACCAGCGACGGCGAGGACATGGTCGCCCCCTCGGGCGACGGCGCCATTGCCTGCATGCGCCAGGCCCTGGAAGGGCTGGACGGTCCCATCGACTACATCAACACCCACGGCACCTCCACGCCCGTGGGCGACATGCAGGAAGTGCGTGCCATGCAGGCCGTGTTTGGCGACACCGTGCCGCCGTTTTCCAGCACCAAGTCGCTCACCGGCCACTCGCTGGGCGCCACGGGCGTGCAGGAGGCGATCTACTGCCTCATCATGCTGGGCAAGCAGTTCATCGCCGGCTCCATCAACGTCGAGACGCCCGACCCGCTGCTCGGCGGCATGCCCCTGGTCACCAAGACGCGCGATGCGCTGCTCACCACCGTGCTGTCCAACAGCTTCGGTTTTGGCGGCACCAACGCCAGCCTGGTCCTGCGCCGCTGGCAGGGCGCCTGAGCGCGCAGCACGCGCGCTTGGCCTGAAGGCCCGCCCCCGCGCTTGCGGCGGCGGGCTTTTTCATGCCGTCATCGCTGCGGGCGCGGCGACAGTGCCGTGTGCAGCAGCCCGGGCAGCATGGCCAGCATGCGTGTGGCATGCAGCCCGGGCGGGTGGGCGCTGGCGCGGTAGCTGTAGAGCGACACGGGCGGCACATCGGGCAGTTCCAGGGCCACGGTGTGGGCCTGGTCCAGCCGCATGGCGGTGAGGAAGTCCACCACCGTCCAGCCCATGCCCAGACGCACCAGCTCCAGCGCCAGACGCGAGGTCTGTACCTGGATGGCGGGGTTGCCCGGCGTGCCCAGGCGCTGGGCCGTGGCGTCTATCGCGTGGCGCATCGGGTCCTCGCCCACCAGGCGGATGGCGGGCACCCGGGCCAGCCGGGCGGCCATGCTGGCAGCGCGGGGCGCGCGCTCCCACACGGCCCGCGCCACGGCCATGCAGAGGCGGCCGCTGACCAGCAGGTCGCTGTGAATCTGCGGGTGCGGGTGTTCAAAAAAGCCCAGCCCGAAGTCCACGCCACGCGTGAGCAGCGCCTGGGTCATCTGGTCCTGGTGGATGGTGCGCACCTCCACGCCCACCTGGGGGTGAAGCTGGGCGTGCCGCCACAGCAGGGCGGGCAGGAACTCGTGGCTGACGGACGGGATCGCCGCCAGCCGCACCTCCCCCAGTTCTGCCGTGGCCAGGTTGCGTGCCGTGCGTTGCAGGGCGTCGAGCTGGCGGTGGATGTTGCCGGACTCCACCGCCAGCACCTGTGCCTCCGGCGTGGGGGTGAGGCCCGCAGGGGTGCGCTCGAACAGCCGGTAGCCCAGTTGCAGCTCGGTGTGCGCGATGGCCTTGCTGACCGCCGATGGGGTGATGCACAGCAAGCGCCCGGCGGCGCTCATGCTGCCGGTCTGCAGCACCGCCTGGAAGACTTCGATCTGGCGCAGGTTCATCGTGCCGGGGTGTGAATTTGATTCATAGGGTAATGGCAATTATTCCATTTATCTGTGCATTTGCTTCTCATACCATGCCCTACCGCCCGACGCCGGCCTTTCGGCAAACGGGTGGCACCTGAAGAACGATTCGGAGACCAGTTCATGCACATTTCCTCTTCCTCTCGCCCCTCGTCCATCCCCCGCCGCTGGTTTGCGGGGGTGGTGCTTTCCGCCCTGTCCACCGTGGCCCTGGCCCAGGCCGCCAAGCCCCATGTGGTGGTGCTGGCCACCGGCGGCACCATTGCCGGGGCCGGTGCCTCGGCCGTCCACAGCGCTACCTATGCCGCCGCCAAGGTGCCGGTGGACAAGCTGCTGGCGGGCCTGCCCGAACTCGCCCGTCTGGCCCGGGTTTCGGGGGAGCAGGTGTTCCAGATCGCATCGGAGAGTTTCACCAACGAACACCTGCTCCAACTGGGCCGGCGCGTGGCGGCCCTGTCCAGGCAGGCCGATGTGGACGGCATCGTCATCACCCACGGCACCGACACGCTGGAGGAGACCGCGTATTTCCTGAACCTCACCGTGCACACCCGCAAGCCCATCGTGCTGGTGGGCTCCATGCGCCCCGGCACCGCCCTGTCCGCCGACGGCGCGCTGAACCTGTACGACGCCGTCAGCGTGGCTGCCAGCCAGGATGCCGCGGGCAAAGGCGTTCTCGTCACCATGAACGACGAGATCCAGAGCGGCCGCGATGTGAGCAAGACCATCAACATCAAGACCGAAGCCTTCAAGAGCCAGTGGGGCGCGCTGGGCATGGTGGTGGAAGGCCGCAACTACTGGTTCCGTGCACCCGTCAAGCGGCACACCATGCAATCAGAGTTCAACATCGACGACATCCAGGCCCTGCCGGCCGTGGACATCGTCTACGGCTACGGCCACATGAACACCACCGCCATCGAGGCCTACGGCCAGGCGGGCGTGAGGGCGCTGATCCACGCAGGCACGGGCAACGGCTCGGTGGCCGCGCAGGCAGTGGGCGCGCTCCGGGCCCTGCGTGCCCAGGGCGTGCAGGTGATCCGCGCGGCCCGTGTGCCCGATGGCTTTGTCGTCCGCAATGCCGAACAGCCGGACGACCAATACGACTGGGTGGTGGCGCATGACCTGCGCCCGCAGAAGGCCCGCATCCTGGCCATGGTGGCTCTGACCAAGACCCAGGACAGCCAGGAGCTGCAGCGCATCTTCTGGGAATACTGATCCGATCCGCTGGGTGTGCGCCCGCCGTGCCCCGCAGCGCAGCGCACGCCCTGCCGCTGGCCCAGGCCGGGGCTCCCCCAGGGGCCCCGGCCTTTGTGCGTGGCAGTGCGCCGTAAAATCACGGGTTCCGTGCCGCAATGGCCTGATTCCTGCGGAATGGGCCATGCCAGCGGTTTCCGTTGCCGATACCTCTTTGCCCATTGCCGGCCCTGGCCCTGCCAGCGCCCAAGACCTCATGTTGACCTTCCAGCAAATCATTCTGAAGCTGCAGTCCTACTGGGACGCCCAGGGCTGCGCCCTTCTGCAGCCCTACGACATGGAAGTGGGCGCGGGCACCTCGCACACCGCCACCTTCCTGCGCGCCATCGGCCCCGAGCCCTGGAAGGCCGCCTACGTGCAGCCCAGCCGCCGCCCCAAGGACGGCCGCTACGGCGAGAACCCCAACCGCCTGCAGCATTACTACCAGTACCAGGTGGTCCTGAAGCCCGCACCCAGCAACATCCTGGAGCTCTACCTGGGCTCGCTCGAAGCCCTGGGCTTCGACCTCAGGAAGAACGACATCCGCTTCGTCGAGGACGACTGGGAGAACCCCACGCTGGGCGCCTGGGGCCTGGGCTGGGAGGTGTGGCTCAACGGCATGGAGGTGACGCAGTTCACCTACTTCCAGCAGGTCGGCGGCATCGACTGCCGGCCCATCACGGGCGAGATCACCTACGGCCTGGAGCGCCTGGCCATGTACCTGCAGGGCGTGGAAAACGTGTACGACCTGGTCTATGCGCCGGGCCTGAAGTACGGCGACGTGTTCCACCAGAACGAGGTCGAGCAGTCCACCTACAACTTCGAGCACAGCGACGCCGACTTCCTGTTCCAGGCCTTTGCGGCGCACGAAAAGCAGGCCCAGTACCTGATGGAGCAGCAGCTCGCGCTGCCCGCCTACGAGCAGGTGCTCAAGGCCGCGCACACCTTCAACCTGCTGGACGCGCGCGGCGCGATCAGCGTGACCGAACGCGCCGCCTACATCGGCCGCATCCGCAATCTGGCGCGCGCCGTGGCGCAGGCCTACTACGACAGCCGCGAGCGCCTGGGCTTTCCCATGGCGCCGCGCGAGTGGGTCGCACAGATGCCCAAGAAGGCCGCCTGAGCGCAGCAGGAAGCACCACCACCATGACCACGCAAAACCTTCTCGTCGAACTGTTTGTGGAAGAGCTGCCCCCCAAGGCGCTCAAGAAGCTGGGCGATGCCTTCGCCGGCGTGCTGTTCGATCAGCTCCGGGCCCAGGGCCTGGTGGGCGAGGACTCGGGCGTCACCGCCTACGCCTCGCCGCGCCGCCTGGCGGCGCACATCCGCCATGTCTGGCTCAAGGCCGAGGACAAGGCCGTGCGGCAAAAGCTCATGCCCGTGAGCGTGGGCCTGACGGCCGACGGCCAGGCCACGCCCGCGCTGCTCAAGAAGCTGCAGGCGCTGGGCGCCGACCTGTCCGACCCGGCTGCCGCCGTGGCCCGGCTGCAGCGCGCGAGCGACGGCAAGGCCGAGGCCTTGTTCTACGACAGCCTGGCCAGCGGCGCCACGCTGGACACGGGCCTGCAAAAGGCCCTGGACGAAGCGATTCGCCTGCTGCCCATCCCCAAGGTGATGAGCTACCAGCTCGAGACCGACTGCGAGCTGCCCGGCTGGAGCAGCGTGCATTTCGTGCGCCCCGCGCACGGCCTGGTGGCCCTGCACGGCAGCACCGTCGTGCCCGTCAAGGCGCTGGGCCTGAGCGCGGGCCGCACGACGCACGGCCACCGCTTCGAGGCGGCGCAGCCGGTGGTGGAGATGGCCCACGCCGACCAGTACGCCGAGACCCTGGAGCGCGATGGCGCCGTGATCGCCAGTTTCGACCAGCGCAAGGCCGAGATCGTGCGCCAGCTCGCGCAGGCTGCGGCGCGCGTGGGTGGCGGCGTGCGCCCCATCGAGGACGAGGCCCTGCTCGACGAAGTGACCGCACTGGTCGAGCGCCCGAATGTGCTCGTCTGCCAGTTCGAGGCGCAGTTCCTTGGCGTGCCGCAGGAATGCCTCATCCTCACGATGAAGGCCAACCAGAAGTACTTCCCGCTGCTCGACGCCACGGGCAAGCTCACGAACCAGTTCCTGGTGGTGAGCAACATCCGTCCCGAGGACGCGAGCTTCGTCATCGGCGGCAATGAGCGCGTGGTGCGCCCGCGCCTGGCCGACGCCAAGTTCTTCTTCGACCAGGACCGCAAGAAGACCCTGGCCTCGCGCGTGGACAGCCTCTCCAAGGTGGTCTACCACAACAAGCTGGGCACGCAGGGCGAGCGCGTGGAGCGCGTGCGCGCCATCGCCCAGGCCATTGCCGCGCGCCTGGGCGATGCGCAGCTCGTGCAGCAGGCCGACCAGGCCGCGCTGCTCGCCAAGACCGACCTCGTGACCGACATGGTGGGCGAGTTCCCCGAGCTGCAGGGCACCATGGGCCGCTACTACGCGCTCAACGACGGTCTGGGCGCGGTCATCGCCGACGCCATCGAGGACCACTACAAGCCGCGCTTCGCCGGTGACGAGCTGCCGCGCAACATGGCGGGCGTGGTGGTCGCGCTGGCCGACAAGCTCGAAACCCTGGTGGGCATGTTCGGCATCGGCAACCTGCCCACGGGCGACCGCGACCCGTTTGCGCTGCGCCGCCATGCGCTGGGCGTGATCCGCATGCTGGTCGAGAAGCACCTGCCGCTGGACCTCGACGCGCTGCTCGCCAGCGCCGTGCCCTGCTTTGGCGAGCGCATCCAGGACGCCAGCGCACCGCTGGCCGCGTTCATCTACGAACGCCTCGCCGGCGTGCTGCGCGAGCAGGGCTACAGCGCCCAGGAGGTCGATGCCGTGCTCGCCCTGCGCCCGCAGCGCCTGGCGCAGGTGGGGCAGCAGCTCGCCGCCGTGCGCGCCTTTGCCGCCTTGCCCGAGGCCCCGGCCCTGGCGGCGGCGAACAAGCGCGTGGGCAACATCCTGAAGAAGGCCGAGGTCGAGGGGCCGGTGGACCCGCACGTCAACCCCGCCCTGCTGCAGGAGCAGGCGGAACAGGACTTGTACGCCGCGCTGCAGCGCTTCGTGCCCGAGGCCGATGCGCAGTTCGCCGCGGGCGACTACACCGCCAGCCTGCAGACCCTGGCCGTGCTGCGCGCGCCGGTCGATGCCTTCTTCGACGACGTCATGGTCAACGCCGAGCAGCTCGATCTGCGCCTGAACCGCCAGGGCCTGCTCAAGACGCTGCACACGGCCATGAACCGCGTCGCCGACCTCGCGCGCCTGGCTTGAGCAAGGGGCCGCCCCCAGTGTCGCCTTCGGCGCCTTCCCACCACTCCCGCAGCACGGCGCGCTGCGGGCCGGGGGACGCTTCCCGCACCGCAGTGCGGCCCGTGCGCGGTGGCCGCCCTTTGCAGGGGCCGTGGATTGCACAGCCGCCGCCGGTCCTGTGGCCATGACCACTGACGCCGCCCGCACCCAGCGCACGGCCTGGTGGCTGTTTGCCCCGCCTGCGCTGCTGGCGGCGCTGCGCTGGGGGCTGCAGTGGCAGGCCGAGCGCCATCCGGGCCCGCCCGCGTGGCGCCTGTCCCCCCTGCCGCCGCCCCAGGCCACGGCGCTGGACCTGTTCCTGCCCTGGCTGGCGGCGCTCGCCGCCGTGCTCGTGGCGGCCGCCCTGCTGGCGCTGCTGGCGCGCCGCCGCGGGGCCGCCGCGGTGCGCCGCGTGCTCCTGGGCGCCTGGGTGCTGGCCTGCCTGGCGGGCTGCGCGGCCCTGGGGCTGCACGCGGCCAACCTGCAAGGCCTGCAGGCGCAGCCCCCCGCGCAGGCCCAGGTGCTGGGCAGCCGCGCGCGCGCGCCCCACCTGCACAGCACGGGCGGCACGGAGCTGGTGCTGCGCATCGAGGGCGTGCCGGCGCCGCAGCAGGTGCTCATCGACGCCCCCGAGGCCGCCGCCTGGGCCAATGGCCAGCGCCTGGAGCTGCAGCGCGCGCAGGGGCGCTGGTACGGGCACTACGCCACGGGCTGGCGATTGATAATGGCGCCATGAAACTCGTCATCCTCGACCGCGACGGCACCATCAATGCCCTGGGGGCCGAAGGGTATGTGGCCGCGCCCGACGACTGGACACCCCTGCCCGGTGCGCTGGACGCGATCGCGCGCCTGAACCACGCCGGCTGGCACGTGGTGCTGGCGACCAACCAGCCGGGCCTGGGCCGCGGCCTGTTCGACATGGCCACGCTGATCGCCATCCATGCGCGCATGCACCGCCAACTGGCCGCCGCGGGCGGGCGCATCGACGCCGTGTTCTTCTGCCCGCACACCACCGAGGACGGCTGCCACTGCCGCGAGCCCGCCCCCGGCCTGCTCGAGCAGATCTGCGAGCGCTACAACGTCGATGCCGACGCGGTGCTCGTGGCCGGCAGTTGCCCCGAACACCTGCAGGCGGGCGCCGCCCTGGGGGCGCAACTGCACTGGCTGGGCCCTGCGCCGGCCGAGCCGGCCTGGACCGCGTCCGCCCAGGTCCACGCCGACCTGGCCGCGTTTGCCGACCACGTGCTGCGCGCCTGAGCATGCCGCATTTCGTGCAACTGGCGCTGGACTGGTGCGTGCCAGCGCCCCAGGGGCAAAAAATAGAGGAAAAAAGGCCTGCGGCGCCCGAAATACAAGCGCAAGCAGCTATCAAAAATGAAGCGATTGCGGCGCTCCCCGACATCCTCACCCCGGCGCGCTACGCCCATCCGCAGGCCAACCGGGAGCTGCGCCTGGAGGGCGCGGCCGTGGCCTACCGCTTCGAGCGCGCGCGCCGCCGCAGCATAGGCTTTACCGTGGGCCCCGAGGGCCTGGCCGTGCGCGCCCCCGCCTGGGTGACGCTGGCGGCGGTGGAGGCCGCCCTGCGCGCCAAGTCGGGCTGGATTCTGCGCAAGCTCGCCAAGGCCCGGCTGCGCCAGCAGCGCCAGGTGCATGCGCGCATCGCCTGGGGCGACGGCGCCGTGCTGCCCTTCCTGGGCCAGCCGCTGCGCGTGGTGCTCGATGCGCGCCACAGCCTGCTGGGCGTGCTGCAGGAGGACGGTGCGCACGCCGAGCGGCAATTGCGCATCGGCCTGCCGGCGGCGGCGCAACCCGCGCAGGTGCGCGACGCCGTGCAGGCCTGGCTCATGCGCCATGCGCGCCTGCACTTGAGCGCGCGCCTGGACCACTTTGCGCCGCTGCTGGGTGTGCGCTGGACGCGCCTGCGCCTGTCCAGCGCCCAGACGCGCTGGGGCAGCGCGCGCGCCGACGGCTCCATCAGCCTGAACTGGCGCCTGCTGCACCACCCGCAGGCCGTCATCGACTACGTGGTCGTGCACGAGCTGGCGCACCTGCGCGTCATGGACCACAGCCCGCAGTTCTGGAACACCGTGGCCAGCGTGCTGCCCGACCATGCCCGCCTGCGCCGCCACCTGCGCGAGGAACCCGTGCCGGACTGGGACGGCGTGCTCTGCATTGAATAGCTGCTTGCGCAGTGAATACGCGCCTTACGACGCCATTTGACTCCAAAACGCCATGCACCCCCTGCAACTTCTGGACCCCGCCTCGGGCACCTGCACCTACCTCCTGCACGACCCGCACACGCGCGATGCGCTGATCATCGACCCCGTTGATGCGCAGATCGAGCGCGACCTGGCCGTGCTGCAGGCGCGCGGCCTGCGCCTGTGCTGGGCGGTGGAGACGCACAACCACGCCGACCACATCACCAGCGCCGGTCTGCTGGCCGAGCACACGGGCGCGCACACCGCGGCGCCCGCCGGCTGCGGCATAGGCACGGCCCAGCGCCAACTGGCCGACGGCGACACCCTGGACTTTGGCGGCGAGCGTCTGCGCGCGCTGCATACGCCCGGGCACACGGCGGGCAGCATGTGCTACCTGTGGCGCGGCCATGTGTTCACGGGCGATACCCTGCTCGTGGGCGGCTGCGGGCGCACCGACTTCCAGTCGGGCGATGCGCACGCGCTCTGGCGCAGCATCACGCAGGTGCTGTTCGCGCTGCCGCCCGAGACCCTGGTCTGGCCCGGGCACGACTATGCGGGGCGCAGCCACTCGAGCATCGCCGCCGAGCGCACGGGCAACGCGCGCGTGGCCGGGCGCAGCGAGCAGGAGTTCGTCGCCCTCATGCAGGGCCTGCACCTGCCGCCGCCCGAGCGCATGCACGAGGCCCTGCCGGCCAACCGGCAATCGGGCCTGCGCCACGACGCCGCCGCCATGCGCGGCCAGTGTGCGGAGCGCCGCGCCCAGGGCTATGCGGGCGATGTGTCGCCGCTCCTGGCCTGGCAATGGGTGCAGGCGGGCGAGGCGGTGCTCGTCGACGTGCGCAGCGATGCCGAGCGCGCCTGGGTGGGCGAGGTGCCCGGCGCCGTGGCCGTGGCCTGGAAGCAGTGGCCCGGCATGGCCCTGAACCCGGACTTCGACGCGCAGATCCGCGCTGCCGTGCCCCCGGGGCGCAAGGCGCTGCTGCTGTGCCGCAGCGGCGTGCGCTCCATCGCCGCGGCGCAGCAGGCGACGCGGCTGGGCCTGGAGGCCTGGAACGTGCTCGAAGGCTTCGAGGGTGACCCCGACGAGCACGCGCACCGCGGCCAGCGCGGCGGCTGGCGCCACCATGGCCTGCCCTGGCGGCAGAGCTGACCCGCCGGCGCCCAGCCTGCCGCGCAGGTGACAGGCGCGCCCCCGGCAATTGGTTTCATAATGCCCGCCATGACTTTTCTGGCCATCGACGTTGGCAACACGCGCCTGAAGTGGGCGCTGTACGAGGCGCCGCGTCCGGGCGCGGCCCTGCTGGCCCAGGGCGCCGAATTCCTGGACCACATCGACCGCCTGTCGGAGACGGCCTGGGCCCACCTGGCGGCGCCCCAGCGCATGCTCGGCTGCGTGGTGGCGGGCGATGCCGTGCGCCGCCGCGTCGAGGAGCAGATGGAGCTGTGGAGCGTGGACCCGCACTGGGTCGTGCCCGGTGCGCAGGAGGCCGGGCTGACCAACGGCTACGACCACCCCGCGCGCCTGGGCTGCGACCGCTGGGTGGCCATGATCGGCGCGCGCCAGCGCATGCTCGCACGCGGCCCGGCGCGCCCGCTGGTGGTGGTGATGGTGGGCACAGCCGTGACCGTGGAGGCCATAGACGCCGAGGGGCATTTCCTGGGCGGGCTCATCCTGCCCGGCCACGGCATCATGCTGCGTGCCCTGGAGTCGGGTACGGCCGGCCTGCACGTGCCCACGGGCGAGGTGCGCCCCTTCCCCACCAATACCAGCGATGCGCTCACCAGCGGCGGCACCTACGCCATTGCCGGCGCGGTCGAGCGCGTCTACCAGCACCTGCTGCAGCGCTGCGGCCAGGAGCCCCAGTGCATGATGACCGGCGGCGCAGGCTGGAAGATGGCGCCCAGCATGACGCGCCCCTTCGAGCTGGTGGAAAACCTGATCTTCGACGGTCTGCTGGAGATTGCGGCCCGACGGTTCGGGCCGCCGCAGAGCGCTTAGTCCTCCAGTTCCGCCTGGGCCATCTCCACGTCCAGGCGCTCCATGGCGTCCATGGGCGTGGTGGCGGCGGCCTTTTCGTAGAGGGCGGTGGCTTCCTTCATCTTCTTGTCGCCTTCGAGCATGACCAGCGCGTTGGCGTATTCGACCATGGCGATGGCCGAGCCCGGGTTGAGCTTGAGCGCCTCCTGGAAGAGCTTGAGCCCGGCGTCCTTCTTGGCACCGTAGGTCATGCCGCCGATGAGCGCGCCGACCTTGTCGATGACCTCGGCATGGAAGGCGCCCAGGGCGATGCGCGCGTCCGCGTGCTTGGGGGCGAGGGCGATGGCCTTTTCCAGCGACTCCTTGATCTTGCCGCCCAGGCCCTGCGCCAGGGCCTTGGCCACGCTGATGCCCTGGCTGTAGCGGCCCAGGGCGTAGGCGTTCCAGTACCAGGCGTTGGCGTTCTGGGGCTGCTCCTGGGCCTGGGCCTGGGCGCGCTCGGCCACTTGCATGAACAGGTCCAGCCGCGTCTTTTCCTTCTTCTCCAGGTAGGTGGCGTAGATCGCCGTGGCCTTGTTGGCCACCGTGATGCCATCGCCGCCCAGGGCCAGGCCTTGTTCGGCCGCCTGCTGGAACTCGCCGTTGTGGTAGTGGGCCCAGGCCTGCAGCAGGGCGGCGTTCTTGGGCAGGGGTTCGGCGTCGCCGGCGTGCAGACGGGCCCAGTGCTTCTTGAGGCTGGCCGCGTCGTAGTCGAATTCGCCGGCGTGGGGGAAGGGGGTCCAGTGGGCCATGGGTGTCTCCGTCGTTGGTGGTGTTGTGTGTGCGGGGCTCAGGCAGCGCTGCGGTAGGCGCTGGCCAGTTGCAGCAGGTGGGCGCGCTGCCCGGGTTCGAGGTAGGGCATGAGCAGGTTGAGCACGTGGTGTGCGCCGCGCAGCAGTGCGGCCTGGGCGCATTCGGGCTCCAGCGCGCGGCGCGGGTCGCGCACGTACTCAAAGCTCAGCCAGTAGGTCAGCACCACCACCATGCTGGTGGCGGTGGGTTCGGTGCCGTGCGTGTCCATCTCCAGGCTGCCGGCGCGGCGCATGCCATCGAGCAGGGCGCGCACCGAGGCGGTCTTGTGCTCCAGCACCTTCTGGAAGTGCGTCTCCAGGCGGCGGTTCTTGGACAGCAGGTCGTTGAGGTCGCGGTAGAGAAAGCGGTACTGCCAGATCAGCTCGAACAGCGTGTGCATGAAGAACCAGGCGTCTTCCACGTTGCGCACGCCGCCGCTGGCGTGCAGCAGCTCGGTGAGGGCGCGCTCGTAGCGATCGAAGAGCGCGTTGATGAGCTCGTCCTTGGCCGGGTAGTGGTAGTACAGGTTGCCGGGGCTGATGCGCAGCTCGGCCGAGATGAGGGTGGTCGAGACGTTGGGCTCGCCAAAACGGTTGAACAGTTCGAGCGTGACTTCCAGTATGCGTTCAGCGGTGCGGCGCGGCGCTTTTTTCACCATGGGTGCTGGTCCTCATGCAGCGGATCGAAAGGTTCCCTGGAGCTACTCTAACCGACGATGCGGCGTTTCTCGCATGTTGCACTGCGGCATCTTGCGCTGCCGCAAAGCAAAGCGGCTGCCACGCCCGGAGCGCGGCAGCCGCCTGGCGGCAGCGGCCCGATAGGGCCCGCTGCCCGGGGGCGCGATGCGTCAGGCGCTGGCGGCCGTGTCGGCAGCGGCGGTGGGCTCGGCGGCGCGCGGCGTCACCTTGGGAAAGGGGGCGCGCTTGGCGGGTGCCTTCTTGGCGGCGGGCTTGGCCGCGGCCTTCTTGGCGGCAGGCTTCGCGGCCGGCTTGGCAGCGGCCTTGGCTGCAGCCTTGGCGGGTGCCTTCTTGGCAGCGGGCTTGGCGGCGGGCTTGGCCGCGGCCTTCTTGGGGGCCGCGTCCTTGGCGGGCGGCGGGGTCTTGCCCAGGCTCTTGGCCAGGGCGTCGATGCGGGCGTTGAGCACGTCCAGGTCGCGTGCGGTGGGCACGCCCAGCTTGGACAGGGCGGTGGCCACGCGGTCTTCAAAAATGGATTCGAGCTTGTCCCACTGGCCGGCGGCGCGCGAGCCGATGTCGCTGGCCATGCTGGTCACGCGGCTGGAGGCCTGCGAGATTTTTTCCTCGGCAACGGCCTGGGTCTTGCGCTGGATGGACAGGCCTTCCTTGACCAGGGCTTCGAACACCTTGCCGCCTTCTTCCTGGGCCTTGGCAAATGCACCCAGGCCGGCGAGCCAGATCTGCTGGGCCGAGTCCTTGACGGTGCTCGAGAGCTGAGCGCCCGTCTTCTTCTTGTCGTTGCTGAGTTTCTGCAGTTTCTTGACCATATGGCCTCCGTGGATGGGTTGATGGGGTGCCGCCAGGCAGGCTGCTTGTGGCATGTCCCGGACTGTACGCCGCGCGGTGCGCCGCGTGTAGGCTGGCGCTCCTAAAAACGTAGAGGGTGCCGTCTAGCGCTGGCGGTGCCGGTCTCCGCTAGGATCGCCACGGGTTTTTGCTGAAGTCGCCGGCAGCGGGCTTGCGCAAGAATGAACGGGCAATTTCAACCGGAGTTTTCAACATGCAGTATTTCGTGACAGGAGCCACGGGCTTCATCGGCAAGCGTTTGGTCAAGAAACTCCTGGAACGCAAGGGCAGCGTGGTGTACTTTCTGCTGCGCAAGGAAAGCGCGGGCAAGGTGGCCGAGCTGCGCAGCTACTGGGGCGTGAGCGCCGCGCGCGCCATCCCCGTGTTCGGCGACCTCACGGCGAAGAAGCTGGGCGTGGCGGCGGAGGACGTGAAGAAGCTCAAGGGCCAGATCGACCATTTCCACCATCTGGCCGCGGTGTATGACCTCTCGGCCGACACCGAGAGCCAGGTGGCCGTGAACATCGAGGGCACGCGCAACACGGTGGAGTTCGCCAAGGCGATCGATGCCGGGCATTTCCACCATGTCTCCTCCATCGCCGCGGCCGGTCTGTACGAGGGGGTGTTCCGCGAAGACATGTTCGAGGAAGCCGAGGGCCTGGACCATCCCTACTTCATGACCAAGCACGAGAGCGAAAAAATCGTGCGCCAGGAGTGCAAGCAGCCCTGGACGGTGTACCGCCCCGCCATGGTGGTGGGCGACAGCCAGACGGGCGAGATGGACAAGATCGACGGCCCGTACTACTTCTTCAAGCTCATCCAGCGCATGCGCCAGTTGCTGCCGCCCTGGATGCCAGCCATCGGTCTGGAGGGCGGGCGCGTGAACATCGTGCCCGTGGACTTCGTGGTCAATGCCATCCACGCCATCAGCCACCAGGAGGGCATAGCCAAGAAGTGCTACCACCTCGTTGATCCGGTGGGCTACCGCGTGGGCGACGTGCTCGACATCTTCTCGCGCGCCGCGCATGCGCCGCGCATGAACCTCTTCGTCAACGCCGCGCTGCTGGGCTTCATCCCCAAGGGCGTGAAGAAGACGCTGATGGCCATCGCCCCGGTGCGCCGCGTGCGCAATGCCGTGCTCAAGGACCTGGGTCTGCCCGAGGACATGCTCACCTTCGTGAACTACCCCACGCGCTTTGACTGCCGCGAAACCGCGGCCGCGCTCAAGGGCACGGGCGTGGCCTGCCCCAACCTCAAGGACTACGCCTGGCGCATCTGGGACTACTGGGAGCGCCACCTCGACCCCGAGCTGTTCATCGACCGCTCGCTCAAGGGCACGGTGGCGGGCAAGGTGGTGCTGGTGACCGGCGGCTCCTCGGGTATCGGCCTGGCGGCGGCGCACAAGTTCGCCGAGGCGGGGGCCACCACCATCATCTGCGGGCGCGACCAGGACAAGCTCGATGCCGCCTGCCAGGAGGCCCGGGACAAGGGCTACCGCTTCATCGCCTATGCGGCCGACATCGCCGACATGCAGGACTGCGACCGCTTCGTGCAGCAGCTCATCGCCGACCATGGCGGCGTGGACTTCCTCATCAACAACGCGGGCCGCTCCATCCGACGCGCCATCGAGTCGAGCTATGACCGCTTCCACGACTACGAGCGCACCATGCAGCTCAACTACTTCGGCTGCCTGCGCGTGACCATGGGCCTGCTGCCCAAGATGGTGGAAAAGCGCAAGGGCCATGTGGTGAACATCAGCTCCATCGGTGTGCTGACGAACGCGCCGCGCTTCTCCGCCTACGTGGCGAGCAAGGCGGCGCTGGACGCCTGGACGCGCTGCGCGTCCAGCGAGTTCGCCGATCAGGGCATCACCTTCACCACCATCAACATGCCCCTGGTGCGCACGCCCATGATCGCGCCCACGCAGATCTACAACAACGTGCCCACCTTGAGCCCCGAGGAGGCCGCCGACATGATCGCCCAGGCCTGCATCTTCAAGCCCGTGCGCATCGCCACGCGCCTGGGCATCACCGGCCAGGTGCTGCATGCCCTGCTGCCGCGCGTGGCGCAGATCGGCATGAACGCGAGCTTCCGCATGTTCCCCGACTCCTCGGCGGCCAAGGGCGAGAAGGGCAGCAAGCCGCAGCTCTCGGCCGAGGCCATTGCCATGCAGCAGATGATGCGGGGCATCCACTTCTGAAACATGTGGAAGCAGGCTTGCGCAGGAGGCTGGGATAATCCTGCGTTTTCTCCGCCTTTGCGCAAGCCCTTCCCATGATCCTCGTCACCGGCGGCGCCGGCTTCATCGGCGCCAACTTCGTGCTCGACTGGCTCGCCCACAGTGGCGAGCCCGTCGTCAACCTCGACAAACTGACCTACGCGGGCAACCTGCACAACCTGGCCAGCCTGCAGGGCGATGCGCGCCACGTTTTCGTGCAGGGCGACATCGCCGATCGCGCCCTGGTCGAGCGCCTGCTGGCCGAGCACCGGCCGCGCGCCATTGTCAACTTCGCGGCCGAGTCGCACGTGGACCGCTCCATCCACGGCCCCGAGGACTTCATCCAGACCAACGTGGTCGGCACTTTCAGGCTTCTGGAGGCTGCAAGGCACTACTGGCAAGCGCTGGATGCTACTGAAAAAGGAGCGTTCCGCTTTCTGCACGTGAGTACCGACGAGGTCTACGGCACGCTCGCGCCCGACGCCCCCGCCTTCACCGAAGAGCACCAGATCGAACCCAACAGCCCGTACTCGGCCAGCAAGGCCGCCAGCGACCACCTGGTGCGCGCCTGGCACCACACCTACGGCCTGCCGGTGCTCACCACCAACTGCAGCAACAACTACGGCCCGCTGCACTTCCCGGAAAAGCTCATCCCGCTGATGATCGTCAACGCCCTGGCCGGCAAGAGCCTGCCCGTGTACGGCGACGGCATGCAGATCCGCGACTGGCTCTACGTCAAGGACCACTGCAGCGCCATCCGCCGCGTGCTCGAAGCCGGGCGCCTGGGCGAGACCTACAACATCGGCGGCTGGAACGAAAAACCGAACATCGAGATCGTGCACACCGTCTGCGCCCTGCTGGACGAACTGCGCCCGCGGGCCGACGGTCAGAGCTACAAGGCGCAGATCACCTACGTCAAGGACCGCCCCGGCCACGACCGCCGCTACGCCATCGACGCGCGCAAGATCGAGCGCGAACTCGCCTGGCGCCCCGCCGAGACCTTCGAGACCGGCATCCGCAAGACCGTGCAGTGGTATCTGGACCATCCGGCATGGGTGGCCCAGGTGCAAAGCGGCGCCTACCGCGACTGGGTGGCCAAGCAGTACGAAGGCGCGGCGGTATGAACATCCTGCTGCTGGGCAAGGGCGGCCAGGTCGGCTGGGAGCTGCAGCGCAGCCTCGCCGTGCTGGGCCAGGTCACGGCGCTGGACTTCGACAGCCCGGAGCACTGCGGCGACTTTGCCAACCCCGAGGGCGTGGCCGCCACGGTGCGTGCACTCCAGCCGGACGTCATCGTCAACGCCGCCGCCCATACCGCTGTCGACAAGGCCGAGAGCGAGCCCGAGTTCGCCCGCCTGCTCAACGCCACCACGCCGGGGCTGATCGCCCAGGAAGCCGCGCGCCTGGGCGCGCTGCTGGTGCACTACAGCACCGACTATGTGTTCGACGGCAGCGGCACCCGCCCCTGGGTGGAGACCGACACGCCGGCGCCGCTGTCCATCTACGGCGCCACCAAGTGGGAGGGCGAGCAGCACATCCAGCAATCGGGCTGCCGCCACCTCATCCTGCGCACGAGCTGGGTCTACGCCGCACGCGGCGGCAACTTCGCCAAGACCATGCTGCGCTTGGGGCAGGAGCGCGAACGCCTCACCGTCATCGACGACCAATGGGGAGCGCCTACGGGTGCCGACCTGCTCGCCGACGTCACCGCCCACGCCATCCGTCACCTGCAGCACCGGCCCCAGGACGGCGGCCTGTACCACTGCGTGGCCGGCGGCGAGACGAACTGGCATTCCTATGCAAAATACGTGCTGGCGCAGGCAGGGCAAGCGTCAGCAGCTATCAAAATAAAAGCAACCGAGATTGCGCCCGTGCCCACCAGCGCCTTCCCCACGCCGGCCCGGCGCCCGCACAACTCGCGCCTGGACACCCGCAAGCTCCAGGCCACCTTCGGCCTCACGCTCCCGCACTGGCAGCAGGGCGTCGCGCGCATGCTCACCGAAATCCTCTGAATGGAACCGCCCCCGCCCATGACACAACGCAAAGGCATCATCCTCGCCGGCGGCTCCGGCACCCGCCTGCACCCCGCCACGCTGGCCATCAGCAAGCAACTGCTGCCGGTGTACGACAAGCCCATGGTCTACTACCCGCTGTCCACCCTCATGCTGGCGGGCATACGCGACATCCTCATCATCAGCACGCCGCAGGACACGCCGCGCTTTGAGCAATTGCTGGGTGATGGCAGCCAGTGGGGCCTCAGCTTGCAATACGCCGTGCAGCCCAGCCCGGACGGCCTGGCCCAGGCCTTCCTGATCGGCGAGCAGTTCCTGGCCGGCAGCCCCAGTGCCCTGGTGCTGGGCGACAACATTTTCTACGGCCACGACTTCCATGAGCTGCTGGGCAGTGCCCATGCCCGCAGCACCGGCGCCAGCGTGTTCGCCTACCATGTGCACGACCCCGAGCGCTACGGCGTGGCCGAGTTCGACGCCCAGGGCAAGGTGCTCTCCATCGAGGAAAAGCCCCAGGCCCCCAAGAGCCACTACGCGGTCACCGGCCTGTACTTCTACGATCCGCAGGTCGTCGAACTCGCCAAAAGCCTCAAGCCCTCGCCGCGCGGCGAACTGGAGATCACCGACCTCAACCGCCTGTACCTGCAGCAGGGCCAGCTCAACGTGGAAATCATGGGCCGCGGCTACGCCTGGCTGGACACCGGCACGCACGAGAGCCTGCTCGAAGCCAGCCAGTTCATCGCCACGCTGGAGCACCGCCAGGGCCTGAAGATCGCCTGCCCCGAGGAAATCGCCTGGCGCAGCGGCTGGATAGACAGCCTGGCCCTGGAACAACTGGCGCGCCCCCTGGCCAAGAATGGCTATGGCCAGTACCTGCTGCGCCTGCTGAACGAAAAAGTCTACTGACCCCTGCGAGAGACCCGCCCATGCAAGCCACCCGCCTGGCCATTCCTGACGTTGTTCTGCTTGAACCCAAGGTCTTCGGCGATGCCCGGGGCTTTTTCTTCGAGAGCTTCAACCAGCAAGCCTTCAACGACGCCACCGGCACCCACTACCAGTTCGTGCAGGACAACCACAGCCGTTCCAGCCGGGGCGTGCTGCGCGGCCTGCACTACCAGATCCAGCAGCCCCAGGGCAAGCTGGTGCGCGTGGTGCGCGGAGCCGTGTTCGACGTGGCCGTGGACATCCGCAAGAGTTCACCCACCTTCGGGCAATGGGTGGGCGCGGAGCTGAGCGAGGACAACCACCGCCAGTTGTGGGTGCCGCCGGGCTTCGCGCATGGTTTCATCGTGCTCAGCGAAACCGCGGACTTCCTTTACAAGACTACCGACTACTATGCGCCGCAGCATGAGCGGTGCATTGCGTGGGACGATGCTGCCATCGGCATCGATTGGCCCCATGTGGATGTGCCCGTGCAGTTGTCCGCCAAGGACCGGGCGGGCAAGTCACTGGCCGAGGCCGACTTGTGAAAGCGATCCGCTGCGCTGCGGCACCAGGGCAGCCGTGCACGGCGGATAGCGTGCTGCTGGTGCGGCGCGGATGAGTCCGTCCACCTGCCAAGTGCATGCCGTGGTGGTGTCCTACGGCAGCGATCCAGAGCGTCTTGCCGCGCAATTCGAACGTCTGCTTCCGCAGGTTGCGACCATCGTATGGGTGGACAACGCTTCGCCGGCATCGTTGCGGCAATTGCAGTCCCGGTGGCCGGCGCAACGGCTGCAGGCCATCTGGCTTGATGGCAATCTGGGCATAGGTGCCGCGCAGAACAAAGGCATCGCCTGGGCGCTGGAGCATGGAGCCTCGCATGTGCTCCTCATGGACGACGACAGTCTTCCTGCGCCTGACATGGTCCGGCGCTTGCTCGAGGCGCTGGACGCTCACCCTCAGGCGGCTGCAGCCGGGCCGCGCCATTTCGATCCCCGGCGGGGGGTGGCGCGCACGCCCTTTCGGCGGTTCCAGCGCGGGCGCCTGCGCACGCTCGAGTGTTCCGACGCACAGCGGGTGTGGGAGGTGGACGACCTGATTGCCTCGGGCTGCCTGATTCCTGCCCCCGTGCTGCGCACCGTAGGACTGATGCGTGAGGACTTCTTCATCGACTGGGTGGACATCGAGTGGTGCCTGCGGGCTCGCGCTCTGGGCTATCGGGTCTTCGGATCATGCGCCGCGCTGTTGGAGCACACCCTGGGTGACAAGGTGATCCGTGTGCTGGGGAAAGAGATTTCGCTGCATGCGCCATGGCGGCACTACTACCAGGCCCGCAATCTGGTGCTGGTACTGCGCTCCTGCCGCGTGGGTCGCATGGCCAAGATCCACATGGCTCTGCGCCAGCTCAAGCGCTTTCTCGTGTTTTCCACGCTGGTGCCAGGCCGGTTGGCGTATTTCCGCATGTGGGTGAAGGGGGGCGTCCATGGCTGGCAGGGACGCACCGGGCCTTTGGTGCTGCCGGCGCGCGACTGACCGGCCGGGCAGCCGGTCAGTTTGCTTTCAGTGTGAAATCGGCCGGGAGACTGCGCAAGGCAGGGTGGTATGCCGGGTCTCGCGCAAGCAGGGCATGGTGCATGGGTCTGACATGCTGGTCGAAGCGGGCGCGCTGCGCGCGTGTTGTTTTCTCTCTGTGATAGGCCGCAGGAGCGCTCCAGGACGCTTCTGGGCTCCAGAGGACTTTCAGGCCCGCCGCACGCAACCGGAGGCAAAAGGCCGTGGCGGCAAGATCGCCGCCGCCAAGCGCGGCGTCCGGGCTCCCGCAAGCCTCCAGCACCGATCGGCGCAGCACGATGCAATCCCATGCCACGGCCGATAGTTCCTGGGTCAATGTCCCTCGCCCCATGTACCCCGGGTTCCCTTTGGGCAGGCCGGGCAGCAGAGGGGTGCAGCCGAGCGCCGGGTGCAATACCAGTCCACCCGCAGCCAAGGCACCTTCGTGGGTTCGTACTGATCCAGCGACGATGCCCACATCGTCGTCCGCAGCCCATCCAGCCATCGATGAGAGGCTGGTATCGGTGTCCGGCACCAGCCCCGACCGCACGATGGCCACGAGGCTTCCCTTGGCCTCACGTGCGTGGCCGAATGCCGTGGTGATGTCGCGGCAGCATTGCACTTCCACCAGGGGAAGGCTGCTGCGCAGCCGGTCTATCCATGGGGCATTGCCATCGTGCGCTCCCACGACGATAAGACTCAAGGCATGTGCCTGAGGAAACGGGCGCTCGCAGACATAGTTCGACAGGCTCGATACCGTGATGTGCCCAGGCAGGCCGGTGCGCGCCAGGTGGTCTGTCAGCGCGCGTTGTGCAGCGTCCACGGCATAGGGTTTTTCTCCCGTGGCCAAGGCCGTACTGCCTTCGATCGCACGCCAGTGGTACAAGACTTTGGGAATGTGAATGATGTCGCTGTGCGCTATGTGCTCGATGCAGCGCAGCGCGAGGTCGTAATCCTGCGACCCTTCGTATCCCTGCCGGAAGCCCCCCATGCGGCGAACCAGGTCCGTGCGGTACACCCCCAGGTGGCTGATCATGTTATGCCCGAGAAACAGGGCGTGGTTCCAGTCCGATTTGAAATACGGCCCGAAATGTGTGCCGCTGGAATCGATCTTGTCTTCGTCTGAATACAGGATCTGGGCTGTAGGGTGGCGCCGAATGGCATCTGCCACCCAATAAAGCGCATCGGGAGGCAGCAGGTCGTCGTTGTCCATCAGGACGATGAATTCCCCGGTGACCAGTTCCAGGGCGCTGTTCGACGCTTGCGAAATGTGCCCGTTGCGGGTGCGGCGCACTGCGCGTACCCGTGCGTCTGCACGACAGAATTGCTGCAGGCATTCCCAGACGCCCGGGTCTGGCGAAGCATCGTCGGCTATGCAAAGCTCCCAATGCTCATAGACCTGTGCCTGGATTGATTCGACGGCTTCTCGCAGCAGATTCAGGGGGGGGTTGTAGACCGGCATCACGATGGACAGCAGCGGCCGGGCGTGCCAATCGTGCGATTCGGCGCGCATGGCGGCGCTGGACGCCAGCGTCGCCTGTCTGGCGCGGCGCATCCAGGCGTCGTAGCGTACCGGGGCGTGCAGCTTTTGCATTACCCGGTAGCGGACACCGGCAAATCCCTCGGTGGACACGATCTCCCGGGCGCGCTTGGCCAGCCGCTGCGCTGCCGACCACCGGGCGGACGCCCTGCGCAGGGGGGCCGTGATGCGCCAGCTCCTGCTCTCGGTCATGGCTGCGAGCTGCCTGTTCAACTCGGCGTTGGTCATTTGCAGAGCCCCCAGTGCCCGCTGGGCCTGCTGGTCTGCATTGTGCTGCCGCGCCAGTTCAGGGTAGGCCCAATTGCGCTCCATGAGTGCTGCCCAGTCATCCTCACTCCAACGCGGACTGTGCTTTGCGTAGATGCGCTGGGTATGGGCACTGCGCGGGCCGGCATCCTCGTGCACGCCGGAACTGGCGTGCACCACATATGCTGCGCTGATCCCGGGGACATGCACCATGGCGGTGTGTTGTGCGACCTGCAGCCAGAAATCCCAGTCCTCATAGCGGTCCAGGGCCTCATCGAAGCGGCATCCCTTGGACAGCAGGGCACGGTCGAACAGCACGGCATGGATGGGCATCAGGTTGCCGGCCTGCATCTGCGTGCGGTCGAAGGGCAGATCAAACACCTGGCCCAGCGGTTTGCCGCCATCGTCCACCAATGCCACGCCGGCATAGGCGGCCAGTGCTGCGGGATGCGCCTGCAGGGCACTCACCAGCCGGGCCACGTGGTCCGGCATCAGCCAATCGTCGTCATCCAGAAAAAGCAGAAGGTCTCCACGTGCCACGTCCAGCGCCTTGTTGGCGGCCTTGCTGCGTGGCAAAGGTTCCTGCGTCTGGTGCAGGTGGACGGGGAACGGACCGCAGAATCCGGGCAGTGGCGGGTGTTCGCTGCTGGCAGCCACGACCGTGACCTCGATGCGCGCGTAGGTTTGCGTGGCCACGGAATCCAGGGCGCGGGCCAGATGATGCCGTCCCACGCTGCGTATCAGTATCGACACCAGGGGGCCGCTGGCGGACGGGACCTGCGCGGAACGGTCCACTGTGGCCGAAGCCATGCGCAGTTCCCCAGCCATCTCTCCCGAGACCAATTGGTCGGCAGAAACCACCCGGTAGGCCTCGGCGGCCAGCACGTGCCTGGGCAGCGTGTAGGTGCGGTAGGTGTTCAGCGCCTCGATCTGCCGGGCATAGTCCTGACGCAGCAACTGTGAGGCGAAACACTGCATGGCGGCCTGCTTGGCTGGCAGGTGGGCGGTGATGTCCAGCAGGACATTGGGCCGCAGCGGAACGCCGACTTCGTAGAACGCCAGGCGCACCCGTCCCCCCAGGCGCTGGACCACCTGCATGGCCATGGCGCATGCCTGCCGGTGATCAGGGTGCACCTCCCAGGGGGAGGGCGCATACAGCAGGTCTGCACCGTGCTGCTGCAGTGTCTCGAGCAGGCGCTGCTGTAGCGGCTCGCTGCTAAGCAAGGTTCTGTCCGCGACGCCCCAGAACTCCGGGGCGGCGTAGCCCAGTATGGCGGCTGCCTTGCAGGATTCCTGTGCGCGCAGTGCCGGGTCGCCGGCTCCGGCCCCATCGGTCAGAATGGCCACATGCACCGGCACTCCCCGATGCGCGTGTGCCGCGATGGCGCCGCCACAGCCGAACACCTCGTCATCAGGGTGCGGCGCCAGGACGACGACGGAATGCGCGGCGATGGTTTCGGCGGCGCTGTAGGGTATGAGGTCCGGTTCCACAGAAAGAGAGCAAACAGCAAAAGGTGCGCAGGTGCGGCCTCAGGGCCAGAACGCGTAGCGCTGCACCAGGGTTTCCACGAGAACTGCGAGCGACACCAGCACCATGCCGGCCCCCAGTCCGCGCAGGCCCCATCGCTGCCAAGCCGGCCGATGGGGCGCGGTGTCTCCCAAAGCATAGCCCAGCAGGAGCGCAGGGACCACGAAATAGCGGCCTTGCACGCCAGCGATGGCCGGTGCAGCATAGGGCGTCCAGGTCACGGCCAGTGCCACGAACACCAGCAGGCAGGACGCCAGCGCCACGGCGCACAGCAGCCACCGCGCGGCGGCGTCTGCCGGGCGCCGCCAGAGAAACGATAGGCTGGCTGCAAGCAGCAGCCCTGCGCTGAGAATTTCGTAGCGCGCGCTTTTCAGCGGCGTGTCCAGCCACCCCAGAATGCCGATGAACGATTGCCCATAGAACCGCACCAGTTCGTGGTTCCCCAAGGTGCGCCCCAGCAGTGCGAGGAATTCAGCGGGATGTCCTGCGTACAGCAGCACGATCTCTGTGGTGGAGTGCTCGCGCACCACACGTCCATCCGTCGTCGAGGCCATGGCAAAGCCCAACCATGCCAGGCACGCGGCCACCAGCAGAGCGGTGGCTGCCCAGGCGGCCGCAGACTGGCGTTTCCAGGCCAGGAACACCGGCAGCAGCAGCAGCGGCAGCAGATGGGTGCGGCTCGTCACCAGCAGAAAAATGCAGGCCAGAAACCCCCACGGCAGGGACTGTCCCGGCTGGGATGAAGGAGTCCGGGCATGGGCGATGAACTGGCTGATGGCCAGCAAGGCCAGCGCCGTTGTGATTCCATCCAGGGTGGGCGATACGGCCTGGAAAAGGCCCATGGGCAAGGTCGCCACAGCAATGACAGCGGGATTGGGGGGTATGTGCCGCCACGCCATGGTGGTCAGCAGGCATACCACCAGCAAAGCGCAGGAGCGTGCCAATTGGTAGCTGTCCGGCACGCTCCACCCCAGGGTGCGACCCAGCCACAGGGCCAGTGCCTGCGGCGCATAAATCAGCGGGAAGTAGTAGCCCGTGCCTGGTGCGGGGTAGAAGACCGTGGCATGCGCCCAGTTCCAGTGCGCGGTTTTTTCCCGCACTGCCGCGGGTGCTGGCCCTCCGGGGGGCGCTATGGTCTCCATGAAGGCATGGCTGTACTGCGCCAGGCCTGCGTCCACCTCGCCGCCTGGGCTGGCGAGCTCGACCGGCGTGCCCACAGGCGGGGGCTGCAGAAGCCACTGCCCGTGGGAGAGCATTTCGGCGCGCATGAGATGGGCGTTCTCATCGGGCGATTGCATGGGCGGAACCAGCAAGGACAGAACGCTGAGGAGCGCGAAAGCGCCCAGCGCCCAAATGCTGGCGGGCCAGAATGAGGCTCCGTGGCTCCTGCTCATCGGGCTGGCCAACCAACGGAGATCCATACACCCAACAATATCAATCCGGCCCCGGCGAAGGTCTGCCAGCGCAGCGTTTCACCCAGAATCCAATGCGCCAGCAGCGGGACGAAGAAAAACGCGAGCGCCACAAACGGATAGGCCAATTGCAAGGCCACATGGCGCAACAGCAGCACCCAGACGATGGTGGCCACCCCGTACACCGCCAAGGCCACGTACAGCCATGCATTCAGCGCCACCTGCTCCAGCCATGGATCGCCGGGACGCATGTCGCGGGCAGCCAGCTTGAACAGGATTTGCCCCACGGACAGAGCCAATACGGTGAAAACGACGAAGCAAAGTTGGCGTACGGTCACGGCGCAGTGTCTCCGGGCGCTGGGTCGGGCAGGTCGGGGTGGATGGGGCGGCGTGGCTGGTTGGCGACGTCGTAGCCCACGAATGCCAGCAGCAACTGCAGGCCGGCGAGCGTGGGCAGTGCAGCCAGCATCACCGTGCCGGGGGGCGTCGCCGTCTCATGGGCCAGACCGGTCCACCAATGGTAGCTGCCGAACGCCACGCCGAATGCCAACAGCAATATGCCGAATACCAGCTCCAGCGAGGCCACCGTCATGTCGCGCAGGAAATAGTTGTAGAAAATGCGCTTGCACAGGTTCTTGCCATGCTTGAACAGGAATTCCCCCAGGATCCGGCGGATGCGCAGATTGCTTTTCTCGTCCCCATAGCGGGCGTCCATGGGGATATCGACCACCACGGCACGCACCGTATTCAGGCGGAAAAGCATGTCGGTTTCAAAGAAATAGCGTTCGCTGATCTGGCTGAAATCCAGGCAGCGCGCAGCCTTCGCGTGGATGGCCGTGTACCCGTTCGTCGGGTCGAACAGGCTCCAGTAGCCCGTCGTGAGCTTCGCCATGAAGGACAGAACGGCATTGCCAAACAGCCGCGCGGCAGGCATTTGGCGGATATGGGTCAGGTTGTAGAAGCGGTTGCCCTTGGCATAGTCGGCCTGACCGCGCGCGATGGGAGCCACGAAATGCGGAATCAGGGTCGGGTCCATTTGCCCATCACCGTCGACCTTGACGATGATGCAGGCGCCATCACCGAGGGCCGCCCGGTACCCTGTCATCACGGCACCGCCCACGCCGCGGTTTGCCGCATGGCGCAATACCGTCACGCGCGGATCTTGGCACTGCGCCTGAACCAGCGCACCGGAGCCGTCCGGGCAAGCATCGTCCACCACATAGATGCGTGAGACTTCCGGCCCGATGCGTGCGATGACGCCGAGCACCTGCTCGCGCACGCGGTAGCAGGGAATGACAACGGCAACAGGGTTTGGCTGAGGGTCCACAGCGGGTCTTCGGTACTCTGGTGGCGGTGAGAAATCAGGGCTGCGGCCAGGCAACCCATGGGATGAAGCCGGTATTGTCCCATTGCGCTGGCGGCGGCCCAGGCGGAGGCGCACTCAACCTTGTGCAGGCCGGGGCCGCGCGTGCCAGCGCAGGCTGATCCGCCGGCCCCAGGCGCGCATGGGGCGCTCGATCGCCTTGTGTGCCGTCCACGCCGCGCCGAGCGTGAGCACAATGCAGGCAAGAATGCCTGCCCACCCCTGTGGCTTCCAGCCCAGAAGCTGAAGTGCCTGGGGGCTGGCGTTGTGCAGCAGGTAGACACCATAGCTGCACTGCCCCAGCCAGAACCAGAACGCCGCCAGCGGAACCCGCCCGGCAGCGCCCGGCGCGCCAGCCACGGCGCTGACCAGCAAAGCGTAGGCTGTGGCAGCCAGCAGGCCCATATTGCCGCCAATCCAGAGGGGGGCCGGGTCGCGCTGGGCTCCCGTATCTGCGACGAAGACATGGAACAGCGCCATGGCTGCTGCGAGGGCCAACAGGCCCAGCGCCAGGCGCAACGCCCGCTGCCCCGCCCCCGGAGCGGTTTGCACCAGATGCCAGGCCATGGCGCCGAGCGCGAATTCGCACAAGAGTCCTGGCAGATGGATGGTGGCGATGGCACGGGCGGTCACCGCCTGGCTGGCGGGGTCAGCGGCCGCCACAAGAGCCAGGTGCATGGCCACCGCCAGCGTCGCCCCCCAGGCCAGGCGCCAGCGCGTGGCCGCCCAGGCCAGTATGGGCAGGACAAGGTAGAACTCGACTTCGGGGGGCAGGCTCCAGAAGGCGGAGTTGTAGTACGTGGCGATTTCCAGAGAACGTGCCGTGTGCAGGAAAAAGAAGTGCTCAGCTACGTAGAGGAGATCTCGCCCCTGCAAGGTGCTGAGCAGCAGGTAGCAGGCCAGGGCGGTCCAGTACAGCGGTACGAGGCGGAAGAAACGGCGCACCAGGTGCGGCAGGGTTGCCAGAGGGCGGCCATGCAGGTAGGGCGCGAACACATAGCCGCTGAGCACGAAGAACAGATCGACCCCGGTACTCGCGAAACCCCATAGGCCCGGGTGCGCAGCCACCATGGACGCGTAGTGCGTCCCCACGACCATGCATGCGGCAAGCCCGCGCAGCATTTCGATGACAGGATCCTCGCGCTGGCTGGGTAGATTTTCAGGGGACATGTCAGCGGGTCGGGGGCGTGGGAAGCGGCTCCTCAGGGCTGCTCCGCACGAAGTGTACCCAGCGCCCGCGCCGCCCCTCCGTCAGCCATGCCACATAGGCGCCGGGCTCCAGCAAGGCCCATTCCTCGGGTGTGAAACCGTGCCCTGCATGATGGCTGGGCCGCGCGATGGCCGGCATCATCAATGGCGAAGGGCTGAACGCCTCCACCCGGGCGCCCCCGGTGGCGGCGGCAAATGCCTGCGCACTTGCCAGGGTGCCCAGGGTCGGATACCAGGCGGGCGCGGCCACGGGCCGCGCACACCGTTCCACACCGCGCAGTCCGCCGCTCAGCCGCAGGTACCAGCGGTGGCGCAGGCTGAAATAGTGCATTTGGCTTTGTGCCATCAATGCCGCCTTGAATGGCTTGTGGCGGTAGTGGTGCATGGCCTGGGCGGCCGGGACCAAAGCCAGCGCGTAGCCCGCGCGTCGCAGACGCAGCGATAAATCCGCATCCTCGAAAAACATGAAGTACCCGGGGTCGAACAAGCCGCCGGCTGCCTCCACTGCACTGCGCCGCAATAGCAGCACGGCCCCTGCCAGGAAATCCACCGGCACGGCGGTACCCCCAGCCATTTCCTTCTGGGTGCGCCGTACGCCGTGCTCGGCCAGCATGCGTGTTGCGCGCGGCCACCAGGTGGCCGCCACGTGGCCCAGGTGGGCGAGTGGTGTTTGCGCGCTGGGGCGGGGCAGCACAAAACTCATCTCGGCATTCCAGTACGTGGCGGGCGAAACCGCGGCCAGGCGGGGCGAGCGCACCATGGTCTGCAGCATCACCTCCAGGTGCGCCTGCGTGATCCGTGCATCCGGATTGAGCAGCAGCACATATTCCGCCGACGAGCGCGACAGCGCCAGATTGCAGGCGCGAGCGAAACCCAGGTTGGCGCCCGCGTCGATCACCGTGCACTCGGCGCGCCGGCTCGCCATGGCCCGCAGCGCCTGCGCTTCGCTCGCGTCGCCGCTGTTGTCCACCACCCAGATGGCGCCGTGCGGCCAGGTGCCCAGCGCTTCCAGGCCGGTGCAGACATCATCGGCGCTGTGGTAGTTCACCACCACGATGTCAACGCGCGCGGGCCAGTGCATGCAAGGATTCCGTGGCAAGACTATCGTGGTCACAAGGCAGGCCCGCAGCCTCCAGCGCCTGCACGAACTGCCGTTGTTCTACCGAGGGGGCGGGCGTGTGGCGGCGCAAGCGGACGATCTCGAGCCCCGCATCGGCCAGCAATTCCTCCAGGCTGCGCAGCGTGAAGAAGCGCAGGTGCGTACGGCACAAAATGCCGACCGGCAGGTAATCGAACCGGCCGCCCGCCAAGTCCCGCACCACGGACCAGTAACCCAGATTGGGCACGGAGACCAGGACCACGCCGCCTGGCGCCAGCAGTGCGCGCGCCTGTCGCAACGCCGGCAAGGGTTCCTCCAGGTGCTCCAGAACGTCGAGAAAGCTGATGGCATCGAACCGACCCACGCTTTCCGGATCGAGCTGCTCGATCGGGCCGGCGAACACCTCCAGGCCACGCTCCCGGGCCCTGCGTGCGGCCTGGGTGCCGGGCTCCACCAGCAGGGCCGCCCCTGCGCGCTGCCGGAGAAATGCCTGGACAAAGCCTCCCTCGCCACCCCCCACATCCAGCAGGCGTTGCACGCCCTCGGGCAGCATGTCCAGCATCTCGGACCGGCTGCCTTGTTGGTAGGCGGCATACCCGTGCACGAAAGCACGCGGAGCCAGCACCGTGGCGCTGCCCAGCGCCTGTGGCAGCTCGTCCCAGGCGGCGGGCCGCGGGTCGCGGGCGCGCAGCCGGTCGAGCCGCAGCATGTAGACCAAAGGCCTTCTGGGCGGCTCCGGCGGGCGTGTCGGGGCGTGTGTTGGCAGGTGGCCGCGGCGTGCCACATAGCGTTCGAAATCCGCCTGCGTGATGTAGTCCGGCGCCCACTCGTTAACGGCAAAACGCGCGTCCTCGGCAACGGCGCATACGGCTTCGCCGCAGGCATCCAGGCACTGCGCCAGCAGGAGCGGCAAGTCGGCGGTGCCCAGCACCGCCGGGTCCAGCACGACCAGCAGGTGGCTTGTGTCCGCATCCTCCAGGAAGGCTGCCAGTGGCGGGGCCGTGTCATGGCGGGCCATGTGCCAGCGCGTGCTGCCGCCGTCCATCGCTCCAGGCCATTGGCGCTGCAGCGCACGCAGGCCGAAGTTCAGCTCGGCCGAGCCCTCCAGGGGGCTATCGGTGAATGCCAGCACATGGTATGCGGGCGCTCGGGGTGGGCAGGGCGGCATCGCTGGCAGCAAATCGGAGGCCCACCAATGGCCGGGCGATTGCTCGATCGCGCGTGTGAACAGTGCATAGACACGGCGCACCGTCTCCGGGTCGTTGGCCGGGCCGGGCTCGCACCATTCCATCACGTACTCCCCGGGGCGCTCCATGCGGCAGATGTAGCCCCCCAGGTCGCAGTCCGCCTTTTGCGCCATGCGCAAGGCCCCGCCTGCCAACAGCCGGGACGCGCCGAGAAAATCCACCTGCGTGGCAACGCCCTGCGGCAGCACCGGCGCATCGCCCAGCACCACCAATGCCTCGCCCTGCTCCAGCATGCGGTAAAAGGGGCGGATGCCGGCCTCCATGTCCAGCACACGGCCGCCATTCAGATAAGGTTCCAGGCCGCGGTACTTGGCCGAAAAATGCTGCTGCACCGCACGGTCCACACGCGCATCGTGCGTTACCGCGGAAGACATCAGGTTCACCTTGGCGCCGCCGCGCGCGGCAAACGCCACGCCCAGGAAAAAGCTGTCGAAATGCGGCGTCAGCAACAGCAGGCCACGTCTGCGTTCCGGTGCCACGCCGGCAAAGCTCCCCCCAGGGGGGAAGACATGCCGGCAGCGCAATGCGGCCAGCCGGCCTGCCGCGGTGAGCCGTGCCTCGAATTCATCGCGCGCTTCCACGACGAAGCGTTCCCGGCTCCAGAGCAGGCGCTGCGCATCGCTGGCCTGCACCGGCAGCAGGTGGTAGCCCGCCAGGGCTTGGCGCTGGACATGGCGCATACCCAGCGCCATCGAGCGCCAATCACGGCCTGTGCGCGCATTCAACCGCCCGCGCCACTCTGCGAGCCGGTATCCCCAGGCCAGCGGCAGGCGTGCCATGGCAGGAAGCACCCAGGCGAAATCGATATGGTGCAAAGCCTGCACCCAGCGCCACACCCCAGGGCGCCAACGCTGAAAAATGCGGCGTAGCACCGTCATGGCTGGCGAAGCTCGAATTGGGCGAGAAACCGGTCCACGTCGCCGGGGCGCTCCACCGCGAGCCAGGAGGTCTGCACCGGCAGCCGGTGGGCCCACTTGCGCTCGAATGCCGTCCCGCTGGCCTGGATGCGGCGTGCCAGCGAAGCGGGAATCACCCGCCCCGTCGGCGTGTTCGACCAATGCTCGCAGTAGGCATCCACCACCAGCGCCTGCAGCCCTCGCGACTGCGCCTGCAGAACCACATCGGTCCCGTAGAAGTCGAAACCCAGCGCCGGGTCCAGCGTCAGTCCGTGGCCTGCCTGCACCGCAAAGAGCAGCTCGTCCAGGCTGTCGGCCAGGCAGGGCAGGGGGCACGGCTCGCGCAGCAGGGTGCCGCGGTCCAGCACATGGCCTGCGCGACGTGCCACGGCGCCCCGGCCACTGATGCCATAGACGCCCGCCACCACGGCCTGAGGGAACTGCTGCACTCCCTGCGCCAGCGCCTGCAGGAACCGGGTGTCCCAGCCCTCGGGCAGTAGCACATCCTGGTGCACCCATACCAGCCAGGTGCCTGGGGGCGTGGCGGCCAGCGCACTGTTGAATGCACCGGCTGCATCCCGGGCATTGAAGAACGCCTGCAGCGACCAACGGCCCTGCGCGATGCAGGGTGAGGCCAGCAGGCAGCGTTGCAATACCTCCACGTCGCTCACACAGGCGACGAAAGCCAGCTTCTCCGTGGCAGCCAAAACCTTGCTCATAAAAAGTCCGTATCCCCGCCTGTCAGCCACCAGTGCAAGCCCGCCGTGGTATCTGCATCAAGCACCGATGTATTCACAATCCCCAGGCGCAGTACCTCTGCACGGTGGGCCAGGCCCGATGGCGCGAGCACCTGCGCCACGGCGTCGGTGCACCACAGCTCCAGCCGCTGGCGACCGTGCCTGGCGGCCTCGTGGCGGCAGGCGCGGCTGGCCAGCGCCATCAAGCTGGGCGGGCCGATCCAGTCCAGCCACAGCGCGGCATCGCTGGAATCCACATCCAGCACGGCAATTCCCGCTGGCTCGCGGGACCAGGGCCTGCGCAAGGCAAAGAAGCCGTGCTTTCGGCCTGGGCGTTCAACAAAGCGCCAGCGCACATAGTCCACACCGCGTGCGCCGAGCGCCAGTGCCGCCGTTGCGCGCTGCATGCTGAGCCAGGCATGGTCCACGGCCGCCGCAAAACCTGCAGACTGCGGCTCCAGAGGCTCCCAGCGCCAGGCCCAGCGCGGTAGCGCATCCACGCCTTGCGTATGCCAGTGCAGCGCCTGCATGCCGCCGCCGTCGCGCAGCAGTCCTACCTTGGTGGCCAGGCGCAAATGCCGCTCGCCGGGAAAGCCGAACCCCAGCGCAAAAGGCTTGCCGGTGCCGATCTGCGAGCTGTAGAAATGGCTGGAGGCATGGAAGAACGGCCCGCGCCGTGTCAGGATGCCCCGCCAGCGCGGCTCCACCATCACGTCCCCGATCTGCAGGCCCGCGGTAGGCTGGCCGGCAAGCCACAGTGTGCGTGCAATGCCGCCGCAATGCGCCACCAGGGCGCCATCTGCCCAGGCGCCCGAGCCGCAGCCGTGCCCTGCGTCATACTTCCAGTCATACCAGCGCGTATCCACCTCCGACGCAAACACCGCGCGGTGCAGCGCCAGCAGCGCATCGCGGTCCGCGGGCTGCAAGGCACGCACCTGCAGGCCGTGCATACTGGCGGCTGGTGCCGCAGCGTTCGTGGGCGCCGTCATACCACCCAGTGGTGCGGCAAACGCACCAGTCCCTGTTCCAAGCCCTGCTGGCGTACCTCGATCAGGATGCTGCGTTCCACCTGGTCGTACACATGGATCGCATCCTCGCTGACCAGAAAGCACGTGACGCTGTAGCGTCCCTTGAGCAAGGGAAAGCGCTCGAAAACAATGGTTCCCTGGCCCAGGCCTTGTCCATCCATATGCACTGCCACGCCGTCATTGTGCGTCGTGGCGCTGGCTACCGTGAGCGTATTGCTGTCGGAAATGCCCAGGGCCAGCGCTGGCGCGGGCAGTGCCGGATCCATCTGGAACTCCAGCGTAAGGCGCAGCTCCGATACACCCGACTCCACGCAGGCCGGCGCCCCCGGCGCTACCGGCTGGCCATCAACCTCGGCAACAACCCGCGTGATGCGGCCGCATCCCGTGCCCGCTGCAGCCAAGGGCAGGGCCTGCCCATCCTCTGCCGCCACCCCGGCATTCAGGCTGGCGCCGTAGGCGCTGGTCACATCGGCCGCACTGCCATCCATACGCAAGCGGCCGGCATCGATCCACAGCGCACGCGAGCACAGGGCTTCCACCTGGTACATGGAATGCGAGCAGAACAGGATCGTCTTGCCGGCATCCTTCAGACGCATGATGCGGTCGAACGACTTGCGTGCAAATGCGCCATCGCCCACCGACAGCGCCTCGTCGATCACCAGGATGTCCGGCTCCACGCTCGTGGCCACGGCAAATGCCAGCCGCATGAACATGCCGCTGGAGTAGGTTTTCACCGGCTGGTGGATGAACTCCCCGATGTCCGCGAAAGCCAGGATGCCGTCCAGGTGGGCATCCACCTGCGCGCGTGACAGGCCCAGGATGGCCGCATTGATATAGATGTTCTCCAGCCCGGAGAAATCCGGGCTGAAGCCGGCGCCCAGCTCCAGCAGGGCCGCCACCCGGCCGTGGACCTGCAGGCTGCCGCTCGTGGCCTCCAGCGTTCCGCATACCAATTGCAGCAGGGTGGACTTGCCGGCCCCATTGCGGCCCACGATGCCCACCACCTCCCCGCGCCGCACCTCGAAGCTCACATCCTGCAGTGCCCAGAACTCCCGCTGGTAGGGCCGCCAACGTCCCCACAGCAACTGCTTGAGGCGGTCGCTCGGCTTGTCGTACAGGGCGTAGCGTTTGCCCACCTGCTGCAGTGCAATGGCCAGCTCAGACGACATCGGCGAACCCCTTGCGCGTCGTGCGGAAGAAGACCGCCCCTGCTACTGCCAGCAGCACGCAACCCGTCGCCTGTAGGCACAGGGCGGACCAGTCGGGCCAATGGCCTGCGAGCAGCACTTCGCGCGTCTGCGTCATGGTCAGCGCCAGGGGGTTGAGCAGGGCCCAGCCGCGCACGCTGGGCGGCAGCGCCTCGACGGGGAAGAACACCGGGCTGACAAAAAGCAGCAGGCTCAGCACCAGCCCGATCACCTGCCCCACATCCCGCACGTAGGTGCCCACGGCAGCCAGTATCCAGCCCAGCCCTACGCACAGCGGCAATAGCGGCAGCCAGACCAGCGGCAGGGCCAGTGCGCTGGCGGGCACGCTGGCCGTGCTGGCTGCGGTCAACAGCACCAGAAGCAGCGCTGCGATGCCCAGATGCACCAGTTGCGCCAGGGCATTCACCCAGGGCAGGATCTCCAAGGGGAACAGCACTTTCTTGACCAGATGCGGCTGGTCCAGCACCAGGCGCGGCGCGCGTACCACGCACTCCGAGAAGAAGTTGAACACCGCCAGCCCCGCATACAGGCGCAGGGCGAATGCCAGGTTTGACTCGTCGGCGCCTCCCCAGCGCAGCTTGAAGACATGCCGAAA
This sequence comes from Comamonas granuli NBRC 101663, assembly GCF_000739995.1. Lineage (GTDB taxonomy): Bacteria > Pseudomonadota > Gammaproteobacteria > Burkholderiales > Burkholderiaceae_C > Simplicispira > Simplicispira granuli. The sequence continues at coordinate 214,497 of NZ_BBJX01000001.1, read as the reverse complement.
CACCACGGTGTACACGCACAGCAGCAGCAAGGGCGTCAGCACCACCCAGAGCGTGCCGAGCCAAGACTGGCGGTAGCGGGCTGCGATCTCGCGCGCGGCAAACTGCCGGATCAGGCCCGCATGGCGCCAGGGCACGAGGTAGGAAAGAATGGAATGCTCCATGAGTGTCAGTCTGGCCTTCGGATACTCAGGCCAGGGATTCAGCCTCGCAGCCTCTCAGGCCTTGGGTGGGGCGGCGCGCCCTTCGGCAACATCCTTCAAGAAGTCGGGTTGCACCAGCTTCAGGGTATTGCCCTCGCGCTCTAGCACCTTGTGCAGGAACAGCACGTGAAAGGCGCGCGTCACGGTCTCGCGGCTGGCGTTGATCATGATGGCCAGCTCCTGGTGGGTGGGCACCTGATCGACCGCCTGGCCATGAGGCGCGTTGGACTGCGCCAATTGTAAAAGCAGCACGCAAAGGCGCTGGAACGGGTTGGGCAGCCCCAGCAGCGTGCGCTGCGCAATCACCGAGCGCACACGCTGGGCCATCCGCATCATCACCGTCCAGGCCAGATCCGGGTGCTGGGAGATCAGCGCCCGGGCGGCCTGCGCGCCCAGGAGCGCCACGGTGGACTTGGTGGCCGCCACCACGTGCTCCGCGGCGGCCTGGCCATCGACCACCGACAGCTCGCCGAAATAATCGCCTGGATCCACGAAGTACAGCCCTACACTGCGCCCGTCCACCGTGAAGTCCACCCCCTGCAGCCGCCCATCCACCAAAAAACCCAGCTCTGGCTGTGTATCGTTTTTGGACATGACCACCGCCCGGCGCTCGAACGAGCGCAGCGACATCTGTGCGGAGAGGGGCTCCAGTACCTCCTGGGGCAAAGGCTGCAGCAAAGGAAACTGGCTCAGTAAATGAAGCGATACCGGCATTCGGTCCGAGTGTATCCGTCACCCCGTGCCAACCGCGTGTGACGGGGCGCACATGCCGCAGCAGCGGGAAGTGCGACAATTCTTTGAGTTACAGGTACAGCCATGAACCCGAAGTCCACCAACCATCATCGTTCCTCCCTCTCCATCCGGGCGGCGGTCATGCTTGCGATCAGCGCCTTCGCTTTCTCCACGCCAGTGCGTGCCCTCTCTGGCGATGGCCAGGCCCCCGTCGTGGGCGAGGCCACCCTGGTGATTGGCTCGGCGCGCATCATCAGTGCCACGGGTCAGGCTGCGCCCGCAGACAAGGGCGTTGCCATCCGCGTGGGTGACCGTATTGAAACCGGCGCTGGCGGCCATGTGCACCTGCGCTTCGTCGATGGCGCCCGCGTGAGCGTGCGCCCCGTCAGCCGACTGCATATTGAAAGCTATGCCCACTCCAGCGACAAACCCGCCCTGAGCGCTATCAAATTCCGGCTTGACGAAGGCGTGGTGCGCTCCATCACCGGCTCCTGGGGCGAGGCGGCACGCGACCGCTTCCGGCTCAACACCCCCATGGCCGCCATTGGCGTCAAGGGCACCGACTTCATCGTTCAGTCCGGCCCTGAAAGCACCTTGGTGTCCGTGTATTCCGGCGCCGTGCTCATGGCTCCGCTGGCGGGCGGCTGCCAGGCCACGCTGGGCCCCTGCCTCAATGGCGGCGAGAAAATGCTCTCCGAGGACATGAAGGGCCAGATGCTCGAAATGAGCCGTCAGCACGCCAGCGCCCAGCTCGTGCCCACCGAGGCGCTGGCCGCGGGCCGCACGCGCTCTACCGTGCTCGCGTCAGCCGACCTGCAGCGCGGCAAGACCCTGGCTTCCGACGCGCATGGCGACACTGCGGCCGACAAGGCAGCCATGAGCGAATCACGTGGTGCCACCGTGGCCGCGCTGGCCCAGCCCCATCCTGGCCAGCTCGTCTGGGGGCGTTTTGCCCAGCCCTGGGAGGGTGATCAGTTCAGCAAATCCTTCGAAGAAGCGCGCTTGAACCGCGAAAGCACCGTGGGCAACGGCGTCTATGGCCTGTTCCGCGAGCCCGCTTCTCTGGCTTCGGCATCCGCCGCACAGGCCGAAGGCAGCGCCAGCTTCCGGCTCACGGCGGGCGTTGCCAGCCTGCGGCCTGAAGGCCTGCCGCCATCCATGGCGCAGGCCGTGCAGGTGGACGGGGGTACGCTGAGCGTGGACTTCTCCCGCGCCACCTTTGCCACCACCCTGCGCCTGTCCAGCGCGCCGCTTGGCGCGCAATCGGTCGGTGCCCAGGGTGCCGTGCTGCCCGGTGGCATCTTCCAGTCCCGCGGGGGCGACGCCTTTGTTGCCGGAGCCTTGTCCAACGACCGCCGGGAAGCCGGGTACTTCTTCGAGAAAACCCTTCCCGCAGGCGGCCTGACGGGCGTCACGCTCTGGGGACGCTGATTGGCCTCCTCGCAAGCGCGCTGGCTCACGCGGCACGGCGCAGCACTGTTCGGCCTGGTGGGAGCGGCCCTCGTCTGGGGGCTGCTGCAGTGGCTGGCCCCAGGAGTGCTGCGGCAGGCCGAGGAGCGTGCGGGTGACTTCGTCTGGCGCAGTGCGGCCCAGCATGCGGCCGAGCACCGCGTCATCGTGGTGGACATCGACGAACGCAGCCTGCGTGAAATCGGCCCATGGCCCTGGCCGCGCGCCACCCAGGCCCGGCTGCTGGAGCAGCTGGCGCGGGCCGGTGTGCGCGAGCAGGTCCTCGACGTCGTCTTCTCTGAAAGCCGCCCGGGCGACGAAATCCTGGCCCGTGCCGTGCAGCAGCACCAGCCCGTACTGGCCCAGGTGTTTGCTCTGGAGCAGGGCGCGCCGACGTCGGCCGGCCAGCTTGCCGGCGCCCTGGCCTGGGCCGGGTGCCCGGCACCGTTTGCCGAAGCCACGGGCTACCTGGGCAACATCGCAGCCCTGCAGACCCCTTTCACCGGGCACATCACCCCCCGCGTTGCGAGCGATGGCGTGGTGCGCCACCAGCCCGCCGTCATCTGCTATGGCGGCAAGGCCTACCCCGCGCTGGGCATCGCTGCGCTCATGCAGGCCACGGGGGCGGGCTCTGTGGCGCTGCAGCGCGGCACCGGCTGGCTGGAGCCCGCCTGGAGCCTGCAGGCGCCGCAGCTCACGGCGCCCATTCCCCTCGATGAGCGGGGTGACCTGCGCGTCTCCTGGCTCCAGCACCCCGATAGCTTCGTCAGCCTCTCTGCTGCCGACGTGCTGGCCGGGCGCACCCCCGAAGGGCTGCTGCGCAACGCCTGGGTGCTGGTAGGCAGCAGTGCCTTCGGCCTGAACGACTCCATCGCCACCCCCTATGGTGGCTTCAGCTCCGGGCTGCAGGCCCACCTGCAGATCATGACCGCGCTCATCGACGGGCGTACCCCTTACACCCCCCGGGCCCAGGCCCTGGGCCAAGCGCTGGCGGCCCTGGCCGGGGTGGGCGTCATCCTCTTGCTGCGCTACCGCCCGCGGACCGCAGGCAAGCAGACCGTGGCACATCGCTTTCCCATTTACCTGCTGCCCCTGGTGGCCAGCGGCTGGGCCCTGCTGCTCTGGGCGATCCATGCGGTGCTGCTCACGCATTTCTCGCTCTGGGTCGGCTGGGTCTCGCCCGCGCTCTTTACGGTGCTGGCGGGTTCGGCCATAGGCATCCTGGAGCATGCCCGCAGCCGCATCGACCGCGACCAGCTCTACACCCACCTCTCCAGCTACCTGCCCGCCCCGGTGGCAGCGGCCCTGGTGTACCAGAGCCCGTCCAGCGCCATCCGCGCCAGCACCCAGCAGGTCTCGGTACTGTTTGCCGACATCCGCAACTTCTCCGCTTACTGCGAAAACCGCCCGCCCGAAGAGGCTGCCGCCGTGCTGCATGCGTTCTTCTCCACGGCCACCCAGGTGATCGAGCGCCACGGCGGCGTCATCGAGGCCTTCCAGGGCGACGCCATCATCGCCGTCTGGAATGGCACCCCCCAGGACACCCCCGCCCGCGCCGCCAGCAGCCCCCCGGCATCCAGCCACGCGCAACAGGCCCTGCAGGCCGCGGTGGATCTGCTGGCCGCCATGAAGGGCGTACTGCCCGACCCCGCCCCCGCCGGGCTCGAGCCGCTGTCGCTCGGCATCGGTGTGGAAACCGGCCTGGCCATGGCCGGCTCCTTCGGCCTGGCCAGCCGGCGCACGCACATGGTCATGGGGCGCACAGTCACCATTGCCAGCCGCCTCGTGGGCATGACGGCCGAACTCGCGCACCCCATCCTTGTGGGCGAAGGCCTGGCCGGGCAGGTTGGGGGCGTAGACCTTGAATCCATGGGCACCTTCCTGCTGGACGGCATGCGGGTGCCCCACCATATCTATGCCTATCCGCTCAGCGCAGACACGCCGTACTGATACCCGGGTGTTTCTTGCGCTGGCCGCCCTGCTGGGCATGCAGGCCGCAGCGCATGCCCAGGCAGAGCCGCAGCCCCAGGGCACGGCAGCGTGCCCCGCACTGGCCGAACTCCCCGCGGGCACGGGTGACGCGGCCCTTGCCGCCTGGATGGCCGTGCACGGCGCCTGCCAGCGCAACCCCGCCTACCTGGCGGCGCTCGGGCGCATGCTGATCCAGGCAGGCCGCTACAGCGAAGCCAGCGACCACCTGGAGCGCGCCCTGATGTTCGACCCCGCCCTCCAGGAGGCGCGCGTGGACTACGCCGTTGCCCTGGCCGGGGTGGGCGACACGGCCTCTGCCCAGGCCATGCTCGACGCACTGCTCGCCGAGACCAGCCTGCCCCCGCACCTGCGCCTGGCCCTGCAAACCCAGCGCCAGGCCCTGGCCGCCCCGCCCGATGCGGGCTGGCAGCGGCGCATGAGCGTCGCTGCCCGCCTGGGGTACGACAGCAACCTGGGCGGCGCGCCCAACCTCGGCGCGCTTTCCGTCACCATCGGCGGGCAGCCCGTCATTCTGCCGCTCGACGAAAGCTACCAGGCGCGCGCCGGCATCTACGCCCGTGCCGACTGGCAACTGGAAATGCGCCGCCAGCGCGCCGACGGCAGCCGCTGGGACGTGCTCGCCAGCGTACGTGCACGCCGCAGCCCCTCGGCCAACGGCACGGGCACGCACATGGCTGAAATCCAGGCCGAATACCGCCCCCCGGCTACCGGCCTGGGTGCCGCCGTCCCTTACGCCGGGGCGGCCCTGGGGCTGCTGCAGGCGCAGGCGGGTGCGCGCTATGTATCGCTGGGAGCCACGGTCGGCCTGGCCCAGCAGTGGCATACCGGTCCCCTGCGCCAGTGCCAGGGCCGCGTGGGCGGCGAGCTGCAGCAGCGCCAGCACCAGACCAATGCCGTACTCACCGGCCACTACCTGGGTGCTGCCGCCAGCCTGGCGTGCGAACGCGACAACGGCGCCCAGTGGCTGGCCAGCGTCCGCGCGGGGCTCGACGCCGCGCAGCACGCCGACCGCCCCGGCGGCAACCAGCACCAGTACAGTGTGCGCCTGGCGGCCTACCTGCCCCTGGCGCCCTGGTGGCGCAGTGCCGCCGCCAGCGGCCTGCTGCTGGACGCCGAGGCCAGCCACTACCGCGACGCCACCGGCTACAGCCCCCTGCTGGCCCAGGGCGCGGTGCGCACGCTGCAGCGCCAGACCGCGCGGCTGGAATACCAGTTCACCCTGCGCCAGGCCTGGCAATGGTCTGTAGGGGCGGAATGGGTGCACCAGCGCTCCAGCCTGGAGCTGTTCCGCCTGCAAAGCCACGGTCCCTACATAGCGCTGCGCACGCAGTGGTAAGCGGCGCCGCTGTGGCGCTTGCAGTTTGCGGCGCACACTTCATGTGCCACTTGAAGCTGTTCTGTTGTGTAACGGCAACAAACCGCTCCATCGCCCAGGCATCGCAAGAAACGTGTGACCGCCATCACTTGAGGCACGGCACATGGTCACGTACAGTCCGATCCAAGTTTGCTAAAAGCGTTGCGCGCGCACAGCATCATTTGATGGAGGTGCGTGTGATAATGCCGGAGCTGACTTGTCATGGAGGGTGGGGTGGTGCGCGCGCCAAAAGGTGCGCAGCCGCCTGCCAGCCCATCACTGGTTTGAGCTTTCATCCACTTTTTTGAGGAAATCAAATGCCCGCTAGCATCATTGGCAATCCGGCAGTCGTCACGGGCCTGTACCAGGCCTTCAACGGCAAGGCCGCAGGCTACAACACCTACACCAACAACCTGGCCTTCGCAGCCCAGAACGGCCCTGCCGCCTACGCTGCTGAAATCGGCAAGGGCTTCTACACCGTGCCCGCGGCCACGCTGGCAGACTCGGTGCTCAAGAACGTAGGCATCGACAACGCAGTGCTGGAAGACGCCCTGGTGCAGATCTTCACAGCCTACCCCGTGCAGGCGCGCGGTCAGATCGTGCTGAACCTGATCAACCTGCTGAGCAACCTGGAAGCCGACGCCACCTACGGCGCCGCTGCCACGGCCTGGAACAAGCTGGTTGCCAGCAACAACGCCTACAGCAACAACCCCACCAACGTGGCTGACGCGGTTGTCGACGCTTCGGTGCAAACCCTCACCGCTGGCGCCGATACCCTGGTGGGTAACATTTTCAACGCTCCGCGTGGCTTCACCCCCGGTGGTACAGACCAGGTCAATACTCTCGATGATGACGATGTGTTGACGGGTACGGGCACCAACCCTACCCTGAACTTCTCGTTTGTTGACGATCGCGATTTTGGCGTGACCCCAACGATCACCCCGACCCTGCGCGGCGTCGAAACCATCAACGTTAGCGTTCAAGGTACGGACGGTAAGATTCTGGATATGCAAGACGCTGCTGGTGTGAACGCCATCAATGTGTCTCGTGTTAACACCAGTGGCCAATTCACGGCTCAGAACATTACTTCTGCAACCGCGAATCTCTCGATCAATAACTCCAACGCTCCGACTGGTAACATTTCGTTCACCTACCTGGGCAGTGCAGTTTCTGCCAACAATGACAGCACTACCCTGACCCTGAACAATGCGGTGGTGGGCTCCGTGGTGGTGCAGGAAAACGCGGGTACTCCAGCTCAGGGTTTTGAGACGATCAATCTGGTGTCTTCTGGTGCCTCCAATGCCATCGGCACCCTCTTTGCTGAAGACCTGCAGACCCTGAACATCAGCGGCACACAGAACGTGACCCTTGGCACAGTAAATGCTGTGATGGGCAGACAGCAGCAGGAAGCTAGCAACTTCGCTGGTGGCCTGGTCAACGTGGCTGGTTCGTTGACCGCCATCGACGCTAGCAGCCTGACGGGTAACTTGCGCATCCACTTGGGCGCCGAACTGAATGCTGGACTGGACGATACCTCTGGTCTGCCAGTTCAGATGACCGTGACCGGTGGCGCTGGAAATGACACCTTCGTGCTGCTCAACGGCGTGAATCTGGATGCGACTGCAACTGACGCTGATCGCATCGCTGGTGGCGCAGGCACCAACACCCTGGTGATCGGTGGCAACAACATCATTTCCGCTCTGGGCACTGGTGCGACGCGAACTGCCACTGTGACCAATGTGCAAGCCCTGCAAGTGCTGTCCGGTCATGATAGCGAAGGCGGTGTTGTGACTGCAGACACTGCAACGATTGATGCGCGCGCTTTCGATGCTTTGGCCACTACGTTCATTCGTAACGAAGGTCAAGACAATGGTGTTGGTGCTGTTAACGTGTCCGCTGCTGAAGGCATGACCGTTAACCTTAACCAATACACCGATGCGCAGGCCAACGCCATCACACTGGCTCACGGTACCACGGGCAACAGCGACATTGCCAACAATGTCATCAATGTTACATATCGCACCGACACGACCACCAACACGGCCGGTGTGACTATTGTTGACGGCGTTAATAGTGACCCAGTGTTTAACTTCCAATTGAACGCTGCAGACGCCGAACTGACCACTATTACCGACAACGACACGGAATCCAACACCGTGTTCCTGAACAACGCTGGTTCCTTCACGCAAGCTGGCAGTACTCTGACCCTGAACGGAGGCCGTGCGGGTCAGTACTTCAGCAACGACAGCGATGGCGGCACTTCCGCCGGTGCTGGTGGTGTGAGCGGTTACGGTAACGCCACCAACGGTGCCGCTGGTGACCTCACCTCCTTCGTTGCTCTTACTCGTGATACGGCTGTCGCTCGTGCGATGTCCAACGGCGTTGCTGGTGCAGACCGTCTGGCGGTTGAGAATGTGGCTGCAGGCAGCTACGTGGGTAACGTTGAACTGCGTCTTGGTGACTTGACTCGTGCTGACGGTGTGTCTTCTATGGACATCACCACCGGGTCTGGCAACGATACGCTGATTTTCGACGCGCAAGGTGTTGCAACCGCTGGTTTTACTTCAGGTGACACCGTGAAGGCCGGTACGGGTACTGACACGATCGTGATCGACGGCGAATTCGCAGGTCGTATTGATGTCCAAACTTCCGAGTGGGATAACCTGTCTGGCGTTGATGTGGTTCGTCTGGGCACCAACACACTGGTTGCTAACGGCGGTGTTCGCGTTGCTCAAAATGCTGGCGCTTACTATCTGGCTATCGACAACGACTTCATCAGCCAGACCGACGCGGGTAACCGTCTGACTATCATCAATAACGATGGAGACCTGGCAACTGATTCCGAAAATGACGCAGTGATCGATCTGCGTGGTTTGGCACAGAACAAGTGGGTCACCTTCGTGGGTGCTAACAGTAGCACCGGTAGCGGTTTGGTATCCTCCAACCGCATTATTCTGGATGACACCAGCGCCAACCAGAACATGAGTCTCAACGGTGGTGATGCCGATACTGCAGTTGCTGCAATCGGTAACAACAACGTCTATGAAGTGGTAAACACTGCCAACGTGTCGATCAACGACTTGGCACAAGTTCGCAACTTCCAGACCATCGACTTCACGAACGAATCTTCGGCTGCTTCCCAGACCCTGACTCTGACGCTGAACGACACCGTGGTGGGTAACCTGGTGGACTCCAACCACACGGCTACTGCAACGCAGTTGGAAACCTTGAACATCCGTTCGTTTGATTCGGTTGCCACGGCGTCCGTCTCCGTGTTGAACATCAATGCATCTGGCATGACTGGTGGTTTGCACAACTTGAACATTGATGCGTCTGGCGCAACTGGTAACGATACGATCGTTGGTAGCGCTGGTGCTGACGTCATCACCGGTGGTGCTGGTATCGATACGATCACGACTGGTTTGGGCTCTGATCGCATCCAATTTACGGCTGCAAATGCAACAGCCACTGATCGTGATGTCATTGTTGACTTCGCGGCTGGTGTTGGTGGCGACGTGCTGGCCTTTGATGTATCGGATGTTGCAGCCGGCATCATTGCTGCAAACACAGGCGCTTTCTCGTTCAACGCAGCAGCAGACAATAACATCATCGTTCTGAATGGTGTTGGATATGCCAACTTTGCGGCTGCGGAGCTTGCTGTCAATGGTCTGAATGCAGCTACTGACGACTATGTTCTGGTGTTCTTGAATACCACAACTGGTGTGGCAGAAGTTTGGGCTGATGCCGACTCGGCTGTCGTTGGCGCCGGCGTACAGTTGGCTTCGCTGACCGGTATTACTACCTTGGGTGGTGTTGGTGCGCTGGTTGCTGCCAACTTCGCAGTGTATTAATCTCCCCCGGAGACACCGCCTACCTCGGTAGGCGGTGTAGGTGAGAACCTCGAAGCCCCCGCTGCCTACAAGGCAGTGGGGGTTCTTTTTTGCGCACTGGCCGCCGTCGTACCCTAAATAAAAGGACACCCACTTTAATTGACACACTAACCTTACTTTTCTAGACTCCGCCCATGACCCGTCCCCGCTCTTCCCTTATCTCGCTGGCCGACACGCCGTGGTACCACGTGGTCAACCGGTGTGTGCGCCGTGCCTTCCTTTGCGTGAATAAAAGGGACACCCACTTTAAAGATAAATACAGGACACCCACTTTAATTGCATGAATTGTATAGTAACTAAAAGGACATCCACTTTAATTGACACACTAACCTTACTTTTCTAGATTCCGCCCATGACCCGTCCCCGCTCTTCCCTTATCTCGCTGGCCGAAACGCCGTGGTACCACGTGGTCAACCGGTGTGTGCGCCGTGCCTTTCTTTGCGGGCGCGATGCCGTCAGCGGGCAGAGCTTCGAGCACCGCCGCGGCTGGATCGAAACCCGCATCCGTGAGCTGGCCTCGGTGTTCACCATCGACGTGGCGGCCTATGCGGTGATGAGCAACCACTACCATGTGGTGCTGCGTGTGGACGCCGAGCGCGCCGCAGTCTTGACGGACGACGAGGTGCTCGCACGGTGGACGCGGCTCTTCACCGGCCCCATGCTGGTACAGCGCTATCTGCAGCCGGCCGTCCGCGCTGCCATGGGCGATGCCGAGCACGCCAAGGTGCAGGAGATGGCCCACACCTACCGCCAGCGGCTGTGCGACCTGTCGTGGTTCATGCGTGTACTCAATGAATCCATAGCGCGCCAGGCCAATGCCGAGGATGGCGTGAAGGGCCACTTCTGGGAGGGGCGTTTCAAGAGCCAGGCCCTGCTGGACGAACAGGCCCTGCTGGCGGCCATGGCCTATGTGGATCTGAACCCCATTCGCGCAGGTATGGCGCAAACCCTGGAGGACAGTGCCCACTCCTCCATCGCCGCCCGTCTGGCCGAGTTGCGGGGGCGGTCATTTGTACCGGTGACTGCGCCTCACGCCACGCAAAATGCGGCAGTGGCAGGCGGCGAGCCCGGGGTGCAAGGCGCACAGCCAGGTGCGCTGCGCCTGCCCAGCCTGCAGCCCGAGCAGGAGCTGGCAGCGCTGCCCGAGGCGCCGCTCATGCCCTTCGACCCCACGGGCCGGTTCGCACAGGCCGTGCCCTTTGGGCTGCAAGAGTACCTGGAGCTCGTGGACGTCACAGGCCGCGCGGTGCACCCGCACAAGCGCGGCAGCATTGCTGCGCCAACGCCCGCCGTGCTGCAGCGCCTGGGCATGGACGCCGAAGCATTCATCAACGCTGCCGATACCTTCTTTCGCAGCTTCGCTTCGGCCGTTGGCACGCCTGCGCAACTCCTGCAGTGGGCCGCCCACCGCCAGCAACGCGCCATGCGCGGCATGGCCGCAGCGCGCCAGGTGTTTGAGCGCCGCGCTGCTTGAGACTGCGGTGCTGGCAAGGTGCCTGCGCGGTTGGTATTTTCAGTTGGCGCTATACAATGTATCTCACTGACAAAAAGGGTGAGACGAATGACTTCCATGGTGCATGTCCGCTTGGACGATAGGCTGAAAGCGCAGGCGACCGAGACATTGGCGGCCATGGGGCTGTCCGTTTCTGATGCGGTGCGCGTATTTTTGACGCGGGTGGTTGCCGAGCAACAACTGCCCTTTGCCCTCAAGGTGCCCAACGCCCAAACGCAAACGGCGATGCAGGAGGCCGACACAATGGCTGCGGCACATCGGGCGCGCTTCAGCTCTGCCGCCGAGTTGTTTGATGAGCTCGAAAAAAACGGCAGCCAGTAAGCGTGCGGTCTTTCCCCGCGCCGCAGACTATGCAAAGAGTTTCTATAAGGATTGGCAGCGGCTGACGCAATCGGGGCGCTATGACATGAAGCGCCTGAAAGAGGCCATGCTGCTCCTGATGGCGAACGATGCCCCCTTGGGGCCAGAGTGGCTTGACCACCCGCTGGGCGGCAATTGGGAGGGCCATCGTGAATGCCACATTGGTGGCGATTTTTTGCTGCTCTACCGTCTAGAGGACATGGGCAAATACGGCCTGGTGATTTTTGTCCGTACCGGAACCCATGCCGAGCTCTTTGAGTGAGCAGGCCGTCGATGACCTCAGGAGCATGAGGGTGGAAAGTGTACTGATGAAAAATGCCTGTAGCGCTTGTCTGGCAAGCGCTGGCAGCTATTAAATCAGGAGTAGACTGAAGCGCTTGATTTCACTGCAGGTACAGTAAACGCAAGCAGCTATCGCATGGCCTTGCATCCGAACTGACGCCCGGCAGTCCCAATGTACGAAATCACCCAACGCACAGAAGCACCCTACCGGGCCATTTGCTATATCGAATGCACCTGGGTGGATGGCTCGCGCACCTCTGCCTCGGGGGTGGTGGTGGGAGTCAACGACGTGCTCACGGCCATGCACGTCGTCTACGACGCCAGCCGGGGCGGCTGGGCAAGCGATATTCTCATCAGCCCCGCCGCAGACACCTGGCCCACGCTGCAGCAGCCCCTGGGCGCCTACGCCGATTGGGGAGAAATCGACGCTCGCACCCAGGATTGGGACCGCGATGGCGACGGCCTGGTCACCACGGCCGAGGCCCAATGGGACCTGGCGCTCATCGGCCTGCAGTCGCGCATCGGAGATGCCACGGGGTGGGTGCACGCTGCCCCGGCGGTGGCCGGCGCCAGCGGGCTGATGGTGGGCTACCCCGCCAGGGGTACCGGCATGATGGCGGAACAGGTCTATGCCGTGCCTTCATCCAGCTACGGCGTTTTCGAGATCCCGTCCCTGCTGGGGGCGGGAGCATCCGGCGGCCCCTTGCTGCAATGGTTCCCCCAGGGCGGTGTCGATGTGGTGGGCGTGCTCTCTTCAGGCAGTACCGCAAACAACCACTCCACGTATGCCGGGCTGCATGGCAATGGCACCTGGGAGTGGTTTTTGCGTGCCCTGGTCGGCAATGACGATCTGGTGTCCGGCACCGCGCAATGGCCCGACGACCATGGGGCCAGCGCGCAGGCGTCCGGGGCGCTTTCGCTGAACACCACGCTGGCGGCCAGGCTGGAGCGGGTGGGCGATGTGGACTGGTTCCGGGTGGATCTGACCACGGGGGTCTATGCTTTCGACGTGCAGGGTGCGAGCACGCAGCAGGGCACGCTGGGCGATCCCATGGTGTCCCTCTATGCCGCCGATGGTTCGCTGCTCGCGCAGGACGACGATTCGGGCGCCGGCTTCAATGCCTTGCTGGAATGCGCCGTAGTGCGCCCCGGCAGCTACTACGTGGCGGTGAGCGCGCCGTCCACCAGCCCGGCAGGCACCGCAGGGACCTATGCCGTGCGGCTGTCCCCCGTGGCGGAAACGCTGGTGGCGGGGACGGCCCAGGGCGATACCGCCGCCAGCAGCGCAGCCAACGAATGGTTCGAGGCAGGCGCCGGAACGGACCGGTGGATTCTGCATGGCCCGCGCAGCCACTATGCCGTGACAGCGCTCGCTGGAGGGCGGTGGTCGCTCACCGACTCCGTGCCAGGCCGCGACGGGCAGGACACGCTGGCCGATGTCGAGCGCCTGGTGTTCACCGACCGGGTACTGGCCCTGGACTTGCAGAAGGACGAGCCAGCAGGCCGGGCCAGTCTCTTGCTCGGCGTGGCACTGGGGCCGCAGGCCTTGGGCAATATGGCGCTGGTGGGCGCGCTGGTGGCTTATTTCGACGGCGGCCCGTCACTGGTGCAAGCGGCGCAACTGCTGGTGGACAGCGGGGTGCTGGCGCAGTGGGCGGGGGGTGCCGACAATGCGTCCTTCGTGCACTATATCTACCAAAATGCCGTCGGCACGCCGCCCTCGGAGGCCACGCAAGCGGCGCTGGCGGGCTACCTGGATGGCGGTTTGCTCTCCCGGGCCGAGATGTTCCGGATCGTCGCAGAATCACCGGTGCACCAGCAACATATCGATTTGGTGGGGCTGCAGACCAGAGGGCTGGAATACACCCCGCTTTAACCCCGCAGCGGCTGGGCCGCCGCTGGGTCACTTGGCGTTCGTCAGCGCCGCTTGAAGCTGGGCAAGCAATTGCTCCAACAGCGCATTGCTGCCCGCGCCGCCCGTGCCCGCAGTGTTCGCGGCTTCCGCACTGGGGCGCGCCGGGCCGACCGCATGGCCGGCATTGCCGCCGGTGGTGGCGCCGGTGCCGCGGGACGGCGTCAGTCCGAGCTCCTGGGCGAGCCGTGCGTTGGCGGCCACGGCATCCTGGGCGCCCGGGCCCTTGAGGTGGGCCAGCGGGTCACTGGTCCAGTCGTAGGCAGCGCCCATGCCACCACTGGCCAGGCTGCGCAAGTCCACGCCGTGGTTGGAGCCGGCATGCATTTGGCCGGGCTGGTAGCGCACGCCCAGCGCATCCATCTGGTCGGCCAGGTCCGTAAGCTGGCCCACGTCCATGCCGAAGTCGCGCGAGGCGCGCAATATGTCCGGTGCCGAAAGCGGCATCTGCCGCAGCGCCTGGCCCTGGCCGTCGAGCAGCCACAGGCCTTCGCGGTCTTCCACGCGCAGCCAGGCATAGGGGCCGGACTGCGCCAGAATCTGCTCGGCCCCGGGGTTGAAGCCGCCGCCCTGGCTGGCGTAGGGCAGGCTGCTCTGGTACTGCGCCCCCGCGGCCTGGCGGGCGGCCAGCACGGGGTCGGGCGCGGCCATGATGGCGTTCCAGTCGCGGAAGTCCTCGTTGCTGCCCATCACACCATATAGCAGCGAACTTGCGGTCGAAAAATCCGCGCCCGTGGCTTTCATGAAGGTGGCGGTGTCGGGCTTGCCGCTTTGGCGCGTTGCGGCGTCGGCGTCGGGGGCGTGCAGGTAGCTGCCGGCGTTTTCTGCTCCCGCCAGCCAGGGGGCGCGCCAGGGGGTGGCGGAGCTGGAGCGCTCGGCGGTGGCGGCCGGTGTGCCGGCGGCCCCACTGGCCGTACCGGTGGAGGCGGTAGCTTGGGGGGGACTGGTGGCCGCCGGCGCCGCAGTGCGGGTGCTGCCGCCCAGGGATTCCAGCAGGGCCGTGGCAAAGGTCTGTGCAAGGGCTTGAACGGTGTCCTGCAGGCGGGCGGCCTGCGCGGTGGTGGTGCTGCCGGTGGGGCTGGCGGCCTGGGTGCTGGTAACGGTGGTCATGGCAGGCGCTGGGTAGGCTGAAGAACGACGGTCCGACTATGCCCGCCGCCGCTGCTGCGCAGTGGCCTGATAAACAGCACAAAAGGCGGGCTGTTCCCGGGGCACGGCTCTGGGCGCATGCGTGCGACTAAAATGGCGGGCGCCGCTGCCCAGCGGCGATTTTTTTGCCGGTGGCACATTCGCCTGCCGGTGTACAACCGACCCCAAGGGATAGCCCACATGACCACGACCTCCGCTCAAACCCCCACGCTCGACTTTGATGGCAAGCAGTACCCCATTGCCAGCCTGAGCGAGCAGGCACGCGTGCAGATCGGCAACATCCAGGTGGCCGACCAGGAGATCGCCCGCCTGCGAGTGCAGTTGGGTATGGCCCAGACGGCACGGGCGGCATACCTGCAGGCACTGCGCGCGCAGTTGCCCGCAGCCTGACCATGGGCGGTGGCATGGTGCCGGAGATGGCGCGTGTCACCACCCGCTACGACAGGGTGCAGGACCGTTTCTCGCTGGCGGGCGAGCTGCCACAGGGCCTGCCGGTGGTGCTGTGGCTGACACAGCGCCTGCTGCTGCGCCTGTTGCCGCCCTTGCTGGCCTGGCTGCAGGAGCACGATGCGCCGCAACAGCACGAGCCGCTGCAGCATCTGTACGCCGGCACGCTGCAGGGGTTCGCCCAGCAGGCTGCTTGTGCGGGCCTGGAGCCGCAGGCCCCCGTGGCGGCGCAGGCTGCCAGCCCCGAGTGGCTGGTGGAATCGATTGACCTGGCCCACGGGCCTGCCGGGGTGCGGCTGGTATTCCTGGGCAACCAGGGGCCGGTGGCGGCCATGGCCATGCCAGCGCAGGCCTTGCGCCAGTGGCTGGGCATTGTTTGCCATGCCTGGCGCCAGGCGCCCTGGCCCATGGAGCCCTGGCCCGCCTGGCTGGCGGAGGCGGGCGGCGGCGCGGGGGCGCCGCAGGCGGGCGCCCTCCACTGATGATGGGGGGCGATGGCGTCTGTCCCTGGCGGGATGGGTGCAATTGCGGCGCGTAGACGCGGCTATTCGGCCCATGGCGGGCGAGGGCGCTGCCTATACTGGGCCGCATGGTCAAGTCCACTACCCCCTCATCGCTCGATACGGTCACGCGGTTCTACAAGGCGCTGTCGCTGCAGCAGCCGTCACCCGTCATGCTCTCCGTCCTGGCGCAGCGGGTCGATAGCGGCACCGCAACGTATGGCGAGGTGCTCAAGACGCTGTACACCTCGGCCACGGTGATGCAGGAAAGCCCGGCGGACGAGCTGGTGCGCATGTTTTTCCTGGCGTTCAACCGTGCGCCGGATGCGCCGCTGTTTGGCACCATGATGGACATGCTGCGCGGCGGGAGCACGCTGGCGGATCTGGCCGGCATTGTGCTGGGGGTGCCGGGGTTTGCCTTGAGCGACGCCGGTTATCCGCGCCATGGTGATTTTGTTTCGGCCCTGCTCGGGCGTGCGCTGGGGGCCTTCAGCCCCGTGCTGGCGCAGCAATTGACGGATTTGCTCGACGCCGGGCTGTCCCGCGCGCAGATGCTGGCGGTGGTCTCCGGCCTGCCGTCGCTGGCCACGGCGCCGCCCGACCGGGTGGAGACGGCGCTGCTGTACCTGGCGGGCGCGGGCCGCGAAGCGTCAGTGGCAGAGCTGGCGACGCAACCTGCAACGACGGATGGCCGCATCATCGCCGCACTGGCGGCCGGGGGGCTGTCTGCCACGGGCGGGGAGCTGGCGTTCTACCGCCAGGGCAACGCCGTCAGGCTGTATGGCGACCTGGCGGGCGATCTGGTGTGGAATGCCGCACTGGGCCGGTACACGCTCGCGGGCAAGGCGGCCTTCAAGGTGTTCTACAGCCTGGATGGAGGGCTGTCAGGCTCGGTGGTGGATTTCAATGCCGAGATGGCGCGCGGGGTTACCAGCATCGATGCTGGCGATGCCGTAGGCAAGGGCAAGCTGGTGTTCACCGCCGGGCCGTCGCAGGCCGTGTCGGTGACGGCGCCGGTGGGCGGGTCGACCTTGCTGGGGACGGCGCAGGCTGATCGCTGGCTGGGCTCTGCCGGTGCGGACACGATCTTCTTCACGGGCGGGCGGGATACGGCGACCGGCGGGCTGGGGGACGACCGCTTCGTTCTGCCGGACAGCACGGTGTACCAGGCGGGCGGTGCGCCGGTCACCATCACGGATTTTGGTGAGGGCAAGGACCAGTTGGATTTTTCGCGGCTGCTCAACAAGTCGGTGGATATTTCTGCTCTGACGGCACGGCTGGCCACCGATGCACCGGGCTTGGTCCTGGCCAATGGCGCGGTGGTGCTGGTGGAGAACAATGGCGCCTGGGTGAGCGGCTCGGGCGCATCCTTGGTGTCGCGCGCGGCCACCGCGGCCGATGTGCTGGCGCTGTTCGGTCCGGGCAAGCTGTTCCGCCAGCCTGCGCAGGTGAACAAGTCGGTGGTCATCACGGCCGATACGCGCAACAGCGCCGACGTGTGGCTGATCCTGAACAACACTGATGTGACGCAGGTGACCGATGGGGTGGCGGGCCCGCAGGAGATTTTCCATGTGGCGCACCTGGATGGCTCCTGGAATGCTTCGCTGGTGGGCACCCTGCCCGTGCCGCTGGACCCGGTCCTGGGCGGCTGAGCGGCCAGCGCACGAGGGCGCGTGTACAGTCCGGCGTTCTGCCTGCTGTGCGCCGCTCCATGAAGATACTGTTCGTTCACCAGAATTTCCCTGGCCAGTTCAAGCACCTGGCGCCCGCCCTGGCCGCCACTGCGGGGCATGAGGTACGGGCCCTGGCCATGGGGCGAGCGGATGCGCCTGCGCCATGGCAGGGAGTGCGCGTGGAGCGCTACATGCCGCAGCAGGGCAATGCCCCGGGTGTCCACCCCTGGTTGCTGGACCTGGAGAGCAAGGTGATTCGCGGCGAGGCGGCCTTGGCAAAAGCCGTGCGCCTGGCTGCCGAGGGGTTTGCGCCGGACGTGATCATTGCCCACCCCGGATGGGGCGAGAGCCTGTTCCTCAAAGAGGTGTGGCCGCAAGCGCGGCTGGGTATTTACTGCGAGTTCTACTACCACGCCCGCGGTGCGGATGTGGGGTTCGACCCGGAGTTCCCCTCGCAGGGGCCGGGCGAGGCGGCGCGGCTGCACATGAAAAACGTGAACCATCTGCTGCACATGGAGGTGGCAGACGCCGCTTTGGCGCCCACGCAATGGCAGGCCCGCACGTTTCCGGCACGCCTGCGCGAGCGCATCGCCGTGATCCATGACGGCATCGATACGCAGGCCGTGGCGCCCAATCCCCAGGTGCGGATCAGACTGGGCGCGGGCCTGGAGCTGGCGCATGGCGACGAGGTGGTCACCTTTGTGAACCGCAACCTGGAGCCATACCGGGGTTACCACGTGTTCATGCGGGCCTTGCCCGAGATCCTGCGACAGCGCCCGCGCGCTCGCGTGCTGATCGTGGGGGGCGACGGCGTGAGCTATGGCGCCCCCGCTCCGCAGGGCAGTACCTGGAAGCAGATCTTTATCGACGAGGTGCGCGGCCAGGTGGCGGATGCCGATTGGGAGCGGGTGCATTTTCTGGGGCAGTTGCCGTATGCACAGTATGTTGCGCTGCTGCAGGTGTCCGCGGTCCATGTGTACCTGACATACCCTTTCGTGCTGGGCTGGAGCCTGCTGGAGGCCATGAGCGCCGGCTGCGCCATTGTGGCCAGCGATACCGCCCCTGTGCGGGAGGCCATCATCGACGGTGATACCGGCCGATTGGTGGACTTCTTCGATGTACAGGCGCTGGCCGGCACGGTGTGCGGCTTGCTGGACGATGCGGGCGCCCGCGCCGTACTGGGAGCCAGGGCGCGTGCCTTTGCGCAGGCGCAGTACGACTTGCGCCGCGTATGCCTGCCGCAGCAATTGGCGTGGGTGGAGGCTTTGGGGGGTGGCTGACCAGGCGTGTGTGGTTTATTTGTCACGCAGCCAAATCTCGCAGGAATTTCATATAGGAGTTTGATACACTGCGCGTCCTATATGAATTCCGTGCTGCGCATCCCCTTGAACGCATCGCCTGAGCAGGCGGCGCGCCTGCAGGCCTTGCAGCAAGGATTTGCCCGGGTGTGCAATGCCCTGGCGCCGCTGGTGCAGCAGACGCGGGTGTGGAACCGGGTGGCCTTGCACCATCTGGCCTACCGGCAGTTGCGCGAGCAGTTCCCCGAAATGGGCTCGCAGATGGTGTGCAACGCCATCTATTCGGTCTCGCGCACCTGCCGCATGGTGTTCCAGCATCCGGCCAGCCCTTTTCATTTGTCGCGGCTGGGGGACAAGCCCCTGCCGCTGCTGCGCTTTGCGGACAGTTGTCCGGTGTATTTCGACCGCCATACGCTGAGCCTGAAGGCGGGGCAGTTGTCCATGTTCACCCTCGATGGGCGCATGCGCTTCCAGTTGGCGCTGCAGGCCCAGGACGAAGCGCTGTTCCACGAGCGCAAACTGCGCGAGATCGTGCTGGCGCGGGGTGCCGATGGCGTGTATGGCTTGTCATTTTTCCTGGCGGATCCCGATGCGCCGCCGGAGGGCGCGGCCCCCGCGGAGGGCCGGGATGCCGAGATTCCTGAATATGTGATGGTGGAAGAAACCGTATGAATGCTCCCAACCCTGCCGTGAACCAGGCTCCGTCCGAGTTGCGTGCGGCCGTGGCCGCGCTGCGGCCTTATTTCGTGCGTGTGGGCTGGTTCAGCCTGCTGTCCAGCCTGCTGGTGCTCGCGCCCTCGGGTTACATGCTGGAGGTGTATGGCCGCGTGGTCAACAGCCGCAGCCACACGACGCTGGCCATGCTGACGCTGCTGATCCTGGGCGTGTACGTGGTCATGGAGCTGCTGGAATGGGCGCGCAGCGAGGTCATGCGCGCCGCCAGCGTGGAGCTCGACGAGCGCATGCGCTCGCGCGTCTTCCATGCCATTTTCGACGCCAACCTGCGGCGCATTCCGGGCGGGACGCAGCAGCCGCTGAACGACTTCCGGCAAATCCGCGAATTCCTCTATTCGCCGGTGCTGCTGGGGCTGATGGAGTCGCCGGTGTCGGTGATCATGCTGGTGCTGCTGTTCCTCATCAATCCAGTGCTGGGCTGGACCTCGATCGCGTTTGCCTGCGTGATCACGCTGGTGGCCTGGCTCAACGAGCGCGCCACCAAGCCGCCGCTGATGCAGGCCAACCGCAGCGCCATTGCCGCGCAGCAATATGCCGATGGTTCGCTGCGCAATGCGCAGGTGATCGAGTCCATGGGCATGCTGCGCGACATCCATGCGCGCTGGATGGCCAAGCAGCGCGAGTTCCTGAACCTGCAGGCGCGGGCCTCCGAGGCGGCGGGCGGCTACCAGGCGGTATCGAAGTTCCTGCAGACCACGCTGAGCTCGGGCCTGCTGGGGCTGGGCTGCTGGCTGCTGCTGCACGGCACGCTCAATGGCGGTGATGTGATGATGATCATGGCCTCGGTGTTCGGCGGGCGCGTGGTGGCCCCGCTGGTGCAGGCGGTATCGCAGTGGCAGTCGGTGGTGAATGTGCGCGATGCCTGGGCGCGGCTGGACCAGTTGCTGCGCGCCGTGCCCGAGCGCGGCGAGGGCATGCCGCTGCCCGCGCCGCGCGGCGCGCTCCAGGTCGAACCGCTGATGGCCGGCGCGCCGGGCGGCACGGCGCAGATTCTGCGCGGCGTGACGTTTGCGCTCAACCCGGGCGAGGTGCTGGCCGTGGTCGGACCTTCGGCTTCGGGCAAGACCACGCTGGCGCGGCTGCTCATGGGGCTGTGGCCTTCCATGGTGGGCAAGGTGCGCCTGGATGGCGCAGACGTGTTCACCTGGGACAAATCGGAGCTGGGCGCGCACGTGGGCTACCTGCCCCAGGGCGTGGAACTTTTCGATGGCACGGTGGCTGAGAACATCGCGCGCTTCGGCGAGGTGGATCAGTCCAAGGTGGAAGCAGCGGCGCGCGCCGTGGGGCTGCACGAGTTCATCATGGCTCTGCCGCAGGGCTATGACAGCCCGGTGGGGCGCGACGGCGCCATGCTCTCGGGCGGCCAGCGCCAGCGCGTGGGCCTGGCGCGCGCCATTTATGGCGACCCGGTGTTCGTGGTGCTCGACGAGCCCAACTCCAGCCTGGACGAGGAGGGCGATGCCGCACTGGCCAACGCCATCCGGCTCATGAAGTCGCGCGGCACGACCTTCGTCGTGATGACGCACCGCACCAGCGTGCTGGCCGTGGCGGACAAGATGCTGGTGCTGCGCGACGGCCAGACGCAGGCCTTCGGCCCGCGCGACGAGGTGCTGGCGGCCCTGCAGAAAGCAGCGCAGCAGCAAGCCCAGCAACAGGCGCAGCAGCAGGTGGCGCAGCAGGCGCTGGGCACGGCCTGAGGCAGGCACGGGAATCAGAACATGAAAAATCCTTCCTTTTTCGAGCGCAGCGAGCTCACGCAGGTGCTGTGGGCCTTCCGGCGCGAATTCATCATGGTGGGCGCGTTCAGCATGGTGGCCAACGTGCTCATGCTCACGCCCACGCTGTACATGCTGCAGGTGTACGACCGCGTGCTCATGAGCCGCAGCGAGCTGACCCTGCTGGCCATGTCGCTGATCACGCTGTTCCTGTTTGCCGTGATGGCGTTTTCCGAGTGGATGCGCTCGCGCGTGCTGGTGCGCTCCGGTGTGCGCCTGGACGAGGCGCTGGGCACGCGCGTGTTCAACGCCAGCTTCGAGGCCTACCTGAGCCAGTCGAGCACCGGGCCGGCGCGCGCCTTTGGCGACCTGATCCAGATCCGCCAGTTCCTCACGGGCAACGGCATTTTTGCGTTCTTTGACGTTCCCTGGGCGCCCATCTACATTGCGGTGCTGTTCTTCATGCACCCGTTCCTGGGCTGGCTCTCGATATTCTTTGCACTGGTGCAGCTCGCGCTGGCCTGGTTCGGCCACCGCCGCACCGTGGCGCCTGCCGAGGCAGCGAGCAAGGCGGCGTCCGAGGCGGGCGGCTATCTGCAGAGCAAGCTGCGCAATGCCGAGGTGCTGGAGTCCATGGGCATGGTGCACAACCTGCGTCCGCACTGGCAGGAGCGCCACGAGGGCGCGCTGGCGCTGCAGTCGGCCTCCCAGTCGCTGGCGCACCGCATCACGGCGTGGAGCAAGTTCATCCGTTATTCGCAGCAGTCCCTGGCGCTGGGCGCGGGGGCGCTGCTGGTGATCGACGGGCAGTTGTCCCCCGGGGGCATGATTGCTTCCAACATCCTGATGTCGCGCGCACTCGCGCCCATCGACATGGTGGTGAGCACGTGGCGTGCCTTCATTGGCGCCCGTTCGGCCTTCGAGCGCCTGGAGGCCCTGCTGAGCGAGCACCCGGCGCGCGATCCGGCGCTCAAGCGCGTGGCGCCCCAGGGCGCATTGACGCTGCGCGACGTAGTGGCCACCGCGCCCGGGCGCAAGGCGCCCATCCTGCAAGGCGTGAGCCTGGCCGTGCAGCCCGGGACGGTGACGGTGGTGCTCGGGCCTTCGGGGTCGGGCAAATCCACGCTGGCGCGCACCATGGTGGGCATCTGGCCCGATGTGGCGGGTGAGGTGCTGCTCGACGGCTTGCCCATCGAGGGCTGGGACCGTACCGAGCTGGGGCCTTACCTGGGCTATCTGCCGCAGGACGTCGAGCTGTTCGAGGGCACGATCGCCGAAAACATCGCCCGTTTTGGCGAGGTCCAGTCCGAGAAGGTGATCGCCGCGGCACGCAGTGCCGGTCTGCACGAGATGATTCTGCGCTTTCCCAAGGGCTACGACACGCCGATCGGCGAAGCGGGCGGCCTGCTGTCGGGCGGGCAGCGCCAGCGCATCGGGCTGGCGCGGGCGGTGTACGGCGATCCGGTGCTGGTGGTGCTCGACGAGCCCAACGCCAACCTGGACGATGTGGGCGAACTGGCGCTGGTGCGCTCGGTGCAGGGCCTGAAGGCGGCAGGCAGGACGGTGGTGCTGATCACCCACCGCCCGGGCATTCTGGCGGTGGCCGACCGCTTGCTGATCCTGCGCGACGGGCGCGTGCAGGCCGACGGCCCGCGCGATGCGGTGCTGGCGGCGCTGCGCACGGCACAGGCACCGACACCGGCACAGCCTGGCGGGGCGCTGGGAGCCGCCCAGCCTGCATAGGCTGCGCCACTGGACTTTTTTGACATTTTTTGATTGCCGAGTTGGATCATGGCTACACCACTCATGAATTCTCAGAACATCGAGGCCAGTCTGGCCCAGGGCGCGGAGCGTGCAGCCGCGGCGGATACCTCCGGAGCGCGCGAGGCACGGCGCGCGGGGCGCATCGGCCTGTGGGCGCTGGCCGTGGGTTTTGGCGGTTTTCTGCTGTGGGCCGGCCTGGCGCCCCTGGACGAAGGGGTGCCGGGGCAGGGCCTCGTCGCGCTGGACACCAAGCGCAAGGCGGTCCAGCACCTGAGCGGCGGCATCGTGAAGGAAGTGCTCGTGCACGAGGGCGCCGAGGTGAAGGAGGGGCAGTTGCTCATCCGCCTGGACGAGGCCATGGCGCGCGCCAATTACGAGTCGGCGCGCCAGCGCTACCTGGGGCTGCGCGCCATGCAGGGGCGCCTGCAGGCCGAGCAGACCGGCGCGGCGAAGGTCAGTTTCCACCCGGACCTGGAGAAGGCGGCGGCGGATCCGCTGATCCGCCAGCAGATGTTCAACCAGGAGCAGTTGTTCATGACGCGGCGCAGCCTGCTGCGCTCGGACCTGCAGTCCATCGAGGAAAGCATCCAGGGGCAGCAGGGCCTGCTGGAGGCATATGCCGGCATGCTGACCAACCGCAAGAGCCAGTTGGCGCTGGTGGACGAGGAGCTGGGCAATCTGCGCGGCCTGGTCAAGGAAGGCTATGCGCCGCGCAACCGGCAACTGGAACTCGAGCGCATGGTGGCGGACGTGCGATCGGCGATCGCCGACATCCAGGGCAATACGGTGCGTGCCCAGCGCGCCATCGGCGAGCTGCGCCAGCGGGCCATCTCGCGCCAGCAGGACTACCGGCGTGAGGTGGACACGCAACTGGCCGACGTGAGCCGCGAGGTGCTCTCCGAGGAGCAGAAGTTCAAGGCCTTGTCCGACGATCTGGGGCGCACCGAGATCAAGGCCCCGGCGGCTGGCCAGGTCGTGGGGCTGGCGGTGCAGACGGTGGGTGGCGTCGTTGCGCCGGGACAGAAGCTCATGGACATCGTGCCCGGCAACGAGGCCTTGCTGCTGGAGGTGCAGGTGGCGCCGCACCTGATCGACCGCGTGCACGCCGACCTGCCGGTGGACGTGCGTTTCAACTCCTTCGCGCATTCGCCGCAACTGGTGGTCGCGGGCCAGGTGGTGTCGGTATCGGGCGACCTGCTCACCGACCCGCACTCCGGCATCAGCTACTACCTGGCGCGCGTGCAGCTCACGCCCGAGGGCATCCAGGGTCTGGGCAAGCGCCGCATGCAGCCGGGCATGCCGGTGGAAGTGGTGTTCAAGACGGGCGAGCGTTCCATGCTGACGTATCTGCTGCATCCGCTGATCAAGCGCGTGTCGGCCTCGATGAAGGAGGAGTGAACCATGGTGTTCTTCGTCGATGGTGATGCAGCGCCTGGGGCGGGCCGCCGCCTGCGGGGCGCCTTGGTGGGGGCGGCGCTGGCGGCCGGGCTGGCAGCTTCCGCATGGGGCATGGACTTGCGCCAGGCCTACGAGGCTGCGCTGGAGAACGATGCCAGCATCCGTGCATCGCGCGCCGCCGCCGAGGCGGGGCGCGAGCGCCTGCCCCAGGCACGTTCTCAATTGCTCCCCAATGTCTCGTTCAATGCCGGGCGCAACTACAACGACCTGACCAGCGAGGGGCGTAACTTCCTCGGCCAGCCGACCACCAGCCAGACACAGTACTGGTCGGGCAGCCAGGTGCTGTCGGTGCGCCAGCCCCTGTACCGCCCCTATCTCACGGCACAGCTCAAGCAGGCCGAGGCACAGGTGCAGGACGCCGATGCGACCTTGGAGCGCGACGAGCAGAGCCTGGTGGTGCGCGTCGGGGAGAGCTACTTCGACGCCTTGCTGGCGCGTGAGCAGGTGGCGCTGGTGCAGGCGCAAAAGGCCACGTACACCACGCAGCTCGACGCGGCGCGCAAGGGCTTCGCTGCCGGATCGGGCACGCGCACCGACGTGGATGACGCCCAGGCGCGGCTGGACATGACCGTCGCCCAGGAGCTGGAGGCGCGCCAGAACGAAAGCTATACCCGCCACCGCCTTGAGACCTTGACGGGCCAGCCGGTGGAGGCGCTGGCCGGGGTCGATGCCGCGCGCTTCGTGCCCCAGGAGCCTGTGCCTGCCTCGGTGCAGGAGTGGATCGCGCGCGCTGAAGAGCACAGTCCGGAACTGCAATCCCTGCAAGCGCAGCTTGAAGCGGCACGCCAGGAGATCGAGAAAGCCAAGGCAGGCCATCGGCCCACCCTGGATGCGGTGGCGCAGTGGGCCAGGACCAATAGCGATACCGTGACCAGCGTGAATTCACGCTACGACAACAAGACCCTCGGCCTGCAGCTGTCGATCCCGCTCTATTCCGGCGGGTATGTGAGCTCCACCGTGCGCCAGGCCGTCGCCACGCAGACGCGCGTGCAGGAGATGCTCGAAGCCACGCGGCGCGACCTGGGCGTGCGCGTGTACCGCGAATTCCGCGGCGTGACCGAGGGCGTGCTGCGCATCAAGGCGCTGGAGCAGGCGGTGCGCTCGGCCGAGCAGGCCGTGCTGTCGAGCCGCAAGTCTTATGAGGCGGGGTCGCGCACCTCGCTGGACGTGCTCAACGCCGAGCAGCAGCGCATCGCCGCGCTGCGCGACCTGGCGCAGGCACGGTATGTGTACCTGGTCTCGCGTTTGCGCCTGCAGTCGCTGGCGGGTGATGACCGGCTGGCCAGTGTGGTGGAAGTGAACGGCTGGCTGCAGCCCTGAGCGCACATGGGATCGGCGGACGCAGGCCATGGCTTGGCCGTCTCCATCGTGAGCCATGGGCACGGCGCGAGCGTGCAGGCATTGCTGCACGGCATGGCAGCGCACAGCGCCGGGGCCGTCACCCGGGTGGTGCTGACGCTGAACCTGCCTGAACCCGAGCCGGCTGCCCCTGCGGGGGGCTGGCCCTTCGCCCTCGAGGTGCGCCGCAATGCGGCACCGCTGGGCTTCGGCGCGAACCACAACCGGGCCTTGGCCGGCGCCGCCGAGGCCTTCGTCTGTGTGCTCAACCCCGATGTGGCGCTGGCGGCTGCGGACCCATTCCCGGCCCTGCTGGAGCAGGCGCGCCGGCCCGGGGTGGGCTGCGCCTACCCGGAGCAGGTGGATGCGCAAGGGCAGGTGCAGGACAGCGAGCGGGAATTGCCAACGCCTGCGGCGCTCTGGCGGCGCCGTGTGCTGGGGCGGCGCGAGGCGCGCGTGGATTGGGTCAACGCGGCCTGCATGGTGCTGCCGCAGCGGGTGTGGCAAGACCTGCGGGGCTTTGACGAGGCGTACTTCATGTATTGCGAAGACGTGGACCTGTGCCTGCGCCTGCGCCGCGCGGGATGGGTGCTGGCGCGCGCAGCGGTGCGCGTGGTGCATGCCGGGCAGCGCGCCAGCCACCGGCGCTGGGATCACTTGTATTGGCACGTGTCCAGCCTGCTGCGCCTGTGGCGGTCGCCGGCCTACCGCTGGGCGTGCAAAGCGTTACCGGCGCGTGGTACCGGCACGGGTAACATCGGCGCTCCATGATTCTCCTGTCCGTGGTGGCTTTTGTCGTCGCAGCACTGGCTGCGGGCTTCATCGTGCGCTGGATGCGCAGCCACGCCGCCAACTACAGCGAGGGCATGCCGCAGCGCTTTCACCATGGCGATGTTCCGCGCCTGGGCGGCCTGGCGGTGCTGCTGGGGACCATGGCCGCCTGGGGGCTGGGCATGGCGCAGTCCTGGCTGGGAGATGTGGGCTCGCTGCGGCTGGGCGGCTGGGTGGCCCTGTGGCTGCTGACCCTGCTGCCGGCAGCGGCCGGTGGTATCGCGGAGGATTTGACCCAGCGGCTCACCGTGCGCTACCGCCTGGGCCTGACGGCGGTCTCGGGCCTGCTGGCCGTGCTGTTGCTGGGCCTGGCGGTGCCGCGCCTGGACCTGCCCTGGCTGGACTGGCTGTGGGCGGGCGCGCCCTGGATCGGCATGGCCCTGGCGCTGCTCGCCATCGCCGGCCTGCCCCATGCCTTCAACATCATCGACGGCTACAACGGCCTGGCGGGCATGGTGGCCGTCATCGTGTGCCTGGCGCTGGCGCATGTGGCGCTGCAGGTGGGGGACCGGGCGCTGGCGGCGCTGCTGGTGTCCACGGCGGCGGCCACGGGGGGCTTTCTGCTCTGGAACTACCCGCGCGGCATGCTGTTCGCCGGCGATGGTGGGGCCTATGTGTGGGGCGTGGTGATTGCGCTGGCCAGCGTGTCGCTGGTGCAGCGCAATGCGCAGGTCTCGCCCTGGTTCCCGATGCTGCTGCTCATCTACCCGGTGTGGGAGACGGTGTTCTCCATGTACCGCAAATGGGTGCGCGGCGTCTCGCCGGGGGTGGCCGATGCGCTGCATTTCCACCAGCTCATCTACCGGCGCATCGTGCGCAGCGTGTTCCATGACGATGCCTCGCGCCGCATGCTGATGCGCAACAACCGCACCTCGCCCTATCTGTGGGGGTTCACGCTGCTCACAGTGGTGCCGGCGGTGCTGTTCTGGAACAACACCTGGGTGCTCATGGCCTTTTGTGCCCTGTTCGTGGTGACCTACGTGGCGGCTTACCTGGCCATTGTGCGCTTCAAGGTGCCGGCCTGGCTGCGGCGCTGAGCCCGCGGTGGAATGCGGCACAATTTGCGGATTCCTGAGTTTTCGCGCCTTTGTGCCCCGTTCCATGACCACTGAAGCCCTTCTCTCCATTGCCCCGCGCGACAAGGCCGAGATCCTTGCGCAGGCGCTGCCCTACATCCGCAAGTTCCACGGCAAGACCCTGGTCATCAAGTACGGCGGCAACGCCATGACCGACCCGGAGCTGCAGCAGGACTTCGCCGAGGACGTGGTGCTGCTCAAGCTCGTGGGCATGAACCCGGTGGTGGTGCACGGCGGCGGTCCGCAGATCGAGACGGCCCTGAAGCGCCTGGGCAAGCAGGGCCAGTTCATCCAGGGCATGCGCGTGACGGACGCCGAGACCATGGAAGTGGTCGAATGGGTGCTGGCCGGCGAGGTGCAGCAGGACATCGTGGGTTTGATCAACCAGGCGGGTGGCAAGGCCGTGGGCCTGACGGGGCGCGATGGCGGCCTGATCCGCGCGAAGAAGCTCAAGCTGCTGGACCACAAGGACCCCGCGCTGGAGCACGACGTGGGCCAGGTGGGCGACATCGTGGCCATAGACCCCAGCGTGGTCAAGGCGCTGCAGGACGACGCCTTCATTCCCGTGGTCAGCCCCATCGGCTTCGGCGAGAACAACGAGAGCTACAACATCAATGCCGACGTGGTGGCGAGCAAGCTGGCCGAGGTGCTGCGGGCGGAAAAGCTGCTGCTGCTCACCAACATCCCCGGCGTGCTCGACAAGCAGGGGCAGCTGATCACCGAGCTGACGCCGCGCGAGGTTGATGCGCTCGTGCAGGACGGCACGATCTCGGGCGGCATGCTGCCCAAGCTGGCCGGGGCGATCGACGCGGCCCGGGCGGGCGTGAAGGCGGTGCACATCGTCGATGGGCGCGTGCCCCATGCCATGCTGCTGGAGATCCTGACCGACCAGGCCTACGGCACCATGATCAAGAGCCATTGACATGGACGACGCCACCCGGCTCCCCCCAGCCCCGCGGCGCCGGCCGCGGCCGGGCGAGCGGCGCGAGCAGATCCTGCAGGCGCTGGCCGCCATGCTGGAGCAGCCGGGTGCGGAGCGCATCACCACGGCGGCGCTGGCGGCGCGGCTGCAGGTGAGCGAGGCGGCGCTGTACCGGCACTTTGCCAGCAAGGCGCAGATGTTCGAGGCCTTGATCGACTTCATCGAGGACGCGGTGTTCTCGCGCGTGGCCCAGATCGTGGGGCGCGAGGGCGAGCCTGCGCAGGAGGCCAGCGCCCTGCCCGAGGAGGGCGGCGTGGCGCAGGCGGCGCGCGTGGTGGCGCTGCTGCTGCAGTTTGGCGAGCGCAACCCGGGCCTGGCGCGCGTGATGGCGGGCGACGCCCTGGTGCTGGAGCACGAGCGGTTGCAGGCGCGCATGAACCGGTTTTTCGAGCGCATCGAATCGAGCCTGCGCCAGTGCCTGCGCACGGCCGCGGGCGCGGCGGGATCGGCGACGCCCAGCGTCGATGCGCAAGTGGGGGCCAGCATGCTCATGGCCTTTGCCCTGGGGCGGCTGCACCGTTTCGTGCGCACG
This sequence comes from Comamonas granuli NBRC 101663, assembly GCF_000739995.1. Taxonomy (GTDB): domain Bacteria; phylum Pseudomonadota; class Gammaproteobacteria; order Burkholderiales; family Burkholderiaceae_C; genus Simplicispira; species Simplicispira granuli. The sequence goes on along the minus strand of NZ_BBJX01000001.1, from coordinate 185,314 downwards.
GGCGAGCGCCTGCCGACCGAGCACCTGCAGGAAAGCCTGGCGCGCATGCTGTGAGCGCGGCGGTGGCACGCGTGCAACGCCAATTTGGAGGTGCCTCTCTATTTTTGGGGGTGGGGTAGGCACTGGTAGGAAATTGCTGCAAAATAGAACGACCGTTCGTTTTTGTAAGCCCTATGCCAGCCTCCGGATCCCCCCTCGCCCCGTCCCGTGCCAGCCGTGCGCGCACGGCGAGCAGCCGCGTGCTGCAGAAGGGGCAGCAAACCAAACAGGCCATCATCGAGGCCGCCCTGGGCCTGGCCACGCACATCGGGTTGGAGGGGCTGTCCATCGGCGCCCTGGCCGACGTGATGGGCATGAGCAAGTCCGGCGTGTTTGCGCACTTCGGCTCGCGCGAGGAGCTGCAGGTCTCCGTGATCCGCGAATACCACCACTGCTTCGAGCAGGAGGTGTTCTACCCCGCCATGTCCGAGCCGCGCGGAATTCCGCGCCTGCGGGCCCTGTTCGGCAACTGGATGAAGCGCACCTCGGTCGAGATCGACTCGGGCTGCATCTACATCAGCGGCGCCGTGGAGTTCGACGAGCGCACCGGCCCGGTGCGCGACGCCCTGGCGCAGTCGGTGCTCACCTGGCTGGCCGCGATGCGCCGTGCCATCACCCAGGCCAAGGAGCTGGGCCAATTGCAGGCCCAGGTGGATGAGGACCAGATCCTGTTCGAGATCCACGGCCTGATCCTGGCGCTGCACTACGAGGCGCGCTTCCTCAAGAGCCCCGGCTCCATCGCGCGCGCCGTCACCGGCTTCGACAACATTCTCGCCCGCTACGGCGCCCCTGTGCCCGCGGCGGTTTCCTCCCCCGTTTCCACCCCAACCCCCAAGGAGTAGCCCCATGCCTTCCTACACGCCGCCATTGCGCGACATGCAGTTTGTGCTCCACGAAGTGTTCAACGTCGTGGATGAGCTCAAGCAGGTGCCCAAGCACGCCGACATCGACGCCGACACCATCAATGCGGTGCTCGAAGAGGGCGGCAAATTCGCCGCCGAGGTGGCCTTCCCGCTCAATGCCTCGGGCGACGCCGAGGGCTGCACGCTGGACCCGGTGCACCACAGCGTGACCACGCCCAAGGGCTTCAAGGAAGCCTACGCCCAGTACATCGAGGGCGGCTGGGCGGCGCTGGGCTGCGACCCCGAGTACGGCGGCCAGGGCCTGCCCTACGTGGTCAACACCATGTTCTACGAGATGCTCAACAGCGCCAACCAGGCCTGGACCATGTACCCCGGCCTCACGCACGGCGCCTATGCCGCGCTGGAAGCGCACGGCACGCCCGAGCAGAAGCAGACCTACCTGCCCAAGATGACCAGCGGCGAGTGGACCGGCACCATGTGCCTGACCGAGCCCCACTGCGGCACCGACCTGGGCCTGATGCGCACCAAGGCCGAGCCCCAGGCCGACGGCACCTACAAGATCACCGGCAACAAGATCTTCATCAGCGCCGGCGAGCACGACATGGCCGAGAACATCATCCACCTGGTGCTCGCCCGCCTGCCCGATGCGCCCCCCGGCATCAAGGGCATCAGCCTGTTCATCGTGCCCAAGTTCCATGTGAACAAGGACGGCTCCCTGGGTGAGCGCAACGGCATCTACTGCTCCGGCCTGGAGCACAAGATGGGCATCAAGGCCAGCGCCACCTGCCAGATGACGCTCGAAGGCGCCGTGGGCACCATGGTCGGCCAGCCCAACAAGGGCATGCAGGGCATGTTCGTGATGATGAACGCCGCGCGCCTGGGCGTGGGCAACCAGTCCCTGGGCCTGACCGAGGTGGCCTTCCAGAACGCCCTGGCCTACGCCAAGGACCGTATCCAGATGCGCTCGCTCAGCGGCCCCAAGGCCAAGGACCAGCCCGCCGACCCCATCATCGTGCACCCCGACGTGCGCAAGATGCTGCTCACCGCCCGGGCCTACGCCGACGGCGGCCGTGCGCTGGAGGCCTTCTGCGCCATGCTGCTGGAGAAGGAGCACCACCACCCCGACGAGAAGGTGCGCAAGGACAGCGGCGACCTGCTTGCGCTGCTCACGCCCATCGCCAAGGCCTTCCTGACCGACAACGGCCACATCGCCACCAATGCCTGCATGCAGGTCTTCGGCGGCCATGGCTACATCAAGGAATGGGGCATGGAGCAGTACGTGCGCGACAACCGCATCAACATGATCTATGAAGGCACCAACACCGTGCAGTCGCTGGACCTGCTGGGCCGCAAGGTGCTGTCGAACAACGGCGCCACGCTGCGCAAGTTCGGCAAGCTCGTCGCCAAGCTGGTGGAGGAGGAGGGCGTGAACGAGAAGATGGCCGAGTTCATCAACCCCATCGCCGTGCTCGGCGACCAGATGACCAAGTTCACCACCGAGATCGGCTTCAAGGGCTTCCAGAACCCCGACGAAGTGGGCGCTGCCGCCGTGGACTACCTGCGCGTGGCCGGCCACCTGGTGTTCGGCTACTTCTTTGCCCGCATGGCGCAGGTGGCGCTGCGCAAGATCGCCGAGGGCAGCACCGACCCGTTCTACCAGGCCAAGCTGCAGACGGCGCGCTTCTACTTCGCCAAGCTCTTCCCCGAGACGGCGACGCTGATGCGCACCGCCCGCACCGGCGCCAAGGCGCTGATGGACACCGACCTGGTGCTGGCGTAACCAGCCCATGGCCCACCGATTTCAAGTCTTTTTGCACTGGAACGCCCATGAATAAAGCGCTAGCAGCTATCGTTTCCATAGTGATTGCCGCCCCTTCGTGGGCCCAGATGACGCCCGAGGGCCTGTGGCGCAACGTGGACGACAAGACCGGTGAGGCCAAGGCCGAGATCCGCATCAAGGCCGACGGCCAGGGCGTGCTCAGCGGCCTGCTCGAAAGGCGCCTGACCAAGGACGCCAAGCCCGACGACCTGTGCAAGGAGTGCAGCGACGACCGCAAGGACAAGCCGCTGCTGGGCCTGGAGATCATCCGCAACGCCAAGAAGGCCGATGGCAAGGATGTGTGGGAGGGCGGCAAGATCCTCGACCCCGAGAACGGCCGCAACTACACCCTGCGCCTCACGCCCGTCGAGGGCGGCAAGAAGCTCGAAGTGCGCGGCTCCATCGGCCCCTTCGGCCGCACGCAGACCTGGATCCGGGTCCAGTAAGGCCTGCCGCCTTGCCCGCGCGCGGCAAGGCCATTCAACAAGGAACGCATAACATGTCCCGATTTCAAGTGAAGAAAGTCGCCGTGCTCGGCGCTGGCGTGATGGGCGCGCAGATCGCTGCGCACCTGGTCAACGTCAAGGTGCCCGTGGTGCTGTTCGACCTGCCGGCCAAGGAAGGTGCCAAGAACGGCATCGTCACCCGCGCCGTCGACAACCTCAAGAAGCTCAAGCCCGCGCCCCTGGGCGTGGCGGAGGACGCCGCGCTGATCCAGCAGGCCAACTACGAAGAGCACATGGACCTGCTCAAGGAATGCGACCTCGTCATCGAGGCCATCGCCGAGCGCATGGACTGGAAGCTCGACCTGTACCAGAAGATCGCGCCGCACGTCGCGCCTCACGCCATCGTGGCGTCCAACACCTCGGGCCTGTCGATCACCCAGCTCTCCGAGGCGCTGCCCGACGCCATCAAGCCGCGCTTCTGCGGCATCCACTTCTTCAACCCGCCGCGCTACATGGCGCTGGTGGAGCTGATCAACACCCCTACGACCGAGGCGCGCTACCTCGACGCGCTCGAAGCCTTTGTCACCAGCACGCTGGGCAAGGGCGTGGTGCGCGCCAAGGACTCGCCCAACTTCATCGCCAACCGCGTGGGCATCGCCGGCATGCTGGCCACCATGAAAGAGGTCGAGAACTTCGGCCTGAGCTACGACGTGGTCGATGACCTCACCGGCAAGAAGCTGGGCCGCGCCTCGAGCGGCACCTTCCGCACCGCCGACGTGGTGGGCCTGGACACCATGGCCCACGTCATCAAGACGCTGCAGGACACGCTGTCCATCGAGACCGACCCCTTCTACGCCAGCTTCGCCACGCCCGAAGTGCTCAAGACCCTGCTGGACATGGGCCACCTGGGCCAGAAGACCAAGGCTGGCTTCTTCAAGAAGGTGGGCCGCGACGTGTTGCGCTTCGACCTGGCGAGCAAGGACTATGTGCCCGCAGGCCAGAAGGCCGACGAGGTCTATGCCCGCATGCTCAAGAAGCCCGCGGCCGAGCGCCTCAAGCTCCTGCGCAATGCCGAAGGCGCGCAAGGCCAGTTCCTGTGGGCCATCCTGCGCAACAGCTTCCACTACGCCGCCGTGCACCTGGCATCGATCGCCGACAACGCCCGCGATGTGGACTTCTGCATGCGCTGGGGCTTTGGCATGAAGCAGGGCCCCTTCGAGCTGTGGCAAGAAGCAGGCTGGCTGGAAGTCGCCCAGATGGTCCAGGAAGACATCGACGCCGGCAAGGCGCTGTGCAAGGCACCGCTGCCCGAGTGGGTGTTCAAGGGCCCCGTGGCCGAGCGCGGCGGTGTGCACCAGCCCGAAGGCTCGTTCAACCCCACCACCGGCCAGTTCGTGCCCCCGCGCAGCCTGCCCGTGTATGCGCGCCAGCATTTCCCCGAGAGCGTGCTGGGCGCCAACGCCCCCAGCGCCAAGACGGCGGGCACCACGCTGTTCGAGGACGAGTCCATCCGCCTGTGGACGCTGGACGAGCAGGTGCTCATCGCCTCCATCAAGACCAAGATGCACGCCATCGGCGGCGGTGTGATCGAGGGCCTGCTCAAGGCCCAGGCCATGGCCGAGGAGCGCTACCAGGGCCTGGTGGTCTGGTCGCCCGACGAGATGTTCTCTGCCGGCGCCGACCTGCAGTCCATGCTGCCCGCCTTCATGATGGGCGGCGCCAAGGCCGTGGAAGGCGCCGAGGCCGAACTGCAGAAAGCCATGCTGGCGCTGCGCTACTCCAACGTGCCCGTGGTGTCCGCCATCCGCGGCATCGCCCTGGGCGGTGGCTGTGAGCTGGCCATCTATTCGAGCAAGCGCGTGGCGGCCATGGAAAGCTACATCGGCCTGGTCGAAGTCGGCGTGGGCCTGGTGCCCGGCGCGGGCGGCCTGACCTACATCGCCCGCCGCGCGGCCGAGAACATGCAGCTATCCACCTCCAAGGACGTGCTGCCCTTCCTGACCGAAGGCTTCACCGCCGCCGCCATGGCCAAGGTGGGCACCAGCGCGCTGGAGTCGCGCAAGCTCGGCTACCTGCTCGAGAGCGACGTGGTCGTGGCGCACAAGGACGAACTGCTGTTCGTTGCCATCAACGAGGCCAAGGCCATGTTTGCCAGCGGCTACCGTGCACCGCACAAGCGCCTGTTCCCCGTGGCGGGCCGCAGCGGCATTGCCACCATCAAGGCGCAGCTCGTCAACATGCGTGACGGCGGCTTCATCAGCGCGCACGACTTCCACATCGCCAGCCTGATCGCGGGCGTGGTGTGCGGCGGCGAGGTGGATGCCGGCACCCTGGTCAGCGAGGAGTACCTCATGGCCCTGGAGCGCAAGGCCTTCTGCAGCCTGCTCGACCACCCCAAGACCCAGGAACGCATCATGGGCATGCTGTCCACCGGCAAGCCCGTGCGCAACTGACATGAACGCCGCTCCCGCCGCCAGCGCGTTCGCGCGCCCCAACCGTCTGGCCCGCACCCTGGGCCAGCTCGACCGGGTGCCCGCGTTCGCCCGCCCCTGGGCGCGCAACTGGGTGCTGCGCCGCGCCGTACCGTTCACCGGCACGGCTGGCCTGCAGTACGTGGCGCTGACGCCGCAGCGCGTGGAGATCGCCGTGGCCAACCAGCGCCGCGTGCAGAACCATATCCACGGCGTGCACGCCGCCGCCATGACACTGCTGGCCGAAACGGCCACCGGCATGGTGGTGGGCATGAACGTGCGCGACGACTGCCTGCCGTTGGCCAAGGAGTTGCGCGTCGCCTTCAAGCGGCGTGCCCAGGGCGCCCTGCGCGCCGTGGCCACGCTGACCGACGAGCAGCGTGCGCTCATGCAGCAAAGCGACAAGGGCGAAGTCACCGTGGCCGTGCAGGTGAGCGACGAATCGGGCGCGCAGCCGGTCGAATGCGAATTCATCTGGGCCTGGGTGCCCTCGGCCAAGAAAACCACCAGTGCCGTTGCGGGACCCAACGCCGCAGCCAAGCAGCGGGCCTAGGCCCCAACCTCTCAAGGTAAGGATCTCATCATGAAACAAGTCCAAGACGCCTACATCGTTGCCGCCACGCGCACGCCCATCGGGCGCTCGGGCCGCGGCTACTTCCGCAACACCCGCCCCGACGACCTGCTGGTGGCCGCCATCAAGAGCGCCATGCTGCAGGTCCCCACGCTGGACCCCAAGGCGATCGAAGACGCCATCATCGGCTGCTCCTTCCCCGAGGGCGAGCAGGGCATGAACATGGCCCGCATCGCCATGGGCCTGGCGTTCGACCACCCCGTGGGCGGCGTCACCGTCAACCGCTTCTGCGCCTCGGGCGTCACGGCCATCCAGATGGCCGCCGACCGCATCCGCGTGGGCGAGGCCGACGTGCTGATCGCCGGTGGCGCCGAATCCATGAGCATGGTGCCCATGGGCGGCAACAAGCCCTCGTTCAACCCCGAGGTGTTCGCCCGTGACGAGAACGTCGGCATCGCCTACGGCATGGGCCTGACGGCCGAGAAGGTGGCCCAGCAGTGGAAGGTAACGCGCGAGATGCAGGACGCCTTTGCGCTCGAATCCCACCTGCGCGCCCTCAAGGCGCAGAAGGCCGGCGAGTTCACCGACGAAATCACGCCCATCGACGTGGTCGAGCGCACGCCCGACCTGGCCACCGGTGAAGTCAGGATCAAGACCCGCACCGTGAACCTGGACGAAGGTCCGCGCCCCGACACCTCGCTCGAAGGCCTGGCCAAGCTCAAGCCCGTGTTCGCCGCGCGCGGCAGCGTCACGGCCGGCAACAGCTCGCAGACCAGCGACGGCGCGGGCGCGCTGATCCTGGCGAGCGAGAAGGCCGTCAAGCAGTTCGGCTTGACGCCGCTGGCGCGCTTCGTGAGCTACGCCGCGCGCGGCGTGCCGCCCGAGATCATGGGCATCGGCCCCATCGAGGCCATTCCCGCCGCGCTGCGCTACGCCGGCCTCAAGCACGAGGACATCGGCTGGTTCGAGCTCAACGAAGCCTTTGCCGCCCAGTCGCTCGCCGTGGTCAACACGCTGGGCCTGGACCCGGCCAAGGTCAACCCCATGGGCGGCGCCATCGCCCTGGGCCACCCGCTGGGCGCCACGGGCGCCATCCGCGCCGCCACGGTGGTGCACGCGCTGCGCCGCCACAAGCTGAAGTACGGCATGGTGACGATGTGCGTGGGCACAGGCCAAGGCGCCGCCGGCATCTTCGAGGCGGTGTAAGGCTACTGCGCGGGCGGTCTGCGTCGTTGGGCGGTGCTCGCAATCCTCGCGTACCGCAAGTACGCTCCGGTTGCTGCGCTCCGTCCGCCTAGCAGCCCATCCCGCTCGCTACGCCCTTGAGGGCGGGGTGCAGGCCCTTTCTTGAGGGCGGAGTGTTCTGAAACTCAAGTCGACGCAGATCGGCATGATGGACAGGAGACAGGCATGAACAAGCAGACCTTGCGGGTCGATGAAGGTGTCAGCGTGGCGCTGTGCGTGTTCGAGCCCGAGGGCGCGGCGCGCGCCAGCGTGGTCATCGGCGGGGCCATGGGGGTGCGGCAGGATTACTACGCCTCGTTCGCGCAGTGGCTGGCGCAGCAGGGCTTTCGCGTCACCACGTTCGATTACCGGGGTCATGGCGATTCGCTCGTGGGCCCGATGCGCGAGGTGCGCGCCGACCTGTTCGACTGGGCGCGCGACTACGAGGCCGTGATCGCGGCCGCCCGCGCGGCGCTGCCGCAGCAACCGCTGTACCTGCTGGGCCACAGCCTGGGCGCGCAGCTGCCCGGCCTGCTGCGTGACCCCAGTCAGGTGGACGGCCTGCTCAGCGTGGCCGCCGGCAGCGGCTACTGGCGCGACAACGCGCCGCGCTTGAAGCGCATGGTTCCGTACTTCTGGTGGGTGCTGGTGCCGCTGGCCACGCGCCTGTGCGGCTACTTCCCCGGCCGCAAGCTGCGCAAGGTGGGTGACCTGCCGGCCGGCGTGATCCTGCAGTGGCGCCGCTGGTGCCTGAGCCCCACCTACAGCGTGGGCGCCGAGGGGCCGGCCGTGGCGCAGAGCTACGGCGCGGTGCGCTTTCCGGTGCTGGCGCTGTCCATGAGCGACGACGAACTCATGACGCTGCGCGGCACGCACGCCCTGGTCAATCTCTACAGCAACGCGCCCACGCGCGTCGAGCGCATCGCGCCGCAGGACGTGAAGGCACTGCGCATCGGGCATTTCGGTTTCTTCCGCGAGCAGTTCCGCCAGACGCTGTGGCCGCGCGCGGTGGCGCAGCTACAGGGGCTGGCGCACACCGGCACGCCAGTCGCCGGCACGACGGCATGATGCGCGGATTCGCGGCACACTCGGCACCATGAGCACACACCACCACCCCTTCGATCAGGCCCTCGCGCTCGAAGCCACGGCGCCGGGCCACTACCGCGGGCACACCCACGCAGCGTACTGGAACATGGTCGGGCCGTTCGGCGGCATCACGGCCGCGACGCTGCTGCAGGCCATCCTGCTGCACCCCGAGCGCCTGGGCGATCCGCTGTCGCTCACCGTGAACTACGCCGCGGCGCTGTCCACGGGGCCGTTCACCGTGCAGGCCGTGCCGGTGCGCACCAACCGCTCCACGCAGCACTGGACGGTCTCGCTGCTGCAGACCGACGCCCAGGGCGCCAGCGTGGTCACGACCACGGCCACGGCCGTGACGGCCGCGCGGCGCGAGACCTGGAGCCTGTCGGATCAGCCCATGCCCGCCGTGCCCCAGCCCGAGGCGCTGGAGCGCATCGGCCCGGTGGGCGGCGTGGAGTGGTTCAACCGCTACGAATTGCGCCCCGTCGCGGGCGCGCTGCCGCAGCGCTGGAACGGCCAGGGCGACAGCAGCCTCACGCAACTGTGGATCCGCGACACGCCCGAGCGGCCGCTGGATTTCTGCGCGCTCGCCGCGCTGGCCGACGTGTTCTTCCCGCGCGTGTGGCTGCGCCGTGCGGTGCAGGTGCCCGCGGGCACGGTGTCCATCACCGTGTACTTCCACGCCAGCGCCGCGCAACTGCAGGCCACCGGCACGGGCTTCGTGCTCGGGCAGGCACGTGCGCAGGAGTTCCGCAACGGCTTCTTCGACCAGACCGCGCAGTTGTGGAACGAGGCGGGCACCATGCTCGCCACCAGCCACCAGATCGTCTACTACAAGGAATGAGGGCCCGCGCCCTCGCACACCCCCAGGATCTCCCATGAGCGAACCGCAGACCGACATCCTCGTGCACGCCGAAGGCGGCATCACCACGCTGACCTTCCACCGCGTGGACAAGAAGAACTCCATCACCCGCGCCATGTACGCCGCGCTGGCCGACGCCCTGGAAGCCGCCGCGCAGGACGACAGCGTGCGCGTGGTCGTGATCCAGGGCGACCCCACGGTCTTCAGCGCCGGCAACGACATCGGCGACTTCCTGCAGCAGCCGCCGGCCTCGCAGGATTCGCCGGTGTTCCGCTTCCTGCGCGCCATCGCCAGCTTTCCCAAACCCGTGGTCGCCGCCGTCTGCGGGCCGGCCGTGGGCATAGGCACCACCCTGCTGCTGCACTGCGACCTGGTCTACGCGGGCGACAACGCCGCGTTCTCCATGCCCTTCGTCAACCTGGGTTTGTGCCCCGAGGCGGCCTCCAGCCTGCTGCTGCCGCAGATGCTGGGCTACCACCGCGCGGCCGAGGCGCTCTTGCTGGGCGAGCCCTTCATGGCCGAGGCGGCGCTGGAGGTGGGTCTGGTCAACCGCGTGGTGCCGCCCACCGAATGCAATGCCGTGGCCCAGGCCCAGGCGCGCAAGCTCGCGGCCAAGCCGCTGTCCGCCCTGGTGGAGACCAAGCGCCTGATGAAGCTCGGGCAGACTGCGCCCGTGCTCGAACGCATGGCCACCGAAGGTGCGAGCTTTGGCCGCATGCTGGGCGAACCCGCCGCGCGCGAAGCCTTCACCGCCTTCATGCAAAAACGCAAGCCAGACTTCAGCCAATGCTGATGGGTTTGGGATGAAAATAGGCTCTGGCGCTCTTGAACAGAGCGCTAGCAGCTATAAGATTCATAGCTTTTGGGCGCAGCGCCCGCCCAGCCCAGGAGTCCCATGAGCAAGTCCTCCGCACCGCCGCCGCCCTTCGAGCCCGAGTTCGTCGCCGGGCTCAAGGCCATCTTCGAGGAGCGCATCGCCTTCAACCAGGTGCTGGGCCTGAAGATCGAGCGCCTGCAGGCCGACGGGGTCGTGGGCCGCATCGCCATGAAGCCCGAGCTCGTGGGCCACTTCGCCTACAACCGCATCCACGGCGGCGTCATCAGCGCCGGGCTGGATGCCATGGGCGGCCTGGCGGTCATGGCCGCCATCGGCGCGCGCCACATGGACGAAGAGCCCCTGCAGCGCCTGCACCGCTTCGCCAAGCTGGGCACCATCGACCTGCGCATCGACTACCTGCGCCCCGGCATCGGCAGCCACTTCGAGCTGCGCGCCGAGGTGCTGCGCCTGGGCTCGCGCGTGGCCACCACGCGCATGGAGTTCCTCGGCCCCGACGGCAAGCTCATGTCCGCCGGGGCGGCCGCCTACATCGTGTCCTGAGACCGCGCGGGCCTGTGGGCCTTTGCAAAGACTGCAAGCGCATGCAACGGTTGAACCACCTGGTTACCGATCTTGCGCAATGCAGGGTGTTTGGCGCGGGCACGGCTCCTACCATGGGCTTTTTGTCCTCAGGAGAACCGATGGCCGTGCAAAACCCCTTCTTTGGCCGGCGCGAACCCGATGCGCTCGCCCCCCGTTCCTCGTCCGCCGTGCTGCCGCATGCCGCGGGCACGTCCCACGCCGCGGCCCAGGCCGCCGCCAGCAGCGCAGCCGCAGCGCAGGCCGCCGCCGCCGCGCCCAAGGCGGTGCCCGAGACCACGGGCAGCAAGCTCACCGTGGGGCCCAACATCAAGCTCAAGGGGGTCGAGATCACCGACTGCGATACGCTGGTGGTCGAGGGGACGGTCGAGGCGACCATGGATTCGCGCGTGATCCAGATTGCCGAGCAGGGGGCCTTCCGCGGCGCCGCCGAGATCGACATCGCCGAGATCCACGGCGAGTTCAGCGGCACGCTCACGGCGCGCCAGAAGCTGGTCATCCACGGCACAGGCCGGGTCAGCGGCAAGGTGCGCTACGGCAAGCTCGTGATCGAGGAGGGCGGCCAGCTCAGCGGCGAGGTCGAGGTGGGCACGGCAGCGCGCGCCAGCCGGCCGGCAGAGGCGGTTGCCGTCCCGGCTTGAAGAAATAGAACACCCCCCTGAGGCCCTGCGGGCCTTCCCCCCGCTCTCGCAGCGCTGTGCGCTGCGGGCAGGGGGACGCCGCCAGCGCGGCGGGGCTGCCCTTGCGCGGCGGCCGCTGGTCTGGCCGCGCCCGTTGCATGTGCTGTGGGTGTTGCCTGCAGCATGGGCCACGGAAGTCAAATACCTCCGGGGTGCCGCGCCCGCCCGGTATATTCACCAAGCAAGCGCTTGCTAAAAACCTGAAGCCCGGCTATCGTGCGGTGCATGGACGTGCACGACACCGCTGCCGCTGACGCGCCTCGGCGTGCGCGCGGGCGTCCGCGCAAGCCCCCCGAGGCGCGCGACGAAGGCAACCGCCGCCGCGAGCTGGTGCGCAGCGCCGCGCGCCTGTTCCGCAGCCGCGGCTTCGCCGCCGTGAGCACGCGCGACATCGCCGCTGCTGCCGGCATGCGCAGCGGCTCGCCGTTCTACCATTTCGAGAGCAAGAGCGCGCTGTTGCACGCCGTGGTGCACGAGGGCCTGGAGCAGGCCGTGCGCAGCCAGGACGCCCTGCTTCAGGCCTTGCCGGCCGATGCGCCGGCGCATGCACGCCTGGCGGCGCTGGTGCGCCACCACATGCAAGTCCTGTTCGGCCCCGAGGGCGACTTCATCCCCGTGATGCTGTACGAGTGGCGCGCGCTCTCGCCCGCGCAGCGCAGTGCCATTGCGCGCCTGAAGACCGCGTACGAGGCGCCCTGGATGCCCGTGCTGCAGGCCCTGCACGCCGCCGGCCTGCTGCGCGCCGAGCCGCGCCTGGCGCGCCTGTTCATCCTGGGCGCGCTCAACTGGACCGTGCAGTGGTACCGGCCCGAGGGGCCGTTGCCGCCCGATGCCCTGGCGGAGCAGGCCCTGGCCCTGTTCCTCGGCCCGCCGCCCCCCGTTTTCATGGAGACCGCTTGATGACCCCCACCTTCCATTCCGCAATCCAGAACAAGGTGCTGCACCTGCGCTTTGGCCAGCCGGGCCTGCGCAACCTCATGGACGACGCCTGGTTCGATGCCCTGGAGGCGCACCTGGCCCAGGCCGACGCCGACCCCGCCGTGCGCGTGGTGCTGCTGAGCGCCGAGGGCGATGCGTTCTGCGCCGGCGCCAACCTCAAGAGCGTGCAGCACGGCCTGCTCGCCGAAGGCTACGACAAGTCCGCCCTGTCACGGCTGCTGCAGCGCCTCACGCGCTTTGGCAAGCCCCTGGTGGCTGCCGTGCATGGGCTGGCCATCGGCGGCGGCAGCACGCTGCTGCTGCACTGCGACTTCGTGTACGCCGCGCAGGGCACGCGCTTCCAGTTGCCGTTCGCACGGTTGGGCCTGGTGCCCGAGTTCGGCTCCAGCTACCTGCTGCCGCTGAGCGCGGGCATGCGCCTGGCGAGCCAGATCGTGCTGCTGGGCGAGCCTTTCGACGCCGAAACCGCCTTGCGCGCCGGCCTGGTGACGCAGGTGACGCCCGAGGGCCAGGCCCTGGCGCATGCGCGCCAGACGGCCGAGGCGCTGGCGCAGCTCGCGCCCGCCCCGGTGGCCGCGGCCAAGCGCCTGCTGCGCCAGGGCCATGCGGCGGCGCTGCAGGCGGCGCTGGCGGCCGAGGGCGAGGCGCTGCAGGCGAGCCTGCAGTCGCCCGAGCTGGCCGAGGCGGTGACGGCCTTCATCGAAAAGCGCGCGCCGGACTTCGCGCGCTTTTGAGGGACGGGGGCGCTGCGCTCAGCGCGCCGGCAGCGGGCGCGGGCGGCCGTCGGCGTCTATGGCCACATAGGTCAGGCGCGCCTCGGTCACCTTGGCGTACTCCCCCTGCTGGGCAAAGCGCTCGGCAAAGACCTCCACCTCCACGGTGATGGAGGTGCGCCCCACGCGCGTGATGCCGGCGTAGAGCGACAGGATGTCGCCCACGCGCACCGGGTGCTTGAAGATGAACTCGTTGACCGCCACCGTGGCCATGCGCCCCTGCGCCAGCCGCGCGGGCAGCACCGAGCCGGCCAGGTCCACCTGGGCCATGACCCAGCCGCCGAAGATGTCGCCGTTGCCATTGGTGTCCGCGGGCATGGGAATGACCTTGAGCACCAGTTCCTTGTCGGTGGGCAAATCGGCGGGGGGACGGCTGGAATCCAGGGACATGGGTACGATCTCGGGTTTGGTTTGCAACAGGCATTATGACCATGCGCCGCCACGGCGATTCCTCCTCCCCCGCCGCCGTCGAGACGGCGCGCACGCATTCCGACTGGAGCACGCTCGGCCGCCTGCTGCCCTACCTCTGGCAGTACCGCGGGCGCGTGCTGGCCGCCATCGCCTTCATGGTGGGGGCCAAGCTGGCCAACGTGGGCGTGCCGCTGCTGCTCAAGCAGCTTGTTGACACCATGGCGCCGCCACCGGGCGCCGCCACCGCGCTGCTCGTGGTGCCCGTGGGCCTGCTGCTGGCCTATGGGGGGCTGCGCCTGTGCACCTCGCTGTTCAACGAGCTGCGCGAGCTGGTGTTCGCCAAGGCCACGCACGGCGCGGCGCGCAGCATTGCGCTGCGCACCTTCGAGCACCTGCACGGCCTGTCGCTGCGCTTTCACCTGGAGCGCCAGACCGGCGGCATGACGCGCGACATCGAGCGCGGCGTGCGCGGCATCGAGTCGCTGGTGTCGTTCGCGCTGTTCAACATCGCGGCCACGCTGGTCGAGGTGCTGCTCGTGCTGGCCGTGCTGGGCAGCCGCTTCGACGCGGGCTTTGCCGTGATCACGCTCACGGCGCTGGCGCTGTACATCGCCTTCACCGTGGGCGTGACGGAGTGGCGCATCCAGTTTCGCCGCCAGGCCAACCAGTTCGACTCGGCCGCGCACAGCAAGGCCATCGACTCGCTGCTGAACTACGAGACCGTCAAGTACTTCAACAACGAGCAGTTCGAGGCGCACCGCTACGACGAGAGCCTCGAGCGCCTGCGCCTGGCGCAGCTCAAGAGCCGCAGTTCGCTCTCGCTGCTCAACACCGGGCAGCAGTGCATCATCGCCGTGGGGCTGGTGGCCATGCTCTGGCGCGCCACCGAGGGCGTGGCCGCCGGCCGCCTGACGCTGGGCGACCTGGTCATGGTCAACGCCTTCATGATCCAGATCTACATCCCGCTGAACTTTCTCGGCGTGATCTACCGCGAGATCAAGCAAAGCCTCACCGACCTCGACAAGATGTTCACCCTGATGGACCGGCCGCAGGAAGTGGCCGACGCGCCGGGCGCCCCGGCCCTGCAGGGCCTGCAGCAGCCCAGCGTGCGCTTCGAGGACGTGCACTTCGCCTACGACCCGGCGCGGCCCATCCTGCAGGGCGTGAGCTTCGAGATCCCGGCGGGCCGCACGGTGGCCGTGGTCGGCCCCTCGGGCGCGGGCAAGAGCACGCTGGCGCGCCTGCTGTTTCGCTTCTACGACGTGCAGGGCGGGCGCATCACCATCGCCGGGCAGGACATCCGCGCCGTCACGCAGGAGAGCCTGCGCCGCGCCATCGGCATCGTGCCGCAGGACACCGTGCTGTTCAACGACACCGTGGCCTACAACATCGCCTACGGCCGCACCAGCGCCACCCAGGCCGAGGTGGAGCAGGCCGCGCGCGCCGCGCACATCCACGATTTCATCGCCGCCCAGCCCCTGGGCTACGCGACCATGGTGGGCGAGCGCGGCCTCAAGCTCTCGGGCGGCGAGAAGCAGCGCGTGGCCATTGCGCGCACGCTGCTCAAGAACCCGCCCATCCTGGTCTTCGACGAGGCCACCAGCGCCCTGGACTCGCAGAACGAGCGCGCCATCCAGGCCGAACTGCGCGCCGTGGCGCAGGGCAAGACCACGCTGGTGATCGCGCACCGCCTCTCCACCGTGGTCGATGCGCACGAAATCCTGGTGATGGAGGCCGGCCGCATCGCCGAGCGCGGCACGCACGCCGCGCTGCTGGCCGCCGGCGGGCGCTATGCGCGCATGTGGGCGCTGCAGCAAAACAATGGGGAAAAAAGCCCCTAGCGCTGATCCATCAAGCGCTGCCAGCTATTGAAATAATAGCTGTTGAGGGCGCCGCCTGGGCGCGCGGCGCCAGGGCCGCCGCCCGGGGCGGCCCGCAGGCATGCTCAGAAGGTATGAATGAATCCGGCGTGCCCGAGCAGGCCGTCACAACGCGGCCGATCAAGGCGCAAAGCGCAGCCATAGCGCGTGCTATGGCGAGCATTTGCAACGCCGAGCGGGTGTGTTTTGGCGGGATGAGCGGGCATGGTGGGTTCGTTCACACCTTCTCAGGGCTTGCGCGCTGCGATGGCCTTCTCCGCCTTGTCCACCAGGTCGGCGCCGATCTGCGCCTTCCACTTGGCGTACACCGGGCGGGTGGCCTTGACGAAGGCCTCGCGCTCCTGTGGCGACAGGCGCGTGACGGTCACGCCATTGGCCTCGATGTCCTTGAACAGCGGCTGGCCGGGCTCGACCAGGCCCTTGCGCGCGATGGCGATCTGCTCCTTGCCTGCCTCGATGGCGGCCTGGCGCACGGCCTCGCGGTCGGCGGGCGTCCAGGAGTTCCAGACCTCCTTGTTCACCACGAACACCAGCGGGTCGGCCACATAGCCCCACAGCGTGAGGTATTTCTGGTTCACGTTGTGCAGCTTGGCGGCGGTGAAGATGCTCATGGGGTTTTCCTGCCCATCGACGGCACCGCTGGCAAAGGCGGGCTGGGCGTCGGCCCAGCTCATCTGTGTGGGGTTGGCGCCCAGGGCGGTGAAGGTGTCCACAAACAGCGGCGAGCCCACCACGCGGATCTTCAGGCCCTTCATGTCGGCTGGGCTCTTGACCGCGTGCTTGGAGTTGGAGAGCTCGCGGTAGCCGTTCTCGCCCCAGGCCAGGGGCACGACGCCGGCCTTGTCCAGCGTGGCAAAGAGCTGCTTGCCCACCTCGCCCTGGGTCAGCGCGTCGATGGCGGCGTAGTCCGGCATGAGAAAGGGCAGGGAGAACAGGTTGAGCTGTTTGACCTGGGGCGACCAGTTGATGGTCGAGCCCACGGCCATGTCGATCACGCCCTGGCGCAGGGCCGAGAACTCGCGCGTCTGGTCGCCCTGGATCAGCGACACACCGGGGTAGAGCTTGATGTTGATGCGGCCCTGGGTCTTCTCCTTGACCTTGTGGGCCCAGATCTCGCCGCCCTTGCCCCAGGGGAAGGCCGTGCCCACGACCAGCGACATGCGGTATTCGCTCTTGTAGGCCTGGGCCTGGGCGGTGCCCAGGCCCAGGGTCAGCAGCGTGGCGGCGGCCGCGGTGGCAGTGAGGAAGGTGCGCAGTTGCATGGTTCAGGTCTCCTTGGTTTGCTACAGAAAAAGAAGCTGCCAGCGCTTGCCCATCAAGCACTGGAGCCACAAAACATCAATACCCCAGGCGGGCCGGCAGCCACAGGGCAATGGGCGGGAAGACGACGACGAGCAGCATGGCCACGCACATGGCCAGCACCAACCAGAGCACCCAGCGCGTGGTCGCCTCCATGCGCACCTGGGCGATCTTGGAGGCCACCATCAGGTTCACGGCCATGGGCGGTGTGAACTGGCCGATGGCGATGGTGAGCACCAGCACCGTGCCGAACCACACCACGTCCCACTGGTAGTGCTGCACCAGCGGCAGCACCAGAGGCACGAAGATCAGCATGATGGAGATGCCGTCGAGGAACATGCCCATGACGAGCAGCAGCACCAGCAGCACGGCCAGGGTGCCCGCCTCGCCCAGGCCCGAGTCCACGATGGCGCGCGTGACGGGGTCGATCACGCCCAGCGTGGAGAGCGAGAACGCGAAGATGCCGGCGAGCGAGACCACGACCAGGATCACGGCCGAGAGCTCGCCCGCCTCGCGCAGGATCTCGAACAGATCGCGCACGCGGATGGTGCGGTGCACCACCATGCCCACGAACAGGCCGTAGAACACGGCGACGACGGCGGCCTCGGTGGGCGTGAACCAGCCCATGCGCATGCCGCCCAGGATGACCACGGGCGCGGCCAGCCCCCAGGCGGCCTCGCGCAGGCTGCGCCAGAACGGCGGGCGCGGCAGGTCGGCCTCCAGGTGGCCCATGTGGTGGCGCCGCGCCAGCCACACGGCGGGGATGACCAGCGCCAGCCCGGCCAGCACGCCGGGGAACATGCCCGCGGCGAACAGCGCGGGCACCGAGGCGCCCGCCACGAGCACCGAGTACACGATGAAGGCCACCGAGGGCGGGATCAGGATGTCGGTGGCCGCGGCGCCGGCGACCACGGCGGCCGAGAACGCCGCCGGATAGCCTGCGCGCGCCATGGCGGCGATCATCACGCCGCCCACGGCCGCCGCCGTGGCCGGGCCCGAGCCCGAGATGCCGCCCATGAACATGGCCACGGCAATGGCCACCAGCGGCAGCATGCCCGGGCCGCGCCCGACGATGGCCACGGCAAAGTTCACCAGGCGCAGCGCTACGCCCGAGCGGTCGAAGATGGAGCCCACCAGCACGAACATGGGGATGGCCAGCAGCGGGTACTTGCCCAGGCCGGCATAGAAGTTCTGCGGCACGGCCAGCAGGCCGAACCACTGCGACTCGGCATTGGCCAGGCCGATGGCCGTGGCGCCCGCCAGGCCCAGGGCCGCGCCAATGGGCACGCCCAGGAACATCAGCACGGCGAAGGCGGCAAACAGCAGCGTGGCGATCATGGCTGGCGCTCCGGTGCGGGCGCGGCCTCGTCCGCGAGGTAGGCGGCGTCGGGCTGGCGCGTGCGCTGCAGGAACAGGCCCACGGCGCGCCAGGCGATCAGCGCTGCGAGCACCGGCAGCCAGGCCGAATACCACCACTGCGGCACGCCGATGCCGGGCGAGGTCTCCTCGAAGCGCCAGTCGTCCCAGACCACGCGCACGCTCACCACCGCGATCAGGGCGAACAGCAGGGCCACCAGGGCCGCGCCCAGTTGCGCCAGGCGCCGGCGCCGCCGCGCCGTGCCGCTGGCGCAGAAGAGCTCGATGCGGATATGCCGGTCGCGCGCCACGGCCGAGGAGCCGCCCACCAGCGCGAGCACGATCATCAGAAAGACCGAGAGCTCCTCCGTCCAGGCGAACGAGGAGTCGGTGAAATAGCGCACGATGACGTTGGCGAAGGTGATCAGCGCCAGCAGCGCCATGGCGCCAGCGGTGAGTGCGTCTTCCAGGCGCAGCGAGCGCGGTTCGGCAGTGGGCTCGGGCGCCACGGGGGCGCAGTCGTCGGGATCGGAACCCGGGGCAGGGGCGTGGGACATGGGATCGGGGGGTACTCGGCCACGGGCGCAGCGCCCGGCCGCCCAGGCAGGGCGACAGCGCATTATGCGGGGTGCGGCGTGCGCGCGTTCCCGGGGATTTCCCATGCGCGGCGCCGGCGGCCGGCGGCGCGGCGGAGTGATAATTCGCCGATGGAAACCAAATGGCTTGAGGATTTTGTCAGCCTGGCCGAAACGCGCAGCTTCAGCCGCTCCGCCCAGTTGCGCCACGTCACGCAGCCGGCGTTCTCGCGCCGCATCCAGGCGCTGGAGGCCTGGGCGGGCACGGACCTGGTGGACCGCAGCTCCTACCCCACGCACCTGACGGCGGCCGGCAAGACGCTGTACGACCAGTCGCTGGAAATCCTGCAGGCCCTGCAGAACACGCGCGCCATGCTGCGCACGCACGGCACCACCAGCCAGGACATGATCGAGTTCGCCGTGCCGCACACGCTGGCGTTCACCTTCTTCCCCAACTGGGTGGCGGGCCTGCGCGACAAGTTCGGCCCCTTCAAGAGCCGGCTCATCGCGCTCAACGTGCACGACGCGCTCATGCGCCTGGTCGAGGGCAGTTGCGACCTGCTCATCACCTACCACCACGACTCGCAGCCCTTCCAGCTCGGCGCCGACCGCTACGAGATGGTCAGCCTGGGCAAGGAGCCCCTGGCCCCCTACAGCAAGCCCGACGCCGAGGGCCGCCCCCTGTACTGCCTGCCGGGCAAGCCCAGTGAGCCGCTGCCCTACCTGGGCTACGCGCCGGGCGCCTACCTCGGGCGCATCACCGAGCTCATCCTCAAGCAGTCGAGCACGCCCATCCACCTCGACCGCGTGTACGAGACCGACATGGCCGAGGGCCTCAAGGCCATGGCGCTGGAAGGGCAGGGCGTGGCCTTCCTGCCCTACAGCGCGGTGAAGAAGGAGCTCAAGGCGCGCCGCCTGGTCAGCGCCGTGCCCCCGGGCGGCGCACCGCTGGAGATGGTCATGGACGTGCGCGCCTACCGCGAAAAGCCCACCGGCAAGGAGCCGCCCAAGGGCACCGCGCAGGCGCTGTGGGAATACCTGCAGACGCAGGCCGGCAGCGGCGCCGCCGTGTAGGACCGGGCCGCACCAGGCCCTGGTGCGGCGCGCATCCCCAGGCAGGGCGCGCGGGGCGGGTTTGGCGCTGCCATACATTATTTTCATGACTGCGCGCTGATTCGGCATTGGAAATGCCGTGCCGCGGCGGCTAACATTCCGCGCCTTGGCGATCGCTTTCCATCTTGTGGAAAGCAACCCCGCACTGCGCCACGGCATCGTGCATGCCTGACCGTGCCGGCGCCCTGCCTGGAGACCCGCATGACCGCATTGAGAAACCTCGCCGTGTGTCTGGCGCTGCTGTGCAGCGCCGCTGCCCCGTGGGCGCAGACGGTGCTCGAGCGCATCGCCGCCGGCGGCAAGCTGGTGGTGGCGCACCGCGAATCGTCCGTGCCGTTCTCCTACGTGGTGGACGGCAAGCCCATGGGCTATGCGGTGGACCTGTGCCTGCGCCTGGCCGATGCCGTGCGCCGGAAGACCGGGCAGAAGGACCTGGCCGTGGAGTTCCTGCAGGTCACGCCGGCCAACCGGGTGCAGGTGGTGGAGCAGGGCCAGGCCGATCTGGAGTGCGGCTCCACGACGAACAATGCCGAGCGCCGCCAGAAGGTGGCCTTCACCATCCCGCACTTCATCACCGGCGCGCGCCTGCTGGTGCAGGCCGGCAGTTCCGTCGAGCGCATCGAAGACCTCACGGGCAAGAAGCTGGTGTCCACCCAGGGCACCACCCCGCTCAAGGCGGTGGAGCAGGCCAACCGCGAGCGCCTGCTGGGCCTGAGCATCCTGACCGCGCCGGACCACGCCAAGGCCGTGGAGATGGTCGAGCGCGGCGAGGCCGATGCCTTTCTCATGGACGACGTGCTGCTCTTCGGGCTGGCGGCCAACCGCGCCGATCCCAAGGCGCTCAAGGTGGTCGGGCGCTTCCTGACCACCGAGCCCCTGGCCATCATGCTGCCCAAGGGCGATGCCGCTTTCAAGAAGCTCGTGGACGAGGAGATGCGTCGCCTGATCGCCAGCCGCGAGATCTACGACATCTACGACAAATGGTTTCTGCGCCCCATCGCCCCCAAGGGCACGGCGCTGAACATGCCCGCGAGCTATCTGCTGCGCGATTTCTGGAAGTACCCGACCGACTTCGTGCCGCTGTGAGCATTCCCCACTGCAAGCCCCACGCAACAGCGGTTACCATCGCGCGAGCCGTGCAAGCCGTACTCGGGGCGTGCCGTTGCTATCCATCCCTTCTTTTTCGTTGACCACAAGGAGACAAGTATGAAGAAAACACTGCTGGCAGCCGCCATCACCGTTCTGGCTGCAGGCACCGCCATGGCCCAGGCGAACGACACCCTGGCCAAGATCAAGTCCTCCGGCACCATCACGCTGGGCGTGCGCGAATCCTCGGGCGCGCTGGCCTACACCCTGGGCGACGGCAAGTACGTGGGTTTCCACACCGAAATGGCCGAGCGCATCGCGCACGACATCCAGAAGCAGCTGGGCCTGGCCAAGATGGAAGTCAAGTACCAGCCCGTGACCTCGCAGAACCGCATTCCGCTGGTGACCAACGGCACCGTGGACCTGGAGTGCGGCTCCACCACCAACAACCTGGCACGCCAGAAGGAAGTGAGCTTTGCCGTCACCACCTACGTGGAAGAGGTGCGCATCGCCACCAAGGCCAACTCGGGCATTACCGGCATCAAGGACCTGAACGGCCGGACCCTGGTAACCACCACCGGCACGACCTCGGTGCAGACCCTGCGCAAGAACAAGCGCGCCGAGGGCCTGACCTTCAAGGAAGTCATGGGCAAGGACCACGCCGACAGCTTCCTGATGCTGGAGACGGGCCGCGCCGACGCCTTCATCATGGACGGCTCCATCCTCGCGGGCAATATCTCCAAGTCCAAGAACCCCAGCGATTTCAAGATCGTGGGCGAAGTGCTGTCGGTCGAACCCATCGCCTGCATGCTGCGCAAGGACGACGCTGCCTTCAAGAAGGCCGTGGACGACTCCATCGTGCGCCAGATCAAGGACGGCACGCTCGCCAAGTCCTATGACAAGTGGTTCATGCAGCCCATCCCGCCGGCCAACCAGAAGGTCGGTCTGCCTCTGTCCGAGGCCACCAAGAACGCTTGGGAACACCCCAACGACAAGCCCATGGAAGACTACCAGGCCAAGTAAGCCGGTATGACTTGCGCCCCTTCAGACCCGGGGTTTGAAGGGGCTTTTTTGTGGGTTGCCCGCGCAGCCCGGTATTCCTTATTTTGAGAGGTGAGCCCATGACCTGGGATTGGCAGGTGTTCTGCCAGGACACCATAGAACAGCAAGCCGTTGCCGGGTGCTTCGGCAAGAACGGCGACATCACCTACCTCGACTGGCTGCTGTCGGCCTGGGGTTGGACGGTGTCCGTCTCCCTGCTGTCGCTCCTGATCGCGCTGGTGGTGGGCTCCATCATCGGCACCTTGCGCACCTTGCCGGACCGCCCCTGGGTGGTGCGTCTGGGCAATGCCTGGGTGGAGTTCTTCCGCAATATTCCGCTGCTGGTCCACATTTTCCTGTGGTACCACGTGATCCCCGCCATCTTCCCGGCGCTCAAGTCGCTGCCGGGTTTCGTGCTGGTGGTGTTCGCCCTGGGCTTCTTCACCTCGGCGCGCATTGCCGAGCAGGTGCGCTCGGGCATCCAGGCGCTGCCGCGCGGGCAGCGCTACGCGGGCATGGCTGTGGGGTTCACCACCTTCCAGACCTACCGCTACGTGCTCCTGCCCATGGCGTTTCGCATCATCATTCCGCCGCTCACCAGCGAGACCATGAACATCTTCAAGAACTCGTCGGTGGCCTTCGCCGTGTCGGTGGCCGAGCTGACCATGTTCGCCATGCAGGCGCAGGAGGAGACGGCACGCGGCGTCGAGGTGTACCTGGCCGTCACCGGCCTGTACATCGTCTCGGCCTTCGCCATCAACCGCATCATGGCCTTCATCGAGAAGCGCCTGCGCGTGCCGGGCATGGTCGCCGCCGGTGGCGCGGGAGGGCACTGACATGAATCTCGCGCTCGATTTTTCCTTCTACAACTGGGACCTGATCAGCAACTTCGTTGCCAAGGGCCTGGTCTTCAGCCTGCTGCTCACGCTGGTGGCCACGCTGGGCGGCGTGTTCTTTGGCACCCTGCTGGCGCTCATGCGCCTGTCGGGCAAGCGCTGGCTGGAGCTGCCGGCCACCGTCTACGTCAACGGCATGCGCTCCATTCCGCTGGTGATGGTGATCCTGTGGTTCTTCCTGCTGGTGCCGGTGCTCATCGGCCGGCCCATTGGCGCCGAGAGTTCGGCCGTGATCACCTTCGTTGCCTTCGAGGCGGCCTACTTCAGCGAGATCATGCGCGCGGGCATTCAGTCCATCCCGCGCGGGCAGGTGTTCGCGGGCCAGGCCCTGGGCATGACCTATGGCCAGAACATGAAGCTCGTGATCCTGCCGCAGGCCTTCCGCAACATGCTGCCTGTGCTGCTCACGCAGACCATCATCCTGTTCCAGGACACCTCGCTGGTCTACGCCATCGGCGCCTACGACATGCTCAAGGGCTTCGAGGTCGCGGGCAAGAACTTCGGCCGCCCCATCGAGGCCTATCTTGCGGCCGCCGTCGTCTATTTCGTGCTGTGCTATGCGCTGTCGTATGCCGTCAAACGCCTGCACCAGAAAATTGCCATCATCCGCTGATGGCGCGCGCCAGAGGAATGTGAACCATGATTGAACTCAAGAACGTTTCCAAGTGGTACGGCTCCTTCCAGGTGCTGAACGACTGCTCCACCAGCATCCGCAAGGGCGAGGTGGTGGTCGTCTGCGGCCCCTCGGGTTCGGGCAAGTCCACGCTCATCAAGACCATCAACGCGCTCGAACCCATCCAGAAGGGCGAGATCTGGGTCGATGGCACGGCCGTGCACGACCCCAGGACCGACCTGCCCAAGCTGCGCTCGCGCGTGGGCATGGTGTTCCAGCACTTCGAGCTGTTCCCGCACCTGTCGGTGACCGAGAACCTCACCATCGCGCAGATCAAGGTGCTGGGCCGCAGCCCCGACGACGCCCGCGTGCGCGGCCTGAAAATGCTCGACCGCGTGGGCCTGACGGCGCACAAGGACAAGTTCCCCGGCCAGCTCTCGGGCGGCCAGCAGCAGCGCGTGGCCATTGCGCGCGCGCTCTCCATGGACCCCATCGTCATGCTGTTCGACGAACCCACCTCGGCGCTCGACCCCGAAATGGTGGGCGAGGTGCTGGACGTGATGGTGGGCCTGGCCCACGAGGGCATGACCATGATGTGCGTGACGCACGAAATGGGCTTTGCCAAGCGCGTGAGCAACCGAGTGATCTTCATGGACGTGGGCGGCAAGATCCTGGAGGACTGCTCCAAGGACGAGTTCTTCGGCAACCCCGACGCGCGCCAGCCGCGCACCAAGGATTTCCTGAACAAGATCCTGCAGCATTGATAGGGGCAACCCCCTGAGCGGCTGCGCCGCTTCCCCCTTCTCTCGGCTATCGCCGGGAAGGGGGACGCCACCAGCGCGGCGGGGCGGCCCTTGCGCGGTGGCCTTGGTCTGGGCCGCGCGATCAATGAGGCCGCCAGCTATCCAAAGCGCTTTCGGGCGCTTTTTTCATGCCTTTTTGGCCTGCAATGTCCATGCAGCAAGCGCTAGACGCTATGGTTTTGGAAGTCGGCGGGTGGATGGGACAATGCAGCCCATGACCGCCACCCCCGACACCCTCACGCTCACCCGCCCGGACGACTGGCACCTGCACGTGCGCGACGGCGAGCCTCTGCACACCGTCGTGCCGCACACCGCCGCGCAGTTCGGCCGCGCCATCATCATGCCCAACCTGCGCCCGCCCGTGACCACGGCGCAGCAGGCGCTGGAGTACAAGCAGCGCATCCTCGCCGCCGTGCCCGCCGGCCTGGCGTTCGAGCCGCTGATGACGCTGTACCTCACCGACAGGCTGCCGCCCGAGGAAATCGCCCGGGCCCAGGAAGCCGGCGTGGTCGCCTGCAAGCTCTACCCCGCGGGCGCCACGACCAACAGCGACGCCGGCGTGACCGACATCCGCAAGATCTACCCGACCCTGGAGGCCATGCAGAAGGCCGGCCTGCTGCTGCTGGTGCACGGCGAGGTGACCAGCCCCGACATCGACCTGTTCGACCGCGAGGCCGTGTTCATCGAGCAGCAGCTCATTCCGCTGCGCCGCGACTTCCCCGAGCTGAAGATCGTGTTCGAGCACATCACCACCCGGGAAGCCGCGCAGTACGTGCAGGAGGCCGACCGCTTCACCGCCGCCACGCTCACCGCGCACCACCTGCTCTACAACCGCAACGCCATCTTCACCGGCGGCATCCGCCCGCATTACTACTGCCTGCCGGTCCTGAAGCGCGAAGTGCACCGCCAGGCGCTGGTGCAGGCGGCCACCAGCGGCAGCCCCAAGTTCTTCCTCGGCACCGACAGCGCGCCGCACCCCGCGCACCTCAAGGAGCATGCCAGCGGCTGTGCCGGCTGCTACACCGCGCACGCAGCCATGGAGATGTATGCCGAGGCCTTCGACAAGGCCGGGGCGCTCGACAAGCTCGAAGCCTTCGCCAGCTTCCACGGCCCGGCCTTCTACGGCCTGCCGCGCAACCGCGGCACCATCACCCTGCGCCGCGAGGCCTGGACGCCGCCCGACAGCTTTGCCTTTGGCGCGGCCGAGCTCAAGCCGCTGCGCGCGGGCGAGGCGCTGCCGTGGCGGCTGGTGCCCGGAGTTTGAGCAAAATAGGGCTGCAAGGCGCATGCATAAAGCGCTGCAAGCTATTGAATAGATAGCGCAGGCCAAGACCGGGCGTGCCCGCGGCGAACCTTTTGCTTCTATGATGACTCTCTCGCAGTCCGCCCCCCGGCTTTGGCCGGGCGCGGCTTGAAGGAGCGCCTGGGCGTCCCCATGTAGTCGCTTCCCGTTCTGACAACCCACCACTTTTCCGTGGAGAGCCATGAAACGCATCGTTCTGTTCCTGTTGACCAACATCGCCGTGGTGGCCGTGCTGGGCATTGTTGCCAGCCTGCTCGGCGTGAACCGCTATCTCACCGCCAACGGGCTGAACCTGGGCGCGCTGCTGGGCTTCGCCTTCGTCATGGGCTTTGGCGGCGCCATCATCTCGCTGCTCATCAGCAAGCCCATGGCCAAGTGGAGCGCGGGCGTGCAAATCATCGACCAGCCGCGCAGTGCCGATGAGGCCTGGATCGTCGAGACCGTGCGCAAGTTCGCCGACAAGGCCGGCATCGGCATGCCCGAGGTCGGCATCTTCGAGGGCGACCCCAATGCCTTCGCCACCGGCGCGTTCAAGAACTCGGCCCTGGTGGCCGTCTCCACCGGCCTGCTGCAGAGCATGACGCACGAGGAGGTCGAGGCCGTGATCGGCCACGAGGTCGCGCACATCGCCAACGGCGACATGGTGACCATGACGCTGATCCAGGGCGTGATGAACACCTTCGTGGTCTTCCTCTCGCGCGTCATCGGCTACGCCGTGGACAGCTTCCTGCGCAAGGGCGACGACCGCGACAGCGGCCCCGGCATCGGCTACATGGTCACCACCGTGGTGCTCGACATCGTGTTGGGCTTCCTGGCCGCCATCATCGTGGCCTGGTTTTCGCGCCAGCGCGAGTTCCGCGCCGACGCCGGTGCTGCCCAGCTCATGGGGCGCCGCCAGCCCATGATCAATGCCCTGGCGCGCCTGGGCGGCGTGCACCCGGCCGAACTGCCCAAGAGCATGGCGGCCATGGGCATTGCCGGGGGCATCGGCAAGCTGTTCAGCACCCATCCGCCCATCGAAGAGCGCATTGCTGCGCTGCAAAACATGCAAAGCCAGGGCTGATCGCGGCCCGGCCGCTCCGGTAACCTCACAAGCGCCAGGTGGCTTCGGCCTCTGGCGCTTTTTTCACGGGGCTCTGCACCCTCTGCGGTGAATGCTGCTGGCGCGGCCCAGGCCAGCAGCCACCGCGCAAGGGCCGCCCCGCCGCGCTGGTGGCGTCCCCCTTCCCGGCGAAGCCGAGAGAAGGGGGAAGGCGCACAGCGCCTCAGGGGGTTGTGAGCATTGTTCGTGCCACGGCCTCGCCCACCTTGATGCCGTCCACGCCGGCCGAGAGAATGCCGCCGGCGTAGCTCGCTCCTTCGCCCGCCGGGTACAGGCCCGAAGTGTTGAGGCTCTGGAAGTCCTCGCCCCGGCCGATCTTGAGCGGTGAGGAGGTGCGCGTCTCCACGCCGGTGAGCACGGCGTCGTGCATGTCGAAGCCCTTGATCTTGCGGCCGAAGGCGGGCAGGGCCTCGCGCAGCGCCTCGGTGGCGTAGCCGGGCAGGGCCGCGCGCAGGTCGCAGGGCGTCACGCCGGGCTTGTACGAGGGCTCCACGCTGCCCAGCGCCTGCGAGGCCCGGCCCGCCAGAAAATCGCCCACGAGCTGGGCCGGCGCGTTGTAGTTGCTGCCGCCCAGCAGGTAGGCGTTGGACTCCAACTGGCGCTGCAGCACGATGCCCGACAGGGGGTGGTGTGCGCCGTCCTTCAGCGCTTCCACGCCGTAGGTGGCGCCGAGCTGGGCCTCGAACGCGGCCGGGTCGGTGGGGTAGTCCTGCGGGTCTATGCCTACCACCATGCCGGCGTTGGCATTGCGCTCGTTGCGCGAATACTGGCTCATGCCGTTGGTCACCACGCGGCCGCTCTCGCTGGTCGCCGCCACCACGGTGCCGCCGGGGCACATGCAGAAGCTGTAGGCCGTGCGGCCGTTGCTGGCGTGGTGCACCAGCTTGTAGTCGGCCGCACCCAGCAGCGGGTGGCCGGCGTGGCGGCCCCAGCGCGCGCGGTCGATCACGCCCTGCGGGTGCTCGATGCGAAAGCCCACCGAGAACGGCTTGGCCTGCATGTGCACGCCGCGCTCGTGCAGCATGGCGAAGGTGTCGCGCGCGCTGTGGCCCAGGGCCATCACCACGTGGCGCGCCTCCAGCTCGTGGGTCTCGCCCGTGGCCTGGTCGAGCACGCGCAGGCCGTGCAGCCGGCGCTGGCCGGCGCCGTCCTGCTCGATGAGCACGTCGGTCACGCGCTGCTGGAAGCGCACCTCGCCGCCCAGCGCGATGATCTGCTCGCGCAAGGTTTCCACCACCTTGACGAGCTTGAAGGTGCCGATGTGCGGGTGCGCCACGTACAGGATCTCGGGCGGCGCGCCGGCCTGCACGAACTCCTCCATCACCTTGCGGCCCAGGTGGCGCGGGTCCTTGATCTGGCTGTAGAGCTTGCCGTCGGAGAAGGTGCCCGCGCCGCCCTCGCCGAACTGCACATTGCTCTCGGGGTTCAACTCGCGCTTGCGCCACAGGCCCCAGGTGTCCTGGGTGCGCTCGCGCACCGCCTTGCCGCGCTCGAGCACGATGGGCCGCAGGCCCATCTGCGCGAGCACCAGCGCCGCGAAGATGCCGCAGGGGCCAAAGCCCACCACCACCGGGCGTTCGCGCAGGCCGGCCGGGGCCTGGCCCACGGGGCGCCAGGCCATGTCGGGCGTGGGCTGGATGTGCGGCTGGCCCGCGTGCCGTGCGAGCAGGGCGCTTTCCTGGGCGGGGCCAGTCAGCGTCAGATCGACGATGTACACGGCCAGCAGATCGGCCTTGCGCGCATCGAAGCTGCGCTTGTGCACATGCACCTGCGCGATCGCCTCGGGGGGCGTACCCAGGGTCTGCGCGGCCAGGGCGCGCAGCGCGTCGACGGGGTGTTGCTCGGGGTCGGTGGGCAGCGCAGACAGCGGCAGCCGCAGTTCGGACAGGCGGATCATGGCATGCAGGCCCGTGGTCATCGGGCAATCAGTGCGGGGGGATGCCGATTTTAGGGCGTCGCCTGGCCGCGATGGCCCCGCGCTTGCGTGCGACAAGGCCCTGCGGCTACCATGCGCGCCCTGGACGTCCAACCCCCATCGCTGCGCCCGTGCCCATCTTGACCATTGTCTGCCCCCCCGGGGCGTGCCGCCGCCCGCCGGCCGGGTGCGCGGCGCGCTGGCTGCACAAGCCGGTTGCACATTCCTCGGCCCGGCGATCCCACCCCTCCCTCTGATTCGCGCAGTCACTTGCATCGCCGGGCCCCATGCCCCGCGCGATGGTGGCCGCCTGCCCGCCCGGCAGCGGCCTGGTTTCTTGGCGCGGCCCGGCACAGCAGGCCACGCCGGGCCTGGCACGCATGCCGGGCATAGAGAGGTATGGCAATGGAGTTCACCAAGCGTTTTCTGCGGGCCAAGAGCCCCTGCGCCGACGGCTTCCGCTGGTTCTCGCGCCACGTGCAGGACGGCGGCGGCTACCAGCAGGCGCTCGACACCCTGGTGGCCGCCGGGCGGGTGGACGATGCCTGCTGGCTGCTGGAGCAGTTCGGCCCCACCAACGAGGTGCTCACGCTGGAGGCGCTCGACGCCGAGGCCCTGGTGTTTGCCGGCACGCTGGTGGTGCGCGGCCCCATCGAGGCAGGCCGGCTGCGCGTGGGCCGCTCGGTGCGCGCCGGTGCGGGCCTGCGCGTGCACGGCCCCTTGGGCGTGGGCGAGGACCTGCGCGCAGAAGGCGCCCTGGTCTGCCAGGGCGCGCTGCAGGTGGGCGGCGACCTGCGCTGCGCCTGGGGCGCAGAGGTGCACGGCGCCTGCACGGGCGGCGGCGATGCGCGCGTGGCCTGGGACCTACTGTGCCATGGTCCTCTGGTGCTGGCAGGCCACGCCCTGGTGGGCCAGGACCTGTGGGCGCACGCGGGCGTGGCCTGCGGCAAGGGCCTGCGGGTGGGCGGCCAGATCGACTGCGGCGGCGACCTGCGCGCGGGCCACGGCATCGTCGCCGGGGGGGCGCTCACGGGCGCGGGCCACATCGAGGCGGGCTGGGGCATACGTGCCGCGCACGACATCGTCGCCCAGGGCGCGATCAAGGCGGGCGAGAGCCTGGTGGCCGGCGGCGTGATCCGCGCGGGCCAGGGCTACGGCGTCTACGCGGGCCTGAACGTGCAGCGCGACGCCTGGGAGGCCAGCGCCCAGGTGTGCGCCAGCGAGCGCCCCGCCGGGCTGCTCAGCGGCTGCTGGGTGGCGTAGCCAGCGGCCCCCGGGGCGGCATGCCGGCCGGCCAGGCGCCGCTTGCCCCCGCCGGCCAAGCTGCGCACACTGTGCACTGGCCTGACTGCTCCAGCGGGGGATGTATGCGCATCGGTGTACCCAAGGAAATCAAGAACCACGAATACCGCGTGGGGCTCACGCCCGCCAGCGTGCGCGAGCTCACGGCGCGCGGGCACACGGTGCGGGTACAGGCGGGCGCGGGCGAGGCCGCAGGCCTGGGCGACGGCCAGTACCAGGCGGCCGGCGCGCAGATCGTGCCGGACGCGGCCGAGGTCTTTGCCGCCTGCGACCTGCTCGTCAAGGTCAAGGAACCCCAGCCGTCCGAGCAGGCGCTGCTGCGCGCGGGGCAGATCCTCTTCACCTACCTGCACCTGGCGGCCGATCCGGCGCTGGCCGCTGCACTGCAGCAAGCGGGCACCATAGGCATTGCCTACGAGACCGTCACCGGCCCGGGCGGTGAGCTGCCCCTGCTCGCTCCCATGAGCGAGGTTGCCGGGCGTCTGGCCGTCCAGGCCGGTGCCTTCTACCTGCAGAAGTCCCAGGGCGGCATGGGCGTGCTGCTGGGCGGCGTCCCCGGGGTTGCGCCGGCGCAGGTGGTCATCCTGGGGGCCGGCACCGTGGGAACCCAGGCGGCGCAGATGGCCGCGGGCCTGGGCGCGCTGGTCACGGTGCTCGACACCCGCGTGGACCGCCTGCGCCAGCTCGACCTGGTGTGGGGCAACCGCGTGCACACGCTGTTCTCGCATGCCCAGAACATCGAGGAGGCCGTCCTGGGCGCCGACCTGGTGATCGGCAGCGTGCTGGTCCCCGGAGCGCGCGCGCCCCGGCTGGTGTCGCGCGCGCTGGTGGCGCGCATGAAGAAGGGCGCAGTGCTGGTCGATGTGGCCATAGACCAGGGCGGCTGCTTCGAGACTTCGCGCCCGACCACGCATGCCGAGCCCACCTTCCTGGTCGATGGCGTGCTGCACTACTGCGTGGCCAATATGCCGGGGGCGGTGGCGCGCACCGCCACCCAGGCGCTGAACCACGCCACGCTGCGGCATGTTCTGGCCCTGGCCGACCAAGGCTGGCAGCAGGCCATGCGCGACGACCCGCACCTGCGCCAGGGCCTGCAGGTGGCCCGCGGGCACATCACCCACGCGGCCGTGGCGCACGCCCTGGGGCTGGACTGCGTGCCGGCGCACGCCGTGCTGGCGTGAGCCCGGCGCGCTCTCAAGCGGTGGGCAGGAAGCCCTCGACCGACAGGTAGCGCTCGCCCGTGTCGTAGTTGAAGCCCAGCACGCGCGCGCCTGCGGGCAGCTCGGGCAGCTTGTGCGCAATGGCCGCCAGCGTGGCGCCCGAGGAGATGCCCACGAGCAGGCCTTCCTCGCGCGCGGCGCGGCGGGCGTATTCGCGCGCGGGCTCGGCGTCGATGGTGATCACGCCGTCGAGCAGGCGGGTGTCGAGGTTCTTGGGGATGAAGCCCGCGCCCAGGCCCTGGATGGGGTGGGGGCCGGGCTGGCCGCCCGAGATCACCGGCGAGAGCGTGGGCTCCACGGCGTAGACCTTGAGCTGCGGGAAATGCTGCTTGAGCACGCGCGCGCAACCCGTGAGGTGCCCGCCCGTGCCCACGCCGGTGATGAGCGCGTCCAGCCCGTCGGGGAAGTCGGCCAGGATTTCCTGCGCCGTGGTGCGCGCGTGCACGTCGGCGTTGGCGGGGTTCTCGAACTGCTGCGGAATCCAGGCGCCGGGCGTCTGCGCGGCCAGCTCCTCGGCGCGGGCGATGGCGCCCTTCATGCCTTTCTCGCGCGGCGTGAGGTCGAACTGCGCGCCGTAGGCGAGCATCAGGCGGCGGCGCTCCAGGCTCATGCTGTCGGGCATCACGAGGATGAGCTTGTAGCCCTTGACGGCGGCCACCAGCGCCAGGCCGATGCCAGTGTTGCCGCTGGTGGGCTCGATGATGGTGCCGCCGGGCTTGAGCGCGCCGGACTTCTCGGCGTCTTCCACCATGGACAGCGCGATGCGGTCCTTGATCGAGCCGCCGGGGTTGCTGCGCTCGGACTTGATCCACACCTGGGCCTGCGCGCCGAACAGGCGGTTGATGCGGATGTGCGGCGTATTGCCTATGGTCTGCAGAACGTTGTCAACTTTCATGGCTTCTCCTGTAGGGCCGAAGAAAAACGGTAGCTGGCATTCTGAACCAGCTGTTCTACAGCATCGGCCATATGGTTATGCCGGCGCACCGCGCTCAAGGCTTGCGGCCCGTCAGGAGGAACAGCGGGTAGTCCCGGCCGTTGCGGTGGCGCAGGCGCAGGATGTCGCTGCACCCGATGTCGGTCAGGCCCGCTGCCTGTGCCAGCGCCTGCAGGGCCGCGGGGGCAAAGCCGAAATGCTGCACGCCCTTGGCGGCGTTGTCGCCGTGAAAGCTCCCGTCCTCGGCGTACAGGTCCACCAGCGCGATGCGCCCGCCCGGGTGCAGCGCCGCGGCGAAGGTGCGCAGCAGCGCGGCGGTGTCCGCCACATGGTGCAGGGCCATGCAGCTCACGATGGCGTGGTAGCGCCCGGGCAGGCCGTCGAAGATGTCGCCCTGGCGCGTGACGATGTTGGCAAAGCCCTTGGCGTCGAGCACCTGCAGCATGGCCGCGGACATGTCCAGCGCCGTGACCTGCGCCACGTGCGGCGCGATGGCGGTGGCCAGCAGGCCGGTGCCCGCGCCGAAGTCCAGCACCTGGTCGGTCGCCGCCAGCGGCAGCCGGGCGAGCACAAGGGGGGGCAGGGCGGCCAGTTGCTGCGACAGGGGGCGCTGGTCCCAGTCGCGGGCGGCGCTGTCGAAATGCGCGGTGGAGGCGGTGGTCATGGTGTCTGCATGGCAAAACAGCGAAGGGCCGGGGTCTGGGATAATCACGCCCGTGAAGCATGCCAGACCGCCGCTGGTGCAATCTGGGAAACCAGGCACTGGAGGAACGTCCGGACTGCACAGGACAGCGTAGCAGCTAACGGCTGCCCACCGTGAGGTGAGGATCAGAGCAACAGAGACGAGTCCCGGGGGAGTGCCGCAAGGTAGACCACTGGGGGTGAAACGGGCAATCTCTACGCGCAGCAATACCAAGTAGGCCAGCGTTGATGTGGTTCCGCAGAGCTGGCGGGTAGGTAGCACCGAGCCGGGTGGGCGACCCCCGGCCCAGAGTAATGGCGGTCACGCTGCGGGCAACCGCAGTGCACAGAATCCGGCTTATCGGCACGCTTCACACTTTTTTTAGGTCAAAAATGGCTCTGGCGCCCGTAGATAAAGCGCTGGCAGCTATCATTTTTGATGGTGCAAGCGATTCTCAAAACCTCTCCCAGGGCTGCAGGTAGCGCCACTGCCCCTCGGGCACCTTGGCCAGCGGCACGCGGCCGATGCGGATGCGCTTGAGGGCCCGCACCTGCAGGCCCACGGCCTCGCACATGGCCGGGATCTGGCCGGGGCGTATGCCCTTGAGCGCGAAGCGCAGGCGCGTTTCGTTCTGCCAGCTCACCTTGATGGGCGGCAGCGGCCGGCCGTTGAAGCTCAGGCCGTGGCAAAGCTTTTGCAGACCGCCCTCGGCGATCTGGCCCGCCACCTCGACGATGCATTCCTGCTCCAGCGTCTCGATGTCCTCTTGCAGCTTGCGCGCGATGCGCCGGTCCTGCGTGTAGACCACGAGACCGCTGGCCGGCGTGGGCAGCGGCGTGAAGCATTCCAGTTGCTTGAAGTGGCGCAGCAGCACACGGATGCCGGCGGCGTCCTCGGGCAGGTGGCTTTGCGCGTTCAGCAGCGTGAGCGCCGAGGGCGCGCCCTGGCTGCGGCTGCCGTGCGCGGCCGCGCCGGCTTCCAGCCCCAGTCCGGCCTCGTAGCCCGGCGGCTTGTGCAGCAGCAGGGTGACGGGGGTGAGCTCCAGCAGGCTGGCGTCCGGCGCCAGTGTCACGCGCTGCTGCGGCGCGACGCGCGCGCCGGGCAGCTCGACCACCTGGCCGTCCACGCTGACCCAGCCGCCCTCGATGTACTGCTCGGCGGTGCTGCGCGAGAGGCCGTGCTCGGCCGCCAGGCGCTTGGCCAGGCGGATCGTCGTTTCGGGGGGGTGGGGGTGTTTTTGCATAGGAGGTGCACCGTGCTGCGCACTATCCATGGTGTGAAAGAGGGGCGTGACTCTGGTCAGCGGCCCCCGCGCAAGGGCCGCCCCGCCGCGCTGGGGGTGTCCCCCTTCCGCATTGCGCAGCAATGCCAGAGAAGGGGGAAGGCGCGCAGCGCCACAGGGGGTTGTACTTCAATTCAGTCATTGCCCGGGCCTTGGGCGCGGATGCGCTCGACGTGCGCGATCAGCGAGCGCTGCGCCAGCGGCCACATGCGTGGCGGCACGTCGGCGTAGGCCAGCTCCACCCATTGCTCCACCGTGCCCTCGGGCAGTGCCTGCATGGCGGCGATGACCTTGGCCTCGCGCGCCAGGCGGTGGCCCTTGAGCTGGGCGATGGCGGCGCGCGCCTCGCCCAGCACATGGCCGTGCGCGGGCAGGATGAACGCCACGCCGTGTTCGGCGCACAGCGCATCGAGCCGGTCGAGCGCGTCGAGGTAGTCGGCCATGTTGCCGTCGGGCGGGTTGATGATGGTGGTGCTGCCGTTGAGGATGTGGTCGCCGGAGAACAGCAGGCCGTCTTCCACCAGCAGCAGGCACACATGGTTGGCCGCGTGGCCGGGCGTGTGCACCACCTGCAGGGTATGGGTGATTTCGCCATCCAGCCCTTTGCCGGTGAGCGTGAGCAGCTCATCATTCGATAGCGACCGGTCGGGCGTGAACTGGCTGTCGGCGCGCGCCGTGGGGGCCGAGGGCAGGCCCAGCACGGGCGGCGCGGCGCGCCCTGCGCGCGCGCACATCTGCTGCAGCGGCGCGGCGCCGGGGGAATGGTCGGGGTGCGAGTGCGTGCAGACGATCATGCGGATGTCGCCGCCCGCCGCGCGCCACAGGCGCTCCAGGTGCTCGGTGTCCGCCGGGCCGGGGTCGATGGCGATGTAGCCCGTGGCCGGGTCGCCCACGAGGTAGCTGTTGGTGCCAGGGCCGGTCATCACGCCGGGGTTGGGAGCGGTGAGGCGCTGCACGTTCTTCAGCAGCGGCACGGCGCGCTCGCTCTGCCAATCGAGCGGGTGGGCGATCTGCCCGTCGGGGCAGACCAGGGCCAGCTCGCCGAAGGGCATTTCGTCCTCCATGTAGCGCGCCTCCTTGCCGGCCAGCAGGCCGGCGCGCGGGCAGCTCGTCCACAGCGGCGCTTCGCTGGCGCAGGCGGCCAGCACATCGTCCACGCGCGCAAAGGGCGCCAGGCGCTGCAGCGTGCGGATGGTCGGGAAGATCATGAAGAAGCCGCCAGCCGCATGGCGCTCCAGGGCCTCCTGCGGGCGCACCCACTGGGGCTCGAACTGCTCGGCCTCGTCGGCCACGGGCGTCTGGCCCTCGGGCATGCGCGCCACGAGAAAGGGCACGTCGAAGCGCTTGGGCAGGTCGCGGTCGGTGATCCAGCGCGCGAGCGTGAATACGCCGTCGGCCGCCAGCTGCAGGCCCCGCGCCTGGCACTGTGCGGCGAAGGGGGCTTGGCGGTCGAGCTGGGCGATGTCGTCGGCACCGGCCCAGCGGCCATCGGCATGGCGCGCCAGCAGCACGCCCAGCTCCTCGAAGCTCTCGCGGATGGCGGCGATGGCCTGGGTGAGCTGCGTGTCGCTTTGCGTGGCGCGGCGCGCGGCGGCACCGTGCGATTGCGCGTCCAGCGCGTCGATGCCGCCGCCAGGGAACACATAGGCACCGGGCGCGAAACTGGCTTGCGTCGAGCGGCGCGTCATCAGCACCTCCAGCCCCTGCGCGCCATCGCGCAGCAGCAGCACGGTGGCGGCGGGCAGGGCGGGGACGGGTGGGCGGGGCGGGTGCAGGAGCTGGCTGGGGCGTGTCATGCCTGCATTATGAGCACCCCCCTGAGCGGCTGCGCCGCTTCCCCCCGCTCTCGCCTCGCGTTGCGAGGCGGGCAGGGGGACGCCGCCAGTGCGGCGGGGCGGCCCTTGCACGGCGGCCCTGGCCTGGGGCGCGCGCCGGTTGCATGCGTCGTGGACGATGCGTGTCGACGGGCGGATTCAGTCTCGTGCGGGAATCGCCAGCCCGCGCTGCACGGCGGGGCGCTCCACGAAGGCCGCCAGCGCGCGCTGCACCTGCGGGAAGTGGTCGAATTCGACCAGTGCGCCCGCGCCATAGAAGCCCACGAGGTTGCGCACCCAGGGGAAGATGGCGATGTCGGCGATGGTGTACTCCTCGCCCATCACCCAGCGGCGGCCCGTCAGGCGCTGCTCGAGCACGCCGAGCAGGCGCTTCGATTCGGCCACGTAACGGTCACGCGGGCGCTTGTCTTCGTAGTCTTTGCCCGCGAACTTGTGGAAGAAGCCGAGCTGGCCGAACATGGGCCCCAGGCCGCCCATCTGCCACATCAGCCATTGCAGCGTCTCGTAGCGCGCGCTGGCGTCCAGCGGCAGAAAGCGCCCGGTCTTCTCGGCCAGGTACCAGAGGATGGCGCCGGACTCGAACAGCGCCAGCGGCGCGCCGCCCGGTCCGTCGGGGTCGATGATCGCGGGGATCTTGTTGTTCGGGTTGAGCGAGAGGAACTCGGGCGAGAGCTGGTCGTTGGTCTCGAAGCTCACCAGGTGCGGCTCGTAAGGCAGGCCGGTTTCCTCCAGCAGGATGGACACCTTCACGCCGTTGGGCGTGGGCAGGGAATAGAGCTGGATGCGCTCGGGGTGGTGCGCGGGCCATTTGCGCGTGATGGGGAAATGGCTCAGGTCGGACATGGCAGGAACTCCTTGCAGGGGATGCGCGGTGCGCGGTGCCTGCGACGATAATCCAAGCCATGCAGATCCGCTTTACCAAGATGCAGGGTGCGGGCAATGACTTCGTCGTGCTCGACGAGACCCAGGGCCGCCTCGGGCTCACGGCCGCGCAGTACCGCTTCCTGGCCGACCGCCACTTCGGCGTGGGCGCGGACCAGATCCTGAGCGTGCGGCCTGCGCCCGCGCCGGGCCTGGACTTCGAGTACGTGATCCACAACGCCGACGGCGGCGAGGTGGAGCAGTGCGGCAACGGCGCGCGCTGCTTTGCGCGCTACGTGCGCGACAAGGGCCTGACGGCGAAAGACCGCCTGCGCGTGCAGACGCTCGCGGGCGTCATCGAGCCCCAGCTCACGCCCGACGGCCGCGTCACCGTGGACATGGGCAGGCCGCAGTTCGACCCGGCGCGCGTGCCTTTCGACGCCGCGGGCCTGGTGCCCGTGGCCCAGGGTTTTGGGCAAAAATGGCCTCTAGCGCTGGATGGGCAAGCGCCAGCAGCTACTGTTTTGGTAGCGGTCGTGTCCATGGGCAACCCGCACGCCGTGCAACTGGTGGACCAGGTGGACAGCGCCCCCGTGGCGCAGACCGGCCCGCTGATCGAGCGCCACGCACGCTTTCCGCAGCGCGTGAACGCCGGCTACCTGCAGATCGTGGACCGCGGCCAGGTGCGCCTGCGCGTGTACGAGCGCGGCGCGGGCGAAACCCTGGCCTGCGGCACCGGCGCCTGCGCCGCCGTGGCCGCCGGCATCCGCCTGGGGCTGCTCGACACCCGGGTGGACGTGCAGACGCGCGGCGGCCTGCTCACCATCGCCTGGAGCGGCCAGGAGGCCGACTCCGTGTTCCTGACCGGCCCGGCCACCACCGTGTTCGAAGGCCAGATCGACCTCCCCGACGCACCATGAGCTCCAGCACCCACATCCCCCCCATCACCGAAGACGACATCGCCGACTACCTGCTCGCCACGCCCGGCTTCTTCGAGCGCCACGCCGAGGTGCTGGCCGGCGTGCAGCTCACCAGCCCGCACGGCCAGCGCGCCGTGAGCCTGCAGGAGCGCCAGGCTGAGATGCTGCGCGAGAAGATCAAGGGCCTGGAGCAGCGCATCATCGAGATGGTGCGCCACGGCACCGAGAATGCCGCCATCGCGCAGAAGGTGCACCAGTGGACGGGCCGCCTGCTCGCCGTGCGCGACCCCATCGACCTGCCGCTGGCGCTGACCGACAGCATCTGCGCCCTGTTCGACGTGCCCCAGGCCGCCGTGCGCGTGTGGGGCGTGGCGGGGCCCTACATCGACTGCGACTTTGCGCTCGATGCCAGCGAAGACGCGCAGGCCTTCGCCAGCTCGCTGACCATGCCTTTTTGCGGCCCCAACCTGGGCTTCGAGCCCGCGCAGTGGCTGCCCCCGGCCCTGGTCCTGCCCGAGGACGGAGGCGAGAGCGTGGCGCAGGGTGCGCAGTCCGTGGCCCTGCTGCCGCTGCGTGAAGGCCCCATCGACAGCGCCACACCGGCCTTCGGCCTGCTGGTGCTGGGCTCGCCCGACCCGCAGCGCTTCGACGCCACCATGGGCACCGACTTCCTGGCGCGCATGGCCGAACTGGCGAGCGCAGCGCTGCTGCGCTTGAGGTGATGTGACCACCCCCCTGTGGCGCTTTGCGCCTTCCCCCCGCTCTCGCATCGCTGCGCGATGCGGGCAGGGGGACGCCACCAGCGCGGCGGGGCGGCCCTTGCGCGGTGGCCGCTGGTTTGGGCAGCGCCGGTTTCATGGGCTGTGGGTGGCGCGCAAAGCGGTCCACGCATGACCGCCCCCGCGCCGCTGCCCCCCGAAGCCCTGCGCTACCTGGAGCATGTGCGCGTGGAAAAGCGCCTGGCCGCGCGCACCGTCACCCTCTACACGCTGGACCTGCAGCGCCTGCAGCAGGTGGCCGCGCAGGCGGGCCTGCCCCTGCTGCAACTGCAGGCGGCGCACATCCGCCGCGCCGTGGCGCAGATGCACGCCGCGGGGCGCAGCGGGCGGGGCATTGCGCTCATCCTCTCGGGATGGCGCGGCTTTTACCTGTGGGCGGCGCGCCAGGGGCTGACCGGGCACAACCCCGTGCAGGGCGTGCGCGCGCCCAAGGCACCCAAGCCCCTGCCCAAGGCCCTGGGCGTGGACGACGCCGTGCGCCTGGCCGAGCATGCCGCGGAGGGCGCCGACCCCTGGCTGGAGGCGCGCGACGCCGCCATGGTCGAGCTGCTCTACGGCTGCGGCCTGCGCGTGGGCGAGCTGGCCGGCCTGGACGTCGCCCCTGGCCCCGACACCGAGCGCCTGGGGCGCGGCTGGATCGATCTGCAGGCCGCCGAAGTGCATGTGCGCGGCAAGGGCAGCAAGCGCCGCAGCCTGCCGCTGGGTGCGGCGGCGCTGCAGGCGCTGCAGGCCTGGCTGGCGCAGCGCGCCACGCCGTTTGCGCCCGGCCGGCTGGACGCCGCGCTGTTCGTGGGCCAGCGCGGCGCGCGCCTGTCGGCCCAGTCCATCTGGCTGCGCCTGCGCCAGCGCAGCCAGCGGGCGGGGCTGACCACGCCGGTGCACCCGCACATGCTGCGCCACTCGTTTGCCAGCCACCTGCTGCAGTCCAGCGGCGACCTGCGCGCCGTGCAGGAGCTGCTGGGGCATGCCAGCATCACCACCACGCAGGTCTATACCCGGCTCGACTACCAGCATCTGGCCAAGGTGTACGACCAGGCACACCCGCGGGCGCGGCGCAAATAGCACCGCAGGC
The DNA here is from genome assembly GCF_000739995.1 of Comamonas granuli NBRC 101663. GTDB lineage: Bacteria > Pseudomonadota > Gammaproteobacteria > Burkholderiales > Burkholderiaceae_C > Simplicispira > Simplicispira granuli. Next base: position 145,850 of record NZ_BBJX01000001.1, on the reverse strand, counting down.
TCTTGCGCTGGCGCAAAGGTGGGTGCCGAGCGTTTGGTTACACTGCCGCGATGTTCACCCTGCGCCTGTACCGCCGCTGCATTGCCTTGCTGGCCATGCTGGCTGTGGCATTTGGTGCACTGGCGCCCACCCTGGCGCAGGCCGTGGTGTCCGGGGGCGCAGCCCCCGAGGGCGCTGTGATGGTCTGTACCGCATCGGGCATGCTGTGGGTGCAGGCCGATGGCGATGTGCTGCCCGACGAGGGCAGCAGCACCCTGGCCGATCTCAAGAAACCCTGTACCTGGTGCAGCATGCACGCCGTGGCCGCACCGCCTGCCACGCAAGCGGCGCTGCCCTTGCTGCGCTGCGCGCAGGACATGCCGGTTGCGTTCTACCGCGCCGGACCCCGGCCCGCCGTCTGGCTGGGCGCCCTCACGCGCGCCCCGCCCGCCCTGCGCGGCTGATCGTGCCCGCGCGCGCCTGACGCTGTCAGGCGGCCCGCGCCGTTCGCTCCCTTCGCTTTTTTCTGCCTGTTGACCGGTTTGCGCCGCCCTGCGCGCGCGCCGGTTTGCCTGCACTGCCCACGGCCCGGCCGTGCGTTGCAGCGCTCCGTCTCGAAATCACCCAAGAGGAAACACGATGTTGCGTCACTCCACCGTTGCCCTGGCCTGTCTGCTGGCCTGTGGCGTTGCTGCCCCGGGCTGGGCACAGACCAGCGATGCGCTGGCCCCCATCACCATCACCGGCTCGGCCATTGACGACCGCTTCCTGTCCAGCGCCACCGATCCGGTGTCGTCCGTCACCATCGGCCGCCAGCAGATCGAGGAGCAGCACGCCAAGAACCTGATCGAAGTGCTGCGCGCCGTCAGCGGCATCACGGCCGACCTGCAGGGCGACGGCGAAACCGTCAAGATCAAGCTGCGCGGCGTGGAGAACCAGCGCTACATGGGCGAGAAGCCCGGCGTGGCCATCATCATCGACGGTGTGCCCGTGTACGAGCGCACGGGCAAGGTCAACATCGACATCGACAACATCGAGTCCATCAAGGTCATCAAGGGCGGCGCCTCCTACCTCTATGGCGAGGATGCGCTGGCCGGGGCGGTGGTCATCACCACCAAGCGCGGCGCCAGCCAGCGCGGCGCCAAGGCCGAGGCGGATGCGGGCGCTTTCGGCTACCGCCGCGCCATGGTGCGCGCGGGCTTTGCGCTCGATGAGCTCTCGGGCCACATCCAGTACAGCGACCGCGACCAGGATGGCTACTACTTCCTCTCGCGCACCTACAGCAAGACCTTGTCGGGCAACCTGAAGTACGCGCTCACGGCCGGCAGCGACCTGAGCCTGGGGTTCGAGAAGTCCCAGCGCTTTCGTGACCGCGAGGGCAGCGTCACCGGGGTGGACAACGCCCTGACCGACCCCCAGGGCATCAACGGCGGGCGCGGTTACAGCCGCAATTTCGACGTGGACCTCGCGCGCATCAACCTGACCTACTCCAACGACCTGGACGAACGCAGCAACCTGCTGGCCGTGGTGTACCAGTACCAGGACGACACCACCTTCTGGGCCAACCCCATGCGCTTCACGGCCACGGGTGCGCCCACCACGGGCATCGACCACTACAGCCTGCTCAACGACTACACGCAGGTGCAGCGCGGCTTCAAGACCGAGTACCGCACCCACCGCGACCGCCTGGCGCTGATGGGCGGGCTGGAGGTCAAGCGCAACAGCTTCGACAACCGCGTCTCCACGCTCAACAGCTACCGTGCGCGCCCCACCGGCCCGGTCACCCCGGCGGGCATGGTGATGAGCGACGACGACACCGTGGAAACCAACCAGGCGCTGTACGGCGAGGCCAAGCTCGGCCTGAGCGACAAGACGGCGGCCACCTTCAACCTGCGCCACGACCGCCTGGGCGTGCGCTTCAACGCCCTGCCGGTGGCGGGCAACGGCAACCGCACGGTGGCCGAGCGCAAGGACTTCGACGTGAACAGCTACCGCCTGGGGCTGACCCATGCGCTGGACAAGGACACCACACTGCACGCCGCCGTGTCCACGGGCTTCCGCGCGCCCACGGCCGAGCAGCTCTACCGCGGGCAGACCACCACCAACACCCTGGTGCAGGGCAACCCCGACCTCCAGCCGGAAAAGGCCACCAGCTTCGAGATCGGCCTCAAGCGCCAGCTGCAACTGGCGGGCTGGCCGTCCAGCCTGAACGCGGCGCTGTTCCAGGTGGACCGCAAGGACTTCATCCTGGACAGCAATGGCCAGTACGCGGGCAGCAACAACCCGGCGGGCGGGGGCTCGCAGTTCCGCAACATCGGCGGCGCGCGCAGCCGCGGCCTGGAGCTGGAGCTGCGCACCCAGCCGCACCGCCAGTGGTCGTTCGATGCCGCCTACACCTACCTGGATTCCTGGTTCACGCGCTATGACAGCTACTACCAGACCTATGGCAACGCCAACGGCACCTATGTCGCCAGCCCCACGGCGGCGCAGCGTGCCAACCCCGGTTTCTGGCAAAGCAACTTCACGGTGCAGCGCTACGACAACACGGGCAAGAAGATCCCGCGCACCCCGCCGCACCAGTTCAACCTGCGCGCCAACTACCTGCCCGCACCGGGCTGGACGCTCAGCGGCGAGATCGACGCCAAGGCCGCCGCCTGGGCCGATGAGGTCAACCAGGAAAAGCTCCCCGGCCGCACCCTGCTGCACCTCACGGCGCAGTACAGCACCAAGCTCCCGGCCTGGCCCGGCGCGCGCCTGAGCGCCTACGTGCGCGTGGAAAACCTGTTCGACAAGCGCTACTACCTCACGGCGCGCGGCGCAGGCGACTCCAACATGGACGGCCGCTACAACAGCCAGGACCCCTCCATCGTGGTGGACCCCGGCCGCACCTGGCGCCTGGGCCTGAGCCTGCAGTTCTGAGCACCGGAGCACGCCATGCAGGACTTCAAATCCGTCGTGGAGTGGGGCGTGATCGGCCTGCTCCTGTCCCTGAGCGCCTGGGCCGTGGCCGTGGCGCTGGAACGCTGGCGCTTCTACCGCCAGGTGCAGGTGCAAAGCTACCGCAGCCGCGTGCGGCTGGAGACCGAACTCACCCAGCGCCTGGGCGTGATCGGCTCGGTGGCGGCCAACGCGCCCTACATCGGCCTGCTGGGCACGGTGCTGGGCATCATGCTGACCTTCGAGGCCCTGGGCCACAGCGGCGCCATGGATGTGAAAACCATCATGGTTGGCCTGGCCCTGGCGCTCAAGGCCACGGCCGTGGGCATTGGCGTGGCCATTCCCTGTGTGGGGCTGAACAACGCGCTGCGCCGCGTGGTGCGCGTCAAGCTGGCCGAGTTTGACGAAGCCCAGGGAGGTTGAGCATGGACGAGGACATCGACTCCATCAACGTCGTGCCGCTGGTCGATGTGATGCTGGTGCTGCTCACCATCGTGCTCACCACGGCCACCTTCGTGGTCACCGGGCGCATCCCTGTGGATCTGGCGCAGGCCGCGCAGGCGGCACCCACCCAGCCTGCGCCCGTGGTGCTCACGCTCACCAGCCACAAGGTGCTGTACCTCAACGACGTGCGTGTGGACGATCTGGCGCCCGCCCTGGCCCGCTTCGAGCGCGCCCAGCCCGTCACCGTGCGCGCCGACGGCGCCCTGGCGCTGACCGACTTTGTGGACCTGGTGGACCGCGTGAAGGCGCTGGGCTTCGAGAAGGTGGCGCTGGAGGTGCGTCGCACATGAGCGCGCCCACCCTCACGATGAGCGCCCCTGCGCGCATGGCTGCGCGCGACTGGGGGCCATCGCTTCTTTTGCACGCAGGCCTGCTGGGCTTGGCGCTGTGGTGGGGCCTGGAACAGGCGCCTGCCGTGGAGCGCCTGGAGGTGGCCGTGCGCTGGGCTGCGCCCCCAGCGCCCGCGCCGCAGCCCCCGCAGGTGGCGCCCGCGCCCCCCGCGCCGCAGCCCGCACCGGCCCCGCGCCCGCGCGCCGTGGCTGCGCCCCGTCCCACCCCGGTTCCCCAGGTGCCGGTGCAGGCGCCGCAGCCCCAGGCCGAGCCCCTGCGCTCCGAGTCCACCGTGGCCACGCCGGTCGCCGCTGCCGCGGCCGCCGAAGCGCCGCGCGCAGTGGCGGCGGTGGCCCCGCCAGCGCCCCCGAGCGCCGCCGCACCCCCTGCACCGCAGGACGACCAGAGCTACCAGCAGTGGCGCGCCCGGCTGGAGCAGGCCTTGCAGCAGGGCAAGCGCTACCCGGCCAGCGCGCGCCGCATGGGCCAGAGCGGCACCGTGGTGGTGCACCTGCGCGTAGGTGCCGACGGCAGCCTGCAGCACTGCACGCTGCACCACTCCTCGGGCTTCAAGGCGCTCGACCACGCTGCCGAGCAACTGGTGCGCAGCGTGGCCCAGGCACTGGCTGCACAGATGGCGCCGGGCCGCGCGGCTGATCTGCGCATCCCCATTGTTTATGAACTCACGGAATCCTGAAATGGCACGCTGGATATGGATGGTGGCAGCCCTGTGCTGCGCGCTGGTGGCTCCCGCCGCAGCGGCGGACAAGGTGGCCCTGATCAGCAGCACCATGGTGCTGGAGCGCAAGTTCAAGCTCATGCAGGAGGCCGCGCGCGCCCAGGGCGTGGAGCTGGCCTGGACGCAGGTCGATGCCGAGGGTGAAAAAGGCGTGGCGCGTGTGCTCGATGGCGCACGCCTGGTGCTGGTGGATGCGCCGCGCTCCGACGACCAGGCGCTGATCGAGCGTGTGGCCGGGGCGCAAATCCGCGCCGCCCGGCTGCCGGGCGTGGGCATCCATGTGATGAGCCCGCCCGTGCGCCTGCGCCCCATGGGCCTGTCGTCGGCGCAGGCCCAGCGCGTGTTCGACTACTACGTGGGCGGCATGCGCGTGAACCACGAGCGCCTGTTCCAGTACCTGCGTGCCGTGCTGCAGGGCACCGACCCCGCCACCGTGCCCGCGCCGGTGGCACTGCCCAATGGCGGCATCTACCACCCGGCCTACGACAAGGGCGTGTTTGCCGACCTGCGCAGCTACCTGGCCTGGTGGCAGGCGCGCCAGGGCAGTGCGGCCCAGGGCGCGCCGGTGGTGGGCATGGAGATGTCGTCCAGTTACCTGTCCGACGGGCAGACCCGTGTGCTCGACGAAACCATTGCCGCGCTGGAAGCACGCGGTGCGCTGCCGCTGGTGTTCTACCGCAGCAGCCGTGTGGCCCGTGCGGCCGCCGATGCGCAAGCTGCAACGGCAGCGACCCGGCCGGGGGGGGGTGGACCTCCGGCCGGGGCAGGGGGAGCGCCGTCGGGCCGGGGTGGTGCGCCCGCAGGCGCCATGGCTGCCCCTGGCGGGCGACCGGTGCAGACGGCCGACATTGCTGCCGGGGTGTACGCGGGGCCGGGCTTTCCCAACCCCCAGGAGCTGGCGCCGGTGGAGGTGGACGAACCCATCATCACGTTGGACGGCAAGGTGCTGCCCCAGGTGCTGCTGGTCAACACCTTCCTGGGCATCAACCCCGATGCGCGCAAGGCCTGGCACCGCGCCATGGGCGTGCCGGTCATCAACATGCTGTCCTACCGCCAGGGCACGCGCGCCGACTACCTGCGCGACACCGTGGGCGTGAGCAGTTTCAACCTGCCGTTTGCGCTGACCAATGCCGAATACATCGGCCTGCAGGACCCGGTGGTCGTCAGCGCCAACGAGGGCGGCGAGCTGGTGCCCATGCCCGAGCAGATGGACCTGCTCGTGGGCAAGGCCGTGAACCTGGCGCGCCTGCAGTCCACGCCCAATGCCGACAAGCGCCTGGCGCTGTTCTTCTGGAACCACCCGCCGGGCGAGAAGAACCAGGGGGCCTCCAACCTCAATGTGCCGCGCTCGCTGGAGCACCTGGTGCAGCGCCTGCGCGCCGAAGGCTACCGCATAGACGCCACCACCGAGCAGGACATCATCGCCACCGTGGCTACCCTGCTGCGCCCGTCGTACCGACCCGGCACGCTGGGCGAACTCATGAAGACGCCGCACTGGGACTTTCTACCCCTGGCGCGCTACGAGCGCTGGCTTCAGGGCCTGCCCGCCGAGGTGCGCCAGCGCATCACCACCTTCTGGGGCGAGCCCACCAAGAGCCCCTGGGTGGTGCGCCACCAGGGGCAGCAGGGCTTTGTCATCCCGCGCATGAAACTGGGCCAGCTCGTGGTGCTGCCCCAGCCCATGCGCAGCGAAACGGCGGCGAGCCACCACGACGAGAAAAAGCTGTTCCACGACACCAAGGTGCCGCTCAACCACTTCTACCTGGCCACCTACCTGTGGGCGCGCGAGCAGCATGCCGCGCACGCCATCGTGCACTTCGGCACGCACGGCACGCAGGAGTGGACGCCCGGCAAGGAGCGCGGCCTGTGGGCCTACGACGAGCCCAACCTGCTGGTGGGCAACACGCCGGTGGTGTACCCGTACATCGTGGACAACATCGGCGAGGCGCTGCACGTCAAGCGGCGCGGGCGCGGCGTGATCGTGAGCCACCAGACCCCGGCGTTCGCTCCCGCGGGCCTGTCGGAAGACTTCGTGCGCATCAACGACCTGATCCGCGAATACCAGTCGCTCGATTCTGGCCTGGTCAAGGACAACAACCGCAAGCTCATCGTGGCGCAGGCGGTGAAGATGAACATCCACAAGGACCTGAAGTGGAAGGTGGCCGAGCTGGAGCGTGATTTCGACAAGTTCCTGCGTGACCTGGAGGACTACCTCGAAGACCTGGGTGCGGCCCAGCAGCCGCTGGGCCTGCACACTCTGGGCCTGGACGCCGAGCGCGCTCACCTCGTCAGCAACGTGATGCAGATGCTGGGCCAGCCGCTCTACGAGGCCACGGGCGTGAAGAGCGCCAAGGCCGCGTTCAAGGGCGACTACAAGGATTTGCCCCAGACCGCGCCCTACCGCTTTGTGGACGACTGGGTCTTCAGCGAACGCCCGCTGCGTGAGCTCGACGATCCGCAACTGCGCGTGCTGGCCGAGAAGGGGCGGCGCTTCCTGGTTATGCTGCGCGCTGCCTGGGAGGTGGAGGGCGTGCTGCAGGGCCTGTCGGCGCGCTGGATCGACCCGTCCTACAGCGGCGACCCGATCCGCAACCCGGACGCGCTGCACACCGGGCGCAACATGTACGGCTTCGACCCTGCGCGCATCCCCACGCGCGCCGCCTACGAGGCGGGCAAGGAGGCGGTGCAGACGCTGATCCAGTCCTACCAGGCCGAGCATGGCAAATTCCCCGAGAAGCTGGCTTTCAGCATGTGGAGCACCGAAACCCTGCGCCACCTGGGCATGCTGGAGGCGCAGATCCTCTACGCCATGGGCGTGAAACCGCGCTGGGACGAGGGCGGGCGCGTGGTGGGCATGGAGGTGATTCCCCTGCAGGAGCTGGGGCGCCCGCGCATCGACACGGTGATCTCGCTCACCGGCCTGTACCGCGACCAGTTCCCCAACGTGATGGAGCGCTTCAACGAGGCCATCCAGTTGCTCGCCGCGCAGCCCGAGCCGCGTGAGAAGAATTTCGTGCGCGCCAATACCGAGCGCATCGAGGCCGCGCTGCGGGCGCAGGGCGTGCCCGCGCAGGAGGCGCGCGAGTTTGCCCTGACACGCATCTTCGGCAACGAAAGCGGCGACTACAGCACCAAGCTGACCGACGCCTCGCTCGCCTCCGACATGTGGGAAGAGGGCGACGGCAAGCTTGAAAAGCTCTACCTCTCGCGCATGTCCTGGGCCTATGGCCCCAACACCGCGCACTGGAGCCGCAAGCTGGCCGACCCCACGGGGCGCGAGATCAACACCTACGCCGAGCACCTGCGCGGCACCAGTGCGGCCGTGTTCTCGCGCTCGTCCAACCTGCGCGGCCTGCTCGATACCGACCACCCGTTTGAATACCTCGGCGGCATCTCGCTGGCCGTCAAACACCTGGATGGCAAGAACCCGCAGCTCTACATCTCCAACATGCGCGACCCGAACCGCGCGCGCCTGCAGACGGCCGAGAAGTTCATGGCCACCGAGCTGCGCAGCGTCTACCAGCACCCGAACTGGATGAAGGAGATGATGCAGGAGGGCTACAGCGGCACGCTGCAGATGCTCAACACCGTCAACAACTTCTGGGGCTGGCAGGTGATGGACCGCAACGTGGTGCGCGACGACCAGTGGCAGGAGTTCCATGAGGCCTATGTGAATGACCGCCACAAGCTGGGCACGCGCGCGTGGTTTGAGAAGAACAACCCCACGGCCCTGGCGCAGGTGGCCGAGCGCATGCTCGAAGCCATCCGCAAGGACTACTGGCAGGCCGATGAGCGTACGAAGCGTGAGCTGGTGGCCACCTACCAGGACCTGGCCGCGCGCCACGATGTGCACACCAGCAACGAAACCTTCAAGGCCTACGTGGCCGAGCTGGCGCAAGGCTTTGGCATTGGCCCGCAGCCCGCGCCTGCCCAGGCCGCGCCCAGCGCCGCTGCTGCGCCGCCCCAGACAGCACTGCAGCAGCAACCGCCCGCACCGGAACCAGAGCCGCCCGCGCCGCCCCCGGTGGTGCGCGGCCAGGAGCTGCGCGAAGTGCTGCGCGACACCCCCGTGCAGCAGCTCATCTGGGCCTACGCCTGGCTGCTGGGCGCCGTCGTGTTGGCGGGCATGGCCTGGCAGGCCTGGCGCGTGCGCCGCAACCGCATTCCTTCGTCCCTTTCTTTGAAAGCCTCCGCATGAACGCCCTTGAAAGCTTCCTTTACGAGATCTCCAAGTTCTTTCTCACCCCGGTGCTGGTGCTGTTGTGCCTGATGTTTGTCTATGCGCTGTTCAGCCTGGGCCAGGTCCTGGTCGAGGCCCTGGTGCGTGCGCGCCAGCCGCTGGGCCTGCAGCCCCTGCACCGCTACTGGCAGCGCCATGCCCACCTGGGCAGCGACGGGCTGGAACTGTACGTGCTCAAGCAGCTCGAACTCCAGCGCATCGTCAGCCGCGTGGCGCCGCTGCTGGGGCTGGTGGCCACCATGATCCCCATGGGCCCGGCCCTGGTGGCCGTGGCTGCAGGCAACACGCAGGGCATGGCGCAGAACCTGGTGGTGGCCTTTGCCGCCGTGATCGTGGCGCTGCTGGCGGCCGCCATTACCTTTGTGGTGCAGACGCTGCGCAAGCGCTGGCTCATGGAGGAGCTCAATGTGCTGCTCATCGGCCTGGACGCTGCGCCCGTGGCCGTGCCAACGCCTGCGCACGGCCATGCACACGATGCGGTGCCCTCGCGCGCCACCCGGGAGCTGGCCCATGGCTGAATCCCGCCGCATGCGCATCGACATCCTGGGCGACTCCGACGAGGACGATCCCATCCTCAGCGTGGTCAACATCATCGACGTGTTCCTGGTGGTGATTGCCGTGCTGCTCATCGCCGTGGCCGAGAACCCGCTCAACCCCTTCGCCTCGCAGGACGTGGTGGTCATCAAGAACGCGGGCAAGCCCAACATGGAAATGCTGGTCAAGGAGGGCAACGAGCTCAAGCAGTACCAGTCCTCGGGCCAGATTGGCGAAGGCCAGGGCATGAAGGCCGGGGTGGCCTACCGCATGAAGGATGGCAGCATGGTCTACGTGCCCGAGGCTCCGGACGGCGGCGCTGCTGCGCGGCCCTAGCCGCGGGCGGGGCCGCAGGGGGCGTGTGCGCTCCGCCAGGCGGGGATGGAAACGGCACTGCCATCAGGGCATTGGCCTGTTCGGCAGAATGGCCGTTCCCTTCTCGATGCAAGGAGTACCGCATGGCCGATACCTGGCTTCCCACCCTCATCACGGCAACGCCCCAGGAGGGCTTTGAGCTCGCCATCACGCTGAGCCGGCGCGGCGTCAAGTACACCCAGCCGGACTCCGAGGTGCTGCACAAGCTGCGCCCCGAGTACGCCAACGACCACCAGGCGCTCACCGCCGCCTCGCAGGTCATCGCCCTGAACTTCCAGACCGTGGCTGCGGCGAACAATTACTGGCGCACCTGAGCGTGCGTCCCGGCGCGTCCGCGCCGGGACGGTCAGAGACTCTCCCAGTCGTCGTTCTCGGGGGCGCGGGTCGCGGGCCTGGCGGGCGGCGTCTGGGGCGTCAGCGCCGGGCGGCGCAGCGCGGGTGGGGCGGCGGGCCGGGGTGCGGCCTGGGGCACGGGTTGGGTGGCGGACACCTTGGGCGCCGCCGCCGGGGGCCTGGGCGCGGGCGGGCGGCTGCCCGCCCCGGCGCCCTGCGCGCCGAGCTGGAACACGGCCACCGTGCTGACCAGCTCCTGCGCCTGGGCGTTGAGGCTGGAGGCGGCAGCGGCCATCTCTTCGACCAGGGCGGCGTTCTGCTGCGTGGTCTGGTCCATCTGCGTGACGGCCTCGTTCACCTGATCGACGCCGCGGCTTTGCTCGCTGCTGGCTGCGCTGATCTCGCCCATGATGTCGGTCACGCGCTGGATGGACTGCACCACCTCGACCATGGTCTGGCCGGCGCGGTCCGCCAGAACCGTGCCCGCCTCCACACGCTCGACGCTGGCGCCGATCAGGCCCTTGATCTCGCGCGCGGCCTCGGCCGAACGGCCGGCCAGGGCGCGCACCTCGGAGGCGACGACGGCAAAGCCCCGGCCCTGCTCGCCGGCACGCGCGGCCTCCACGGCTGCGTTGAGGGCCAGGATATTGGTCTGGAAGGCAATGGAGTCAATGACCCCGATGATGTCGGCGATGCGTGTTGAGCTCTCGTTGATCTCCTTCATGGTGCGCACCACGTCCTGCACCACCTCGCCGCCCTGGGAGGCGACGGAAGAGGCGCTTTGGGCGAGCTGATTGGCCTGGCGGGCGTTGTCGGCGTTCTGGCGCACGGTGGAATTGAGCTGCTCCATGGAGGCGGCGGTCTCTTCCAGGGCGCTGGCCTGGCTCTCGGTGCGCGCCGAGAGGTCCTGGTTGCCCTGGGCGATCTCGGCGCTGGCCAGCGCCACGCTCTCCGAGCCCTGGCGCACGGAGGACACCACCGACGCCAGTTGCGCCTGCATGCGGCTCAGGGTCTGCAGCAGCACGCTGATTTCGTCCTTGCCATTAATGCGGATGGGAACGGACAGGTCGCCCTGGGCCATGGCGTCCAGCGCCTTCACGGCGCGATGCACACCCCGCACGATGGAGGTGGAGATGGCGTAGGCCATCCAGCCCACGATCAGCAGCAGCACACCGATGCCCGCGGCCACCTTGCCCACATTGGCCAGGAAGTCCTCGCGCAAGTCATCGATGTACAGGCCGGACGCCACCACCCAGCCCCAGGGCTGGAACCCCTGCACGTAGGAAATCTTGCCGACCGGCTGGTCCTTGCCCGGCTTGGGCCAGAGGTAGTGGAAAAACCCATGGCCACCATTGCGTCCCAGCCTGGCCGCCTCCATGGTGACCAGCAGGCCATTGGGGTCGCGGATGGTGTCGCCCCCTTTGCCCTGCAGCTCCGGCTTGATGGGGTGCATGAGCATGGTTCCCTGCAGGTCGTTGATCCAGAAGTACTCGTTGTTGCCGTAGCGCATCTTGGCGATGGCCGCCTGGGCCATGGCCTGTGCCTGCTCGCGCGGCAGGGCGCCGCTGGCCTCCTGCTGCTGGGCCCAGGCCAGCACGCCGCTGGCCGTTTCCACCGCCTGGCGCACCTGCGCCTGGCGCTGCAGCAGGCTGTACTGGTATTGCTCATGCACCAGGAACATGGCGATGAGCAGCAGGCCCACCATGCCGGCCAGGGCCAGCAGACCGAGCTTGGCCCGCATGGAAATTTGGTTCAACCACTGATTCATTTGTCGAGTCCTTGACGAAAGCGCTGTACACCGGCGCGCAAGGGGCCGGTGCGAAACTTCTTTCAGCCATGGGCGGGGGAGGGGCCAGGGCTGCGCAATGAAGGCGACGCGGGCCAATGGACGGGCCTGCATGGAGGGCAGGCGCGGCGGGCCGCGATGGGTGGTGCAGTGTGCGCAGCGGGAACGGGGCTGGCTGGCGTGAACGCCAGGACACGGCAATTGTGTAAACAAACGTAATAGATTTTAGGTATGCAGGGCCGCGCGTCAAGCACCTTCCGATCCGCGGCGCGCTGCTTCCCGTTCCCCTGCTCCCCTGACCCCGCTGCCTGGAATGGCAGGATCAAGCTACAAATAACAGAGCTGCTTGCGCTTGTTCCATCGGCGCTAGATGCCAAAAATGCATCAAATACACATGCGGCAATCCCGAGCATGCGGCCTCCGGTACAGTCGCCCCATGTCTGTGGCGCCCGTGCTGCAGTCCCTGTGCCGGGGCTGCGGTAGCGGCGCCGGTTCCAAGGTATTCCCATGTCTCTGATTCCCACCACCATCCTCACCGGCTTCCTGGGCGCGGGCAAGACCACCTTGCTCAAGCGCGTGCTCTCCGAGGCCCATGGCCAGAAGATCGCCGTGATCGAAAACGAATTCGGCGAGGAGAACATCGACAACGACATCCTCGTCACCGACAGCCAGGAGCAGATCGTGCAGATGAGCAACGGCTGCATCTGCTGCACCATCCGCGAGGACCTGCGCGAGACGCTGCAACTGCTGGCCGCCAAGCGCCGCAAGGGCCTGCTCGATTTCGAGCGCGTGGTCATCGAGACCACGGGCCTGGCCGACCCCGGCCCCGTGGTGCAGACCTTCTTCATGGACGACGAGATCGCCGAGACCTACCTGGTGGACTCCATCCTCACCCTGGTGGACGCCAAGCACGCCCAGCAGCAACTCGACGACCGCCAGGAGGCGCGCCGCCAGGTGGGCTTTGCGGACCAGATCTTCCTCTCCAAGACCGATCTGGTCAGCGCAGACGACGTGGACGCGCTCACCCATCGCCTCAAGCACATGAACCCGCGCGCGCCCATCAAGGCCGTGCACTTCGGCGAGGTGCCGCTCTCCGAGGTGCTGGACCTGCGCGGCTTCAATCTCAACGCCAAGCTGGACATCGACCCCGACTTCCTCCAGGACGAGGACGACCATAGCCACTGCGACCATGACCACGGGCATGGCGAGCACGACCACGGACACCACCACCATGGCCATGAGCACGGCGCGCACTGCGACCACCCCTCGCACCAGCACGGCCGCCACCACCACCATGACGACGACGTCAAGAGCTTCGTCTACCGCGCCGAGCGCGCCTTCGACCCGGCCAGGCTGGAGGACTTCCTGGGCGCCATCGTCAACATCTACGGCCCGCGCATGCTGCGCTACAAGGGCGTGCTGCACATGCAGGGCACCGACCGCAAGGTGATCTTCCAGGGCGTGCACCAGCTCATGGGCAGCGACCTGGGGCCGCAGTGGGCCGAGGGCGAGCCGCGCCAGAGCCGCATGGTGTTCATCGGCATCGACCTGCCGCAGGACATCTTCCAGCAGGGCCTGGACCAGTGCCTGGCGGCCTGATCCGGCACCGGGTTTGTGGGGAAAGCACAACGCACCCCCCAAGTCAGCAGGTATCTATACAATCGCGCCCCGGTAAAAGACCGGGGTGCCCTCGGGACCCCTTCCCCCGCTTCTGCCGGTGACTCCCATCCCCTGCGGCAGCGGGCCGCCCCCCCAAGCGAGGAGACAGGAGATGAACGCTGCACCGCGCAAACCCCAGGCGCCAGCCCCGGCCGCACCCGGCGGGACCCGTGCTGGCCAGACTGCCGCGCCGGGTACCGCACGCGGCGCACGGTCTTCTTCCCGACGGGAGCAATTGACCGTACCATCCATGGAACAGGCCGTCGCATCCACGGCCGCCAAAGCGAGCTATACGAATACCATGTCCACGACCCTGCAAGCCTCGCCCGCTACGGCCCCCAAGAAAGACCCCAAGCGGGCCAACCACTGGAAGACCCGGCCCCTGGAGGAGCTGATCGACGCCGACATGCTGGCCATGCCCGACAGCGAATACATGAACGACGTGCAGATGGCCTTCTTCCGCCGCAAGCTGGTGCAGCTCAAGCAGGACATGCTGAACAACGCGGGCGAAACCACCGAGCACCTGCGCGAGGACACCGTGGTCGTGCCCGATCCGGCCGACCGCGCCACCATCGAAGAGGAGCACGCCCTGGAGCTGCGCACGCGCGACCGCGAGAGGAAGCTCCTCAAGAAGATCGAGCAGTCCATCGCGCGCATCGACGCCGGCGACTACGGCTACTGCGACGAGACGGGCGAGCCCATCGGCGTGGGCCGCCTGCTGGCGCGCCCCACGGCCACGCTCTCGCTCGAAGCGCAGCAGCGCCGCGAGCTCAAGCAGAAGATGTTCGGCGACTGAGGGCCCTGGCCGCAGCCGCTGCAGCGCACCCTGGCGACCATGAGCAAGGACGACGATACCCCCTCCTCCGGCGGAGGCCTCCTCTCCAAGGTGGTGCGGTTCGTGCGCAACCCCACGGTCAACTGGTCCGAACTCGACTCCATCCAGGAGGACAAGGAGAGCCAGTACAGCAAGCAGATGCTCAAGGAAATGATCGAGCGCAAGCGGCGCAACGACTTCGTGCGCCGTCGCGAGTTCGATCAGTTGCGCAAGCTGCGCCAGCGCGACGCCCTGAGCGGCCAGCGCACCGCCGACCCCGCCGCACGGCCCTCGTTCTTCCAGAGCAGCCTCACCTCGCCCGGCGAACGCGCCGTCACGATCAAGAAGATCGACGAGATCGAGGCGCAGATGTCCATGCAGTGGTGGAAGGGCAAGCAGGGCGCTGACGCAGCCGAAACCCTGCCGCCTCCCGATGTCCCCACGCAGGTCCAGACGGCCCCTGCCGCTCCCGACGCCTACGCGCCCACGGCGCCCCTGCCTCTGGGGGCGGCGCTGCCGGGCACGCAGGGCGCGCCCGAGCCGCTGTTTTCCGGCGAAAGCCTCAGTGCCCCGGACGGGCCGGGCATGCTGCCCCCCGAGGAGCCGGGCGGCGCGCCCTGGAGCCTGGGCGCGGCCCCCGTGGCGCAGGCCGCACCAGCCATGGAGAGATTCGTGCACGAACCCGACCTCGAAGAAGCTGCCATCCGCTTTGCCAACGGCGATTACGCGGGCGCCGAAGCCGGGCTGCTGGAGGTGCTCGAACGCCACAGCGCGGACGACCCCGATGCGCAGTTCGAGATCTGGATGACGCTGTTCGACCTGTACCGCGCCACGGGCCAGCAGGACCGCTTCGACGCCCTGGCCATCGACTTCGCCGCCCGCTTCTCGCGCTCGGCGCCGCTGTGGTTCTCCCTGCCCGAGCAACTGGGCCTGCAGGCGACCGTGCAGGAAGAGCCGGCCGTGCCCCGGCGCGAATTCAGCTGGAACGCCCCGGCGGCCGTCACCCTGCAGTCGGTGGCAGCGCTGCAGGCGTCCATCAACCGCTCGGCCTCCCCCTGGACGCTGACCTGGACGCGCCTGAAGTCCATCGAGGACGCCGCCCTCACCGCGCTGGCGAACGAGTTTTCCCGCTGGGCCGACCTGCCCGGCCAGTTCGTGTTTGCCGGCGCGCAGGCCCTGCAGGCGCTCTTGCAGGAGCACACCCAGTCCGGCGTGCGCGAGAGCAACCCCGAGTGGTGGCGCCTGCGCATGGCGCTGCTGCGCCTCATGGGCCAGCCCGACGAGTTCGAGATGGTGGCCCTGGACTACTGCGTCACCTACGAGGTCTCCCCGCCCTCCTGGGCGACGCCGCGCTGCGGCTACAGCAGCGATGCTGCAGGCGAACCGCCGCCCAGCGCTCCCGCGCCTGTGCAGGACCTCGTGGCCCGGCCGCCCTGGAAGGACAGCATCACCCACAGCACGCTCACCGGCTTTGGCGACTCCGTGCCCGCCATGGCCGGCCTGTCCGGCCACATCGAGGGCGATGCCGCGCACCTGCTCGAGGGCGTGCAGGACCAGGTGCCTGCGGGCCAGCCGCTGGCCATTGCCTGCGACAAGCTCATCCGCATCGACTTCACGGCGGCCGGTTCGGTGCTCAACTGGGCCGCGCACCAGCAGGCCCAGGGCCGCGAGGTGCAGTTCCACAACCTGCACCGGCTCGTGGCCGTGCTCTTCAACGTGCTGGGCGTGAACGAACACGCCTGGGTGCTGCCGCGCAAGAACTAGCATGCTCCCCCCCTGAGGCCCTGCGGGCCTTGCGCGGGAGCCCTGGCCTGGGCCGTGACAGTTTCCTGCGTGCTGGGTCGCTCGATGCGCCATGGCGAACGCACTTGCAATGGCGGTTGGCGCCCCCACCTAGACGCCCTATGACCGCATCCAACGAATCCCCGGTGTTCCACGGCACCACCATCCTCAGCGTGCGTCGCCAGACCGCGGCAGGCGTGCAGGTCGCCCTGGGCGGCGACGGCCAGGTCACACTGGGCCACATCGTCGTCAAGGGCACGGCGCGCAAGGTGCGCAAGCTCCACCATGGCAAGGTGCTGGCCGGCTTTGCCGGCGCCACGGCCGACGCCTTCACGCTGTTCGAGCGCTTCGAGGCCAAGCTGGAAAAGCACCAGGGCCACCTCACGCGCGCCGCCATCGAGCTCACCAAGGACTGGCGCACCGACCGCGTGCTGCGCCGCCTGGAGGCCATGCTCGCCGTGGCCGACGCCAGCGCCTCGCTCATCATCACGGGCAACGGCGACGTGCTGGAACCCGAGCAGGGCATCGTCGCCATCGGTTCCGGCGGCGCCTACGCGCAGGCGGCCGCCCAGGCGCTGCTGGCCAACACCGACCTGGGTGCCGAGGACATCGTGCGCAAGTCGCTGGCGATTGCCGGCGAGCTGTGCATCTACACCAACATGCACCACACGGTCGAGACGCTCTGAGCGTTTCGGCTACTTTGTTTTTGATAGCTGCCAGCGCTTACTACATAAGGGCTGGAGCCTGATTCTGCTTTGAATATGTCCTCCATGACCCCCCAGGAAATCGTCTCCGAACTCGACCGCCACATCGTCGGCCAGGCCGGAGCCAAGCGTGCCGTGGCCATCGCCCTGCGCAACCGCTGGCGCCGCCAGCAGGTGAGCGAGCCCCTGCGCCGCGAGATCACGCCCAAGAACATCCTCATGATCGGCCCCACGGGCGTGGGCAAGACCGAGATCGCGCGCCGCCTGGCGCGCCTGGCCGACGCGCCCTTCATCAAGGTCGAGGCCACCAAGTTCACCGAGGTGGGCTATGTGGGCAAGGACGTGGACGCCATCATCCGCGACCTGCTGGAAGTGGCCGTCAAGCAGGAGCGCGAGGCGCAGATGCGCCTGGTGCGCACGCGCGCCGAGGACGCGGCCGAGGAGCGCATCCTCGACGTGCTCATCCCCACCGCGCGCACCCCGGGCAGCGAGCCCGCGCCCGACAGCACGGCACGCCAGGTGTTCCGCAAGAAGCTGCGCGAGGGCCAGCTCGACGACAAGGAAATAGAAATCGACGTGGCCGACGCCCGCCCGCAACTGGAGATCATGGGCCCCGCGGGCATGGAGGACATGGCCGAGCAGCTGCGCGGCATGTTCAGCCAGATCGGCCAGGGCAAGCGCAAGACGCGCAAACTCGCCATCGCCGAGGCGCGCCGCCTGCTCATCGAAGAGGAGGCCGCCAAGCTGGTGAACGAGGAAGAAATCAAGCAGCGCGCCGTGCACAGCGCCGAGCAGAACGGCATCGTCTTCATCGACGAGATCGACAAGGTCGCCGCGCGCCAGGAAACGGGCGGCGCCGACGTCTCGCGCCAGGGCGTGCAGCGCGACCTGCTGCCGCTGGTCGAGGGCACCACGGTGAACACCAAGTACGGCATGGTCAAGACCGACCACATCCTGTTCATCGCCTCGGGCGCCTTCCACCTTGCCAAGCCCAGCGACCTGATTCCCGAGCTGCAGGGGCGTTTTCCCATCCGCGTGGAGCTGGGCTCGCTCTCGGTGCAGGACTTCGAGGCCATTCTCACGCAGACCCACGCCAGCCTGGTCAAGCAGTACCAGGCGCTGCTGGAAACCGAAGGCGTCACGCTGCAATTCACCCCCGAAGGCATCACGCGCCTGGCGCGCATCGCCTACGAGGTCAACGAACGCACGGAGAACATCGGCGCACGCCGCCTCGCCACCGTGATGGAACGCCTGCTCGACGACATCAGCTTCGATGCGGCCCACCGCAGCGGCCAGACCGTGGCCATAGACGCTGCCTACGTGGACGAGCGCCTGCAGGCGCTCGCGCAGGACGAAGACCTCTCGCGCTTCATCCTCTGAGCCCGCCCCCCGCACCGCCAGGCCCGCGCCGCCCTGGCGGGCGGGCGGTCCTGGGGGTGCGCACCCCCTCAGGTGTTACTTTCATTGACGCACCTAACTGCTTCCTGCACAACGGTTTTTGCCGTTTGCAGGCCGGCCCTGTCGTGCCTAAGTCCTTGATTTCATTGCAAGAAGTTGTAGCAATCCTCCTTGCAGTGGTGGCTTTTCCTGCTACAGTGCAAAAAAGTGCAATTAAGTGGTGAAAAGTGCCATGACAGCCCGCGTACCGCACGCGGGCGCCGTGGCCGGTCTATGAGGGGTCCGCGCAGTGTTTCAAGGGGCGTCTTCGCTCAGTCTGGATGCGAAGGGTCGGCTTTCCGTGCCGACCCGGCATCGTGACGCCCTGAGCCAGGCAGCGGCAGGCCAGCTCACCATCACCAAGCACCCGCATGGCTGCCTGATGGTCTTTCCGCGCCCCGAGTGGGAGACCTTCCGCGAGCGCATCGCCGAGCTGCCCATGTCCGCCCAGTGGTGGAAGCGCATCTTCCTGGGCAATGCCATGGATGTGGACATGGACGCCACGGGCCGCGTGCTCATCGCCCCCGAACTGCGCCAGGCCGCCGGCATCACCAAGGACGCCATGCTGCTCGGCATGGGCCGGCACTTCGAGCTCTGGGACAAGGCCACCTACGAGGCACAGGAGGCCCAGGCCATGCAGGCCGAGATGCCCGATGTGTTCAAGGACTTCTCTTTCTGAGGCGCCCGTGGCACACGCTGGAGAACACCGCACCGTGCTGCTGGACGAGGCAGTCGATGCCCTGCTGGAGCGGGCGGGCGAGGCGCCCGCGGGCCTGTGGGTGGATGCCACCTTCGGGCGCGGCGGGCACACGCGGCGCATTCTCTCCCGGCTGTCACCGCAGGGGCGCTTGCTGGCATTCGACAAGGACCCCCAGGCCATCGAAGAAGCAGCGCGCATCCAGGATGCGCGCTTTTGCATCCGGCACGCGGGTTTCCGCCACCTGACCGAACTGCCCGCGGGCAGCGTGGCGGGTGTGCTCATGGACCTGGGCGTGAGCTCGCCCCAGATCGACGCCCCGGAGCGGGGTTTCAGTTTCCGGTTTGACGGACCGCTGGACATGCGCATGGACACCACGCGCGGCCAGAGCGCGGCCGACTGGCTGGCCCATGCCGACGTGGCACAGATTGCGGAGGTGATACGTGAATACGGTGAAGAACGGTTTGCTGGCCCCATTGCAAAGGCGATTGTTGCTCGGCGGCAGGAGAGAGGCCCTCTCGAGCGCACCGCAGAGCTGGCCGATCTCGTGGCTGGCGCGGTCAAGACCCGCGAGCCAGGCCAGAACCCTGCAACGCGCACATTTCAGGCTCTACGGATTTTCATCAACGCCGAACTTGAAGAACTGCAACAGGCGCTAGAGGCCTGCCTGACGGTGCTCGCGCCCGGCGGGCGGCTGGTGGTCATCAGCTTCCACTCGCTGGAGGACCGCATCGTCAAGCAGTTTATCGCCCAGCATTCCAAGGAGGTGTTCGACCGCCGCGCGCCCTTCGCCGCGCCCCAGCCCATGCGGCTCAAGGCGCTGGGCCGCATCAAGCCGGGCGCCGCCGAAGTGGCGGCCAACCCGCGCGCGCGCAGCGCCGTGATGCGCGTGGCCGAGCGCACGGAGGTGCCGGCATGACCCGCCTGAACGCCGTGCTGCTGCTTGCGCTCATCGCCAGCGCGCTCTATCTGGTGCAGACGCAGTACGCCTCGCGCCGCCTGTACACCGAGCTGGACCAGGCCAATGCCGAGGCGCGCCGTCTGCAGATCGAATACCAGCGCCTGCAGGTGCAAAAGCGCGCCCAGGCCACGCCGCTGCGCGTGGAGCAGCTCGCGCGCGCGCGCCTGCAGATGCACACGGCCACCCCGGCCATCACGCAGTACGTGACCACCCCCCTGCCTGCACCGGGCGCCGTCCAGGAGCCGCGCCCATGAGCCGCAGCGTGCAGTACGCGACGAGCCCGCTGCTGGCGAGCAAGACGCCGGTGTGGCGCAGCCGCTTCATCGTCGCCATGTTCGCCCTGGGCTTTGCGGTACTGGCGCTGCGCGCCGCCTACGTGCAGGTGGTGGGCAATGACTTCTTTCAGCGCCAGGGCGAGGTGCGCTTTGCCCGCACCCTGGAGCTGCCGGCCAACCGCGGGCGCCTGCTCGACCGCAACGGCCTGATCCTCGCCTCCAGCGTGCCCGCCGCGAGCATCTGGGCCATTCCCGAGGACGTGGACCAGGACGACGCCGAGGTGCGTGCCAAGCTCAAGGAGCTGGCCAAGCTGCTGTCCATGCCGCTGGCCGACCTGCAGGCGCGCCTGGCCGACGAGGACAAGACCTTCGTCTGGATCAAGCGCCAGCTCGACTGGGATCTGGGCCAGAAGATCGCGGCCCTGAACATCAAGGGCATTTACCAGCGCAAGGAGTACAAGCGCCAGTACCCCGAGGGCGAGTCGGCCGCGCACGTCGTCGGCTTCACCAACGTAGAGGACCAGGGCCAGGAGGGCATGGAGCTGGCCTTCAACCGCCTGCTGGCCGGCAAGCCCGGCTCGCGCCGCGTCATCAAGGACCGCCTGGGCCGCGTGGTCGAGGGCGTGGGCGAGGTCGTGCCGCCCGTGGATGGGCGCGACATGCAGCTGTCCATCGACAGCAAGGTGCAGTTCTTCGCCTACCAGAAGCTGCGCGACCAGGTCGCCGCGCACAAGGCCAAGGCGGGCAGCGTGGTGGTGCTCGACGCCATCACGGGCGAAATCCTGGCGCTGGCCAACTACCCCAGCTATGTGCCCGACAAGCGGCAAAACCTCTCGGGCGAGCAGTTGCGCAACCGCGCGCTGACCGACACCTTCGAGCCCGGCTCGACCATGAAGCCCTTCACCATCGCCCTGGCGCTGGAGACGGGGCGCGTCAAGCCGAACACCGTGATCGACACCACGCCGGGGCGGCTCACCATCACGGGCTCGACGATCTCCGACACGCACAACTACGGCGTGCTCACGGTCGAGGGCGTGATCCAGAAATCGAGCAACGTGGGCACCACCAAGATCGCCATGCAAATGCCCGCGCGCGAGATGTGGGAGACCTTCTCGGCCGCGGGCTTCGGGCAGAAGCCGCAGATCGACTTTCCCGGCAGCGTGAGCGGGCGCCTGCGGCCCTACAAGACCTGGCGGCCCATCGAGCAGGCCACCATGTCGTATGGCTACGGCCTCTCGGCCAGCCTGTTCCAGATGGCGCGCTCCTACACCGTGTTCGCGCACGACGGCCAGATCATCCCCGCCACCATGCTCAAGACGGACCAGCCCGCCGCGGGCGTGCCCGTGATTTCGCCGCAGACGGCCGCCGCCGTGCGCAAGATGCTGCAAATGGCGGCCGGCCCCGGCGGCACGGGCCAGAAGGCGCAGACCCTGGGCTACTCCGTGGGCGGCAAGTCGGGCACGGCGCGCAAGCAGGTGGGCAAGAGCTATTCGTCCGGCAAGTACCGCGCCTGGTTCACCGGCATGGCGCCCATCGACAAGCCGCGCATCATCGTCGCCGTGATGATCGACGAGCCCAGCAACGGCGTGTACTACGGCGGCGCCGTGGCCGCGCCCGTGTTCAGCGAGGTGGTGCAGCAGACGCTGCGCATGATGGGCGTGCAGCCCGACATGGACGTCAAGCCGCAGATCGTCGCCGACGTGGAGGAGCCGCTGTGATGCACATCCTGACCGATGCCTCCCAGGCCGTGCAGTGGCTGCGTGCGCGCGTCACGGGCACGCTGCAGACCGACAGCCGGCGCGTGCAGCCCGGCGATGGCTTCATCGCCTGGCCCGGCGCGGCCACCGACGGGCGTGCCCACGTGGGCGACGCCCTGGTGCGCGGGGCGGCGGCCTGCCTGGTCGAGCACGACGGCGTGGAGCCCTTTGGCTTCGCCGGCGAGGACATCGCTGCCCTGCCGCGCCTCAAGCAGGCCACGGGCGAGATCGCCGCCGCCTGGTTCGGCCACCCCAGCCAGGGCCTGGACGTGCTCGCCGTCACCGGCACCAACGGCAAGACCAGCACCGCCTGGTGGCTCGCGCATGCGCTATCGAATCAAGAGCTGTTTGCGCAGGCTCCATGCGCCATTGTGGGTACTTTGGGGGTAGGAATGCCGGGGAGCCTGGAAGCCACCGGCATGACCACCCCCGACCCCGTGCGCCTGCAGCGCGCTTTCCGCGCGTTCCTGGACGCGGGCGCGCACAGCTGCGCCATCGAGGCCTCCTCCATCGGCCTGGCCGAGCACCGCCTCGCGGGCACGCGCATCCGCGTGGCCCTGTTCACCAATTTCACCCAGGACCACCTCGACTACCACGCCGACATGCAGGCCTACTGGGATGCCAAGCGCGTGCTGTTCGACTGGCCGGGCCTGGCCGCTGCCGTGGTCAACATCGACGACCCGCGCGGCGCGGCGCTGCACCAGGAGCTGGCCGCGCGCCCCGCGCTGGACCTGTGGAGCGTGTCCATGCACGGCCCGGCATGCCTGCGCGCCGTGGACGTGGCCCTGGGCGCGGGCGGCCTGCGCTTTGGCGTGCTCGAAGGCGCGGAGCGCCGCGAACTGCAGACCCAGGTCATTGGCAGCTACAACGTGGCCAACCTGCTGGGCGTGATCGCCGCGCTGCGCGCCCTGGGCGTGCCGCTGGCGCAGGCGGTGCAGGCCTGCGCGGCGCTGGTGCCGGTGCCCGGGCGCATGGAGCGCATCGCACTGCCGGGCCAGCCGCTGGTGGCCGTGGACTACGCCCACACACCCGATGCGCTGGAGCAGGCGCTGCGCGCCCTGCAGCCCCTGGCGCGCGAGCGCGGCGGCCAGTTGTGGTGCGTGTTCGGCTGCGGCGGCGACCGCGACGCGGGCAAGCGCCCGCTCATGGGCGGCATCGCCCAGCGCGAGGCCGACCGCGTGGTGGTGACCTGCGACAACCCGCGCAGCGAGAACCCGGCCGGCATCATCCACCAGATCCTGCTGGGCACCATTGCCGGCGGCACCGTGCGCGCCGAACCCGACCGCGCCGCCGCCATCGCCCTGGCGCTGCGCGAGGCCGCGGCGCAGGACGTGGTGCTCATCGCCGGCAAGGGCCACGAGGACTACCAGGAGACGGCGGGCGTGCGCCAGCCGTTCTCCGACATGGCGCAGGCGCAGGCCGCCCTGCAGCGCCGGGAGGCAGGCGCATGAGCATGATGGACCTGCAGCAGGCACTGGCCTGGATCCAGCAGCGCGAGCCGCGCGCGCACCTCGTGGGCGACGGCGCCGTGGCCATAGGGCGCGTGCACACCGACACCCGCAGCCTGCAGCCGGGCGACCTGTTCGTCGCCCTGCGCGGCGAGCGCTTCGATGCCCACGACTTCCTGCCCCAGGCGCGCGCCGCCGGCGCGGCCGCCGCCCTGGCCGAACGCGGCCTGCAGGCCGCGGGCCTGCCGGGCATTGAGGTGCCCGACAGCCTGCAGGCCCTGGGGCACTTGGCGGCGGGCTGGCGCGCGCAATGGGCGCTGCCGCTCATCGCCGTCACCGGCAGCAATGGCAAGACCACGGTCACGCAGATGATCGCCGCCATCCTGCGCGCCCATGTGCAGGAGGCCGCCTTCGCCACGCAGGGCAACCTCAACAATGCCGTGGGCGTGCCGCAGACCCTGCTGCGCCTGGGGGCGCAGCACCGCGTGGGCGTGGTCGAACTGGGCATGAACCACCCGGGCGAGATCGCCTACCTCGCCGGCATCGTCCAGCCCACGGTGGCCCTGGTGAACAACGCGCAGCGCGAGCACCTGGAGTTCATGCACACCGTGCAGGCCGTGGCCGAAGAGAACGGCTCGGTGTTCGCGGTCCTGCCCGCGAACGGCGTGGCGGTCTTCCCCGCGGGCGACACGTACACGCCGCTGTGGCAGGCCCTGGCGGGGGCGCGCCGCTGCCTCACCTTCGGCGGGGCAGGGGCCGACGTGCGCTGCACGCAGGCCCAGTGGCGGGACGGCGCCTGGCAGGTGCACATGGCCACGCCGCAAGGCGCACTGGACTGCCTGCTCCACATCGCCGGCCGGCACAACGTCACCAATGCCCTGGCGGCCACGGCCTGCGCCCTGGCGGCGGGTGTGCCGCTGCCCGCCATCGCCCAGGGGCTGGCCGCCTTCGCGCCCGTCAAGGGCCGCTCGCGCGCCCTGGGCCTGCGCTATGGCGCGCGCACCGTCACCGTGGTGGACGACAGCTACAACGCCAACCCCGACTCCATGCACGCGGCCATCGAGGTGCTGGCCGAACTGCCCGGCCCGCGCCTGCTGGTGCTGGGCGACATGGGCGAGGTGGGCACGCAGGGGCCGCAGTTCCATGCCGAGGCCGGCGCGCACGCCCAGGCGCGCGGCATCGAGCAGGTGTTCGCCCTGGGCCCTCTGGCCGCGCACGCCGCGGCCGCCTGCGCCGGGGCGCGGCATTTTCAGGACATGGCAGCGCTGCAGGCAGCGGTGCAACAGGCCCTGCCCACGGTGGGCAGCGTGCTGGTGAAGGGATCGCGATTCATGAAGATGGAACAGGTGGTGGAGGCGCTGGCCGCCGCCGCAGAACAACCCGCTGCAGCGCAGGAGGCACACCATGGCACGACGCGGTGAGCACAGGATGACCGGGGGGGCACCATGCTGATGTGGCTCGCCCAGTGGCTGCAAGGCCTGTCGCCGGAGCTCGGCTTTTTGCGCGTGTTCCAGTACCTCACGCTGCGCGCGGTGCTGGGCGCGCTCACGGCGCTGCTCATCGGCCTGTTCGCCGGGCCGGCGGTCATCCGCCGGCTCACGGCGCTCAAGATCGGCCAGCCCATCCGCACCAACGGCATGGAGACGCACCACGTCAAGAGCGGCACGCCCACCATGGGGGGCGTGCTCATCCTGCTGGCGATCAGCGTCTCCACGCTGCTGTGGGCCGACCTGTCCAACCGCTTCGTCTGGATCGTGCTCATCGTCATGCTGGGCTTTGGCGCCATCGGCTGGGCCGACGACTGGCGCAAGGTGGTCAACAAGGACCCCAACGGCATGCCCTCGCGCGAGAAGTATTTCTGGCAGTCGCTCATCGGCCTGATGGCCGCGCTGTACCTCGTGTTCAGCATTTCCGAGAGCTCCAACCTCAAGGTGCTGGAGCTGTTCGTCTCGTGGGTGCGCTCGGGTCTGGACGTGAATCTGCCGCCCCAGGCCGGGCTGCTGCTGCCCTTCTTCAAGGAGGTGAGCTACCCGCTGGGCGTGCTGGGCTTCGTCATCCTCACCTACCTGGTGATCGTGGGTTCGAGCAATGCCGTGAACCTCACCGACGGCCTGGACGGCCTGGCCATCATGCCGGTGGTCATGGTGGGTTCGGCGCTGGGCGTGTTTGCCTATGTCACCGGTAGCGCCGTGTACTCCAAGTACCTGCTGTTTCCGCACATCCCGGGCTCGGGCGAGCTGCTCATCTTCTGCGCCGCCATGGCCGGCGCGGGCCTGGCCTTTCTGTGGTTCAACACCCACCCGGCCCAGGTGTTCATGGGCGACGTGGGCGCGCTGGCGCTGGGCGGCGCCCTGGGCACCATCGCCGTCATCGTGCGCCAGGAGATCGTGCTCGCCATCATGGGCGGCATCTTCGTCGTCGAGGCGCTGTCGGTCATGCTGCAGGTGAGCTGGTTCAAGTACACCAAGCGCAAATACGGCGAGGGCCGGCGCCTGCTGAAGATGGCGCCGCTGCACCACCATTTCGAGAAAAGCGGCTGGAAGGAGACGCAGGTGGTCGTGCGTTTCTGGATCATCACCATGCTGCTGTGCCTGGTCGGCCTGTCCACCCTGAAGCTGCGATGAACCCGCTGGACGAGCACCTCCCCGCACCGCAGGCCGGCACGCCGCCCGCGCCGGCGGCGCCTGCGCCCGAGCCGCCGCGCACGCTCGACGCCGCGCGCGAGGCCGCCGCCTTCGTCGCGCGCATCTTCGCCGACGCCCCGGCGGACGAGGCGCAGGCCGCGCCCGCCGACGCCCCGGCCCCGGCGCAGCCGGAGGCGCAGGCGCCCGACTGGCAGCCCGTGCCCTCCGGCTGGCCGCAGGCGCAGGACCCGTCCCCCCTGCGGGATCAGCAGGTGCTGGTCCTGGGCCTGGGGGCCTCGGGCCTGGCCATGGCGCGCTGGTGCGTGCGCTGCGGCGCCCAGGTCACCGTGGCCGACACGCGCGACGCGCCGCCGCAACTGGCGCTGCTGCGCGCCGAGCTGCCGCAGGTGCGCTTCGTGGCCGGGGCCCTGGATGGCGCCCTGCTGGAGTCGGGTGCGGTGACGGCGGTGTACCGCTCACCGGGCCTCAGTCCGCAGGCCATTGCTCCTGTTTTGGATGCTGCCAGCGCCCGCGGAATCAGCGTTGGCGGCGAATTGGACCTGTATGCCCAGGCCCTGCACGCGCTGCGCGCGGCGCATGGCTATGCGCCCGCCGTGCTTGCCATCACGGGCACCAACGGCAAGACCACCGTGACCGCGCTCACCGGCAAGCTGGTCGCGCACGCGGGGCGCACGGTGGCGGTGGCGGGCAATATCGGCCCCACGCTGCTCGATACGCTGGCCGGGCGCATCGACAGCGCGCAACTGCCCGAGGTCTGGGTGCTGGAGCTCTCGAGCTTCCAGCTCGACGGCGTGTGCGGCTTCGAGCCCACGGCGGCCACGGTGCTCAACCTCACGCAGGACCACCTGGACTGGCATGGCGACATGGCGGCCTACGCCGCCGCCAAGGCGCGCATCTTCGGCACCCAGGCGCTGATGGTGCTCAACCGCGACGACGCGCGCGTCATGGACATGCTGCCGCCGGCCGTGCCCGTGTCCGCCAAGGGCAGGCCGCAGAAGCTGCAGCAGCGCGCCCACCTCACCTTCGGGGCGGGCATGCCCCAGCGCCCGGGGGACTACGGCATCGAGCTCGTCAACGGCATGGCCTGGCTGGTGCGCGCCCAGGAGGCCGACGAAACCGTCCGCCGCAGCAAGGGCGCGGACGAGGAGCTGCACATCCAGCGCCTCATGCCGGCCGATGCGCTGCGCATCCGCGGGCGCCACAACGCCACCAACGCCCTGGCCGCCCTGGCCCTGGCGCAGGCGGCGGGCTGTGCGCTGTCGGCCATGCTCTACGGCCTGCGCGAATACCGCGGCGAGCCGCACCGCGTGGAGCCGGTGGGCATCGTCAACGGGGTGGAGTTCTTCGACGACAGCAAGGGCACCAACGTGGGCGCCACCGTGGCCGCGCTCAGCGGCCTGGGGGCCGAGCGCCGCCTGGTCGTGATCCTGGGCGGCGACGGCAAGGGCCAGGACTTTTCTCCCCTGGCTGCGCCCCTGCTGCGCCACGCGCGCGCGGCCGTGCTCATCGGGCGCGACGCGCCCGCCCTCCGCGCGGCGCTGCAGGAGACGGGCCTGCTGCTGCACGACGCGGCCACGCTGCCCGAGGCCGTGCGCTGGGCGGCCGAGCGTGCGCACGCGGGGGACGCGGTGCTGCTCTCGCCCGCCTGCGCCAGCCTGGACATGTTCCGCGACTACGCGCACCGCGCAGAAGTGTTCGTCGATACCGTGCGCGCCCTGGCGCAGGACGCGGGCCAGGAACTGGGGGGGGTGGCATGAGCGCCGCCGTCCGCACCCCGGCCCGCCTGTGGCAGCGTCTGATGCCCTGGCTGGGCGCCGCGCAGGGCCGTGCGGCCGATGTGCTGCCCGTGCGCGTGGGCGGCACCGAGTACCGCCAGACCACGGCCACGCCCGCCAGCGTGCTGGGCTTTGACCAGGCGCTGCTGTGGGCCGTGGTGGCCCTGCTGTCCTGGGGGCTGGTGATGGTGTATTCGGCCTCCATCGCCATGCCCGACAACCCGCGCTTTGCGGGCTATGCGCCCACGCATTTCCTCACGCGCCATGCGCTGTACCTGGTCATGGGTTTTGTGGCCGCGCTGCTGGCGTTCCAGATTCCCATGCGCACGTGGGAGCGCGCCGCGCCCTGGATGTTCGTCGTCTCGCTGCTGCTGCTGGCGGTGGTGCTGGTGCCGGGCGTGGGCAAGGTGGTCAACGGCGCGCGCCGCTGGCTCTCGGTCGGGCCCATTGGCTTCCAGCCCTCGGAGCTGGCCAAGTTCGCCGTGCTCGTCTACGCCGCCGACTACATGGTGCGGCGCATGGAGGTCAAGGAGCGCTTCTTCCGCGCCGTGCTGCCCATGGCCGCTGCCGTGGCCGTGGTGGGCATGCTGCTGCTGGCCGAGCCCGACATGGGCGCCTTCATGGTGGTGGCCGTGATCGCCATGGCCATTCTGTTCCTGGGCGGCGTGAATGCGCGCATGTTCTTCCTCATTGCGGCCATTCTGGTGGGGGCGTTCGCGCTCATGATCGCCAGCTCGCCCTGGCGGCGCGAGCGCGTGTTCGCCTACCTGGACCCGTTCAGCGAGCAGCATGCGCTGGGCAAGGGCTACCAGCTCTCGCACGCGCTCATCGCCATCGGCCGCGGCGAGGTCTGGGGCGTGGGGCTGGGCGGCAGCGTGGAAAAACTCCACTGGCTGCCCGAGGCGCACACCGACTTCCTGCTCGCCGTCATCGGCGAGGAGTTCGGCCTCGTGGGCGTGCTCGCGCTCATCGTGCTGTTCCTCTGGGTGGTGCGCCGCATCATGCACATTGGCCGCCAGGCCATCGCCCTGGACCGCGTGTTCGCCGGCCTGGTGGCGCAGGGCGTGGCCATCTGGATCGGCTTCCAGGCCTTCATCAACATGGGCGTGAACCTCGGCGCCCTGCCCACCAAGGGCCTCACGCTGCCGCTCATGAGCTACGGCGGCTCGGCCATCCTCATGAACCTCGTGGCCCTGGCCGTGGTGCTGCGCGTGGATTATGAAAACAAGCTGCTCATGCGCGGAGGCCGCGTATGAGCAGCTTGTTTCGTCACAACGAGTTGCTGCAGCGCGTCAGCGCTGCGGAATGCGCAGCATTCCATGCGCGGAGGCCGCGTATGAGCAGCTTGTCTTATCAAAATGAGCTGCGCATTGCGCATGCAATGCCGGGCGCGAAGCGCCTGATGCGCGGAGGCCGCGTATGACGCAGAAAACCGCCCTCATCATGGCCGGCGGCACCGGCGGCCACATCTTCCCCGGGCTGGCGGTGGCCGAGGCGCTGCGCGCGCGCGGCTGGCGCGTGCACTGGCTGGGCGCGCCCGCCAGCATGGAGGCGCGCATCGTGCCGCCGCAGGGCTTTGCGCTGGAGACCATTGACTTCTCCGGCGTGCGCGGCAAGGGCCTGGCCACGCTGGCGCTGCTGCCCCTGCGCCTGTTGCGCGCCTTCTGGCAGGCCTGGCAGGTGATGCGCCGCGTGCAGCCCGACGTGGTGGTGGGCCTGGGCGGCTACATCAGCTTTCCCGGCGGCCTGATGGCCGTGCTGGCGGGCAAGCCCCTGGTGCTGCACGAGCAGAACTCCGTGGCCGGCATGGCCAACCAACTGCTGGCCCGCGTGGCCGACCGGGTGTTCACCGCCTTCCCGGAGGTGCTGCGCAAGGGCCAGTGGGTGGGCAATCCCCTGCGCAGCGCGTTCACGCAGCAGGCCGAGCCGGCGGCGCGCTTTGCCGGGCGCAGCGGCCCCTTGCGCCTGCTGGTCGTGGGTGGCAGCCTGGGGGCGCGGGCGCTCAACGAGATCGTGCCCCAGGCGCTGGCCCTGATCCCGCCGGACCGGCGCCCGCAGGTCACGCACCAGAGCGGCACGGCGCAGATCGAGCAGTTGCGCGCGAACTACCAGGCGGCCGGGGTGCAGGCCGAGCTCACGCCCTTCATCGAGGACACGGCCAGCGCCTTTGCCGCTGCCGACCTCATCGTCTGCCGCGCCGGGGCCAGCACGGTCACCGAGATCGCCGCCGTGGGTGCGGCCGCCGTGTTCGTGCCCTTCCCGGCGGCCGTGGACGACCACCAGACGACCAATGCGCAGTTCCTCGTGCAGGCCGGCGGCGGCTGGCTGGTGCCGCAGGCCGAGCTCTCGCCCCAGTGGCTCGCTGAAATGCTACAAAATACGGAGCGTTCCGCGCTTTTGGAACGCGCCCTGAAGGCCAAAACCATGCAAAAAACCCAGGCTACCCGCGAGGTGGTCACTGCCTGCGAGGAGCTGGCCTGATGAAGCACGCCATCCACCACATCCATTTCGTCGGCGTGGGCGGCGCGGGCATGAGCGGCATCGCCGAGGTGCTGCTCAACCTGGGCTACCGCGTCTCGGGTTCCGACCTGGCCGACAGCAGCACGCTGCAGCGCCTGCAGTCGCTGGGCATTGCCACGCACCTGGGGCACGATGCCGCGCACATCGCCGGGGCCGACGCCGTGGTCATCTCCACGGCCGTCAAGAACGACAACCCCGAGGTGCTCGCCGCGCGTGCGCGCAAGATCCCGGTGGTGCCGCGCGCGCTCATGCTGGCCGAGCTCATGCGCCTCAAGCAGGGCATTGCCATCGCCGGCACGCATGGCAAGACCACCACCACCAGCCTGGTCACCAGCGTGCTGGCCGAGGGCGGCCTGGACCCGACCTTCGTCATCGGCGGGCGCCTCAACAGCGCCGGGGCCAATGCACGCCTGGGCAGCGGCGACTACATCGTCGCCGAGGCCGACGAGTCCGACGCCTCCTTCCTCAACCTGCTGCCCGTGATGGCCGTGGTCACCAACATCGACGCCGACCACATGGAGACCTACGGCCACGACTTCGGCCGGCTGAAGAAGGCGTTTGTTGATTTTCTGCACCGCATGCCGTTCTACGGCACGGCCATTCTGTGCATCGACAACCCGGCCGTGCGCTCCATCGTGCCCGAGGTGTCTTGCCCGATCACGAGCTACGGCTTTGCCGAGGATGCCCAGGTGCGCGCCGTCAACGTGCGCGCCGTGGGCGGGCAAATGCATTTCACGGTGCAGCGGCGCAACGGCGTGACGCTGCCCGACATGGACGTGGTGCTCAACCTCGCGGGCGAGCACAACGTGCTCAATGCCCTCTCGGCCATCGCCGTGGCGGTGGAGCTGAACATTCCCGACGCTGCCGTGCAGCGCGCGCTGGCGAACTTCCGCGGCGTGGGGCGGCGCTTCCAGAGCTACGGCGAGCTGCCCGCGCAGGGCGGCGGGCAGTTCACCGTCATCGACGACTACGGCCACCACCCCGTGGAGATGGCCGCCACGCTGGCCGCCGCGCGCGGGGCCTTTGCCGGGCGGCGCCTGGTGCTGGCCTTCCAGCCGCACCGCTACACGCGCACGCGCGACTGCTTCGAGGATTTCATCAAGGTCATCGGCCAGGCCGACGCCGTGCTGCTCACCGAGGTCTACGCCGCGGGCGAGGCGCCCATCGT
Organism: Comamonas granuli NBRC 101663; assembly: GCF_000739995.1. Classification (GTDB taxonomy): domain Bacteria; phylum Pseudomonadota; class Gammaproteobacteria; order Burkholderiales; family Burkholderiaceae_C; genus Simplicispira; species Simplicispira granuli. The sequence continues at coordinate 114,451 of NZ_BBJX01000001.1, read as the reverse complement.
GGCCGCCGACGGGCGCTCGCTGGCGCGTGCGCTGCGCGTGGCCGGGCGGGTGGAGCCGGTGTTCGTCGAGGACGTGGCCGAGCTGCCGCACGCCATCGCCCAGGTCGCGCGCGCTGGCGACGTGGTGCTGTGCATGGGCGCCGGCTCCATCGGCGGCGTGCCGGCACGACTGGTCGATATGCTACAAAATACAGAGCACGTTGCGCAGGAGGGAAGCGCCCCATGAGCCAAAACGATCCAAAGATCAGCGCCGCCGCCCTGGGCAAGGTGGCCGTGCTCATGGGCGGCAACTCGGCCGAGCGCGAGGTCTCGCTCATGTCCGGCGCGGGCGTGCTGCAGGCGCTGCGCGCGCGCGGTGTCGATGCCGATGCCTTCGACCCGGCGCAGAGCGAGCTGTGCGAGCTCAAGCGGGCGGGCTATGCGCGCTGCTTCATCGCCCTGCACGGCCGCCACGGCGAGGACGGCTCGGTGCAGGGCGCACTGGAGTTGCTGGGCATTCCCTACACCGGCTCGGGCGTCATGGCGTCGAGCATCGCCATGGACAAGGTCATGACCAAGCGCGTCTGGCTGGCCGAGGGTCTGCCCACGCCGCGCTATGTGTGGCTGGCGCCCGAGCGCCAGCAGCCGGAGGTGGTGCGCACCGTGCCCGACGAGCTGGGCCTGCCGCTCATCGTCAAGCCCCCGCGCGAGGGTTCGTCCATCGGCGTGACCAAGGTGCGCGGCTACTCGGAGATGCAGGACGCGGTGCGACTGTCCGCGCGCTACGACCCGGATGTGCTGTGCGAGGAATTCATCGAGGGCGAAGAGGTGACCTGCCCCGTGCTGGGCGAGGGGGCGCACGCCGTGGCCCTGCCGGTGATCCGCATCAATGCCCCCGAGGGCGCCTACGACTACCAGAACAAGTACTTCACCGACGACGTGAAATACCAGTGCCCCAGCGGCCTGCCCGAGGCCGAGGAGCGCGAGATCCAGCGCATCGTGCTCGCGGCCTACCGCACCCTGGGCTGCCGCGGCTGGGGCCGGGCCGACCTGATGATCCGCGCCAGCGACCGCAAGCCCTTCCTGCTGGAGATGAACACCTCCCCCGGCATGACCGGCCATTCGCTGGTGCCCATGTCGGCGCGCGCCGCCGGCATCAGCTACGAGGACCTGTGCCTGCGCCTGCTCGCCAGCGCGGCCCTGGACAGCCCTGCCCACCCCGCACCCGCCCCAGGAGCCTCGGGATGAACCCCGCGCTGCCCGCACCGCTGGACGTACGCCTCATGAACTGGACCGCCACGGCCCTGTTCCTGGGCTGCGGCATGCTCGTGCTGGCGGCCTGCGGCCACTGGGTGCTGCGCCACCCGGCCTTTGCCATTGCGCGCCTGGTGGTCGAGGGCGACGTCGCCCACCACAGCGCCGTGACCCTGCGCGCCAATGTGGCGCCGCGCCTGGCGGGCAACTTCTTCACGCTGGACCTGCAGGCCGCGCGCCAGGCCTTCGAGCAGGTGCCCTGGGTGCGCAAGGCGCAGGTGCAGCGCGCGTTCCCGGGCGCCCTGCGCGTGGTGCTGGAGGAGCACCGCGCGGTCGCGCACTGGGGCGCCGAGTCCGGCACGGCCATGGTGAACGACTTCGGCGAGGTCTTCGACGCCAGCGCCGACGAACCCGAATACGACCTGCTGCCGCGCCTGCTGGGGCCCGAGGGCAGCTCCGCGCACATGCTGCACATGCAGGGGCAGCTCCAGCAGGCCCTGGAGCCGCTGGGCCTGGACATCCAGGTGCTCGAGCTGAACCGCCGCGGCAGCTGGCGCCTGGTGCTCGACAGCGGCGCCAACATCGAACTGGGCGCGGGCAGCGATGCAGAGCTGCTGGCGCGCCTGCAGCGCTTCGTGCGCACGCTCACCCAGGTGGCGGCCAAGTACGGGCGGCGCGTGGATGCCCTGGAGTCGGCAGACCTGCGCCACGGCAACGGCTATGCGCTGCGCCTGCGCGGCGTGACCACGGTGGCGCAGGGGGCGGGCGCGGGCACGCGCCGCTGAGGCAGGCAGCAAGAGATACGAGGCATACAAGGCTATGGCAAGAGAGTACAAGGATGTGGTGGTGGGGCTGGACATCGGCACGGCCAAGATCATGGTCGTGGTCGCCGAAGTCCTGGCAGGCGGCGAGCTCAAGCTCGCCGGCCTGGGGGTGGCGCCGAGCAATGGGCTCAAGCGCGGCGGGGTGGTGAACATCGACGCCACGGTGCAGAGCATCCAGCAGGCGCTCAAAGAGGCCGAGCTCATGGCCGACTGCAAGATCCAGCGCGTCTACACCGGCATCACGGGCAGCCATATCCGCGGCATCAATTCGAGCGGCATGGTGGCCGTCAAGGACAAGGAAGTCACGGCCGCCGACGTCGCGCGCGTGGTCGAGACGGCCAAGGCCATCAACATCTCCAGCGACCAGCGCCTGCTGCTCGTGGAGCCGCAGGAGTTCGTGATCGACGGGCAGGACGTGAAGGAGCCCATCGGCATGAGCGGCATCCGCCTGGAGGCCAAGGTGCACATCGTCACCGGCGCGCAGAGTGCGGCCGAGAACATCCTCAAGTGCGTACGTCGCTGCGGGTTGGAGGTCGAGCAGCTCATGCTCAACCCGCTGGCCTCCAGCCAGGCCGTGCTGACCGACGACGAGCGCGAGCTCGGCGTGGCGCTGGTGGACGTGGGCGCGGGCACCACGGACGTGGCCATCTTCACCGGCGGCGCCATCCGGCACACGGCCGTCATTCCCATCGCCGGCGACCTGATCACCAGCGACATCGCCATGGCGCTGCGCACGCCCACCAAGGACGCCGAGGACATCAAGGTCGAGAGCGGCTACGCCAAGCAACTGCTGGCCGACCCCGAGGCCCAGGTCGAGGTGCCGGGCCTGGGTGACCGCGGCCCGCGCATGCTCTCCAAGCAGGCGCTGGCCGGTGTGATCGAGCCGCGCGTGGAGGAGATCTTCGCGCTCGTGCAGCAGGTCATCCGCGAGTCCGGCTACGAGGAGGTGCTCTCCTCGGGCGTGGTGCTCACGGGCGGCAGCGTGGTCATGCCGGGCATGGTCGAACTGGGCGAGGACATCTTCCTCAAGCCCGTGCGCCGCGGCATCCCGAAGTATTCCAGTGCCCTGGCCGACATGGTCGCCCAGCCGCGCGCCGCCACCGTCATGGGCCTGCTCGAGGAGGCGCGCATGGCACGCCTGCGCGGCTTCAAGGTGGCGCACAAGACGGGGGCGGTGCAATCGGTCTTCGGCCGCTTCAAGGATTTCATCGTGGGGAACTTCTGAACATGGACGCGCTGCTCTGGCTGGCCCGCGCCAGCCCGCACCGAATGCCGGGCGGGCGGCAGGGCCTTGGTCGCCCGCCGCCCGCCCGGCCCCCCACCCTCCATCCCCCCGCGCAGGCCCGGGCCTGCGGCGAACCGCACAGACAAGATTGAAGAAAAAGGAGCTCCCAGATGACCATCGAAATGATCGAAACCGAAGATTTCAACCAGGGCACGCAGATCAAGGTGATTGGCGTGGGCGGCGGCGGCGGCAATGCCGTCGAGCACATGATTGCGCGCAGCGTGCAGGGCGTGGAGTTCATCAGCGCCAACACCGATGCCCAGGCGCTCACGCGCAGTTGCGCGCACCGCGTCATCCAGCTCGGGCACAACGGCCTGGGCGCGGGCAGCAAGCCGGAGATCGCGCGCGAGGCCGCCGAGGCGGCCGAGGCCGACATCCGCCAGGCCATCCAGGGCGCGAACATGCTGTTCATCACCGCGGGCATGGGCGGCGGCACGGGCACGGGCGCCGCGCCCGTGATCGCGCGCGTGGCCAAGGAGATGGGCATTCTCACCGTGGGGGTGGTGACCAAGCCCTTCGCCTGGGAGGGCAACCGCCGCATGAAGAACGCCGACGACGGCCTGGCCGAGCTGGAGGCGAACGTCGATTCGCTCATCGTCGTACTCAACGAGAAGCTGCTGGAAGTGCTGGGCGACGACATCACCCAGGAAGAGGCCTTCGGCCACGCCAACGACGTGCTCAAGAACGCCGTCGGCGGCATCGCCGAGATCATCAACGAGTACGGCCAGGTGAACGTGGACTTTGCCGACGTCAAGACCGTGATGGGCGAGCCCGGCCGCGCCATGATGGGCACGGCCACGGCCAGCGGCCCCGACCGCGCGCGCATCGCCGCCGAGCAGGCCATTGCCTGCCCGTTGCTCGAAGGCATCGACCTCTCGGGCGCCAAGGGCGTGCTGGTGTTGGTGACCGCGGCCAAGGGCAGCCTCAAGCTCTCCGAGTCGCGCCTGGCCATGAGCACCATCAATGCCTACGCTTCGGACGACGCCCATGTGATCTACGGCGCCGCCTACGACGACAGCCTGGGCGACGAGATCCGCGTGACCGTGGTGGCCACGGGCCTGGCACGGGTGAATGCCCGCCGCCAGCCCATCTCGGTGGTGCAGGGCGGCCTGCGCACCGGCACCGACAACCTGGCCTACCCCATGGTCGGCAACGGTGCGCCCGCGGCCATGGCGACCCCGGCCGCACAGGGCGACTACGGCAACATGGCTGTGCCCAGCGTGTGGCGCCGCCCTGGCGACCGCACCAGCGCGGCGGCGCGCGTCGATGCGCTGGTCTCGGGCGGCATGGACGACCTGGAGATCCCGGCTTTCCTGCGCAAGCAGGCGGATTGATAGAAGGCAACCCCCCGAGCGGCTTTGCCGCTCCCCCCTTCTCTCGCGCTGCTGCGCAGCGCGGGAAGGGGGCACCGCCAGCGCGGCGGTCGCGGGCCTGGATCGCGCCCGCAGCGACGGGCCTCTTTTCTATCGAGGCCATAGGCGGGGCGGGGGGGCCGAGAGCGGGTTCGCCCACTAGAATTGCAGGATGCTCCAGCAACGCACCCTCAAGACCCTCACCCGCGCGGTGGGCGTGGGCCTGCACAGCGGGCAGCGCGTGGAGCTGACCCTGCGCCCGGCCCAGCCGGATACCGGCATCGTGTTCCGCCGCGTGGACCTGCCCGAGCCCGTGGACATTCCGGTCTCGGCCCAGGCCGTGAGCGACACGCGCATGGCCTCGACCATCGGCACGGGAGCGGCCCGCGTGCACACGGTGGAGCACCTCATGTCGGCCTGCGCCGGCCTGGGGGTGGACAACCTCTACGTGGACATCACGGCCGAGGAGGTCCCCATCCTCGACGGCTCCTCGGCCTCCTTCGTCTTTCTGCTGCAGAGCGCGGGCATCGTGCTGCAGAATGCGCCGCGGCGCTTCATCCGCGTGACCCAGCCCGTCGAGGTGCGCCAGGGCGAAGGCGCGCAGGCCAAGTGGGCGCGCCTGGACCCGTACCACGGCTTCAAGCTGCGCTTCGAGATCGACTTTGCCCATCCCGCGGTCGATTCCACGGGGCAATGCGTCGAGTTCGACCTGGGCACGGGCAACTACAGCCGCGACATCGCGCGCGCGCGCACCTTCGGCTTCACCAAGGACGTGGAGATGATGCGCGCCAGCGGCCTGGCCCTGGGCGGCGGGCTGGACAACGCCATCGTCATGGACGACTACCGCGTGCTCAACGCCGATGGGCTGCGCTATGACGACGAGTTCGTCAAGCACAAGATCCTCGACGCCATGGGCGACCTGTACCTCGTGGGCAAGCCCCTGCTGGCGGCCTACGGCGCCTTCCGCTCGGGCCACGCGCTCAACAACCTGTTGCTGCGCGAACTGCTGGCGCATCCCGAGGCCTGGGAGATCGTCACGTTCGACAACGAGCGCCTGGCGCCGGCCGGGTTCGCGCAGCCCGCGCGTGCCTGGTAGGGCGGCATGCTGGTGTTCCGCTGGCTCGTCATGCTGCTGCTGTTTGCGGCGGCGCTGTGCTTCGCCTTTTATGCGGGCACGGGCCAGGCGCGCTACAAGCGCCTGGGGTTTGTGGTGCTCAAGTGGACCCTGATCGCCGCCGGCGTGTTCTTCGCCGTGCTCATCCTCGAGCGCGGCATCTGAGAGGCGTGAGCAGGTTCCGGGCGGCTGCCCTATACTCGCGCCTGCTCCGGGGTGCACGTATTGGCGTGCTGAGATGGCGGCCCGAGCCGCCAAAACCGCGAACTTGATCTGGTTAGTACCAGCGTAAGAAGAGCTGCAGTCGGGGATTTGTGCGTGGGCATTCCAGCCATGCGTGTGCGCCCCCGGCGATTGCGGAGCATTCCATCCACCTGCCTTCAGAGGAATGTCCGCGATGAACGCCCCCGACTCGTTTTCCCACCTCCTGGCCCGCACGCGCGAGCCTTTCCCCGCCTCCTGCAAAAGCTACCTCATCGGCACGCGCGCCGACCTGCGCGTGCCCGTGCGCGACATCGCCCTGACCAATGGCGAGGTCGTGAGCGTGTATGACACCTCCGGCCCCTATACCGATCCGCAGGCCCTCATCGACGTGCGCCAAGGGCTGGGCAGCGTGCGCGGCGCCTGGATCGCGGAGCGGGGCGACAGCGAGCTCTACGAAGGCCGCAAGCCCCTGGCCCTGGACGATGGCAGCAAGAGCGAGGACGCTGCCCGCCTGGCCCAGCTGCGCGCCGAGGCCGCCGCCCTGCAGCGCCGGCCGCGCCGCGCCCGCAGCGGCGCCAACGTCACGCAGATGCACTACGCGCGCAAGGGCATCATCACGCCCGAGATGGAATTTGTGGCCCTGCGCGAAAACGGCAAACGCGAGTGGATGGCGCAGTACCAGCAGGACGCCGCGCGCGAGCAGCGCCTGATGGGCAATCCGCTCGGCGCCAGCATCCCCAAGATCATCACGCCCGAATTCGTGCGCGACGAGGTGGCGCGCGGCCGCGCCATCATCCCGGCCAACATCAACCACCCCGAAGTCGAGCCCATGGCCATCGGGCGCAACTTCCTCGTGAAGATCAACGCCAACATCGGCAACTCGGCCGTCACCTCGAGCATCGAGGAAGAGGTGGAAAAACTCGTCTGGGCCATCCGCTGGGGCGCCGACAATGTGATGGACCTGTCCACTGGCAAGAACATCCACACCACGCGCGACTGGATCGTGCGCAACTCGCCCGTGCCCATTGGCACCGTGCCGATCTACCAGGCGCTCGAAAAAGTGGGCGGCATTGCCGAGGACCTCACCTGGGAAATCTTCCGCGACACGCTGATCGAGCAGGCCGAGCAGGGCGTGGACTACTTCACCATCCACGCCGGCGTGCGCCTGGCCTACATCCACCTCACGGCGCAGCGGCGCACCGGCATCGTCTCGCGCGGTGGCTCCATCATGGCCAAGTGGTGCATGGCGCACCACCGCGAGAGCTTCCTGTACGAGCACTTCGAGGACATCTGCGACATCATGAAGCAGTACGACGTGTCCTTCAGCCTGGGCGACGGCCTGCGCCCCGGCTGCGCGTCCGACGCCAACGACGAGGCCCAGTTCGCCGAGCTGCACACGCTGGGCGAGCTGACCCAGATCGCCTGGAAGCACGATGTGCAGACCATGATCGAAGGCCCCGGCCACGTGCCCATGCACATGATCCAGGCCAACATGACCGAGCAGCTCAAGACCTGCCACGAGGCGCCGTTCTACACCCTGGGCCCGCTGACCATCGACATCGCCCCAGGCTACGACCACATCGCCAGCGCCATCGGCGCCGCCATGATCGGCTGGATGGGCACGGCCATGCTGTGCTACGTCACGCCCAAGGAGCACCTGGGCCTGCCCGACCGCGACGACGTCAAGCAGGGCATCATCGCCTACAAGATCGCGGCGCACGCCGCCGACGTCGCCAAGGGCCACCCCGGCGCGCGCGCGCGCGACGACGCGCTCAGCCAGGCGCGCTTCGACTTCCGCTGGCAGGACCAGTTCAACCTGGGCCTGGACCCGGAGACCGCCCAGGAATACCACGACGAGACGCTCCCGAAGGACAGCGCCAAGGTCGCGCATTTCTGCTCCATGTGCGGGCCCAAGTTCTGTTCCATGAAGATCACGCAGGAAGTGCGCGACTTCGCCGCGCAGAAAGGGCTAGCCGAAGCCGATGCCCTGCACCAGGGCATGGCGGAAAAGGCCGGGGAGTTCCAGCGCGCGGGCGGGCGCTTCTACGTGCCGCTGCACCCCCAAGGGTGATGGCGGCGGCCTGGCGGTAGTAACCCTCTCGTCACGGACGGCCGGTCTCGCATATATTCGTGCGGCACAGCAGCCCACGAAGCTGCTATTGGGGCGGGCGGTGCAAAGTACCGCCTGCCGTGACTCCATGCTGATGAAAGGCTGCCATGAATTTGCTTGGCCGACTGTCCATCCGTGCCCGCTTGTACTTCGGCACGGCCTTCTCCCTGCTCTTGCTCGTCCTGATCGGCGCCATGGGCTATGTGGCGCTCGAGCGCACCCGCGGCACGCTGCAGGAACTGTTTGACCAGCGCGTGCAGACGCTCACGGACATGTCCGAGCTGCGCACCACGCTGGGCAATCTGACCCTGGCCGAGAAGGAAATCATCATCAACTACAACAACACGGTGGAAGTGGCCAAGCTGCGCGAGTCCTGGGCGGCCACGCTCGATGCGCTGCGCAAGAGCCTGGGCGAGGTGCGCCAGCGCCAGGCGCAGGACGCGCCGTTCGCGGCCACCGTGGACAAGGCGCTGGAGGAAATCCGGCAGTACGAGACCGGCATCAAGCCCATCCTGCAGCAGATCGAGGACGCTCTGCTCGACGGCGCCGGCGGCGGTGCCTACGCCAACCGCTTCCGCAAGCACACGGTCGATGCCGACAAGCTGCTCGCCGACCTGGCCGCCAGCGCGCGCACCCAGATGGACGAGGCGCGCGACGGCGTGCAGGCGCGCACGGCCACCATGGCGGTGCTCATCGGCGTGGCCCTGCTGCTGGGCCTGGTGGTGCTCATCCCGCTCACCTTCTTCAGCGTGCGCTCCATCACGCAGTCGCTGGCCACGGCCAGCCGCCTGGCCGAGCGCATCGCCACGGGCGACCTGACCGAGGACGTGCAGGTGCAGCAGCAGGACGAGGTGGGCCAACTGATAGGCGCCATGGGGCGCATGCAGGAGGCGCTGCGCGCCCTGGTGCACCAGGTGCAGGAGGCGGCGTCCAACATCTCCACGGCCAGCAGCGAGATCGCCAACGGCAACCAGGACCTGAGCCAGCGCACCGAGCAGACGGCTTCCAACCTGGAGGAAACCTCCGCCTCCATGGAGATGCTCACCGGCACCGTGCAGCAAAGCACCGAGTCGTCGCGCCACGCGAGCGATCTGGCCAGCTCGGCCGCCCAGGTGGCGGGCCGCGGCGGCGAGGTGGTGTCCCAGGTCGTCCAGACCATGGAGCAGATCACCATGAGCTCGCGCAAGATCGGCGACATCACCGGCGTGATCGACGGCATCGCCTTCCAGACCAACATCCTCGCGCTCAATGCCGCCGTCGAGGCGGCGCGCGCGGGCGAGCAGGGGCGCGGCTTTGCCGTCGTGGCCTCCGAAGTGCGCAGCCTGGCCCAGCGTTCGGCCGAGGCGGCCAAGGAGATCAAGGCCCTGATCGGCTCCAGCGTGGAGCGCGTCGAGGCCGGCTCCGCCCTGGTCGGCCAGGCCGGTCAGACCATGACCGAAATCGTCGATGGCGTGCGCCGCGTCTCGGACATCATCAGCGAGATCTCGGCATCGGCCTCCGAGCAGCGCGAGAACATCTCCCAGGTCGGCCAGGCCGTGCGCCAGCTCGACCAGATGACGCAGCAGAACGCTGCGCTGGTCGAGCAGTCTGCCGCGGCCTCGCAATCCCTGCGCGAGCAGGCCATGGGGCTGCTCAGCGCCGTCAGCCGTTTCCGGCTGAACGGCAGCGCGGGCGCAGCCCCGGCAGCCGCCCCGGCTGCGCCGCGCAGTGCGCCCGCGGTGGCGCCGCCGGAACGGCCGTCGGCATTGGCGCGCGCCACGGGCGCCTTGCGCATCAGGTAAGCGGCAGGCAGGTCCACTGCCCCGGCGCGGGCGCCTGCCGGGGCCACTGGTCGGCGCGCACCGGTGCGCCCGGCCCTGGCGCCGCCTGCTGCAGCCACTGCAGGCAGCGCGCCACGCCTGCGTGGCTGATCCAGAGCACGTCACAGCGCTGCGCCCGGGCCAGGTGCCGCGCCTCCTGCAGGGCGTGGTGCACGCGTTCGAGCATCTGCGCCAGGCACTCGCCGCCGCCCGGCCGGTAGTGGGTGAAATCGGCCGTCCAGGCATCGATGTCGGCGCGCGCGATGGCGCTCCAGGCGCGGCCTTCCCAGGCGCCAAAGTCCATTTCCGCGAGCCGTGCGTCGGCCTGCGCCGCCAGGCCGGGCCGCAGGCCCTGCAGGGCCTGCGCCAGTTGGGCGCAGCGCTGCCGCGGTGAATGGCGCAGCAGCACCCGTGCGGGCAGGGCGGCGGCCAGGCGCTGGGCGCAGTCCGCCGTGGCCGGCGCCTGGGCCGGAACATCCAGGCGGCCATAGCAGGTGCCGGCCGCTACCTGCGGTGCGGCATGGCGGGCCAGCCACAGCCGGGGCGGGGCGGCGGCCTCAGGCACGGCCCGCCAGGCCCAGCGCCAGGGCGCCGCCGAGGTAGAAGCCGATCTCGCTGACCTGCTGCACGGCGCCCAGGCAGTCCCCGGTGAAGCCCTGCAGGCGCTGGGCAAAGCGCTGCCGCAGGACGGCTGCCGCAAGTGCGCTCACCGTGCAGGATGCTATTAAAAAGAGAGCTGTTTGCGCTTGCCAGACAAGCGCCAGCGGCACAATGCACCATAAGAATCCGGCGCCCAGGGCGCGCCCGGTGATGTGCTGGGCCAGCGGCTTGCTCTTGGAGCGGTCGGCATCGCCCGCATACGCCATGCCATGGATGAGCAGCAGCGGCCACCAGCGCGAGAGCACATGCGCGCCGCCCAGGGCCGCGAGCGCCGCGCCCAGGCTGTGCGTGCCCAGGTGCGCCAGCAGGCTGGTCTTGGCCAGCAGGGCGAGCACCAGCGCCATGGCGCCGAACGCGCCGATGCGCGAGTCCTTCATGATCTCCAGGGCGCGCTCGCGCTGCAGGCTGCCGCCCAGGCCGTCGGCCACGTCGGCCAGCCCATCCTCGTGGAAGCCGCCGGTGAGCAGCACCGTGGCCGCCGTGCTGAGCACGGCCGCCACCAGCGGCGCCAGGGGCCCGCTGCCCAGGCCCTGGTGCAGCGCGGCATAGCTGGCCGCCGCCACGGCCGCCACGGGCCAGCCCACGCCGGGGAAATGCGCGCTGCTGGCGTTGAGCATGGCCGGGCTGTAGCCCACCCACTGCGCCAGGCGCCCGGTGACGGGGATGCGCGTGAAGAACTGCAAGGCCAGCAGGTAGTGGCGCAGCGCCTGCATCATGCTATTGAAAAGAGAGCTGCTTGCGCTTGCTGGATAAGCGCTGGAGCCGTTTTTTATCTAAAACCCAGGGGCGGCTCATTGCAGGAACAGGCGGTAGGCCGGGTTCTGCGTTTCCTCCACATAGGGGTAGCCCAGCGTGGCCAGAAAGGCGTCAAAGGCGGCGGCGTCTTCCGCGGGCACCTGCATGCCCACGAGGATGCGCCCATAGTCCGCGCCCTGGTTGCGGTAGTGGAACAGGCTGATGTTCCAGGTCGGCTGCATCAGGCTCAGGAACTTGAACAGCGCCCCGGGCCGCTCGGGGAAGACAAAGCGCAGCAAGCGCTCGTTGTGCGCCAGGCTCGAGCGCCCGCCCACCAGGTGGCGCAGGTGCTCCTTGGCGAGTTCGTCCTGCGTCAGGTCCAGCGCCTCGTAGCCCTGGCGCGCAAAGCTGCGCGCGAGTTTTTCCGATTCGCCCTTGCCATGCGTGCTCAGGCCCACGAACACATGCGCGCGCGCCGCGTCGCTGATGCGGTAGTTGAACTCCGTCACGCTGCGCGGACCGCCGGGCAGGGCGCCGATGATCTCGCAAAAGCGCCGGAAGCTGCCGCGCTCCTCGGGGATGGTCACGGCCAGCAGCGCCTCGCGCTCCTCGCCCATTTCGGCGCGCTCGGCCACGAAACGCAGGCGGTCGAAGTTCATGTTCGCGCCGCACAGGATGGCGGCGTAGGTCTCGCCCTTGGTCTTGTGCGTGGCCACGTACTGCTTGATGGCCGCCACTGCCAGGGCGCCCGCGGGTTCGACGATGCTGCGCGTGTCCACGAAGATGTCCTTGATCGCCGCGCACACCGCATCGGTATCGACGGTGATGAACCCGTCCACCAGGCCGCTGGCGACGCGGAAGGTCTCCTCGCCCACGAGCTTGACGGCCGTGCCGTCGGAGAACAGGCCCACGTCGGGCAGCGTGACGCGCTCGCCCGCGCGCACCGACTGCATCATGGCGTCCGAGTCGTTCATCTGCACGCCGATCACCTTGATCTCGGGCCGCACGGCCTTGATGTAATTGGCCACGCCGGACACCAGCCCGCCCCCGCCGATGGCCACGAATACCGCGTCCAGCCGGTTGCTGCCGAGCTTTTGCAGCTGGCGCAGGATCTCCATGGCAATCGTCCCCTGGCCCGCGATCACGTCCGGGTCGTCGAAGGGATGCACGAAGGTCAGGCCCTGCGCCTGCTGCAGCTCCACCGCGTGGCCATAGGCGTCGGAGTAGCTGTCGCCGTGCAGCACCACCTCGCCGCCCAGGGCGCGCACGGCGTCGATCTTGACCTGCGGCGTCGTCGTGGGCATGACGACCACGGCGCGCGTGCCCAGCTTGTGCGCGCTCATGGCCACGCCCTGGGCGTGGTTGCCGGCCGAGGCGCAGATCACCCCGCGCGCGAGCTGCTCGGGCGCAAGCTGCGCCATCTTGTTGTAGGCGCCGCGCAGCTTGAAGCTGAACACCGGCTGCTGGTCCTCGCGCTTGAGCAGCACCTTGTTGTGCAGGCGCCGGCTGAGGTTGCGCGCGGGCTCCAGGTCGGACTCCAGCGCCACGTCGTAGACGCGCGCGGTCAGGATCTTCTTCAGGTAATCGAGGGGGGTGAGGGGCTGGGTCATGGCTGCGGATGCTGCACTGCCGCAACGCGGGCGGCGGGGCCCACATCATAGGGCGTGCGTCCGGCCCGTGGATGGCGCGCCGCGGCGGCGCCGGGCACAAAAAAACCCCGGACCGCAAGGTCCGGGGTGGAATCCACCAAGGGAGGTGGAGGAGACAACCGTTCCGGGGCCAGCGCAGCGAAGGCGCCCGGGGAGCCTTTTGCCCGCATGGCAGCAAAAGATTCACACTGTCCGCAAGTCTAAGGTCAATTTGCTGCATTGCAACAGCCTGCATCGCAGGATAAGTATTTCTACGCTACATTGCGTGCCCCATTCACCACAGAAATTGCCGGAGTCATGTATGGAATGCACAGTGAGCTGGACGGGCGCCGCAGGCACGCGCTCGGGCATGGGCTTTGTCGCCGAGACGGGCAGCGGCCACATCCTGGCCATGGACGGAGCGCCCGATGAGGCCCATCCTGCCCATGGCGGCCAGAATCTCGCCCCCCGGCCCATGGAGGCCGTGCTGGCCGGCACGGGCGGCTGCACGGCCTACGACGTGGTGCTGATCCTGCGGCGCGGCCGGCACGACGTGCGCGGGTGCAGCGTCAAGCTCAGCTCCGAGCGCGCCGCCACCGACCCCAAGGTGTTCACGCGCATCCACATGCACTTCACCATCACGGGGCGCGACATCCCGCCCGCGGCCGTGGAGCGTGCCATCGCCCTGAGCCACGAAAAATACTGCTCGGCCAGCATCATGCTGGGCAAGACGGCGGCCATCAGCACCAGCTTTGACCTGGTGGCGGCCTGAAGCATGTCGTCCGAGGTGTTTCATGGGTGTGACAGGTTTTGCATTCCCATACAAACACCCCGGGGTTGCGGCGGGGAAAACCGGGTCTGGCCAGAGCCTGGCGCCGTTCCCGGCCGGGGTGTTGCAGGTAGGCAACGAAATGGGGTTTTAGGGCGGCTTCTGGGTGATTTCCTTTGCGAAACCCGCCGACGTCTGGTGCAATAGCGCTAACTTCCCCACCAGGAGGTTGGCCCGGGGAACCGGCGGGATTGCCAAGGTGCAAACCAACCCAGACCCCCCGTACCGGCGCCCTATGTTTAACCTTGGAGTAACTCGCAATGAAAAAATCTCTGATTGCCCTGGCTGCACTGGCTGCTTCCGGCGTCGCCATGGCTCAATCGTCCGTGACCCTGTACGGCGTGGCTGACCTGTCTCTGGCCAAGTCCAACGGCGTTTCCGCTCAGATGAGCGGCAACGGCGTGCTGAACAACGGCAACAGCCGTCTGGGCGTGCGTGGCGTGGAAGATCTGGGTGGCGGCCTGAAGGCTTCCTTCAACTTCGAGCAGGGCATCAACGCCGAAAACGGCAAGACCGACGCCAACACCTGGCAGCGTAACGCCTGGATGGCTCTGCAAGGCAACTTCGGCCGCTTCCAGTTCGGCCGTACCCTGACCCCCAGCTTCTTCGGCGTTGCTGCCTGGGAACTGACCGGCACCGCCAACTACTCGGCTGTGGCCAACCAGTTCGGTTTTGCTGGCGGTCCTACGCGTAACGACAGCGTGTTCCAGTACACCTTCGCTGCCAACGGCTTCCAAGGTACCCTGGGTTACATCGCCAAGCCCGACAACGGCGGCAACAGCAAGTACGACCTGAACGCCATCTACGCTCAAGGTCCTCTGGCAGTGGCTCTGTCCTACAACAAGACCCAGACCCTCAAGGGCAACATGGCCCTGGGCGCCAAGTACGACTTCGGCAGCTTCGTGCTGGCCGGCTCGCTGCAAAACGCCGGCGGTCCTTCCAAGGGCTTCACCATCGGTGGTACCGTTCCCCTGGGCGCATTTGCTGTGACCCTGGACATCGCTCGTGAAAACGGCACCGGCATGAAGAACACCGACTTCGTGCTGGAAGGCAAGTACGCCCTGTCCAAGCGCACCTTCGCTTACGCTGTGTACTACAAGGACGGCGACGCCAACGGCGCTCTGCCCGGCGGCTACGCTACCGGCGCCAAGAACCACTTCGGCGTTGGCCTGCGTCACAACTTCTAATGCCTGGCTGGCCTGAGCCAGCGTTGCATGAAGTGCAAAAGCCAGCCTTCGGGCTGGCTTTTTTGCGTCTGGAGCAGGGCGATCGCTGGCCCTGCCAAAACCCACTGGACCACCGGGAATTCAGGGAAAACCCATAGCGATCCCTATGCTTCGTGTTGTATAGTAGCGCTTTTTATTGAAGAGGGATCCATGAAGTTCCAGTTCAGTCTTCTGTCCATGGCGGCTGCGGCCGCGATGCTCGTGGCACCAGCGGTGCAAGCCAAGCCGTTCAAATGGGCCAGCCAGGGGGAAATCTCCACCTGGGACATCCACTCGCAGAACAACGCCCTGCAGAACGGCCTGCACGCCAATGTGTACGAGAGCCTGGTCTACTACAACAGCAAGACGTTCGACGTGGAGCCCGTGCTGGCCACGTCCTGGAAGGAAATCAGCCCCACGCAGATCCGCTTCAGCCTGCGCCAGGGGGTGAAGTTCAGTGATGGCTCGCCCTTCACGGCCGACGACGCCGTGTACTCCATCCAGCGCGCCATGGCCAAGACCTCCAACTTCACGCCCTATGTGCAGGGCATCACCAAGGTTGCCAAGGTCGATGGCGGCACCATCGACGTCTTCCTGGCGGCACCCAACCCCGTGCTGCTGCGCCAGATGACCGAGCTGCGCATGATGAGCAAGGCCTGGGCCGAGAAGAACAAATCCGTCGAACCCATGGACATGAAGGGCAAGGACGAGAACTTTGCCCACCGCAATGCCCTGGGCACGGGGCCCTACACGCTGGAATCCTGGCAGCCCGACGTGAAGATGGTCTTCAAGCGCAACCCCCACTGGTGGGGCAAGATGGACGGCAACGTGACCGAGATCGTCTACACGCCGATCAAGTCCTCGGCCACGCGCATCGCCGCGCTGCTCTCGGGTGAGGTCGACATGGTGCTGGACCCCACGCCCCAGGACCTGGGCCGCCTGCGCGCGAGCGCCGACCTCAAGGTGGTCGACGGCGTGGAGAACCGCACCATCTTCCTGGGCATGGACCAGTTCCGCGACGAACTGCCGGGCTCCAACATCAAGGGCAAGAACCCGCTCAAGGACCTGCGCGTGCGCAAGGCCATGTACCAGGCCATCGACGTGAACACCATCGCCAGGAGCACCATGCGCGGCCTGGGCAAACCCACGGGCGCGCTGGTGGCGCCGCAGGTGGCGGGCTGGACCGAGGGGGTGGCCAAGCGCTTCCCCTACGACGTGGAGGCGGCCAAGAAGCTCATGGCCGAGGCGGGCTACGCCGATGGCTTCGAGGTGGACTTCGCCTGCCCGAACAACCGCTACATCAACGACGAAGCCATCTGCCAGGCCGTCACGGCCATGTGGTCGCGCATCGGCGTCAAGGCCAAGCTGCGCACCATGCCCATGGCCACCTACTTCCCCATGGTGCAGCGCTATGAGGCCAGCATTTACATGCTGGGCTGGGGCGTGCCCACGTTCGATGCGCTCTACAGCCTGCAGTCGCTGGTGCGCAGCGTGGGCCAGGGCGGCGACGGCAACTACAACGTGGGCCGCTACAGCAACCAGCGCATGGACTACCTCGTGGACCGCATCAAGGGCGAAACCGACGCCCCGGTGCGTGCGCGCATGCTGACCGAGGCGCTGCAGCTGTCCAACGACACCGTCTCGCATATTCCGCTGCACGACCAGGTGATCCCCTGGGCGATGAAGAAGAACATCGAGCTGGTGCACCGCGCGGACAACCGCGTGGACATGCGCCTGGTGAAGGTCAACTGACCGCGCCGCGGCACGCGCTCCCCGCAGGCTCCGGGTATTCCGCGGGGTTTCACCGCCCTGCGGGGCATGATAATCAGCGGCATCGCCCGCCACGAGCGGGCGCTGCCCGCCGTCGAACACTCACTCGATTTTCTGCCCGATGCTTGCGTTCATCCTGCGCCGCCTGATCCAGGCCCTGATCGTCATGGTCACGGTGGCCTTCATTTCCTTCATGCTGTTCCAGTATGTGGGCGACCCCGTGGTCTTTCTGCTGGGGCAGGATGCCACGCCCGAGCAGATCCGCGAGCTGCGCGCCAGCCTGGGGCTGGACCAGCCCTTCTTCGTGCAGTTCTGGCATTTCCTGGTCAACGCCGCGCAGGGGGAGTTCGGCCTGTCGCTGCGCCAGGGCGCCAAGGTCTCGCGCCTGATCGCCGAGCGCTTTCCCGCCACGCTGGAGCTGGCGCTGGTGGCGGCCGTGCTGGCGCTGGCCGTGGGCGTGCCCATGGGGGTGTATGCGGCCTTGAAGCGCGGCACGTTCACCAGCCAGGTGTTCATGACGTTCTCGCTGCTGGGTGTCTCGCTGCCCACCTTCCTGATCGGCATCCTGCTGATCCTGGTGTTCTCGGTCACGCTGGGCTGGTTCCCGAGCTTCGGCCGCGGCCCGGTGGTGCAGGTCGGCTGGTGGTCCTCCGGCCTGCTCACGCCCAAGGGCTGGCACCACATCACGCTGCCGGCCATCACGCTGGCGATCTTCCAGCTCACGCTGATCATGCGCCTGGTGCGCGCCGAGATGCTGGAGGTGCTGCGCACCGACTACATCAAGTTCGCGCGCGCCCGCGGCCTGACGGACCGTGCCATCCACTTCGGCCATGCGCTCAAGAACACGCTGGTGCCGGTGATGACCATCACGGGCCTGCAGCTCGGCGGGCTGATCGCCTTTGCCATCATCACCGAGACGGTGTTCCAGTGGCCCGGCATGGGCCTGCTGTTCATCCAGGCCGTCACGTTCGCCGACATTCCGGTCATGGCGGCCTACCTGTGCCTCATTGCACTGATCTTCGTGGTCATCAATCTGGTGGTGGACCTGCTTTACTTTGCCGTGGACCCGCGCCTGCGCGCGGTCAAGGCGGGAGGACACTGAGATGCAGACGCAGCGCCTGAAAGCCGGGGGGCGCGCCTTTGCGCACATCGCGCAGTACCACCCCGAGCTGACCGCCTTGCGCCGCGACCTGCACGCCCACCCGGAGCTGGGCTTCGAAGAGGTGTATACGGCGGCCCGCGTGAAGGAGGCCCTCCAGGTCTGCGGCGTGGACGCCATCCACGAAGGCCTGGGCCGCACGGGCCTGGTGGCCGTGATCCATGGCCAGACGCGTGCCAGCGGCGCCATGGTGGGCCTGCGCGCCGACATGGACGCGCTGCCCATCACCGAGGACAACGAGTTTGCCTGGAAGTCGTGCAAGAGCGGCCTGATGCACGGCTGCGGGCACGACGGGCACACCGCCATGCTGGTGGGCGCGGCGCGCTACCTGGCGCAGACGCGCCAGTTCGACGGCACGGCGGTGCTGGTGTTCCAGCCGGGCGAAGAGGGCTACGGCGGGGCGCGCGTGATGATCGAGGAAGGCCTGTTCGAGCGCTTTCCCGTGCAGGCCATCTACGCCATGCACAACTGGCCCCAGCTCAAACCGGGCATGGTGGGCATCAACTCCGGCCCCATGATGGCGGCGGCCGACCGCGTCACCATCGAGATCAAGGGCCGCGGCGGCCACGGCGCGCACGCCTACCAGACGGTGGACGTGGTGCTGGTGGCGGCGCACATCATCACCGCGGCGCAGAGCATCGTCTCGCGCAATGTGCGGCCCATCGAGAGCGCCGTCCTGAGCCTGTGCGCCGTGCACGCGGGCGACATGGGCGCCTTCAGCGTGCTGCCCGGCACGGCGCGCATCGTGGGCACGGTGCGCACCTTCGATCCGCAGGTGCAGGAACTGGTGGAACGGCGCCTCAAGGAGATGTGCAATGCCATCGCCCTGGGCTTTGGCGCCACGGTCACCGTGCACTACGAGCGCATCTACCCGGCCACCATCAACTCCGAGGCCGAGGCGCGCTTTGCGGGCGACGTGGCCGAGAGCCTGGTGGGGGCCGAGCAGGTGGTGCGCGACCTCGAGCCCAGCATGGGCGCCGAGGATTTTTCCTTCATGCTGCAGACCAAGCCCGGCGCCTACCTGCGCATCGGCCAGGGCACGGGCGCCAGCGGCAGCGCGCTGCACAACAGCCGCTACGACTTCAACGACGACATCCTGCCGCTGGGCGCGGCGTTGCACGCGAGCCTGATCGAACAGTCCATGCCCCTGCCCGTGGCATGAATTCTGGGTTTACCACCACGAGGAGACCGACCATGAAATTCCATAAGAAAATGCTCGCCAGCGCCGTGCTGGCGGCGCTAAGCGCTACGGTAGTTGTAGCAAATGCGCAAACCATCCGCATCGCCAACCAGGGTGACGCCCTGTCCATGGACCCGCATTCGCTCAACGAATCGCTGCAACTGAGCGTCACGGGCAATGTGTACGAGCCCCTGGTGGGCCGCAACAAGGACCTGAGCCTGGCGCCCGCGCTGGCCACGGCCTGGAAGCAGACCGCGCCCACGGTGTGGCGCTTCGAGCTGCGCAAGGGCGTGCAATTCCATGACGGCACGCCGTTCACGGCCGACGACGTGCTGTTCAGCTTCGCGCGCACCCAGGTCGAGGGCTCGGACATGAAGAGCTACACCAACGACATCAAGGAAGTGCGCAAGATCGACAGCCACACGGTCGAGATCGAGACCAAGGCGCCGTTCCCCATCCTGCCCGACGTGATCTCGCTGGTGTTCATCATGAGCAAGAAGTGGTGCGAGGCCAACCAGGCCACTGCCCCGGTCGATCGGCGCAAGGGCATAGAGAACACGGCCTCGTTCAAGGCCAACGGCACGGGCCCGTACCGCCTGCGCGAGCGCCAGCCCGGCGTGCGCACCACGTTCACGCGCAACGGCAACTACTGGGACAAGATCGAGGGCAACGCGGCGGACATCATCTTCACCCCCATCGGCAACGACGCCACGCGCGTGGCGGCCCTGCTCTCGGGCGAGGTGGACGTGATGGAGCCCGTGCCCGTGCAGGACATCGAGCGCGTGAACAACAACAGCACGACGCGCGCCGTCACCGGCCCCGAGCTGCGCACCATCTTCCTGGGCATGGACCAGAAGCGCGACGAGCTGCTGTACTCCAGCGTCAAGGGCAAGAACCCGTTCAAGGACAAGCGCGTGCGCCAGGCCTTCTACCAGGCCATCGACATCGAGGGCATCAAGAAGACCGTGATGCGCGGCGCCTCCAACCCCTCGGCGCTCATGGTGGGGCCGGGCATCAACGGCTTCCAGGCCGACATGAAGCGCCTGCCCTACGACGTGGAGGCCGCCAAGAAGCTCCTGGCCGACGCCGGCTATGCGGGCGGCTTCGAGGTCACCATGAACTGCCCCAACGACCGCTACGTGAACGACGGGCGCATCTGCCAGACGGTGGCCGCCAACCTCTCGCGCATCAACGTCAAGGTGAACCTGCAGGCCGAGACCAAGGGCACGTACTTCCCCAAGATCCTGAGCCGCAACACCAGCTTCTACATGCTGGGCTGGACGCCGGGCACCTACGACGCGCACAACGCGCTCAATGCCCTCATGGCCTGCCCCGACGACAAGGGCACGGGCCAGTTCAACTTGGGCTCGTACTGCAACGCCAAGGTCGATGAGCTCACGCGCAAGATCCAGTCCGAGACCGACAAGACCAAGCGCAACGCCATGATCCGCGAGGCCTTCGAGATCCACGCCGCCGACGTGGGCCACCTGCCGCTGCACCAGCAGGCCCTGGCCTGGGGCGTGAGCAAGAAGGTCAAGCTGGTGCAACTGGCGGACAACTTCATGCCCTTCAAGTGGATGAGCATCCAGTGAGGCTGCGCCCCTGACCGAGGTCTCCCGCAGGGCCTGCGCACCGCCCGCCACCGCTGGCGGTGCGCAGCGCCCGGACACGAATTTCCCCCATGAAAACCACTCTTGCCCGCTGGCTCGACAGCGACGTCGGCCACAGTTTCCGCAGCTCCCCCATGGCCATGGCGGCGGCCTTGATCGCATTCATCTGCGTGTTCTGCGCCGCCTTTGCCGGCTGGGTGGCGCCGCACAATCCCTTCGACCTGTCCACCCTGGAGCTGGGCGACGCGCGCCTGCCGCCCGCCTGGAGCGCCGAGGGCAGCACCAAGTACCTGCTGGGCACCGACGACCAGGGGCGCGACATCCTCTCGGCGCTCATCTACGGCGCGCGCATCTCGCTCATCGTGGGCCTGGCGTCGGTCGTGCTGTCGGTGCTCGTGGGCGTCACCCTGGGCCTGCTGGCGGGCTTTCGCGGCGGCTGGATCGACGCCGTGCTCATGCGCCTGTGCGACGTGATGCTGTCCTTCCCCGCCATCCTCGTGGCGCTGCTGATCGCGGGCGTGGGGCGGGCGCTGTTCCCCAATGCGCACGAGTCCCTGGCCTTCGGCGTGCTGATCCTGTCCATCTCGCTCACCGGCTGGGTGCAGTACGCGCGCACGGTGCGCGGCTCCACCCTGGTCGAGCGCAACAAGGAATACGTGCAGGCCGCGCGCGTCACGGGCGTGGCGCCGCTCTCCATCATGCGCAAGCATGTGCTGCCCAACGTGCTCGGGCCGGTGCTGGTGCTGGCTACCATCCAGGTGGCCACGGCCATCATCACCGAGGCCACGCTGTCCTTCCTGGGCGTGGGCGCGCCGCCCACCTCGCCCTCGCTGGGCACGCTGATCCGCGTGGGCAACGACTACCTGTTCTCGGGCGAGTGGTGGATCACGGTGTTTCCGGGCGTGATGCTGGTGCTCATCGCCCTGTCGGTCAACCTGCTGGGCGATTGGCTGCGCGATGCCCTGAATCCCCGGTTGCGTTGAGATGGAACACCCCCCTGAGCCGCTTCGCGTCTTCCCCCCGCTCTCGCATTGCTGCGCAATGCGGGCAGGAGGACGCAGCCTTCGCTGCGGGGCGGCCCTTGCTCGGCTGCCCTCGCTGGGGGCGTGCCAGTTTCACGCGCTGTGGGTGGCGCGCAGCGCCATGCCATAGATCACTGATATGTCATTACTCGAAGTCCAAAACCTCGTTGTCGAATTCCCGCACCGCCGCGGCACGCTGCGCGCGCTGGACGACATTTCCTTCTCCATCGCGCCGGGCGAGATCCTCGGCGTGGTGGGCGAATCGGGCGCGGGCAAGTCGCTCACGGGGGCGGCCATCATCGGCCTGCTGGAGCCGCCGGGCCGCGTGGCGGCGGGCCAGATCCTGCTCGAAGGCCAGCGCATCGACCACCTCGGCCACGAGCAGATGCGCCACATCCGCGGGCGGCGCATCGGCGCCATCTTCCAGGACCCGCTGACCTCGCTCAACCCGCTCTACACCGTGGGCCGGCAGCTCACCGAGACCATCCTCACGCACCTGCCCGTCTCGCCGGCCGAGGCGCGCACGCGCGCCATCCAGTTGCTCAAGGACACGGGCATCCCGGCGGCCGAGCAGCGCATCGACCACTACCCGCACCAGTTCTCCGGTGGCATGCGCCAGCGCGTGGTCATCGCCCTGGCGCTGGCGGCCGAGCCGCAGCTCATCGTGGCCGACGAGCCGACGACGGCGCTGGACGTGTCCATCCAGGCACAGATCATCCAGTTGCTCAAGAACATCTGCAAATCGCGCGGCGCCGCCGTCATGCTCATCACGCACGACATGGGCGTGATCGCCGAGACCTGCGACCGCGTGGCCGTGCTGTACGCGGGCCGCATCGCCGAGATCGGCCCCGTGCACCAGGTCATCAATCACCCCGCCCATCCCTACACCGCCGGCCTCATGGCCTCCATCCCCGACATGGAGCAGGACCGCGAGCGCCTCAACCAGATCGACGGAGCCATGCCGCGCCTCAACGCCATTCCCCCGGGCTGTGCCTTCAACCCGCGCTGCGCGCGCGCCTTCGAGCGCTGCCTGCACGAGCGCCCCGAGCTGCTGGACGCCGGCGCCACGCGTGCCGCCTGCTGGCTGCACGCCGTCCCCAGCGAGGTGCGCGCATGAGCCCGGCCGACGTGCACACCGCTGCCCCGCCGCTGGTGCAGGCGCATGACCTGGCGCGCACCTTCGACGTCTCGCCACCCTGGCTCAACCGCGTGCTGGAGGGCAAGCCGCGCCTGCTCTTGCACGCCGTGGACGGCGTGAGCTTCGAGATCGAAAAAGGCCAGACCCTGGCCCTGGTGGGCGAATCGGGCTGTGGCAAGAGCACCGTGGCGCGCCTGCTCGTGGGCCTGTACGAGCCCACGCGCGGCGGCTTCACCTTCGACGGCCAGGACGCGCACGCCGCCTTCAAGGGCGGCAACGCCAAGGCCATGCGCCGGCGCATCCAGATGATCTTCCAGGACCCGTATGCCAGCCTGAACCCGCGCTGGCTGGTCGAGGACATCATCGGCGAGCCGCTGCGCGAGCACGGACTCATCACCGACAAGGCGCAGCTCAAGGCGCGCGTGGGCGAACTGCTGCAGTCCGTGGGCCTGTCGCCGCTCGACATGGCGAAGTACCCGCACCAGTTCTCGGGCGGGCAGCGCCAGCGCATCTCCATCGCGCGCGCCCTGGCCACCGAGCCCGAATTCCTGGTGTGCGACGAGCCCACCAGCGCGCTCGACGTCTCGGTGCAGGCGCAGGTGCTCAACATCATGAAGGACCTGCAGCGCCAGCGGCAGCTCACCTACCTGTTCATCAGCCACAACCTGGCCGTGGTGCGCCACGTGAGCGACCAGGTGGGCGTGATGTACCTGGGCCGCCTGGTGGAGCTGGCCGACAAGAAGACGCTGTTCGCGGCCCCGCGCCACCCCTACACGCGCATGCTGCTCGACGCCATCCCGAAGATGCACGACACTGGCCGCGCACGCACGCCCGTGCAGGGCGAGGTGCCCAACCCGCTCAACCCGCCGCCCGGCTGCGCCTTCAACCCGCGCTGCCCGCACGCCAACGAGCGCTGCCGCGCCGAGCGTCCGCACCTGCACACCATCGGTGGCATACGCATCGCCTGCCATGCCGTGGAGGAAGGGCGGATTTGAGTTTTGCTATCAATGGAGTAGCTGGTGGCGCTTGCTCAGCAAGCGCTACAGTCGGTTTTGATATCAAATCCCTTTGCCCCACAGGAGACGCCCCATGGATCCGTTCACGCTTTCCAGTCCCGACATTCCCAGCGGCGGCACGGTGCCGCCGCAGTTCGAGTTCGACGGCTTCGGCTGCGCGGGGCGCAACGAGTCGCCCGCGCTGCAGTGGCGCGGCGCGCCGCTCGAAGCGCAGAGCTTTGCCGTCACCGTGTACGACCCCGATGCCCCCACGGGCTCGGGCTGGTGGCACTGGTTCGTGGTGGACCTGCCGGCCGGCACCCAGGCCCTGGCGCCCAACGCCGGCGCCCGCGGCGGTGCGGGCCTGCCCGCCGGCGCCCGCCAGATCCGCAACGACTACGGCGTGCCGGCCTGGGGCGGCGTCTGCCCGCCGCCGGGCGACAAGCCGCACCGCTACATCTTTACCGTGCATGCGCTGTCGGTGCCGCGGCTGGACATCCCGGACGACGCCACGGCGGCGCTGGCGGGCTTCATGGTCAACGCCCACACCCTGGCCAAGGCCAGCTTCACCGCCACCTACGGGCGCCCCTGATTGCTATTGAATGGATAGCTGATGGCGCTTGCTGCGCAAGCGCTGGAGCCGGTTTTGGCTTGAAAATCAGGTATAGCGCTTGTTGCGCAGGTTTTCCTTCATCTGCTGCAGCAGGGGCTGCAGCGAGCTGCCGATGCGCAAGGCCACACAGGTCACCAGCACGTCGATGATGAGCAGGTGCAGCAGGCGCGAGACCATGGGGCTGTAGCGGTCGTAGCCCTCGGGGTGGTCGGCCGCCAGGTGGATGGCGCAGGCGCTGGCCAGCGGCGAGCCGCTGGCGGTGAGGGCGATGGTCGTTGCGCCGTTCTTGCGCGCGATGTCGGCGGCGTCCATGAGGTCGCGTGTGCGCCCCGAGTTCGAGATGATCACCAGGCAGTCGCCCGGGCCCAGCAGGGTGGCGCTCATGACCTGCATGTGGCCGTCGCTGGCGGCGTTGCAGGTCACGCCCAGGCGGAAGAACTTGTGCTGCGCGTCCTGCGCCACGATGCCGGAGTTGCCCGCCCCGTAGAAGTCGATGCGCCGGCCCGCCTTGCAGGCCGCGGCCATGGCGCTGGCCGCGCGCTCTATGGCCACCGTGCTGGCGGCGTTGCGGTACTGCAGCAAGGCGGCCACGGCGTTGTCCACCACCTTGACGAGCACGTCGCCGGTCTTGTCGTCGGCGTCCACGCTGCGGTGGATGAAGGGCACGCCCTCGCTCACGCTGCCGGCGAGCTTGAGCTTGAAGTCGGCCAGCCCGTCGTAGCCCATGCTGCGGCAAAAGCGCACCACGGTGGGCTTGCTCACATGGGCGCGCTCGGCCAGCTCGCGCACGGGCAGGCGGGCGAAGGCGCGCGCATCCTGCAGCACGAGCTTGGCGACGCGCTGCTCGGCAGGCGCCAGGGAGGGCAGGGAGGCGGTGATGCGGTCCAGCATGGCGGGGTGCAAAGGGGCGGTGGCCCAGAATGTAACGCGGTTTCATGCACGGCGGCCAGGGCGCTGCCGCATACACTTGCAGGTTTGCGGCGCCGCGGGCCCGCCCCCACCGATCCCCGAGGATTTGCATGAACCAGCTCGACGCACTCCGCCAGTTCACCACCGTGGTGGCCGATACCGGCGACTTCAAGCAACTGGCGCAGTTTCAGCCGCAGGACGCCACGACCAACCCTTCGCTCATTCTCAAGGCGGTGCAAAAGCCGGATTACGCGCCGCTGCTGCAGGCCACCGTGGCGCGCTGGAAGGACCGGCCGATGGACGAAATCATCGACCGCCTGCTGGTGCGCTTTGGCCGCGAGATTCTCTCCCTCATCCCGGGGCGCGTGTCCACCGAGGTCGACGCGCGCCTGAGCTTTGACACCAGCGCCACGGTTTCGCGCGCCGAGCGCCTCATCGAGCTCTACCAGGCCGAGGGGATCCACATCGACCGCGTGCTCATCAAGATTGCCGCGACCTGGGAGGGCATAGAGGCGGCGCGCCAGTTGGAAAGCCAAGGCATCCACACCAACCTCACGCTGCTGTTCTCGTTCAGCCAGGCGGTGGCCTGCGGCCAGGCCAAGGTGCAGCTCATCTCGCCGTTCGTCGGCCGCATCTACGACTGGTACAAGAAGCAGGCGGGCGCTGCCTGGGACGAGGCAGCCATGGCCGGCGCCAACGACCCGGGCGTGCGCTCGGTGCGCCGCATCTTCGAGCACTACAAGCGCTTTGGCATCGCCACCGAGGTCATGGGCGCGAGCTTTCGCAATGTGGGCCAGATCGTCGCGCTCGCGGGCTGCGATCTGCTGACCATCGCCCCCGAACTGCTGGCCCAGCTCGCCCAGTCCGAGGCGCCCGTCGCGCGTGCGCTCGATGCCCAGGCCGCACGCGCCCTGGACCTGCCTTTCGTGCAGTACGACGAAGCGGCCTTTCGCTACGCGCTCAACGAAGATGCCATGGCCACGGAGAAGCTCGCCGAGGGCATACGCGCCTTCGCGGCCGACACCGTCCGGCTCGAACAGCTCATCCAGGCCGCCTGACGCCGGCTCGTTACACTTGCGCATCCCGCCCGCAGCGCGGGTACAGGACACCGATTTATGCATTCAGTCGTCATCAGCGGCACGGGCCTCTGCCAGCCGCCCCACACCATCACCAACGCCGAGCTGGTGGAGGCCTTCAACCGCTATGTGGACCGGGAAAACACGCGCCACGCCGCCGAGATCGCTGCCGGCACGCGCCCGGCGCTGCAGTATTCGAGTGTCGAGTTCATCGAGAAAGCCTCGGGCATCCAGCAGCGCTACGTGTTCGACAAGAGCGGCATCCTCGATCCCGCGCGCATGTACCCGCATTACGCCGAGCGCGCCGACAGCGAACTCTCCATGATGGCGGAGATCGCCGTGGCGGCGGCGCAGCAGGCGCTGGCGCAGGCGGGCCGCAGCGGCGCCGACGTGGACGCCGTGCTCTGCGCCGCCTCCAACATGCAGCGCGCCTACCCGGCCATGGCCATTGAGATCCAGCAGGCGCTGGGCGCCGGGGGCTATGGCTTCGACATGAACGTGGCCTGCTCCTCGGCCACCTTCGGCATCGAGCAGGCCGTCAACGCCGTGCGCACCGGCAGCGCGCGCTGCGTGCTCGTGGTCAACCCCGAGATCACTTCCGGCCACCAGGCCTGGAACGACCGCGACTGCCACTTCATCTTCGGCGACGTGTGCACCGCCATCCTGGTCGAGCGCGCCGAGGACGCCGTCGGCGCCGACCAGTGGGACGTGCTGGGCACGCGCCTGGCCACGCAGTTCTCCAACAACATCCGCAACAACTTCGGCTTCCTGAACCGCAGCGAAGACAGCGACCCGGATGCGCGCGACAAGACTTTCCGCCAGGAAGGCCGCAAGGTGTTCAAGGAGGTGGTGCCCATTGCCGCCGCGCACATCGAGGGCCACCTGGCCGACCTGGGCCAGGCGCCCGCCGCCGTGCGCCGCTTCTGGCTGCACCAGGCGAACGAAGGCATGAACCAGCTCGTCATCAAAAAGCTCGTGGGCGAGGCCAGCCGCGACCGCGCGCCGCTGATCCTCGACGAGTTCGCCAACACCGCGTCGGCCGGCTCCATCATCGCCTTCCACAAGCACCATGCCGACCTGATGCGCGGCGACATCGGCGTGATCTGCTCCTTCGGGGCCGGTTACTCGGTGGGCAGCGTGGTGGTGCGCAAGCGCTGAAATGAAACGACACCCCCCTGAGTCGCTTCGCGCCTTCCCCCCGCTCTCGCAGCGCTGCGCGCCGCGGGCAGGGGGACGCTCCCAGCGCAGCGGGGCGGCCCTTGCGCGGGAGCCCTGGCATAGGCCGCGCCCGTGCCATGGGTTGCGGGTGGCGCGCAGCGCCATGGATCACGGATATGCACCTCCCCCCACCTGAAATGGCCTTGCGATGTGACGAGACCCCGCAGTGGGTGGCGCTGCAGGCGCATTTCAGCGCGCAGGGACGCAGCTTGGACCTGCGCCGGTCCTTTGCCGAGGATGCCGATCGCTTTGCGCATTTCAGCATGCAGGCGCCGCAGGTGTTTGCCGACCTGTCCAAGAACCTGTGGGACCGGCAGACCGAGGCCTTGCTGCTGCAGATGGCGCAGGCCTGCCAGCTGGAGCGCCAGCGCGACGCCCTGCTGGGCGGCCAGGCCGTCAACACCACCGAGGGCCGTGCCGCCATGCACACCCTGCTGCGCCGCCCGGCCGGGCGGCACCTGCCGGGCGATGAGCCCTGGGTGGCCGCTGCGCTCGCGCAGGTGCATGCCACGCTCGATGCCATGCTGGCCTATGCCGAGGCGGTGCGTGCCGACGAAGCCATCACCGATGTGGTGAACATCGGCATCGGCGGCTCCGACCTGGGCCCGCAGATGGCCGTGCTGGCCCTGGAGGCGCAGCGCGTGCCGGGCAAGCGCTTTCATTTCGTCTCGAACATCGACGGCCACGAGCTGCACCGCGTGCTGCGCCAGGTGCAGCCCGAGCGCACGCTGTTCCTGGTGGCGTCCAAGACCTTCACCACCCAGGAGACCATGACCAATGCCCGCTCGGCGCTGGCCTGGTTCAAGGCCCAGGGCGGGAGCGACGTGGCACGCCACTTCACCGCCCTGACCTGCAACGTCGAGGCCGCGCGCGCCTGGGGCATCACCACCAGCTTCGGATTCTGGGACTGGGTGGGCGGCCGCTATTCGCTGTGGTCGGCCATAGGCCTGCCCATTGCCATCGCCATCGGCCGCGAGGGCTTTCGCGCGCTGCTGGCGGGCGCGCATGCCATGGACGAGCATTTCCGCACCGCGCCGCTGCACGCCAACCTGCCGGTGCGCCTGGCGCTGCTCGACATTTGGTACCGCAACTTCCACGGCTTTTCCAGCCGCTGCATCGCGCCCTACCACGCCGGCCTGCGCCGGCTGGCCGCGCACTGGCAGCAGGTGGAAATGGAGAGCAACGGCAAGCGCGTGGACAAGGCCGCCCGCGTGCTGCCCCTGGCCACGGCCCCGGTGCTGTGGGGCGAGCCGGGCTGCAATGGCCAGCATGCCTTCTTCCAGATGCTGCACCAGGGCACGGACGTGCTGCCGCTCGAAATCGTGGCCGTGCGCCAGCACACGCACGGCCTGCCGGAGCACCACGAGATGCTGCTGGCCAATGCCCTGGCGCAGGCGCAGGCGCTGATGCTGGGCCGCGCCAGCGCCGATGGCCACCGCCATTTCCCGGGCAACCGGCCCAGCAGCTTTCTGCTGCTCGAGGCGCTCACGCCGCAATCCCTGGGCGCGCTCATGGCCTTGCAGGAGCACCGGGTCTTCACCAGCGGCAGCCTGTGGGGCATCAACAGCTTCGACCAGTGGGGCGTGGAGCTGGGCAAGCAGCTCGCCCAGGACCTGCAGCAGCGCCTGCGCACGGGCGACGCCAGCGGGCTCGATGCCTCGACCGCGGGGCTGCTGAAAAAACTCGCCTGAACCGGGCGCGCGCCATGGCGGTGCGGCCGCTGCCGCGCACCCAGGCGTGCAGGCAAGCGTGCAGAAAAAAAGGGCCGCTTGCGCGGCCCTTTCAGTGGAGCAGTCTCCAGGCAGGACTTACATGTCCATGCCCATGCCGCCCATGCCGCCGGGCATGGCCGGGGCAGCGGCTTCTTCCTTCGGCGCTTCGGCGACCATGCACTCGGTGGTCAGCATCAGCGAGGCCACGGAAGCAGCGTTCTGCAGCGCGGTGCGGGTCACCTTGGTGGGGTCCAGAATGCCCATCTCGATCATGTCGCCGTAGGTGTCGTTGGCGGCGTTGAAGCCGTAGTTGCCCTTGCCGGCCAGCACGTTGTTGACCACGACCGAGGGCTCGCCACCGGCGTTGGCCACGATTTCGCGCAGCGGCGCTTCGATGGCCTTGAGCACCAGGTTCACACCGGCCTGCTGGTCGGGGTTGTCACCCTTGATGTCGCCGGCCGACTGGCGGGCACGCAGCAGGGCCACGCCACCGCCGGCCACGATGCCTTCTTCCACGGCAGCGCGGGTGGCGTGCAGGGCGTCTTCCACGCGCGCCTTCTTTTCCTTCATTTCGACTTCGGTGGCTGCGCCGACCTTGATCACGGCCACGCCGCCAGCCAGCTTGGCCACGCGCTCCTGCAGCTTCTCGCGGTCGTAGTCGCTGGTGGCTTCTTCGATCTGGATGCGGATCTGCTTGACGCGGGCTTCAATGTCGGCAGCGGAACCGGCGCCGTCGATGATGGTGGTGTTTTCCTTGGCCACTTCCACGCGCTTGGCCTGGCCCAGGTCGGCCAGGGTCACCTTCTCCAGCGACAGGCCCACTTCCTCGGCGATCACCTTGCCGCCCGTCAGGATGGCGATGTCTTCCAGCATGGCCTTGCGGCGGTCGCCAAAGCCGGGGGCCTTGACGGCCACGACCTTCAGGATGCCGCGGATGGTGTTGACCACCAGGGTGGCCAGGGCTTCGCCTTCGACTTCTTCGGCGATGATCAGCAGCGGGCGGCCGGCCTTGGCCACGGCTTCCAGCGTGGGCAGCAGGTCGCGGATGTTGCTGATCTTCTTGTCGAACAGCAGCACGAAGGGGTTTTCCAGGATGGCGGCCTGCTTCTCGGGGTTGTTGATGAAGTAGGGCGACAGGTAGCCGCGGTCGAACTGCATGCCCTCGACGACGTCGAGTTCGTTCTGCAGGCTCTTGCCGTCTTCCACGGTGATCACGCCTTCCTTGCCGACCTTGTCCATGGCGTTGGCGATGATCTCGCCGATGCTGGAGTCAGAGTTGGCGGAAATGGAGCCCACCTGGGCGATTTCCTTGCTGGTCGTGGTGGGCTTGGAGGCCTTCTTGAGTTCGGCGATCAGGGACTCGACGGCACGGTCGATGCCGCGCTTCAAGTCCATGGGGTTCATGCCGGCGGCCACGTACTTCATGCCTTCGCGCACGATGGACTGGGCCAGCACGGTGGCGGTGGTGGTGCCGTCACCGGCGTTGTCGCTGGTCTTGGAAGCGACTTCCTTGACCATTTGCGCGCCCATGTTCTGCAGCTTGTCCTTGAGCTCGATTTCCTTGGCCACGGACACGCCGTCCTTGGTCACGGTGGGGGCGCCGAACGAGCGCTCGAGCACCACATTGCGGCCCTTGGGGCCCAGGGTCACCTTGACCGCGTTGGCCAGGATGTTCACGCCTTCCACCATGCGAGCGCGGGCTTCGCCGCCGAAAATCACGTCTTTTGCTGCCATTTTTGGCTCCTACGAATTTGAATCAAACACGGTCTCAGCGCCCGTCCAGCAAGCGCCGATAGCTATCAATGAAATAGCGATTGAATTACTTCTCGATGACCGCGAACAGGTCGTCTTCCTTCATCACCAGCAGTTCGTCGCCATCGACCTTGACGGTCTGGCCGCTGTACTTGCCGAACAGCACGCGGTCACCCACCTTGACGTTCAGGGCGATGGTCTCGCCCTTGTCGTTCTTCTTGCCCGGGCCGACGGCCAGCACCTCGCCCTGGTCGGGCTTCTCGGCGGCGTTGTCGGGGATCACGATGCCGGAGGCGGTCTTGGTTTCGTTTTCCAGACGCTTGACGATCACGCGATCGTGCAGGGGGCGAAGTTTCATGTGCGTTTCTCCTGAATGCAAAAAGAAGGTTCTCTCAAGGCGCCAAGCACGGCGGCGCACTGGATTCGAGCCCGCGGCGGGTGTTGTTAGCACTCTCCGCTGACGAGTGCCAATGATAAGGGCTTTTGCCCCGGTTTCAAGAGGCTGCGGCAATGCCAGGGTGCGGGGCAGGGTGGAGCGCCTGCGGACCGAGCACCTGCGTGAGCACGTGGAAGTGGTCTTCAAAGAACGCTTCCTCCAGTGCGCCCAGCTCCTGCAGCGGCAGCCAGGCCGCGTGCGCGGCGTCGTCGCCCGCTCGCACGGCGGGCAGGGGGGCAGCGCCCAGGTCGAAGCAATGCACGTGCGTGAGGGTGCGCCCGCGCTGGCTGCGGTCCGGGTGGTCGAACACGCGCACCTGCCGCAGGGCGGCGCGCCACTGCGCCTCGGGCAGGGCGCAGCCGGTTTCCTCGGCCAGCTCGCGCAGGCACGACTGCCACAGCGTGTCGCGCGGCTCCAGGAACCCCCCGGGCAGGGCCCACAGCCCCTTGCCCGGGGCGTGGCCGCGGCGGATCAGCAGCACCCGGCCCTGGCACAGCAGCACGGCGTCGACGGTGACGAACACCGGCGGGTAGGGCGCGGCCGCCCAGGCGGCGCGGTAGGCGCGCAGCATGCGCCACTCCTCCTGCAGCGCCGGGTAGTGCGGCGTGCGGGCGAATTGTTCGAGCAGGCGGCGCGTGGCGTGGGGGATAGCAGGTGCCAGCGGAGCGAGCGCGGCATCCAGCGTGGCGGGCGTGGCGCCGAAATAGGCGTCCCGGATGCTGCTGGCATCTATGCTGCCCTGGCGCGGCATGCGCAGCAGCGGCCAGTCGGGGAACGCGGCCAGGTAGCTGCTGCTTGCATCCTTGAAGTGGCCGACCAGGCCGATGCGCGCCTGCGCTGCGGTGTGCGCGGTCACGGCCTGCTGCACGGCGCGCGCCCAGGCGGGCTCGTCGTAGTGGTCGCGCATGGGCAGCACCGTCAGGCGCGCGCGCTCGGCGGCGGGCAGCACGGCACGCAGCAGGTCGGCGCGCTCCTGCCAGGTGAAGGGGTTTTTCGCGCTGCGCGCCTGGTGGGCCGAGCCCACCACCACGACCACCTGCCGTGCCTGTGCCAGCGCATGGTGCAGCAGGGCCAGGTGGCCCTGGTGCACGGGCTGAAAGCGCCCGATCAGGACGGCAGCGTCGAGCATGGGCGCATCCCCATGGGCTTACCGCCCCGCCGCTGCACGCAGCGCCGCCGCCTTGTGGCGCAAGGCTGCATGTGGTCGCTGCGCGTCCCCATGGGCTTAGCGCCCCGCCGCTGCACGCAGCGCCGCCGCCTTGTAGCGCAAGGCTGCATGTGGTCGCTGCGCGTCCCCATGGGCTTACCGCCCCGCCGCTGCACGCAGCGTCGCCGCCTTGTCCGTGCGTTCCCAGGTGAACTCGGGTTCTTCGCGGCCGAAGTGGCCGTAGGCGGCGGTCTTGGCGTAGATGGGGCGCAGCAGGTCGAGCATCTGGATGATGCCCTTGGGGCGCAGGTCGAAGTGTTCCTGCACCAGCTTGGCGATTTCGTGGTCGGGGATCACGCCCGTGCCTTCGGTGTAGACCGTCACGTTCATCGGTCGGGCCACGCCGATGGCGTAGGCCACCTGGATCTGGCACTGGCGCGCCAGGCCCGCGGCGACGATGTTCTTGGCCACGTAGCGCGCGGCGTAGGCGGCGCTGCGGTCCACCTTGGTCGGGTCCTTGCCCGAGAAGGCACCGCCGCCGTGCGGGCAGGCGCCGCCGTAGGTGTCCACGATGATCTTGCGGCCCGTGAGGCCGCAGTCGCCCTGCGGGCCGCCGATGACGAAGCGGCCCGTGGGGTTGATCAGGTACTTGGTGTCGGCCGTGATCCACTCCTTGGGCAGCACGGGCTTGATGATGTCCTCGATCACGGCCTCGACGAAGGCGCTCTTCATGTGGTGGCCGTCGCTCATTTCGGGGCTGTGCTGGCTGGAGAGCACCACGGTGTCGATGCTGTGGGGCTTGCCGTCCACGTAGCGCATGGTCACCTGGCTCTTGGCGTCGGGGCGCAGGAAGGGCAGGCGGCCGTCCTTGCGCAACTGCGCCTGGCGCTCGACGAGGCGGTGCGCGTAGTAGATGGGCGCGGGCATGAGCTCGGGCGTCTCGTCGCAGGCGTAGCCGAACATCAGGCCCTGGTCGCCGGCGCCGGTGTTGAGGTGGTCGTCGGAGGCGTGGTCCACGCCCTGGGCGATGTCGTTGCTCTGCTTGTCGTAGGCGACGAGCACGGCGCAGCCCTTGTAGTCGATGCCGTATTCGGTGTTGTCATAACCGATGCGCTTGATGGTGTCGCGCGCCACCTGGATGTAGTCCACATGGGCGTTGGTCGTGATCTCGCCGGCCAGCACCACCAGGCCGGTGTTGCACAGCGTCTCGGCGGCCACGCGCGAGCGCGGGTCCTGTTCGAAAATTGCGTCCAGGATGGCGTCCGAGATCTGGTCGGCCACCTTGTCGGGGTGGCCCTCAGAGACCGATTCGGAGGTGAAGAGAAAGTCGTTCGCCATTTGAATAAACTCCACAGGTTGCAGCATTTTGGGCGTTGCCCGCGCTCTGGGAGCCTGGCGAACGCTTTAGCAGTCTTGTTTACCGTCGCCCTGCAAGTTGCTCATTTAACTCGGCGACCGTGCCTGTATTTTAATGCCTTTGATCTTCCGGTTTTTTTCCCTGTGGCCCTTGTGGCTGCTCCACGGCCTGGGCGCGCTCCTGGGCTGGGCGGCGTTTGTGCTGTCGGCCACCTACCGGCGCCGCTTTCTGGCCAACGCGCAGCTGGCGGGCTACGGCTTTGCCCAGGTGCGCGCCGCCGTGGCCCATGCCGGGCGCATGGTGGCCGAGCTGCCGCGGCTGTGGCTGGGGGCACTGCCCGCCTGCCGCCTGGAGAACGCCGAGTGCGTGGAGCGCGCCTGGGCCGCGGGCCGGGGCATCGTGTTCCTCACGCCGCACCTGGGCTGCTTCGAGATGTCGGTGCAGGCCGCGGCGCAGCGCTGGAGCGCGGCGCATGGCCCCATCACCATTCTGTACCGCCCGGCGCGCCAGCGCTGGCTGGCCGAGGTGATGCGCACCGCGCGCAACCGTCCGGGGGTGCAGGCCGTGCCCACGGAACTGCAGGGCGTGCGCCAGATGATCAAGGCCCTGCGCCGCGGTCAGGCCGTGGGCCTGCTGCCGGACCAGGTGCCGCCCGAGGGGCAGGGCCTGTGGGCGCCGTTTTTCGGCCGTCCGGCCTACACCATGACGCTGGCGGCGCGCTTGGCGCAACAGACGGGCGCGGCCGTGGTGCTGGCGCGCTGCACCCGGGAGCCCTGGGGCCGGGGCTATACCCTGCACCTGGAGCCGCTGGCCCAGCCCTTGCCGCAGGCGCTGGATGCCGCCGTGGCCCGGCTCAACGCCGCCATGGAGGGCTTGATCCGCCAGGCTCCACAGCAGTACCTGTGGGGCTATGCGCGCTACAAGCAACCGCGCTCCTTGCCGCAGGCGGAGGGCGCGGCATGAGCGCGCGCCTGGGAGTCTGGTTCATGCAGCAGGTGCTGGCACGCCTGCCGCTGCGCGTGCTGCGCGCCCTGGGCTGGGGCCTGGGCCAGGTGCTCTACGTGCTGGCGGCACCGCGCCGCAAGGTGGCGCTGCGCAACCTGGCGCTGTGCTTTCCGCAGGCCACGCCGGCCCAGCGCCGCGCCTGGGCGCGCGAGACCTTCGTGGTGTTCTGCCAGGCCTGGCTGGACCGTGGCTGGCTGTGGGCCGCGCCGCGCGCAGTGGTCGAGCGGCGCGTGCAGCTCACCGGTGCGCTGCACGAGCTCGAAGGCGATACGCCCACCATCATCTTCGCGCCGCATTTCTACGGCATGGACGCCGGCGGCCTGGCGCTGCCGCTGCGCACGGCGCGGGCGTTCACGTCCATTTTCTCGACGCACCCCGACCCGGTGGTCGATGCCTGGTTCATGGCCGGGCGCCAGCGCTTTGGTGACGTGCGCATGCTCAACCGCGCCGACGGCGTCAAGCCCATCCTCTCCAACCTGCGCAAGGGCGGCCTGCTGTACCTGCTGTCGGACATGGATTTCGGCCCGGGCGAGTCCATCTTCGTGCCCTTTTTCGGCGTGCCGGCGGCCACTGTGCCCTCGCTCTCGCGCTTTGCCCGCCTGGGCCGCGCCAAAGTGCTGGGCATGTACACGCGCATGACGCCCACGGGCTATGTCGCCGAGATCACTCCGGCGTGGCAGCACTTCCCCACCGACGACGTACCCGCCGACACCGCGCGCATGAACCGCGAGCTCGAGGCCGCCATTGCCACCATGCCCGGGCAGTACTACTGGGTGCACAGGCGTTTCAAGACGCGGCCCGAGGGTACGCCTTCGGTGTATCAGTAAAAACGGCCTGCGGCGCTTGCCAGTCAAGCGCAAGCAGCTATCAATCGGATAGCAAAAATGACCCCAGCGCCTGCTGCAGGCGCTCGGGCATCTCGTGCACCAGCCAGTGCGAGGCGCCCGGCACGCGCTGCAGTTGCAGCCGCGGCACCCAGTCCGCCAGCCCGTCGAGCAGGCCGGGCAGCAGGGCCGGGTCCTCCAGGCCCCAGAGCACCAGTGTGGGCACGCTCACGGTGAGCATGGAGGCGGGCAGGGTCACCGCGCTGGCGCCAGGGTCGCCGTCGCGCGGCGGGCGCAGCGGGCTGGCGCGGTAGTAGTTGCAGGCGCCCGTGAGGCCCTGCTGCCACAGGGCGCGGTACTGCTGGCGCACCTGCGCGCTCAGCCAGGCGGGCGGCGTGCCGTCGGGCGCGTGGAAGAAGGCGAACAGGCGGCGGAAATCATCCTCGGCGAGCAGCGCCTCGGCGTCGGGGCGGCAGAGGAAGTGCATGTACTGGCTGGCCGCCTGCTGTGCCGGGCTGTGCTGCAGCTCGCGCACGAAGGCGCCGGGGTGCGGCGAGTTGACGATGGCCAGGCGGCGCAGCAGTTCGGGGTGCTGGTTGGCCAGGTTCCAGGCCACGGCGCCGCCCCAGTCGTGCGCCACCAGGCATTCCAGCGCGCCGCCAGCGCCGCATTCGGCGGCGATCAGCGCCACCAGGTCCTGCACCAGGAATTTGGGGCGGTAGGCCGCCGCCTCGGCCGGGCTGCTGGAGGCGCCAAAACCGCGCAGGTACGGTGCCACGCAGCGGTAGCCGCCGTGCGCGGGCTGGGCGAAATGCTCCAGCAGGCCCTCCCAGATGAAGGCGCCTTCCGGAAAACCGTGCAGGAACAGCAGCACGGGGCGGCCGCGCTCGCCGGCGGTGTGGCAGTGCAGGGTGATGCCGTGCGGCAGGGTGATGTCGGTGCGGGCGATCATGGTGCTTCAAAAGTAATAGCTGCCAGCGCTTGCTTCATGAGCGCTGGAGGCCGGTTTGACTATGAAACCGCGGCACCCGCCGGGGCGTGGGCTCAGTCCGCGCCGGCCTCGGGCACGGGGCTGGCCGCGGGGTCTGCGTCGGCGCTGGCCGGGCTGGCGGGCTCGGCGTGCGCCCAGTGCCACAGGAGCTGGGCGGTTTCCTCCACGCCCTGTTTCTTGAGCGCGGAGAACATCTTGACCTCTCCGCCGCCCGCCTGCAGTCGCGCAATCGACAGCGCCCTGGCCTGCTCCGAGCGCGTGAGCTTGTCGGCCTTGGTCAGCAGCACCAGGAATTTGAGGCCCTGCTCCACACGCGGGCGCACCACTTCGAGCAGGGCCTCGTCGAGTTCGGTCAGGCCCAGGCGCGGGTCGCACAACAGCACGATGCCCGTGAGGCTGGTGCGGCTGACGAGGTAGTTCACCATGACCTGCTGCCAGCGCACCTTGTCCGAGCGCGAGACAGCGGCGTAGCCGTAGCCGGGCAGGTCGGCCAGCACGGCGTCGGTGCTGCCCTGGCGGCCCAGGGCGAACAGGTTGATGTGCTGCGTGCGCCCGGGTTTCTTGGAGGCAAAGGCGAGCTGCTTTTGCTGCGTGAGCGTGTTGATGCAGGTGGATTTGCCCGCGTTGGAGCGGCCCACGAAGGCGATTTCGGGCACCTCGACCGCTGGCAACTGGTGCAGTTGTGCGGCCGTGGTGAGAAAGCGCGCCGTGTGCATCCAGCCCAGGGCGGTGCGGGCGTCGGTGCCGCTGGGGCTGGGTTCGGGTGGGGGCGCGGTTACAGAGCGTGTCATGGATCAAATGGTGGGCGCGGAGCCTCATTGTAGAATCGCGGGGTTTTGCGCCAACATCCACAAGACCCTCGCTATGAAGTTGCTCGCTCCCCTGCTCATGGCTGCCGCGTTGGCAGCGTCCGTCACCGTGGCCCAGGCTGCTGGTCCGGCACCCGCACAGGCCAAGCCTGATCTGGAAAAAGGCGGCGCCAGCTACGCGACCGTCTGCGTGGCCTGCCATGCCGAGGATGGCAACTCCGCCATCGTCGAGAACCCCAAGCTGGCCCAGCAGCACCCCGAGTACCTGGTCAAGCAGTTGCTGGAGTTCAAGAGCGGCAAGCGCGAAAGCCCCGTGATGCAGGGCTTTGCCGCCATGCTCGAAGAGCAGGACATGAAGAACATCGCCGCCTGGCTGCACTCCAAGCCCGCCAAGCCCGGCGAGGCCACCGACAAGGCCCTCGTGGCGCTGGGCGAGAAGATCTACCGCGGCGGCATCGCCGACCGCAACATCGCCGCCTGCGCGGCCTGCCACAGCCCCAATGGCGCCGGCATCCCGGCGCAGTACCCGCGCCTGTCGGGCCAGCACGCCGCCTACACCGAGCTGCAGCTCAAGGCCTTCCGCGACGGCACGCGCAAGAACAACCTGCAAATGGCCGGCGTGGCCGCCAAGATGAACGACCGCGAGATCAAGGCGGTGGCCGACTACATCGCCGGCCTGCGCTGATCGCACGGCGCGGCCTCCAGTGAAGGCCACGGACGGGAACCCTTGGCCAGAAACTAACCCCAACGCGGGCGGGCCCATCGAACGATGGCCCCGCCCGTTTCCTTTTCGCGCTGCATACTCCACCTCCATGTCCGAATCCACCCACGGCATGCGCATACGTTCCGGCTCGCAGGCGCTGCGTGCCGGCGTCGAGCTGCTCTCCTCGATGCGCTTTGCCATCGCCCTGCTCACGGTGATCTGCATCGCCTCGGTGATCGGCACCGTAGTCAAGCAGAGCGAACCGGCGGTCAACTACGTCAACCAGTTCGGGCCGTTCTGGGCCGACCTGTTCGGACGGCTGCAGCTCAACGCGGTGTACAGCGCGTGGTGGTTCTTGCTGATCCTCGCGTTCCTGGTCATCAGCACCTCGCTGTGCATCGCGCGCCACACGCCCAAGATCCTCGTGGACCTGCGCACCTTCAAGGAGAACATCCGCGAGCAGAACCTGCGCTCCTTCCACCACAAGGCCGAGGCCGACCTGGCGCAGGACGCTGCCACCGAGGCGCAGCGCATCGGCCAGATGCTGGCGGGCGGCGGCTGGAAGGTCAAACTGCAGCAGCGCGACACGGCCGCCGGCCCGGGCACAGGCTGGATGGTGGCGGCGCGCGCCGGAGCGGCGCACAAGATCGGCTACATCGCCGCGCACAGCGCCATCGTGTTGGTGTGCCTGGGCGGCCTGCTCGACGGCGACCTCATCGTGCGCGCACAGATGTGGCTGGGCGGCAAGACGCCGTTTGCCGGCGGCGGCATGATTGCCGACGTGGGGCCCGAGCACCGCCTGAGCGCACGCAACCCGGCGTTTCGCGGCAACCTCGTGGTGACCGAGGGCGCGCGCGCGAGCACCGCCATCCTGAGCCAGTCCGACGGCGTGCTGCTGCAGGAGCTGCCCTTTGCCGTGGAGCTCAAGAAGTTCATCATCGAGCACTACTCCACCGGCATGCCCAAGCTGTTCGCCAGCGAGGTCGTGATCCACGACCTGGCCACCGGTGCCGCCACGCCCGCGCGCATCGAGGTCAACAAGCCTGCGCACTACCAGGGCATTGAGATCTACCAGTCCAGCTTCGACGACGGCGGCTCGGCCGTCACGCTGCGGGCGCTGCCGCTGGGCACGGACGCCGCCGCGCCCTTCGAGGTCAAGGGCACCATCGGCGGCAAGGCGCAACTGGCCAGCACCGCGGGCGAGCCGCCGCTCACCCTGGAGCTGAGCGCACTGCGCGTGATCAACGTCGAGAACATCGGTGCGGACGCCAGCGCCTCGGGGGCGGACGTGCGCAAGGTCGATCTGCGCTCCTCGCTGGACGGTGCCTTGGGCGCGGCGAACAAGACGGTGGAGAACAAGAGCCTGCGCAACGTGGGCCCCAGCGTGGGCTACAAGCTGCGCGACGCCTCGGGCCAGGCGCGCGAGTTCCACAACTACATGCTGCCCGTGGACCTGGGCGAGGGCGGCCCGCCCATGTTCCTCTACGGCGTGCGCGACAAGCCCTCCGAGCCCTTCCGCTACCTGCGCATCCCCGTGGACGAGCAGGGCGGCATGGACGGCTTCATGCGCCTGTACCGCGCCCTGGCCAGCCCGGCGCAGCGCGCTGCCGCCGTGCAGCGCTACGTGGCGCGCGCCGTCGATCCGGCGCGCCCCGAGCTGGCGCAGCAGCTCACCCAGTCGGCCGAGCGCGTGCTGCAGCTCTATGCCGGGCACGCCAATGCGCAGGGCCAGCGCGAGGGCGGCCTGGCCGCGGTGGCGCAGTTCCTGGAGGCCGGCGTGCCCGAGGCCGAGCGCGACCGCGCCGGCGAGGTGCTGATGCGCGTGCTCAATGGCGTGCTGTTCGAGCTGGCGCAGCTCACACGCGCGCAGGCGCAACTGCCGCCCCTGCCGAACAACGAGCAGACCCTGGGTTTCATGACCCAGGCCGTGCTGGCGCTCAGCGACGTGCAGTTCTACCCGGCGCCGCTGCTGCTCGGGCTGCAGGACTTCGAGCAGGTACAGGCCAGCGTGTTCCAGGTGGCGCGCGCGCCGGGCAAGAACGTCGTCTACCTCGGCTGCGCCTTGCTCATCCTGGGCGTGTTCGCCATGCTCTACATCCGCGAGCGCCGCGTCTGGGTCTGGGTGGCGCCGCGCGACGGCGTGACCCACGCGATGATGGCGCTGTCCACCAACCGCAAGACCATGGACGGCGACCGCGAGTTCGCCCGCCTGGCCGACAAACTCATCGCCGCGGCGCCTATGGCGCCGCGCAGCACCCCCGGAGGCTCCGCATGACCACTGCCGCCCACAACACCACGATCACCCTCAACGAGGGCTTTCTGGCCCGCCGCAACGTGCTGGACTGGCTGTTCGCCGCCATGGCGCTGGCGGGCGGGCTGTTCACCCTGCAGCGCTACGGCGCCTACATGGACGGCTACGAGAAGGGCATCCTGATCTGCGCCGTGCCCGCGCTCATCGGGCTGGGCTGGTTCTGGCGCCCCTTGCGCGCTCTCATGCTGGTGGTGGCAGGCCTGTCGCTGCTGGCCATCGCCCTGTACCAGCAGGACGGCGCGGGCAGCCTGGCGCGCGCCGAGACGGTGTTCGGGCTCAAGTACTTCCTGTCGAGCCAGTCGGCCATCCTCTGGATGGGCGTGATGTTCTTCATGAGCACGGTGTTCTACTGGGCCGCGCTGTTCGCGCGCGGCGAGGGCCGCGTGGCCGCGCTGCTGGGCTCGCGCCTGGTGTGGGTGGCCATCGCCATGGCGCTGACCGGCACCATGGTGCGCTGGTACGAGAGCTACCTGCTCGGCCCGGACGTGGGCCACATCCCGGTGAGCAACCTCTACGAGGTCTTCGTCATGTTCTGCTGGATGACGGCCGTGTTCTACCTCTACTACGAGCAGCAGTACCAGACCCGCGCCCTGGGCGGCTTCGTGATGCTGGTGGTCAGCGCCGCGGTGGGCTTTCTGCTGTGGTACTCGGTGGTGCGCGGGGCGCACGAGATCCAGCCCCTGGTGCCCGCGCTGCAGAGCTGGTGGATGAAGCTGCACGTGCCGGCCAACTTCATCGGCTACGGCACCTTCGCCCTGGCCGCCATGGTGGCGTTCGCCTATCTCATCAAGCAGCAGGCGCAGGAGACGCGCTGGTACAAGCTCGCGCCGCTGTGGCTGCTGGGCGTGGTGCTGTGCTTCGAGCCGCTGGTATTCCGCCAGGGGGGCGTGCAGGGCGGCAGCAGCTACTGGATGGTGTACTTCGGCATTTCGGCGCTGATCGTGGGCGGCATTCTGTTCGGGCGCCGGCGCATTGGCGCGCGCCTGCCCGCCCTGGAGGTGCTGGACGACGTGATGTACAAGTCCATCGCCGTGGGCTTTGCCTTTTTCACCATTGCCACGGTGCTGGGCGCGCTGTGGGCGGCCGAGGCCTGGGGCGGCTACTGGAGCTGGGACCCCAAGGAGACCTGGGCGCTCATCGTCTGGCTCAACTACGCCGCCTGGCTGCACATGCGCCTGATGAAGGGCCTGCGCGGCACCGTCTCGGCCTGGTGGGCGCTGGTGGGGCTGGTGGTCACTACCTTCGCCTTCCTGGGCGTGAACATGTTCCTCTCGGGCCTGCACAGCTACGGCGCGCTCTGAGCGCGTCCCCATGTATTGAGCCCTGGGCCCCGGCAGCCGCCGGTGCTCTAAAAGAAGGAGCTGATGGCGCTTGGTTTCAGGCGCTTCCAGTTCCTTTTTTTGTTTGAGAGTGGCGCGTATCAAGCGCAAGGCGCTATTCTTTTTGAAGCAAAAAATAACCTCGTCCCTGCGCGGGCGGCGTGCCTGGTGCAGACTTCGGCCAGCCCATTCCATGGAGGTTCGCCATGCTCATTCGTACGCAGGGCAGCGGATTCCAACATCCGCATGCCAGTGACATCACCCCGCTCGCCGTCTATGCCCGGCGGCGCGACATCCTGCGCCTGGCCGGCGCTGGCGCCACGGCGCTGGCGCTGCCCGCCGGTGGCGCACACGCCGCCGCGGCCCCCGGCCTGGCGGCCCTGGCGGCGGCGCGCTCGACCGTGCCCGGCGCCGTGACCCTGGAAAAGCCCACGGCCTACCAGGACGCCACCAGCTACAACAATTTCTACGAATTCGGCACCGACAAGGCCGACCCCGCGCGCCGCGCCCAGACCCTGGCCCCGCGCCCCTG
This sequence comes from Comamonas granuli NBRC 101663, assembly GCF_000739995.1. Lineage (GTDB taxonomy): Bacteria > Pseudomonadota > Gammaproteobacteria > Burkholderiales > Burkholderiaceae_C > Simplicispira > Simplicispira granuli. Next base: position 71,885 of record NZ_BBJX01000001.1, on the reverse strand, counting down.
GACGGTGGAAGTCGATGGCCTGGTGCGCAAGCCCCGGCGCTTCGACCTCGACGAGCTGCTGCGCCTGGCGCCGCTGGAGGAGCGCATCTACCGCCTGCGCTGCGTCGAGGGCTGGTCCATGGTCATCCCCTGGGTGGGCTATTCGCTGGCCGAGCTGGTGCGGCGCGTGGAGCCGCTGGGCAGCGCCAAGTACGTGGAGTTCACCACCCTGGCCGACAAGGCGCGCATGCCGGGCCTGTCCGCGGGCGTGCTCGACTGGCCCTACGTGGAGGGCCTGCGCCTGGACGAAGCCCTGCACCCGCTGACCCTGCTGGGCCTGGGCATGTACGGGCAGGTGCTGCCCAACCAGAACGGCGCACCCGTGCGTCTGGTCGTGCCCTGGAAGTACGGTTTCAAGAGCGCCAAGAGCATTGTGCGCATCCGCTTCGTGGAGCACGAGCCCGCCACGGCCTGGGCCAAGGCCGTGCCGCAGGAGTACGGCTTTTATTCCAACGTCAATCCCCTGGTGGACCACCCGCGCTGGAGCCAGGCGACCGAGCGGCGCATCGGCGAGGACGGGCTGTTCGCCAAGAAGCGCAAGACGCTGCCGTTCAACGGCTACGAGGCGCAGGTCGGCCAGTTGTATGCCGGCATGGACCTGAAGAAATACTTCTGACGCCGCCATGCTTCCTCTGCGTTCCGGCGTGAACGCCGGGCTGCTGCACCCGGCCGCCAAGCCCCTGGTGTTCTGCCTGGCGCTGCTGCCCCTGGGCTGGCTGGTGGCGCTGGCCGTGCTGGACGGCCTGGGCGCCAACCCGGCCGAGGCGCTGATCCGCGGCCTGGGCGACTGGGCCCTGCGCCTGCTGTGCGCCACGCTGGCGCTCACGCCGCTGCGCGTGTCGGCGGGCCTGACGGCGCTGGCGCGCTACCGGCGCATGCTGGGCCTGTTTGCGGCGTTTTACGCCCTGCTGCACCTGCTGGCCTATGCCTGGCTCGATCAGGGCCTGGACGGCGCCGCCCTGGTGCGCGACGTGGTCAAGCGCCCCTTCATCACCGTGGGCATGCTCACGGGCCTGGTGCTTGCGGTGCTGGCCGCCACCTCCCCGCAGCGCGCCGTGCGCTGGCTGGGCGGGCGGCGCTGGCAGGCCCTGCACCGCAGCGTCTACGCCGCGGCCCTGCTGGCCCTGCTGCATTTCGCCTGGCTGCGCGCGGGCAAGAACAATTTTGCCGAGGTGCTGTGGTACGCCCTGGTGCTGGGCGCTTTGCTTGCCTGGCGCCTGGTGCGCGCGCTGCAGCGCGCCCAGCGCACGCGGCAGAGCGCTCAGGCGCTCTGAATTTGATAGCTGTTGGCGCTTGCCGGGCAAGCGCTGCAGGCTTATTTGGGCAGAATTTCGGCGCGAAAGGTGTCGGCCGCGCTCTCGCGCTGGCGGATGAGGGTGGCGCGCGTGCCATCGACCAGCACCTCGGCCGCCCGGCCGCGGGTGTTGTAGTTGCTCGACATGGACATGCAGTACGCCCCGGCCGAGAGCACCGCCAGGTGCTCGCCGGGCTGCACCGCCAGGGCGCGCTCGCGGCCCAGCCAGTCGCCGCTCTCGCACACCGGGCCGACCACGTCGTAGACCTGCGTGGCCGCGCCCGCGCGTCCCTGCACCGGCACGATGGCATGGTAGGCCTGGTACATCGCGGGCCGGGGCAGGTCGTTCATGGCGGCATCGACGATGCAGAAGTTCTTCTGCTCGCCCGGCTTGAGGTACAGCACCTCGGTCACGCACAGGCCCGCGTTGCCCACGAGCGAGCGTCCGGGCTCGATGAGGATCTTGCGCTGCCCATGGCCGCGCGCGTCCATGCGCGCGAGCAGCTGCTGCCACAGGGCGTCGGCGGCGGGCGGGGTGTCGCCCTGGTAGTTGATGCCCAGGCCGCCGCCAAAGTCCACATGGTCGATGGCGATGCCGTGGGCCTCGATCTCCTGCACCAGGTCGAGCACGCGGTCCACGGCGTCCAGGTAGGGCGCCACCTCGGTGATCTGCGAGCCGATGTGGCAGTCGATGCCCACCACGCGCAGCCCCGGCAGTTGGGCGGCGCGCTGGTACGTGGCGAGCGTGCGCTCGTGCGCCACGCCGAACTTGTTGCCCTTGAGGCCGGTGGAGATGTAGGGGTGGGTCTTGGCATCGACGTTGGGGTTCACGCGGATGCTCACGGGCGCCTGCACGCCCAGCTCCACGGCCACGGCGTCCAGCACCTCCAGCTCGGCCTCGCTCTCGACGTTGAAGCAGCCAATGCCGGCCTGCAGGGCGCGGCGCATCTCCGCGCGCGTCTTGCCGACGCCAGAGAAGATCACCTTGGCCGGGTCGCCGCCGGCGGCGAGCACGCGCTCGAGCTCGCCGCCCGAGACGATGTCGAACCCGCAGCCCTGGCGCGCAAAGAACTGCAGCACCGCCAGCGTGGAGTTGGCCTTCATGGCGTAGCAGATCTGGTGCCTGCGCCCGGCCAGGCCGCGCTGGTAGGCGGCCAGTGCGTCGCGCATGGCGGCCTGCGAATACACGAACAGCGGCGTGCCGTGCTGCTGCGCCAGGTCGCGCACGCGCACGCCTTCAACGCAAAGTTCGCCATCCCGGTAGGCGATGTGGGGGTGTCCGGGCAAGGGGGCAAGGGTCATGGTCGGGAGGGTGTAGCGGCGGAGGCCGGGGCTGCGGGGGGAGTGGGCGCGGGGGCGGCGGTTGCGGGGGGGCGGGCCTCGGGCAGGTACAGGGGGCCGCGCTGGCCGCAGGCCCCGAGGCTGGCCACACCGGCGGCAAGGACGGCCGTCCTCACTAGAATGCTGAGCGCTTGTGACATGCGGAAATTGTAATGACCGACCTTGAATTCCTGGACCGAGCCGAGCAACTGCTGCTGGCCGTGGAGCGCAGTTGTGACCGCATCAACGACGAGACCGACGCCGACGTGGACAACCAGCGCTCGGGCGGCATGGTCACCCTGGTGTTTGCCAACCGCAGCCAGATCATCATCAACCTGCAAAAACCCCTGCACGAAGTCTGGATGGCGGCGCGCTCGGGCGGCTACCACTACCGTTTCGACGGGCAGGCCTGGCAGGACAGCAAGGGCGCGGGCGAGTTCTTCGCCTGCCTGAGCCGCGAGGCCAGCGCCCAGGCCGGGCAGGCGCTGGTGTTCGCGCCCTGATTCAATTGCGGAACAGATCCAGGATCTTGCTGCGCTCCTCGGGCGCCGGGGCCTGGGCGGGAGCGTCCGGGCGGCCCGCCTCCATGCCCAGGCTGGAGACGCCGGCGTTGCGTGCGTACTCTTCGTAGTACCACTCGCCAGCCACGTTGACCACGCCCGGGGGCACGGTAGGCTCCATCACCGGCACGCCCTTGAGGGCCTTTTCCATGAAGCTGATCCACACCGGCAGGCTCAGGCCGCCGCCCGTTTCGCGGCTGCCCAGGTTGCGCGGCGTGTCGTAGCCTATCCAGGTGACGGCGGCGATGGTCGGCTGGAAGCCGCAGAACCAGGCGTCCCAGGCGTCGTTGGTGGTGCCGGTCTTGCCGTACAGGTCGGGGCGCTTCAGGGTTGCCTGCGCGCGCGCGGCCGTGCCCGAGCGCGTCACCTCGTTGAGCAGGCTGTCCATCACGAAGGCGTTGCGCGCGTCGATGGCGCGCTCGTTCTCTTCAGTCGGCGGCGGGGTGAACTCGGTCAGCACCTTGCCCTTGTGGTCGGTCACGCGCGCGATCAGCCAGGGGTTGACGCGGTAGCCCCCATTGGCGAACACCGAGTAGCCGACCGCCATCTGCATGGGCGTGACGGAGCCTGCGCCCAGCGCCATGGTGAGGTAGGCCGGGTGCTTGTCGGCCTCGAAGCCAAAGCGCGTGGCCCACTCCTGCCCGTTGCGCGCACCCACGGCCTGCAGCACGCGGATGGAGACCATGTTCTTGGACTTGGCCAGCGCCGTGCGCAGCGTCATGGGGCCGTCGAACTTGCCGTCGTAGTTCTTGGGCTCCCAGGGCTTGCCGCCGGTGAAGCCGGCGTCGAAGAACAGCGGCGCGTCGTTGACGATGGTGGCGGGGGTGAAGCCCTTCTCCAGCGCCGCGGAATAGATGAAGGGCTTGAAGCTGGAGCCCGGCTGGCGCCAGGCCTGGGTGGCATGGTTGAACTTGTTCTTGTCGAAGTCGAAGCCCCCCACCAGCGCCCGGATGGCTCCGTTGCGCGGGTCTATGGCCACGAAGGCGCCCTCCACCTCGGGCAGCTGGGTGGCTTCCCAGGTCTTCTTGGGCGTGGCGACCACGCGGATGATGGCGCCGCGCCGGATCTTGATGTTGGGCGGGGCCTTGTCCGAGAGACCCGACTGCACGGGCTTGAGGCCATCGCCCGTGATTTCTATCGTCTCGCCGCTGGGGCGCATGGCCACGATCTTCTTGGCGCTGGCTTCGAGCACCATGGCCGCGAGCACGTCGCCGTTGTCGGGGTGGTCGGCCAGCAGGTCGTCGATGTTCTCCTCCAGCTCGGCCGGGTTGCCCGGCAGGGTGACGAACTTCTCCGGGCCGCGGTAGTGCTGCCGCCGCTCGTAGGTCATGATGCCCTGGCGCAGGGCCTGGTAGGCGGCGTCCTGCTCGGCGGCATTGACCGTGGTGTAGACGTTGAGCCCGCGGGTGTAGGCCTCGTTGCCGTACTGGGCAAACACGAGTTGGCGCGCCATCTCGGCAAGGTACTCGGCGTGGATGCGGCTGCTGTCCGAATGGGTGCGCAGCCGCAGCTTTTCCTGCCGCGCCTCCTCGGCCTGCGCGGCGGTGATGAAGCCGTTCTCCTCCATGCGATCGATGATGTGCATCTGCCGCGCCCGTGCGCGCTTGTAGTTGCTGATCGGGTTGTAGGCCGACGGCGCCTTGGGCAGGCCGGCGAGCATCGCCGCCTCGGCCACGGTGATGCTTTTCAGCGGCTTGCCAAAATAGATTTCCGAGGCGGCGGCAAACCCGTAGGCACGATTACCCAGGAAGATCTGATTCATGTAAATCTCCAGAATCTGATCCTTGGTCAAATAATGCTCGAGCTTGAAAGTTAGTAATATTTCGTAAATTTTGCGCGTATATGTTTTCTCGGAAGAAAGATAAACATTGCGCGCCACCTGCATGGTGATCGTCGATGCGCCCTGGCTCTTGACCTTGCCCAGGTTGGCGAGGCCCGCGCGCAGCATGCCCTTGTAGTCCACGCCGCCATGCTGGAAAAAGCGTGCGTCCTCGATGGCCAGCACCGCGTCCTTCATCACCTTGGGGATCTCGGCGATGGGCGTGAGGTTGCGGCGCTCTTCGCCGAACTCGCCCAGCAGGGCGCCCTCGGCCGAGTACACGCGCAGCGGCAGCTTGGGGCGGTAGTCGGCCAGGTCCGAGATGTCCGGCAGATTGGGATAGGCCATGGCCAGCGCCATGCCGATGACCAGCGCCAGCGCCAGCGCACCGGCGACGGCCAGGCCCAGGGCCCAGCCCAGCAGGCGCAGCGGCCAGCGCAGCCAGGAGGAGCCCGGCGCGGTAGCCGCGGGCGGGTTGTGGGCAGGTGGGGGGGAAGCGGGACGCGGCATATCGCTCCGGGGCGGGCAAAGGGACCGATTATAAAAATGCCGACAGGGCGCAAACCGCAGCGGGATGGCCTGTCCGCGGCATCCGGGGACGCTCAGCGCAAGAGCGCCGATGGGGCATGGGAAAGGCAGCGCAAACGTCTGCTTTTGACAACGTTCGGCATTGCGCAAAGCCGGAAAAGCCTTTGCTGGAGAAGTATCTTACTGATAGCATTCATGTGAAATGTTAAGTATTGTTGTATCGGAATGACAATTTTCAGGGGGCTATCTTGATCTCCACGGGATCTCTGTTCAGTCGCCAGCCTGCGCCGCTGCTGGGAATCGACATCAGTTCCTCTAGTGTCAAGCTGGTCGAACTCGGGCGTGACAAGGCGGGAGCGCTGGTGCTGGAGCGCTGCGCCATCGAACCGCTGGAGCGTGGTTGGATCACGGACGGCAACATCGAGAAATTCGATGAGGTCGCCGAGGCCGTGCGCCGGGTGGTCAAGAAAAGCGGGGCCAAGACCAAGAACGTGGCCATGGCCCTGCCGCCCTCGGCTGTCATCACCAAGAAAATCGTTCTGCCCGCCGGCATGACCGACCAGGAGCTCGAAGTCCAGGTCGAGTCCGAGGCCAACCAGTACATCCCCTTCTCACTGGACGAAGTCAGCCTGGACTTCTGCGTGATCGGCCCGTGCAAGACTTCGCCCGGCGACGTGGATGTGCTGATCGCCGCCTCACGCCGCGAAAAAGTGCAGGACCGCCAGGGCCTGGCGGAGGCTGCGGGCCTCAAGGCCACCATCATCGACGTGGAGTCCTATGCCTCGCGGCTGGCCGCCAGCCGGCTCATCGAGGGGCTGCCCAACAAGGGGGTGGACACCATGGTGGCCCTTTTCGAGGTGGGTGCGCTCACCACCAGCATGCAGGTCATACGCAACGAGGAAGTGCTTTACGACCGCGACCAGGCCTTTGGCGGGGCGCAGTTGACGCAACTGATCGTGCGCCAGTACGGCTTCTCGCCCGAGGAGGCCGAGAGCAAGAAACGCAGCGGCGATCTGCCCGACGACTACACATCGGCCGTGCTGCGGCCTTTCGTGGACAGTCTCTCGCAGGAAATCGGCAGGGCATTGCAATTTTTCTTCACCAGCACGCCGCACAACAAGGTCGACCACATCATGCTCGCCGGCGGCTCGGCGCCCCTGCCGGGCTTGACGGAAGCCGTCACGCAGCACACGGGGTTTGCCTGCAGCGTGGTCAATCCGTTTGAGGGCATGGAAATCGGAAGTTCCGTGCGGATGAAAAAAATGGCGCGTGAGGCACCGTCGTATCTCACATCCTGCGGTCTGGCGATGCGGAGGTTCCTGCAGTGATACTCATCAACCTTCTCCCCCACCGGGAGGCTGCCCGCAAACGCCGCCGTGAGGTCTATCAGGCGGCCATGCTGGGGTCGGCCATGGCGGGTTTGCTGATCGCGGCCGCGATTTATTTCTGGTTCCAGGCCATGATCGAGAATCAGCAGGCCAAGAATGCCTTCCTCGGCAGCGAAATCAAGGTACTGGAAAACCAGATCAAGGAAATCGCCACGATTGAGGAAGAAATCGCCGCCTTGCGTGCGCGGCAAAAGGCCGTGGAAGATCTGCAGGCCGACCGCAACCTGCCCGTGCACCTGCTGAGCGAACTGGTGGCGCAGTTGCCCGATGGCGTCTTCATCACCACCCTCAAGCAGACCAACCAGACGGTGGTGATGCAGGGCATGGCGCAATCGAACGAGCGTGTCTCGGAGTTGTTGCGCAACCTGTCGAACAACACGCCCTGGCTGTCCAAACCCGAGCTCGTGGAAATCGTCGCCAAGAACGTGGCCCTGTCGCCGCGCGACCAGCGCCGCGCCTCGGAGTTCAACCTGCGCTTTCAACTGGTTCGTTCGAGCCAGGCCAAGAAGGCCCTGGAAGCCGCCAGCGCAGCAGGGAAGTAAGCGATGGCCAAGAAAAAAGCCCCCAAGATCGACATGGTGCAACTGCAGCAGCAGCTCCAGCGCCAGTTCAGCAACCTCGACACCAAGGATCCCTCGCTGTGGCCGCTGCTGCCGCGCGTCCTGCTGTGCCTCTTCATCGCGGCGGCCGTGGCCGTGGCGCTGTGGTATGTCAAACTCACTGATTACGAGGCCGAGCTGGAGGCAGCGCGCGCCCAGGAGCTGACGCTGAAAGAGGACTACAAGAAGAAGCTGCAGAAGGCCGTGAGCCTGGACCTGCTGAAGAAGCAGCGCGAGCAGGTGCAGCAGTATGTGCTGCAGATGGAAAAGCAGCTCCCCAGCAAGGCGGAAATGTCGGCGCTGCTGTCGGACATCAACCAGGCGGGCCTGGGCCGCAGCCTGCAGTTCGACTTGTTCCGACCCGGCCAGGTGGTGGTGCGCGAATACTACGCCGAGCTGCCCATTGCCATCCGCGTCACGGGCCGTTACCACGACATGGGCGCCTTTGCCTCCGACGTCGCGCACCTCTCGCGCATCGTCACGCTCAATGATATTGCCATTACGGTTCCGTCCAAGGACAAGGCGGGCGGCGGCGGCCTGGTCATGGACGTGACGGCGCGCACCTTCCGCTACCTGGATAACGAAGAAATCCAGGCACAGCGCGACGCAGCGAAGGGAGCGAAGAAATGAGGATGCGCCACATCGCATGGGTTGCGCTCGCGGCATTGCCACTTTGGGGCTGCGGCGCCTCCGACCAGGACGACCTGCGGCAATGGATGGCCAGTGAGCGTGCCGAAGCCCGGCCCCGCGTCACGCCGCTGACCGAGCCCAAGCCCTTCGAGCCGGTGGGCTATGGCGTGGATTCGGCCATGGACCCTTTTGACCCGCAGCGTTTGACGCAGGCGTTGCGCCGTGAATCGACGCAGATGGCGTCGAACGCCGCGCTCATCGCTCCCGAACTGGCACGGCGCAAGGAGCCGCTGGAAGCCTTTCCGCTCGACGCCATGGCCATGGTGGGCAGCCTGAACAAGGAGGGCAAGCCCACGGCGCTGCTCAAGGTGGACAAGCTGCTTTACCAGGTCCAGGCGGGGAATTACCTCGGCCAGAATTTTGGGCGGATCACCGCCATCACTGAAACGTCCATCCAACTGCGCGAAATTGTGCAGGACCCTTCGGGGGACTGGATTGAACGCACCACATCGCTCGAGTTGCAGGAGGAGGCGAAGAAATGAAGCACAACAAAATGGCAATCATGCAATGGATGAAAGGCGGCGCCCTGGTGGCCGCCTGTACCCTGCACGCCACGGCGGCCTGGGCAGAGACGGCCATCCAGTCCGTCATGGGCTCGCTGCAGGCGGGCGCTGAAGTGGTGCGCATCGATTTGTCCGAGCCCCTGGCTGCCGTTCCCAACGGTTTTGCCACCCAGGCCCCTGCACGCATCGCCCTGGATTTCCCTGGAGCGACCAATGCCATGGGCCGGTCGGCGGTGGAGGTGAACCAGGGCAACCTGAAGTCCATCAATGTGGTGCAGGCGGGTGGGCGGTCGCGTGTGGTGCTCAATCTCAAGCAGCCGACCTCCTACCGCGCGGAGCTGCAAGGCAAATCCGTGCTCATCCAGCTCGACCCCGTGGCGGCGGTTGCGGCCGCACAGGCAGCTCAGCCCGCGGTGTTTGCTGAGAGCGGCACTACCGACATCATGCCGATCAAGGATGTGGATTTCCGACGCGGGCCCGATGGCGCCGGGCGCATCGTGGTGGGCCTGGCCAGCAACCAGGTCGGCGTGGACCTGCGCCAGCAGGGCAAGGGCCTGACGGTGGAGTTCATCCGCTCTTCGCTGCCCGAGGGGTTGCGCCGCAAACTTGACGTGGCCGATTTCGGCACCCCGGTACAGATGGTGACCACCACCCAGCAGGGCGACAAGGTGCGCATGGTCATCGAGCCTGTGGGTGAATGGGAGCACAGCGCCTACCAGAGCGACAACCAGTTCGTGGTCGAGGTGCGTCAGAAGAAGGTGGATCTGAACAAGCTCAGCCAGGGGCCAGGCTACAGCACCGAGAAGCTGTCGCTCAACTTCCAGAGCATCGAGCTGCGCTCGCTGCTGGCGGTGTTCGCCGATTTCACCAACACCAATATCGTGACCTCCGACACGGTCACCGGTGCCATGACCCTGCGCCTGCAGGACGTGCCCTGGGACCAGGCCCTGCAAATCATCATGGATGCCAAAGGCCTGGGCATGCGCAAGACGGGCAACGTGCTCTGGATCGCCCCCAAGGATGAAATCGACGAGCGCACCAAGAAGGATTTCGAAGCGGCGCAGACCATCCAGAAGCTGGAGCCCCTGCGTACGCAGGCCTTCCAGCTCAACTATGCCAAGGCAGTGGACATGGTGACCCAGCTCACCACCAGCAGCGGTGGCACGGGCAGTACCAGCAACCGCTTTCTCTCCGAGCGCGGCACGGCGATTGCCGAGCCCCGCACCAACCAGATTTTCGTGACCGATACGCCCAGCAAGCTGGAAGAGGTTACCAAACTGCTTGCGTCGCTGGACGTGGCGGTGCGCCAGGTGATGATCGAGGCGCGTATCGTGGAGGCCTCGGATACGTTCGGGCGGTCGCTGGGGGTCAGGCTGGGTGCGACGGACTTGCGTGCCAATCGCGGGGGTGATGGTGGATATGGTGCCACCGGTGGAAATCGGATCGGCTTTGGAACCAGCTACAGCAATGTAGTGGCAAGCACTGGCGCTGGAGGTGCGGTTAATCCGCTGGGCAATTTTATCAATATGCCGGCCCAGGCTATCGGAGGCTATGACCCGGGAAGTTTTGCGATTTCCATTTTTAATTCCGCAGCCAATCGATTTTTGAATCTGGAAATTTCTGCTTTGGAGGCGGATGGCAAAGGCAAGGTGGTATCGAGCCCACGGGTGGTGACTGCCGATCAAACCAAGGCAGAGATCGAGCAAGGAACGGAGTTTCCGTATCCGGTGACTGCGCCCAACGGGGCCACGGTCATTGCATTCAAGAAAGCCGTGTTGAAATTGGAAGTTCTTCCCCAGATTACACCTGAGGGAAATATCATCATGGATTTGACGGTAAATAAGGATAGTCCGGGAGAGATATTGCAGAACGTTCGTGCCATTAATACCAAGCGAGTGAAAACACAGGTGTTGGTAGAGAATGGCGGTACGGTGGTGATTGGTGGTATTTTTGAAATTGAAGAGACCGACGGAGAAACAAAAGTGCCATTTCTGGGAGATGTGCCTGTTCTAGGAAATTTGTTTAAGACCACCAACAAGGAAAGCAAGAAGAGGGAAATGCTGGTTTTTATTACCCCCAAGGTGATCACGGACCGTGTATCCGTGCGATGATTTTTAGATAGTGATAGGAAAAGCAATGCGGATACTATTCAAATTTCTGACGCTGCTGATGGTGGCATTTCTTACCGCTTGCGGTGGCGGGGGCGGCTCGGGTGGCGAGCCCATAGGGACGCTACCGTTCAGTGTGGACGTGCCGGCGGGCGAAGGCACTCTCGCCAATCCGGTGAGAATCCGGGCCAATCAGGGGCGGCTCTTCAAGATCACTGGGGGGCGTACTCAAGGCGGTGCCAGCGGCACGGAGAAACGCAGCTATCTGGTGAATGTGGAAGAAACAGGTGTCGTGGGGTTGACTTGGGCCAAGGTGGGTGACACGGAGGCTTCGGATCTCTTCGTGGTTTCTTGGGTTGACGGGCCCAAGCAAACGAAAATCACGGTCCGCGACGCAGATGACAAGCAGATCACTTTCTACGTCCGGACAGATCCGCCTGAACCTGTCGATTTGTACACATCGGCTCCCGATGCGCTGACCCTTGGCGTTGGTGCAGATGCGGCGCGTACTTTTGACCTTGGCGGTGGCAGTGCACCTTATACGGTGACCATAGCGGACACCAACGTGGCCCGTGTAGAAATGGTCTCTGCCAAGCAATGGAAGATCACCGGTGTCGCGATCGGGGAAACTGCTGTCGTCATTCGCGATGCGGCTGGGAGGACCAAAGGTATTGCCGTGAATGTGGGTGCCCCAGAGTTGAGAATATCTCCGGATAAGCTGACGGTTCCTGTTGGGCTCAAAGCGATTGGAAAGATTTCCGGTGGCCAGCCTCCTTACAAGGTCGCGGGTGGAATACCTGCGGCTATCAAAGCGACGATTCGCGGCGATGAGTTGGAAATTGAGGGGCTGCTGGCATCGAAACTGGATGTCACAGTGGCAGACGCTACGGGGCAGACGGTGAAGATTGAAGTGGAAGTCAATACGGCGACCACGGGTATCCGTTTCTCGCCCAGCGCCATCGTCATTTCGGAGAATGACACGCAGCCCATCGATTTCACTATTTTTGGTGCGGTCGGGGAAGTGTGTATCTTTACATCTGATCCAACATACCTGCGCCCCGAAACGGCCGGATGCACTACCAACCCCAAGGTGCGCCTCGTCACTGGAACGGGTGGGACACGCTGCGTGCCGGGTGACACAGAGATCACGGTGACGGTCGTCGACTCCATGCGCTCCACGGGCACGGCTCAAGTCGTCATCAAGGACAACGGTCCGGCTTGTGGCAATGCGGGTTTGGCAGTCACTCCGGCGGCGGTTGCAGTCAATGTCGAGGATGGCGTGAACACAGCGACGTCCAACAACGTGGTGATCACGGGCGGCTCTGGCACGTATGTCGTGACATCTTCCGATCCGCAGCTTGCAACGGCCACGGTCGCTGGCAATGTCTTGACGATCAAGGGTGGTACAGTGGCAGCTCCGCTGGGAGCGCCGGTCACAGTCACGGTGACGGTGCGGGATGCCAATAACCCCACCCTCTCTGCCGATGTGACGGTCACGGTCAGGTGACCCACCAGCACTGCCGCTGCAGTGCTGGTATCTGAGCAGCAAACCCCGGGATACCGGGGTTTGCTGTTTTCTGTGAAGCCATGTCATGCCATCACCCGTCTGAGCAATGAATCATCCAGATACTGTTTCCATTGATCTTGGTGCACGTTCTTATGACATTCTGGTTCTTCCCCGGATGTTGGAGGTCGTGCACAGCCATCCTGCGTTGCCAGAGGCATCCAGCGCGCTGATCGTCACCAACCGGGTGGTCGGACCACTCTATGCGGAGAACTGGGTGCGCGGTTTAGCCAAGCGCTACCCCAAGGTGCATGTTCTTGAACTCCCCGACGGCGAAGAGCACAAAAACTGGCAAACCCTGAACCTCATCTTCGATGCCCTGCTGCAGCACGGCTGTGATCGCAAGACGGTGCTGTTTGCCCTGGGCGGCGGCGTGGTGGGCGACATGACGGGGTTTGCCGCGGCGTGCTACATGCGCGGCGTCCCGTTTGTGCAGGTGCCGACCACGCTGCTATCGCAGGTGGATTCCAGCGTGGGGGGCAAGACGGGCATCAACCATCCGCTGGGCAAGAACATGATTGGCGCGTTCTACCAGCCGCGCCTGGTGGTCTGTGATCTGGCGACGCTCGATACCCTGCCGCAGCGGGAGCTGTCGGCGGGTTTGGCCGAGGTCATCAAGTACGGTCCGATCGCCGACATGGAATTCATGGCCTGGCTTGAGGCCTCCATGGACGCGCTGCTGGCGCGTGAGCACGGCGCCCTGGCGCATGCCGTGCGGCGCAGTTGCGAGATCAAGGCCTGGGTGGTGAGCCAAGACGAGCGCGAAGCGGGGCTGCGTGCGATCCTGAACTTCGGCCACACCTTCGGGCACGCGATCGAGGCGGGTTTGGGCTACGGTGCCTGGCTGCACGGCGAGGCTGTCGGGGCGGGCATGGTCATGGCCGCCGAACTGTCGCAGCGGCTGGGCATGGCCGATGCCGCCTTGGTGCAGCGCCTGCGCCGCCTGATCGCGCGCGCCGGGCTGCCGGTACGCGGCGCCGTGCTCGACGCCCGGGACAACGCCGGGCGCTACCTGGAGCTCATGCGTGTGGACAAGAAAGCCGAGGCGGGCGAGATCCGCTTCGTGCTCATCGACGGTCCGGGCAAGGCCGTGCTCAGGCCGGTGGCCGATGCCCTGGTGCGCGAGGTCATCGATGCGTGTTGCGCCTGATTGCTATCTAAAATATAGCTACTGGCGATTGTCAGATGCTTGTTCGCTGCGTTTTTGATGTCTGAAAGCTGTTTCGCGCCCTACGCCTGCGCCCCAGAGCGCTCGCGCGGGCGCCGCTTTGCCGAGCCTCCTGCGCCCACACGCACGCCGTTCCAGCGCGACCGCGACCGCATCGTGCATTCCACGGCGTTTCGGCGGCTGGTGTACAAGACCCAGGTGTTCCTCAACCATGAGGGCGACCTGTTCCGTACCCGGCTCACGCACTCGCTGGAAGTGGCGCAGTTGGCGCGCTCCGTGGCGCGCTCCTTGCGCCTGAACGAGGACCTGGTCGAGACCATCGCCCTGGCCCATGACCTGGGGCATACCCCGTTTGGCCATGCCGGGCAGGACGCCCTGAACGCCTGCATGGCTGGGTACGGCGGCTTCGAGCACAACCTGCAAAGCCTGCGGGTGGTGGACCACCTGGAGCAGCGCTATCCGCAGTACGACGGCTTGAACCTCTGCTTCGAAACGCGCGAGGGCATACTCAAGCACTGCTCCGCCGCCCACGCCGCGCAGCTGGAGGCGCAGGAGCCCGGCGGGGTGGGCGCGCGCTTTCTGCAGCGCCGCCAACCCAGCCTGGAGGCACAGTTGTGCAATCTGGCCGACGAGATTGCCTACAACGCGCACGACATCGACGACGGCGTGCGCTCCGGTCTGCTGCGCCTGGAGCAGTTGCAGGACGTGCCCCTGTTCGAGCGCTACCGGGTCCAGGCGCTGGCCGAGTATCCGGCGCTGGCGGGAGCCGGGGAGCGGCGCCGCCTGCTCTACGAGACCATACGGCGCATGCTCAGCGACCAGGTCTATGACGTGATCGATGCCACCCGGCAGGCCCTGGACGAGCACGCGCCAGCGCATGTGGACGCGGTGCGCCAGATGCCCGTGCTCGTGCGCTTCAGCCCGCAGATGCAGCAGCAGTCCCAGGGGCTCAAGCGTTTTCTCTTTGCCAACCTCTACCGCCACCCGCAGGTGGTGCAGACCACCGACGGCGCGCGCCAGGTGGTGCAGGAATTGTTTGCGGCCTACATGCAGCAGCCGCAGAGCATGAAACCGGAGTTCGCCGAGCGCTGGGCGCAAGCCCCCAGCCAGGAGGCGCGCGCCCGCGCCGTGGCAGACTTCATTGCGGGCATGACCGACCGCTTCGCCGCCAAGGAGCACGAGGCGCTCACCGGCCAGCGTCTGCTGGGCGCGGGCTGAAGACCTCCCGCCAGGACCCACCACCATGAAAAAAGCGCTGCGCAAGCATTCACCCGCCACCGGCGACACCGCCCGGCCGGACCTGCACGAACAACTGCCGCAACTGCGGCCCGGGCAATCGGTGCCTTTGCTCCAGGAGCTGCACATCCTGACCCGCGATGGGCGCCTGAACCAGGATTCGCGCCGCAAGCTCAAGCAGGTCTACCACCTTTACCAGTTCATCGAACCCCTGCTGCAGGAATTTGCCGCCCAGGGCCATGCGCCGCTGCTGGCAGACCATGGGGCGGGCAAGTCGTACCTGGGCTTCATCCTCTACGACCTGTTCTTCAAAGACCTGGGGCGCGGGCATATCTACGGCATCGAGACCCGGGCGGAACTGGTGGAACGCTCGCGTGCGCTGGCCCGGCAACTGCAGTTTGAGCGGATGAGCTTTCTCCACCTCTCGGCCGCCCAGGCCGCCCAGGCCCAGGAGCTGCCGGAGCGCTTTGACATGGTCACGGCCCTGCACGCCTGCGACACGGCCACGGACGATGCCATTGCCTTTGGTCTGCAAAAGCAGGCCCGGGCCATGGTGCTGGTGCCCTGCTGCCAGGCCGAAGTGGCGGCCTGCCTGCGCCAGAACAAGGCCCTGCAACTGGCGCGCACGCCGCTGGCCGAGCTGTGGCGCCATCCTATCCACACGCGCGAACTGGGCAGCCAGATCACCAATGTGCTGCGCTGCCTTTATCTGGAGGCCCAGGGCTACCAGGTGACGGTGACCGAACTCGTGGGCTGGGAGCACAGCCTGAAGAACGAGCTGATCCTCGCGCGCTACACCGGCCAGAAAAAGCGCAGCGCCGCAGAGCGCCTGCAGGCCATCCTGCGCGAGTTCGGCCTGGAGCAGGCGCTGGGCCAGCGCTTTGGCCTGCGCGCGGAACCCGAAAGCGCCTCTAGCGGCGCAGGGTCATCAGGTTCTTGACCTGGGTGACGCCATATGTGCTGGAGGCGATGGCCTCCGCCTGCTGGCGTTCTTCGGCGCTGCGCGCCTCACCGAGCAATTCGACCATGCCGTCTTTCGCGTTCACTGCGACGGTGTAGCGCAGTGGCAGGCGGTTGTCCGCCTGTATGCGCGCCTGCACCCGGGCCGCCGTATCTCCGTCGATCTTGAACGCCTGGTGCTGGCGGTGTTGGGTCGTGCCATACATGCCATGGCTGGTGCATGCGGTGAGCCCGGTCAAGGCCAGCATACCGGCGGCCAACAAGATGCGAGAGGAGGGCATAAAGGAGTCCGGTCGAACGGGTTGGAAAGGTCTGCAGCATAGCATCCGCTGCGGCGCCTGTGGACAGGCGTGCACCATAATGCGACCCGGCCCGCGTGGGACCCTGTCCCACAGAATGAGGGCCCGGCCCGTCGGCCGCCTGCACCCCAAGGAGCTTGACCATGGCCCGCCTGCCGCGCCTCACGATCCCCGGTTTTCCGCACCATGTGATCCAGCGCGGCACCAACCGGCAGCGTATCTTTATCGATGCGCAGGATTTCGAGCGCATGCGGGAGCTGCTGGCCGAGCATGCGCGGGCACAGCGGGTTGCCGTCCATGCCTACGTGCTGATGGACAACCACTTCCACCTGCTGGTCACGCCCGAGACAGAAACCGGCCTGCCGCAGATGATGCAGGCCGTGGGGCGCGCCTATGTGCGCTACTTCAACCGGCGCCATGGGCGCACGGGCACGCTGTGGGAGGGGCGCTACCGCTCGGCCATCGTGCAGTCCGAGCGCTATCTGCTGGCCTGCATGGTCTACATCGACCTCAACCCCGTGCGTGCGGGCATGGTGGCGCTGCCGGCGCAGTACCGCTGGTCCAGCCATCTGTGCAGCGTGGGGCAGCAGGCCGATGCGCTGGTGACCCCGCATGCGCTGTACTGGGCCCTGGGCAATACCCCGTTTGCACGCGAGTCGGCCTATGCCGCGCTGGTTCAGGCCGGCATAGGTACCCAGGAGAGCGTGCAACTGGGCCACCACACCCACACCGGCTGGGCGCTGGGCGAGCCGGACTTCATCGCCGCGCTGCAGGCGCGTACCGGCCGCCGCATGAGCCGGGGGCGCCCTGGCAGGCCATCTGTCACCGCGCAGGTTGAAAAAGCCGAATGAAATAGCGCTCCAGGCGCAGTCCGACAAGCGTCAGCAGCTATCAATTTAATATGTCCCTAATTAATGAATTTGTGAAAAATAGAGATTGAAATTTGTATCTGACCCCAATTAAAAACATGTAGCTATGCTTGCGGTGCATGACGTAATGCATTAATCTTCGCTTCCCTGCGAATTTTTGAGGAAGCGCGCCATGACCCAGGCAGCCGAAATCCAGCACCTGCAACAGCACGGCCTGTATGCATCCAGCCATGAACACGACGCCTGTGGCCTGGGCTTCGTGGCCCATATCAAGGGCCTGAAGCGGCACGACATCGTCACCGGCGCGCTCAAGATCCTGGAGAACCTGGACCACCGCGGCGCCGTGGGCGCCGACAAGCTCATGGGCGACGGCGCGGGCATCCTGATCCAGATCCCCGACCAGCTCTACCGCGAGGAGATGGCCCGCCAAGGCGTGGAGCTGCCTCCGGCCGGCGAATACGGTGTGGGCATGATCTTCCTGCCCAAGGAGCACGCCAGCCGCCTGGCTTGCGAGCAGGAGATGGAGCGCGCCATCAAGGCCGAAGGCCAGGTGCTGCTGGGCTGGCGCGACGTGCCGGTGAACCGCGACATGCCCATGTCGCCCACCGTGCGCGAGAAGGAGCCCATCCTGCGCCAGGTGTTCATCGGCCGCGGCACCGACGTGATCGTGCAGGATGCGCTCGAGCGCAAGCTCTACGTGATCCGCAAGACCGCCAGCGCCGCCATCCAGGCGCTCAAGCTCAAGCACAGCAAAGAGTATTACGTGCCCAGCATGAGCAGCCGCACCGTGGTCTACAAGGGGCTGCTGCTGGCCAACCAGGTCGGTGTGTACTACAAGGACCTGGCGGACGAGCGCTGCGTCTCGGCCATTGGTCTGGTGCACCAGCGCTTCTCGACCAACACCTTCCCCGAGTGGCCGCTCGCCCACCCCTACCGCTACGTGGCGCACAACGGCGAGATCAACACCGTGCGCGGCAACTACAACTGGATGCTGGCGCGCGAGGGCGTGATGGCCTCGCCCGTGCTGGGCGAGGACCTCAAGAAGCTCTACCCCATCAGCTTCGCCGGCCAGTCCGACACGGCTACCTTCGACAACTGCCTGGAGCTGCTCACCATGGCCGGCTACCCCATCAGCCAGGCGGTGATGATGATGATCCCCGAGCCCTGGGAGCAGCACGAGGCCATGGACGAGCGCCGCCGTGCGTTCTACGAATACCACGCCGCCATGATCGAGCCCTGGGACGGGCCCGCTTCAATAGTGTTCACCGACGGCCGCCAGATCGGCGCCACGCTGGACCGCAACGGCCTGCGCCCCTCGCGCTACGTGGTGACGGACGATGACCTGGTGATCCTGGCCTCCGAGGCCGGCGTGCTGCCCGTGCCGGACGGCAAGATCGTGCGCAAATGGCGCCTGCAGCCGGGCAAGATGCTGCTCATCGACCTGGAGCAGGGCCGCTTGATCGAGGACGACGAGCTCAAGGCCAACATCGTCAACACCAAGCCCTACAAGCAGTGGATCGAGAACCTGCGCATCAAGCTCGACGACGTGAAGGTGGGCGAGCCGGCTGTGCCGCCGGCGGCATCCGAGCTGCCGCTGCTGGACCGCCAGCAGGCCTTCGGCTTCACGCAGGAGGACATCAAGTTCCTGCTCGCGCCCATGGCGAAGAACGGCGAGGAGGGCGTGGGCTCCATGGGCAACGACAGCCCGCTGGCCGTGCTCTCGGACAAGAACAAGCCGCTGTACAACTACTTCCGCCAGATGTTCGCGCAGGTGACCAACCCGCCGATCGACCCGATCCGCGAGGCCATCGTCATGAGCCTAGTGTCCTTCGTGGGCCCCAAGCCCAACCTGCTGGACATCAACCAGGTCAACCCGCCCATGCGCCTGGAGCTGCACCAGCCCATCCTCGACTTCGAGGGCATGGCCAAGCTGCGCCAGATCGAGCAGTACACGCACGGCAAGTTCAAGAGCGCGACCATAGACATCACCTACCCGCTCGCCTGGGGCAAGCAGGGCGTGGAGGCCAAGCTGGCCTCGCTGTGCGCGCAGGCCGTCGATGAGATCAAGGGCGGCGCCAACATCCTGATCATCAGCGACCGCCTGCTCTCTGCCACGCAGGTGGCGATTCCCGCGCTGCTGGCGCTATCCAGCATCCACCAGCACCTGGTGCGCTCGGGCCTGCGCACCACGGCCGGCCTGGTGGTCGAGACCGGCACGGCGCGCGAGGTGCACCACTTCGCCGTGCTTGCAGGCTATGGCGCCGAGGCCGTCCACCCCTACCTGGCGCTGGAGACGCTGGCCGACATGCACAAGGACTTGAGCGGCGAGCTGTCTGCCGACAAGGCCATCTACAACTACATCAAGGCCATAGGCAAGGGCCTGTCCAAGATCATGTCCAAGATGGGCGTGTCCACCTACATGAGCTACTGCGGCGCTCAACTGTTCGAGGCCGTGGGCCTCAACAGCGACACGGTGCAGAAATACTTCACCGGCACCGCCAGCCGCGTGGAAGGCATCGGCGTGTTCGAGATCGCCGAGGAAGCCATCCGCACGCACTTGGCCGCCTTCGGCGACGACCCGGTGCTCGAAACCATGCTGGACGCCGGCGGCGAATACGCCTGGCGCGCGCGCGGCGAGGAGCACATGTGGACGCCCGACGCCATCGCCAAGCTGCAGCACTCCACGCGCTCGGGCAATTTCAGCACCTACAAGGAATACGCCCAGCTCATCAACGACCAGAGCAAGCGCCACATGACGCTGCGCGGCCTGTTCGAGTTCAAGTTCGACCCGGCGCAGGCCATTCCCGTGGACCAGGTCGAGCCCGCGCGCGAGATCGTCAAGCGCTTTGCCACCGGTGCCATGTCGCTGGGCTCGATCAGCACCGAGGCGCACGCCACCCTGGCCGTAGCCATGAACCGCATCGGCGGCAAGAGCAACACGGGCGAGGGCGGCGAAGACCCCAGGCGCTACCGCAAGGAGCTCAAGGGCATACCCATCCAGCAGGGCGAGACCCTGGCTTCCATCATCGGCAGCGACAAGGTGCAGGCCGACATCCCCCTGCAGGACGGCGACTCCCTGCGCTCCAAGATCAAGCAGGTGGCTTCGGGGCGCTTCGGCGTCACGGCCGAGTACCTGGCTTCCTCCGACCAGATCCAGATCAAGATGGCCCAGGGTGCCAAGCCCGGCGAAGGCGGCCAGTTGCCCGGCGGCAAGGTGTCCGACTACATCGGCCAACTGCGCCACTCCGTGCCCGGCGTGGGCCTGATCTCGCCGCCGCCGCACCACGACATCTACTCCATCGAAGACCTGGCCCAGCTCATCCACGACCTGAAGAACGTGGCCCCGCACGCCGACATCTCGGTCAAGCTGGTGTCCGAGGTGGGCGTGGGCACGATCGCCGCGGGCGTGGCCAAGTGCAAGAGCGACCATGTGGTGATCGCCGGGCATGACGGCGGCACGGGTGCCTCGCCCTGGTCCTCGATCAAGCATGCGGGCAGCCCGTGGGAAATCGGCCTGGCCGAAACCCAGCAGACCCTGGTCTTGAACCGCCTGCGCGGCCGCATCCGCGTGCAGGCCGACGGCCAGATGAAGACCGGGCGCGACGTGGTCATCGGCGCGCTGCTGGGCGCCGATGAATTCGGCTTCGCCACCGCGCCCCTGGTGGTCGAGGGCTGCATCATGATGCGCAAGTGCCACCTCAACACCTGCCCCGTGGGCGTGGCCACGCAGGACCCGCAACTGCGCGCCAAGTTCTCGGGCAAGCCCGAGCATGTGGTGAACTACTTCTTCTTCGTCGCCGAAGAGGTGCGCCAGATCATGGCCCAGCTCGGCATCGCCAAGTTCGACGAGCTCATCGGCCGCACCGAGCTGCTCGACACGCGCAAGGGGCTGCAGCACTGGAAGGCCCAGGGCCTGGACTTCTCGCGCCTGTTCGCCCAGCCGCAGGTGCCTGCCGACGTGGCGCGCTACCACGTCGAGGCGCAGGACCACGCGCTGGAGAGGGCGCTGGACGTCAAGCTCATCGAGCGCTGCCGGCCCGCCATCGACAAGGGCGAGCCCGTGCGCATCATGGAGGTGGCCAAGAACGTCAACCGCTCCGTGGGCGCCATGCTCTCGGGCGCGGTGACCAAGGCCCACCCCGAGGGGCTGGCGGACGACACCATCCGCATCCACTTCGAGGGCACGGGCGGCCAGTCCTTCGGCGCCTTCCTGTGCAGGGGCATCACGCTGAACCTCACCGGCGAGGCCAACGACTACACCGGCAAGGGCCTGTCGGGCGGGCGCATCATCGTGCGCCCCAGCCATGAGTTCCGCGGCGACGCAGCGGCCAACACCATCGTCGGCAACACGGTGATGTTCGGCGCCACCAGCGGCGAGGCCTTCTTCGCCGGCGTGGCGGGCGAGCGCTTTGCCGTGCGCCTGTCCGGCGCCACGGCGGTGGTCGAGGGCGTGGGCGACCACGGCTGCGAGTACATGACCGGCGGCACCGTGGTGGTGCTGGGCAAGACCGGGCGCAACTTCGCCGCCGGCATGAGCGGCGGCATTGCCTACGTCTACGACGAGGACGGCCGCTTCGACTCGCGCTGCAACCTGGCCATGGTGCGGCTCGAGCGCATCCAGCCGGCCGACGAACAGATGGCCAGCACGGACCGCGGCACCTGGCACCGCGACCAGACGGACGAGGCCCTGCTCAAGAAGCTGCTGGAGGACCACAGCCGCTGGACGGGCAGCAAGCGCGCACGCGAGATCCTGGACAACTGGGCCGCCTCGCGCAGCAAGTTCGTCAAGGTCTTCCCGACCGAGTACAAGCGCGCCCTGTCGGAAATTTATGAAAGAAAAGTGCTGGAAGAACAGGCCACACCTGCGGTAGTAGCTCCTAAAACAGAAGCAGCTCCCGCCAAGTAACCTCCGCGCGCCGGGCCCCGGGCCCGGCCGCCGCGGCACCGCATGCACAAGCACAGGACACCACGATCATGGGCAAGACCACCGGTTTCATGGAATACGGGCGCATCGAAGAGGGCTACGCACCGCCCGCCGAGCGCGTCAGGCACTACAAGGAATTCGTCATCGGCCTCGATGACGCGCAGGCCAAGACCCAGGCCGCGCGCTGCATGGACTGCGGCACGCCGTTCTGCAACAACGGCTGTCCGGTGAACAACATCATCCCGGACTTCAACGACCTCGTGTACCACCAGGACTGGAAGAGCGCCAGCGCCGTGCTGCACAGCACCAACAACTTCCCCGAGTTCACCGGCCGCATCTGCCCCGCGCCGTGCGAGGCCGCGTGCACGCTCAACATCAACAACGACCCCGTGGGCATCAAGAGCATCGAGCACGCCATCATCGACCGCGCCTGGGAGCACGGCTGGGTGCTGCCGCAGCCGGCCGCGCGCCAGACCGGCAAGAAGGTGGCCGTGGTCGGCTCCGGCCCGGCGGGCCTGGCGGCCGCGCAGCAACTGGCGCGTGCGGGCCACGCGGTGACGTTGTTCGAGAAGAACGACCGCGTGGGCGGCCTGCTGCGCTACGGCATTCCCGACTTCAAGCTCGACAAGGCGCACATCGACCGCCGCGTCGCGCAGCTCGTGGCCGAGGGCGTCACCATCCGCACCGGCGTGTTCGTGGGCAGCGCCGAGCAGGGCCTGGGCCCGGGCAGCAAGGTGACCAACTGGGCCAAGGAGACCGTCACGCCCGCGCAGCTGGCGCAGGACTTCGACGCCGTGCTGCTCGCCGGCGGCGCCGAAGCCTCGCGCGACCTGCCCGTGCCGGGCCGCGAGCTGGGCGGCATCCACTTCGCCATGGAGTTCCTGCCGCAGCAGAACAAGGTCAACGCGGGCGACAAGCTCAAGGGCCAGATCCGGGCCGACGGCAAGCATGTCATCGTCATCGGCGGCGGCGACACCGGCAGCGACTGTGTGGGCACCAGCAACCGCCACGGCGCGGCCAGCGTCACGCAGTTCGAGCTCATGCCCATGCCGCCCGAGCAGGAGAACAAGCCGCTGGTCTGGCCCTACTGGCCGACCAAGCTGCGCACCAGCTCCAGCCACGAGGAGGGCTGCGCGCGCGAGTTCGCCATCGCCACCAAGGAGTTCACCGGCAAGAACGGCAAGGTCACCGGCCTCAAGACCGTGCACGTGGAGTTCAAAGACGGCAAGTTCCACGAGATCGCCGGCACCGAGAAGACCTACCCGGCCGACCTGGTGCTGCTGGCCATGGGCTTCGTGAGCCCCGTGGCCGCCGTGCTCGATGCCTTCGGCGTGGACAAGGACGCCCGCGGCAACGCCCGCGCCAGCACCGACTTCAGCGGCGGCTACGCCACGAGTGTTCCGAAGGTGTTTGCCGCCGGCGACATGCGCCGCGGCCAGTCGCTGGTGGTCTGGGCCATCCGTGAAGGCCGCCAGGCCGCGCGCGCGGTGGATGAGTTCCTGATGGGGCAGTCCGACCTGCCACGCTGACCGGCGTGCCCGTCGGTTCTCCTGGCGCACCGCGCGCAGGGAGAATCGGTTGCTATTTTTTGTATAGCTGCTTGCGCTTGCTGGACAAGCGCTGCAGCCGTTTTTCATGCTGATGCGTCGCGGCCTGCGGGGGCATGGGGCGCGCGCGTGCGCCATTGATGGGACAATTGCGGGTTTTCCCTAGACCGGAGGCTTCTGCCAGGCGTGGCGCCTGCAGTGCTTTCCGGCCGTCCGTGTCATTTCCCCAAGGATTCTTGCACCATGAAAAAGTTTGCTGCAATTGCGCTGGTTGCCGTGGGCGCCCTGCTGGCGGCTTGTTCCAAACAAGAGGCCGCAGCCCCTGCGGCCGCGCCCGCACCGGCCGCCGTCACCAAGATCGTCGTCGGCCTGGACGACAACTTCCCGCCCATGGGTTTCCGCGACGAAAAGAACGAGCTCGTGGGCTTTGACATCGACATGGCCAAGGAAGCCGCCAAGCGCCTGGGCGTGGAGGTGGAGTTCAAGCCCATCGACTGGAGCGCCAAGGAGGCCGAGCTCTCGGGCAAGCGCGTGGACGCGCTGTGGAACGGCCTGACCATCACCGAAGAGCGCAAGCAGAACATCCTGTTCTCCGCGCCCTACATGGAGAACCACCAGATCATCGTGGTGCCCGCCGGCTCCGCCATCAAGACCAAGGCCGACCTGGCCGGCAAGGTCGTGGGCGCGCAGGACGGCTCCAGCGCCGTGGACGCCATCAAGAAGGAAGCGGCCGTCTTCCAGTCCTTCAAGGAATTCAAGACCTTCGGCGACAACGTGACCGCGCTGATGGACCTCTCCGCCGGCCGCCTGGAAGCCGTGGTGGTGGACGAGGTGGTGGGCCGCTACTATGTGGCCAAGAAGCCCGACCAGTATGCCGTGCTCGACGACAACTTCGGCACCGAGGAATACGGCGTGGGCCTGCGCAAGGACGACACCGAGCTGCACGGCAAGCTGGAAAAGGCCCTGGCCGACATGAAGCAGGACGGCAGCGCCGCGAAGATTGCCGAGCAGTGGTTCGGCAAGAACATCATCAAATAAGGCACACCCCCCTGTGGCGCTGCGCGCCTTCCCCCCGCTCTCGCAGCGCTGCGCGCTGCGGGCAGGGGGACACCGCCAGCGCGGCGGGGCGGCCCTTGCGCGGCGGTCGCTGGTCTGGGCCGCGCCGGTTGTGACGGCAGTGGGCCGTCAAACACTCTGAACCGTTGCCGCTATGGACTACGTTCTTTCCCTCCTGGGGCCGCTGGCGCAGGGCGCCGCCGTGACCCTCAAGCTGTTCGTCATCACGCTGGTGCTGGCGGTGCCGCTGGGGCTGGTGCTGGCGCTGGCGCGGGTGTCGCACTGGAAGGCGCTGTCGGCGGCCGTCAACGGCTACATCTGGCTCATGCGCGGCACGCCGCTCATGCTGCAGATGCTGTTCATCTACTTCGCGCTGCCCTTCGTGCCCGTGGTGGGCGTGCGCCTGCCGGACTTCCCGGCCGCCGTGGCGGCGTTCGCGCTGAACTACGCGGCCTACTTTGCCGAGATCTTCCGCGCCGGCATCCAGTCGGTGGACCGCGGCCAGTACGAGGCCGCCAAGGTGCTGGGCATGGGCTACGGCCAGACCATGCGCCGCATCGTGCTGCCGCAGATGGTGCGCTCCATCCTGCCGCCCATGAGCAACGAGACCATCACCCTGGTCAAGGACACCTCGCTGATCTACGTGCTGGCGCTCAACGACCTGCTGCGCGCCGCGCGCGGCATCGTGCAGCGCGACTTCACCACCACGCCCTTCATCGTCGCCGCGGCCTTCTATCTGCTCATGACCCTGGTGCTCACCTGGGGCTTCCAGCGCCTGGAGAAACGCTATGCCAAGTTGGACCAGTGAGGCCGCGCCCATGATCGAGGCGCGCGACGTGCGCAAGCGCTTCGGCCACAACGAGGTGCTGCGCGGCGTGTCGCTCGCGGTCGCCCCCGGCGAGGTGGTGGCCGTGATCGGGCCCTCGGGCTCGGGCAAGAGCACCTTTTTGCGCTGCCTCAACCACCTGGAGACCATCGACAGCGGGCACATCGCCATCGAGGGCGAGGTGCTCGCCACCACCGATGCCCAGGGCCGCTGCAGCTACGCCCCCGACGCGGCGCTG
Organism: Comamonas granuli NBRC 101663; assembly: GCF_000739995.1. Lineage (GTDB taxonomy): Bacteria > Pseudomonadota > Gammaproteobacteria > Burkholderiales > Burkholderiaceae_C > Simplicispira > Simplicispira granuli. Next base: position 46,350 of record NZ_BBJX01000001.1, on the reverse strand, counting down.
CGTCGCATCTGCGCCAAGACCGGCATGGTGTTCCAGCATTTCAACCTGTTCCCGCACCTCACCGTGCTTGAGAATCTCATCGAGGCCCCCATGGTGGTGCAGGGCCTGGCGCGCGAGGCCGCCATCGCCCGCGCCGAGACGCTGCTGGCCAAGGTGGGCCTGTCCCAGAAGCGTGACAACTACCCCGCGCGCCTGTCGGGCGGGCAGAAGCAGCGCGTGGCCATCGCGCGCGCGCTGTGCATGCAGCCGGACATCATGCTGTTCGACGAGCCCACCTCGGCGCTGGACCCCGAGCTCACCGGCGAGGTGCTGCGCACCATGCGCGAGCTCGCCGAGGAGCGCATGACCATGCTGGTGGTCACGCACGAGATGGGCTTTGCGCGCGAGGTGGCGCACCGCGTGGCCTTCATGGACCAGGGCGAGCTGATCGCGGCGCGGGCGGCGGCCGATTTCTTTGCCGACCCGGGGCACGAGCGGGCGCGGGCGTTCTTGCAGCACATGCTGTGAGGTTTGAGGGCCGAACTTGCGCGGCGCGCTGCGCCTGCGCCCCTGGGGGGGCGTGCAGCGAAGGGGCGCACATCCCGGCCCATAGCATCAAAAAGAATAGCTGCCAGCGCTTGATCCATCAGCGCTAGAGGGTGATTGGACTAAAAATCACCCAACGGCAGACACCACCACTTCCGGCAACTCCGCGGGGTCGCGCACCTCGTCCAGCGCATCGCCGCTGTGCAGCGGCCGCGCTGGCGCATCCAGCAGCGCGTGCACGAAGTTCGGCTGCGCCAGCAGCGCCTGGTGCATGGCGCCGTTGTAGAGCTGCAGGTCGCGCAGGCCGCGCGCGGCAATGCGCGCGTCCACCTCGTCGGCGCTGAGCCGGGCAGGGTCCGTGCTGTCCGATGCCATGCCCATGCACCACAGCGTGCCGTACAGCGGCACGTACTGCAGGTAGGGGCGGAAGATGGGGAACACCGCGCGCACCGAGGCGGCGATGCGCCCCAGGCTCTCGGGCAGGTGCACGGGCGAGCCCAGGTGCAGCGAGAGCACGCCGCCAGGGTTGAGCGCGCGGCGGCAGGCGGCGTAGAACTCCACGGTGTAGAGCTCCACGGCCGGGCCGAAGGGGTCGGTCAGGTCCAGGATGATCTGGTCGAAGCGCTCCTCGGTCTGGCCGATGAAGGCGCGCGCATCGCCCAGGCGCAGCTCCAGGCGCGGGTCGTCGAAGGCGCCGCGGTGGATGCTGGGCAGCCACGCGCGCGCCATGGCGACCACCTCGGCGTCGAGTTCGGCCAGCACCACGCGCTCCATGCCGGGCAGCTTGAGCAGCTCCTCGGCCGCACCGCCGTCGCCCCCGCCCACCACCAGCGCGCGGCGCACGCCCGCGTGGCCGATGGCCGGCAGGTGCACCATGGGCTCGTGGTAGAAAAACTCGTCGCGCTCGCTGGTCATGAAGCAGCCGTCGATGCGCATCACGCGCCCGAACTGCGGGTTCTCGAAGACCTCGATGTGCTGCCAGGCCGACTGGCGCTGGTCCAGCAGGCGGCGCTCGCTCAGGTAGAAGCCGAAATCGGCGTTCAGGCGCTCGGCCAGGTAACGTGTGGCCTGCACGGTGGGCTCGCCGCTCATCAGGCGCGGTCGACGCGGTGCAGGTGCGGGTCGGCCGGGTTGAAAGCGGCCTGCAGGTCGTCGAAGAGTTTCTGCGCCTTGGGGCGGTTGTTCTCGGTGTAGTTGCACACGTACACGTCCAGCGTGACGTAGCCCGCCTCGGGCCAGGTGTGGATGGACAGGTGCGACTCGGCCAGCACCACCACGCCGGTGACGCCGCCGCCCTCGCCAAAGCTGTGGAACAGGCTGCCCACGGTGGTCAGGCCGGCGGCCGCCACGCGGTCCTTGCAAAAGCTCTCCAGGTGGGCGGCGTCGAGCATCAGGCGGCTGTCGCACAGGCAGCCGTAGAGGTCGCCGATCAGGTGCAGGCCGGTGGCATGGCGGGGGGGGACGGGTGCCGGGATGGGGACGACGGACTGGAGATTCTTCATTGCGCGCAGGACCTTTCTTCGCGGGGTTGTGACATAACGGCAAACCCGGCAAGTGCACGAGCACCTGCAGGCGCCGCCCGGTGCGCTGCCGCGTGGGGGTACTGCGTGGAAGAAGGGGGAATGCCGCAGGCCGGGAGGCCCTTGCCGCGCCTTCGTTCCGCTGCGCACACCCAAGCGCACATGCAACGCTGACAGCAATCCGCTCGGCCAGGCGAGCGTGACATTTCTCGAACCCACGATTATAGCCAATGGCAATATGCAAACGCCGGAATTGCAGGTGCCGCCGTAGGGACAAGGGGGTTTACCCCTATGATGTACGGTTTGCCGGTTCGCGCCTTGGCGGCCCCATAGCTTGCCCGGGTGCGCCGCGCAGGCCTCTTTCTTGCTCATGCCATCCAGCGTCCCGCCGCCTTCTGCCGCTCTCGTGGAACTGCGCAACGTCACCTTCGGGTACGGCGAGCGCGTGGTGCTGCGCGACTTGTCGCTCGCGGTGCCGCGCGGCAAGGTCACGGCCATCATGGGGGCGTCGGGCGGCGGCAAGACCACGGTGCTGCGCCTGATCGGCGGGCAGCAGCGCGCGCAGGCCGGGCAGGTGCTGTTCGACGGCCAGGACGTGGGCCGCATGGACCCGGCGCAGCTCTACGCGGCGCGCCGGCGCATGGGCATGCTGTTCCAGTTCGGCGCGCTGTTCACCGACATGAGCGTGCTCGACAACGTCGCCTTCCCGCTGCGCGAGCACACGGATCTGCCCGAGGCGCTGGTGCGCGACATCGTGCTCATGAAGCTGCACGCCGTGGGCCTGCGCGGCGCACGCGACCTCATGCCCAGCCAGATCTCGGGCGGCATGGCGCGGCGCGTGGCGCTGGCGCGCGCCATTGCGCTGGACCCCGAGCTCATCATGTACGACGAGCCCTTTGCCGGGCTGGACCCGATTTCCCTGGGCACGGCGGCCCAGCTCATCCGCCAGCTCAACGACGCCATGGGGCTGACGACCATCGTGGTGTCGCACGACCTGGAGGAGACCTTCCGCCTCGCGGACCATGTCGTCATCCTGGGGCCGGGCTGCGTGGCGGCCCAGGGCACGCCGGCGCAGGTGCTGGCCAGCGCGGACCCGCTGGTGCACCAGTTCGTCCATGCCCTGCCGGTGGGGCCCGTGCCCTTCCATTACCCGGGGCCGGAGGTGGCTCAGGACTTCGGCCCGGGCAGCGGGGGGCGGCCATGAAGTGGTACCACCCCGCGAGCCTGGGCTTTGCCGTGCGGCGCAGGCTGGCCGGCGTCGGCCTGGGCGCGCGCCTGTTCCTGCGCCTGCTGGGGCTGGCGCCCGAGGCGCTGCGCCGCCCGCGCCTGGTGCGCGACCAGGTGCACTTCCTGGGCAACTACTCGCTGGCCATCATCGCCGTCTCGGGGCTGTTCGTCGGCTTCGTGCTGGCGCTGCAGGGCTACTACACGCTGCAGGACTTCGGCTCGACCGAGGCGCTGGGCCAGCTCGTCGCCCTGAGCCTACTGCGCGAGCTCGGGCCCGTCATCACCGCGCTGCTGTTCGCTGGGCGGGCGGGCACCTCGCTCACGGCCGAGATCGGCCTCATGCGCGCGGGCGAGCAGCTCAGCGCCATGGAGATGATGGCCGTGGACCCGGTGCGCCGCATCCTCGTGCCGCGCTTCTGGGCGGGCGTCGTCGCCATGCCGGTGCTGTGCGCGGTGTTCAATGCCGTGGGCGTGGCCGGCGGCTGGGTGGTGGCCGTGCCCATGATCGGGCTGGACAGCGGCTCCTTCTGGAGCCAGATGCAGGGCGGCGTGGACGTGTTCAGCGACGTGGGCAACGGCGTGGCCAAGAGCGTGGTGTTCGGCTTCACCGTCACCTTCGTGGCGCTGCTGCAGGGCTACACGGCCCGGCCCACGCCCGAGGGTGTGGCGCACGCGACCACGCGCACCGTGGTGATGGCCTCGCTGGCCGTGCTGGGGCTGGATTTCGTGCTCACGGCACTGATGTTCAGCGTTTGACAAGGAAAAATGCGATGCAACCGCACAAGAACGATGTCTGGGTGGGCCTGTTCGTGATGCTGGGCGCCGCGGCGCTGGTGTTCCTGGCGCTGCAGTCGGCCAACCTCCTGAGCCTGAATTTCGACCGCGGCTACCGCGTCACGGCGCGCTTTGACAACATCGGCGGGCTCAAGCCGCAGGCCGCGGTGCGCAGCGCGGGCGTGGTGGTGGGGCGCGTGGAGTCCATCACATTCGATGACAAAACTTACCAGGCCCAGGTCACGCTCGCTCTGGACAAACGCTATGCTTTCCCCAAGGACAGTTCGCTCAAGATTCTGACCAGCGGCCTGCTGGGCGAGCAGTACATCGGCATCGAGGCCGGCGCGGACGAAGCCACCCTCGCGCCGGGCGACGCGGTGGCCTCCACCCAGTCGGCCCTGGTGCTGGAGAATCTCATCAGCCAGTTCCTCTTCAGCAAGGCCGCCGAAGGCGCGGACAGCAAGAAATGAACACCACCACCTCTCCCCGGGGCCGCGCGGCCCGGGCCCTCCTGGCGCTGGCCCTGACTGGCGCCGCCCATGCCGGTGCGGCGCAGGCCGACGACCCGCTGGAGGCCTACAACCGCAGCATGACGCGCTTCAACGACGCGGTGGACGAGGCCGTGCTCAAACCCGTGGCCACGGCCTACCAGCAGGCCCTGCCCGCGCCGGTGCGCACCGGGGTGAGCAACTTCTTCGGCAACCTCGGCGATGCCTGGTCTTTCGTCAACAACAGCCTGCAACTGCGCGGCGAGGCGGCCATGGCCAGCTTTTTCCGCGTCAGCTTCAACACCCTGCTGGGGTTTGGCGGCGTGCTTGACGTGGCGAGCGACCTGGGCATCGAGCGCCACAAGCAGGACTTCGGCCTGACGCTGGGGCGCTGGGGCGTGCCCACGGGGCCATACTTCGTGCTGCCCATCCTCGGGCCTTCGACGGTGCGCGACACGCTGGCGCTGCCGCTGGACTGGCGCGGCTACCCGCTGCAGCAGGTCTCGCCCACTGCGACGCGCAATGGCCTGTACGTGCTGCGCGCCGTGGACACGCGCGCCAACCTGCTGCGTGCGGAAAGCGTGCTCGACGAGGCCGCGCTGGACAAATACAGCTTCACGCGCGACGTCTACCTGCAATTGCGCCGTGCCCCGGCTGCGCAGGGCGACGGCACCCTGCCGCCCGAGCCCGAACAGTGATGGGCGCCCCTTCCGGAGATACGACGATGACGAAACGCTGGTTTCTCGCCCGTGCCGCTGCCGCCCTGGCCGCCGCCGCCACCCTGGCCCTGGGCGGCGCACTGCCCGCGCAGGCCGCCGACGAGGCCCCCGATGCCCTGGTGCAGCGCCTCTCCAGCGAGGTGCTGGACGCGCTGCGCAGCGACAAGTCCATCAAGGCCGGCGATGTGGACAAGATCATGGTGCTGGTCGACCGGGTCATCATGCCCAATGTCAACTTCCGCCGCATGACGGCGGCCGCCGTCGGCCCCGGCTGGCGCCAGGCCAGCGCCGAGCAGCAGCAGCGCCTGCAGGAGGAGTTCAAGCAATTGCTGGTGCGCACCTACGCGGGCGCGCTGGCGCAGGTGAGCGACCAGACCGTGAGCGTCAAGCCCCTGCGCGCGGGCCCCGAGGACAAGGACGTGCTCGTGCGCACCGAGGTGCGCGGCCGCGGCGACCCGGTGCAGCTCGACTACCGCCTGGAGAAGACGCCCGGCCAGGGCGCGGGCTGGAAGATCTACAACCTCAACGTGCTGGGCGCCTGGCTGGTCGAGACCTACCGCAGCCAGTTCGCGCAGGAGATCAACGCCAAGGGTATCGACGGCCTGATCCAGACCCTGAGCGCGCGCAACAAGGGCAACGCCGCCCGCGGCTGAGCGGTGCGCGCAGACGGACTGCCCATGCTGGTGCTGCCCCCCGAGCTCACCCACCGCCAGGCGCGCGCCACCCTGGAGCAACTGCTGCAGGCCTTGCCCGCGGCCCCCGACGGCGCAGTGCAGGTGGATGCGCGCGCGCTGCGCGTGTTCGACTCCTCGGCGCTGGCCGTGCTGCTCGAATGCCGCCGTGCGGCCCTGGCCGCGGGCCGCGGCTTTGCGGTGCAGGGCCTGCCCGAGGCGCTGGCGGGCATGGCGGGGCTGTATGGGGTGCAAGACCTGCTGCATCCCCAGGATTGAAATGCCGGCGCCGGCCCGGAGCGGGCCCAGGACGTAAAATCGCCGGTTCCCATGCCCGCCGTATCCTTCCAGTCCGTCTCCAAGACCTATTCCACCCCCCGAGGGCCCTTTCACGCACTCAGCGGGGTGTCGCTGGACATCGAGGAGGGCGAGTTCTTCGGCCTGCTGGGCCCCAATGGGGCGGGCAAGACCACGCTGATCAGCATTCTGGCGGGCCTGACGCGCGCCAGCAGCGGCAGCGTTGCGGTGCTGGGCCACGACGTGCAGCAGGACTACGCCGCCGCCCGGCGCCAGCTCGGCGTGGTGCCGCAGGAACTGGTGTTCGACCCCTTCTTCAATGTGCGCGAGGCGCTGCGCTTTCAGGCCGGCTACTTTGGCGTGCGCGCCAGCGACGACTGGATCGACGAGCTGCTCGCCAACCTGGGTCTGGCCGACAAGGCCGGCGCCAACATGCGCCAGCTCTCGGGCGGCATGAAGCGCCGCGTGCTCGTGGCGCAGGCGCTGGTGCACAAGCCGCCCATCATCGTGCTCGACGAGCCCACGGCCGGGGTGGATGTGGAGTTGCGCCAGACGCTGTGGCAGTTCATTGCCCGCTTGAACCGCGAGGGCCGCACGGTGCTGCTGACCACCCATTACCTGGAAGAGGCTGAGGCCCTGTGCGGGCGCATTGCCATGCTCAGGAGCGGCCGCGTGGTGGCGCTGGAGCGCACCAGCGAACTGCTCAAGGCGGCCACGGGCAGCATGCTGCAGTTCAAGACGGACAGCGAGCTGCCGCTGGCCCTGGCGCTGCAGGCGCGCGTGACCGGGCGCATCGTGCAGCTGCCGGCGCAGGATGCGGGCGAGATCGAGCACCACCTGGCCGCGCTGCGCCAGGCCGGGGTGCCGGTGATGGACATGGAAATCCGCCGCCCGGACCTGGAGGACGTGTTCCTGCAGGTCATGTCCACCGCCGCCACGCAGCAGGAAGGGGCGCACGCATGACCGGCTGGCAGATGCTGTTCTACAAGGAGGTGCTGCGCTTCTGGAAGGTCAGCTTCCAGACCGTGGCGGCGCCGGTGCTTACCGCCGTGCTGTACCTGCTGATCTTCGGCCATGTGCTCGAAGACCATGTGAAGGTGTACAACCGCATCGGCTACACGGCCTTTCTGGTGCCCGGCCTGGTGATGATGAGCGTGCTGCAGAACGCCTTCGCCAACAGCTCGTCCAGCCTGATCCAGAGCAAGATCATGGGCAGCCTGGTGTTCCAACTGCTCACGCCGCTGTCGCACTGGGCCTGGTTCGTGGCGTATGTGGGCTCGTCGATGGTGCGCGGCCTGGTGGTCGGGCTGGGCGTGTTTGTCGTCACGCTGGGCTTTGCCGCGCCGCAGTTCGCCGCGCCGCTGTGGATTTTCGCGTTCGCCCTGCTGGGCGCGGCGCTGCTGGCCACGCTGGGCGTGATTGCCGGGCTGTGGGCCGACAAGTTCGACCAGCTCGCGGCCTTCCAGAACTTCATCATCGTGCCCATGACCTTCCTCTCGGGCGTGTTCTATTCCATCGCCTCGCTGCCGCCGTTCTGGCAGGGGGTGAGCCACCTCAACCCGTTCTTCTACATGATCGACGGCTTCCGCTACGGCTTCTTCGGCGTGAGCGACGCCTCGCCCTGGCTCAGCCTGTCCATCGTCGGCACGGCCTGGCTGGGCGTGAGCGTGCTGGCGGTGCACCTGCTGCGCAGCGGCTACAAGATCCGGGGGTGAGGACCATCCCGCTGGAGCTGCTGCGCGCCTGTCCCCGCTCTCGCAGCGCCGCGGGCCGGGGGCGCCAGTTTTTGACCATGGGCATTGCCCCACACGCAAGGGACCACCGACATGACTGCTGACCAAATCAAAGACCTCATCACCGCTGGCCTGGCCTGCGAGCACATCACCCTGGAAGGCGACGGCCGGCACTGGTATGCCACCATCGTCTCGCCCGAGTTCGAGGGCAAGCGCCCCATCGCGCGCCACCAGCGCGTGTATGCCACGCTGGGCAGCAAAATGCAGAACGACGAAGTGCACGCCCTGTCGATGAAGACCTACACCCCGGCCGAATGGGCCGAGCTCAGCGCCCGCTGAGTACTATGAAAAACAGAGCTTCTGGCGCTTGATGGATAAGCGCTACAGCCCGATTTGTTGCTGAATACCACCATGGACAAGCTCCTCATCCGCGGCGGCCACCCCTTGCAGGGCGAGGCCGTGATCTCCGGCGCCAAGAACGCCGCGCTGCCCGAGCTGTGCGCGGCCCTGCTCACCGCCGAGCCGGTGGCGCTGCGCAACGTGCCGCGCCTGCAGGACGTGAGCACCATGCTCAAGCTCATCCGCAACATGGGCGTGAGCGCCGAGCGCACCGAGCACGGCAGCGTGCACATCGACGCCAGCGGCCTGTCCACCCCCGAGGCGCCTTACGAACTGGTCAAGACCATGCGCGCCTCGGTGCTGGCGCTGGGCCCGCTGCTGGCGCGCTTTGGCGAGGCCACGGTCTCGCTGCCCGGCGGCTGCGCCATCGGCTCGCGCCCGGTGGACCAGCACATCAAGGGCCTGCAGGCCATGGGCGCGGAGATCGTGGTCGAGCACGGCTACATCATCGCCCGCCTGCCCCAGGGGCGCACGCGCCTGCAGGGCGCGCGCATCACCACCGACATGGTCACCGTCACCGGCACCGAGAACCTGCTCATGGCCGCCACGCTGGCCGAGGGCGAGACCGTGCTGGAGAACGCTGCCCAGGAACCCGAGGTGACCGACCTGGCCGAGATGCTCATCGCCATGGGCGCGCAGATCGAGGGCCACGGCACGAGCCGCATCCGCATCCAGGGGGTGGAGCGCCTGCGCGGCGGCACGCACACCGTGGTGGCCGACCGCATTGAGGCCGGCACCTTTCTGTGCGCCGTGGCCGCCACGGGTGGCGAGGCGCTCTTGCGCCACGCGCGCGCCGACCACCTGGACGCTGTGATCGAAAAGCTGCGCGACGCCGGCGTGCAGGTGGAGACGGCCGACGGCGGCCTGCGCGTGCGCAGCCCCGGTGCCGCGCAGCTCAAGGCGCAGAGCTTTCGCACCACCGAGTACCCCGGTTTCCCCACCGACATGCAGGCGCAGTTCATGGCGCTCAACACCGTGGCGCAAGGCACGGCCACGGTGACCGAAACCATTTTTGAAAACCGCTTCATGCACGTCAACGAGCTGCTGCGCCTGGGTGCGCGCATCCAGGTCGACGGCCGCGTGGCCATCAGCGAAGGCGCGGCGCGCCTCTCGGGCGCCACCGTCATGGCGACCGACCTGCGCGCCTCGGCCAGCCTGGTCATCGCCGGGCTGGTGGCCGAAGGCGAGACCGTGGTGGACCGCATCTACCACCTGGACCGCGGCTACGATTGCATGGAGGCCAAGCTGCGCGGCCTGGGCGCAGATATCGAGAGAATCCGATGATCACCCTTGCCCTGTCCAAAGGCCGCATCTTCGAAGAAACCCTGCCGCTGCTCGCCGCGGCCGGCATCGAGGTGCTGGAAGACCCCGAGAAATCGCGCAAGCTCATCCTGCCCACCAACCAGGACGACGTGCGCGTGGTGCTGGTGCGCGCCTCCGACGTGCCCACCTACGTGCAGTACGGCGGCGCCGACATGGGCGTGTGCGGCAAGGACACCCTGCTCGAACACCGCGCCGAATGGGGCGGCGCGGCGCGCTCGGGCCTGTTCCAGCCGCTGGACCTGCGCATTGCGCGCTGCCGCGTGAGCGTGGCCGTGCGCGCCGACTTCGACTACCAGCAGGCCGTGCGCCAGGGCGCGCGCCTGAAGGTGGCCACCAAGTACCCCGGCATTGCGCGCGAATTCTTCGCCGCCAAGGGCGTGCACGTGGACCTCATCAAGCTCTACGGCAGCATGGAACTGGCGCCGCTCACCGGCCTGGCCGACGCCATCGTGGACCTGGTCTCCACGGGCAACACGCTCAAGGCCAACCACCTGGTGGAGGTCGAGCAGATCATGGACATCAGCTCGCACCTGGTCGTCAACCAGGCCGCGCTCAAGCTCAAGCAGGCCCGGCTGCGCCGCATCATCGATGCCTTTGCCTCCGCGATCCGTCAGGACTGAATACTATGAAATTCGTAGCTGCTCCCGCCCGTCTGTCAACCGCTGCAGCCAGTTTCGAGGCTGAATTTGCGGTGCGTCTGCACTGGTCGGCGGAGCAGGACGCCGCCATCGAGCAGCGCGTCGCCGCCATCCTGGCCGACGTGCAGCAGCGCGGCGACGCCGCCGTGCTGGAATACACCGCGCGCTTCGATGGGCTGAGCGCCGACGGCATGGCCGCGCTGGAGCTGACGCAGGCCGAACTGCAGGCCGCCTACGACGCCATTCCCGAGGCCCAGCGCCAAGCCCTGAGCGCCGCCGCAGCGCGCGTGCGCAGCTACCACGAGGCCCAGAAGAAGGCCTGCGGCGAGAGCTGGAGCTACCGCGACGAGGATGGCTCGCTGCTCGGCCAGAAGGTCACGCCGCTGGACCGCGTGGGCATCTACGTGCCCGGCGGCAAGGCCGCCTACCCGAGCAGCGTGCTGATGAACGCCATCCCCGCGCACGTGGCCGGGGTGGGCGAGATCATCATGGTCGTGCCCACGCCGCGTGGCGAGAAGAACCCGCTGGTGCTGGCGGCGGCCTATGTGGCGGGCGTCACGCGCGCCTTCACCATCGGCGGCGCGCAGGCCGTGGGCGCGCTGGCCTACGGCACGCAGACGGTGCCCAAGGTGGACAAGATCACCGGCCCCGGCAACGCCTACGTGGCCAGCGCCAAGAAGCACGTGTTCGGCACCGTGGGCATCGACATGATCGCCGGGCCCAGCGAAATCCTGGTGCTGGCCGACGGCAGCACGCCCGCCGACTGGGTGGCCATGGACTTGTTCAGCCAGGCCGAGCACGACGAACTGGCCCAGAGCATCCTGCTGTGCCCCGACGCCGCCTACATCGACGCCGTGCAGGCCGCCATCGACCGCCTGCTGCCCGAGATGCCGCGCGCCGAGATCATCGCCAAGAGCCTGACCGGCCGCGGCGCGCTGATCCACACGCGCAGCATGGAGGAGGCCTGCCAGATTTCCAACCGCATCGCCCCCGAGCACCTGGAGGTCAGCAGCCGCGAGCCGCACCGCTGGGAGCCGCTGCTCAAGCACGCGGGCGCCATCTTCCTCGGGGCCTATACCAGCGAATCCCTGGGCGACTACTGCGCCGGCCCCAACCACGTGCTGCCCACCAGCGGCACGGCGCGCTTTTCCAGTCCGCTGGGCGTGTACGACTTCCAGAAGCGCAGCAGCCTCATCGAGGTGAGCGAGCAGGGCGCCCAGGTGCTGGGCCGCATCGCCAGCGTACTGGCGCACGGCGAGGGCCTGCAGGGGCATGCGCGGGCGGCGGAGATGCGGCTCAAGCCCTGACCAGGGCAGGTCCTGGCGTGGGCCCTTGGTGCCTTATTCCACGTCCAGACCAAGCGATGAACTTGTCGGCTTCGCTGGCCGTGCTCCGGCGTCACACTCCGGCGATGCACCGTTCAAGGCAATGTCAGGCCCGTAGCGGTGGGTGCCGCTCACATCTTGCCGTCAGGCCCGCGTTTTTCGCGTTCGAGTTGATCCTTGGTCATGGCCTTGCCTCGATCTGACCCAGCAAAATGGCGCTGAGCGCCTGGTTGACGCAGTGGTTGCCGCGTCCGATCTTCTGCTTTTGCACAAAGCCAGTGGCCGCCAGCGCATCGAGGTACTTGGTGGCTGTCAGCCGTGACACACCCAGGTCGCGCTGCACAAGGTCGATCTTGGTGTACGGGGGCGTGAACAGGTTGTTGATCAAATCCTGGCTGCAGAACTTGTGCTGTTCCCGGATGCGGTGCTTGTAGTCAAACAGCGCTGCTTTGATGGCATGGATGGTGGCCAAAGTGTGGGTGGCGGCTTGCTCCACGGCTTCCCGCATGTACAGCACCGGAATGTCCAACAGCCCCTCTTTCACCAGATACAGCACATTCACGATGCGCCCGGTGCGGCCGTTGCCGTCATGAAACGGGTGGATGCTTTCAAACTGGTGGTGCGCCAGCGCCATCTTGATCGCCCTGGATCTGAATGATGTGGTTGGCCGTGAGCAGCCCGCTGGCCCGCACTTGCTCAAACCCCACGCGCAGCGCCTGGCGGTAGCGCCGCACCTCCTTGGCGGCAGGGTTGGCAAAGGCCTCGGGCAGAGCATCGTCCTTGAACAGCTCATCGTGCGTGGTGACGATGTTCTCGATCTCCGAGCTGTCCTTGGCTTCCTGCAGGCCCAGGGTATTGATCAGGATGCCCTGGTTGGGAATGGAGGCCGCAATCCCCTAGAGCTCCGCCAGCCTGCGGCTGCTGCAGGCCAGCTTCTTGAGGACGGCGGGCGTGTCGAAGCGGGCAGCGTCCAACAGAGCGAGCGATTGGAGCCGGGGCATCGCGGGGCCTATGGCGAGTGGAGATGTGGATAGAAAAGCCGGTTTTCTATACGTGTCAGCCAGCACTTGGATAGAAAACGGGTTTTTTTATACATGTGTGGCGCCGCATGCATCACACAGCGCCCTTTTCAGACATGCCGGCTTTCCTGGGAAAAAACGTGCTTTGGCAAGAATGGCCGCTATGCGCCACCGTTTCGCGCAGCAGGGCCAGGTCTTCGCGGAAAGCAGGGGGCGAACATGCACGGGTTGCTGGTGCAAATTCCCAAACAAAATTGCACTCTGACGCTTTCTGGATAAGCGCAAACAGCTATCAAAAGCAGAGCGTTCAGATCCGCTGCACCCCACCCCACGCCGCCAGGCAGGCCGGGCCTTTTTGAACGCATGGAGATGCCGCCCTGTGGTGCGGCTCCTTCAAGCTCACGCCTTCTGGAATTCAGCGGCAGGGCTACGCGTTTTGATGTACTTGGCCGCGCCGCTGGTCCCGCTGCATGAAAAGGTACAACCCCTCCACCTTCTCGCGCGCCCAAGGCGTCTTGCGTAGGAACTTCAGGCTGGACGACACGCTGGGATCGCTGGTGAAGCAACGCACCGGAATGCGCCTGCCCAGCTCCTCCCAGCCATAGTGCGCCACCAGCGCCGTGACGATGGCCTCCAGGGTGAGGCCATGCAGGGGATTGCGTGGCTGGGCGGGTGGAGCGGGTGGGGGCGTGGAGGTCATGGCGTGGCCATTTCGTTGGAGGCCGCTTCGGGCAGGCGCAACCGGCCGGAGATCGGGCGGCGCAAAAACGGCCATCTTATCGCCAGGGTCGCAGAATGGGGGCGAGAAGAAATAACACGAACCTCGTGTTCCACGAACTTCGTGTTATCCTGTGCCCCATGAAAAACGTCACCATCACCATGGACGACGCCGTCGCCGAGTGGGTGCGCGTGGAGGCGGCCAAGCGCGGCAGCAGCGTGTCGCGCCTGCTGGGCGAGTGGCTGGCCGAGAAGATGCGCCAGGAAGACGCCTACGCCCAGGCCATGCGCGAGGCGCTGGGGTTCGAGTCCTGGGGCGCATCCACCCGGCCCTACCTGGCACGGCCCGAGCTGCAGGAGCGCTGAAGCCATGGCCCAGCCGCTGCTCTTCGTCGACACCTCGGTGCTGCTCGCCAGCGTGGACGAGCGCGATGGCGCCCGCCAGGCGCGCGCGCGCGAGTGGCTCACGCTGTGCTGGCAGAGCCGCTGCGGGCGCATCAGCTCCCAGGTGCTCAACGAGCTGTACCACAACGCCGTAGCCTGCTTTGCCGGGCCGCAGACCCTGCACCTGGTGCGCGCCCAGGTGCGCCGCCTGCGCGTGTGGCAGCCGCCGCACCTGGACGCCTACACCGTGGACGGCGCCTGGGACCTGCAGGACCGCTACGGCCTGGGCTACTGGGATGCGCTCATCCTGGCCTCGGCGCACCAGCAGGGCTGCCGCTATGTGCTGGGCGACGTGCTGCCGCATGGCCGCCAGTACGACGCCGTGCGCGCCCTCAACCCGTTTGTCACCTCGCCTGCTGAACTGGAATCGCTCGAATGACTGCCGTGCCCGCCCACCCGCTCGACCGCATCCGCCCTGACGTGCGCGCCATGCACGCCTATGTGGTGCAGGACGCCACCGGCTACCTCAAGCTGGACGCCATGGAGAACCCGTTTTCCCTGCCGCCCGCATTACAGGCCGCGCTGGGCCAGCGCCTGGGCGCGTTGGCGCTCAACCGCTACCCCGGCCCGCGCTATGCCGACCTGCGCGCCGCGCTGGCGCAGCACGCCGGCCTGCCCGCGGGGCAGGCGCTGATCCTGGGCAATGGCTCGGACGAGCTCATCAGCCTGGTGGCCCTGGCCTGCGCCCAGCCCGGCGCCACGGTGCTGGCGCCCGAGCCCGGTTTTGTGATGTACGCCATGAGCGCCCAACTGCAGGGCCTGGGCTATGTGGGCGTGCCGCTGACCCCCGATTTCGAGCTCGACGAGGCCGCCATGCTGGCCGCCTTGGCGCAGCACCGGCCCGCCATCACCTTTCTGGCCTACCCCAACAACCCCACGGCCACGCTGTGGGACGAGGGGGCGATGCAGCGCATCATCGACGCCGCAGGCGCGCAGGGCGGGCTGGTGGTGGTGGACGAGGCCTACCAGCCGTTTGCCAGCCGCACCTGGCTGGATCGCATGCGCGCCGAGCCGCAGCGCAACGCGCACGTGCTGCTCATGCGCACGCTCAGCAAGTTCGGCCTGGCCGGGGTGCGCCTGGGCTACCTGATCGGCGCGGCCGATCTGGTGGGCGAGATCGACAAGGTGCGCCCGCCCTACAACGTGAGCGTGCTGAACTGCGAGGCGGCCCTGTTCGCCCTGGAGCATGCCCCCGTGTTTGCCGAGCAGGCGCGCGAGCTGCGCGAACAGCGCAGCGCCCTGGTGGCGGCCCTGCGCGCCCTGCCCGGCATTGAAAAATGCTGGGACAGCGAGGCCAACATGGTGCTGGTGCGCGTGTCGGACGCGGCGCGCACCTTCGCCGCTCTGCGCGAACGCAAGGTTTTGATCAAGAACGTTTCTACAATGCATCCATTGCTGGCAAACTGCCTGCGCCTGACCGTAGGCACCGCCGCCGACAATGCGATCCTGCTGCAGGCACTCCAGGCTTCCCTATGACATCTTCTGCCCTCGTTCCCTCCGCCTCCCTGGCCCGCACGGCCGAGGTCAGCCGCAGCACCGCCGAGACGCGCATCCACGTGCGCGTCAATCTCGACGGCAGCGGCGAAGCGCGCCTGAACACCGGTATCGGCTTTTTCGACCACATGCTCGACCAGATCGCGCGCCACGGCCTCATCGACCTGGAAGTGCGCTGCGACGGCGACCTGCACATCGACGGCCACCACACCGTGGAAGACGTAGGCATCACGCTGGGCCAGGCCTTTGCACGCGCCGTGGGCGACAAGAAGGGCCTGCGCCGCTACGGCCATGCCTACGTGCCGCTGGACGAGGCGCTCTCGCGCGTGGTGGTCGATTTCTCCGGCCGCCCGGGCCTGCACCTGCACATCCCGTTCACGGCGGCGAGCATCGGCGGCTTCGACACCCAGCTCACGCACGAGTTCTTCCAGGGCTTCGTCAACCATGCGGGCGTGACGCTGCACATCGACAACCTCAAGGGCGTGAACGCGCACCACCAGTGCGAGACGGTGTTCAAGGCCTTCGCGCGCGCGCTGCGCGCGGCGCTGGAGCTCGATCCGCGCAGCGCGGGCGCCATCCCCTCGACCAAGGGTTCTTTGTAAAAATCTGGGCAAAATAGGCCTCCAGCGCTTATCCAACCTGCGCGAGCAGCTATGAATTCAGTAGTAAATACCGTCGCGGTCGTGGACTACGGCATGGGCAATCTGCGCTCGGTCTCGCAGGCGGTGCAGGCGGCGGCGCAGGGCACGTCCTGGCAGGTCGTGGTCACCAGCGCGCCCGAGCAGGTGCGCGCCGCCCAGCGCATCGTGCTGCCGGGCCAGGGCGCCATGCCCGACTGCATGGGCGAGCTGCGCGCATCCGGCCTGCTCGAATCCGTGCTGGAGGCCGCCGCCAGCAAGCCGCTGTTCGGCGTCTGCGTGGGCATGCAGATGCTGCTCACGCACAGCGCCGAGGGCGACACGCCCGGCCTGGACCTGATCCCGGGCGAGGTGGTCCGCTTCGAGCTGGCCGGCCGCACGCAGGAGGACGGCAGCCGCTACAAGGTGCCGCAAATGGGCTGGAACACCGTGCGCCAGGTGCCGCACGCAGGCGCCGTGCACCCGGTGTGGGCGGGCGTGCCGGACCAGAGCTACTTCTACTTCGTGCACAGCTACCATGCACGCCCCAGCGACCCGCGCCACTGCGCGGGCGAGACCGACTACGGCGGCGTCTTTGCATCGGCGGTCGCACGCGATAATATTTTCGCCACGCAGTTCCACCCGGAGAAAAGCGCGGAGCAGGGCCTGCAGCTCTACCGCAACTTTCTGCACTGGAACCCCTGAGGCCCCAAGCGCTTGATCGAGCTTTCACCACCCCGTGTCCGGGCGGCCCGCAGCCACAGCCCACCTTCTCCTGCAGCACCACCATGCTTTTGATTCCCGCCATCGACCTCAAGGACGGCCATTGCGTACGCCTCAAGCAAGGCGATATGGACCAATCGACCACCTTCGGTGAAGACCCGGCCGCGATGGCGCGCAAGTGGCTCGACGCGGGCGCGCGCCGCCTGCACCTGGTGGACCTCAACGGCGCCTTCGCCGGCAAGCCCAAGAACTACGCCGCCATCAAGTCCATCCTGAAAGAGGTGGGCGAGGACATCCCGGTGCAGCTCGGCGGCGGCATCCGCGACCTCGACACCATCGAGAAATACATCGACGGCGGCCTGCGCTACGTCATCATCGGCACGGCGGCCGTGAAGAATCCCGGCTTCCTCAAGGACGCCTGCACCGCCTTCGGCGGCCACATCATCGTGGGCCTGGACGCCAAGGACGGCAAGGTCGCCACCGACGGCTGGAGCAAGCTCACCGGCCACGAGGTCGTCGACCTGGCGCGCAAGTTCCAGGACTGGGGCGTCGAATCCATCATCTACACCGACATCGGCCGCGACGGCATGCTCACGGGCATCAACATCGATGCCACGGTCAAGCTCGCGCAGGCGCTCACCATCCCCGTGATCGCCTCGGGCGGCCTGGGCAGCATGCAGGACATCGAGAACCTCTGCGCCGTCGAGAGCGAGGGCGTCGAGGGCGTGATCTGCGGCCGGGCCATCTACTCGGGCGACCTGGACTTCGCCGCCGCCCAGGCGCGCGCAGACGAGCTGACCGACGCCTGAGGGCGCGGCGCGCCGGGCGCCGCCTCAGAACGTGTCTACGATCTTTTCATGGAGCCCGCAAGGCAGCAAAAAGCCGCAATCTAGGCGCGCGCCGCAGGCCATGCTGGCGGCCTGGGCAAGGAGCGCAACGACGAGTGCGGCTTTTTGCTGCCTTGCACCTGCCACTTTTACGGGGCAACGGGCTCCATGAAAAGATCGTAGACACGTTCTCAGAGCCGCTCGTGCAGGAAGTGGGCGATGCGCTGGTGGGTTTCCGGATGCGCGAAGCAGGCCTGGGCGGCAGCGGTCTCCAGCGCCAGCGCCTGTTCCACGCGTTCCCCCTGGCCGCGCGTGAAGGCGCGCTTGAGCAGTGCGCTGGCGTGGGGTGAGCGTGCGGCCACGGCGGCGGCCAGGGCCAGGGCCTCTGGCAGCATCTGGGCCAGCGGCACCACCCGGTTCACCAGCCCCAGGGCGCGCAGGTCCTGCGCGCTGTGGCGTTCGCCCAGCACGATCAGCTCCATGGCCCGCTGGTGCCCCAGCGCCTGGGGCAGCAGATGCGTGAGGCCGCCGGTCACGAAATGGCCCAGGCCCATCTCGGGGAAGAAGCCCACCAGGTCGTCGGCGGCCACCACGAGGTCGCAGTTGAGCACCCACTCCAGGCCGCCGCCCACGGCATAGCCGTGCACCGCGCCCACCACCAGCTTGGGGCCGAACATGATGTCGCGGGTGATGGTCTGGATGCGTTCGCAGTGTTCGGCGATGGCCTGCGGGCTGGCGGACTGCTCGGCGAACTCCTTGAGGTCGTCGCCCGCGCAAAAGGCCCGCCCCGCGCCGGTGAGCACGATGGCGCGCGTGGCCGCCTCGGCCTGCGCGGCCTGCAGGGCGGTGTGCAGGTCCACCAGCAGGCTGCCGCTGATGGCGTTGAGCCGTTCGGGCCGCTGCAGGGTCACGATGCTGACGGCGCCGTCGATGGTATGGCTCGCAAAGGGCATGGGAGTCTCCTGGGTTCAAAGTCCGCCCGGGGGCGGGAGGGTCTGGGGCCGTGCGCGCCCCGTTTCGCGGTCCCAGGTGCCTGGGACGATGCCTTGTGCCTGCAGCACGAATTTTTCGACCTTGTCCGTGGGCGTCTTGGGCAGGGCCGGCAGAAAGCGCAGATAGCGCGGCACCATGAAGCGCGCCATGTGGGCGGCGCAGTGCTCGGCCAGGGCCTGGGGCGTGAGGCGCGCGCCAGGGCGCAGCACGACGGCGGCCATGACCTCGTCCTCGGTGAGCTCGCTGGGCACGCCATAGACCGCGCATTCGAGCACCTCGGGGTGGGCGGCAATGCCCAGCTCGACCTCGGCGCAGGAAATGTTCTCGCCCCGGCGGCGCACCATGTCCTTGCGCCGGCCGATGAAGTAGAGGTAGCCATCGGCGTCCTGGCGCAGCACGTCGCCGGTGTGGAACCACAGGTCCCGGAACGCGTCCAGCGTGGCTTCGGGCATGGCGTAGTAGCCCTGCATGAGCAGGGAGGGCTCCTCGGGGCGCACGAGCAGTTCTCCAGGTGTGCCCACGGGCACTTCGAAGCCCGCTTCATCGACCAGGCGCACGCGCACGGCATCCACGGGTTTGCCGCAGGAGCCCTCGCGGCGCGGCGCGTGCAGCGGCGTGAAGGCCACGCAGCCCGCCTCGGTCGAGCCATACAGCTCGACCAGGCGGCAGCCGAAACGCTGCTCGAACGCCGGGGCGAACGCGGGCAGGGGCACGCCCCAGCCCAGGCGTGCGCGGTGGTCGCGATCGCGCGGCGAGGGCGGCTGCTTCCACAGCATGGTGATGGTGGCGCCCATGAAGTCGAACACCGTGGCCTGCAGGGCGCGCACCTCGTCCCAGTAGCGCGAGGCGCTGAAGCGTTCGCCCAGCGCGGCCACGCCGCGCAGGAGCAGCGCGGGTGCGATGGTCAGCACCGTGGCATCGAGGTGGAA
This sequence comes from Comamonas granuli NBRC 101663, assembly GCF_000739995.1. Classification (GTDB taxonomy): domain Bacteria; phylum Pseudomonadota; class Gammaproteobacteria; order Burkholderiales; family Burkholderiaceae_C; genus Simplicispira; species Simplicispira granuli. The sequence continues at coordinate 26,948 of NZ_BBJX01000001.1, read as the reverse complement.
CATGGGGTAGGGGCAGTAGAGCACGTCGTCGCTGCGCAGCTCCAGCCCCGCGATGAACAGGCGCGCCTGCGCAAGCACGAAGCGGTGGGAAATCATCGCCGCCTTGGAGCGGCCCGTGGTCCCGGAGGTGTAGAGCAGCAGGCACAGCGCATCAAAGCCGACGGCCGGGCGCGGCAGCGTGCGGCTGTCGGGGGCCACGCGGCGCAGTTGCGCATAGGCCAGGCAGCCCGCGGGCGGTGCCTCGCTGCCGGCGACGAACACCGCCTGCACCGTGTGCAGATGCGGCTGCACCGCCGTCCAGGCTTCGAGCAGGTCGGCATGCACCACGGCCTTGCGGCTGGCCACCAGATTGACCGCATCGGCGAGCGCGGCACCGCGAAACGCCGTGTTCACCGGCGCCGCCACCGCACCGAGCTTGCACAGGGCAAACCACAGCACGGCCAGTTCGATGCAGTTGGGCAGCATCAGGCTCACGGTGTCGCCCGGCCCCACGCCCTGGGCGTGCAGGCCCGCGGCCACGCGGTCGGTCTCGGCGTCAAAGGCCGCATAGGTCCACTCCCCCGTGGCCATGCGGAGGAAGGGGCGTGCGGGCGCCTCGGCGGCGGCGCGGCGCAGCTCGTCGGCCAGTGAGTGGCGCATGGCGTCGGGGGCTGTACGGGGCATGGGCAGGGTGCAGCTATGGCAATTCCCTCCGGTTCTGCAAGAGCCGTGCCCACCCGTTTTCGCCGTCTTGCGGACGCATTGAATACGGAATTTGAACGGATGTTCATAATTTGAACGTTCAAAATCATGAATGGCCCTCCCCATGACCTTCAGCCACGCCACCGCCCTGGAAGAAGCGCTCGCACGCCAGCGCCAACTGACCGAAGAGCTGCGCACGGTCGTCGATCACATGCCGCACGGCCTGCTGGTGCTGGAGCCGGGCGGCGTGGTGCGCCACATCAATGCAGCGGCGGCGCGCATGCTCAAGCTCCCGCGCCATCTGGCGATGGGGCGGCCGCTGGGCGCCCTGGTGGATTTCGACCCCCTGGTGGCGCAGGTCTTCCACACGGGAGAGGGATATACCGATCGCGAGCGCACCATTTCCACCCCGACCCTGCAATTGCAGGTGCTCGATACGGCCGTGCCGGTCAAGGCCGAGGACGGGCGGGTGCTCTCGGTGGTCAACACCTTCCGCGAGATCGAGGCCGTGCGCCGCCTGGCCGGGCGCATCGCGGGCAACCATGCCCGCTACACCTTCGACAGCATCGTGGGCCGCAGCCCCGTCTTGCGCGAGGTCATCGCGGCGGCGCAGAAGGCAGCCCAGGGCAGCGCCAGCATCCTGCTCCTGGGCGAGAGCGGCACGGGCAAGGAGGTGTTTGCCCAGGCCATCCACAACGCCAGTGCCCGCAGCGACGGGCCGTTCATCGCCATCAACTGCGCGGCCCTGCCGCGCGACCTGATCGAAAGCGAGCTCTTCGGCCATGCGCCGGGCGCATTCACCGGCGCCCGGCGCGAGGGCAGCCCGGGCAAGTTCGAGGCCGCCAGCGGCGGCACGCTGTTCCTGGACGAACTGTCCGAACTGCCGCTGGACATCCAGGCCAAACTCCTGCGCGTGCTGCAGGAACGCGAGGTGGTCCGCCTGGGCGAGACCCAGGCGCGGCCGCTGGATGTGCGCATCATCGCCGCCAGCAACCGCGACCTGCTGGCCATGGTCGAGCGGCGCGAGTTCCGGCCCGATCTGTATTACCGCAGCCATGCCATCGCGCTCACGCTGCCGCCGCTGCGCGCGCGGACGCAGGACATCGCGCTGCTGGCCCAGTACTTTCTGGACCGGCACTACGCCCGCCTGGGCCGGCCCGCACAGGCCCTGCCGCCCGATCTGCTGGCGCACCTGATGCGCTACGACTGGCCGGGCAATGTGCGTGAACTGGAAAACGCCCTTGATCGCCTGGTGCACCTGTCGGACGGCTCCCGGCTCGAAGCGCAGACCCTGTCATGGCTCGCACCATCCGCGGCGCGGGCCGGCGCGGCGCATGGCGACGCCGCCGCGCCCCGTGCGCGCAGCCTGCGCGAGATGGAGGTCGAGGCGATCACCCAGGCCCTGCGCCAGCACCAGTACAACGTGACCCGCGCGGCACAGGCGCTGGGCATCGCCAAGCCCACGCTCTACGCGCGCCTGCGCCGCCACGGCATTGCCCTGCAGCGGCCGCTGGCACCCCAGGGCCCGCGGGGCTGAGCGCCGGCCCCGCGGGGGCCGGTGCAGGGGCGCGGGCAGGGCGCGGCCGTGGTATCTTGCGGGCCTTCTTCTTCCATCTCTCAAGAGCCAGCGCATGCTTGCCAAACGCATCATTCCCTGCCTGGACGTGACCGGCGGCCGGGTCGTCAAGGGGGTCAACTTCGTGGAACTGCGCGACGCGGGCGACCCCGTGGAAATCGCCGCGCGCTACAACGAGCAGGGGGCCGACGAGCTCACCTTCCTGGACATCACCGCCACCAGCGACGGGCGCGACCTGATCCTGCACATCATCGAGGCCGTGGCCAGCCAGGTCTTCATCCCGCTGACCGTGGGCGGCGGCGTGCGCACCGTGGAGGACGTGCGCCGCCTGCTCAACGCGGGCGCCGACAAGACCAGCTTCAACTCCGCCGCCATCGCCAACCCCGACGTGATCAACGCCGCAAGCGACAAATACGGCGCGCAGTGCATCGTCGTCGCCATCGACGCCAAGCGCCGCCGCGCCGAGGAGCAGACGCGCCTGGGCGCCGACGGCCAGCCCGTGGGCGCGGGCTGGGACGTGTACAGCCACGGCGGGCGCAAGAACACCGGCCTGGACGCCGTGCAGTGGGCCAGCGAGATGGCGCGGCGCGGCGCGGGCGAGATCCTGCTCACCAGCATGGACCGCGACGGCACCAAGGCGGGCTTCGACCTCGCGCTCACGCGCGCCGTGAGCGACGCGGTGGACGTGCCCGTGATCGCCTCGGGCGGCGTGGGCACCCTGGACCACCTAGCCGACGGCATCCAGATCGGCGGCGCCGATGCGGTGCTGGCGGCGAGCATCTTCCACTACGGCGAATACACCGTGGAGCAGGCCAAGCGGCATATGCGCGAGCGGGGAATTCCGGTGCGGCTCTGAGCTTGGGCTCGCGCCGGGGGCCGAAACCTGGCCTGCGCCCGCCAACCCGGCGCAACGCAAGCTATGAAAAACAGAGCTGCCGGCGCTTGCCCAATCAGCGCCTGAGGCCCAAACGGCTCAAAGAAATCAATCCCGCGTCACGCGCAGCACTTCCTCGCGCGTGCTCACGCCCGCGGCAATCAGCCGCTCGCCGTCCTCGCGCATGAGCTGCATGCCGCCGGCGAGCGCAGCGCCGCGGATCTCGGCCTCGCTCGCGCGGTTGTGGATCAGCGCGCGCAGGGCGTCGTCCACCACCAGCAGCTCGAACAGGCCCGTGCGCCCGGCGTAGCCCGTGTGGCCGCAGGCCTCGCAGCCCTTGCCGGCGCAGGCGTGGCAGACCTTGCGCACCAGGCGCTGGGCCAGCACGCCCAGCAGCGAGCTGCTCAGCAGGAAGGGCTCCACGCCCATGTCGGTCAGGCGCGTGACGGCGCTGGCGGCGTCGTTGGTGTGCAGCGTGGCCAGCACCAGGTGGCCGGTGAGCGAGGCCTGGATGGCGATCTGCGCGGTCTCGAAGTCGCGGATCTCGCCGATCATGATCACGTCCGGGTCCTGGCGCAGGATGGCGCGCAGGGCCTTGGCAAACGTCAGGTCGATCTTCGGGTTGACCTGCGTCTGGCCGACGCCGGGCAGCTCGTATTCGATGGGGTCTTCCACCGTCATGATGTTGCTGCGCGCCGCGTCCAGGCGGCTCAGGGCAGCGTACAGCGTGGTCGTCTTGCCCGAGCCCGTGGGGCCGGTGACGAGCACGATGCCGTGCGGCTGCGCGATCAGGCTGGTAAAGCGTGCGAGCGTGTCGCCCTGCATGCCCACGGCCTCCAGGCTCAGCTTGCTCTCGCTCTTGTCCAGGAGGCGCAGCACGGCGCGCTCGCCGTGCGCGCTGGGCAGGGTGGAGACGCGCACGTCGATGGCGCGCGTGCCCAGGCGCAGGCTGATGCGCCCGTCCTGCGGCAGGCGCTTTTCCGAGATGTCGAGCTCGGCCATGATCTTCAGGCGCGAAATCAGCGCCGCGTGCAGCGCGCGGTTGGGCTGCACCACCTCGCGCAGCGTGCCGTCCACGCGAAAGCGCACGCTGCTCAGGCGCTCGTAGGGTTCGATGTGGATGTCGCTCGCGCCGTCGCGCGCGGCCTGCGTGAGCAGGGCGTTGAGCATGCGGATGATGGGGGCGTCGTCGGCGGCCTCCAGCAGGTCCTCCACGGCGGGCAGCTCCTGCATCATGCGCGAGAGGTCGGCGTCGGACTCGACCTCGCTCACCACCGTGGCGGCGCTCGATTCGCCCTGCGCATAGGCGGCGCTGATGCGCTGGGCCAGGGTCTGGGCGTCGAGCATCTGCAGGTGGCGCACGCCGTGCTTGCGCAGCACCTCGCCCAGCAGCGCCAGGTCGGGGGCGGGGCCGTGCCAGAGCACGGGCTGGCGGCCGTCGTCCTCCAGCAGCAACTGGGCGGCGCGGGCAAAGGCGTAGGGCAGGGGGTGGCGCATGGTCACTGGGCGGCCGGCGGCGGGGTGTTGCGGTCCAGGCGCAGCGCGGGCAGCACCGGCGCGCCCTGCACGGTGCCCAGCAGGCTGCTGGGTGCGGGCTGCACCTGCTGCTGCAGCGCGCGGATGCTGTCGTAGCGGTCGAGCACCAGGGCGTCGCTGGCGGCGGCGTCGCGCACCACCACGGGGCGCAGGAAGATCATCAGGTTGGTCTTGCGGCGCGCGCGGTTCTCGCTGCGGAACAGATTGCCCAGCAGCGGGATGTCGCCCATGAAGGGCACCTTGTCCTCGGCCTGGGCGTAGCTGTCTTCGAGCAGGCCGCCGAGCACGATGATGCTGCCGTCATCGACCAGCACGTTGGATTCGATGGAGCGCTTGCTCGTCGTGGGGCCGTTCTGGTCCTTGAGCGTGGAGGTGTCGATCTTCGAGACCTCCTGGTAGATCGAGAGCTTGACCGTGCCGTTCTCGTTGATCTGCGGGCGCACCTTGAGCATCAGGCCCACGTCCTTGCGCTCGACGGTGGTGAAGGGGTTGACCGCGCCGCTGTTGCCGCCGGTGTTGGCGTAGGAGCCGGTGACGAAGGGCACGTTGTTGCCGATGACGATCTTCGCCTCCTCGTTGTCCAGCGTCATCAGGTTGGGCGTGGAGAGCACGTTGGCGTCGCCGCTGTTCTGCAGGAAGCTGGCCAGCGCGCCCAGGTAGTACTGGCCGCCCACGCGCGGCGCCAGCGCCAGGTTCAGGCCGCCGCCCAGCGAGCCCACGGCCTTGCCGATGGAGGCTGCGTCGCCCGCGGCCAGGGCCGCCGTCACCCCCAGGATGTTGGCTCCCGTGACCCCCGAGTTGGTGCCGATCACGCCCACCGTGCCGTCGCCCTGCTTGCCCATCACGCCCTGCCACTGGATGCCGAACTCGGCGAGCTTGTTGGCGTTGACCTCGACGATCAGGCTCTCGACCAGCACCTGGGCGCGGCGCCCGTCGAGCTGGTCGATCACGGCGCGCAACTGGCGCATCTGCGGCTCGGGCGCGGTGATGATGAGCGAGTTGGTCGTCGGGTCGGCCTGGATCTGGCCGCCCGTGGACGGCTGGTTGGTGCTGCCGCTGCTGCTGCTCGCGCCCGTGCCCAGGCCGCCGCCCGAGGCCGCGGCCGCGGTGCTGCTCAGGCCGCTGCCGGTCATGGTCATGGACGAGGTGCCGCCGCCGCTGGCCGGCGCGGCGGCGCCCGTGCCGGTGCTGGCGCCTGCTGCCGCACCGGCGGCCGCCAGGGCCGCGCGCAGCGTGGCCGCGAGCTTGGTGGCGTCGGCGTTCTTCAGGTAGACCACGTGGATGTTGCCGCTGGCGGCGCTGCTGCCGGGCGTGGGCGGCTGGTCGAGCTTCTCGACCAGGGCGCGCACCTGGGCCACGCGCGCAGGGTTGGCCGCGCGCAGCACCAGGGCGTTGCTGCGCGGCTCGGCCAGCAGGGTGGTCTTGAACGAGGTGTCCGCCAGGCCCGGCGCGCCGGGCGCGCCCGCGGGGCTGGCGCCGGGGTCGATGAGGCGCGCCACCAGCGGCGCCAGCTCGCTGGCGATGGCGTGCCGGAGCGGGATGATCTCCACGTCGCTTGCGGTAGAGACGTCCATGGCCGCGATGATCCGGCCCAGGCGCTGCAGGTTGTCGGCGTAGTCGGTGATGACCAGGGCATTGCTGCCCGGGCTCACGTTGATGGTGTTGTTCGGGCTGATCAGCGGGCGCAGCACGGGCACCAGGTTGGCCGCGCTCTCGTGGTTGAGGCGGTAGATCTGCGTCACGATCTGCCCGCCCGCGGGGCCGCTGGCGCCGCCCTGCGCCACGCTCACGCTGCCGCCCTGGAGCTTGGCGTCGGCCTCGGGCACCACCTTGTAGAGCCCGGCAGACTCCACCACCGTGAAGCCCTGCAGGCGCAGCGCGGCCAGGAACTGCTCGAACGCCTTGGCGGGCGATACGGCGTGTTCGGTCACCAGGTTGAGCTGCCCGCGCACGCGCGGGTCCACCACCACATTGCGCCCGGTGATGGTGGCCATGGTGCGCGCCACGGCCTCGATCTCGGCGTTCGCGAAGTTCAGCGTCACCGGCTCGCCCGGGCGCACGCTGGCCGTTCCGGGTTGCAGCACGGTTTGGGCATGAATAATGCCTCCAGCGCCTATCCATAAAGCGGCAGTAGCTATTGTTGTGATAGCAAAATGGCGTGTCGGCAAGTGCAGGCAGGTCATAGGGGTCAACCCAGCGTGATGAGCGAGCGCGCGCCGTTGCGCCGCCCGATGATGTTGAGCAGATTGGACAGGGCGCCCTCGCGCCCCGGCGCGGCCACGGCCTCGCCCGTGAAACGCAGGCGCCGGCCCACCCACTGGCCGCTGCCGCTCAGCTGCAGCGCGCCCTGCAGCGTCTGCAGTTGCAGCGCCACGGCCTCGCCGCCTTGCAGCGTGATGCGGTAGCTGCCCATGGGGCGCAGCGTGGACAGGCGCGAGGACAGGGCCAGCGCGTCGAGCTGGACACTGCCGGCCAGCACCAGCCGCCCGGCGGCCCACTGGGCCTGCAGGCCCTGGGTCTGCAGCAGCAGGCGGCCCTGCGGCTGCAGGGTGTTCCAGGGCGTGCCCAGGCCGGCAAGCATGGCGGCAGGCCATTGGCTCTGGCCATCGGCCACGTCCAGGCGCAGGCTGCGCAGGCCGGCGTGCAGCTGCAGGCGCAGCGGCGCGGGGGTGCAGCAAGGGGCATGGAGCTCGGCGCGCAGCCCGTCCCAGGCGGGGCGCAGGCGCCAGTGCAGGCGCGAGGGCAGGGCGGCGCGGTCCTGGCTGGCCGGCCCGCCCGTCAGCACGGGCCGGGCCGAACCCGACCACAGCGTGCCGCTGGGCTCGGCCAGCAGCACCTGCTGGCCGCTGGCCTGGGCGACGGCGGCGGCGAGCCAGCGCGCGGGCGCAAACACGGCCACGGCGGGCAGCGCACCGGCCAGCACCCCGGCCAGGGCCCAGCCCCAGGGCGCGCGCCCGGCACGGCTGGCCCAGCGGGTGGCCGGGCCGGGTCTGCGGGGCGCGGTGGGCATGGCCGTCATGGCGCGGGCAGGGTGAGCACCAGCGTGCCGTCCCAGCGCACGGGGCCGGCGGCGGCGCCCGCGGCGGGCGCTGCGCTGCGCGTGAGATGCGCCTCCAGGGGCACGGCGTGCGCATTGCTGCGCTCCTGCACCAGCCAGGCGGCCAGGGCGTCGGCGCCCACGCCCTGGAGGGCCAGGCTGGCGCGTTCGCCGGCGAGCGTGAGGCGCGCGCCCGGGCCCAGCGCCTGCGCCACCGAGGCCTGCAGCGCGCGCGCCGCATCCTGCGGCGCGGCGCGCGGCTGGGCCTGCAGTTGCTGCGCCTGGGCCTGCAGGGCCTGCATGTGCTGCAGCTCGGCGTCCAGCCGCGCGTGCTGCGCGGGCGCGCTGCGCAGGGTGTGCAGCGCCGGGGCCAGCAGCAGCCACCACAGCAGTGCCAGGCCCACGAGGGCGGCGGCGGTGCGCACCAGGGCCTGCTCGCGCGGTGCGAGGCGCTGCCAGGCGGCCTGCAGCGCCGCGGAGGAAGGGGGGGAGGTGCTCATGGGGCGGACGCGGTGCGCACCACGAGGCCGTCGGCCTCGCCGTGCAGGGTGTGGTCTGTGCCGCGCAGGCGGGCCTGGGCGGCCTCCAGGGCCTCGGGCGGCAGGGCGATGCCGCGCAGCCGCAGCTCGCCCGGGCGGAAGTCGATGGCCGTGGGCGGCGGCCCCGGCGGCAGGGCCTGGGCGGCAGCGGCCAGCAGGGCCTCGAAGTCGCGCGCCGAGAGGCTGCCTGCGGCCTGGCGCAGCCGGGCGAGCTCGCGCTCCATTTGCACCGGCGCATCGACCACGACCTGGATCTGCGGGAAGCTGCCCGTGAGCACCTGGCGCACGCCCGCCTGCTTGGCCGCCAGCGCCTGGCGCTCCTGCCAGGCCCAGGCGTTGAGCCCGGCCAGGTGCGCCAGCACGCACAGCGCCGCGCCCCAGCGGGCGGCGCGCCATTGCGGGGCGCGCAGCAGGCTGCCCGCCAGGCTGGAGGCCTGGCGCAGGCGGCGTGCGCGTGCGCTGCGCGCCAGGTCGGCCTGGGCCAGGTCCCAGGCTCCCTGCGCGGCCTGCAGGGCGCGTTCGTGTTCGGTCTGCAACTGCACGCTGCGGCCCAGGGCCTGCTCGGCCAGTGCCGCGACGGCGGGTTCGGCGTAGGCGGGCGGCGGGTTCGCGCCGTCCAGCCCGGCGAGAGCCAGGCCGGCGGCGGCCAGCGGCAGCAGGCGCAGGCCCTGCTCCGGCCCGGGGGCGCAGGCGAGCAGGGCGTCCTCGGCCGTGCTGCCCAGCACATGCAGGGCGGCCGGGGCGCCGGGCGCCAGCTCGGGCACCACGCGTGCCACGGGGCGGCCGGCCGCCTCCAGCGCCTGCAGGGCCGCCTGCAGCCAGGCGCGCTCGCACACGGCGACCCAGGCCTCCTGGCCGGCGCGCGCCTGCGGCTCCAGGGCAAAGTGCAGCCCCGCGGGTTCGTCGAGCACGCGGTCTTCGAGCAGGCCTTCGAGCACGCTGCGCAGGCGTGGGCTGTGCGGGCCCACGCCCGGGGGCAGGGCCACGCGCTGCCACGACAGGGCCTGCACCGGCACCAGGGCCACGGTCTCGCCCGTGCGCCCCGGGGGCGGCAGCATGGACGCCGCGGCCACGCCGTGGCGTGCGACCTGCTGGCCGTCCAGGCTCAGCGTGTAGCGGTATTCGGTGGCGGCGCTGGCGCGGGCCAGAGGGAGGTGGACGATCAGGGTGCTCATGGGCGCAATTCGCGGGCCATTGTAGGGGGCTTGTCTGGCGGTTCTTGTACGGGAATGCCTGGCTTGCCGCGCGCCGGCGGCGTGTCAGGGCAGGCCCAGCGCGCCCACGCGCTCGCGCACGAGGGTGGTGGCCTCCATGCCCTGGCGGCGCACCACGGAGCGCTCCTGCACCACCATCTGCCCCAGGCGCAGGCGGCCCTGCACCTCGAAATACGCGGAGGCCACGGTCAGTTCGCCGGTATCGAGCGGCACGCTGCTGCCCAGGAGCGCGCGCACATCCTCCAGGCTGCGAAAGTGCTGCGCCTGGCGCGCCGTGATGAGGCGCTCGGCTCCCGCGCGGTCCAGGCCGGGGAGGACGGCCATCAGCACCTCGGCCCCAGCGGTGTTGAGGTTCACGCCGCGGCGCTCGGGCAGCAGCGTGGCGTGCGGCGCCAGCAGCGCCAGCGTCTGCGGCGCCAGGCCCAGCCAGACAAGCTGCGGCAGGCTCTGGGGCCACAGCGGTGCGCCCGGGGCCTCGGCGCCGCCCACCTGCGCCTGGCGCAGCCCCTGCACGAGCAGGTCCAGCTCCGAGACGGGCAGGCCCAGCAGCGTGAACAGGCGCCGGAACTGCGCCTGCGCGGTGTCGTTCACGGCGCCGCCCTGCACCAGGTTGGTCACGTTCAGGCGCGCTTGCAGGTCGAGGATGCGGCCCGACAGAAACGCCTCCTCGCCGGTGCCGGAGTCCACCTGGGCGACGTTGCGCTCGGCCGCCAGAAAGGTGGACAGGCGCGCTTCCTCCAGCGGCACGGCCCAGGGCTCGGCCAGGTGGTCGGGGCCGCCGGCGCGGCCGTCCTCGATGAGGATGAGGCGCGACCAGTCGAGCGCGCCGGTGAGTATCCAGGCCGACTGCACGCGCGCGCGCTCGGCGGTCTCGACCTCCACGGTGCGCCACTGCTGCCACAGCGCGGCCGCGGCAAAGGTGGCCACCAGCGTGACCGTGAGCATGGCGGCCAGCAGGGCCGCGCCGCGCTGGCGCGCGCTCATGACTTGCCTCCGCCGCGCAGCGGGTTGGCCCAGTCGCGCACCAGCGGGCCCGCCACACCCGGCCCGGGGGGCAGTTCGAGCTGCAGGCGCACCCCGTCGGGGATCAGCGTGCCCACGGTGGGCGCGTCGCCCGGCGGCGTGTCGGGGCTGGACTGCGGGTTGCTCCAGGCGTCGCCGCGGTAGTAGAACACCCGCCAGTCGGCCAGCGGCAGCAGCACCACCTCGCGGCGGCGCTCGGCATCGCCGGGGTTGCGCGCCCACTGCGCAGCCTGCTGCCAGGCCTGCTGCCAGTCGCCGCGCGTGCGCACCGGCGCCGACTGCCAGCGCAGCCACTGGTCCTGGCCCTGCACTGTGCGCCGCGTCCAGGCCACGACCAGCGCGCCGGCGTCGGGCGCGCCCAGGCTACGCCGCGTCAGGCGCAGCACCTGGCCGTCCCAGTCCAGGGGCACGGTGTGCGCCAGCGGCAGCAGGGCGTCGAGGTCGGCGCTCCACTGCGCGAGCGCCGCCTGTAGCGCCATGAGCTGTGCGCTGTGCGCGCGCGTCTGCTCCTGGGTGCGCGCCATGGCGTCGAGGCCGCGCCAGCTCATGAGCGCGACCAGCCCCAGCAGGGCGATCGCCACGAGCAGCTCGATCAGCGTGAAGCCGCGCGCCGGTTTCATCAGCGCCGCCCCACGATGGTGGACAGCCGCAGCATGGGCTGCTGGTCCTCGTCGAGCACCTGCGCGTCCACGCGCCGGAACGAGGGGTTGGGCGTGGGCCGCACCACCAGGCTGACCGTGAGATTGCGCCCTGCCTGCGGGCAGGGCTGCATGCCGTCGCCGATGGCGGGCATCTGGCGCGACAGGCGCGCGGCCACCAGGGCGTTCTCGGCGCACAGCTGGGCGAGCAGCACGTCCGCCTGGCGCGCGCTGTTGCGCACCAGGGCGCTGCTCGCCTGCGCCCCCGCCAGCAGCGCGATGGCGACGATGGCCAGCGCCGTGAGCACCTCCACCAGCGTGAAGCCGCGCTGCGCGCGCGCGGCCCGGGTGCGCGCTGCCGTCACGGCGCGGCCTCGAGGGCGAAGGGGCGCAGCCCGTCGGTGGCCACGCGCACGCTGTGCCCGGGCCAGGCCGGGTGGACGAGCTGCACCGCCTGCGGGCCGATGAGCGGCTCGGGCCCCAGCCACAGCGCCGCCTGCGGGCCCTGCACCCGGGTCTGCGCGTCCAGCCAGTGCGTGGGTAGGGCCTCGCGCGGCAGGCCCTCGAAGCGAAAGCCCTGCGCATCGGCCTGCCAGCGCACGGGCACGCCGCTGGCGCGCGACTGCGCGCGCCCTGCCTCCAGCAGGGCCGCCAGGCGCTCGCCTTCGCGCGTGAGCAGGGCGGCGCCACTGTCACGCAGCGCCAGGCTGGCCCCGCCCAGGGCCAGGCCCACGATGGCCAGCACCACGAGCAACTCCAGCAAGGTGAAGCCGCGTGCCTGCCGGCTCATGGACCGCGCAGGATTGGAGGGTGAGACGGGCCGTGCGCGACCGTGGGGGCTCACAGTTTCGCCGCCGGGCCGCCCCAAGGCGAAACGCGGCCCCCTTGGGGGGCAGGGAGCGACACGCAGTGCGCGACCGTGGGGGCTCACCGTTTCACCGCCGGGCCGCCCCCAGGCGAAACGCGGCCCCCTTGGGGGGCAGGGAGCGACACGCAGTGCGCGACCGTGGGGGCCACTACTGCCAGGAGCCAATATCGGCATCCTTGCCCTCGCCGCCGCTTTGGCCGTCGGCGCCGAAGGACATCACGTCCACCTCGCCCTTGATGCCGGGGTTGAGGTACTGGTAGGGCCGGCCCCAGGGGTCGTTGGGGAGCTTCTCCAGGTAGGGCTTCCAGTTGGGCGGCTGCGGGCCGGCGGTGGGCTTGGCGATCAGCGCCTGCAGGCCCTGCTCGGCCGTGGGGTAGCGCAGATTGTCCAGGCGGTAGAGCTTGAGCGCCTGCATGAGGTTGGTGACGTCGGTGCGTGCTGCCGTCACGCGCGCGTCGTCGGCGCGGTCCAGCACATTGGGCACGATGAGCGCGGCCAGCACGCCGATGATGACCAGCACCACCATCAGCTCGATCAGGGTGAAACCCCGGGCCAGGCGGGAGCGGACGGAAGAAACGGAAGGGTTCATGGGGCAGTGGATGTGGAACGGGCGCGGCGGGCTGCCCTGCGCATCGGCTGAATGATAATCGCGCGATGCGCAGTGAATCTCATCCGACCTGGGGCGTGCGCCTGGGCACGCTGGCCGCCTGGGCGCTGGCCGCCGCCAGCGTGGCCTATTGGGGGCTGCGCCTGTCGGCGCCACCGCCCTCCTTGGCCCTGCCGCCCGCAGCGGCCGAGCCCGTGGCCACCGATGTCCAGGCCCTGGCGCGCCTGCTGGGCGGCACCGCGCCGCAGGCGGCGCAGACCGCGCCGGCCGCGAGCCGCTTTGCGCTGGTGGGCGTGCTTGCGGGCCAGGGGGGCAGCAGCGGCGCCGCGCTCATCGCCGTGGACGGCAAGCCCGCCCGCCCCTACCGCGTGGGCGCGCGGGTGGACGAGGCCCTGGTGCTGCAGGCGCTGGACGCGCGCACGGCGCGCCTGGGCCCGGCCCTGGAGGCGCCCGCCAGCGTCACGCTGGAGATGCCGCTGCGCCGCTGACCGGGCACAGCGCCCGTTGCTCTTGTATTGATAGCTGCCAGCGCTTTCCAGTCCTGGTTCGCACCCCGATTTGACCATGGACCCTGCAGACTCCCCCAGCGAAGCCAGCGCGTTCGAGCGCCTGGGCGGCGAGAGCGCCGTGCGTGCCCTGGTGGACCGCTTCTACGACCTGATGGACCTGGAGCCCGGCTACGCCGCGCTGCGCGCCACGCACGGCAGCACCCTGGCCGATGCGCGCGACAAGCTGTTCTGGTTCCTCTGCGGCTGGCTGGGTGGGCCGGACCACTACGAGCGCCGCTTCGGTCACCCGCGCCTGCGCGCGCGCCACCTGCCGTTCGCCATCGGCGTGAAGGAGCGCGACCAGTGGGTGGCCTGCATGGACCAGGCCATGGGCGAATGCGCCACGCCCGAGGCGCTGCGCACGCGGCTGAAGGCGAGCTTCTTGAACACCGCCGACTGGATGCGCAACAAGGGCGGCTGAGTTTTGCTACTGATTCAGTAGCTGCTTGCGCTGGATAGAAAAGGGCTGGGGCCGTTTTTTATGCCCAGGTCGAACGGCCGTCAGCGCGGGCGCCCGCCCACGGGCTGCAGCAGCACCAGCAGCGCCCCGGCGCCGCCGTCCACAGGCCGCGCCTGCACAAAGGCCAGCACCTCGTGCTTTTGCACCAGCCAGCGCTGCACGCGGCTCTTGAGCACGGGGCTCTTGCCGGGCGAGCCCAGGCCCTTGCCGTGCACCACGCGCACGCAGCGGATGCCGTTCTTGTGCGCGGTGCGGATGAACGCGCCCAGCGCCTCGCGCGCCTCGTCCACGCGCAGGCCGTGCAGGTCGAGCTGGCGCTGGATGCTCCAGTGCCCGGCGCGCAGGCGGCGCGTCACTTCCACGCCGATGCCGGGGCGGCGAAAGCTGAGCTGGTCGTCGGTGTCGAGCAGGGTGCTCACGTCGAAGTCGTCGCTGATCGACTCCTGCAGCACGCGCTGTTCGTCCAGTGCGTGCTGCACGGGCAGGGGCGGCGGCAGGGGCGGGCGCAGGCGGGCGAGGTTGCGCTCGCGCAGCCGGGTGACGGGGCCCACGGCGCGGCTGAACTGCTGGCGCTCGGCCTCGCGGCGCGCGGCGGCCTCGCGCCGGGCCTTTTCCTCGGCCTCCAGGCGGGCCTGTTCCGCGCGCAGGTGGCGGGCGATGGCGGCGAGGTCCTGCAGGTCGGTCACGCGCACGCTGGCGCGGCGCGGCAGGGGGGCGCTGCTGCGCCGCGGCTTGCGCGGCGCGGGGGCGGCGTCCGCGGCGGGTCGCGGCGGGCGTGGCACCGGGCTGGGCGGCAGCGGCGGCGCGCTGGCGGGCGGCGCCAGCGGGGGGGCGGGCGGTGGCCGCACCGCCTGGGGCGCGCGGGCGCGCTCGAGCGCCAGGCGCAGGGCGGTGTGGCCGGGCAGGCTCACGCTACACCAGGCCTTTCTCGGCCATGGAGAGCGCCTGGCCCGGTGCCACGATCACATGGTCGAGCACGCGCACGTCCACCAGGGCCAGCGCGGCCTTGAGGGCCTGCGTGAGCGCCTCGTCCGCCCGGCTGGGCTGCACGCTGCCGCTGGGGTGGTTGTGCGCCAGCACCACGGCGGCGGCGTGGTGGTGCAGGGCGCGCAGCACCACTTCGCGCGGGTACACGCTGGTCTGCGTGAGCGTGCCGCGGAACAGCTCTTCGAGCGCCAGCAGGCGGTGCTGGCTGTCGAGGAACAGCACGGCGAAGACCTCGTGCCCCTTGCTGGCCAGGTGCAGTTGCAGGTAGTGCTTGACGGCGTCGGCCGAGTCGAACACCGCGCGCTCGCGCAACTGCTGGGCCAGGGCGCGGCGTGCCAGCTCCAGCACGGCCACGAGTTCAGCGCGCTTGGCCGGGCCCAGGCCCTTGATGCGCTGCAGGTCCTGGCTGCTCGCGTGCAGCAGCCCGGCGATGCCGCCAAAGCCCCCCGTCACCTGGCCGCTGGCCGGGTCGCGGGCCGGGGGCTGCAGCAGCTCCTGGGCCATTTGCAGCACGCCCTTGCCCACGATGCCGGTGCGCAGCAGGATGGCGAGCAGCTCGGCGTCGGCCAGCGCGGCGGGGCCGCGGGCGAGCAGCTTTTCGCGCGGCTGCGCGTCGGCAGGAAGGTCTTTCAGGGGCATGGCGGGGGGCCAAACTAGAATGGCGCGAGTTTATCGAGGCATCCATGGCTACTGTTCAACCGGGTTCTTTTCTCACCCTGCATTACCGTCTGGCGGGGCCTGCGGGCGACGTCGTCAACACCTTCAGCGCCAAGCCGGCCACGCTCACGCTGGGCAACAGCGAGCTCTCGCCCGTGCTGGAGCAGCGCCTCGTGGGCCTGCACGAGGGCACGCGCACCACGTTCGACCTGCCTGCGGGCGAGGCCTTTGGCGAGCGCAACCCGGCCATGCAGCAGTGGGTGGCGCGCAAGCTCCTGAACGAGATGGGCGACCCCGACGAGCAGTACCACGTGGGCGAGGCGGTGGAATTTTCCACGCCCGATGGCATGGGCTCCTACGCGGGCGTGGTGGTGCAGGTGGGCAATGCCGAGAGCGCGGACGCGCTGCTCATCGACTTCAACCACCCGCTGGCGGGCCAGCCGGTGACCTTTGAAGTGCATGTCATAGGGATTCTATGAACCACCCCCAGGAGATCCTGCTGGCCGAGCCGCGCGGCTTCTGCGCGGGGGTGGACCGGGCCATAGACATCGTCGAGCGCGCGCTCGCCAAGTTCGGCGCACCCATCTACGTGCGCCACGAGATCGTGCACAACACCTACGTGGTCAACGACCTCAAGGCCAAGGGCGCGATCTTCATCGAGGACCTGGCCGACGTGCCGCCCGGCGCCACGCTGATCTTCAGCGCGCACGGCGTGAGCAAGGCCGTGCAGGAAGAGGCGCGCGCGCGCGGCTTTCACATCTTCGACGCCACCTGCCCGCTGGTGACCAAGGTGCACGTGGAGGTGGCCAAGCTGGCGCAGGAGGGCTACGAGTTCATCATGATCGGCCACAAGGGCCACCCCGAGGTGGAGGGCACGCTGGGTCAGCTCGACGGCGGCATCCACCTGGTGGAAGACGTGGCGGACGTGGCGCGCGTGCAGCCCGCGCAGACCGACAAGCTGGCCGTGGTCACGCAGACCACGCTCTCCGTGGACGACGCCGCCGAGATCACCGCCGCCGTGCGCGCGCGCTTTCCCAAGGTGCGCGAGCCCAAGCAGCAGGACATCTGCTACGCCACGCAGAACCGCCAGGACGCCGTCAAGTTGCTGAGCCCGCAGGTGGACCTGCTGATCGTGGTGGGCAGCCCCACCAGCTCCAACAGCAACCGTCTGCGCGAACTGGCCCAGCGCATGGGCACCACCAGCTACATGGTGGACTCGGCCGCCGAGCTGCGCGCCGAATGGTTCGAGGGCATTGCGCGCGTGGGCCTCACGGCCGGCGCCTCGGCGCCCGAGGTGCTGGTGCAGCAGGTGATCGAGCGCATCAAGGCCCTGGGCGCCGTGTCCGTGCGCAAGCTCAGCGGCATCGAGGAGACGCTCAAGTTCCCGCTGCCCAAGGGCCTCAAGCTCGACGGCGCCGCGCAGGCGCCGGGCGACGGCGAATGAATTGCTATTGATTCAGTAGCTGCTGGCGGGGATGAAACGGGCCCTTGGGCCCGTTTCTTATTGAAACGAGGTTCGGGACGCTTGCTAGAGGGCGGCCCAGGCCAGCGGCCACCGCGCAAGGGCCGCCCCGCAGCGCTGGTGGCGTCCAGCCGAGAGAAGGGGGAAGCGGCGCAGCCGCACAGGGGGTTGTCGCCTCTTCAACTCCAGAGGTCCAGCGGCGGATCGGCCGCCACGGCGCGCAGGATGTCCGTGCGCGAGACAAAACCCACGGGCACGCCCAGATCGTCGGTCACTGGCAGGCCCGGCAGCCCCGTCTCCAGCAGCACCGTGGCCAGGCGGCGCAGGTCGGTATCGGGGGCGACGGCGGGCACGGGGCTCACCATCACGGACTCCACGGGCCGCCGCGCCAGCGCAATGGCCGCCTGGATGTGGCCGGGCTCGGGCAGCAGGTCCAGCGGCGCCATGTCGGCGCGCAGCAGCAGGCCCACCACGCGCCCCAGCGCATCGACCACCGGCGCCTGCGCCACGCCGTGCTCGGCCAGTTGCTGCCAGGCGTGGTTGACGATGGCGTCGGGCCGCACCGTCAGGGCGCGCGGCGTCATCACATCGCGCACGCGCGTGAGCGGCTGGCGCGTGGGGGGTGTGGGCTGGCCGGTCTGGGCGTAGGCCAGCACGGCGTCCAGGGCGCGCAGGCTGGCGTGGCCGGCTGCCGCCGGTGGCGGGCCGGGCGGCGCCGGCCCCGGGGCCAGGGTGTCGAGGGAAAAGGCGGGCGCCTCGTCCGTGGTGCGCGTGCGCAGGGCCTGGGGCCGCTGCACGCGGCGCACCGACGCGATGCGCGAGAGGTTCTCGGGGCCGCCTCGGTACATCTGTCCCGACGGGCCGAACACAAAAAACATGGCAGCCTCCTGCAGGCCCCGCGGCCGGGGCGGGCCTGCCCATGTTATCGGCAAAGCACGGCGGCGCCACAGGGGGCGGCGGCGCTGCGGGCGGGGCCATCTAAAATCACGCCATGCTAGACATTCTTCTCCTCCGCAAGGACCTCGCCAGCGCGGTCGAGCGCCTGCACACCCGCAAGAACCCGCAGCCCTTCCTCAACGTCGCGGCCTTCCAGGCCCTGGAGGCCGAGCGCAAGACGCTGCAGACTCGGTCTGAGGAACTGCAATCTCGACGCAATCAGCTTTCCAAGCAGGTCGGTGCTTTAATGGGGCAAATTGCCCGCCTTAACGCGACAGAGGAGTTTGAACAAGCTGATTTCAACAAACAGCAAGCAGAAGCCCTTAAGTTGGAAGTGGCTCAAATAAATCAGGAACGAGAGACTTTCGACGCGCGGCTCGAACAGATCCAGGCCGAGCTGCAGACCCTGCTGCTGGCCGTGCCCAACCTGCCGCACGAGAGCGTGCCCGTGGGCGCGGACGACAGCGGCAACGTCGAGGTGCGCCGCTGGGGCGAGCCGCGCAGCCTGGGCTTTGCCGCGCGCGACCATGTGGATCTGGGCGGCCCGCTGGGGCTGGACTTCGACCTGGGCGTCAAGCTCTCGGGCGCACGCTTTACCGTCATGCGGGGGGCCGTGGCCCGCCTGCACCGCGCGCTGGCCCAGTTCATGCTGGACGTGCAGACCGGCGAGCACGGCTATACCGAGTGCTACGTGCCCTATGTGGTCAACGCCGATTCGCTCAAGGGCACGGGCCAGCTGCCCAAGTTCGAGGGCGATCTGTTCGCCGCCAAGAAGGGCGGGCAGGAGGGCGAGCCCGTGCCGGACAACGCCGCGCTCTACCTCATCCCCACCAGCGAGGTGCCGCTGACCAACCTGGTGCGCGACGTGGTGCTGCAGGAGTCCGAGCTGCCGCTGCGCCTGACGGCGCACACGCCGTGCTTTCGTTCCGAGGCCGGCAGCTACGGGCGCGACACGCGCGGCATGATCCGCCAGCACCAGTTCGACAAGGTCGAGATGGTGCAGGTCGTGCACCCCGACAAGAGCTACGAGGCGCTGGAGGAGATGACGCGCCACGCCGAGGCCATCCTGCAGAAGTTGGGCCTGCCCTACCGCGTCATGGCCCTGTGCACGGGCGACATGGGCTTTGGCGCCGCCAAGACCTACGACCTGGAGGTCTGGCTGCCGGGCCAGAGCGCCTACCGCGAGATCAGCTCGGTGAGCAACTGCGAGGCCTTCCAGGCGCGGCGCATGCAGGCGCGCTTCAAGAACGCCCAGGGCAAGAACGAACTCGTGCACACCCTCAACGGCTCGGGCCTGGCCGTGGGCCGTACCCTGGTGGCCGTGCTCGAGAACTACCAGAACGAGGACGGCAGCATCACCATCCCCGAGGCGCTGCGCCCCTACATGGGTGGCCTGGTGCGCCTGGTGCCGTAAGGCCGCGGCGTCAACGCTGCCGCGAACCACAAAGCCCGGCACGTGCCGGGCTTTGTTGTTGCATGCGGCGGCGGCCCGCCAGGGGGCTTATGCCACCTGCCCGGACACTGCGGCACGCACCGGCGCCCGCGATGCCCCCAGGTAGCGGTCCACCGAGAGCCCCTCGGTCGAGATTTCGGTGGGGCGGCCCATCACCAGGTCCGCCAGCAGGCGCCCGGAGCCGCAGGCCATGGTCCAGCCCAGCGTGCCGTGGCCCGTGTTCAGGAACAGGTTCTTGAGGGGCGTGCGGCCCACGATGGGCGTGCTGTCGGGGGTCATGGGACGCAGGCCCGTCCAGAACTCGGCGCGCGGCAGGTCGCCGCCGGGGAAGAGCTGCTGCGTCACCATTTCCAGCGTGGCGCGGCGCTGCGGGCGCAGGGTGTGGTCAAAGCCGCTGAGCTCGGCCATGCCGCCCACGCGGATGCGGTCGTCAAAGCGCGTGAGGGCAATCTTGTAGGTCTCGTCGAGCACGGTGGAGACGGGTGCCAGCGCCGCGTTCTGGATGGGGATGGTGAGCGAGTAGCCCTTGACGGGGTACACCGGAATGTCCAGCCCCGTGGAGAGCAGCAGCGGGCGCGAATAGCTGCCCATGGCCAGCACATAGCGGTCGGCCTTGACCACCTCCCGCTCGGGCGTGGCCAGCTGCACCCCGGCAATGGCGCCCTGGCCGTCGGACAGCAGGGCTTCGACGTCGGTGCCGAAACGGAACTTCACACCCAGCCCCTCGGCCAGGCGGGCCAGGGCGTTGGTGAACAGGAAGCAATCGCCGGTCTCGTCCGCCGGCAGGCGCAGGCCGCCGGCAATCGGGGCACTGGCCTGGGCCAGGGCGGGCTCGGCCCGGCAGACGCCCGTACGGTCCAGCAGTTCGTAGGCGATGCCGCATTCCTGGAGCACGCGGATGTCGCGCTGGGCCTGGTCCACCTGCTTTTGCGAGCGGAACAGCTGCAAGGTGCCCGCCTGGCGCCCCTCGTAGGCAATGCCCGTGTCGGCGCGCAGCTGGCCTATGCATTCGCGGCTGTAATTGGACAGGCGCAGCATGCGCTCCTTGTTCACCGCGTAGCGGTCGGCCGAGCAATTGCGCAGCATGGCGGCCATCCAGCGTAACTGGAACAGCGTGCCATCGGGCCGGATCGAGAGCGGCGCATGGCGCTCGAACATCCACTTCACGGCCTTGGCGGGAATGCCCGGGGCGCCCCAGGGCGTGGAATAGCCGAAAGAGATCTGCCCGGCATTGGCAAAGCTGGTGTCCAGCGCCGGACCGGTCTGCCGGTCGATCACCGTCACCTCGGCGCCCGCGCGCGCCAGGTAGTACGCCGTAGCCACCCCCAGCACGCCTGATCCCAAAACAACAATTTTCACGTCCAGTCTCCATTGTTTGGTGAATGTGCGTGACTCTATGGATTTTCGCGCGTATCTTTTGCTGAATTAGCCGTTGATTGCAGCAATCATTGCTGCAAAAATCGCAAAAAACCTTTTGCCGCAGCAATGTCTGAACTCGACACCATCGACCGCCGCATCCTCGACCTCCTGCAGCAGGAAGGCCGCCTGACCATGACCGAGCTGGGCGAGCGCGTGGGCCTGTCCACCTCGCCGTGCTCGCAGCGCGTCAAGCGGCTGGAGAGCCTGGGCATCATCACCGGCTACCACGCGCACATCAACCCCGCGGCCGTGGGCAAAAGCCTGCTGGTGTTCGTGGAAATCACCCTGTCGGAAAAGTCCGAGCCCATCTTCAAGAAGGTGCGCGACGAACTGCAGAACATGCCCGAGGTGCTCGAATGCCACCTGGTCTCGGGCAGCTTCGACTACCTGGTCAAGGCGCGCCTGACGGGCATGTCCGAATACCGGCACATGCTGGGCACCATGCTCAAGCAGATGCCGGTGGCGGCGCAGTCGAGCAGCTATGTGGTGATGGAGGAGATCAAGGAGAGCTCCGTGGTGCGCATCGACCGGAGCCGGCCGCGGACCTGAGGGCCGCCGCAAAGCTCGGATTTGCTGCTAGAATCGCGGGCTTCGACGCTGCGGAGAGGTGGCAGAGTGGTCGAATGTACCTGACTCGAAATCAGGCGTACGTGTAAGCGTACCGAGGGTTCGAATCCCTCCCTCTCCGCCAGTTTGACGTTCAACGACGTACAAAGCTGACCAGTAAACCCCGCTTTCCTATAGGTAAGCGGGGTTTTTTTTGGCCAAAGAAGCACAAAGGCAGGCAGTTGAAGCCACGCAAACCGGGGGGCACAATCGGGGGCATAAATCGGGCTTTTCCGATGCCCCCAAAAATGTGCCCCCAAAATGCCCCTGACCGACACAGCGTGCAAGAAGGCCACTTGCCCCGAGGGGCGCCCCAGCGTCCGCCTGGCCGATGAAAAAGCCCTCTACTTGGAAGTGACCGCAGCCGGTGGCAAATACTGGCGCTGGAAGTACCGGTACGGCGGCAAAGAAAAGCGCCTGGCGCTGGGCGTGTACCCCGAAGTGTCGCTGGCGCAGGCCAGGGAGGCTCGAGACGATGCCCGCAAGGCGCTGAAGAACGGCACAGACCCCGGCCAGCTCCGGCGCGAAGCCAAGGCGGCCAGCGCGTTCGACCAGGCCAACACCTTCGAGGCCGTGGCGCGGCTGTGGTGGGAGCACTGGAGGGACGGCAAAAGCCCGCGCCATGCTGAATACGCCATCAAGCGCCTGGAGGCGGACGCCTTCCCATTGCTGGGTTCGCGACCCATTGCCAGCTTGACCGCCAAAGACCTGACGCGCATGGCAAAAGCCGTGCAGGAACGCGGCGCCATCGACCTGGCACACCGCGTGCTGCAGATGGCGGGCCAGGTGATGCGGTATGCCGTGGCGCATGACCTGATCGAGCGCAACCCGGCCACGGACGTGAAGCCCAGCGACACCCTCAAGAGCCGCAGGAAGGAGAACTACGCCCGCCTGGGTGAAAAGGAGCTGCCCGAGCTGCTGCGCAAGATCGAGGCATACCAGGGCGGGCCCTACACGCGCCTGGCCATGCAGTTGATGGCCCTCACCTTCGTGCGCACGTCCGAGCTGATCGCGGCACGCTGGGCAGAGTTCGACCTGCAGGCCGCAGAGTGGCGCATCCCACCCGAGCGCATGAAGATGAAAACGCCCCACATCGTGCCCCTGTCGCCGCAGGCCGTGGAGGTGCTGAAGGTGCTGCATACGCTCTCAGGCGGGCGCGAGCTGCTGTTCCCTGGCGAGCGTGACCACGCCAAGCCCATGAGCAACAACACCATCCTGAAAGCGTTGGAGCGCATGGGCTACAAGGGCCGCATGACCGGCCACGGGTTCCGGGGCATGGCTTCCACCATCCTGCATGAACAGGGTTACGCCCACCACGCCATTGAGCTGCAGCTCGCCCACCAGGAGCGAAACGAAGTGAGCGCAGCCTACAACCACGCGCTGTATTTGCAAGAGCGGCGCGTGATGATGTGCGACTGGGCAAACCACCTGGACAAGCTCCGTCGCGGTGCGGACGTGGTGCCGCTGCGCGTTGGTATCGCTTGATGGGTACATAGGCCGGGCGCCAAGTGCGCATCGTTTGAAGCCATGCCTAGCCCGAGACTGATCCCCGAGGGCGAAAACCGGGACACCCTGACCTGGCGGCGATGGCTACTTATTCAGGTGCGAGACGGGGAGCGTATGAGACAGAAAAAGACAGGGCGGCGCGCCAGTCCTGAAGAGAGAGCCCGCGCACAGGAAATAGTTGACCAGTACCTGCTGGCTGAAAATTCGCCAGATGGGAGGCATTGTTTAAATCCTGAAAGTCCACCGGAGAAACAGGAATTTTTTTATGCTAACGCGGATGAGCTCTTGGGCGCCCTACAACGCTTTGCCGAGCACGGAACGTTCGAGTTAGTTGAGGAGGTCGACTTTGTGATTCTGGACATTCACCATGAAGTCAAGGCTCTCAGAGAAAGCGGGTTGACGCATGCTGAAGCTGTGGCAACGGTCGCCGAGGAACGCCATAAATCATGCAGGCAAATCGAACGCGACCTGAAACGCGCAACTGAAATTTGGCCACAGCGCTTCCTAGATGGCCAAACCCAATCTGAATGGGATCAAGCGCACCCCGAACAAAATGACAAAGACTGACACCGAATGACGGTGACTTCAAAGGCTTCAGATTTGAGACTCGCCCCCATGTCCAACAACAGACAAGGGCGGCCAAGATGGCAATTTTGCGAATCTGTGGGGTCACTGCAATCACGGGCCATCGGTCCAAAACATCGGTTTACAACGCGGTTCAAGCCGGGCTTCTGACCAAGCCCGTGGCCATTGGCCTGCGCTCTGTGGGCTGGCCAGATTACGAGGTTGAAGCCGTCACGGCCGCGCGCGTTGCGGGGCAACCCGATGAGGCCATTCGTGCGCTGGTGGCCAAGCTCCATGCGCAGCGGGCCGAGCGTTTCGAGGCGCTGACGCAAACGGTGGCGCACGTATGAACGCGGCGCCTGACACAGCGGCGGCAAGCCGTGCTACATTCCACCCCGGTGTTGAAAAACACCACGGGTTTGGCGACCCGATCACCGAAGGCGCAGCAGCCGCGCCCTTTTTTTGGACAGCGGCTTTTTTCATGCCCACATGCTGCGTGTGGCGCACGGCTACCTTTACGGCGGGCCGTGTTGGGACACCCGCAAGGGTGTGCCGGTTCCTTCGGCCGGTTCGCCAACCTGACACGGTCTGCCACCCTCATTTGGCGATGAGGGCGGCAGGTTTCAAACCTGTTCCGAAGGAGCCATTCATGGCTAACACCGCACCCGTGGGCCGCATTGCGCCCGCATCCAAGCCCGGCACGGGCAACACCCCCCACTTTGACCCTGTCGCCTTGCATGGCGAGGCCATCAACGCTTGCGCGATGGCCACCTACTACACCCGCAAGGGCAACCATGCAGGCGCAGCGCGCAAGAGCGCTCAGGCGCTATCGGCCCTGCGTCGTCTGGCTGTCCTGGCGCAAGGGGGAGCAGCATGAGCGCCGTCATCTTCACCACCCACACGAGCGAGCCAGGGTCAAATGCCCTGAGCCCGCGCGATTCTCAGGCCCTGCTGCCAAGTGGCGATCTGCTTACCGTGCACGCCGTTCGACCGAGCGGCAGCGTGCTGCTCGGCCTGCAGGGGGACGTGCAGTCTTGCCGCATGGCCTTCACCGCGGAGCAGGCCCGGGCTGTGGCCGCCGAGCTGCTGGCATGCGCTGATGCGCTGCAAGGGGGTGCAGCATGAGCACCCGCGACATTGCCGCGACGCAACCCCCCCATTTTCCTGGCGCCGCTGCGGCGCAGTTGCCTATTCCCGGGCGCGAACTAAAGATCACGATCTACAAGCGTGGCTTTCGGTTCTGGGAGTACGAAGGCACTCGCGCCCAACTGGAAGCAGAAGGCGTTATACCGCCCGGCACCGTGTGGCCCCAGGGTAAACAGAAAGTCGAATGGTGCAGTGGCGGCGCGTCCTATTGGCTGGGGCGCAAGCGGCCAGACGGCATCAAAGGCCCCATGTCGGTGTGGATTACGGGCGACTGGTGGTGCCTGCGCTCTACCTGCCTGGAGGATGCGTGGAGCATCCGGCAAAAGCGGCTTGAGATCGCCCGGGCGCTCTATGAACTTTCGCCCGAAGGGTGTCTTGTGCGGGCGGAACGCTTGGCCCGCTACTTTGAAGCGAGCCAGGACAGCGCCTTTCAGGCGTTCAAGGCCGCCGTCGTTCCGCAGAGAAAAAGGCCAGGTCGGCCGGCAAAGACCGCCGTTGAGGTGCGTTATGTCTGAATTGAGCGGCAGTTTGCCCAGGAGTGACATCGATGGAGAACCCCAACCAAAAGGCGCAGGCCGCGGCCGAGGCTGCTGCCCGTCGCACCCTGGCCCAGGCTGCACGGTTCGCGGAAATGCACAGCACGGCCAAGCCATGGCTGAGCAAGACCATGCGCAGGCCCGGCAGCAAGCCGGTGCTGGTGCGCGTGGACTGGCCTGGCGTGCTGCGCGTGTTCGATCCGGTGACGGGTGAATGTCTGGCCCGGTCCGAGGCGGGCAACGTGTTCCAGCTTGAGGCCGGCTTTGTTCCTGGCGCCAGCGCCAGGGGTGATTGAGCAAAGAAAAACCGCCTGGGCCATTGCGGGGCCGAGGCGGTGAGGAGCGGAAAATGAACAAAAAAATTATCGACAGGCATGCGGTGCCTGTCAATGACCTGCGCAGGGCGTGCAGGGAATTTTCCTCGATGTTCGAGGCCATGAGGCATGTCGGCCTGGAGCCATTCAAAGACATTGACTTGATGCCCGATGGCAGGCTGCGCCGCTACCGAGTGCGCGGCGACAAGCCTGGCAGCAAAAACGGCTGGGTTGTTCTGCATGACCAGCCCGTCATGGCCGGGGCCTTCGGGAGCTGGAAAACGGGCATAACCCATACCTGGCGAGCGGGTGGAAATGAGCCGCTGACGCCAGCGCAGCATGCGGAGCTGCAGCGCCAGTTCAGGGCCATGCAGGCGGCGCGCGCCGCCGAACAGGTGGCAGTGCATCGGGCGGCGCGCGAGCGGGCCGATAGGCTTTGGCGCGCAGCGAGGCCAGCAGACGATGCACACCCCTACCTGCGCCGCAAGGGCATTCGCGGTTTTGGTGTGCGCCAGCTCAACGGGGCATTGGTCGTTCCTGCGCGCGACGCCGCTGGTGCGCTGCATACCCTGCAATTCATCGGCGCCGATGGCTCCAAGCGCTTCTTGAGCGGCGGACGCATTCAGGGCTGTTACTACGCCATGGGCAGGCCCGGCAATCGCCTGCTGTTGGCCGAGGGTTTCGCCACCGCGGCCACGGTTTTCATGGCCACGGGCGACGCCACGGCCTGCGCCTTCAACGCGGGCAACCTGATGCCGGTGGCGCGCGCCCTGCGCGCAAAGTTTCCTCACGCGCGCATCGTGGTTGCCGCCGACGACGACAGCCAGACCCCTGGCAATCCGGGCCTGACCAGGGCCACCGAGGCGGCGCGGGCTGTGGGTGGCTTTGTGGCTGTCCCCCGGTTCGAGAGGGGTGCGCGCCATGGTGTCTGAGACATTCCCCCCGCTGCAAGAAGACAAACTGACCGATTTCAACGACGCGGCCGTGCTGGTGGGGCTGGACGCAGTGCGCGAACAGATCGACCAGGCCACGCCTGTGGAGCCTCCAGCACCGCGCGCCGCTGCCCCGGCTCCCGCGCCTGACTGGCCCATCCCCATGGTCGGCGGTGCCGTGCCGCCCGAGATACCTGCCGATGTGCTGCCCGGCTGGCTGGGGCAGTACGTGGCGGCGCTGTGCGAGGCCACGCAGACCCCGCCCGCCATGGCCGTGGGCTTTGCGCTGTCGGTGGTGGCCACCTGCGCGCAGCGGCGCTACGTGGTGCAGGTGCATGAGGGCTACACCGAATCCACATCATTTTGGAGCCTGACGGTTGCGCCGAGCGGCTCGCGCAAATCGGCTATCAAGGCCGCGCTGGTGGCGCCATTGGAGGCATGGGAGAAGCGGGCCGGTGACCGCATGCGGCGCGAGATTGCGGGCAACAACGCCCGCATTGCCGTTGCCGAGGCCACCGTAAAGCGCCTGCAAGCCCAGGCTGGCAAGGCAGAGAACCAGGAGGAACGCGACCACCTGCGCAAGCAGATCGAGGAGGAGCTGGCAGACATGCCGGAGCAGCTCTACCCCCCGCGCGCCTACGTCAACGAAAGCACGGTGGAGCGCGTGCAAACCGTGTTGACCGAGCAGCGCGGCCGGTGCGCGGCGCTATCCGATGAAGGCGGCTTGCTGAACGCCATATCGTCCAACTACGGCGGCGCGGGCGGGCCTTCGCTGGACGTGCTGCTGCAGGCCTACACCGGCGGCGATGTGCGCGTGGAGCGCGTTTCT
>NZ_BBJX01000002.1 GCF_000739995.1 Comamonas granuli NBRC 101663 | reverse complement strand
CCGCCATGGACCGGGCCTGGGCCGAGATGGAGCGCCTGACGGCGCTGATGTCGCGCTATGAACCGACCAGCACGGTGAGCGCCATCAACCAGGCGGCTGGGCGCCGCGCCGTGCCCGTGGAGCCGGCCGTGATGGCCGTGCTGCAAGCGGCGCAAAGCATTGCCGCACAGACCCAGGGCGCTTTTGACGCCACCGTGGGCGCCCTCCAGGCCTGGCAATTCGGCGCCCCGGGCGCTCTGCCCGCCGCACAGACCATTGCCGCCCAGCGCCGCCTGGTGGGCTACCGCAACCTGGTGCTGGACACCGCGGCGGGCACGGCGTTCCTGAAGGAAGCCGGCATGGCGCTGGACCTGGGCGGCATTGCCAAGCTGCCCATCCTGCAGGCGGGCATGGACACGCTGCATGCGCAGGGCGTGGAACACGCCATGCTCAACGGCGGTGGCGACGTGCTGGTGCGCGGCCAGCTGAACGGCCGCGCCTGGCGCGTGGGCCTGCGCGACCCGCTGGCGCCGGACAAGCTGCTGGGCGTGCTGCCCGTGCAGGGCCAGGCCATCGTGGCCTCGTCGGGCGACTACGAGCGCTTCTTCATGGCGCAGGGCGAGCGCCAGCACCATATTCTGGATCCGCGCACCGGCTACCCTACACGCGGCCCGC
This sequence comes from Comamonas granuli NBRC 101663, assembly GCF_000739995.1. Taxonomy (GTDB): domain Bacteria; phylum Pseudomonadota; class Gammaproteobacteria; order Burkholderiales; family Burkholderiaceae_C; genus Simplicispira; species Simplicispira granuli. The sequence continues at coordinate 341,255 of NZ_BBJX01000002.1, read as the reverse complement.
ATGGCGTGAGCCTGCTGGCGCGCGACGCCGCCAGCGTCAACGGCCTGGGCACGGCCTTGATGGTGCTGGGCAGCCGCAGCGCCCCGGCCCTGCTGCACACCCGCCCCGGCGTGGAGGCCCTGGTGGTCGAGCGCGACCGCAGCCGCTGGCAAACCCCGGGCATGGCCCGGGCGCTGCAAAGCGCCTGACCGCCCCCGGCCCGCTGGCCCGCTTCACCCTGGCGCGCCAGCGCCAGGGGCGGGTCTAGCAACCGAGGGTTTGGTAGAGCGCGTCCATGCGCGCCTGCACCTCGGCGTCCATGCTGATGGTGCGGCCCCATTCGCGCTGCGTCTCGCCGGGCCATTTGTTCGTGGCGTCCAGGCCCATCTTGCTGCCCAGGCCGCTCACGGGCGAGGCGAAGTCGAGGTAGTCGATGGGCGTGTGCTCCACCAGCAGGGTGTCGCGCGCCGGGTCCATGCGCGTGGTCATGGCCCACACCACTTCGGGCCATGAGCGCACGTCCACGTCCTCGTCCACCACGACGATGAACTTGGTGTACATGAACTGGCGCAGGTGGCTCCACACGCCCATCATCACGCGGCGCGCATGGCCGGGGTAAGCCTTCTTGATGCGCACCAGCGCCAGCCGATAGCTGCAGCCTTCGGGCGGCAGGTAGAAATCCACGACCTCGGGGAACTGGCGCTGCAGCAGCGGGATGAACAGCTCGTTGAGCGCCATGCCCAGCACGGCCGGCTCGTCGGGCGGCTTGCCGGTGTAGGTCGAGTGGTAGATGGCGTCCTTGCGCAGGGTGATGCGCTCCACCGTGAACACCGGGAACTCGGCCTGCTCGTTGTAATAGCCCGTGTGGTCGCCGTAGGGCCCTTCGAGCGCATGCTGCCAGCCGCTCGGGTGCTCGGCGTCGGGGTGGATATGGCCTTCGAGCACGATTTCCGCCTGCGCCGGCACGGAGAGCGGCACGCCCAGGGCCGGCGCCACCTCGGTGCGCGCGCCGCGCAGCAGGCCGGCGAACTGGTATTCGCTCAACGTGTCGGGCACGGGCGTGACGGCGCCCAGGATGGTCGCCGGGTCCGCCCCGATGGCCACGGCCACCGGGTAGGGCTGGCCGGGGTGGAGCCTGCAGTGCTCGGCAAAGTCCAGCGCCCCGCCGCGGTGCGCCAGCCAGCGCATGATGAGCTGGTTGCGGCCCAGCACCTGCTGGCGGTAGATGCCCAGGTTCTGGCGCGCCTTGTGCGGGCCGCGGGTGATGACCAGGCCCCAGGTGACCAGCGGCGCCACGTCGCCGGGCCAGCAGTGCTGGATGGGCAGGCGCGCGAGGTCCACGTCCGGACCCTCCCACACCACTTCCTGGCAGGGCGGGCTGCTGCGCTCCTTGGGCGCCATGTTCCACAGCGTCTTGAGCAGGCCGCCCATGCCCACCATTTCCTTGAAGCCCTTGGGCGCCTCGGGCTCCTTGAGCGCGGCAAGCAGCTCGCCGAACGGTCGCAGCCCGGCAATGCCCTCCACCCCCATGGCACGCGCCACGCGCTCGGGCGTGCCGAACAGATTGCCCAGCACGGGCATGGGGTAGCCCGTGGGGTTCTCGAACAGGATGGCCGGGCCGCCCGCGCGCAGCACGCGGTCGCACAGCGCCGTCATCTCCAGGTGGGGCGACACGCTCTCGCGCACGCGGCGCAGCTCGCCGGTCTGCTCCAGCTGCTGCAGAAAATCGCGCAGGTCGTGGTAATGCATGGAAGCACCTGCTTTCAGCAGGAAATATGGCTCTGGCGCTTTGGTGGCAAGCGCCAGAAGCTATGGTTTATATAGCATTACGGTGCTGCATCCAAGCCCTGCCAGCGCGCCGACAACTGGTGCGGCACGTCCAGCAGGTCGAGCACGCGGGCCACGCTGTGGTCCACGAGCTCGTCCAGGCTGGCCGGGCGCTGGTAGAAGGCGGGCATGGGCGGGCAGCAGATGGCGCCCATCTCGGTCACCGTGGTCATATTGCGCAGGTGCACCAGGTGCAGCGGGGTCTCGCGCACCATGAGCACCAGGCGGCGGCGCTCCTTGAGCATGACATCGGCCGCGCGGGTGAGCAGGTTGTCGGCCAGGCCGTGGGCAATGGCCGCCAGCGTGCGCATGGAGCAGGGCGCCACCACCATGCCGTGCGCGGCAAACGAGCCGCTGGCAATGCTGGCGCCCACGTCGTCCAGGGCGTGCACCACGTCGGCCAGGGCCTGCACACGGGCGCGGTCCAGGGCCAGTTCGTGCTCCAGCGTGCGCCAGGCGGCGTCGGAGACCACGAGGTGCGTCTGCACCTGCCCGGCCTGGCGCAGCGCCTGCAGCAGGCGCACGCCGTAGACGGCGCCGCTCGCCCCGGAGATGCCGACGACGATGCGGCGCGCTTCAGGCATGGGAGGCGGCGGCCAGGGGGTGCTGCTGCAGGTCGGCCTCGATGCGCGCCAGCACTTGGGCGGCTTCCTGGGCGTCGAAATCCTGGTGGTTGCGCTTCTTCACGCCGTACTCGTGCAACTGGTAGTGCCGCGCGGGCGCGATGCCGTGGCGCGCCAGCGAACTCTTGACGCACACCAGCGGGCAGCCATCGAGGGCGATGATGGGACGCCCCGAGCGCGCCAGCCGCACCAGTTGGGGCACGTCGCCCCCCACCCCAGCGATGCAGGACATTTCCGCCACGCCCTGGCGGTCCATGCGCACGGCCACATGGTTGGCCAACTGGGCCGCACTGGAGCAGCCCGAGCAGGAATAGACCAGGGGCGGCAGGGAGGAAGGGGCGTCGTCGGTCATGGCGAGGTCCTGGGAAAGCCGGGGCGTGCGGGCGGCGGGGCCGCGCGGGCGCCGGGGCGCAGGGCCGCCAGGCGTGCGAGCACCTGGCGCGGCCCCCATTGTTGCAGGTCCAGCACGGGCAGTTCCAGCGCGTCCAGGGTGTTCTTGACCACCAGGCCCAGCTCGGTGTCGCCCTCCATGGACAGGCGGCGGCTGAAGAACAGGGTGTCCGGGTCCTGCTGGCGCTGGGCCAGCAGCAGGAAGTCGTGCGCCGAGGCGGCGATGCACAGGTCGGTCTCGGCAAAGCGCGCGCGCGGGGCAAAGGCGCCGCCGGTCCAGGTGAAGTCGAAGGTCACGCCCGCATCGCGCACATGGATGCGCAGGCGCTTGCCGCGCAGCATGTCGCCCACGTCGCGCGGCAACTGGCGCGCCAGGCCCACATTGAGCGCGGTGGCCAGCAGCACCGAACCCGGAAAGGCCGGCAGGCGCGTGGTGAGCGCGGCCACGGCAGAGGGCAGGACGAAGGGGGCGGGAGCGGATTGCGGGGCGTGCATGGGCGGGTTCCCAGATAAAAAAGATCAGACGGTGGCCGGGACGGGGCTGTCCACCTGCTCCAGGCCGGGGCGGCCGTGCCAGTAGCCGTTGCAGCCCTTCTCGGGCATGAGGGGTTGGAGCTGCGCGCGCGCCTCGGGGCCGCCGAGCTGGCCGCGGCGCACGGCGTCGAACAGGGCGATGATCTCCGGCATGTGCTGCGACTGCGGGCTGATGCGCGCCGCGCTCACGCCCATGGCCTGCATGCGCGGCAGCTCGTCGATGAGGTTGTGCACGCGCGCCGACTGCGTCTGGATGCCGTTGAGCACGAGGAATTCCTCGCTCTCGCGTGTCTTGAGCATCAGGCCGTCGGGGTGGTCCAGGCAGCTGAAGCGACAGTCGTCCTTGGGCAGGTTGCGGTGGCGCGCGGTGAAGCAGCGCGCCGAGAAGGCCAGCGGCATGCGGCCGTAGGCGAACACCTCGGTCTGCAGGCCCGGCGGGCCGTTCTGGATCAGCGCCGCCAGGTCCTGGTGCTTCATCTCCAGCGGCGCGAGCCAGCGCACGGCGCCCACCGAGGCCAGCCAGGTGAGCGAGGGCTGGTTGTAGATGTTCAGGTGCAGGCCGCCGACGAAAGGACGCCGCGCAGAGGCCAGGCGCTGCACGGCGCCCATGTCGCCGGCCTCGACCAGCCAGTCGGTCTGCGCCGTGACCTTGTGCATGGTGCTCACTTCCACGCCCGACTCCAGCAGCACCTGCGTGGAGAGCACGGCCTCCTTGCCCGAGGCGCGCATGAGCTCGGCGATGTCGATCCAGTCCTGCAGGCGCAGTTCGTGGCGGCGCGAGCACACGGTCTCGCCCAGGTAGACGATGTCCACGGGCGTGGCGGCCATGGCTTCGTAGAAGTCGAAATAGGTCTGGCGCGACCAGTAGTACTGCGGTGCGCCCAGGGACAGTTTCAGGGTGGGGGTCGTCATCATTTCCAGGGGCGGTGGTAGGCGCCCAGGGTGTGTTGCTGGCCTTCGGCCACCTGGTCCAGGCTGGCCATCCAGGCGGTCTTGGGGGCGTAGCGCAGGCTGTCGGCCAGGGCGCTGTCTATGGCCTCGCGCCACACCTGGGTGACCTGGGCCACGTAGGCCGGGCTGCGCTGGCGCCCCTCGATCTTCACGGCGCGCACGCCCATCTTCATGAGCTTGGGCAGGAGTTCGAGCGTGTTGAGGCTGGTGGGCTCCTCGATGGCGTAGTAGTTCTCGTCCTCGCCCACGTCGAAGCGCCCCTTGCACAGCGTGGGGTAGCCCGCGTTCTCGCCGGGGGCGTAGCGGTCGATGAGCACGCCGCCCAGGCGCGACTCCAGGCCCTGGGGCGTCTCCTGCCAGCGCACGGACTTGGCGGGCGAGCACACGCCGTGGGTGTTGGGCGACTCGCCCGTCACATAGGACGAGAGCGCGCAGCGCCCCTCGACCATGACGCACAGGCTGCCGAAGCCGAACACCTCGATCTCCACCGGCGTGGCGTCGATCACGCGCTGCACCTGCTCGATGGCGAGCACGCGCGGCAGCACGGCGCGCACGATGCCGAACTGCTCGCGGTAGAAGTTGATGGCGTCGGCGCTGGTGGCCGAGCCCTGCACCGACAGGTGCAGGCGCAGGTTCGGGTGGTGCTGCGCGCCGTACTGCATCAGGCCGGGGTCGGCCAGGATGACGGCGTCCACGCCCAGGTCCACGGCCTTGTCCATGGCCGCGCGCCAGGGCGCGGGGTTGGCCGCCTGCGGGTAGGTGTTGAGCGCCATGAACACCTTGCGCCCGCGCTGGTGCGCGTACTGGATGCCGTTGGCGATGGCCGCTTCGTCGAAGTTGAGCCCGGCGAAATTGCGCGCATTGGTGGCGTCGCGCAGGCCCAGGTAGACGCAACTGGCGCCGTGGTCCACCGCCGCCTTGAGCGCCGGCAGGCTGCCCGCAGGGCACACGAGTTCAAAGGGGGGCGCAGCCTCGGTGGCCGCGCCAGGGGCAGAGAGGGAAGGGGTTGGCATGCGAACGAAGAGCACGAACGCGGGCACCCGATGGGCGCCTTCGCAGAGCCAGCACCTTACGCCCGTTAAGCCAGTAGGGGCATGATATAGGTCAACGTCGCCCGGGGCACAGCGGCCGCGCCCGCGGTGCCGGACAATGGCGCACCCCTGCCCCGCACACCATGAACAAAAACCTCTGGCTGCTGGCCCTGTGCCAGGGCCTCTTCCTGACCAACAACGTCGTCTTCATCGCCATCAACGGCCTGGTGGGCCTGCAACTGGCGCCCTATGGCTGGATGGCCACCCTGCCCGTGATGGGCTATGTGGTGGGCGGTGCGCTGGCCACCGGGCTGGTGGCGCGCACGCAGCAGCGCTGGGGGCGGCAGGTGTCGTTCCAGATCGGCCTGGCGGTGGCGCTGGGCTCGGCGCTGCTGGGCGCGCTGGCCGTGTTCAGCGGCAGCTTCTGGCTGCTGTGCGCGGCCACCGTGGTGGCGGGCTACTACAGCGCCAACGGGCAGTTGTACCGCTTTGCCGCCGCCGAGCTGGCCGCGCCCCCGTTTCGCGACAAGGCCATTTCGCTGGTGCTCGCTGGCGGCCTGCTGGGCGCCGTGGCTGGGCCCAACCTGGCCAGCCACACGCGCACGCTGCTGTCCGTGCCCTTTGCCGGGGCCTATGTGGCGCTGGCGGGGGTGGCGCTGCTGTCCATGCTGTGCATGGCGGCCATTCGGTTTGATGCGCCACCGCCGCGCAGTGCCATGGCCGCCCCAGCCGGGCGCAGCGTGGGCCAGTTGCTGCGCGAGCCTGCCTTTGTGGTGGCCACGCTGGGCGCCGCGCTGGGCTATGGGGTGATGAACCTGCTCATGGCCGCCACGCCGCTGGCCATGCAGGTGTGCGGCTATGCGTTCGACGACGCCGCGCTGGTGCTGGAGTGGCATGTGATCGGCATGTTCGCGCCGGGCTTCTTCACCGGCCACCTGATCCAGCGCCTGGGCGTGCTGCCGGTGATGGGCGCGGGGGTGCTGCTCAACCTGGCCTGCGTGGCCGTGGCGCTGATGGGCGTGGACCTGCACCACTTCGGCATTGCGCTGTTCCTGCTGGGCGTGGGCTGGAACTTCCTGTTCACCGGCAGCACCACGCTGGCGCTGCAGGCCTACCGCCCCGAGGAGAAGGACCGCGCGCAGGCCGCCATCAACTTCTTCGTGTTCGCCACCATGGCGCTCACGTCCTTTGCCTCGGGCGCGCTGGTCACGACGCAGGGCTGGACGCTGCTCAACTACGGCTCGCTGGCACCCATTGCGCTCACGGGCGTGGCCCTGCTGTGGCTCGCGCTGCGCCGCAAAGCCTGAAACGCTATTGATTCAATAGCTATTGGCGCTTGCTGGATGGGCGCCAGAACCCTGAAACACTCATAATTTTTCCGGGCACTGCTGCTGCAGCCACTGCTGCAGCAGCGCAAACACCGGCGCGGCCAGCTCCGGGCTTTCGTTGAACAGCTCGTGGTACAGGCCGTCAAAGCCCTGGCTGCGCACCTGCCGGGCGGGCGCGGCCTGGGCAAAGGCCTGGCTGCCCGCGGGGCGCACCAGGCGGTCGGCGCCGGCCCACATCAGCAGCGTGGGCACACTCCAGTGCGCGGCGCGCGCCAGGGTGGCCGGGCCGCCGTCGGCGAGGAACTGCGCCAGGCGCGCGCTGATGCGGTCGTGGCACAGCGGGTCGGCCCGGTAGGCGGCGACCACGGCCGGGTCGTGCGAGATGTAGTCCACCTGCAGGCCGTTGCCCAGGCGCAGGTTGGGCACCAGGCGCGGCAGCGTGGCCAGCAGCAGCTTTTGCACGGCGTTGAGGCCCGGGTCCAGCGCCGGCGAGGACAGCACCAGCGCATCCAGCGGCCGCAGGCGCAGCGCCACGAAGCGCGCCGCCACCAGCCCGCCCATGCTGTGGCCCAGCAGCACCAGCGGTCGGCCCGGCGGGGTGTGGGCGCGGGCGGCGTCCACCATGTCGGCCAGGTCGTCGAGCAGGCGCATGCCGTGGTTGAGCCCGCCGCGCGGCCCGCCCGACTGGCCGTGGCCGTACTGGTCGTAGGCGCGCACGGCAAAGCCCCAGCCGTTCAGGCGCTGGGCGGTGGCGTCGTAGCGCCCGGCGTGCTCGCCCAGGCCGTGCACGATGAGCACCGTGCCGCGCTGGGGCTCGTCCTCGGCCAGGGGCCAGTCGTAGACCGCCAGGTTCTCGCCGTCGCTGGCGGTGAAGGCGCTCAAGGTGTAGGCGGGGGATGCGGAGTCGGCGTCGGAGGTCTCAACCATGGTGCTGCAGGGGCTGGGCGTTACTGGAGCGCATCATAGAGGAGGCGGTCCCGCCGGCACGCTGCCCTGGGCCACGCGCCGCGTGACGGCCGGCCCCGCCACCAGCACCACCAGAAAGCGTGCCAGCTGCATGGCCATCACAAAGCCCGTGTCCACCGCGCTGGTGGCGGCAATCACGGCCATGGAATCGGCCCCGCCGGGGCAGGTGGCGAGAAAGGCGCTGAGCGCGTCCAGCCCCGTGGTCAGCACCAGCACCGTGCCGGTGGCCAGGCCCACCCCCATGAGCAGGGCGATGGACAGCAGCACCTGCGGCAGGGCGCGCAGCGCGTGCAGCAGAATGCCGCGCGTAAAACGCAGGCCCACGCTCCAGCCAATGGCCGCATAGGCCAGCGCCATGAGTGCCGGCGGCAGCGCGGGCGTCCAGCCCCACAGGCCCTGCACCAGCGCGGCACCCACCAGCGGCAGCACCATGGCCCCGCCCGCCAGGTTCAGGCGCCGCGCCAGCGCGCCGCCACCCAGCACCAGGGCAGCGGTCAGCGCCAACTCCTGCGGCGCCGTGGGCGGCCACCACGGGAGTGTGCCGGCGCCGTCGGGCAGCGGGCCCACCACGGCGCGCGTGACCAGCGCCGCCACCAGCGTGACCACCACCACCCGCGTGTACTGCATGAAGGCCACCAGGCGCACATCGGCCCCATAGGACTCCGACATGACCACCATGGCCGCTGCCGCCCCGGGCGCCATGCCCCACAGGGCCGTGGTGCCGGGCATGACCTGGCGCCGCGTGAGCCACCAGCCCAGCGCGGTGCTGGCGGCAATCAGCAGCAGCGTGGCGCCCAGAAACACCGGCCAGCTCTGCACCACCGTACCCAGGTGCTGCGGCTGCAGGCTGTGCGCCATGAGGCAGCCCAGCAGCCCCTGCCCCCAGCCAAACAAGGTGCGCGGCACGGCCAGCGTGGTGCCGCGCACCGCCAAGGCCATGGCGCACACCATGCAGCCCAGCAACACAGCCGCAGGCACATGCAGGGCCAACAGCAGCGTCGACAGCAGCGCGCTGGCCCAGCACAGGACCAGCCAGCGTCTTGCATCAGTCATGGCGTGCGCAAGCAAGGCGTGGGTGCGGCCAGGGGCGGGGCCGGCGCCCCGCCCTCTGGCTCAAGGCAGGCTGGCAATCACCTGCGCCACGGCAGCCGTCAGCTTCTTGGCGTAGGGCACGTGCAGGAATTCGTTCGGGCCGTGGGCGTTGCTCTTGGGGCCCAGCACGCCGCAGACCATCATCTGCGCCTGCGGAAAGCCCTGGCTCAGCAGGCCCATGAGCGGAATGGTGCCGCCCTGGCCGATGAAGCCGCAGGGCGCGCCGAAATGCGCCTGGCTGGCGGCGTCCAGCGCCCGGGCGAACCAGGGCGCCGTGTCGGGCGCGTTCCAGCCGTTGGCGCCGCTAGCGCTCTCCCAGGTCACCTTGGCCTGGTAGGGGGCGTTGTCTTCGAGCAGCGCCTTCATCTCCTGCACGCAGGCCGCCGCGTCCACCAGCGGCGGCAGGCGCAAGGACAGCTTGAAGGCGGTGTAGGGGCGCAGCACATTGCCCGCGTCCTGCAGGGCCGGGAAGCCCTCGGCGCCGGTCACGCTGAGCGTAGGCTCCCAGGTGCGCTTGAGCAGGGCCTGCACCGGATCCTGGGTGGTGGGCAGGGCGGTGAGGGTGGAGCCGCCGCAGTCGTGCTGCGCCCAGGGAAAGCGCCGATACACCTCCTCGCCCAGGATGGCGGCCGTGGCGCGCGCCTGCGCCAGGCGCTCGGCCGGTACAGCGCAGTGGAAGCTGGCGGGCAGCAGGCGCCCGGTGGCCGAGTCCTCCAGCCGGTCGAGCACCTGGCGCATGATGCGGAAGGACGAGGGAACCAGGCCCGAGGCGTCGCCCGAGTGGATGCCCTCGGTAAGGATCTCCACCTTGAGCGTGCCGCTGGCCATGCCGCGCAGGCTGGTGGTGAGCCAGAGCTGGTCGTAATTGCCCGCGCCCGAGTCGAGGCAGACCACCAGCGCCACCGCGCCCAGGCGGCTTTTGAGGGCGTCGATGTAGGGCAGCAGGTCGCGCGAGCCGCTTTCCTCGCTGGTCTCGATGAGGCCGACGATGCGCGGGTGCGGCACGCCCTGGCGCTGCAGCTCCTGCACGGCGGCGATGCTGGCGTAGACGGCGTAGCCGTCGTCGGCGCCGCCGCGGCCATAGAGCTTGCCGTCCTCCATCTTGGGCGTCCAGGGGCCGAGGTCGGCGCGCCAGCCGGAAAACTCGGGCTGCTTGTCCAGGTGGCCGTACATCAGCACCGTTTGCGGGCTGGCGGGGCGCGTGGCGGCAATTTCAAAGAACAGCACCGGCGTGCGGCCGGGCAGGCGCACCACCTCGGCGGTGAGCCCGGCCACCGGCTGGGCCTGCACCCAGTCGGCGGCGTGGCGCACCACGGTGTCGAGCAGGCCCTGCTGCGCCCAGTCCGGGGCGAACAGGGGCGACTTGGCAGGAATGCGGATGTAGTCCTGCAGCTGCGGGACGATGTGCGCGTCCCAGGTCTGGGCAATGCGCTCCAGGGCGGCGGCGGCATCGAGGGCGGCGGGCGGCAGGGGTGCGTTCATGGCGAAACCTCCAGGGGGGCAGACAATGCAGTGCGCAGCATAGTCCTGCGCTCAAAATTCAGTGTTCGGCAGGGTCTCCGGCCCGGCATGGCGCGGCAGCGGGGCCCAGGCGACGCGGTTGCGCCCGGCCTGCTTGGCGCTGTAGAGCGCCTGGTCGGCCACGTGGATGAGCTGGTCCCAGCTGTCCCCCGGCGCAAGCGGGCTGGCACAGACGCCGATGCTGACCGTGATGGGAATGGTCTGGCCGCCATAGGGGCAGGGCGACTGCTCCACGGCCTGGCGCAGCGCCTGCGCGGCCTCCAGCGCGCCGGCCGCGGCCGTGCAGGGCATGAGCACGAGGAACTCCTCGCCGCCATAGCGGCCCACCATGTCCTGCGCACGCAGGCGCTGGCGCAGCACGCCCGCCACATGGCACAGCACCTGGTCGCCCGCCAGGTGGCCGTGCCGGTCGTTCACGTTCTTGAAATGGTCCAGGTCGAGCATCATGACCGCGTAGGGCTCCTGCGTGCGCAGGGCCAGGGCCATGTCGCGGTCCAGCGCCTGGATGAGGGCACGCCGGTTGGCCACGCCCGTCAGGGCATCGGTGGTGGCCAGGCGGCGGTTGGCGGCGTCCACCCGGTCCTTGGTCATGAGCACAAAGCCCAGGGAGGCCAGGATGATGACGACGTAGGACGTCAGGAAGGTGACGCCCTGGGTGGTCCCGCTTTGCAGCAGCCCCTGGTTGGGCGCGCCGTACCAGGCCACCCAGCCCGCACGCACGGCCAGCAGCAGGGTGTGCGGCGCCAGCCCCAACGTCACCAGCACGGCGCCGCGCGCAGGCTGGGGCCGCTGGGGGAACCACAGGGCCCACAGCACGGCGGCGGTCTGCAGGGTCAGGACGACGTTGATCCCCGCCAGGCGCCAGCGGTAGTCGTCCAGCAGCAGCGTCGCGAGCAGCGCCTGCCCCAGCACCGGCAGCCCCATGGCCATCCAGGGCAGGGGGCGGGCGTGGAACTGCTGCACGGCGCCCAGCAACAGGGCCAGCGTGCCCGCCAGCAGGGCATTGCCAAGCACGATGCTGGCCCAGTCGGGCGCCTGGCCGCGCAGCACGAACAGCGCAAAGGCCCCGCCGTGCAGGACCAGGGCCAGGGCCCAGAGGCTGATGCCGTCGCGCTGCTGGGGCCCCATGGCCGCGAGCGCCGCCGCCATGGTGAAAGAGGCCGCCACAATCATTTGCAGCGTGGTGGGAATATCCAGGGGGGGCAGCAGGAAGGTCACGGGCAGGACACACAGGGCACGGTCGCAGCATCATGAACGAGCGCGCCCGGGCCTGCAAGCACCTTGGCGCAGGCCCTTCCATGCCTTCGGGACAAGGCGCCTGTTACTCGGCCCCTGCCGCCGGTGCCGGCAAGGCCTGCGCGCCGGCGGGCCTTTGCTCCAGGCGGAACACCTGCACCGCCGCCACCAGGCGCTGGGCCTGCTCGCGCAGGCTTTGCGCGGCAGCGGCGGACTGCTCGACCAGCGCGGCGTTCTGCTGCGTCATCTGGTCGAGCTGGTTCACCGCCTGGTTGACCTGGCCTATGCCGTCGGACTGCTCCGCCGCAGCGGCAGTGATATCGCCGATGATGCCGCCCACGCGCTGCACGGAGCCGACGATCTCGTCCATGGTGCTGCCCGCGTTCTCCACGAGCTGGGTGCCGGCATCGACCTTCTCGACCGAGGCCGTGATGAGCTGCTTGATCTCCTTGGCGGCGTCGGCGCTGCGCCCGGCCAGGGAGCGCACCTCGCTGGCCACTACGGCAAAGCCGCGCCCCTGCTCGCCCGCGCGCGCCGCCTCCACGGCGGCGTTGAGCGCCAGGATGTTGGTCTGGAAGGCGATGCCGTCGATCACGCCGATGATGTCGGCGATGCGGCGCGCGCTCTGGTGGATGTCGCCCATGGTGGCCACCACCTGGCCCACGACCTGGCCGCCGCGCGCCGCCACCTCGGCGGCCGAACCCGCCAGCGCATTGGCCTGGCGCGCCGCATCGGCCGACTGGCGCACCGTGGCGGTGAGCTGCTCCATGCTCTGCGCCGTCTCGGCCAGGCTGCTGGCCGTGTGCTCGGTGCGTGCCGAAAGGTCCTGATTGCCGGTGGCGATCTCGGCGCTGGCGGTGGTGATGCTGTCCACCGCCTGGCGCACCTGCTGGAGCATGTGCACATAGCGCTGGCGCATGGCCTCGACCTCCTGCACCAGCGCGCCGATCTCGTCGTGCTTGCGCGTGTGGAAGGCCTGCGTGAGATCGCCCTGCCCGACCAGGGTGATAGCGTGCGTGAGCTCGCGCAGCGGCGCGCTCACGCCGCGGCGCAGCACCACGAACAGCCCCGCGCCCAGCAGCGCCAGGGCCAGGGCCATCAGGCCCCAGACGGCCAGGTTCACGCGCTGCTGGCTGGCCATGGCCTCGGCCTCAGGCACCTCGGCCACGACCCACCAGCCGTCGGCCTGCGTCTTGCGCAGCAGCGCCCAGGCCGGGCCGCCCTCGCTGCCCAGCACGCTGGCGGCGGCGGGCACCAGGCCGCCGGGCGCTGCGCCCAGGGCCTCGAAGAAGGCGCGTGCCTGCGGGTAGGCCTGCAGCACCTTCTGGCCGCGCGCCGTGGGGTGGGCGACGAACACCGCCTCGTCGAGCCCGCCGCGCGGGTCGATGACGTACAGCCCGCCGTGCTCGAAGAACCGGGTCTGCGCCGCCTGCTTCTCGAACATGCCCTCGAACACGCTCACATCGCTGCCGATGAACAGTAGGGCCACGACCTGGCCCGCGGCGTCCTTGGCGGGCAGGTAGTAGCCCATGTAGGGCTTGCCGCCGACGACCATGCGCCCGACGTAGGGCTCGCCCTTGCGCACCTTGTCGAGCACGGCGCGGTTCTCGAGCATCTGCCCCAGCAGGCGTTTGCCGTCCTGGCCCTTGAGCGAGGTGGTGATGCGCACGAAGCCGTCGCCCTTGCGCATGTAGACGCTGGCGATGCCGCCGGTCTCGTTGGCGAACTTGTCCACCGAGCCGTAGTCCTCGTTGACCAGGGCGCCGTAGCTGCGCAGCTCGCCCGTGCCTTCGTCGAGCTGCATGGTGGCCTCGAAGTAGCGCTGAAAGCCCTTCATCGCGCCCTGCACCAGTTCGCGGTTGGTGGCGTCGGCGGCGTCCAGCGACTGGGCCACGCTCTGCGTGGTGTCGCCCACGCTGCGCACGACCTGGGCGCGCGTGCTGCTGCTGGTGAGCGCCGCAATGGCCCAGCCCACGAGGATCAGCACCACGGCCACCAGCCCGATGGCCAGCAGCGTGACACGGCGTGCGACCGATTGGGTGTGGACCGAAGGGGCCGGTGCTTGAGCGGGAGAATGGCTCTGGCTGGTACCCATGGGATGTCTCCTGACGTCAAATGCCTGGCGGCGCGTTCCGTAACGTCAAGCGAATGTATGCGTAAATTTTGTTACATACGCAGCGCGCTTTCCCTTACGCAGTTCTACGGGCGCTTGCCGCGCGCCAGCCCAGCCCGGCCGTGGTGGCGCCGCGCGGGCGGTACTCGCAGCCTATCCAGCCCGCGTAGCCCAGCGCGTCGATCAGGTCGAACAGGTAGGGGTAGTGGACTTCGCCCTGGTCAGGCTCATGGCGCTCGGGCACGCCCGCGATCTGCAGGTGGCCCACGCGGCCCGTGGGCAGGTAGCGGCGCAGCCGGGTGGCAAGGTCGCCCTCGACGATCTGGCAGTGGTAGAGGTCCATCTGCACCTGCAGGTGGGGCGAGTCCACGGCGTCGAGCAGGGCGTGCGCCTGGTCCTGGCGCTGCAGCAGGTAGCCGGGCATGTCGCGCGGGTTGATGGGCTCGATGAGCAGCGTGCGCCCGCGGCGCCCGGCCTGCTCGGCGGCCCAGCGCAGGTTGTCCACGTAGCAGGCGGGCAGCGCGCCCGGCGCGGCGCCGGCGGGGGCGCAGCCGGCCATGCAGTGGATGCGCGGGCAGTCGAGCGCCTCGGCATAGTCCAGCGCCTGCAGCACCCCGGCGCGGAACTCCGCCGTGCACCCGGGCAGGGCCGCCGTGCCGCGCGCGCCCTGGTCCCAGGCCGCGGCCATGGCCGTGCGCGTGAGGCCCGCGGGCGGCGCGTTGAACAGCACCTGGCGCAGGCCGTGCGCACGCAGCCGCTCGGCCAGCACCTCGGGCTCCCAGGCATAGGGAAACAGGTATTCCACCGCGGCAAAGCCGTCGTGCGCGGCGGCGGCAAAGCGCTCCAGAAAGGGCAGCTCGGTGTACATCAGGCTCAGGTTGGCGGCGAATTTCGGCATGGCGCAGATTTTTGCACCAAATCGGGCCGTAGCGCTTCTACCGCAAGCGCCAGAAGCTATCAATTAAATAGCGCACGCCAGCGCCTTGCCACAGCGCGCTGCGGGGGTTCGGCGCCAGCCGTCCTGCCTGGCCCTGCGGGGCCAGTACATTTGCCCGGTTCGCCACCTCGACGCACCCTATGCTGATCCACCCCAGCCACCAGCCCCAGGCCCGCCAAGTCCTGCGCACTGTCGCCGCCCTGGGCGCATTGCTGCTCCTGGTCAGCAGCCTGCCCAGCATGCCGGGCGCCCAGGGCCTGGCGCGGTACCTGCCGCTGCACATGGGGCTGGAGACGCTGGCCATCGCCGTGGCTGCGCTGACCTTCTCGCTGGTGTGGAGCGTGCGCCACGAGAACCTGCCGCAGCACGTGCTGCTGCCGGGCATTGCCTTCCTGGGCGTGGCGCTGCTGGACTTCTCGCACATGCTGTCCTATGCCGGCATGCCCGAGTACTTCACGCCCAACGATCCGGAGAAGGCCATCCTCTTCTGGTTGGCCGCGCGCCTGCTCGGCGCGCTGGCGCTGCTGGCCGCGGCCGTGCCCTGGGGCGAGCGGCGCCTGCCGCCGCACGCGCCGTGGGTGCTGCTGGCGCTGGTGCTGGCCCTGGTGGGGGCGCTGCATGCGCTGTTCCTCCTCGCCCCCGGTTGGCTGCCGCGCACCTTCGTGCCGGGGCAGGGGCTCACGCCGGTCAAGATCGCGGCCGAGTACGCGCTGATCGCGCTCAACCTGCTGGCCGCCACCGTGCTGCTGTGGCGCCTGCGCCAGCCGCGCAGCCAGAACACCAGCGGGCTGTTTGCGGCCGTGTGCATCATGGCCCTGGGCGAGTTCTTCTTCACGCTCTACGCCGAGGTGTCGGACGTCTACAACTTCTTCGGCCACCTCTACAAGGTCGTGGCCTACGCCTTTCTGTACCGCGCGATCTTCGTCGAGACCGTGCAAAACCCCTACCGCCTGCTGCGCGACTCGCAGCGGCGCCTGCGCGCCACGCTCGACGCATTGCCCGACCTGCTGTTCGAGCTCGACGAGCAGGGGCGGTTCCTGTCCGTGCACGCCTCCCGGCCCGAGGAGCTGGCCGTCCCCACCGCGCAATTGCTGGGCCGCAGCCTGACCGATGTCATCCCCCCCCAGGCGCTGGGGGCATCGGTGGACGCCATCGCCGAAGCGCGCGAGCACGGCCTGTCGCGCGGCAAGATCATTGCCCTGCCGGTGCTCGGCGGCGGCGTGCGCTGGTTCGAGCTGTCCGTGGCGCGCAAGACCGCGGTGTCGGGGCAGCACGAGGGCTTCGTGGTGATCTCGCGCGACATCACCGAGCGCCGCCAGACCGAGCTGGCCCTGCTCAAGCTCTCCGAGGCGGTGGAGCAAAGCCCCCTGTCCATCGTCATCACCGACCTGGATGCGCGCATCGAGTACGTCAACGCGGCCTTCACGCGCCGCAGCGGCTACAGCGCCGCAGAGGCCATCGGCAGCAACCCGCGCCTGCTGCAGTCGGGCAAGACCCCGGCGTCCACCTACCAGGCCATGTGGGCGCAGCTCTCGCAGGGCAAGCCCTGGCAGGGCGAGCTGGTCAACCGCAGCAAGTCCGGGAAGGAGTACGTGGAGTCGGTGCTCATCAGCCCGGTGCGCAATGCCGCGGGCGAGGTCATCCACTACCTGGCGCACAAGGAAGACATCACCGAGAAGAAGCGCACGGCCGAGCGCATCCAGCAGCTCTCGCGCCAGGATCCGCTCACCGGTCTGCCCAACCGCAGCCTGCTGCAGGAGCATTTCGCGCATGCGCGCGCCCAGGACGAGCGCCTGGCCGTACTGTGGATCGACCTGGACCATTTCAAGGAGGTGAACGACACCCTGGGCCATGTCATGGGCGACATGCTGCTGCTGGAGATGGCGCGCCGCCTGCGCAACACGCTGCGGCTGCAGGACGTGCTCTCGCGCCACGCGGGCGACGACTTCGTGGCCCTGCTGCCCGGCCTGGAGCAGGGCGGGGCGGCCGAACTCGCGGCCGCGCTGCTGGCCAGCCTGGCCCAGCCCTTCACCCTGGCCGCGCAGGAGATCACCGTCACCGGCTCCATAGGCATCGCGCTGTGCCCCGGCGACGCCACGCAGTTCGACACCCTGCTCAAGCATGCCGAGACGGCCATGTACCGCGTCAAGGAAGACAGCCGCAACGGCTACTGCTTCTTCATGCCCGAGATGCAGGAGCGCACCGCGCGCACCCTGGCCCTGGGCCACGCCCTGCGCCAGGCGCAGCAGCGCGGCGAGCTGCACCTGGCCTACCAGCCGCAGATGGACCTGGCCAGCGGCCGCATCACCGGCGCCGAGGCCTTGATGCGCTGGAACTCGCCGCAGTGGGGCGCCGTCTCGCCCGCCGAGTTCATCCCCCTGGCCGAGGCCAGCGGCCTCATCGTGGCCATGGGCGAGTGGGCGCTGCGCGAGGCGCTGGCGCAACTGCGCGCCTGGCAGGACCAGGGCCTGGCGCCGCTCACCGTGGCCGTGAACCTCTCGGCCGTGCAGTTCAACCAGCCCGACCTGCCCGAGGTGGTGGACCACCTGCTGCAGCAGGCCGGGGTGGCGCCGCAGTGCCTGGAGCTGGAGCTGACCGAGGCCGTGGCCATGAAGAACCCCGAAGTGGCCGCGCAGCGCATCGAGGCCCTGCGCGCCAAGGGCATCCGGCTCTCCATCGACGACTTCGGCACGGGCTACTCCTCGCTGAGCTACCTCAAGCGCTTCAAGATCCACACGCTCAAGATCGACCAGTCCTTCGTGCGCGACCTGGGCTGCGACCCCGACGACCAGGCCATCGCCACCGCCATCATCGAGCTCGCGCGCAACCTGGAGCTCTCCACCATCGCCGAGGGCGTGGAGACCGCCGAGCAACTGCAGTGGCTGCAGGCGCGCGGCTGCAATGCGGTGCAGGGCTACCACCTCAGCCGCCCGCTCGCGCCTGCGGCGTTCGAGGCCTTTGTGCGCAGCCGGCAGGCCGCGCCGGAGCCCGCGCCGCTGCAGTCCCCCTGAACCGGCACGCGCGGCGCGCGCAGCAGGCTCCCGGTCAGCGCTGGCGCAGCACGCGCACCGCCTCGGGCAGCGAATCGACCTGCGGCAGGAAATGGTCGATGGTGGCGCCCAGCGCCACGGCGCACAGCAGCGCACCGAGCAGCGGCTTCCAGGTCAGGCGCACGGCGGCACTGAGCCAGCCCGCACGCTCCACGCCCATGGCCACGCGGGCGGTGGCCAGGGAAAACGCCAGCTCCACGGCCACGGCCAGCAGCACGTCCCAGCCAAAGAACAGCAGGGCCAGCGCGCCCGCGCCCATGACCACCAGCGCGGCAATGGCGAAGATGGCCAGCACCGGCACCACCACCACGGCGCCCTCGTCGGCGCTGCCCAGGCCGTCGAGCGCGCCCCCGGCCAGGTCGCCCAGGCCCTGGGCATCGCCCCCGCCCGCGGGCCGGGGGGCCAGGGGGCGCACGCGCGCGGCAGAACGCGCCAGATCGGCCACGTCCAGCGCCATCTCGCCGGCATCGAGCGCGTCCCCCGCACCCCAGCCGCTGTCCTGGCGCGCGCCCTCGGGCTGCAGCAGCCAGGCGGCCCACAGGCGCAGCACCAGCAGGTACGCCAGGTAGCCCACGGTGAGCGTGACGGCATAGCGTACCGACAACTGCTGCACGCCCAGCGTCTTTTGCCCCCAGGCCGCCAGCAGCATGCCCAGCAGCGTGAGGCTGCCGATGCACAGGCCATGCCAGCGCAGGCGGTGGCGCTGCTGCAGCGTCTGCGCGATCTGCGCGCGCTCGGTCAGGCGCAGGCTGCGCCAGCCGCCGCGCCCGGCCTCGGCGGGGCGTTTCATTCGTCCACCGCCACGGGCACGCGCTGGGCCAGCGCGCACATCAGCTCGTAGCCGATGGTGCCGGCCGCCAAGGCCACGTCGTCGATGGGCAGCACGGCGCCCTGGCTGGAGCGCCCCCAGAGCGTGACCTCGCTACCCATGCCCGCCGCCCGCCCCGCCTGGCGCAGCGGCGTGAGGTCCACGGCGAGCATGTCCATGCTCACGCGCCCGACGGTGCGCGTGCGCACGCCGTCCACGAGCACCGGCGTGCCCGTGGGGCAGTGGCGCGGGTAGCCGTCGGCATAGCCGCAGGCGGCCACGCCGATGGCCATGGGCCCCGGGGCCGTGAAGCTCGAGCCGTAGCCCACGGTGTCGCCCGCCTGCAGCTCCTGCACGGCCAGCAGGCGCGTGGCCAGCGTCATGGTCGGCTGCAGGCCCCAGTGGGCGCTGTCGTGCTCGGGGTAGTCGGGCACGCCGCCATAGAGCACGATGCCGGCGCGCACCCAGTCGGCGCGCACCTGGGCGTCCTGCGCGTGGCGCAGCACGGCGGCGCTGTTGCTCACGCTGCGCTCGCCCGGCAGGTCCTCGGTGGCGGCCTGGAAGGCGGCCATCTGGTGCGCGATGCCGCGCGGGCCGTCGGCGTCGGAGAAATGGGTCATGAACGAGATCTCGTCCACCTGCGGCAGCGCCGACAGGCGCGCCCAGGCGCTGCGGTAGCGCGCCGGCCCGAAGCCCAGGCGGTTCATGCCCGAGTTCATCTTGAGGAACACGCGGTGCGGCGCCTGCGTCTTGTGCGCGGCCAGCCAGTCGATCTGCGCGTCGCAGTGCACGGCGTGCCACAGGGACAGGCGCGAGCACAGCTCCAGGTCGCGCGGCTCGAACACGCCTTCGAGCAGCAGGATGGGGCCGCGCCAGCCCAGGGCGCGCAGGCGCTCGGCCTCCTGCAGGTCCAGGCAGGCAAAGCCGTCGGCCGCGCGCAGGCCGGCGAACGCACGCTCGATGCCATGCCCGTAGGCGTTGGCCTTGACCACGGCCCAGACGCGCGCACTGCCCGCGCCCTGGCGCGCGCGCTCCAGGTTGTGCCGCAGCGCGGCGGTGTGGATGGTCGCAAGAATCGGACGGGGCATGGCGGCGCGGGCACTTCGGCCAGAGGGGAATTGCCCGGATTCTGGCACCGGTGCCCTGGTGGCGCGTGATATAACCGGCGCCTGATCTGTCCGGCCCCCCGAATTAATCCGCCATCAGCACCGCTGATGTCTGTCCCTGCCTATCGATGAAGCGCGGTTTCTACACCATCATGTCGGCGCAGTTCTTCAGCTCGCTGGCCGACAATGCGCTCTTCGTGGCAGCCGTCGAATTGCTGCGCACCGGCGGCGCCGCCGAATGGCAGCGCGCCGCCCTGGTGCCCATGTTCGCCCTGTTCTACGTGGTGCTGGCGCCCTTCGTGGGCGCGTTTGCCGACGCGCTGCCCAAGGGCCGGGTCATGTTCATCAGCAATGCCATCAAGATGGTTGGCTGCCTGCTGATGCTGTTCGGCTCGCACCCCCTGGCGGCCTACGCCGTGGTGGGCCTGGGTGCGGCGGCCTATTCGCCGGCCAAGTACGGCATCCTGACCGAACTGCTGCCGCCCTCGCAGCTCGTCAAGGCCAACGGCTGGATCGAGGGCCTGACCATTGCCTCCATCATCCTGGGCGTGCTGCTGGGCGGCCAGCTCGTGGGGCCGGTGCTCTCGCAGTACCTGCTGGCCATCGACCTGCCCGGCGTCGCGCTGGTGGAGAGCCCCGCCGAAGCGGCCATCCTGGCCCTGATGCTGGTCTACGGGCTGGCGGCCTGGATCAATCTGCGCATCCCGCACACGGGCGTGGCCATGCGCCCGCTGCGGCAGGACGCCACACGCAGCAGCCTGGCCAACGCGCTCTCGCTGCTGCCCGACTTCTGGCGCTGCAACCGGCGCCTGTGGCGCGACCGGCTGGGGCAGATCTCGCTGTCCACGACCACGCTGTTCTGGGGCGTGTCGGGCAATCTGCGCTACATCGTGCTCGCCTGGAGCGCCGCCGCCCTGGGCTACAGCACCACGCAGGCCTCGGCCCTGGTGGGCGTGGTGGCCATAGGAACGGCCGTGGGCGCCGTGGCCGCTTCCATGCACATGCGCCTGGACATGGCCACGCGCGTCATGCCCCTGGGCATCGCCATGGGCCTGCTCGTGATCCTCATGAACTTCATCGACCGCCTGTGGCTGGCCGTGCCCTTCCTGATCCTGCTCGGCGGCCTGGGGGGCTTTCTGGTCGTGCCCATGAACGCGCTCTTGCAGCACCGCGGCCACAACCTCATGGGCGCGGGGCGCTCGATCGCCGTGCAGAACTTCAACGAGCAGGCGGCCATCCTGGGCCTGGGGGCGTTCTACAGCCTGTCCACGCGCCTGGGGCTGTCGGCGTTCGGCGCCATCACCGCCTTTGGTCTGGTCGTGGCCAGCGCCATGTGGCTGATCCAGCGCTGGCACGCGTACAACTGCCGCCGCCACCGCGACGAGCTGGACGAGCTGCTGCGCATCGCCCGCCAGGACGTGCACCACTGACGCTCTGTTTTTTGTAGCTGCTGACGCTTGCTGGAAGCGCGCCAGAGGCCAAAATCACAGGAAAAGCGTGACGCAGGACTCGTTCCACTCGTGGCCCTGCTGCGACCACGGGCCCACGCCCGGTGGCGGGTAGCCGCTGCGGCACCAGCCCTGCTGGGCGTCGAAGTCGAATACCGCATGCGGGTGCTCGTTGATGAGCAGCACGGCCTTGCGGCCATCGCCCGACCAGCCGATCTTCACCGTCGCTGGCTGGGCACGGTCGGTCACGCTCTGCACGTTGTAGATGTGCACCGCATCCTGGATGGTCTGCCCGCGGGCCTCGTGGTCCACGGCGTAGAAGTAGCCGGTGTCGCCATCGTCCTCGAACACGGCGCTGATCCGGCCCCGGGGGGCCGTGCCCTCCACGATGGTGGGCTGGCCGACGAAAATCTGCCGGATGGCGGCGACATGGATGGGCATGGTGCGTGCAAACGGAAAGAAGACGGAAAAGGCCGGCAGCGGGCGGCACGGGCCGCAGGCGCAAAGGTACCACGCCCGGCGCAGTATCCCGGCGCCGCGTGTTGGAATGCGCCCTCCGGCCGGCGCGCACGGCCCCGGCGCCCTAGCATGGCGGCATTGCCACAGCACAGGGACGCCGCCATGCCCACGGTTTACGACTTCGACGCCCAGACCATCGACGGCCGCACGGTCTCGCTGCGCCAGTACGAGGGCCAGGTGCTGCTCATCGTCAACACCGCCAGCGCCTGCGGCTTCACGCCGCAGTTCGCCGGGCTGGAGGAGCTGCACCAGCGCTACGCCAGCGAAGGCCTGGTGGTGCTGGGCTTTCCGTGCAACCAGTTCGGCGCCCAGGACCCGGGCAGCAACGCGGAGATCGCCAGCTTCTGCCAGCTCAACTACGGCGTGAGCTTTCCGATGATGGCCAAGACCGAGGTCAACGGCCCCGAGGCCAGCCCGCTGTACCGCTGGCTGTGCGCCGAGGCCCCCGGCCTGCTGGGCAGCAAGGCCATCAAGTGGAACTTCACCAAGTTCCTGGTCGGCAAGGACGGCCAGGTGGTACGCCGCTACGCCCCGCAGGACGCGCCTGCCAAGCTCGCGGGCGACATCGAGGCCGCGCTCGCCGCCTGAGCACCCCGGCCTGCGCAGGGCCCGGCGCACGCCGTCGCCGGCGGTGCGCCTGTCATGTTTTGTCACCACGGGCAACGCGCGCGCCACACAGCGCACACATGCCGGGTGCACAGTCGCGCCACCGCCCCCCTGGAGCCGCGCCATGCACCACCCCTGTCCCGCCTCACTCTCCCATTGCGGCCCCATGCCGCTGCTGCGCCGCAGCGCCGCCGCCCTGTTGCTGGCCGCCACCGGCCTGGCCCCGCTGACCGCGGCCTATGCCCAGGCGCCCGCCGGCCCCGGGCCGGGCGCGCGCCTGCGTGAGCACCTGGCGACCCGCCTGCAAGGCCCTGCCGCCGCGCTGCCTGCCGGGGTGCGCCTGCTGGCCGACCAGCCCTACGGCCCCGACCCGCGCCAGCGCATGGACGTCTACCTGCCCGCACACCCGGCGCCCGCGGCGGACGGCGCGCGCGCGCCCGTGATCTTCATGGTGCACGGCGGCGGCTGGCGCCATGGCGGCAAGGCCATGGGCCGGGTCGTGGAGAACAAGGTCGCACGCTGGGTAGGCCGCGGGCTGGTGCTCGTCTCGGTGGACTACCGCCTGCTGCCCGAGACACCCGTGGCGCAGCAGGTGCAGGACGTGGCGCTGGCCCTGGCGCACGCGCAGCAGCAGGCCGCCGCCTGGGGCGCGGACGCACAGCGCTTCATCCTCATGGGGCACTCGGCCGGGGCGCACCTGGTGGCGCTCATCAACGCCCGGCCAGCCCTGGCGCGCAGCCTGGGCGCCAGCCCCTGGCTGGGCGCCGTGGCGCTCGACAGCGCGGTGCTGGACCTGCCCACCTTCATGCGCGCGCCGCACCTGCGCCTGTACGACGAGGCCTTCGGCAGCGACCCGGCCTACTGGCAGGCGCTCTCGCCCTACCACCAGTGGACGCCGGGCGCCGCGCCCCTGCAACTGGTCTGCTCCACCGAGCGGCGCGACCAGCCCTGCCTGCAGGCCCAGGCCCTGGCCCGCCACGTGCGCAGCCAGGGCGGCCGCGCGGAGGTGCTGCCGCAGCCGCTCACGCATGGCGAGATCAACGCCCGCCTGGGCCTGGAGGGCAACTACACGCAGGCGGTGGAGGACTTCATGGCCTCGCTGGACGCGCAGGTGGCGCAGCGCCTGGGGCGCTGAAGGGCGCCAGCGCTTTCATTTTGATAGCTGCCTGCGCTTGCCAGGCAAGCCACAGGGCCTATTCTTGCCCTAAATACCTGCGCAGGTAACGCCCCGTGTGGCTGGCCGCGTGCGCCGCCACCGTCTCCGGCGTGCCCGCCACCACCACGGTGCCGCCGCCCGCGCCGCCCTCGGGGCCCATGTCGATGAGCCAGTCGGCGGTCTTGATGACGTCGAGGTTGTGCTCGATCACCACGATGGTGTTGCCCGCGTCGCGCAACTGGTGCAGCACCTGGAGCAGCAGGTCGATGTCGGCAAAGTGCAGGCCGGTGGTGGGCTCGTCGAGGATGTAGAGCGTGCGCCCGGTGTCGCGCTTGGAGAGCTCCTGGGCGAGCTTGACGCGCTGCGCCTCGCCGCCCGAGAGCGTGGTCGCGCTCTGGCCCAGGCGGATGTAGGACAGGCCCACGTCCAGCAGCGTCTGCAGCTTGCGCGCGATGGTCGGCACGTCCTGGAAGAAGGCGTGCGCGTCTTCCACCGTGAGGTCCAGGATCTGCGCGATGTTCCTGCCCTTCCATTGCACCTGCAGCGTCTCGCGGTTGTAGCGCTGGCCGTGGCACACGTCGCAGGGCACGTACACGTCGGGCAGGAAGTGCATCTCCACCTTCACCACGCCGTCGCCCTGGCAGGCCTCGCAGCGCCCGCCCGCCACGTTGAAGGAAAAGCGCCCCGGACCGTAGCCGCGCTCGCGGGCCACCGTCGTTTCGGCCATGAGCTCGCGGATGGGGGTGAACAGCCCGGTGTAGGTGGCCGGGTTGCTGCGCGGCGTGCGGCCGATGGGGCTTTGATCGACGTTGATGACCTTGTCGAAATGGTCCATGCCCTCCACGCCCAGGTGCGGCGCGGGTTCGTCGTGCGCGCGGTAGAGCTGGCGCGCCACGGCCTTGTGCAGCGTGTCGTTGACCAGCGTGCTCTTGCCCGAGCCGGAGACGCCGGTGACGCAGGTGAACAGGCCCACGGGGATGTCCACGGTGACGTTCTTCAGGTTGTTGCCCGTGGCGCCGAGCACGCGCAGGGCCTGCAGCGGGCCCTGCGCCTCGGGCGCGGCCGGGCGGGCGGCGCGCGCGCCGCTGGCCGGGAAGCGCGGCCGGGCCGCGGGCTGCGCCGCCGGTGGCGCCACGGCCGCCAGCCAGGGCGTGCGCCGCGCCGGCACGGCGATGGCGCGCGCGCCCGAGAGGTACTGGCCGGTGAGCGAGGCGGGCACGGCGCACAGCTCCTGCCAGTGGCCCTGGGCCATCACGCGGCCGCCGTGCACGCCCGCGCCCGGGCCCATGTCCACGCAGTGGTCGGCGGCGCGGATCATGTCCTCGTCGTGCTCGACCACGATGACGCTGTTGCCCAGGTCGCGCAGGCGCGTGAGCGTGGCGATGAGGCGGTCGTTGTCGCGCTGGTGCAGGCCGATGCTGGGCTCGTCGAGCACGTACATCACGCCTGTGAGGCCCGAGCCGATCTGGCTGGCCAGGCGGATGCGCTGCGCCTCGCCGCCCGAGAGCGTCTCGGCGCTGCGGTCCAGGCTCAGGTAGGACAGGCCCACGTCGTTGAGAAAGCGCAGCCGCGCGCCGATCTCGCGCACCACCTTGCCCGCGATCTCGGCCTTGGCGCCCGCAAGCTGCAGGCGCTCGAACCAGTCCTGCGCGTCCTGCAGCGTCATGTGGCTGACCTCGTAGATGCCGCGCGCCTGCGCGCCCTCGCCCACGCGCACGTGGCGCGCCTCGCGGCGCAGGCGCGCGCCCCCGCACTCGGGACAGGCCTGGGTGCTGCGGTAGCGCGCCAGGTCCTCGCGCACCACGCTGGAGTCGGTTTCGCGGTAGCGCCGCTCCATGTTCGGCAGGATGCCCTCGAAGGGGTGGGCGCGCACGATGGCCTGGCCCTTGCGCGCGCCGCTGTCGAGCAGGTAGGTGAAGGGGATGTCCTCGCTGCCCGAGCCGTGCAGCACGGTGTGCTGCACGGACGGCGGCAACTGCTCGAAGGGCGCCTCGATGTCGAAGCCATAGTGCGCCGCCAGGCTCTGCAGCAGCGCGAAGTAGTAGCCGTTGCGCCGGTCCCAGCCCTTGATGGCGCCGCTCGCCAGGCTCAGGGAGGGAAAGGCGACGACGCGCGCGGCGTCGAACACGTCCTGCTGGCCCAGGCCGTCGCAGGCCGGGCAGGCACCCGTGGGCGAGTTGAACGAGAACAGGCGCGGTTCGAGCTCGCTCAGGGCGTAGCTGCACTGCGGGCAGGCGAACTTGCTGGAGAACAGGTGCTCGCGCCCTGTGTCCATCTCCAGCGCGAGCACGCGGCCATTGCCTTCGTGCCCACCCACGCGCAGCACCGCCTCGACGCTCTCGGCCAGGCGCTGCTGCAGGCCCGGGCGCACCTTGACGCGGTCGATGACCACGTCGATGTCGTGCTTCTCGGTCTTCTTGAGCGGCGGCAGGCTGCCGTGCTCGTAGATCTGCCCATCGACGCGAAAGCGCACATAGCCCAGCGCCTGCATCTGGGCGAACAGCTCGGTGAACTCGCCCTTCCTCGCGCGCGCCACGGGGGCCAGCAGCATGAGGCGCGTGTCCTCGGGCAGGGCGAGCAGGGCGTCCACCATCTGGCTCACGGTCTGCGCGGCCAGGGGCAGGCCGTGGTCCGGGCACCAGGGCGTGCCCGCGCGCGCCCACAGGAGGCGCAGGTAGTCGTGCACCTCGGTCACCGTGCCCACGGTGGAGCGCGGGTTGTGGCTGGCGGCCTTTTGCTCGATGCTGATGGCGGGCGAGAGGCCTTCGATGAGGTCCACGTCGGGCTTGTCCAGCCGCCCGAGGAACTGGCGCGCGTAGGCCGAGAGGCTTTCCACATAGCGGCGCTGGCCCTCGGCGTAGAGCGTGTCGAACGCCAGGCTGGACTTGCCCGAGCCCGACAGCCCGGTGATCACCACGAGCTGGTTGCGCGGGATGTCCAGGTCGATGTTCTTGAGGTTGTGCGTGCGCGCGCCGCGGATGCTGATGCGCTGCTCGCGCAGGGCCTGGGCGAGGTAGGCGCCGCTGGGTTCGTCGGCGATGGGGGCGGGGGAGGTCACGGCAGGCTGGGGCGGCTCGGGGGGAACCATCCATGATAGCCCTGGGCCGGTGTGGCCGCCCCGCCCGGCGCAGGCAGCGGTGCAATACCCATCCCGCCCGGACGGGAGACGGCGCCTTGGACGAAAATAGGGGTTTTACCCGAGCCCCCGCCCCGCCCGTGACGGATACCGCCCTGCCCCCTTCCGCCGCCCCCGCCGCGCCCGCCACCCGCATGACGGCGCTGGAGCGGCGCTCCAGCATCAGCCTGGCGCTGATCTTTGCGCTGCGCATGCTGGGCCTGTTCCTCGTGCTGCCCGTGTTCGCGCTGGAGGCGCGCAAGTACCCGGGCGGCGACGACCCGGCCCTGGTCGGGCTGGCCATGGGCATGTACGGGCTCACGCAGGCCTTCTTCCAGTTGCCGGTGGGCATGGCCTCGGACCGCTTCGGGCGCAAGCGCGTGATCGTCGCCGGGCTGGCGGTGTTTGCCGCGGGCAGCCTGATCGCCGCGCTGGCCGATACGCTCACGGGCCTGCTCGTGGGGCGCGCCCTGCAGGGCGCGGGGGCGGTGTCGGCGGCCGTGACGGCCCTGATCGCCGACCAGACGCGCGACGCCGTGCGCACCAAGGCCATGGCCCTGGTGGGCATGAGCATCGGCCTGATGTTTGCCATCGCCCTGATCGCCGGGCCGCTGCTGGCGGCCCATATCGGCCTGGACGGGCTGTTCGGCCTGACCTTTGCGCTCACGCTGGGCGGCATTGCCGTGGTGCTGTGGGTGGTGCCGCCCGAGGCGGCGCGGCGCGCCGACGCCCCCGCGGGCCGCGTGGCCGACGTGTGGCGCCACCCCGACCTGCTGCGCCTGAACCTGGGCGTATTCGTGCTGCACACGGTGCAGATGTCCATGTGGGTGGCCGTGCCCGCCATGCTGGTGCAGGCCGGCCTGCAGCGCCAGGCGCACTGGCAGATCTACCTGCCGGCGGTGGTGCTGTCCATCGTCGCCATGGGCGGGCTGTTTGCCATGGAGCGGCGCGGGCGCCTGCGCGCGGCGCTGCTGCTGGCCATCGGCATGATCCTGGCCGTGCAGGCAGGCCTGGGCGCGGTGGCCGCCAGCGGCGCCCCGCCCTCGCTGGGCGTGCTGGGCGCGCTGCTGTTCGTGTTCTTCTGCGGCTTCAACATGCTGGAGGCCACGCAGCCCAGCCTGGTCTCGCGCATGGCGCCCGCGCCCCTGCGCGGCGCGGCGCTGGGCGCGTACAACACGCTGCAGTCGGTGGGCCTGTTCGCCGGCGGCGCGCTGGGCGGGCTGCTGGCCAAATGGGCGGGCGCGCCAGGCCTGTTCAGCGCCACGGCGCTGCTGGCCGCCCTGTGGCTGGTGCTGACCTGGCCGCTGCGGCCCGTGGGCCGGGACACGCAGGCGCACTGACTTTTCGCAGCATTTTTTTTGACCGGCCGCCGCGCGCAGGCGCACCAAGGCCGCTATGCTGCACACCTGCAGCCTCGGAGGGGTTGTCTCTATTCATCTGGCCCGGAACCCTCCCCTTACTGCCGGGCTACCGCAAAGGACTCATTACCTATGGCATCCGTGAACAAAGTCATCATCGTGGGCAACCTGGGGCGCGACCCCGAGATGCGCACCTTCCCCAGCGGCGACCAGGTGGCCAACGTGACCATCGCCACCACCGACAAGTGGAAGGACAAGCAGACCGGCGAGATGCGCGAAGCCACCGAGTGGCACCGCGTGGTGTTCAACGGCCGCCTGGCCGAGATCGTGGCCCAGTACCTGCGCAAGGGCTCGCAGGTCTACGTGGAAGGCAGCCTGCGCACGCGCAAGTGGACGGACCCGCAAAGCGGCCAGGAGCGCTACAGCACCGAGATCCGCGCCGACACCATGCAGATGCTGGGCAGCCGCCAGGGCATGGGCGGTGGCCAGGGCGGCGGGTACGACGCCGGCGGCTACGGTGACGACGGCTTCGACCAGGCCCCGCGCCGCGCCGCCGCGCCCGCACCGCGCCCGGCGCCCGCGCCGCGCGCCGCCCCGGCACCGGCCCCGGCACCGGCCCCGGCGCCAGCACCGCGCGCGTCCTCGGGCTTTGACGACATGGACGACGACGTGCCGTTCTGAGCGGGCCCGCTGCCGTGCCGCCAACAAGGCGCCCGCGGGCGCCTTTTGCTATTGAAAATATAGCTGCTAGCGCTTGCTGAGCAAGGGCTGGAGGCCAAAAACACCCTCAAACCCCAGCGCGGCGGCCTACAGCTTCCCGGCCCGTTGCCGCGCAATGGCGTCGGCCACGCCCTGGCCATAGGCGGGATCGGCCTGGGTGCAGTGGGCGATGTGCCGGTCCACGATGGGCTGCGACACCCCGGCGATGGCACGTGCCGTGTTCTCGCACAGCAGTCTCTGCTTCTCGGGGGTCATCAGGCGGAACAGGTCGCCGGGCTGGGTGAAGTAGTCGCTGTCGTCGGCGCGGTAGTCCCAGCGGCTGGCGTCACCGTAGAGTTTTTCCACGGGCTCGGCGTACTGGGGCTGCTCCTGCCACACGCCCTGGCTGTTGGGCTCGTAGGCGATGGTGCGGCCGTAGTTGCCGTCCACGCGCATGGCGCCGTCGCGGTGGTAGTGCGCCACGGGGCAGCGCGGCGCATTCACCGGGATCTGGTGGTGGTTCACGCCCAGGCGGTAGCGCGCCGCGTCGGTATAGGCGAACAGGCGCGACTGCAGCATGCGGTCGGGCGAGGGGCCGATGCCCGGCACCAGGTTGGAGGGCGCGAACCCGGCCTGCTCGACCTCGGCGTAGTAGTTGTCGGGGTTGCGGTCCAGCTCCATCACGCCGACCTCGATGAGCGGGAAGTCCTTCTTGCTCCACACCTTGGTCAGGTCGAAGGGGTGGAAGCGGTAGGTCTGCGCCTGCGCCTCGGTCATGATCTGCACGCACAGCGTCCACTTGGGGAAGTCGCCACGGTCGATGGCCTCGAGCAGGTCGCGCTGCGAGGATTCGCGGTCCCTGCCCACCAGCTCCGCGGCCTCCTGGTCGGTCAGGTTGGCGATGCCCTGCTGGCTGATCCAGTGGAACTTGACCCAGTGGCGCACACCCTCGTGGTTGATGAGGCTGTAGGTGTGCGAGCCGAAGCCGTGCATGTGGCGGTAGTCGCGCGGGATGCCGCGGTCGCTCATCACGATGGTGATCTGGTGCAGCGCCTCGGGCAGGCCGGTCCAGAAGTCCCAGTTGCTCTCGGCGCTGCGCAGGTTGGTGTACGGGTCGCGCTTGACGGCCTTGTTCAGGTCGGGGAACTTGAGCGGGTCGCGGAAGAAGAACACCGGCGTGTTGTTGCCCACCAGGTCCCAGTTGCCCTCTTCGGTGTACATCTTCACGGCAAAGCCGCGGATGTCGCGCTCGGCATCGGCCGCGCCGCGCTCGCCCGCCACGGTGGAAAAGCGCACGAACAGCGGCGTCTGCTTGCCGATGGCAGAGAACACCTTGGCGCGCGTGTAGCGCGTGATGTCGCCCGTGACGGTGAAGCTGCCGTAGGCGCCCGAGCCCTTGGCGTGCATGCGGCGCTCGGGGATCACCTCGCGGTGGAAGTGGGCGAGCTTCTCCAGGTGCCACAGGTCCTGCAGCAGCATGGGGCCGCGCGGGCCGGCGGTCTGCACGTCCTGGTTGTTGGCCACCGGGGCTCCGGCGGCGGTGGTGAGGCGTTGGGTCATGGCGTTCTCCTGTGCAATGCGGCGCCTGAATAAACAAAAGCTATTCAAGGCCAGAAGATTATTGAACCGACGCATTCCCACGGCAAGACGCTGCCCATTGAATGCTTGCAAGACGCCGATTGCCCGGATCGATGGGCGCGCGCAGGCTGCGCCCCGGACGGCGCCGGGCCGGGGGCGCCGCTCAGTCCAGGGCCGTGGCGATCACGCCGCCGCCCAGGCAGACCTCGCCGGCGTAGAGCACGGCGCTCTGGCCGGGCGTGACGGCCCACTGCGCTTCGGGGAACTGCAGCGCGAAGCCGTCCGGCGCGGCCTGGAGCTGGCAGGCGGCGTCCTGCTGGCGGTAGCGCGTCTTGGCGCCATAGGCGCCGGGCGCGGGCGGCGTGCCCGCCACCCAACTGGCGTCCTGCGCCTCCAGCCGGTGCGCCAGCAGCCAGGGGTGGTCGTGCCCCTGCACCACGCGCAGGGTGTTGGTGGCCAGTTCCTTGCGCGCCACGAACCAGGGCGCATGGTCGCCCGCGCCGCGCGCCGCGCCTTTTTCCTTCACGCCGCCTATGCCCAGGCCCTGGCGCTGGCCCAGGGTGTAGAACGACAGGCCCACGTGCTGGCCCAGCCTGCGGCCGCGGTCATCGAGGATGGGGCCGGGCTCCTTGGAGATGTAGCGGTTGAGGAACTCGCGGAACGGCCGCTCGCCGATGAAGCAAATGCCCGTGGAGTCCTTCTTCCTGGCGTTGGGCAGCCCGATCTCGGCGGCGATGCGCCGCACCTCGGTCTTGTGCAGCTCGCCCACGGGGAACAGCGTCTTGGACAGTTGCGCCTGGTTCAGGCGGTGCAGAAAGTAGCTCTGGTCCTTGGACGGGTCCAGCCCCTTGAGCAGCTCGAACAGACCCGTGGCGGGGTTCTGGCGCACGCGCGCGTAGTGGCCGGTGGCAATCTTCTCGGCCCCCAGGCGCATGGCGTGGTCCAGAAAGGCCTTGAACTTGATCTCGGCGTTGCACAGCACGTCGGGGTTGGGCGTGCGCCCGGCCTGGTACTCGCGCAGGAATTCGGCGAACACCCGGTCCTTGTACTCGGCAGCGAAGTTCACGTGCTCGATCTCGATGCCGAGCACGTCGGCGACGCTGGCGGCGTCCAGGAAATCCTGGCGGCTGGAGCAGTATTCATCGTCGTCGTCATCTTCCCAGTTCTTCATGAAGATGCCGACGACCTCGTGACCCTGCGCTTGAAGAAGATGGGCGGTGACGGCGGAATCGACGCCGCCCGACAGGCCCACCACGATGCGGTGCTTGTGCATGCCACGGATTATCGGCGGCCCGAATGCCAATCCCTGCGGCGCATGATGGATGGGATGTGCCGTACCAACCTGATCGTGGAGGGAATCGGCGTCATGCCCGTCGTGCCGCACCACGGGTGGAGCCGTCGGCCACGGTGGCCGGATGCGGTGAGGTGGTCGATGGCGTGCGCAACGGGCATGCCGAGGCCAGGCGTGCGGCCAGATCGTCGCGCAGGGATTGCAGCGCCTCAATGCGTTGATCGATGTCGGCCAATTTGTTCTGCAAAACCTGCGCGATGTCAGCGTCTGAAACCGCGCCTTGCCAAAGTCGAGGGATTTCGCGCCCGATCTCGGACAAGCTGAAGCCGAGTTGTTGAGCGGTCCTGATGTACATGACGAGGGTCAGAGTCTCGGGAGAGTACCGACGGTAGCCGTTGGGCAGCCTTCGGGAATGAATCAGACCGAGTTTCTCGTAGAACCGCAGCGTCTCACGAGACAGGCCGCTGGTGGTGGCCAATTCGCCGATGAGCATGGGTTGCCTTCGAAAACGCTTGACATTGAAGCATGGTTCAAGGTTGACACTGCGGTCTTTGCACTTCACGGGAGCTCGCGATGCAACAAGACCGCTTCATCCGCATGGTACGGTACAGCGCATGGTACGACCTGCTGGCCACCTGGATGTTCGTTTTGCCATGGACATTCATCTGGATTTACACGCTACTCGCCTGGACGGCCAGAAGCTTGGGCCTTCCGGGAGCAATCCCTGAATTGGAGCCCATGCACATATTGTTCGCCAACTTGCTGGGGTCGGTGGTCGTAGTCTGGGCGCTGGCGCGCATTCTTTATCCTTCGGTGGCCTTGGGAAGGCTGGATGCCGTGGCGCGACTGCTTTTCATGACGTGGCAAATCCATGCGGTCTTCTCTGGAGCCAGCGCCATCATTCTCGGGTTCACTGCGTTCGAACTGCTTTTTGGCATATTGCAGCTGATGCCTGTCGAGGCCCGGGACGAGGGCTTGCGCGAACAGGGTGCCGCGGCATGAGTCGCGAGGGCGTGCAGAACCATCACCAATCAAGGAGGCCAGTTCTTATGTGGAAGAAAACCCTCGGTGCCCTGCTGATCTTCGTCCTCGCCCTGGTGGCGGCGGTGGCTGTCAACACCTGGCGCAAGGGCTCGCGCCAGTTGGAGGTGGCGCCGCTCGCGCCGCTGGCCGTCGACGAAGCGGCTGCGGCCGGGCGCTTGGCGCAGGCGGTCCGGCTCCAAACCATCTCGTCGGCCACGGACGCCGATTTGAGCCGGGATCAGTTCCTTGCGCTGCACGCCCTGCTCGAAAAAGAATTTCCCCGGGTGCATGCGACGCTCAAGCGCGAGGTGGTGAACGGCCTGTCGCTGCTGTACACGTGGCAGGGGCGGGACCCCAAGGCCAAGGCCATCCTGCTGGCCGCGCACCAGGATGTGGTGCCGATCGCGCCGGGCACCGAGGTCGACTGGCAGCAGCCGCCGTTCGCCGGGCGGGTCTTGGACGGCTACATCTGGGGCCGCGGCTCGTGGGACGACAAGGGCAACCTGCTCTCGCAATTGGAAGCGGTGGAGATGCTGATCGCCAGCGGCTACAAGCCGCCACGCACCGTTTACCTGGCTTACGGCGCCGATGAGGAGGTGGGCGGCCACCGTGGAGCGGCCAAAATCGCCGAGCTGCTCAAGAGCCGGGGCGTGCAGCTCGACTTCGTGCTCGACGAGGGCCTGCTGGTGCTCGACGGCGTGATGCCGGGGCTGAAAAAACCGGCCGCGCTCATCGGCGTGGCCGAGAAGGGCTACATGTCGGTGGCGCTCAGCACTTCGGCGACGCCGGGGCACTCGTCGATGCCGCCCGGCAAGGGCACGAGCGCGATCGCGATGATGGCCGCGGCGCTGAACGCGCTGGAAAACGACCAGATGCCCGCGGCCATCCGCGGCGTGGCGGGCGAGATGTTCGACGTGCTCGCGCCCGAGATGGAGGGCTTTTCGCGCGTGGCGCTGTCCAACCTCTGGCTCTTCGGCCCGCTGGTGCAAAAGCAGCTCGAAGGGGCGGGCAGCACCAATGCCATGCTGCGCACGACCACGGCGCTGACCATCGCCCGCGCCGGCAACAAGGACAACGTGCTGCCCGGGCGCGCCGACGCGACGGTGAACTTCCGCATCCTGCCCGGCGACACGCGCGAGGGGGTGATGGCGCATGTGCGCTCGGCCGTGGGCAAGGTGGTGGACATGGCTCACGTCAAGGTCGAAGCCCTGCCCGGTGCCAAGGAGGCTTCCAAGGTCGCGCCCACGGATTCGGCCCAGTACCGGCAGCTCCAGCGCACCGTCCGCGAGGTCTTCCCGGACGCGCTCGTCGCCCCGGGGCTGATGGTGGCGGCGACCGACTCCATCCACTACGAGACCATCAGCGACCACATCTTCAAGTTCTCGCCCATACGCGCGAAAAGCGAGGACTTGCCGCGCTTTCACGGCACGAACGAGCGCCTGGCCGTGAAGGACTACGCGGACGCCATCCGCTTCTACCACCGCCTGATCGGGCAGATGGCCCAGGCCCAGGGCGCGCGCTGAGAGCCTATTCGGCCACGGGCCGGCCCACGCTGGGGTCGGTGTGCACCACGTCGAGCGCGAAGCGCTGGCCCGCGAGGTAATCCTCCACGCAGCGCAGCAGCACGGGGCTGCGGTGGCGCTCGCGGCTGGCGCGGATTTGCGCCGGCGTCATCCACACGGTGCGCACGATGCCCTCGTCCAGCGTGCGCCAGGCGTGGTGCGTGCCCAGCGTGCCGGCAAAGGCAAAGCGCATGTAGGTGATGTCGTCGCCCGTGCGCGTGCGCCGGAAGCGGTTGAGGTACACGCCCACCAGGGCGGTGGGCGTGAAATCGTAGGCGGTCTCTTCGAGCACCTCGCGGATGCAGGCGTCCAGGGGCGACTCACCCGGGTCGAGGTGCCCGGCCGGATTGTTCAGGCGCAGGCCGTCGGCCGTGTCCTCTTCCACCAGCAGAAAGTGGCCGTCGCGCTCGATCAGGGCGGCCACGGTCACATTGGGTTTCCAGCGGTTTGGCATGGGGGGATTATCGCCAGCGCGCACGCGGCTGCCGCGGCTCAGCCGAGGCGCCGCTGCATGTACACCGCATCGCGCCCATAGGTGACCAGGCGCTCGCGCTGGACGGGGTCCTGCAGCGTCCAGGCCAGGTAGCCCTGGCGCTGCCAAAAGCCCTGTGTGCCCTGCACCGACACCAGGGCCGAGCGCTGCAGGCCACGTGCCTGCGCGCCCTGCCACAGGGTTTGCAGCAGGCGCTGGGCCAGGCCGTGCCCGGACAGCTCGGGCAGCACGGCCAGGTCGTGCAGGTACAGGGTGTCGGGCGGCGTCAGCGCCTCGAAGTCGCCGTGCAGGGGCGCAACCCAGCCCTGCACCACATCACAGGCGGCCAGATAGCCGGCCACGCGGCCGTCGAGCTCCAGCACCAGCGAGCACTGCGCCGTACAGGCCAGGCGCCGCGCGAACACTTCGGTGCTTTCGATGTAGCCCTCGCCATAGCAGGCGCGCTGCACCTGCTGCAGCGCGGGCAGGTGCTCCTCGGCGAGCGGGCGCACCTGGGCATGGGCAAATCGGTCGGCAAGGGTCACGGGAAGGGAAAGGGGTGAATACGCAGTGGGCCGTATTGTGCGTCAGCTTGCTGACGCATCGGCGCAACAACGGCCTCAACCCCCGGGGAGCGCCGCCGGCAGGCACAGGCGCAGGCGCGCGCCGCCCAGGGGGGAGTCCTGCACCTGCACGCTGCCACCGTAGGTGTGCGCCAGCGCGCGCACGATGTCCAGCCCCAGGCCGGAGCCGGGGCGCTGCTCGTCGAGCTGCACGCCGCGCTCGAACATGCGTTCGCGCTCGGGCTGCGGGATGCCGGGGCCGTCGTCGTCCACGGTGCAGCACAGCATGCCGTCCTGAGGCTGCACGTCCACCACCACCTGGGTGCGCGCCCACTTGCCGGCGTTGTCGATCAGATTGCCCAGCAGCTCGTACAGATCCTGCTCCTCGCCGCGGAAGGCGGCCTCCTGCGCCCCGGCGGCCAGGCGGAAGGCGATGCCGCGCTCGGCGTGCAGGCGCTGCATGGTGCGCAGCAAGGCCTGCAGCGGCGGCAGGACCGGCGTGGCCAGGCCGGTGGCGCGTACGGCCGCGGCGGCGCGCGCGCGCGCCAGGTGGTAGTCCACCTGGCGGCGGGCGCTGGCCACCTGCTCCTGCACGAGCTGCGCCAGCGCGCCCTGCTCCTGCGCCGCGGCATTGGCCAGGATGGACAGCGGCGTGTGCACCGCATGGGCCAGGTTGCCCGCCTGGGTGCGCGCACGCTGCACCATGTCGGCGTTTTCCTGCAGCACGTGGTTGAACTCGTTGACCAGGGGCTGCAGCTCCTGGGGAAAGCGCCCTTCCAGCCGCGCGGCCGCGCCGCTGCGCACGGCGGCCAGCCGCGCGCGCAGCAAGCCCAGCGGCTGCAGCGCCAGGTGCAATTGCACGGCCACGGCCACGGCCAGGCCCAGGGCCAGCATGCCCAGGGCCATGAGCAGCAGGCGCGTGAAGCGCTGCAGCGGCTCGGCCAGCAGCGCGCGGTCGCCCGCCACCGCCAGGCGCAGCGGCGGGGCCTCGTCCTCGGGCAGTTGCAGGGTGCGCGCCACGGCCAGCAGGGCGTGGCCCTGCGCATCCTGCAGCGCCAGCACGCGGTAGCCTTTGGCCGGGTAGGCCGCGGGCACGGCGGGCAGTGCCAGCACCTGGTCCCACAGCGAGCGCGACCGCGCTGCGGCGGCCTGCGGCGCCGCACCCAGGACGTCGATCTGCCAGTACAGGCCTGACAGGGGTTCGCCCAGGCGCGGGTCGGCCGCCATGGCTGCCACGCGCACGCCGCCCGCGGGCTCCCAGTCGACGGCAGCGCTCAGATGGTCGAGCTGCATCACCAGTTGCGCCTGCATCTGCTGGGTGATGTGCTCCTGGAACAGCGCGCGCAGGCCCCAGCCCACCAGGGCAATGGCCAGTAGCATCCACGCCAGCGTGCCCGCCAGCAGGCGCAGGCGCAGGGAGTAGCTGCCGGCGACGCCGCTCATGCGCTGGCGCCGGGCTGCACGAGGCGGTAACCCATGCCGCGCACGGTCTCTATGCTGCCGGCGGGCAGCTTCTTGCGCAGGCGGCCGACGAAGACCTCGATGGTGTTGGAGTCGCGGTCGCTGTCCTGCGGATAGATGTGCTCGGACAGCTCGGTGCGCGAGAGCACCTCGCCCTTGCGCTGCATGAGCAGGGCCAGCAGCTTGAACTCGTGGCTGGTCAGGGTGAGGGGCTGGCCATCCACCTGCACGCGCGCCTGGCGCGTGTCGAGCACGATGGGGCCGCAGCGCCACTCGGCGCTGGCGTGCTCGCCCCGGCGGCGCAGCAGGGCGCGCAGGCGCGCGAGCAGCTCCTCCATGTGAAAAGGCTTGGCGAGGTAGTCGTCGGCGCCGGCATCCATGCCGGTCACTTTCTCATGCCAGGCGCCGCGGGCCGTGAGGATGAGCACCGGCATGTTGCGCCCCGCCGCGCGCCAGCGGCGCAGCACCGAGAGGCCGTCAAGCCGGGGCAGCCCCAGGTCGAGCACCACGGCATCGAAGTCCTCGACCTCGCCCAGGTAGTGGGCGTCCACGCCATCGCCGGCGCACTCCACGGTATGGCCCGCAGCCGCCAGGGCCTGGGCCAGTTGGCCGCTGAGGGTGGGTTCGTCTTCAACGACGAGGATGCGCATCGCGGTCCTTTCCGGCGTCCCGCTCGTGCTCGCGGCGCTGTATGCCCAGCACCCGGCCATCGACGGCATCCACCTTGAGCTTGGCCATGCGGCCATCGCCTTGCAGCAGGCGGATCTTGTAGACGAAGCGGCCGTCGTCGCGCTCGAACTCGATCTTCAGCACCTGGCCCTGGTAGTCGCGCTCGACCTTCTCCAGCACGCTGCGCAGGGGCAGGATCTGGCCCTGCTCCAGCGCCTGGCGTGCCAGCTCGTGGTCGCGCTCGTCCGCCTGCAGCGCCGGGGCGGCAGCGAGCAGCACGCCGGCCAGGGCGAGTGTGGCCGGGCGGCGCAGAAAGGGCAAGGTGCGCAGGATCATGGACCGGTTTATAGCGGGGCCCGCCTGAATGCGGGCTGAACGGCGCTTTCAGCATCCGTTCAGCTTGGATTTTCCACAATGCACAGCGAAGAAGAAAGGATGCACACCATGCGAATCAAAACCGTGCTGACCCTCTGGCTGCTGGGCATCACCCTGGCGTGGGCCGCCGTGCTCCCGCCCGACCTGGGCATAGACCCCCTGGTCAACGCCCAGGGCCAGGCCCTGGGCTGGTGGAAGCTGCGCCAGCACCTGATCTACCTCAGCGGCCTGTGGAGCATAGGCCTGATGGCACTGGTCATGGTACTGGCCCTGCGCCTGCCGCTGCTGGACCGCGCCCTGGGCGGCATGGACCAGGTCTACCGCCTGCACAAATGGGCCGGCATCGGCGCGGCCCTGGCCGCCATCCTGCACTGGGGCGCCGATGAATCCAGCGACTGGATCAAGGGCCTGTGGGGGCGCGCCGGCCGGCCCGCGCGGGAGGCCGTGCTGCCCTGGCTCACCGATGCGCGGGGCTTTGCCAAGGACCTGGGCGAGATGGCGTTCTACCTGCTGCTGGCCATGGTGGCCATCACACTGCTGACCCGGCTGCTGTCCTACCGCCCCTGGCGCTTTCTGCACCGCGCCATGCCGCTGCTGTTCCTGGCGCTGGTGATCCACACCGTAGCCCTCATGCCACTTTCTTTCTGGACACTGCCGCTGGGCCTGCTCATGGGCACGCTGCTGGCACTGGGCAGCGCGGCGGCACTGTGGTCGCTGGCGGGCTGGATTGGCCGCGCGCGCAGCCACACCGGCCGCATCCATGCCGTGCAGGTGCTGGGCGACGGCGGCACGGCGGCCCCCATTGAGGTGATCTGCGCCCTGCCTGCCAGCTGGCCCAGCCACCGCGCGGGGCAGTTCGTCTTCGTGCGCTTCGATGCCTGGGAAGGCGCCCACCCCTTCACCATCGCCAGTGCCCCGGGCAGCCTGGGCACCAGCGCGCAGGGCGAGCAGCTGCTGCGCCTGGTCATCAAGCCGCTGGGCGACTACACCCGCACCCTGGGCCGGCGCCTGCAGGCCGGGCAGCGCGTGGACATCGAAGGCCCCTACGGCCGCTTCGACGGCCGGGGCCGCCAGCGGCGGCAGCAGGTGTGGATCGCCGGTGGCGTGGGCATCACCCCCTTCCTCGCGCTGTTGGAAGCCCGGCAGCCGGGTACCGCCACCGCAGGTTCCCGGCTGCAGCCCGTGCTTATGCACTACTGCACCCGCGACGCCGCCACCGATCCGCTGCTGCCCCGCCTGCGCCAGCTCTGTGCCCAGGCCCAGCCGCCGGTGAACCTGACGGTGCACGGCGACGCCCAGGGCCAGCGCCTGCAGCCCAAGGACCTGGAGGCCATCCCCGGACCGCTGGACATCTGGTTCTGCGGCCCCCAGGGCCTGGGCGATGCGCTCGATGCGCACGCCAGCGGCGCGCGCTCCTGGCGCCTGCACCGCGAATCCTTCGCCATGCGTTAAATTGACAAAAGGAGTCCTGCCATGACACACCACCCCTCCCTGCGCCGCGGCCTGCTGGCCCTGTCCCTGGGGCTGGCCGCCCTGCCCACCCTGGCGGACGACGACTGCGACGCCCCCGTGCAGCGCTGGCAGCCGCGCGAGGCCGTGCGCCAGATGGCCGCCCAGCGCGGCTGGGAGATCCAGCGGCTCAAGATCGACGACGGCTGCTACGAGATCCGCGGCCAGGACGCCGAGGGCCGCAGCTTCAAGGCCAAGATCGACCCGGAAACGCTCAAGGTCGTGAAGATGAAGCGCCGCGACCGCGAGGGCGGCGAGCGCGAACGCCTGCGTGAACGCGCGCGTGACCGTGAACAACTGCCCGGCGCTGCGGCCCCGTCCCCGGGCAGCGCCGCCCCATCCCCCGTCTTCACCCCTGGCACCGCGCCGCGCGGCCAGGTCGAGTAAGCCCCTGCACTGGAGAGAGTCCACCATGTCCAAACCCCTGCTCACCACCGTTGCCGCCGCCTGTGCCCTCACGCTGCCGGCCCTGGCGCACAGCCGCCCCGTTGCGCTGGCGGTGCAACTCAAGAACTACGGCGGTGACGGCGCCTACCTCGCCGTCTACCTGACCGACGCCAAGGGCGCCTACGCCGGCACGCTGTGGGTGGCGGGCGGCAAGGCCAAGTACTACAAACACCTGGCGGACTGGAACCGCCTCTCGGCCGGCGACGCCAAGCGCCTGGCCGGCGTGACGGGCGCCAGCGTGGGCGCGGGGCGCACGCTCAAGGTCACGGCCGACCTGGCCGACAGCCTGATCGACGCGGGCTACGAGATCCGCGTCGACGCCGCCGTGGAAGACATGCGCGACAGCCCCAGCGAGGTGCGCGTGCCGCTGTCGGCCAGCCAGGCGGGCAAGCCCCACGCGGGCAAGCAGTACATCCAGTCGCTGAGCTTGCAGCTCCCGTAAAGGACCGGCATGGATTGGAAAACCCTCCACCGCTGGGTGGGGCTGGTGCTCGGTGCCCTGGCCCTGGTGCTGGGCCTCACCGGTGCACTGCTGGCCATCGACCCGGTGCAGCAGGCCTGGCAGGCGCGGCCCGCCGCCCCGGGGCTGTCCGTGGCCACCCTGGCCGAGCGCGTGGCGCGCAGCGTGCCGGGCGCCGAGGAACTCCGCCGCCTGCCCTCGGGCGCCATCGTGGTCTTCGGCTTCGACGGCGAGCGGGCACAGGCCTCCTATGTGGATCCGGCCGACGGCCGCGTGCTGGGCGCCTACCAGGCCTCCGTGCTGCCGCGCTGGGTCAAGAACCTGCACCGCGCGCTGCTGCTGGGCGACGCCGGGCGCTGGGGCGCCGCAGGCACCGCCCTGGCCATGGGGCTGCTGTGCGCCTCGGGCCTGGTGCTGCTGCTGCGCCGCATGGGCGGCTGGCGGCACCTGGCCGGGCGCGTGCGCGGCACGCTGGCGCAGCGCATCCACACCGTCACGGGCCGCGTGCTGCTGGCCGTGCTGCTCCTGACATCGGTCACGGGTCTCACCATGAGCGCCTCCACCCTGGGCCTGGTGGCGCTGGACGCGGGCGCCGAACCCGAGGTGGCCTCCGTGCCCACCGGCCAGGCCGCCCTGCCCGTGGCGCAACTGGCGCTCCTGCAAAGCGTGGCCGTGCAGGACCTGCGCCGCCTGAACTTCCCCGACGCCGCCGACCCCGAGGACACCTGGAAGCTCGCCACACGCCAGGGCGCCGGCTGGCTGGACCGCTACACCGGCCAGTGGCTGGCCTGGCAGGACGCCCGCCTGGCCCAGCAGGTGGTGGACTGGGCCGTGGTGCTGCACACGGGCGAGGCCGCCTGGCCCTGGGCCGTGGTGCTGGGGGTGGCGGGCGCCAGCGTGTCGCTGTTCTGGCTCTCGGGCCTGCTCATCTGGCGCCAGGGGCGCCGCCAGGCGCCGCGCCTGGCCCACCAAAGCCCTCTGGCGCAGGCCGATGTGCTGGTCTTCGTCGCCAGCGAAGGCGGCAGCACCTGGGGTTTCGCCCAGGCGCTGCACGACGCGCTCGTGCAGCAGGGCCACCGCGTGCACACGGCGGCGCTG
This sequence comes from Comamonas granuli NBRC 101663, assembly GCF_000739995.1. Taxonomy (GTDB): domain Bacteria; phylum Pseudomonadota; class Gammaproteobacteria; order Burkholderiales; family Burkholderiaceae_C; genus Simplicispira; species Simplicispira granuli. The sequence goes on along the minus strand of NZ_BBJX01000002.1, from coordinate 300,354 downwards.
GAGCGGTTCCAGACCACGCCCGCCACGCGCCAGGTGTTTATGCTGGCAGCCACCTATGGCGACGGCCAGGCGCCCACGCATGCACGCCAGGCCCTGGAACGCATCACGGCCGCGCCGGTGGCCGCCGCGCCCGTGGCCGTGCTGGGTTTTGGCGACCGCCAGTACCCCGGCTTCTGCGCCTACGCCCAGGCGCTGGAAGCGGCCCTGCGCGCGCGCGGCTGGCCCGCACTGCTGCCGCTGGAGTGCATCCACCAGCAGTCCAGCCAGCAGTTCGCCCGCTGGGGCACCGCCCTGGCCCAGGCGCTGGGCGAACCCCTGCAACTGGACTATGTGCCGCGCCTGCCGCCGACCACGGCGCTCACGCTGGCGGCGCGCCAGGACTACCCCGGCCAGGCCGGGCAGCCCACAGCCATCCTGCGCTTTGCCTGGCCGGCACAGGGCCGGCTGGCGCATTGGCGCGGCCAGGGGCTGGGGCGCTTCGCCGCGGGGGACCTGCTGGGCATCGTGCCGCCGGGCAGCAGCGTGCCGCGCTACTACTCGCTGGCCTCGGGCTGGAAGGATGGCTTCGTGGAGATCTGCGTGCGCCAGATGCCCGGCGGCCTGTGCTCCACGCACCTGCTGGGCCTGGCGCCGGGCGGCAGCGTGCAGGCCTTCCTCCGGCCCAACCCGGGCTTTGCCCTGGGGCGCACGCGGCGCAGCGTGGTGCTCATCGGCGCGGGCACGGGCGTGGCGCCGCTGGCAGGCTTCATCCGGCGCAACGCACGGCGCCTGCCCATGTTCCTGTACTTCGGCGGGCGCGATCCGGCGCGCGACGACTACTTCGGCCCCGAGATCGCGCAATGGCAGCAGCAGGGGCGCGTGACCAGCGTGACCAAGGTGTTCTCGCGCATTCCCGGCGGCGGCGGCTACGTGCAGGACGCCCTGCGCCGCGACGCCGAGCGCCTGCGCGGCCTGCTGGCGCAGGGCGCCCTGGTGCGCGTGTGCGGCAGCCGCGCCATGGCGCAAGGCGTGGCCCAGGCGCTGGACGAACTGCTGGCCCCGCTGCACCTGGACGTGCAGCAACTCAAGGCCCAGGAGCGCTATGCCGAAGACGTGTTCTGACCCCGCCCCCGGCGCACACGCCACGCTGCACGGGCCCACCATGGGCACGCGCTGGTCCGTGACCTGCGCGCCGCTGCCCAAGAAGCAGGCACAGGCCCTGCGCCAGGACCTGGCCGCCGCCGTCGAGCAGGTGGACGCACAGATGTCGCCCTGGAAGCCGCACAGCGACCTGGTGCGCCTGAACCACGCCCCGGTGGATGCCTGGGTGGACCTGCCAGCGCAGATGCTGGACGTGCTGGCCTGCGCGCTGGATATCGGCCGCCTGAGCCAGGGCGCCTTCGACATCGGCGTGGGCGCCCTGGTGGACGCCTGGGGCTTTGGCGCGGCACGTGCGGCACCCGATGCCGCCGCCATCCGCAGCGCCAGCGGCGCGGCGCCGCAGAGCGCGCATGCCGTGCTGGAGCTGGACGCCGGCGCCGGCCGCGCGCGCAAGCACGCCCCCCTGCAGATCGACCTGGGCGGCATTGCCAAGGGCCATGCCGTGGACCGCATGGCCGCCGTACTGCAGCAGCACGGCGTGCACCAGGCGCTGGCCGCGCTCGATGGCGAGCTGCGTGCCGTGGGCAGCCAGCCGGATGGCAGCGCCTGGCCCGTGGCGCTGGAGCAGCCCGAGGCCGGACGCCGCGCGGTGCGCGGCGTCCTCGCGCTGCAGGACCTGGCCGTGGCCACCTCGGGCGACTACCGGCATTTCTGGGACGTGCAAGGCCAGCGCCTGGCGCACACCATGGATGCGCGCCGCCAGGCGCCGGTGCACAACGCGGTGGCCAGCGTGACGGTGCTGGCGCGCCAGTGCATGCACGCCGACGCCTGGGCCACGGCCCTGCTGGTGGCCGGCCCCGGCGCGGGCCTGGCCCTGGCGCAGCGCATGGGGCTGGAGGCGCTGTGGCTGCTGCGCCAGGGTGCGGGGGTGGCGGAAATCGGCCTGGGCCGCTTCAGCGCTGCGGGGCGCTGACTGAACGGCGGCTGAACAAGCCGTTCAGCACCGATTCAGCCGCCCGGGCGCAGACTGCAGACACAGCCACCGTCGGCTGCAATGCACATCCAGGAGCCCACCATGCCATCCACACGCCTTCTCACTGCGCTCAGCCTGCTCGCCGCCCTCGCCAGCGGCGCCACCCTGGCCGCATCCTCGCCCAGCAGCGCGTCCGGCGAACGGCAACGCGCCGAAGACACCCGCGCGGCCGACAGCCCGGACCAGGGCATGCAGGCCGTGCCCCTCCAGGCCCGCGACGGCGACCGCCACCCAGGCTGGCAGTACTTCTCCGACCCTGCGGCCTGCCGCGCCGTCGTCATCAGCCCGCAGGGCGACTACTACTTCAGCCGCGGCAAGGGTCTGCGCTGGGTGGCCGCCGCCCAGGAGGACTGACGCCGCGCGCCCAGCGCTCAGCGCGCGGGCAGCACCGGCTCGGCAAAGCCCTGGCCGTCGACGAACACCACGGCGCCCTCGGCGTTCTGCTGGAAGCTGCCGCGGCCCCATTCGCGGCGCAGCGCCAGGCGCAGCCGGCCAAAGGCCAGATCGACGGCGCCCTCCACCGCCACGCCCACCAGTACCCGGGCATGGCGCGCCAGGGCCAGTTGCTCCTGCACCTGCGCGCACTGCGCCTGTGTCTGTGCGTGCTCGGCCAGCGCCTTGTCCAGCGAGGCCTGGGCGCGGCCCCGCAGACCCTGGGGGTCGCCCTGCGCGGTGAGATGGGCGATCAGCTTGTGCAGGTTGGCCAATGCCACCTCCTCCTGCTCCAGGCGCTGCAGCAGCACGCGCTGGCGTTCCTCCAGCACGGGGTTGACGCCCAGCGCCAGCCGGGTCACCCCGCCCGCGGCCGAGCCGAGCACGGGCGTCTGGATCCGCATCATGGCCGTGGCGCAGCCGCCGATGAGCCGGCCGCGCTGCGGCGCGTGCCCGCCCACGGCGATTTCGTTCAGCGACTGCAGCTCGCATTCCAGGGCGCTGTCGTGCAGCGTGAGCACCGTGCCCGCGCGCAGTTGCGAGACCTCGGCAAAGCGCGCGCTCACCGCCCCTTCGGCGTGCAGCCGGGCGTGCGCGATCACGCCGCCGGCGACGCGGATGTCGCCGCCCGCGCGCAGCCAGCCGCCATCGACCGTGCCGCCGACCACGATGTCGCCGCTGGCGTGCACCTTCATGTCCTGGCCCACGTCGCCATCGATCTGCACCGTGCCCTCGTAGTGGATGTTGCCCGTGGCCATGTCGACCTGGGCGACACGCAGCACGGGCTCCACCATGACGCCGGTCGGCAGGCGGATCGCCTGCCCGCTCAGGCTGGCCTGCAGCACATCGGGGTCCTCCGCGCAGACCTGGGCGCCTGCCAGCGGGGTGGCGAAGGCGGCGTCGCGCCCGGGCCGGGCCGGCAGCGCATCGCCGCGCACGGTGCAGCCCGCCACGCCCGGCGTGGGCGGGATGCGGCGCATGAGCCAGGCCCCCGCAGGCACCATGGTGATGCTGTCGCGCTCGCGGTAGTCGATGCGCCCCTGGGCATCGACCTGGGGGCTGCGCTGCGGCGCGGCCGGCAGCAGCTCCTCGAAGGCGGCATCGCAGCCGTCCTGGGGCGGCGTCCCGCGCGCCACGACGACGCTCTCGCCCTCGCTGGCCAGGGCCTGGGCCACGGCCAGCAGGTCGATGCCATGCGTCACGCCCGCCTGCGCCAGGGCGTCGAGCACCTCCTGCACGCACGCCGCCCGCCCCCCCTGGGCGGGCACGATCTGCACCACGGCGCTCATGGCATCGCCGGCGACCTGCACGCTCACCCGGGCGTCGCAGCGCTGGGCCACCAGCAGGACGGCGCGCGGCTCCCCCGCGTTGCCGCTGCGCACGGCGTGCTCCAGCGCATCGGGGTGCAGCAGCCACTGGCCATAGCCCTGCGCCACCAGCCAGTCGCGCAGCGCGCGCACCTCGAGCACGCCGCGCGCGGCCGCGGGCGCGATGCTCAGGAACACATGGCCGTCGCTCTCGCTGAGCTCCATGCCGGGAAAGTCCATGCCCGCCGCTGCCTCCTCTGGTCTGGGCTGCCCCTGCACGGCAGCGCGGGCGCCGCGTGCCATGCCGAGCAGCCTGGGAACGTATGGGCACTCTTATAGCCCCTGGCGGGCCATTGGCCCATGCGCGTTAACCATGCTGCCGCCGGGCCCAAGGCCGGGCCGCAGCGCCCGGGCTCAGGCGCTGGCGAGCCCCGCTGCGTGTCCGCGCGTGAAGGCTTCCTCGAACACGGAGTAGCCCGACCAGTCGGCATGCGCGAAGGCCAGGCGCGCCGTGGCGGGCGTGGGCGGCAGGGCCACGCGCTCTCCGTTTGATAGCTGCCAGCGCTTGCCAGACGAGCGCTGCAGCCCGATTTGGCTTAAAAATGCCTGCACGCCCGGCACCGGGATGGACATGGCGTGGCCGTAGCGCGTGATCTCCATGCGCGTGGCGCGCGCGCCGATGTCGGGGTGGGGCTGCGCCAGCGTGGCGAGGATGGCGTCGCGCCAGAAGGTCCAGGGCTGCTCCTGCAGGATGCGGCGCCCGTCGGGCCAGTCGCCCAGGGCCTGGTAGTAGCTGAGCACGGTGGGCGCGGGGCGCGGGTCCAGGCGCTGGTGGCCCGCGTCCACATAGCCCAGGCCGCCGGGGTTGGCGTCCTGGTAGAGCACGTTGTCCCAGGCCGGGGCGGCGCCGGGGCGGTCCTGCAGCGGGGCGTCGATATGGATGTTGGCCACCAGCCAGGGCGCCCAGCGCAGGCGCTGCGCCGCCTGCTGCAGGAAGGCAGGCGGGTTCTGCACCACGCGCGCGGCGATGAACACCGGCAGCGCCACCACGCAGCGCTGCGCCTGCCAGCGCTCCACGCTGCGGCTGGCGTGCAGGTACACGTCCACCTCCACGCCATGGCGCGTCTCGGCGATGCGCAGCACACTGGCGCCCGTGCGCAACTGCCCGCCGGCGCGCAGCGGCGCGGCCAGGCGCTGGGTGAGCCAGCCGTTGCCCTCGGGCCAGGTGAGCACGCCGTCGCGCTCGGGCGCGGACTCGTCACCCGGCGCGCTGAAGCCATGGCGGCTGGCAAAGTAGTGGATGCCGGCCCAGGCCGACACGCGCGCGGGGCCGGCGCCGAAATCGTCGCGGCAGCAGTAGTCCAGGTACCAGCGCAGGTGCACGTCGTCAAACCGCTCCCGGTCCAGCCAGTCAGCAAAAACCATAGCATCTAGCGCTTGATGGACGGGCGCCAGAGCTCTTTTCCCCATCCAGCCGCGCAGGGTGGGCATGGTGAAGGGCGCGGTCTGCGCGAGCGCCTGCACGCGCTGCGCAAAGCGGCGGTACTGCGCCAGGGTGGACGCGGGCACCTCCTCGGCGGGCAGCAGGCCCTCGCGCCACTGGCCCTGGCGGTACAGGCGCTCCTGCGGGCTGTGGCACAGGTGGCGCTCGTCGTACTGCCAGCGCCCGGCCACGCGCTGGCGCAGGCCCAGTTCCTCCAGCAGGTCCTGCACCTCGGGGGCGCCGTCGCCGGGCACGGGCAGGTAGTGCGCGCCCAGGGGGCAGGGCAGGCCGGCCACGCTGCCGGCGCGGCTGTTGCCGCCGGGCTGGTCTTCCAGCTCCAGCAGCACAAAGTCGTCCACGCCCGCCAGGCGCAGCGCGCGCGCCGCCGCCAGGCCCGCCACGCCGCCGCCCGCAATGACCACGCGCGCGCGACGCACGGCGTCCGGGGGCGCGGCGGCGGCCTGCGCCAGGCGCTCGCGCAGGGCGTGGCCGCGCTCCATGGCGATGCCGGTGAAGCCGCCCTCCAGGGCCTGCGGCGTGCGCGTGCACGCACCCAGGCCCAGGAGCGGCGCGGCGCAGAGGAATTGGCGGCGGTGCATAGGGTGTCTCAGCGCCTGGGCGGGTCGTCGGGCGTCAATCCTGCCAGCGCTCGCGGATCTCGAGCAACTGCGGCAGCAGGGGCACGAAGCAGGCCACCAGGGCCGGGTCGAAGTGCAGCCCCGCCTGGGACTGGATGTGCGCCATGGCGTCCTGTGCGCTCCAGGCGGCCTTGTAGGGGCGCACCGAGGTCAGGGCGTCGAACACGTCGGCCAGGGCGACGATGCGCGCCTCCAGCGGGATCTGCGCGCCCGCCAGGCGGTGGGGGTAGCCGCTGCCGTCCCATTTCTCGTGGTGCGCCAGGGCCACGGAGCGCGCCAGGCTCAGCATACCCGCGGCGTGCTCGCCGATGATCTCGGCCCCGATCTCGGGGTGGCGGCGCATCACGTCCCATTCCTCGGCGCTGAGCTTGCCGGGTTTTTGCAGGATGGCGTCGGGGATGCCGATCTTGCCCACATCGTGCATGGGTGCGGCGTTGAGCAGGTCGTCGGCCCAGTCCGGGCCGCATCCGGCGGCCAGCGCCAGCAGGCGCGCGAAATGGCTCATGCGGATGACGTGCATGCCGGTCTCGTTGTCCTTGTACTCGGCCGCACGCCCCAGGCGCTGCACGATCTGCAGGCGCGTGGCCGCCAGTTCGTCCATGCGCACGAGCGAGAGGTGGGTGCGCACGCGCGCGCGCACCACGGGCGGGCTCAGGGGCTTGGTGAGGTAGTCCACGCAGCCGGCGTCGAAGCCGCGCGTCTCGTCGGCCGTGTCGGCCAGCGCGGTCACGAAGATCACGGGAATGGCGGCGGTGTGCGCGTCGGCCTTGAGCGCTGCGCACACGGCGTAGCCGTCCATGCCGGGCATCATCACGTCGAGCAGGATGAGGGCGGGCCGCTGCTCGCGCGCCAGTTGCAGGGCGCGCGCGCCGTCGGTGGCAAAGAGCAGGCGGTAGTCCTGCCCGAGCGTGTGGCGCAGCACCTGCAGATCGGTGGGTTCGTCGTCCACGAGCAGCAGGCGCGGGCGGTGGTCGGGTACGGAGGTCATGCGGCGGTGTCCTGGGTGCACAGGGGCTGCAGCAGGGCCTGGGCGCGGTCGAAGTCGAACCGGTCCATGGCCTCGCGCAGGGGATGGAGTTGGGCGGCGGGCAGCAGGCCGGCCAGGGTGGCGAAGGCGGCTTCGGGCAGTTCGCCCTGCTGCAGGGCCTGGGCGGCGGCCTGCGCGGCCGCGCGCACGGCGTGGGCGTCCGCGCCCTGTGGCGGCGCAGCGGGCGCCGGGGCGGCGGGTGCCGCCGGGGCGCCGGGCGTGGCCAGGGCCTGCAGCACCGCCTCCCAGGCTGCGGCCAGCGCCGCCAGGGCGCGTTGCTGCGCCGCGGCGTCGGCCGCGCGCGCCGCGCCTTCGAGCGCAGCCAGGGCCTGCTGCAGCGGCACGAGGGCGAGGTTGCCCGCCGCGCCGCGCAGCTTGTGCCCCCAGGCCGCCAGCGCGGCGCTGTCGCCGGTGGCCTGCAGAGCCTGCAGGCGCGCCGGCAGGCCGGCGTGCTCGCGCACAAAGCGCTCTATGGCCTCGCGCTGGCGCGCGGCCGAGCCCCACAGCGGCAGGCCGCGCTCCCAGGCGATGGGGGCGGCGCCGGGCTCTGCAGACTGCACGGCGCCGGCCGGGCCCGCGGCCCGCAGGCCCAGCACGCGGGCCATTTCGGCGCACAGGCGCTGCAGGTCCAGCGGCTTGTGCGCAAAGCCGTCCATGCCGGCCGCGAGCGCCGTGGCGTGGTCCTCCTCCAGCACGCTGGCCGACAGGGCGATGATGGGCACGCGCGCGCGCCCCGCGGCCTGCTCCTGCGCCCGGATGGCGCGCGTGGCGGCCAGGCCATCGACCTCGGGCATCTGCAGGTCCATGAGCACCAGGTCGAAGGCGCTGCTGGCGCACAGCTCCACGGCCTGTTGGCCGCCGCCCGCGGGCGTGACCTGGTGGGCGCCGCGCGCCAGCGCCAGTTGCAGCAGCTCCAGGTTGGCGGGCACATCGTCCACCGCCAGGATGCGCAGGGGTGGCAGCTTCTGCGCGGCGGGCAGTTCCAGGGCCTGCGGCGCCTGGCCCGTCGGCAGGGGCAGGCGCACGGAAAACACCGTGCCCTGCCCGGGCGTGCTGTGCACGCTGATGCGCCCCTGCATGAGTTCCACGAGCTGGCGCGCAATGGTCGTGCCCAGGCCCGTGCCGCCGAAGCGGCGCGTGGTCGAGGCGTCGGCCTGGGCGAAGGGGTCGAAGATGCGCTGCAGTTGCTGCGCATCCATGCCGATGCCGGTGTCCTGCACGTCCAGGTGCAGCTCGCCCGCGCGGTGGCGCACGCGCAACAGGACCTGGCCGCGCTCGGTGAACTTGACGGCGTTGCCCAGCAGGTTGACCAGCACCTGCTGCACGCGCAGCGCGTCGCCGCGCAGGAATTCGGGTTCCGCCTCGGGGTAGTCGAGCACCAGGGGCAGGCCCTTGCGGCTGGCGCTGATGCGCAGCGAGTCGAGGATTTGCCCGCACAGCGCGCGCAGCGAGAAGTCCTGCACCTCCAGCGCGACGGCGCCTTTGTCGAGCTTGGCGGTGTCCAGGATGTCGTTGAGCAGGCGCAGCAGCGAGCGCGCCGAGGCGTGCACCGTGCCGAGCTGGCGGCTTTGCGCAGGGTTCAGGGGCGCGTCGAGCAGCGCTTCGGTGTAGCCCAGGATGGCATTCATGGGCGTGCGGATCTCGTGGCTCATATTGGCCAGGAAGCTGGCGCGCGCGGCGGCGGCGGCTTCGGCGCGCTCCTTGGCCTCGCGCAGCTCCTGCTCCATGGCGCGGCGCTCGGTGAGGTCGGTGACGAATTTCATGACCTTGAAGGGCCGGCCGTCCACGTCGAAGATGGGGTTGTAGGAGCCGTACATCCAGATGCGCCGCCCGTCCTTGCCCAGGCGCAGGTGCTCGCCCGCGTCGCACTCGCCGCGCGCCAGCTTGGCCCACAGCGCGGCGTAGGCGGGGCTTTCCGCGATATGCGCCGGGCACAGCTGGCGGTGGTGGAGCTGGCGCAGCTCCTCCAGTGTGTAACCCATGAGGTCCAGGTAGTTGGCATTGGCCGTGAGCACCTGGCCCGCCAGGTCGAACTCCACCACGGCCATGGCCTGGTGCAGGGCGGCGGAGGTGCCCGCGAACTCGGCGTTGCGCGCCTTGCTCTCGGTGATGTCCAGGATCACGCCATCGATCCAGCGCGCGCCGGCGCCGCCGTCGTCGCCGGGCAAGCCGCGCCCGGATTCGGCCAGCCAGCGCGTGCTGCCGTCGCGCGTGCGGATGCGGTACTCGACGCGGTAGGCGCGCTGCTGCGCCAGCGCCTGCGCGACCTCGGGGGCGATGTGCTGCGCATCCTCGGCGTGCGTGATGCGGCCGAAATGCACGCGCCCCTGCAGGAAGTCCTCGGCACTCCAGCCCGTGAGCGCCTGCACCGCCTCGCTGATGAACTCCATGGGCCAGTCGCCCTCGTTGCGGCAGCGAAAGGCCACGCCCGGCAGGTTGGCCACGAGCGAGCGCAACTGCTCCTGGCCGCGCTGGCGCTCGCGCTCGAGCGCGCGGTATTCCGACAGATCGACGAGAAAGCCCACGAACAGCGGCTCGCCCGGCTGCTCGACGCGGCCCACCGCCAGGCGCATGGGCACCAGGCTGCCGTCCTTGCGCAGGCCCTCGACCTCGCGCCCCACGCCGATGACGTACTGGCGCCCCGTGGCCAGGTGCTGGCTCAGGTAGCCGTCGTGCGCGGAGCGGTGCGGCTCGGGCATGAGCATGCTGACGTTGCGGCCCACGACCTCATGCGCCTTCCAGCCGAACAGCCGCTCGGCGGCGGGGTTGAAGGATTGCACGATGCCCTGGTCATTGATCATGACGATGCCGTCCACGGCCGTGTCGAGCACGGCGCGCTGGCGCGACTCGCTGCGCTGCATCTGGCGGAACAGGTCGCGGTAGCGCAGGCCCGCGTTGGCGGCGATGACCACCAGGCTCAGCGCCACCGTGACCACGGCGACCGCCAGCGACAGCGAGGTCTGCACCGGCACGCTGAACGCGGTCTGGCTGAGCTGCTCGATGGGCTCGACGAAGCGCAGCGCCGCCATGCCGGTGTAGTGCATGCCCGCGATCGCCAGGCCCATGACGCCGCCCGCCAGCACCGTGACCGGCGCCGTGCCCACGCGCAGGCGCTGCTGCAGGCCAAAGCGCACCCACAGGGCCAGCACCGCCAGCAGCACCGCCACCACGATGGACAGGGCAAAGCCGCGCGCGTCGTAGCGCATGAGCGGCGCCAGCTCCGAGGCCGCCATGCCGATGTAGTGCATGGCGCCTATGCCCGCGCCGACGAGCACGCCGCTGCCCAGCAGCACGGGCGCGCGCACCTGTTCGCGCACCAGCATGCGCAGCGCCACCCACGAGGCCCCCAGGCTGGGCAGCACCGACAGCGCCGTCATCCCCGGATCGAAGCGCCCCTGACCGCACACGGCAAAGGCCAGCATGCCGATGTAGTGCATGGTCCACACGCCGCTGCCCAGCGCCAGCGCCCCCGAGCCCAGCGCGAGCTGGCGCGAGCCGCGCGACTCGGCCGCGCGCGCCAGCGCCGCCATGTGCAGCGCCACGGCCGAGGCCCCCATGGACACCAGCACCGAGAGCGCCACCAGCCAGGGGTCATGCTGCGACCACAGCAGCGGGTCGGGGGCGATGGTGGCGGAAAAGTAGCGGTCGAACATGGGTGGGGGGTGCGAAGGGCGGAGGTCGTGGGCCGGTCGCACCCATTGTGCGGGAGCGGCGCGCGGGACTTGGTCAGCATGGCCCTCAATGCGCCAGCACCTGGCCCCATTCCTGCTCGTAGGTGTGCACCAGCACCTGGTTGGACAGGCGGTTGACCTCGGCGGGCACGCGCGCCATGTCGCGCGGGAAGTCGCGCAGCAGCGCCAGCGTGGGCAGGTCCAGAAAACGCAGCCCCGCGGGCAGCTGCGTGGGCATGCGCCAGGGCCGGCGGCTGGCCAGCACGTAGCCCCACTCGCCGAAGCTGGGCACATGCGCGTGGTACGGCGTGGCCGTGAGGCCCACGGACTCGATGGTGGCCACCACCGTCCAGAAGCTGCGGCGCGCCACCAGCGGCGAGGTGGTCTGCACCACGGCATAGCCGCTGGCCGCCAGGCGCTGGTCCAGCAGGGCGTAGAAGCTGTTGGTGTAGAGCTTGCCGATGGCGAAGTTGGTCGGGTCGGGAAAGTCCACCACGATCACGTCGAACACCTCGCCGCCGCCCGCCCCCTGCTGCAGCCAGCCAAAGGCATCGGTGTTGACGATGCGCACGCGCGGATCGCGCAGCGCCCCGCCATTGAGGCGCGCAAGCTGCGGGTTCTGGCCGAACAGCGTGGTCATGGCCGGGTCCAGCTCCACCAGCGTGACCGACTCGACCGTGGGGTATTTGAGGATTTCGCGCACCGCCATGCCGTCGCCCCCGCCGAGCACCGCCACCCGGCGCGGCGCGCCGTGCGCGGCCATGGCGGGGTGCACCAGGGCCTCGTGGTAGCGGTACTCGTCGCGCTCGGCGAACTGCAGATTGCCGTTGAGGAACAGGCGGTGCCCCGCACGCCCCTGCGTCACCACGATGCGCTGGTAGGGCGAGGTCGCGGCGAACACGATGCGGTCCTGGTAGAACTTGTCCTCGGCCAGGCTGGTGATGTGCTGCGCCCCCGCCATGCCGGCCGCCAGCAGCCCCAGCACCAGCGCGCAGGCCGCCAGGTGCGCGCCCAGGCGGCGCAGCTCATGGCGGAACAGCCACAGCGCCCACAGCGCCACGACCGCGTTCATCAGGCCGAACAGCAGCCCCGTGCGGATCAGGCCGAGCTGCGGCACGAGCAGCAGCGGAAAGGCCAGCGACACCGCCAGCGCCCCGAGGTAGTCGAAGGTCAGCACCTGCGAGACCAGGTCCTTGAGCGCCACGTTGCGCTTGAGGATGCGCATGACCAGCGGGATCTCCAGGCCCACCAGCGTGCCCACCAGCAGCACCATGCCGTAGAGCAGCAGCCGGAAGGCCTCGGGCACATAGGCATTGGCCAGGAACAGCAGCGCCGGCATGGCGCCGCCGACCAGGGCCACGAGCAGCTCGATGCGCAGGAAATGCGCGGGCAATTGGCGCTCGAAGTAGCGCGACAGCCACGAGCCCACGCCCATGGCGAACAGGTAGGTGCCGATGATGGTGGAGAACTGCAGCACCGAGTCGCCCAGCACATACGAGGCCAGGGCGCCGGCCGCCAGCTCGTACAGCAGGCCGCAGGCCGCCACCACGAACACGCTGGCGAGCAGCGCGATGTCGATGGGGCGGGGGCCCGGCGGGGGTGCGGCCGGGGTTGTGATGTCAGGGGCGCCGCCAGGAGTGCTCATGCCAGCGCCGTGTCCAGTTGCTGCGCCAAGCCTTCGATGGTTAGCCAGCCAAACACCGCGCGGGCGCCGCTGGTGCGCGCCCACAGCTCTCCGACCTGGCGTTTCTCGATTTCGTAGGGGTCGTTCAGCAGGTGCGCGCCTTTGAACTCCAGCAGTGCCACGCGCCCGTCCACCAGCTCGGCCACGAAGTCGGCATAAAAGCGTCCGCGCGACGTGGGCAGTCCAAAGCCGCAAGGCGCGGTGTCCAGGTTGCGCACCCAGTGGCGCACCTTCGGGTGGCGGTCGATGAGTTGCGCGCACTGGAACTCCTGCCCGCCGTCCTTCAGATCGGCCAGCACCGGGAAGTAGTGCTTGCCAAACTGGTAGCGCCCGCTGTAGCGCGAAGCCACGGGCACCGGATACCGACCTGGCTCGAACACATGGGGGTGTGCCCAGTCCGGCTCCACCAGCCAGGCGCTGCCATCGCCCTGGGCCAGCACCTTTTGCCGGAACGTGCGCTGTGCTGCCGTTTGGCGCAACTGGGCTACCTGCGATTCGATGTCGCGCGCCAGGCGAAAGCGTGCCTGCGCCAGCACCACCAGCGGCACGCCGCAGGTGTGCAACTGGTGGTTCACCACCGCCGCCAGGTAGGCGCGTCGCTCGCCTTGTGTCAGTCCCGCCAGATCGGGGGCCTTGAACAGCAACTGGTCCAGCCAGCCCACCAGCGTTGGTGCGTCGATGCTGCTGGTGGTCAAGTCCATGGCCATCTGGGCGCTGTCGGCATGGCGCAGCGTCACCCGGGCGTTCTGCATACCGATCTCGAACAACTCCGCCTCCTGGGCCGCGTGAAAACCCGGCAACTGCACGGCCTGGGGCTGCAGCAAATCCAGCTCCAGCTCTTCCAGCACCGCCTCGCGCTCCAGCGGCCACAGCGGCGCTTGCGCACCCGTGCGGTAGGCAAGCCGGGGCAGTGGCGCGAAGGGCCTGCCGCGCGAAGCGGGCGCCGCCTGTGCCGCCACCAGCGCGTTGTGCTGTGCCACCTGCTCGCGCACCTGCTCCTGCTTCTTGGCGCCGCGCACCTGGGCCAGCAGCAGCGCTTCGGTGTCCTGGCCGATGTGGCCGGTCACCACCACCTGCTGCACGCCGGCAATCGCCCGCTGCTGCACGCCAGGCACGGCCAGCAGCTCGGGCGTGGCGGAAATCGCTTCAAAATTTGTAGCTATTGGCGCTTGCTGGATGGGTGCTGGAGTCTGATCTTGCTCCAAACCGTTGTCCCACAGCGGCAGGCTGCTCGGTGGCGCGATCATGCTCGCCACATCCAGCGCCTCAAAACCCATGTGCTCGATCAGCCGGTCCGCCAGCGCATGCGCGGCTTGCGAGAACTCCGCCGCGCACACATGGGCGTAGGCGCGGTTGAGCGCCTCGCGCCCCCGGCGCGCGGCGTAGGGCATGCGCAGCACGCGGCCCAGCAGTTGCTCTACCGCCGTGGCGCTGCTCAGTTTTTGCAGGCTACACAGAACGTAGGCAAAAGGGCAGTCCCAGCCCTCGCGCAGCGCCTGCACGGTGATGACGTAGCGCACCGGGCAATCGCGCGCGGCCAAGTGGATGTCGTCCAGGCCACGCTCCTTGCCCGTGGCCACGACCACTTGATGGGCCGGCAGCTTCAGTTCATCGACCAGATAGTCGCGCAGCTTTTCGGGGGGCATCTCCTCGCCCGCGTTCTGGGCCTGAAAGAGCACGATGGGCCGCACATAGCCCGCGCCCGCCGCCTCGTCCTTCAGTGCCTCGGCCTCCAGCTTGCGCTGGGTTTGCACCGCGCCGAATACGGCGGCGGACCAGCCCTCCGGGTGCTCGGCCAGCACGATGGGTAGCTTGATCATGTCCTCGGCCGCGAGCTCCTGCGCACTGACGTGGTACAGCACGTTGGTCTTGGCAGCGATCGGCGTGGCCGTCAGCTCCAGGATGAAGCTGGGGTTCAGCCGCTGCAGCGCCGTGAAGCTCTTGTCCGTCTTGGCCGTGTGCGCCTCGTCCACGATCAAGAGGGGCTGGTGCAGCGCCAGCCAGTTCGCCAGGCTCCAGCGCGGCTGGCCCGCAAAGCCTGCCAGCACGCCGGTGGCGTCGCGCGCCACATCCTCGTGCGTCACCAGCGCGTCGGGCAGCTCGCGCAGGCGGCCCAGCGCCCGCTCGTCCACGCCCCTGAAATGCGGCTCGAAACTTTCTGAAAAGCTATACACGTTGCGCTGGCCCGCATCCTCGATGCGAAAGCTCTGGATCGACGCCACCACCACGATGGCGTTGCGGCCCCATTCGGGCGGGGCAATCTGGGCCACGTCCTCCAGCACGCACACGCGCAGTCCCTCACCGTAGGCATCGGCCAGCGCAGCGCGGTAGGGGTGGCCGGGCGTCTGCAGGGCCTTGAGGGTCTGGCTGCGGATCGCATCGCTGGGCACCAGCCACAGTGCCACGGGTGCATCCACGGCCGCCCACGCGCGCGCCAGCACCGGCACGGCGTGCGCGGCCATCACCGTCTTGCCGCCGCCCGTGGGAAGGCGCAGACACACGCAGGGCACCTCGCCAAAAGCATCTGCCTGGTAAGGGCGGCCCGCCAGCGACGCAAACGCCTGCGCAGCCCCTTGCAGGCGCGCCGTACGGGCGAAACCGGCCAGGGTGTCCAGGGCGGTTTGCTGGTAGGTCTTGAGGGTGATCGGCGTCATGAAAGGCTTTCCTGCACGCTGCGGTATGCCTGCTGCGGAGAATGGGGCGTATCTGGCAGGGTCATGGCAATGCGCTTTTGCGCCAGCAAAGGACGCAGGTAGTTTTGGCGGATGGATTCCGGGTTACGTTGCAGCAGCAGCGCCAGTTCGTCCGCCCGCCAGGGGCGGCGCTGGCACAGCTCCACCACCAGATCGCGCACTCGCTCCGGCGGATGGCGCTGCCCCAGCGCGCCAATGCGGGCCGCAAGCTGGCCAGGCAGTTCGTCCAGCAAGGCCATGCGGGCCGGATCAGGCTTGCTAGATAAGCCGTCGGACTTGCTAGATAAGGAGGCGGACTTACTAGATAAGCCCTCAGCCATGCTAGATAAAGGGACAGGCTTACTGGATAGCGCGTCCAGCTTGCCAAGCAAGCCGCCAGGCGCTCCGCCCAGCAGCCTGTCCGTAGGCTGGTACCACGTGGCCGAGCCACGGCCCTGCTGGCTGAACAGGCCCGCGTCGCGCAATCGCCGCAGGGCACTGCTGGCGGTGAGGGTGTCCACCTTGTTCAGAGCGCGGTAGGTCGCGTTGTCGATGGCGTTGGCCTCGCGGGCCACGACCAGGGCGCGAGCCTCTTCGTCGCTGAGGTGCAGCGCCTTGAACTGCGCCAGCCAGCGGATGTCGTCCTCGCCCAGAAAGTGGTGAAAGAAGAACAAGGTACTGAACTGATCCTGCCCCCGATCAGACTCGAACAAGGGCGGCACCAAGCCGGCTGTGTCCATCGCCTCGCGCATGGCGCGAATGCCGCTGCCCTTGGTCTCCGCGAAGCGGGTTTCGTGCAACACGGCAGCAATATGGGGATTGCGCGGCATGGAGCCCGGCTCGCCCAGGTGATCGGGCGACTTGAGCGAAAAACCCGGGTTGCGGATTTCAAGCCGGTTCGCATAGCGAATCACCTGCACCGGCGCCTGCACACGGTAGCTGCGGTGCATCAGGGCATTGACCAGTGCCTCGCGCAGCGCGCGCAGCGGGATGATGGGCTTGTCGCTGCGCTGCAGCTGACCCTCTTCCAGACCAAAGCCCTTGGGCAGGTCGTCCAGCACGGCCGCCTGGGTGCGGCGCAGCAGCGTGAACAGCGGCGCACGCAGCTCGACCGTGTCGAAGCGGCGGTCGGGATGCGGCACCCATTCGCGCCCCGGAACCCGGATGTAATCCACCCGCGTCATCGGGAAAAAGCGCCGCAAAGCCACAGCCTTCCCAAACAGCAACAAGCCCGCCACCGTGGGCTTCCAGGCGCCTGCCGCATCGCGCCGTACCGCGTTCAACGCCTGCAACAGCTCTGCGTCCGTCCACCTCAGTTCCTCGGCATCGGGGTTGGCCTCGGCCCGGGCCTGGCGGTAGTCGGCAATGGCCGCGTCGTCGATATCGTCCTGCCCGGCGCCAGAGACCAGCCCTGCGTCAAAGCTTTCGCGCTGGCGCGACTGGTACAGCATTTCCAGGTCGTCCTCGGTGCACCGCTGGTCGGTGCTGCCGATACGGCGAAACGCACCCCTGGGCAAACCGGTGGCCTTGAAGTAAATGGGCTTGTCCTGCGGCGCAGCCTCGGGCACGAACACGACGACGACAGGTTCACCCGCCAGCGTTTCGGTGCGGATATCCACCCGCAGCGGCATGTTGAACGTCGTGGCGCACTGGCTGGCCAGGTCGGCGCTGAGCTTGTCCGGATGTAGCACCCCCTCGACCGCATAGCCGGGGAACAACGCCTGTTCATCCGGCGCCACCCCCAACAACAGCCAGCCGCCGCCCAAATGGGGCTCATTGGCAAAGGCGCAAATGGTTTCCAGCAGCGACTTGCCAGCCTCCTGTGCGCGCTTGGCCTCGATGCGCTCGTTTTCATCGAGCAGATTCAGGCTTTCCAGAAGCTCCTGCGCAGTCATCCCCTCACCTCGCCTTCACGTCATACGGAATGTGCTTGAACGTCACCCGCGCGCGGGCCAGGGTTTCGGGGCCCAGGCGGTTGGCCTCGCCATAGACCACCAGCGGCGCCTCGGGGTGCGGCGTGGTGGCGTGCAGTTGCAAGAGCGCATCGAGGACGGCGCGCGTGAGCACATTGCCGCTGGCGGGGCGCTTGTCGCCCAGGATGCCGTTGAACAGCAGGTAGTAGGCCGTGCGGCTGCGCAGCACGAGTTCGAGGAGCGCGATGTCAGGCGGAACTGCCGCTTCGGGCGCATCAGGCGAGCGCGAGCAGCTATCAAAGACAGAGTGTGTGCCGATCCAGGGCGTGCCTGCGCGGCCCTGGGCAGGGTCGAAGGCGGTGCCCGTCTCCTGTTGCCAGACAAAGGCCGCCAGCGTGGCAAAGCGCACCTCGGGGTGGATGCGGCCTTGCGCATCGAACACGGGCGCGCCCAGGCGGGCGAAGCGAAAGCCGCCGCCGCCCTGCCAACCTACCGCCTGGCTGATACCGCCCTGTTCGCCCGCGATCACCTTCTCCAGCCGGGGCAGGCAGTGCGTGGCGGCGTGCTCGCCCATTTCGATGCCGATCCAGCGGCGGCCCATCTTGTGCGCCACGGCGGCCGTGGTGCCGGAGCCGAGGAAGCTGTCGAGAACCAGGTCGCCGGGGGTAGTGGCGGCCTCCAGAATGCGTTCAATGATTCCTTCGGGTTTAGGAAAAGAAAATTTCTTCTCTTGGCCAAAAAGGGCAACACTTTCTTGTGTTCCGTGTTGTGTGTACTGCCCTTCAATGATTGATTTTGGTTTTGCACGCCTCTCCTCACCGTCGGTATCTCTCAAATACTGTTTGTAGTTGACGGTAAAGCCGGTTTTTGACGGCGTGAAAACGAGCTCATCATTTGCTAGTGCGTTGAGTGCTCGTTCTCGAGACCATTGCCACTGTTTCACTGGCCAAACTTCTGTGCCGTCTGGCCCGGGAAGGGCGTAACGCAAGTTGGGTCTTTCGTCGTTACTTGTGGTCGCGAGTGGCTGCAGTCGGTAAGGCCCACGTATTACAAACTTTGCGTCGCGCAATTTGTAGTACTTGAGCACCCCTTCATCGGGTGGCCAAAAGAAGTCTGGCAGAGCAGCAATGTTTTTTGCGAAGCAGTGTATGTACTCGTGCAGCCCAACGAAATATCTAGCTTTAGCGCCACCACCATAGCTCTTCTGCCAAATGAACGTGGTCAGGAAATTCCTCCGCCCAAACACCTCATCCATCAACACCTTGAGGTAATGCCCTTCGTTGTCGTCGATAGTCACCCAGATCGAGCCGTCCTCGCTCAGCAGCTCGCGCAGCAGTTGCAGGCGCGGCAGCATCATGCTCAGCCACTGGCTGTGTTCCAGGTGGTCGTCGTAGTGCTCGAAGGCGCTTTGCGTGTTGTACGGCGGGTCGATGAAGATGCACTTCACCTTGCCTCGGTAAAACGGCAGCAGGGCCTTCAGGGCTTCGAGGTTGTCGCCCTGGATCAGTAGGTTGCCCTGCGCACTGGCGGCATCGCCGTGGGTGGAGACGGTGTCCAGCAGCCGGTAGGGCACTTGGGCGGCGGTGGTGAAGGCAGTGGCGCGGTTAAGCCAGTCAAGGGTAGGCATGTCGGATGTTGGGGTGCCCGGTGTCCGGGCTGGCGGGCGAGTCCGCTATTGTGCGGGCGAGTCACCGCCACCGCGTCAATGGATCGCCGCCGCCACGATGATGCTGATGCCCAGGCACATGGCCGCCACCACCAGGGCCAGGGCCTGGTTCTGCTTCTCGACGATTTCGCGCCACAGGTCGGCGGGGGTGATCTTGTCGATGATGACAAAGCACAGCCAGAACACCACCACGCCGATGATGGCGTACAGGATGGACCCGAGGAAGGCCGCGGGCCGGAGCCATTCGATTCCCATCATTGCTGTTTCTCCTTGCAAAATTCATTTGTGCCCGCCGCCGCTGGAGTAGCCACCCCAGGAGCCGCCGGTGCTGCGCGTGTAGCCGCTGCCACCCGATGAGCCCGAGCAGTCGCTCAGGATGACCAGCAGGATGATGACGATGACCACCACGATCAGGATGGTCTTGATCCTGTCGCCCCCCGCGGGGACAAAGGGGCCCACGTCGTCCCCGATCCGGGACGGGGCGATGCCGAAGGCCTGGGCCACGGTGGCGGCCGCCAGCCTGTCACCGCTGGACCAGGTGACCTCGCTGGGACTTTGCTCCATGGACAGCAGGCCCTTGCTGCTCGCGAAGTCGCGGTTGAAGGTCTTTTGCCCGCGCTCGACCTGCCAGTAGAACTCGCCCAGCACATAGGTCGTCTCGGCGTGGTAGCTGTACTTGAGCTCGTACTTGCTGCCCAGGTAGGTGGCGCTGCGCCCATTGGCCGTCATTTGCGGCGCGCCCGTGGTGGGGCGCACCAGGCTCCAGCCTTCCTCGGAATCGACCAGGAAGGCGAAGCCGCGCTTCTGGTTGTAGAGCAGGTATTCGTTCCAGCCGAAATGCTCGTCGTCGCCGGGCTCCTGGCCCATGCGGTGCTGAAAGCCCACCACCTGCCAGTCCACCCCCTGCAATTGCCCCTTGGCGCCCAGCGCGATGGTGGGGCGCACGGGCTCGTCCTGCACGGCCGCGCGCAGCTCGCCGCCCAGGCCGTGGGAGAGGTCGATCACGCTCTTGCACGAGGGGCAAGTGCAGCTCTTGGTGGTCTCCAGCTGCACCTGCACGGGCGCGCCGCACTGCGGGCAGTCGAACTGGCGGCCCTTCTCCTCCTTGGCCGACGCGTCTTTCAGACCCTGGAGCTTCAGGTCGTCGAGCAACACGCTGCGCCCGCGCTCCACACGCGGGGGCTGCACGCCGTAGTCGATGGACAGCACCTCGCCGTCGCTGCTGCGCAGCTCGGCCATGGCAAAGGGCTGGCCCAGGGGTGGCAGGCGCGGCAGCTCGCCCTGCGCGGCGATGAGGCTGCCCTGGCCGGCATAGGCCACGCTGAAGGTCTTGCCGTTGATGGCCGTGGTCGTGCCCGCGCGCAGGCGGCCGGCGTCGGGCAGGGCGCGGATGGCGGGGTCGGGGCGGGTGAAGACGTAGGCGCCGTTGTCCTCGCCCAGCGTGGCCATGCTGCCGTCGTTCAGGTAGGCGACCCATTCGGCCCAGGTGCCCGCCTCGTTCTTGTACTGCAGGCGGCCGATGAGGGTGAAGGGCTGCTCCTGGCCATCGAGCACGATGCGCCCGCTGGCCATGAGCTGCAACGGGCTATGGTCGTCGAACAGCTCGGCCATCTTGCCCAGGCGCGCGAGCACCTCGCCGCTGCGCACCACCGTGCTCTGGCAGTAGCCGCAGACGGCGTGCGTGGATTGCGCGCTGCGGAATTCGACGGGCGCGCCGCAGCCCGGGCAGGGCGCCCGGTAGCTGCGCTGGGTGGGGCTGGTCGCCATCGTGGGTGCGCCTGCCTGCGCCGCTCCGTGCGGACTCAGAGGTTTTCAGGCCTCTGGTGCCCGCCCCTCAAGCGCTGGCAGCTATAGTTTTTATAGTATTGACTCAGACCAGCTTTTTCAGCAGTTCGGCCTTCTTGGCGTCAAACTCGTCCTGCGTGAGGATGCCCTTGGTCTTGAGCTCGGCCAGCTTCTCCAGTGTGGCCATGACGTCCTCGGGCTTGACGCCCCCGGCCGCCGCTGCGGCAGCCGCGGCGGGCGCGGCCTGGGCCGCTGCGCCCTGCAGGCCGGCCTGCAGGTTCTGCGCCAGCACCTGGCCCAGCGCCACGCCGGCGCCCAGGCCCATGGCGTCGCCCGCGATGCCGCCACCGCCATGGCCCGCACCCTCGGCGAACTTGGGGATGGCCTGCGCCGTCTGGTACTGCATGAACTTGCCCATGTCGCCGCCGACCATGCCCATGCCGATCTTCTGGTCGAGGATCTTCTGCAGCTCCTCGGGCAGCGAGACGTTCTGCACCGTCATCGCCTCCAGCTTGAGGCCGATTTTCTCGAACGCGGGCTGCAGTTCCTTGGCCAGCGCGTCGGCAAACATCACCTGGTTGGCCGCCAGGTCGAGGAAGGGCAGGCCGCTGCCGGCGATGGCGTTGCTGATGTTCTGCAGCACCAGGCCGCGCAACTGGCCTTCGAGGTCGGCCGCGGGGTACACATCGCGCGTGCCCGAGATCTCGGTGTGGAACCGCTTGGGGTCGGCGATGCGGTAGGCGTAGTTGCCGAACGCGCGCAGGCGCACCGCGCCGAAGTCCTTGTCGCGGATGGTGATGGGCTGCGGCGTGCCCCACTTCTGGTCGATCTGCTGGCGCGTGCTGAAGAAGTACACGTCGCTCTTGAAGGGCGACTGGAACAGCTTGTCCCAGTTCTTCAGGTAGGTGAGCACCGGCAGCGTCTGCGTGGTCAGCTTGTAGGTGCCGGGGCCGAACACGTCGGCCACCTGGCCTTCGTTGACGAACACCGCCATCTGCGACTCGCGCACCACCAGCGTGCCGCCGTTCTGGATTTCCATCCCCTCCATCGGGAAGCGCCATGCCAGCGTTCCGTCGCCGTCCTCGGTCCACTGGAGGATGTCGATGAACTGTTTCTTGATGAAGTCCATGAGGGCCATGCGCTGCTCCCGGTTGCTGAACGAAGGGGGTTGGTAGGGCCAGCCATCATAGAACAAGCCTTGCTGCGGCGGGGCCCGGCGGTGCGTGCAGGCTATGCCGCTGGTAGGGAGACTCAATGGGCAATGCAATTGCGAAGCATTATTATTTACACAGGCCGGCGCATCCGCTGGTCCCGCCTTCCAGGAGTCCGCCATGTCCCGCATCCGCCACATCGCCCGCCAGAACCGGGCCATGCTGCTCAAGACCGGCAGCTACTACCTCATCCACATCTGCGTGGCGGCCATGGTGGCCTACGCCATCACCGGCAATCTGGTCGCCTCGTTCACGCTCAGCCTGCTGGAGCCAACGGTGCAGGCCGTGGCCTTTTTCTTCCACGAGAAAGCCTGGGAGCGCGCGCTGCGGCGCACCCCTGCGCCAGCGCAGGCGCTGCTCACGCCTGCTCGTTGAGCAAGGCGCCCAGCATGCGGTCCTGGGTCTGCAGGGTGCGCAGATTGGCCTTGAAGGCGTAGGTGGCGCTCATCTGGTCCACCATCTCCTGCTCCAGCGCCACCCCGGGCTGGGATGCGCGCTGCACGCTGGTGCGCACCCCGCCTGGCGGCGTGGCGGCCTCGGCCTGCTCCACGCGCAGGGGGCGCATGCCAGGCGTCTGGGCATTGGCAATGTTGTGCGCGGAGGCGTCCAGCCGCTGCTGCGCGGCACGCAGGCCGGATGAGGCGATGGCGGTGATGCTGGACATGGCAGCCATGGTATCGGCATTGCGCCGGGAGAGTAAAGCGTTTTCCGCCGTGCACCGGACTGCGCTGGGCCACCCTCTGGCGCAGAGGAACGCCGGGCTCCGCAGCGCAGGTTCAGGCGTGGGCCTGCACCAGGCAGCGTTGCAGGCACTGCGCGGCGCGCGAGGGCGCGGGCGAGCGCCGCACCAGTGCCACAAACGCGCAGTGGTAGTTGAAGCGGTCGGGCCGCACGGCCTGCATGCGCCCATGCTGCACGAATGCCTGCGCGTAATGGTCGGGCAAAAAACCCAGGTAGCGGCCCGAGAGCACCAGCGTCGCAATGGACTCCTGGTCAAACCCCGTGGCACTGCGCAGCAAACCCGCCTGGTGGCTCAGCGCCATATTGGGTGAGTGGTAGCCCAGGCCGGCAAAGGGGTGGGCGCGCAGGGCCTCCCAGTCCAGCGCGGCGTGTTGCGCGCCGAACAGGGGATGGCCCTGGCCGCAGTACAGCAGCATGGTTTCGTCAAAAAGCGGCGTGTAGACCAGGCTTTGCGAACTGCGGTGCGTCGGGATGATGCCGACCTGAAAGCTGCCGTCGATCACGCCGCGCTCGATGGCATTGATGCTGCCCACGTGCAATTGCAGGTGCACATCGGGCGCCTGCTGCGCGAACGCAGCCAGGGCAGCGTGGATGCGCGCGGCGGGATTGCTCGCCGTCTTGTCGAACACGGCCAGGGACAGCGTGCCGCCCATGCGCTCGTGGATGTCGTCAATGCCATCGCGAAACCCACGCACCGCGGCCAGCAGGCGCAGGGTTTCGTCGTACACGCGCTGGCCCTCAGGGGTGAGCGCAAAGCCTGCGCGGCCCCGGCGGCACAGGGTGAGCCCCAGGCGGGTCTCCAGATCCTTCACGTGGCGGCTCACGGTGCTCGTGCCGATGTTGAGCTCCAACTCCGCCGCAGCCATGCCGCCGCACTCGACCACGGCCTTGAAGACCTGCAGCAGGCGCAGGTCCATGTCGCTGACCTGGCCCAGTACGGCGCGCGGACGGATGGCGGTGCTTGCTTGCATAAATCGGCAAGTGAACGTGGATATTTGTCTATCCAACGAATTATCGCCGTTACCCACAATGCGCGCATTCCCCCTTTTTTCTGGAGAGCGCCATGTCATTTGCCCTCGTCGACGATACCTCCGCGCATGCGGCGGCCCCGAACACGGACGCCGCCTGGCTGGACGCGCACTGGATGCCCTTCACCGGTAACCGCAGCTTCAAGGCCCAGCCGCGCATGATCGTGAGCGGCCTGGGCGCGTACTACACCGACGCCGACGGGCGCAAGATCTTCGACGGCCTCTCGGGCCTGTGGTGCTCGGGCCTGGGCCATGGGCGCCGCGAGGTGGCCGAGGCCATTGGCAAGGCCGCCGCCCAGCTCGACTACGCGCCCGCCTTCCAGTTCGGCCACCCGGCCTCGTTCGAGCTTGCCAACAAGCTCAAGGAGCTGACGCCCGCCGGCCTGGACTATGTGTTCTTCACCGGCTCGGGCTCGGAGGCGGCCGACACCTCGCTGAAGATGGCGCGCGCCTACTGGCGCGCCAAAGGCCAGGGCAGCAAGACGCGCCTGATCGGCCGCGAGAAGGGCTACCACGGCGTGAACTTCGGCGGCATCTCGGTCGGCGGCATGGTGGGCAACCGCAAGACCTTCGGCCAGACCATCGAGGCCGACCACCTCCCCCACACCCAGCCGCCCGCCGGCTCCTTCTGCCGGGGCATGCCCGACACCGACGGCCGGGCGCTGGCCGACAAGCTGCTCGACCTGATCGCCCTGCACGATGCCAGCAACATCGCCGCGGTGATCGTGGAGCCGTTCTCCGGCTCGGCCGGCGTGGTCATCCCGCCTGCGGGCTACCTGCAGCGCCTGCGCGAGATCTGCACGCAGAACCACATCCTGCTGATCTTCGACGAGGTGATCACGGGCTTCGGCCGCTGCGGCGGCTGGACGGGGGCCGAGGTGTTCGGCGTGACGCCCGACATCCTGAACTTCGCCAAGCAGGTGACCAACGGCGCCCAGCCGCTGGGCGGCTGTGTGGCCAGCAAGGAGATCTACGACACCTTCATGGCCGCGGGCGGCCCCGAGTACATGCTGGAATTTGCCCACGGCTACACCTACTCGGCCCACCCCGTCGCCTGCGCGGCGGGCAATGCCGTGCTGGACATCCTGCAAAAAGAGGACATGCCCGGCCGCGTGAAGACCCTGGCGCCCTACTTCGAGAACGCCGTGCACGGCCTCAAGGGGGCCAAGCATGTGGCCGACATCCGCAACTACGGCCTGGCCGCCGGCTTCACCATTGAAGCGCTGCCTGGCGAGCCGGCCAAGCGCCCCTACGAGATCGCCATGAAGTGCTGGGACAAGGGCTTTTACGTGCGCTACGGCGGCGACACCATCCAGCTCGCGCCCCCCTTCATCAGCACCGAGGCCGAGATCGACCGCCTGGTCAGCGCCCTGGGCGACGCCCTGCACGAAACCGCCTGAATTCCTGTTTTGATAGCTGCTGGCGCTTGATGGACAAGCGCTGGACGCGCTTTTTGCTTGAAATCACCATGTACCACGACAAGAACGTCACCTCCACCATCGGCCACCTCATCGACGGCAGGATCGTTGCCGACACCGAGCGCACCCAGCCCGTCTTCAACCCGGCCACGGGCCAGTCGACCACCAGCGTAGCCCTGGCCAGCAAGGCCACGGTGGAGGCCGCCATCGCCTCCGCCGAGGCAGCCTTCCCCGCCTGGCGCAACACGCCGCCGCTCAAGCGCGCGCGCGTGATGTCCAAGCTCAAGGTGCTGCTCGAAGAGAACGCCGACAAGATCGCCGCCCTGATCACCGCCGAGCACGGCAAGGTGCTGGCCGATGCGCACGGCGAGCTGCAGCGCGGCATCGAGAACGTGGAATACGCCAGCTACGCGCCCGAGCTGCTCAAGGGCGAGCACAGCCGCAACGTGGGCCCGGGCATCGACTCGTGGTCCGAGTTCCAGGCCCTGGGCGTCACGGCGGGCATCACGCCGTTCAACTTCCCGGCCATGGTGCCGCTGTGGATGTGGCCCATGGCCGTGGCCTGCGGCAACACCTTCGTGCTCAAGCCCTCGGAGCGCGACCCCAGCAGCGCGCTGTTCATTGCCCAGCTCGCGCTGGAGGCGGGCCTGCCCCCCGGCGTGCTCAACGTGGTCAACGGCGACAAGCTGGCCGTGGACACGCTGCTGCAAGACCCGCGCGTCAAGGCCGTGAGCTTCGTGGGCTCCACGCCGATCGCCGAATACATCTACGCCGAAGGCTGCAAGCACGGCAAGCGCGTGCAGGCCCTGGGCGGCGCCAAGAACCACGCGGTGCTGATGCCCGATGCCGACGTGGGCAACGCCGTGAGCGCCTTGATGGGCGCGGCCTATGGATCGTGTGGCGAGCGTTGCATGGCCATCCCGCTGCTGGTGGCCGTGGGCGACGCGGTGGGTGACGCCGTGATCGCGGGCCTCAAGGCCGAGATTGCCAAGATGAAGGTTGGCCCCGGCACCGACAACAGCAACGACATGGGCCCGCTGGTGACCCGGCAGCACTTCGAGAAGGTGAAGGCCTATGTGGACAGCGGTGTCGCAGACGGCGCCACGCTGGTGGTCGATGGCCGTGGCGTGCAGGTGGCAGGCCATGAGGACGGCTACTTCCTGGGCGCCTGCCTGTTCGACCACGTCAAGCCCGGCATGAAGATCTACCAGGAGGAAATCTTCGGCCCCGTGCTCGGCGTGGTGCGCGTGCAGACGCTGCAGGAAGCCATGCAGCTCATCAACGACCACGAGTACGGTAACGGCACCTGCATCTTCACGCGCGACGGCGAGGCCGCGCGCTACTTCACCGACCACATCCAGGTCGGCATGGTGGGCGTGAACGTGCCCCTGCCCGTGCCCGTGGCCTACCACTCGTTCGGCGGCTGGAAGCGCAGCCTGTTCGGCGACCTGCACGCCTACGGGCCGGACGCCGTGCGCTTTTACACCAAGCGCAAGACCGTCACGCAGCGCTGGCCCTCGGCCGGCGTGCGCGAGGGGGCGGTGTTCAGCTTTCCGAGCAGCCGCTGAAGGCGGGGTGGGCCCGGGGTGCGGGCGACTAGGGGCCGAAAAGTCATTTGTTTTGTGATGTGAAAATTCATTTCACGAATTTGCGTCACAATGGCATGGACCCCAGGGGCTTCTGGTAAGGCCCCCGGGCGAAGACCCATAATCCCTTCCCTGGCTGCCCGCCGAACACCGGGGCAGCCGCCCTGCCGGTGCCGGGACGCCCAGGCGCCGGCAGCCGATTGCATCGCGGAGACCCACCATGCCCGACACCACCCCGGACAAACGCGCCCTGCTGCGCAAGGCTGCCCTCGAATACCACGAGTTCCCCAAGCCCGGCAAAGTGGCCATCGCCGCCACCAAGCAGATGGTGAACCAGCACGACCTGGCGCTGGCGTATTCGCCCGGCGTGGCCGCGCCCTGCGAGGAAATCGTCAAGGACCCGGCGGCCGCCTTCCGCTACACCAGCCGGGGCAACCTCGTGGGCGTGGTGACCAACGGCACGGCCGTGCTGGGCCTGGGCGACATCGGCCCGCTCGCCGGCAAGCCCGTGATGGAGGGCAAGGGCGTGCTGTTCAAGAAGTTCTCGGGCATCGACGTGTTCGACATCGAGATCAACGAGAAGGACCCGGACAAGCTGGTCGAGATCATTGCCGCCATGGAGCCCACCTTCGGCGGCATCAACCTCGAGGACATCAAGGCGCCCGACTGCTTCTACGTCGAGCGCAAGCTGCGCGAGCGCATGAAGATCCCGGTCTTCCACGACGACCAGCACGGCACGGCCATCGTGGTGGGCGCCGCCATCCTCAACGGCCTGAAGGTCGCGGGCAAGGACATCCGCACGGTCAAGCTGGTTGCCTCGGGCGCAGGCGCGGCGGCGTTGGCCTGCCTGGGCCTGCTGGTCAAGCTGGGCCTGCCGCGCGAGCACATCTGGGTCACCGACATCGCCGGCGTGGTCTACGAGGGGCGCACCGAGCTCATGGACGCCGACAAGGCCTTCTTCGCGCAGAAAACCGATCTGCGCACGCTCTCGCAGGTCATCGCCGGGGCCGACGTGTTCCTGGGCCTGTCCGCCGGGGGCGTGCTCAAGAAGGACATGGTGGCGCACATGGCGCCGCGCCCGCTGATCTTCGCGCTCGCCAACCCCAACCCCGAGATCGCGCCGGAAGACGTGAAGGCCGTGCGCGACGACGCCATCATCGCCACGGGCCGCACGGACTACCCCAACCAGGTGAACAACGTCCTGTGCTTTCCCTACATCTTCCGCGGTGCGCTCGACTGCGGCGCCACCACCATCACCACGGAGATGGAAATCGCCGCCGTGCACGCCATCGCCGAGCTCGCGCAGGCCGAGCAGAGTGAGGTCGTGGCCGCTGCCTACGTGGGCGAGCAGCTCTCCTTCGGGCCGGAATACCTGATTCCCAAGCCCTTCGACCCGCGCCTGATGATGAAGATCGCGCCGGCCGTGGCCCAGGCCGCAGCGGACTCCGGCGTCGCGCAGCGCCCCATTGCCGACATGGACGCCTACCGCGACCACCTGCAGACCTTCGTCTACGCCTCGGGCACGACGATGAAGCCGATCTTCACCATCGCCAAGAAAGCCGCGAAAAAGCGCGTGGCCTACTCCGAAGGCGAGGAAGAGCGCGTGCTGCGCGCCGCGCAGATCGTCGTGGACGAGCACATCGCCCGCCCCACGCTCATCGGCCGCCCGGCCGTGATCGCCCAGCGCTGCGAGAAATTCGGCCTGCGCCTGCAGGAGGGCCGCGACTACGACGTGGTGAACGTCGAGAACGACCACCGCTACCGCGACTTCTGGCAGACCTACCACCGCATGACCGAGCGCAAGGGCGTGACGGTGCCCATCGCCAAGATCGAGATGCGCCGGCGCCTCACGCTCATCGGCTCCATGATGCTGCACAAGGGCGAGGTCGATGGCCTGATCTGCGGCACCTGGGGCCACACGGCGCACCACCTGCAGTACATCGACCAGGTCATCGGCAAGCGCACCGGGGTGCAGACCTACGCCTGCATGAACGGGCTCATGCTGCCCGAGCGCCAGGTCTTCGTCGTTGATACGCACGTGAACTACGACCCCACGGCCGAGCAGCTTGCCGAAATCACCATCATGGCCGCCGAGGAAATGCTGCGCTTTGGCTTCAAGCCCAAGGCCGCCCTGCTGTCGCACTCCAACTTCGGCAACAGCAACCAGCCCAGCGCCGTGAAGATGCGCCAGACCCTGGAACTGCTGCGCGTGCAGGCCCCCTGGCTGGAGGTGGACGGGGAAATGCACGGTGACGTGGCCCTGGACGGCAAGGCGCGCGCCGCCCTCATGCCGCACAGCAGCCTGGCGGGCGACGCCAACCTGCTGGTCATGCCCAACATCGACGCCGCCAACATCTCCTACAACCTGCTCAAGACCGCCGCGGGCGGCAACATCGCCATCGGCCCGGTGCTGCTGGGCGCGGGGCTGCCGGTGCACATCCTCACGGCCAGCACCACGGTGCGCCGCATCGTCAACATGACGGCGCTCACCGTGGCGGACGCCAACGCGCAGCGATAAGGCCCGGCGCCAAAGCGAACACTGACTTCCCAAGCCCCCGGCCCGGGCAAAAACTGCCTAAAGAATAGGCACATGCTTGCATTTTCAGGGGGTTTCCGTCACACTAGCGGTTCGAAATTTCGGGTAAACCCGTAGTTTCTGAAAGGTGTGGATTGATGCTGAAGGCTGGTGCCTGGAGGGCGAGCAGGGCATTCGCCGCATGGATGTTGGTTTTTGCTTGCGCGCTCGCGCCCCTGCCGGGCATGGCGCGCGGCCTGCCAGCCGGTGGCAGCCAGGAGAGCATCCCTGTCGCGCAACTGCCCCCCCAGGGTCGTGAGACCTATGCGCTGATCCGCCAGGGCGGGCCTTTTCCTTATGAGAAGGACGGCACGGTCTTTGGCAATCGCGAAAGGCTGCTGCCCCAGCACAAACGCGGCTACTACCGCGAATACACCGTCAGAACACCTGGCGTACGCCACCGTGGCGCCCGGCGCATCGTGTGCGGCGGCTACCAGCCCCGCACGCCAGAGGCTTGCTATTACACCAGCGACCATTACGCCAGTTTTCGCGAAATTATCGAATGAACCCCAACCTCTGCACCCTGGCCGTGCCGGGGTCCATGACCGCCCGATGGCTTCCCGGAGACCTGCAGCAACGGTCCCGGGACTTGTTTTTGACTGGAAGAGAAAGAGAAGCGGAGATGGACACACCACTTCGTAAGGAATCGGAAGTACCACTGCGCGGTGTGCGCCCCAACATCGTGCAGTCCATCCGTGCCTTTCGCGTGCATGACCTGCAGGAGGCCGCCGCCCGCCTGGGGCACCACTTCCTCTATGCCAACCTGGCCCACGCCCAGACCAAGCAGGACGTGCTGGACCTGATCGCGCAGCAGTTCACCTTCCCGGCGCATTTTGGCAAGA
This sequence comes from Comamonas granuli NBRC 101663, assembly GCF_000739995.1. GTDB lineage: Bacteria > Pseudomonadota > Gammaproteobacteria > Burkholderiales > Burkholderiaceae_C > Simplicispira > Simplicispira granuli. The sequence continues at coordinate 270,562 of NZ_BBJX01000002.1, read as the reverse complement.
ACTTCGATGCGCTGTGCGACTGCCTCACCGACCCCCTGCACAAGTCGGGCCCGCAGCCCGGCTTCGTCGTGGTGCTGGAGCAGATCCCGGCCACGGCCAAATTCGACAAGGAAGCCCGCGAGCAGCTGCTCGACGTCTTCCGCGACGCCGCCGAGTACTGGAGCGACCGCAAGATCCCGTTCCGCTGTTTCTATTCTTTTCTGTAGCCCGTTCTGCGACCACCGGCCAGGCAGAACGGGCGAACCCGGCCCCGCAGGCCCCTGCACGCGTGCAGGGCATCCCCCTCGGCGAGGAGTGCGAGGAAAAAATGCCCACCGACAAGCTCGTGGACATCTCCCCGCTGGCGCTACGCATGAGCAGCCCTTTCAACGCGGGCTACTGGCTCACGGCCGCCTGAGCGCCCCGCCTGCTGCGGCCCCGGAGGCCGCAGGCGGGGCGGCTGCGCTACAGTGGCGGGCCCTCCATCCCCACCCCGCCGCCCATGTCCCGCGACAAGACGCTCTACACCTGCTCTGAATGCGGCGGCACCACGCCCAAGTGGCTGGGCCGGTGCCCGCACTGCCAGGCCTGGAACACCCTCACCGAAACCCTGGCCGAAGCCGGCGCGGCCCGCAACCGCTACAGCCAAGCGGGGGCCCTGGCGCTCAATGCGGCGCAGCCCGTCACCCCGCTCTCGGCCATCGAGGCCCAGGAGGTGGCGCGCACCGAAAGCGGCCTGGCCGAACTCGACCGCGTGCTGGGCGGCGGCATCGTCGAGGGCGGCGTGGTGCTGATCGGGGGCGACCCCGGCATTGGAAAGTCCACGCTGCTGCTGCAGGCCCTGGACGCCCTGCAGCGCAAGGGTCTGCCCACGCTCTACGTCACGGGCGAGGAAAGCGGCGCCCAGGTGGCGCTGCGCTCGCGCCGCCTGGGCCTGGACCACAGCCAGGTGCAGGTGCTGGCCGAGACGCAGCTTGAAAAAATCCTCGCCACCACGGAGGCCGTGCAGCCCGCCGTGGCGGTGATCGACTCCATCCAGACGGTGTTCTCCGACCAGCTCACCTCGGCGCCGGGCTCGGTCGCGCAGGTGCGCGAATGCGCCGCCCACCTCACGCGGGCGGCCAAGGCCACGGGCATCGCCATGGTGCTGGTGGGCCACGTGACCAAGGAGGGCGCGCTCGCCGGCCCGCGCGTGCTCGAGCACATGGTCGATACCGTGCTGTACTTCGAGGGCGACACGCACTCCAACTTCCGCCTGGTGCGCGCCATCAAGAACCGCTTCGGCGCGGTCAACGAGATCGGCGTGTTCGCCATGACCGAACGCGGCCTGAAAGGTGTCTCCAACCCCAGCGCCATCTTCCTCTCGCAGCATAGCGAACCCGTGCCCGGCAGTTGCGTGCTCGTCACGCTCGAAGGCACGCGCCCGCTGCTGGTCGAAATCCAGGCCCTGGTCGATGGCGGCGGCCCCAATCCGCGGCGCCTGTCCGTGGGGCTGGAGCGCGACCGCCTGGCCATGCTGCTGGCCGTGCTGCACCGGCATGCGGGCGTGGCCTGCGCCGACCAGGACGTGTTCGTCAACGCCGTGGGCGGCGTGCGCATCAGCGAGCCCGCCGCCGACCTGGCGGTGATGCTGGCCATCGCATCGAGCCTGCGCAGCCGCGCCCTGCCCAAGGGCTTCATCGCCTTCGGCGAGGTGGGCCTGGCGGGTGAGGTGCGCCCGGCGCCGCGCGGACAGGAGCGGCTGCGCGAGGCGGCCAAGCTGGGCTTCACCGTGGCCGTGGTGCCCAAGGCCAACGCCCCGCGCCAGCCGATTGCGGGGCTGGAAATCCATGCCGTCGAACGCATCGAGCAGGCGCTCGACGCCGTGCGCGCCTTGGCCTGAAGCCCCCCGGCGCCTGGACTGCGCGCCGTAGAATCGCAGGATTCGCGAACCCTGAGCAAAGGACCCCTATGAGCCCCGTTGTACCCTCCATGGCCGACCGTGACGGCAAGATCTGGATGGACGGCCAGATGGTCGATTGGCGCGACGCCAAGATCCACGTGCTGACCCACACGCTGCACTACGGCTGCGGCGCTTTCGAGGGCGTGCGCGCCTACAACACGGTCAATGGCACGGCCATCTTCCGCCTGCAGGAGCACACGGAGCGCCTGTTCAACAGCGCCAAGATCCTGCGCATGAAGATCCCCTTCACCATGGAGCAGGTCAACGAGGCGCAAAAGGCCGTGGTGCGCGCCAACAATCTGGAATCCTGCTACCTGCGCCCGCTCACCTGGATCGGCGACAAGAAGCTGGGTGTCTCGCCCAAGGGCAACACCATCCACCTGATGGTCGCCGCCTGGGCCTGGGGCGCCTACCTGGGCGAAGAGGGCATGAAGCGCGGCATCCGCGTCAAGACCAGCAGCTACACGCGCCACCACGTCAACATCACCATGACGCAGGCCAAGGCGGTGAGCAACTACACCAACTCCATCCTGGCCAACATGGAAGCCACGGACGAGGGCTACGACGAAGCGCTGCTGCTCGACAGCAGCGGCTTCGTCTCCGAAGGTGCGGGCGAGAACATCTTTGTCATCAAGAGCGGCGTGATCTACACGCCCGACCTCTCGGCCGGTGCGCTCAACGGCATCACGCGCAACACGGTGTTCCACATCGCCCAGGACCTGGGCCTGGAGATCGTGCAAAAGCGCATCACGCGCGACGAGGTGTACATCGCCGACGAAGCCTTCTTCACCGGCACGGCCGCCGAGGTCACGCCCATCCGCGAACTCGACCGCATCGAGATCGGCGCGGGCAGCCGCGGCCCCATCACCGAGAAAATCCAGAACGCGTTCTTCGACATCGTCAACGGACGCAACCCGAAATACGCCCACTGGCTCACCAAGGTCTGACCATGTCCCAAGCCGTCGTTGAATTGCTGGCCAAGGATCTCAATCCCCAGGGCGGCGTGTTCTGTCCCAGCCCCCAGGCCGACATGAAGCTGTGGAACAACCACCCGCGGGTGTTCCTCGACGTGGCGCGCACCGGCGAGGCACGTTGCCCCTACTGCGGCACGCACTATCGGCTCAAGGCCGGAGAGGTCGCCAGGGGCGCGCATTGAGCATCCCGGAGGCCGTGGGCCTGGACAAGGCACCGGCGCAGCCGCCCGGCCGTGCCGCCCCCATTGATACCGGCCTGCGCATCTCCCCGCGGGTCTACTGGTTCAAGCTCCTGCACCCGCTGCTGCAGCGGGGCGGGCGCTTTTTCCTGCAGGGCCGGCAGCACCGGCGCTATTTCGTGATGCCGGGCGACTATGTCAGCGGCTACACGGCCAAGTTCGGCGCCTTCGAAGCCGAGGAGATCGCCGTGGCGCGCCACGTCTGCCGCCAGGGCCTGGGCGCCGAGCGCCTGGCGCGCAGCACCCTGGTCGACCTGGGCTGCCACATCGGCAACTACAGCGTGGAGCTGGGGCCGGACTTCGGCGGCGTGCTCGCCGTCGATGCGGTGCAGAGTTACGCCCATGTGGCGCGGGCCAACCTTGCCTGGAACGGGCTGGAGGAGAAGTCCACCGTCGTCTGCGCCGCCATTTCGGACCGCGAAGGGCAGGTGCGCCTGCAGATGGAGCGCCATGGCAACCTGGGCCACGCCCGCGTGAGCCAGGACGGCACGGACGGCACCACCGTGGTGCCCGCGGTCAGCCTGGACGCGCTGGTGCAGCGCCTGGGCATTGCCGACGTGGCGTTCATCAAGTTCGACATCGAGGGCCACGAGATAGAGGCCCTGCAGGGGGCCTTGCAGACCATACGCGCACACGCCCCGGTGATCCAGGTCGAGGTGGACAAGGGCCACCTGCCCACCGTGCTCGAGCGCCTGCGCCAGACCGGCGTGGCCTATGAGGCCTGGCAAGTGGTGCGCGGCAACCCGGCGCGCCGGGGCCTGCTGGCGCGGCTGTGGACGGCTCTGCGCCATGGCGGCAACCCCGTGTACCTCCAGCGGCTGGCAGGCCCGCAGGCCAATGCCCGCCACCTGCCCTGCGTGCTGCTGGTGCCGCAGCGGCTGGCCATCGACTGGGAAAGCCTGTTTCCCCTCCCCGTGCGGCCCGCGCCCCACGCGCCGGCAACGTCCGTACTGGCGCCTGCCACCCCGGCCGCAGCGCCGCTGGCGGACAGCGCGGCGGCGCCCAGGCGCCACCCCTTGGCCGACGTGACTGCCGTGGTGGTGACCTTCAACAGCGCCCATTGCCTCGAGCCGCTGGCGCGCGCCCTCGCCGACTGGCCGCAAGTGATCGTGGTGGACAACGGCAGCCACGACGCAACGCCGGCCCTGGTACGGCGGCTCCTGCCGCAGGCGCAGTGGATCGGCCTGGACACCAACCAGGGTTTCGGCGCGGCCAACAACCTGGCCCTGGCCCAGGTCCGCACCCCCTACGCCCTGCTGCTGAACCCGGACTGCCTGGTGCACACCGCCGACGCCCAGGCCCTGCTGCAGGCCGCGCAGCGCTGGCCCGAGGCCGCCGTGGTCGTGCCGCAGCTCGTCGATCTGCAGGGGCACGCGCAGCTCAACTACGGCTGGCCGCGGTTGCACAGCACGGCGCGCGGGCCGGCGGCGCAAGGCCCCCTGTGCGTGGGCTATGCCTGCGGCGCGGTGATGCTGCTGCGCCTGGACGCCCTGCCCACACGCACCTGGTTCGACACGCGCTTCTTCCTCTACTACGAGGACGAAGACCTGTGCCTGCGCCTGCTGCAGATGCGCCGGGCGGTGGTGCTCGAGCCCGCCGTGCGCGTGGCCCACGCCAACCGCGGCTCGGTGCGCGGCCGCCACCCCTGGCGCGTGGAATACCTGCGCGGCCTGCACCATGCGCGCTCCAAGATCCTGTTCACCGCCAAGCACGCGGGCACCGATGCCGCCCGGCGGCTGCGCCGCAAGGCCCGGCTGCAGTCGCTGGCCGTGCTGGCCGTGCGCGTGCTGCTGCCCTCGCCGCGCCACCTGGCGCGCGCCTGGGGGCGCGTGGTCGGGTTCTGGCAGGCCCCGGCCCGCTACTGAGAAGGCTGTGCCCGTGGCCGCTTCGCTCCTCCCGCCATCGGCCTGGGCTGCCAGGTTGCAGAACACCGCCGGTGCCTTGCTCGTGGCGCTGGCCTTTGCCATTCCGCTGTCGAACGCCCTGACCAGCGTGCTGACGGCCCTGTTCGCCGCCGCCATGCTGGCCGGCCAGGCAGCCGGGAGCTGGCGCGGGCGCTGGCATGCCGTGGGCCGGCACCCCGCCGTCCTGGCGACACTGGCCCTGTACGGCAGCGCCCTGCTGGCCTCCCTCTGGAGCGCCGCCGCCCCGCAGGCCGTGCTCGGCCAGTTGCTGCGCAGCGCGGCGCTGCTGCTGCTGCCGCTGTTCGCCGTGGCGCTGTGGCATACGCCCTGGCCGCGGCGCTGCCTGCAGGCCTTTTTGCTGGCCATGGGCCTGACGCTGGCGCTGTCGCTGGCGCATGCGCTGTGGGTGCGCCTGGATGCCGGCCCCTGGCCCCTGCCCTACAAGGGCGGCGGGGACGCGATCTTCCACGTCCATATCACGCACAACGTGCTGATGTCCGTGGCCGCGCTGGCCTGGCTGGCCCGGGCGTGCACCGGCCGGGCGCTGGCATGGCGCCAGCGCCTCGCGCACGGCCTGCTGGCGGCGCTGGCGGTGTTCGACATCCTGTGGCTGGTGCCCGGGCGCACGGGCTATGCCACGCTGCTGGCCGGGCTGTTCGTGCTCGCGCTGGTGTGCTGCCCGCGGCGCTGGCTGCTGCACTGGCTGGGGGGCATGGCCGTGCTGTGCGCGGCGGCGCTGTGGATGTCCGGCAGCGTGCAGGACCGCCTGGACCGCACCTGGCGCGAGATCCAGGCCTTCGAGGGGGCAGGCAGCGCGCAGCGCGGCGACGTGAACCTGGCCGACCACCGCCTGGCGATCTGGCGCGAGGCGCTGCAGGTCATAGGCCAGCGCCCGGTGCTGGGCCATGGCACCGGCAGCTACCGGCAGGCGTTCTGCGCCTCGGCACAGCCCGCCGACATGTGCCTCTACGGCGGGGGCAAGCACCCGCACAACCAGTGGCTGTTCGCCGCCATCGAGGGGGGCCTGCCCGCCCTGGCCGCGTATGCGGCCTGGGTGGCCACCCTGGGATGGCTGCTGTGGCGCCAGCGCGGCCTGCAGACCATGGCGGCGGCCATGGGCCCGAGCCTGTGGGTGGTCTGGATGGTGTACGCCATGGTGGACACGCCGCTGCAATTGCTCACGGAGCGGCATTTCTTCCCGCTGTTCTTCGTCCTGCTGCTGAGCGCGGCCCAGGACGCGCCGAGACAAGCGCCGCAGGGCACCGCCGGGTAGGCCGCTCAGGCCGCCAGCGGCAGGCGCAGCACAAAGCAGGCGCCCGGGCCCCGCGGGTTGTTCTCGCAGTGCACCGTGCCCTGGTGGCGGCCGGCGATGGAGCGCACCAGCGCCAGGCCCAGCCCCACGCCGCCCGCGCGCTCGCTGGCGCCGGGCAGGCGGTAGAAGGGCTCGAAGATGCGCTCGCGCAGCGCCGCGGGCACGCCCGGGCCCTGGTCGCAGACGCGCACCTCGGCCATGCCCGCATGCCGCACGAGCGTGACGCTGACCGGCCCGTGGCTGTAGCGGCGCGCGTTCTCCAGCAGGTTGCGCAGGGCGCGGCGCAGCAGCCGGGCGACGGCCTGCACTTCCAGGCCGTCGGCCTGCACCTCGAGCTCGGCGCCGCTGCGCGCGCACTCCTCGGCGGCCAGGCCCACGAGATCGACGTGCTCGCTGGTACCCACGTCGGCCTCGCGCACATCCAGGCGGCTGGCGAGCAGGATTTCCTCCACGAGCTGGTCGAGCTCGGCGATGTTGCGCTGCAGCTCCTCGCGCAGTGCGGCCGAGGGCGGCTGCGCGCCCATGAGCTCCAGCCCCATGCGGATGCGCGCCAGGGGCGAGCGCAACTCGTGCGAGGCATTGGCGAGCAGCGACTTGTGCGCCTTCACCAGGGCCTCCACGCGTTCGGCGGCGGCGTTGAACTGGCGCGCCAGGTGGGCCACCTCGTCGTGGCCCTGCGCGGGCACGCGCACCGACAGGTCGCCCTCGCCAAAGCGCTGCACGCTGCGCTGCAGCGCCTCGAGCCGCTGCGTCAGGCGCCGGATGATGGGGAACACCCCCACCGCCACGGCGATGCCGACCACGGCGAGCATCCATGCGAAGCCGAACGGCGGCCGGGTCCAGAACATCATGGCGCGGTGCGCCGGGCCGGCACCGGGCCGGCCGGCACGCTCGGCGCGCTCGGCGCGCGGCGCCATCTGCAGCACATAGCTGCCACCCTGCTCGGTGGCGACGAGGAACTCCAGCCCCTGCGCCGGCGCCGTGGGCTGGCGCGCCGCCAGGCCCTGCAGCACGATGCGGCCCTGCTCGTCGCGCAGCACGATCTCGCGCGCGGGCGGCGCCAGGGTCTGGGCGTTCTGCTCGGCCGCGACGCGCCAGGCCCAGCCCACGGCCAGCGTGAGCACGGCCACGCCGGCGACCACGGCCAGCCAGATGCGCAGGTACAGGTGGCGCGCGAAGGGGTTGGTGGCGGACATGGCGGCGCGTCAGTCCTGCTGCTTGGCGAACACGTAGCCCACGCCGCGCACTGTGAGGATGCGGCGCGGGTTCTTCACGTCCTGCTCGATGGCGGCGCGAATGCGGCCCATGTGCACGTCGATGGAGCGGTCGAAGGCTTCGAGCTCGCGCCCGCGCACGGCCTCCATGATCTGGTCGCGCGTGAGCACGCGACCGGCGCGCTCGGCCAGGGCCACGAGCAGGTCGAACTGGTAGGAGGTCAGCTCCGCCGGCTGGCCGGCGACGGTGACGCTGCGCGCGTCGCGGTCGATCTCCAGCGCACCGAAGCGCATGGTGTGCGCCGCCGGGGCGGCGCCCGCGTGGCGCCGGCGCAGGATGGCACGGATGCGCGCGAGCAGCTCGCGCGGCTCGAAGGGCTTGGGCAGGTAGTCGTCGGCACCGATCTCCAGGCCGATGATGCGGTCCATGGGGTCGCCCTTGGCGGTGAGCATGAGCACCGGCATCTGGCCCGCGGCGCCGGGCAGGGCGCGGATGCGGCGGCAGACTTCCAGGCCGTCCATGTCGGGCAGCATGAGGTCGAGGATGACCAGCTCGGGCAGGGCCGCGCCCTCGCCCCCCTGCAGGCGCGCCAGGCCGCTGGCGGCATCGGGGCAGTGCGCGACCTGCATGCCCGACTGGCCCAGGTACTCGGCCACCATCTGCGCCAGGCGCAGGTCGTCTTCGATCATCAACAGGGAAATGCTCATGGCTCCACAGTCAGTGCCTAGGCAGGCATGGTGCGCCCAGTGTGTCACGGCGCCTTGTCCTGGGGGTAAAGCCCCGGTAAACGGGCGCGGCCCGGTCATCCCAATCCGCTATTGAATCAATAGCTGCCAGCGCTTGCCAGTCAAGCGCCATCGGTCGATTTGACCCTGGACGCGAGCCAGACCAGGGCGAGCACCGGCACGCCCAGCAGCGCCGTGGAGACGAAGAAATGCGCATAGCCGAAGGCATTGACATAGTCCCCCGAGAAGCCCGCCACGAACTTGGGCGCCAGCAGCATCATGGAGCTGAACAGCGCGTACTGCGTGGCCGAGTAGCTCACATTGGTCAAGCTCGACAGGTAGGCGATGAAGGCCGCCGAGGCAATGCCGCCCGCCAGGTTGTCGGCCGAGACCACGGCGATGAGCGCCGTCACGTCGTGCCCGTGCCCGGCCAGCCAGGCGAACAGCAGGTTGGTGGCGCAGCTCAGCAGCGCGCCCAGCATGAGGATGCGCATCACGCCCAGGCGCATGGAGAGCACGCCGCCGACGAAGGCGCCCGCCAGCGTCATGAGCACGCCGTACACCTTGGTCACGGCGGCCACCTCGTCCTTGGTGTAGCCCATGTCCACGTAGAACGGGTTGGCCATGATGCCCATGACCACGTCGCTGATGCGGTAGACGGCGATGAGCGCCAGGATCAGCGCCGCCTGCCAGCCGTAGCGGCGCAGGAAGTCGGCGAAGGGCTCGACCACCGCGCCGCGCAGCCATGCGGCGGCGTTCTTCGCCGGGGGCAGGGCCACGGGGCGCGGTTCGCGCGAGAACAGCACGGTGACGATGCCCACGGCCATGGAGGCCGCCATCACCAGGTAGGCCGTCTGCCAGGCGCCGTTCTGGTAGACCGTGCCTTGCGCCAGGGCTGCTGCGCCCTCGGCGCGCGCGGCGATCCACAGCACGCCCGCGCCGGCCCAGATCATGGCCAGCCGGTAGCCCGTCTGGTAGGCGGCGGCCAGCGCGGCCTGGCGGCCGGTGTCGGCCGACTCGATGCGGAAGGCGTCGAGCGCGATGTCCTGCGTGGCCGAGCCGAAGGCCACGGCCAGCGCGCACCAGACGATGGGGCCCAGCGCCTGGCGCGGATCGGCCAGCGCCATACCCACCAGCCCCGCGACGATGGCCGCCTGCGCCAGCAGCAGCCAGCCGCGCCGCCGCCCCAGCCAGCGCGTGAGCAGCGGCAGCGGCAGCCGGTCCACCAGCGGCGCCCAGGCCCACTTGAAGCCGTAGGCCAGGCCCACCCAGCTCAGGTAGCCGATGGTGCCGCGGTCGATGCCCGCCTCGCGCAGGCGAAAGCTCAGCGTGCCCAGCACCAGCAACAGCGGCAGGCCGGCGGCGAAGCCCAGTGTGAGCATGCGCAGGCTGGCCGGCTCGAGGTAGACGCGCAGCGTCTGCAGCCAGGTGGCGCGGGGTGCCGGGGCGGCGGGGGTCGGGGCGTGGTCTGGCATGGGCGCGCGGGAGTTTTTGTCTATTATTCCTGCATGTGCCTGTTCTGCCCCGCCCCCGCCGCCGCGCCATCATCTCCCTGGCAGGCGCGCCGCGCGTTTCTGCTCGCGGCTGGTGCGGGCATGGCCGCGCCCGCGCTGGCCCAGGTCGATGTGGGCGCCGCCTCGGGCATGCGCCGCCTGGTGCCGGCCGAGACGCTGGAAACCTCGGCCGTGCAGCAGTACAGCCAGTTGCTGGCGCAGGCGCGCGCGCAGCGCGCGCTGGCACCGGCCGGCCACCCGCAGCTCGTGCGCCTGCACGCCATTGCGCGGCGGCTCATCCCGCACACCACGCCGTGGAACGAGCGCGCGCGCCAGTGGCGCTGGGAGGTCAACCTCATCGCCAGCAAGCAGATCAACGCCTTCTGCATGCCGGGCGGCAAGATCGCCTTCTTCACCGGCATCCTGGAGCAGCTCCAGCTCAGCGACGACGAGGTGGCCATGGTCATGGGCCACGAGATGGCGCATGCCCTGCGCGAGCACGCGCGCGAGCGCATCGCCAAGACGCAGGCGACCAACCTGGGCCTGCGCCTGGGCGCGCAACTGCTGGGCCTGGGGGACCTGGGCAACCTGGCCGCCAGCCTGGGCGGGCAGTTGCTCACGCTCAAGTTCAGCCGCAGCGACGAGAGCGACGCCGACCTCGTGGGCCTGGAACTGGCCGCACGCGCGGGCTACGACCCCCGTGCCGCCGTCAGCCTGTGGCGCAAGATGGGCCAGGCCACGGGCGGCAAGGAGGGGCTGGCCTTCCTCTCCACCCACCCCAGCGGCCCGGAGCGCATCCGCGAACTGCAGCAGAACGTGCCCAAGGTGCAGGGCCTGTACGAAGCGGCCCGGCAGAATGGCTGAATGCTATTGAATCGGTAGCTGCTGGCGCTTGATCCACGGGCGCTAGAGGCCCAAAACCCTTGAAATATCAGGTTCCACCCACGTAGGGGTTGCTCTGGCGTTCGCGCCCGAAGCTGCTCTCGGGCCCGTGCCCGGGGATGAACACCGTCTGGTCGCCCATGGGCCACAGGCGCTGGGTGATGCTCTCGATGAGCTGCTCGTGGTTGCCCTGCGGGAAGTCGGTGCGGCCGATGCTGCCGGCGAACAGCACGTCGCCGACGAAGCAGCGCTCGATCTGCGGCGCGTGGAACACCACATGGCCCGGCGTGTGGCCCGGGCAGTGGCGCACGGCAAGCTGCTCGTGGCCGAGCTGCACGGCATCGCCGTCGTGCAGCCAGCGCGTGGGCGTGAAGCGCTGCGCGGGCGGAAAGCCGAACATCACGCTCTGCTGCGGCAGGCCGTCGATCCAGAACTGGTCGCCCGGGTGCGGCCCGATGATGGGAATCTGCAGGCGCTCGGCCAGTTCGCCCGCGCCGCCCGCATGGTCGATGTGCGCGTGCGTCAGCCAGATCTGGGCCAGTTGCAGCCCGCGCTGGCGGGCCGCGTGCACGATCTGGTCGATGTCGCCGCCGGGGTCGATCACGCTCGCCTGGCCGGTGGCATCGCACCACAGGAGCGAGCAGTTCTGCTGGAAGGCGGTGACGGGCAGGGTCAGGTAGTGGAGCATGGCGCCGGAGAGGGAAAAGGCGGGGGTTTCAAACGTTGGTGGCAGCGACGACCTGGGGCATGTCCGTCAGGCCCTGCAGGACCTTCTCGATGCCGTCCTGGCGCAGCGTGCGCATGCCCGCAGCCAGGGCGGCGAGGCGGATGTCCGTGGCCGAGGCGCGGCGGCGGATGTGCTGGCGGATGATTTCGTCGCTGAGCATGAGTTCGTGGATGCCCAGCCGCCCATGGTAGCCGTGGGATTCGCACTGGCTGCAGCCACGCGCGCGCCAGAGGGTGAGGGCGCCGCCCTCGCCGCCATAGTCCTGGCGCCAGCGCGCCACCAGGGCGTCGCGCGCGCCGGGGCTGTGCGTGGCGGCGCTGCTGTCCAGGTACTGCGCGGCCAGGGCCTGCACCTGCTCCTCGCTGGCCGCGACGGGCTCGCGGCACTGCGTGCACAGGCGCCGCACCAGGCGCTGCGCCAGGATGGCGAGCAGCGAATCGGAGAAGTTGAAGGGGTCGAGCCCGATCTCCAGCAGGCGCGCGATGCTCTCGGGCGCCGAGTTGGTGTGCAGCGTCGAGAGCACCAGGTGGCCGGTGAGCGAGGCCTCGATGGCGATGCGCGCGGTCTCCTCGTCGCGCATCTCGCCGATCATGATGACGTCGGGGTCGGCGCGCAGAAAGCTGCGCATGGCCGCGGCAAAGGTCCAGCCGATGCGCGCGTTCACCTGCACCTGGCGCAGGCCGCTCTGCGTGATCTCGATCGGGTCCTCGGCCGTCCAGATCTTGCGGTTGGGGGTGTTGAGGTCGCGGATCACGGAATGCAGCGTGGTCGTCTTGCCGCAACCCGTGGGGCCGACGACCAGAACCAGGCCATAGGGTTTCTGCACGGCCTGGCGCAGCGCCGCGAGGTTGCCGGGCGACAGGCCGATGTGCTCCAGCGGCAGCGGCTTGGCGCCGGCGAGCAGGCGCAGCACCACGTCCTGCAGGCCGTGCGCCGTGGGGATGGTGACCACGCGCAGCTCCACCGGGGGCCCGCCAAAGCGCGCGAAGTCGATCTTGCCGTCCTGCGGCTTGCGGTGCTCGGAGATGTCCATGCCCGCCATGATCTTGATGCGCGCGACCATGGCGTAGCGAAAGCGCGCCGGCAGCTCCAGGTAGGGCACGAGGTCGCCGTCGATGCGCAGGCGCACGCGCAGCTTGTGCGGCGCGGGCTCGGTCTCGATGTGGATGTCCGAGGCGCGGTGCGCAATGGCCTCGTCGATGATGGAGTTGATCAGGCGCACCAGGGTGTTGTCCGACTCCGAGACCACGTCGGCCGCAGCGGCATCGGACTCCGCGGGCAGGCTGTCGAGGTTGCCAAGCAGCTCCTGCGCGCTGGGGCGCGCATTGCCCCGGGCCGCCCCACCCGCCGGTGCGCGGCCGCCCGCCGCCGGGGCGGGCGCGCCTTGCGCCTGCACGCTGTAGGCCTTGGCGATGGCCGGCATGAGCGAGCCCGGCGCGGCCTGCAGGGGCAGCACGCGCCGCTGGCTCAGAAAGCGCAGTTCGTCGAGCAACGTGCGGTCGCTGGGGTCGGCCATGAGCACCACCAGCGCATCCTCGCGCACCAGCAGGGGCAGCACCGACTCGCGCTCGGCCACGCTGCGCGGTATCAGCGCCAGGGCAGCCGGGTCGGGCGGCAGTTGGCCCGGGTGCACCACGTAGGAGCCCAGCCAGGCCGCGATGGCCTCGCGCAGCTGGTCCTGCGAGAGGTGGCCCTGGTCCACGAGGATCTGGCCGATCAGGCGCTGGCGCCCGCGCCCGCGCTCGTCCTGCTGCATGGCCAGCCCCTGGTGCAGGTCCGGGGCGCGCACCAGCCCGGCGTGGATCAGCGCTTCGCCCAGGTGCCGCGCCTTGCCGACCACGGGGTGCGGGGAGCTCACCAGGGACCACAGCGCATCGGCGCTGCGCGGCTCGAAGTACGGGGTCGATGTGGAATCCGAGGCGCTGGGGGCGGTCATGGCGAACGGGGGCGCGGGTGGAACAAGGCCCTGAGGTTACAACATGCAACGCCGGCCCGTGGGCACGGCCCCGCCGTCCGTGCGCCCGCGCGATCTCACAGCGCCAGCTCGTAGTCGATGCACAGGGGCGCGTGGTCGCTGAACTTCTGGTCCTTGTAGATCGCGGCGCGGCGCGCCTGGGCGGCCAGGGCGGGGGTCGCGATCTGGTAGTCCAGCCGCCACCCCACGTTGTTGGCGTAGGCCTGGCCGCGGTTGCTCCACCATGTGTAGCAGGTGTCGGTGGTGTCGGGGTGCAGGTGCCGGTAGACGTCCACCAGGCCGCCTTCGGTCAGCAGTTGCGTCATCCAGGCCCGCTCCTCGGGCAGGAAGCCGCTGTTCTTCTGGTTGCTGCGCCAGTTCTTCAGGTCGATCGCCTGGTGGGCGATGTTCACGTCGCCCACCAGGATGAACTCGCGCTCGGCGCGCAGCGCCATGAGCTTGGGGTACATCAGGTCCAGGAAGCGGAACTTGGCCTGCTGGCGCTCCTCGCCCGAGGAGCCGCTCGGGAAGTAGCAACTGACCAGGCTGAGCCGGCGCCCGGGCCGGTCGTAGCGCGCCTCGACCCAGCGCCCCTCGGCGTCGAACCCGGCGTCGCCCAGGCCGGTGATCACGTCCGAGGGCTCCTCGCGCAGGTACAGGCCCACGCCCGAATAGCCGGGCTTTTGCGCACAGTGGAAATGCCCGGGCATGTCCCCGATGCGGTCGTACGCGCCGCTGATCTGGCCCGGCTGGGCCTTGATCTCCTGCACGCCGACGGCGTCGGCCTGCTGCTGGCCTATCCAGTCGAAAAAACCCTTGGCCGCTGCCGAGCGGATGCCGTTGAGGTTGGCGGTCACTATGCGCATCATGCGCACTATGCTACCGGAGCAGGCGCCGCCGGGACAAAAGCGTCCGAGAAGCAGGCATCCTCATGCAGGCCCTGGGCGATGAACGCGGGCACGGCGGCATCCACCATGCGCACCGAGCCGCACAGGTAGACCTCATAGCCGCTCAGGTCGGCAAAGTCCGCGAGCATGGCCTCGTGCACCAGGCCCGTGCGGCCCGTCCAGCCGTCGCCCGGCGCGGGCTCGGACACCACCGGCACCACGGTGAAGTTGGCATGCGCGCGCTGCCATTCCTCGCAGTGCTGCAGCATGTACAAGTCCTGGGGCTGGCGCACGCCCCAGTACAGGCGCATGGTGCGCTGCACGCCGCGGGCGAAGGCGTCTTCCACGATGCTCTTGATGGGCGCAAACCCCGTTGCTCCGGCGACGAACAGGATGGGCGGGTCGCTCTCGCGCAGCGTGAACTGGCCGCGCGGCCCCTCGAAGCGCAGCACGTCGCCCACCTTCATGCCCTCGAACACATAGGTGGTGAAGCGCCCGCCCGGCACGAGGCGCACATGCAGCTCGATCTGGCGCCCCGCCTGGGGCCGGTTGGCAAACGAGAAGGCGCGGCGCTGGCCGTCGTCGAGCAGGATGTTGATGTACTGGCCCGCCAGGAAATCCAGGCTCTTGCCGTCGGGCAGCTCCAGCACCACCAGCATCACGTCCTCGGCCAGACGCTCCATCTGCACCACGGTGGCGCTGTGCACCTCGGGCGCCTGGGGCTGGGCGCCGATGTCGTAGGCGACCTCGATGGCCATGTCCTCGCTGGGCTCCATGCAGCACATGAGCGCCTGGCCCCGGGCCTTCTGGGCGCCGGAGAGGGCGCTCGCCTGGTAGGGGCGCTGCTCATAGGCCCCCTGCGCCACACTGCACACGCACAGGCCGCAGCCGCCGTTGCGGCAGTCGTAGGCCAGGGTCAGGCCTTCGCGCAGGCCGGCGTCGAGGATGGTCTCGCCCTTGCGCACGGTGATTTCCGCGCTCTCGCCCTGCTCGCCATGCACCACGATCTGGAACTTGTTCTTGGCCCCCCGCCCCCAGCGCGGCGGCAGCCAGGGCAGCAGGGCCAGCAGCACCGAGGCGCCGACCACCAGCGCCCACACCCGGCCCAGCGGCCACTCGGTCAGCAGCGGGAACACGGCCATGTAGAACCAGTCCAGCTCCACGCTGGTCACGGCCTTGGCCAGGTCGCTCACGCCGCCTTGCACGCGCACCGGCGCGACCAGCGAGAGCACGAGCATGGTCAGCAGCAGGCCGACCACGATGGGGCGGGGCGGCGTGGTACGGGCCTTGGGCACGCGCTGCACGTGGATCCACATGACCATCAGCACCACCAGCGGAATGCCCAGGTGCATGAACGACAGCAGCGTGAAGAAGCGGCTGCCGACATGGTCCGAATAGAGGAAGTTGCGCATCAGCGTGCCGTTGAAGATGGGCAGCGAGTCGAGCCACTCGAACGAGGTCACGGTGACGTACTGCGCCAATTGGTCCCAGGGCAGCATGTAGCCGTTCACGCCCGAGGCGTAGACCATCCAGATCAGCATCACGCCCGTGACCCACGAGAACCAGCGGAAGCCGTGGTAGCGGTCGAAGGCGAAGTAGCGCAGCATGTGCAGCACCATGGTGAGCACCATGGCGTCGGAGGCATAGCGGTGCACGCTGCGCAGGATGCCGCCGAGCCACCATTGCTTGTCCGTCAGCGCCACGACCGAGGTGTAGGCCTCGGGAATGCCCGTCTCGAAGAACACGTAGAGGTACAGGCCGCTGGCCCCCACCACCCAGAACAGGAAGAAGGTGATGGCGCCGAGGTGGTAGAAGGGGTTGATGCGGTCGCCGAAGGCGGCGTTGAACAGCCCCTCGACGCGCAGGAACAGCCACTGCAGCAGTTCTTGGAATTTCTTGATCATTTCGGGATTCCCTTCAGGCTTGGGCCGCTGGAGCCAGCGGCGCGCGGATGGCGCGGATCACCACCACCACGAACAACAGGCCGCCGATGATGGCGATGAGGCCGCCCAGCCCCATGAGGCCCATGCCAGCCACTTCGGCGGTGCTGCGCAGCACCTGGTCGGCGCCCGCCACCTTGCGCTGCACGCCATAGCCGCCGGACCAGACCAGGCCGATGATGTGCATGAGCTGGCCGATGCCGTAGAGCCAGGGCTGCCAGGTCGCCAGGCGCCCCTGCGGCGCCTGGTAGCCCAGCGCGGGCAGGATGCGGTAGACCGCGCCCATGAGCGCCAGCGTCACGCCGACGATGCAGCCGTGGTAATGCGCCGGAATGCGCACATTGCTGCCATTGATGAACACGCCGATGATGCCGCCCGCGGCAAACAGCAGCACCGAGGACAGCAGCGCCGCACGCAGCGGGCGCAGGGCGGGCGCCAGGCCGCGCAACAGCAGCACGCCAAAGACCACGGCCAGGCCCACGGGCACGATGGCCGGCCCGCCGCCCAGGCGCATGGCCCAGGTCAGCAGGTTGCGGTGCTCGACGGAGGCGACGTCGTACGCCAGATAAGCATAGGGCGTGACGAAGACACCGGCCAGCGCCAGCAGGAACAGCAGCACCGTGACGCGCGGGCTCACCAGCACGCGCGCACCGCAGGCGCTGGCCAGCCACAGCCAGGAGACGAGCATGAGCAGCGTCCAGGTGAACTGCAGGGCATGGCCGCCGCCCCAGAACAGGATTTCGTAGTACGCCTTGCCCGCCAGGGCGGTGGGCAGCACGGCCCAGGACCAGGCAAAGCACAGCAGTGCGACGGCCGTGGCGACGGCCGCCGAGCTCAGACCGAAGTCCAGGGCGCCGCGGCCGTCGTAGTCCAGGCCGATGCGCGGTGCCGCCAGCATGCCGCGCAGTGTGAGCAAGGCGGCCCCCGCACCGAACACCACCAGCCCGGCGAGAAACAGCGGCGACTCCAGCACCGGGATGTAGTTGGCCATGATGGGCTCGCCCGGATCGAGGAACGGCGCCAGCGCCATGGCCAGTGTGCCGGCCCCCGTCACCCACAGCGCCAGCCAGCCCATGCCGGCAGCGCGCCGCGTGCCATGCAGGCTCCAGAGCAGGCCGGCCAGGGCCACGAACCAGACGAGGACCGACAGATCCACGTGGAGCACGAGCGAAATATGGAAGAAATTGGCCGCAGGCAGCCATTGGTTCACATAGGGCGTGCGCGAGACCACGAGCAGCACGGAAAAAATGCCCGACCCGATGAGCGCGGCCAGCCCCAGCCAGAGCCAGCCGCGCGCCAGCGCACGGCGCGCATCCTGGGGCACGCTCAACTGGTAGTCCGCACCCGCAGCGGCGGGAGGCAGCGTGGCGGCGCGCCCTGGCGCCCGCCCCGGTATGGAAGAAGCACTGGCGCTCATTGCAGAACAATGCCTCCCTTGTCCGGGTTGTAGTCGATCACCAGCACCTGCGCGCTGCGCAGGGTGACGGTTTCCTCGCGCTGGGCCGTCAAGCCCTCGGCCGCCTTGTTGTCCTGGAAGCGCACGGCGATGCGGTGCTCGCCCGCGGGGATGTCGATGCGCTGGTACACCGTGGATGCGCCGTCGCGCGACAGGCCCGAGGGCAGGGCGGTGTGGCTGAGTACGTTCTTGCCGTCGATGTCCACCTCGATGTGCACGGGCGAGCGCTCGCGTTCGCACTTCATCGCCTTGCGCATGTTCTTGGCCATCTTGGCCTGCTCTTCGGCGGTGTACGGGCGGCAGTCGGCAAGGCGCGCGCCATGGTGGATGAAGCTGACCTTGACCTGCGCCATGTCCGGCGCCAGCGGGTGGTACACGGGCCAGCGCGAAAACACCCCGAGCGCCACGGCAAAGCCGCCGTAGAGCAGGGCCTGGCCGGTCCAGTTGAGTGCGCGGTTCATCACTGTTTCTCCTCTTCAAGGGGGGCGCCGGCCATGCACTGGCGGCGCAATTCGTCCACGGCAGCGGCAAGTTGCTGCTCGTCGCCCGGATCGCACCAGGCGGTGCGCCAGCGTTCGGCCGGGACCGAGCGGCGCAAATGGGGTTCTCTGGCGCCCGTGAGGCGCTCGGCCGTCCAGCGCTGGCCCAGGCGGAACTCGCAGCCGCCCGCACGGCAGCCGCTGATCAGCACGCCGTCGGCCCCGGCACGCAGCGCGTATTCGACGAACGAGGGCGGCAGCATGCCGGCGCACACCAGGCCGAAGTGCAGCACATCGTCGGCCGCGGTGCGCACGCGCGCGCCCTGGTCGCAGCCGAAAACCACCAGGCGGCGCGGCCCCGGCATGGCGCGCAGTTGCGCCACCAGTTGCTGGCGCAGATCATTCACCGGCCATTGCGGCATGTCGATGCCCGTCACCAGATGCTCGGCGCTGCGAAACGGCGTGGACGATGGACAGGCCCCGGCGCAGATGCCGCAGCTCGCGCACAGGTCGGCGCGCACCTCGGCCAGCCGCATGCCGCGCTTGCCGTTGGGGTGGGGCACCATGGTGATGGCCGAGTAGGGGCAGTCGTCGAAGCAGCGCGCGCAGCCGCTGCAATGCTCCGGGTGCACCACCGCCACCGCCGGGCGCGCCGGTGCCGGCCACAGGGGCGGCAGGATGAGCAGGCCAAAGGCCAGGGCCAGCAGCCCCCAGACCGTGTTGGCCGAGGTGGCATCGGCGAGCGGGTGGATGAACAGCACGAACCAGTCCAGCGCCAGCGCCGTGGGCACGGTGGACAGGTCGGCCGGCCCCTGGCTGTGCACCGGCAGCGCCAGCGCCAGCGCCACCAGCGTGAGCACGCTGCCCCCGGCGAGGGCGCGCGGCGGAAATACCTGGGCCAGGCTGATGCGCTGGATGTGGAACCACAGGCCGAAGATGAGCAGCAGCGGCACCCCGATGTGGATGAAGACGAACAGCGTGAACAGGCGGTCGTTGAGGCTCACGGCGCCGAGGAAATTGCGCGCCAGCGGCGATGCCAGGAAGGGCAGGGCGTCGATCCACTCGGCCGTGGCCACCACGGAATACTGGCCCAGGCGGTCCCAGTTGAGCCAGAAGCCGCCCACGCCGCTCACGAAGGCCAGCGCCACCAGCGGCACGCCGGTGAGCCAGGAGATCCTGCGGAAATGCCGGTAGCGCCCCAGCGCCCATTCGCGCACGATGTGCGCCAGCATCACCACGAGGAAGGCGTCGGTGGCGTAGCGGTGCACGCCGCGCAGGACGGTGCCCAGCATCCAGGGCACGTCGGCGAGCGCGGCGATGGAGCGGTAGGCCCCGGCGGCCGAGGTGTCGAGGACGATGTAGAGGATGGTGCCGCTGGCCACCAGCAGCCACAGCAGCATGAAGCCCAGCGCCCCCAGGTGCTTGAGCGGGTTGAGCGCGGCGCCGAAGGGGGCGTCGAAGGCGTGTTCGAGCTGGCGCCAGAGAGCGGCGGAACGGGAAACCGGGGGCGGCGGGGCCGGAATGCGGGAGCCTTCGGGGGCGAAGGCCGTACCTGGCAAAAGCATGGATCTGGCGCGCGTCAGGCGCTGCGCACCCCTTTGTTGCGTGCGCTTTGCCGGCTCGAGCGCCATTCGTTGAAGAAAAAGGCCAGCATCAGGACAAAGAAGGTCACGCCGCCGGCGATCTGGAACGGCAGGGTGTAGTCGACCTTGTAGGCCCCGGTCTTGGGGTCGTACACGGTGCACAGGATGCGCACCCGGTCCATGAGCTGGTCGATCAGCTCATTGGTTTGCACGGGCTGGCCGGCCAGCAGCATCTTCAGCGGCTCACCCAGCTCCGCGGGGGCGATGGACTCGCCGTACACCTGCCGCACGATGCGCCCTTCGGCGTCCAGGATGGAGACCTGCAGCACATGGTCGAAACCCGCGGGCGAAGCCTGGAACACGAACCCGAAGTCGGTCGCCAGCGCAGGCACGATGGCCGATGGCGGGCTCAGGAAATCCCAGTTCGGGGTCTTGATGCCGTACTGGGTGGCAAAGGCCTTGAGCGCCTGGGGACTGTCGGCCGGCTGGTTGAAGCCAATACTCACCACATTGAACTGGTTCGGCCCCACGCTCTTTTGCAGGCCCTCGACGGTCTCCTGCAGCGAACGCGTGGTAGTGGGGCAGACCTGGAAGCAGCCGGTGTAGATGAAGCTCACCAGCAGGGGTTTGCCCCGGAAGGAGGAGAGGGCCACGGGCCGGCCCTCGCGGTTGAGAAGAATATGCTCGCCCACCTGCCGCCCGATGGCCGCCTGGCTCAGGCGCAGCGCCTGTTCACGGTCCAGGCCCAGATCGGTGGATGGCTGCGCGGGCGCCGAGGCCAGCGCTGCGGGCAGCAGCGCCAGCGCCAGGCCGCAGGCCGCGATGGTGCGGCAGAGGCGGGGGAGCAGCGACCTCGTCACGGCCCGCCCCTCAACGCAGCACGGCGTCGATGCAGGCAGCGACCAGCAGGACGCTCAGTTGCACCAGCGATGCAAAAAACGAACCCATGGCCGTGGCGCGCGCAGGCTGGCGCGCCAGTTGCCAGGATTTGCGGACGAAGTGCAGGCCGCCCAGGAGGGCGCCCACACCATAGACCGGCCCTGCGCCATAGGCCAGGGGCAGCAGCGAGGCGATGAACAGCGCCACGGTACTGGCCAGCACCGTGCGGGCCGCACTCTCGGGGCCGACGACCACCGGCAGCATGGGCACGCCTGCCTGCGCATAGTCGTCGCGGTTGGCAATGGCCAGGCTCCAGAAATGCGGCGGCGTCCAGAGGAACAGCACCAGGGCCAGCAGCCAGGGCAGCGGCCCGAGCGCCGGATCGACGGCGGCCGCCCCCGCGAGCACGGCAAAACTGCCCGCCAGCCCCCCGATGACGATGTTCATCGGGGTGCGGCGCTTGAGCCACAGGGTGTAGACCACGCCGTAGAAGAAGGCGCCCAGGAACACATGGAGCGCCGCCACGCCGTTGAGGGCCAGCCAGGCCGCCGCCACCGCGGCCGCCAGCAGCACGGCCATGAGGCCGAGCCAGGCGGGGTGGTGGGGCAGCGCGCCGGTGACGAAGGCGCGCTTTTTCGTGCGCTCCATCAGGCGGTCGCTCTGGTATTCGACATACTGGTTGAACGCCCCCGCGCTGGCCGACGCCAGCAGCACCGACAGCGCCAGCACCAGCACCTGCGCGAGGCCGAGTGCCGGGCCGGGCGTGACGGCCATGCCCACGAGCGCGGTGATCATGATCAGCACCCCGATGCGCAGCTTGAACAGCGAGATGACGTCACGCGCCAACTGCGCCATGCTGCGCCCGGAGGGCTTGAGCGTGGTGGTGTGCATTGCCCAGGGTTCCGATCAGCTCAGGCCCCACAGCTGGCTGAGGTACTTCCAGTTGACGAAGTAGTACAGCACGAAGGACACGAGGAAGAACATGGCCAGCACGAAGGTGCCCGGCGCCACGAAACCGGCGGAGCCGTAGGTCTGGGCGGCCGCCGTGGGCGCAGCGCGCGAGACGGGCGTGAACCTGGGGCTCACGGCACCGGCGTCGAGCTTCTTGCCGAAGAACACCGAGCCCACGGTGATGAGCACGTAGGCCGCACCCCCGACGATGGCCACGATGCCGCTGATGCCGACCAGGCCCATCATCAGATAGGCGGCACCGGGCCACTCATAGGCCAGGGCGTGGCCGCTGAAGGCCATGTCCCAATGGCGGCGCGAGACGCCCAGCGTGCCGGCACCCATCATCACCAGCGAGAAGAAGTACATGGAGAAGCCGAACAGGTAGGGCTGGATCTTGGCCAGGCCGGGCAGGATCATCTCGCGCTTGAAGAGCACGGGGATGAGGAAGTACGTCAGCGCCATGAAGGTCAGCGTGGTGCCGATCACCACGGTGGCGTGGAAGTGGCCCGGCACGTAGATGGTGTTGTGGATCAGCAGGTTGAGCTGTTCGGTACCCATCATCACGCCGGAGATGCCACCCAGGAAGCCGAAGCCCACGAGCGCGATGAACACGCCGGAGAACGTCGGGTTGCCCCAGGGCGCCTTGCGCAGCCACTCGAACAGGCCCTTGTTGTAGCCCTTGGCGCGCTGCGCGACTTCCATGGCGCCCGGGATGGACAGCGCGTGGATCATCGAGGCCAGCACGGCGAAGTACATGAAGTAGCTGGTGTTCACCACCTTCCACTCGGTGCTGATGCCGGGGTCGGCCAGCAGGTGGTGGGCACTGGCAAGCTGCAGGAACAGGATGTACAGCAGGAAGGCACCGCGGCTCACGCGTTCGGACATGGGCTTGGCACCGAAGGCGATGGCCGCCACGGCATACCAGATGGAGATGTGCGCCGCCACGTTGATCTGCTGCGAGGAGTGGCCCAGGGCCCACCAGATGGTGCGGTAGATCAGCGGATCGACGTGGTCGAGCAGGCCGATGGACTGGAAGAAGGTGGGCACCAGGATGATGGCGCCCGACAGCAGCGTGAACACGGCGATGATGGCCGCGGTGGTGGCGCCGAAGGTCACCAGGGGTACCGAGCCTTCATAGGTCTTCTCGCGCTTGGCCACGACCAGGGTGCCGAAGAACACCGCGCAGGCGATGAGCGCACCCACGGCGAACAGGATGATGCCGAGGTAGAACGACCAGTGCGCCATCATGGGCACGTAGGAGGTCATCATCACGCTGGACTCGCCCTGGAACACGGCCACGTTGTTCATCACGGCACCGACCAGCATGAGCACGTAGGCGGCCCAGGCGATCTTGGGTGTGGCGATGCGACAGCGCAATAGCGTGGATGAGGCGAAATACAGGACGGCGACTTCGAAGAAGATGATCCAGAAGATCAGCATGTCGATGCCGTGGGCCGTGAGCACCATGTAGAAGGTGTCGGCCGCGAGCCAGTGCACCGCGGGCCAGCGCGTGAGCACCACGCCGATGGCCAGCAGGCCGCCGACGAGCAGTGCCACCACGGCGGTGACGGCGTTGATCTTCATGAGGCTCTCGGCCTGGGCCTCGAACTGCAGGCCCGAGCGCGGGCAGGTACGGTAGGTGGTTTGAACGGTCATGGTATTCCCCGCATTACTTCACGTAGATGCGACCCACCATCTCGTGGTGGCCGATGCCGCAGTACTCGTTGCACACGATGGAAAAGGTGCCCGATTCGTTCGGCGTGACCTTGATCACGTGCTCGTAGCCTGGCACCACCTGGATGTTGATGTTGGTCGGCTGCAGCGAGAAGCCATGGTTGTAGTCCATGGAGGTCAGGTGCAGCTTGTAGGTCTTGCCCTTTTCCAGTTCGAGAATGGGCCACCAGTTCCACAGACGGCCGATCAGGTACACGTCGGAGCCCTCGGGCGGGGCGACCACGGGCACGTTCTGTTCGGTCTCGGTGCGCACGGTGTACTTGTCCACCACGGCCTGGGCCTGGGCGGAGAACTTCTCGGGCGTGGTCTTGTAGGTTTCCGTGGCCAGGTTCTGTTTGCCGTAGATGTGCCAGAACACCATCATGAAGAACAGGACCATGCACCAGACGAAGGCGATGCCTATCCACACGGCTTCAAGACGGTCCAGCGGGTGCTTCCACCACAGCCGCTCCGAGGGAGGGAGTATTGCGCTCATGGCTGGGTTCCTTTTCTTATTTGGCCAATGGGATGGTCAGAATGTCGATGACGCCCCACAGGTTGTAAATAATCATGGGGAACATCACGCCCAGAAACAGCAGCAGGAACGGGCTGTCCAGCAACTGTTGCATGAACGGAACTTTTTCGTTCTCGTCGTCATGGTGGTTCATGGTCTCTTCTCCTAGGTAAGCTTTTCAGCACCTTGCATTCTTGACCTTTGCTGTCGGGCAAAACATGATTTGCATCAATGTTTCGCGGAGGGTACGCCTGTAGCGCTCCCATGACAAGACGGAACTTCGCCAGGAAATCTGATTTTATGCACGTGAAATGCATATTTCTGCAATCTCCCGCCCCGTGCCATGGCCTTGGCCAGGGTCGCGCACTTTGTCTCTTTTCAACCACAAATACCTGGAATTCCTCCCATGTCCTTGACTGAAACACCCCTGGAGCGCCGCCAGCGCCTGCTGCAGCGCATGGCCTGGGTGTGCGTCGTGATGGTGCTGTGCATCACCAGCCTGAGTGCCTACCTGCGCCTGTCCAAGGCGGGCCTGGGCTGCACGCCCTGGCCGCAGTGCTACGGCCAGGCCCTGCAGACGCCGGCCGCCGAGGCCGCTGGCGCCGAGGCCGCCGCCCGCCTGGCCCACCGCGTGATCGCCTCGGCGGCGCTGGTGCTGGTGCTGCTGATGGTGCTGACCGCCCTGGGCAGCCGCCCGGCGCTGGGGGCGCAGGGCCGCATGGCGCTGGTGCTGCTGGGGCTGGCGCTGTTCCTGGCCGTGCTCGGGCGCTGGACGGCGCAGTCGCGCCTGCCGGCCGTCACCCTGGGCAACCTGCTGGGCGGCTTTGCCATGGTGGCCGTGAGCGTGCGTCTGGCCCTGGCCGCCGGTCGGCCCGGTGGCGGGACCACGCCGCTGGCGCCCTGGGCCTGGCTGGCGGCGGCGCTGCTGCTCGCCCAGGCGGCGCTGGGCGGCCTGGTGAGCGCGGGCCATGCGGGCCTGAGCTGCCCGGCCTGGGGCGCCTGCGACCTGAGCGCAGGCACCTGGCAGGCGCTGCACCCGTGGGTGGAGCCCGCCGCCGGGCTGCTGCCCACGCAGGCGGGCGGCGCCCTGGTGCACCTGCTGCACCGCAGCTGCGGCCTGGCGCTGGTGGCGCTGCTGCTGGTGCTGGCCTGGCGCGCCCGGCGCGCCGGGCAGCGCGGCGCGGCGCGGCTGCTCGTGCTGCTGCCGCTGGCGCAGGTAGCGCTGGGCCTGGGCCTGGTGGGCCAGGGCCTGCCCCTGGCGCTGGCCCTGGCGCACAACCTGGTGGCGGCGCTGCTGCTGGCCCTGCTGCTGGGCCTAACGCTGCCGCCGCGTGCGCGCACGCTGTCACCTGCGTTGTGACAGCGCGGGGCGCAGGCGCCCAGAATGCGCCATGGACTTCGCCCCTTCTGCCCGCACCCAGGCGCTGCGCGCGCGCCTGGACGCCTTTCTCGAGCGCTACCTGCTGCCGCACAACCCGGCCTGGCACCAGTCGGTGCAGGACGGCGTCTACCCGCCGCCCTTCCTGGAAGACCTCAAGACCCTGGCGCGCGAGGAAGGCCTGTGGAACCTCTTTCTGCCCGGCCTGCGCGCCGACGAGCCCGGCACGCGCCTGACGCACCTGGAATACGCGCCGCTGGCCGAGTCCATGGGGCGCCTGCCCTGGGCGGCCGAGGTCTTCAACTGCAGCGCGCCGGACACCGGCAACATCGAGCTGCTGCACCGCTTTGCCAGCCCGGCGCAGCGCGCGCAGTGGCTGCAGCCGCTGCTCGAAGGGCGCATGCGCTCGGCCTTCGCCATGTCCGAGCCCGACGTGGCCTCCTCCGACCCCACCAATCTGCAGACCACGGTGCACCGGGAGGGCGATGCGCTGGTGCTCAACGGCCGCAAATGGTTCATCACCGGCGCGGCGCACCCGCACTGCCGCCTGCTCATCGTGCTGTGCCGCAATACCCCCGCCGAAGACGGCGCCAGCCCCCACGCGCAGCACAGCATGGTGCTGGTGCCGCGGGACGCGCCCGGCGTGCAGGTGCTGCGCAATATTGCCGTGCTGCACCACCACGCCCCCGAGGGGCATTGCGAAATCCTGCTGCAGGACGTGCGCGTGCCCGCCAGCCACCTGCTGGGCGCCTGGGGCGCGGGCTTTGCCATGGCGCAGGCGCGGCTGGGGCCGGGGCGCGTGCACCACTGCATGCGCACCATCGGCCAGTGCGAGCTGGCCCTGCAACTGGCGGCCGAGCGCGCCCTGGAGCGGCGCAGCTTCGGCAAGTACCTGAGCGAGTACGCCAATGTGCAGGACTGGCTGGCCGAATCGCGCATCGAGATCGACCAGGCCCGCCTGCTGGTGCTGCAGGCGGCCTGGATGCTGGACCAGGGCGAGGCGCTGCCCGCAGCCGCCGTGCGCGCCCAGGTCGCGGCCATCAAGGTGGTGGCGGCGCGCCTGCAAAGCCGCGTGCTCGACCGCGCGATCCAGGTCTTCGGCGCCATGGGCCTGTCGCCCGACACGCCGCTCGCCCAGTTCTGGACCTGGGGCCGCGCGCTGCACTTCATGGACGGACCGGACGAAGTGCACCTGCGCAGCGTGGCGCGCCACGAGCTGGCGCAGGCCCGCACGCGCCTGGGCGCGGGCAGCGCCTGGTTCACCACGCCCGAGCAGATGCGCGCGCCGCCGCGCATACGCTGACGCGCCAGGGCATGGGGATAATGGCCGGCAGGACGAACCCCGGGGCCTGTGCCCTTGACACACCATGCACTCCCTCACCCTGCGCTTTCTGGCCTCCCACACCACCGGCCTGCATGTGGGCACCCGCATCAACGGCGGCACCGTGCTGCACTGGGTGGACGAAGCGGGCCTGGCCTGCGCCACCAGTTGGGCCAAGGGCCATTGCGTGACGGCGCTCATCAGCGGCGCGCGCTTCGCGCATCCGGTGCACACAGGCGACCTGATCGAGGTGCAGGCGCGCCTGGCCTACACCGGCCAGACCAGCATGGGCATCGCCGTGGAGGTGTACCGCTCCAGCCTGCCCGCAGGCGAGCCGCAGCAGGTGCTGCAATGCGCCTGCGTGTACGTGGCCGTGGATGACGCCAACCAGCCGCGCCCCATCGATACCTGGAACCCCGAAACCCCCGGCGACATGGCCCTGGCCGAGCAGGTACGCGCCCATGTGGTGGCGGCGCGCGCCGTCTGAATTTGAACCAAAAACGGCTTTTGCGCCCGCCCAGCGGGCGCAAAAAGCTACTTTTTTGATAGCAACCATGGTTTCTGCCTCCTCTTGCGACAGCGTCGCCCCGTCCCTGCGCGCCGCCCAGCCCTGCCTGTGGACATCCCCCCACCACCCGGCCGAGGCCCCGGCCGCCACCGCGGCGGTGGTGGATGCGGCGGCCATGCACGCGGCCGCCGCGCGGTTTGAGCGCTTCGCCCCGCTGCTGGCCGAGCTGTTCCCCGAACTGCAGGCCAGCGGCGGCCAGCTCACCGCCCCCCTGGTGCCCGCCCACGCCCTGGGCGCCGCGCTGGGCCTGGGCCCCGGGCAGGGCGCGCTGTGGGTACAGTGCGACCACCTGCTGCCCGTGGCCGGGTCGATCAAGGCGCGCGGCGGCATCCATGAGGTGCTCGAACACGCCGAAACACGCGCGCTGGAGCGGGGCCTGATCGCCCCGGGCGGCGACTACCGCCCGCTCGCCACGCCCGCGGCGCGCGCCGTGCTGCGGCGCTACCAGGTGGCCGTGGGCTCCACGGGCAACCTGGGCCTGTCGATCGGCGTCATGGCGGCGGCGCTGGGCTTTCGCGCCGTGGTGCACATGTCCGCCGACGCCAAGGACTGGAAGAAGGAGCGCCTGCGCCTGCGCGGCGTCGAGGTCGTGGAGCATGCCGGCGACTATGAGCAGGCCGTGGCCGCAGGCCGCGCCCTGGCGCAGCAAGACCCGATGTGCCACTTCGTGGACGACGAGCGCTCGCTCTCGCTGCTGCAGGGCTACAGCGCCGCAGCCCCGGCCCTGGCGCGCAGCCTGGCCGCGGCGGGCATCACCGTGGACGCCACGCACCCGCTGTTCGTCTACCTGCCCTGCGGCGTGGGCGGCGCGCCGGCGGGCATCGCCTGGGGCCTGCGCCAGGTGCTGGGCCCCTATGTGCACTGCTTTTTCGCCGAGCCGGTGCAGGCGCCCTGCTTCCTCGTGCAAATGCTGGCCGCGCCGGGCACGCACCCCTCGGTGCGCGACTGGGGCCTGACCAACCAGACCGAGGCCGACGGCCTGGCCGTGCCGCGCGCCTCGCTGCTGGCCGCCGAGCTCATGCGCCCGCTGCTCGCGGGCGTCTATACGGTGCAGGACGAGACCCTGTTCCAGCACCTGGCGCTGGCGCACGATGTGGCCGGCCTGCGCATCGAGCCCTCGGCCGCCGCCGGCTTCTCGGGCCCGGGCATGCTCACCGGCACGCCGCAGGGCCGCGCCTGGCTGCGCACGCAGGGGCTCGACGCCCACCTGCCGCGCGCCACGCACATCGCCTGGACCACGGGCGGGCTGTTCGTGCCCGAATCCGAATACGCGCGGTTTTTGCACCGCGGACGCGCGCAGCCGCCAGCGGCCAGCGCTTGAACTCAGGAGCCTCACACCATGGAACCCTTGGATTTCGTCGTCGTCGGCGCGGGCATCGCCGGTGCCAGCGTGGCCTGGCAGCTGGCCGCCACCTCGCGCGTGCTGCTGCTCGAGCGCGAGGCGCAGCCCGGCTACCACACCACAGGGCGCTCGGCCGCGCTCTATATGGAGACCTACGGCACGCCGCGCATCCGCGCGCTCACGCGCGCCAGCCGCGCCTTCCTCGACCAGCCGCCGCCGGGCTTCTGTGACAGCCCCATCCTCTCGCCGCGCGGCGTGCTCTACGTCGCCGGGCCGGACCAGATGGACCTGCTGGAGGCCACCTGGCAGGAACTGCACCCGCATTCGCCCAGCCTGCGCCGCCTCACCCCCGCCGAACTGGTGCAGCGCGCGCCCTGCCTGCGCCTGGAGGCGCTGGGCGGCGGCCTGAGTGAATCGGGCGCGGCCGACATCGACGTGCATGGCCTGCACCAGGGCTACCTGCACGGCCTGCGCCAACGCGGCGGCAGCGTGCGCATGAACGCCGAGGTCACGGCGCTCACGCGCGCGGGCGGCCTGTGGACGGTGCGGCTGCAGGACGGCAGCAGCGTGCAGGCGCGCACCGTGGTCAACGCCGCCGGCGCCTGGGCCGACGTGGTGGGCCAGATGGCCGGCGCCGCGCCCATTGGCCTGACGCCCTGCCGGCGCACGGCCTTCACCTTCCCCGCACCCGCGGGGCTGGACCTGCCCAGCCTGCCAGCCATCATCGCCGTGGACGAGAGCTTCTACATCAAGTCCGACGCGCGCCAGTTGCTGGGCTCGCCCGCCAACGCCGACCCCATGCACCCGCACGACGTGGTGCCCGAGGAGATCGACGTGGCCACGGGCATCTGGCACATCGAGCAGATGACCACGCTGCAGATCCGCCGCCCCTCGCACACCTGGGCCGGGCTGCGTTCCTTCGTGCCCGACGGCGACATGGTGATCGGCTGGGACGGGCAGGTCGAAGGCCTGTTCTGGGTGGCCGCGCAGGGTGGCTATGGCATCCAGAGCGCGCCGGGCTACGCCCTGCTGGCGCGCAACCTGCTGCTCGGCGAGCCGCTGGACGCGACGCTCGTGGCCGAAGGCGTGGATGCCGAGGGGCTGTCGCCCCAGCGTTTGCGCTAGCAAATCAGGAGCATCCTGCGCTTGTCAGTATTGGTTTTCAGCGTCAAATGTTGCTGAAAACCAGTATTTACAAGCGCTACCAGCTCCTATTTTTGATGACTTGTCAGGGCAAGGGGATCGCCGCCTGCAACAGGTTGCGCGTGCGCTGCGCCTCGTGGCGCGCGGCGGCGGCGAAGTCCGCGCCATGGCTCGCGTAGAGGATGGCGCGCGAGGAGTTGACGATGATGGGCCCGTTCTGGCGCCAGCCCGCGCGCACCGTGGCGGCGGCGTCGCCCCCCTGGGCGCCCACACCGGGAATGAGCAGCGGCACCTGCGGCGCAATGGCGCGCACGCGCTCGATCTCGGCCGGGTAGGTGGCGCCCACCACCAGGCCGAGCTGGCCGTTCTTGTTCCACGGCCCCTGCGCCAGGCGCGCGATGTGCTCGTAGAGCAGCGGCTGGCCGTCCTCGCTGGCCAGCCGCTGGTTCTGGAAGTCGTCGCCGCCGGGGTTGGAGGTGCGGCACAGCAGAAAAGCGCCCTTGCCGGGGTAGCGCAGGTAGGGCTCGACCGAATCGAAGCCCATGAAGGGCGAGAGCGTGACCGCGTCGGCGCCGTAGCGCTCGAAGGCCTCGCGCGCATACTGCTCGGCGGTGGAGCCGATGTCGCCGCGCTTGGCGTCCAGGATCACCGGCACATGCGGCGCGTTGGCGCGCAGGTGCTGCATCAGGCGCTCGAGCTGGTCCTCGGCGCCGTGCGCGGCGAAGTAGGCGATCTGCGGCTTGAAGGCGCACACCAGGTCGGCCGTGGCGTCCACGATGGCGGCGCAGAAGTCATAGATGCGGCGCACATCGCCCTGCATGCCCACGGGAAAGCGCGTGGGTTCCGGGTCCAGCCCCACGCAGAGCATGGACTGGTTGCGCGTGGCCGCGTCGCGCAGCATGTCGAGGAAGGTCATGGGCGGATTTTATGCAGAGCGCTCGAAATGGAACACCGCCGTCCCCGCGCGCGCATTGGGCAGAAAGCGCACGACCTCGCCGTCCTGCAGGCCGAAGGAGTCCAGGATGCGCAGCCGGTTCTTCTGCGCCAGCACCTCGAAGTCCTTGTAGGTGCCGACGCGGATGTTGGGCGTGTCGTACCACTGGTAGGGCAGGCGGCGCGTGACGGGCATGCGCCCGCGCAGCACGGACAGCCGGTTGGGCCAGTGCGCGAAGTTGGGGAAGGCGACGATGCCGGTGCGGCCCACGCGCGCGGTCTCGCGCAGCATGACCTCGGCGTTGCGCAGGTGCTGCAGGGTGTCGATCTGCAGCACCACGTCGAACGAGGCGTCGCCGAACATGGCCAGGCCCTCGTCGAGGTTGAGCTGGATGACGTTCACGCCCCGGCGCACGCAGGCGAGCACGTTGGCGTCGGCGATCTCGATGCCGTAGCCGGTGCACGCGCGCTCGCGCTGCAGGTAGGCCAGCATGCTGCCGTCGCCGCAGCCCAGGTCGAGCACGCGCGAGCCTTCGGGCACGAGGCGCGCCAGAGCCTGCATGGTGGCTTTCTCGGTCATGCCCGCTCCTTTGCAATGCTATCGAAATAAGAGCTGACGACGCTCATGTAACGGGCGTCGTCCAGCAAAAAGGCATCGTGCCCGTGGGGGGCGTCGATCTCGGCGTAGCTCAGGTCGCGTCGGTTGTCCAGCAGGGCCTTGACGATCTCGCGCGAGCGCTGGGGCGAGAAGCGCCAGTCGGTGGTGAAGCTCACGAGCAGGAACTTGGCCGTGGCGCGCGCCAGGGCCTGGGTGAGGTTGCCGCCAAAGGCGCGCGCGGGGTCGAAGTAGTCGAGCGCGCGCGTGATCAGCAAATAGGTGTTGGCGTCGAAGTATTCGCTGAACTTGTCGCCCTGGTAGCGCAGGTAGCTCTCGATCTGGAACTCGATGTCCTGGGTGCTGTACTTGAGGTCGATGCCACCCCGCAACTGGCGCCCAAACTTCTCGTTCATCACGTCGTCGCTCAGGTAGGTGATGTGGCCGATCATGCGCGCGATGCGCAGGCCGCGCTTGGGGACCACGCCATGCTCGTAGAAATGGCCGCCGTGGAAGTCGGGGTCGGTGACGATGGCGCGGCGCGCCACTTCGTTGAAGGCGATGTTCTCGGCCGTGAGGTTGGGCGCGCTGGCCACCACCACGGCATGGCGCACGCGCTCGGGGTACTGCAGCGTCCACGAGAGCGCCTGCATGCCGCCCAGGCTGCCGCCCATGACGGCCGCCAACTGCGTGATGCCCAGGCGGTCGAGCAGGCGCGCCTGGGCGTGGACCCAGTCCTCCACCGTGACCACGGGGAAGTCGGCGCCATACACCCGGCCGGTATCGGGGTTCACATGCATGGGGCCGGTGGAGCCGAAGCACGAGCCCAGGTTGTTGATGCCGATGACGAAGAAGCGGTTGGTGTCCACGCTCTTGCCCGGCCCGATCATGTTGTCCCACCAGCCCTCGCTCCGGTCCTGGCCCTCGTACCTCCCCGCCACATGGTGCGAGGCATTGAGCGCGTGGCACACCAGCACGGCGTTGGAGCGCTCGGCGTTGAGCTGGCCGTAGGTCTCGTAGGCGAGGTGGTAGTCGCGGATGCAGGCGCCGCTTTGCAGCGGCAACGCATCCGGGAAATGCATCGACTGGGGCGTGGCAAGAAACGACATGAAAAAACCCGGTAACGCTAAAAACGGTACCGGGTCGGCTGTCGGACGGTCTTTAGCTGAATTTATTAAGCGCCCGCAAGCTGTGGCAAATCGGCGCGTAGGTGGCAACTATAGCACCCGGCGCCGGCCCATGCCGCCAGTACCCACGACACCGGTGCGCCCACCGCCGGCCGGTGGGTCGCGGACATGCAGCAAAAAAACCACAGCGCAGCATGGCACAGAACATGGTTTTTCGATGATAATGACGCTGCCTTTTTTGCATCCTGAAAAAGGCATCCCAGTTAGCGGTGAATCGTCAGTTTCGCGTCTTTGAAGTCGTCACAGGTTTGTTGATTGCGTAGGACTCCATCGCGTTTTTCAGTTTTTCCCCGGAGTCCCAATCATGGACAACAAACTTTATGTGGGCAACCTGCCCTACACGTTCCGCGACAACGATCTGGAACAGACTTTCAGCGCCTTCGGCGCCGTGTCCAGCGCCAAGGTGATGATGGAGCGCGACACCGGCCGCTCCAAGGGCTTTGGCTTCGTCGAGATGGGCAGCGCCGCCGAGGCGCAGGCCGCTATCAACGGCGTGAATGGCAAGAGCTTCGGCGGCCGTGACCTGGTGGTCAACGTGGCACGCCCCATGGAAGCGCGCGCACCGCGCAGCGGCGGCTTTGGTGGCGGTGGCGGTGGCTACGGCGGCGGCGGCGGCGGCCGCAGCGGCGGTGGCGGCTACGGCGGCCGCAGCAGCTACTGATCATTGCTGCGCATCCGTGCAAAGGGCCCATCCGGGCCCTTTTTTGTGTCCGGGTGCGGCATGCACACCACAGACAGTAAAAACCCTGGGTCTGCTTGACAGGCGCAGTCTCATAATCTGCGATTGCAGGGAAATCTGCTTTCGGGTTTTGCGGTGATCCTTCAGTTTCACGCAGCACGCGTCATTGAGCCAGGCTGTTTGCGCTTTCGGGACTCCATCGCTTTTTTCATGTGTTGATTTGAGGAGTCCCTGGATGGGCAACAAACTGTATGTGGGCAACCTGCCCTACAGCGTGCGTGACAACGACCTGGAGCAAGCCTTCAGCGCCTTCGGCAGCGTCACCAGCGCCAAGGTGATGATGGAGCGTGACACTGGCCGTTCCAAAGGCTTTGGCTTCGTCGAAATGGGCAGCGACGCCGAGGCCCAGGCGGCCATCAACGGCATGAACGGCCAGCCTCTGGGCGGCCGCGCCATCGTCGTCAACGAGGCACGTCCCATGGAAGCGCGCCCGCCGCGCTCGGGCGGCTTTGGTGGCGGCGGCGGCGGCCGCACGGGTGGCGGCGGCTACGGTGGCGGGCGTGAAGGCGGCTATGGCGGCGGCGGCCGCACGGGTGGCGGCGGCTACGGTGGCGGGCGTGAAGGCGGCTATGGCGGCGGCGGCCGCAGCGAAGGCGGCTTCCGCAGCCCCTACGGCTCGGGCCCGCGCGGCGGCGGCGGTGGTGGCCGCGGCAATGGCGGCGGCGGTTACGGCGGCGGCGGCTACTGAGCGCTGCGCGCGCCCCACACCAAGCTCCTGCGGGAGCTTTTTTTCATGGTGCCGGCGGCTCGGCCTGCCGGTGCTTGCGCGGCCGCCCGGCGAGCAGGCGGTCAAAGAGCCCGTTGGGCAGCAGGCGCAGCAGCTTGGCCACCACGCCCATCTGCCAGGGAATCACGCCATAGCTCACCCCGGCGCGCTCGGCAGCGAAGGCACGCTCGGCAAAATCCTCGGGGCGCATCAGGAAGGGCATGCGGTAGCGGTTCTGGCGCGTCAGCGGCGTGTCGATGTAGCCCGGGCAAATGGTGCTCACGCCCACGCCGGTGCCGCGCAGTTCGCCGCGCAGGCTTTCGCAGTAGCTGATGGCGGCGGCCTTGCTCGCGCAGTAGGCGCCGTGGCCCGGCAGGCCGCGGATGCCCGCCACGCTGCCTATGCCCACGAAGCGGCCGCTGCCGCGCTGCACCATGGGCGCAATGAAGGGCTGAAAGGTCGCTGCCATGCCCACGGTGTTGGTGGCGAGCACGCGGGCGAAGACGTCAATGTCCGCGCGCACGGCGGTGTCCACGCCCACGCTGATGCCGGCGTTGGCAATCACCACGTCGGGCACGCCCTGGCGCTGCAGGCAGGCCTGGCCAGCCGCGGCAATGCTGTCGATCACGGACACGTCAGCACTATAAATTTCATAGCTATCCGCGCTTATTCCCTGGGCGTCAGCCCAGTTTTTCATCTCGGATTCGCGGCGCGCGACCAGCGCCAGGCGCCAGCCTGCGCGGTGGTAGCGTGCGGCCAGTGCCTGCCCCAGGCCGCTGGAGGCGCCAGTGATGAAGACCAGGGGAGCCGGCATGGGGATGCGTCCTCCGTCAGCGCCCGGGCGCGAGCACGCCGCGCACATGGCCGCGCAGTTGCAGCACCTGGGCCAGGTTGTCGTATTCCATGCTGTCGGCCGTGAAGCGGCTGCTCCCGCGCGTGAGGGTGACCGGCAGGTGCGAGCGCACGCGCTCCTCGTTGGGCCAGGCATGGAGGAATTCGCCGCGGAACTCCAGGCGCGGCTGCCCGGGCGCCGCCTCGCGCACGACGACGGCGTTGCCGAACAGCTGCACTTCGGAGCCGTCGGCATTGCTGAGGGCGCGGTCGGCCGTGGCATGGACGGCGCGGCCCGCCTGCCCGGCCGAGCGGATGCGCACCTGGTCGATCTCCAGCGTGTCCGTGTCCGGGTAGTGGCGCGCCGTCTGGCCCTGCACCTCGCTTTGCAGGCGGCCGTCCGCCGCGAAGCTGCGCACGGAAAAACCGTTCATCTGGTAGTCCGGCTCGTGGCGCGGGGCCGCCGGGGCGCGCTGCTCCTGCGGCTGCGGCGCGTTGCGCACCAGCCACCAGGTGGCCAGCGCCAACAGGCCCATGAGCAGCACCGGCAGGTACAGCGACAGCCGGTCCCAGGCGCGGCGCAGGGCGGCGGTCATGTGCAGTAGCGCTCCAGCAGGCGCGCGTACTGCCCGCTGGCCACGAGCAGCAGATCGCAGAATTCGCGCGCCGCGCCGTCGCCGCCGCGCGCGGCGGTGACGTAGTGCACGGCCGCGCGCACTTCGGCGTGCGCCTGGGCCGGCGCGCAGGCCAGGGCGCAGCGGCGCAGCACGGGCAGGTCGGGCCAGTCGTCGCCGATGGCGGCGGCCTGCGCCCAGGACAGGCCCAGCGCGGCCAGGATCTGCTCGGCCGCCGGGCGCTTGTCCTCGGTACCGTAAATGGCGTGCTCCACCCCCAGGGCGCGCAGGCGCAGGCGCAGGGCGGGGGAGTCGCGCCCGGTGACCACGGCCGGCACGATGCCGGCCTCGTGCAGCAACTTGATGCCGTGGCCGTCCAGGCTGTGGAAGCGCTTGAGCGTCTCGCCCGCCTCGCTGTAGTACAGGCCGCCGTCGGTGAGCACGCCATCGACGTCGAAGAACGCCACGCGCACGTCCTGCGCGGCCAGCAGCAGCTCGGGGGGAAATTGCAGCACGGGGAAAACCATGGGCGCGCAGCCGCTCAGGCGGTGTTCATATGACCTTGGCGCGCATCAGGTCGCCAATGTGCACGATGCCCGTGAGCACGCCCGCGGCATCGACCACGAGCACGCTGGTGATGCCGTGGGTCTCCATCATCTCGGCGGCGTCGGCGGCCAGGGCGTCGGCCGCGATGCTGCGCGGCCCCGGGTGCATGACCTGGGCGGCGCTGGCGCTGCGCAGGTCGGCCCCGGCCTCGATGCGGCGGCGCAGGTCGCCGTCGGTGAAGATGCCCACCGGACGGCCCTGGGCATCGACGATGGCGGCCGCGCCCAGGCCCTTGGCGCTCATTTCGCGCATCAGTGCGCCGAACCCGGCCTCGGGGGGCACGCGCGGCACCTGTTCGCCGCTGCGCATCACGTCTTCCACCAGGGTGAGCAGTTTGCGCCCGAGCGCGCCGCCCGGATGCGAGCGGGCGAAGTCCTCGGGGCGAAAGCCGCGCGCGTCGAGCAGGGCCACGGCCAGCGCGTCGCCCATGGCCATCTGCGCCGTGGTGCTGGTGGTGGGCGCGAGGTTGTGCGGGCAGGCTTCGCGCTCCACGCCGCAATCGAGCACGATGTCGGCATGGCGCGCCAGCGTGGAGTCCAGGCCGCCCGTCATGGCGATGAGGGGCACGCCCAGGCGTTTGATCACGGGCAGGATGGCGGTGAGTTCGCCGACCTCGCCGCTGTTGGACAGGGCCAGCACCACGTCGCCGGGGGTGACCATGCCCAGGTCGCCATGGCTGGCTTCGGCCGGGTGCACGAAGAACGCCGGCGTGCCGGTGGAGGCCAGGGTGGCGGCGATCTTGCGCCCCACATGGCCGCTCTTGCCCATGCCCATGACCACCACGCGACCCGGCACGCGCAGCATGCGCTGGACGGCCTGGGCAAAGTGTTCGTCCACGCGCTGGCCCAGGGCCTGCAGGGCCGCAGCCTCGATGCCAAAGGTCTCGCGTGCCAGGCGCAGGGCCTGGGCGGGGTCGAAGGGGCGCTGCACGCCGGCGGAAACGGACATGCAGCGATTCTATCGACCAGGTGGCGGTCAGGGCGGTCCGGCCTCGGATAGCATCGCACGATGTCCTCGCTCGCGCTCACCCTGCTGTACCTGCTGGCCGCCGTGCTGGGCGTGGTCGCCTGCCGCAGCTTCAAGCTGCCGCCCATGCTGGGCTACCTGGGGGCGGGCATTCTGATCGGTCCGCACGCGCTGGCCCTGGCGCAGAACTCCGAGAGCGAACGCCACCTGGGCGAGTTCGGCGTGGTGTTCCTGATGTTCGCCATCGGCCTGGAGTTCAACCTGCCCAAGCTGCGCGCCATGCGCCGCCAGGTGTTCGGCCTGGGCATGCTGCAGGTGGTGGTGACCATGGTGACCGCCTTTGCCGGGGCGCTGGTGCTCGCCCGCGTGCTGGGCGGCGTGTGGGACATCGGCTGGCAGACGGCGCTGGCCCTGGCGGGCACGCTGGCCATGAGCAGCACGGCCATCGTGGGCAAGCTGCTGGCCGAACGCGCCGAGCTCGAGAGCGAGCACGGGCGGCAGATCATGGGCATTTTGCTGTTCCAGGATCTGGCGGTCGTGCCGCTGCTGGTGCTCATCCCGGCCCTGGGCTCCTCGCCCGACGAGCTGTTCAAGGCCCTGGGGCTGGCGCTGGTCAAGGCCGGGGTGCTCGTGGGGCTGCTGCTCACGGGCGGGCAGCGCTTCATGCGCTGGTGGCTCACGCTGGTGGCGCGGCGCAAGAGCGACGAGCTGTTCATGCTCAACCTGCTGCTCATCACCCTGGGCCTGGCCTGGCTGACCGACCTGGCGGGCCTGTCCCTGGCGCTGGGCGCCTTCATTGCCGGAGTACTGGTGTCCGAGACGGAATACCGCCACCAGGTGGGCACGGACATCCGCCCCTTCCACGACGTGCTGCTGGGGCTGTTCTTCATCACCGTGGGCATGATGCTGGACTGGCACATCCTGGTCGAGCAGTGGATGCTGGTGCTGGGCATGCTGGTGCTGCCCATGCTGCTCAAGCTGGGCGTCATCCTGCTGCTGGCGCGCGGCATGGGCGCGACCACGGGCACGGCCCTGCGCACCGGCCTGTACCTGGCGCAGGCGGGGGAGTTCGGTTTCGTGCTGCTGTCGCTCACGCAGGCCAACGGCCTGCTGCGCCCGGCGCTGATGAACCCCATCCTGGCCGCCATGGTGCTGTCCATGCTGGCCACGCCTTTCCTCATCCAGTACAGCAACGCCATCGTCATGAAGCTGGTGTCCAGCGACTGGCTGCAGCAGTCGCTGCAGATGACCACGATCGCGCGCAAGTCCATAGGCACCAGCGGGCACGTGATCATCTGCGGCTTTGGCCGCTGCGGCCAGAACCTGGCGCGCATGCTGGAGCAGGAGGGCATTCCCTACATGGCGCTGGATCTGGACCCCGACCGCGTGCGCCAGGCCGCCGCCGCCGGCCATTCGGTGGTCTATGGCGACGCTGCGCGCCTGCAGGCCCTCATGGCCGCAGGCCTGGCGCGCGCGCGCACCGTGGCCG
This sequence comes from Comamonas granuli NBRC 101663, assembly GCF_000739995.1. GTDB lineage: Bacteria > Pseudomonadota > Gammaproteobacteria > Burkholderiales > Burkholderiaceae_C > Simplicispira > Simplicispira granuli. The sequence continues at coordinate 232,396 of NZ_BBJX01000002.1, read as the reverse complement.
TGACCTACCTGGACGTGCAGTCCTCGCTCAAGGTGCTGGCCAACACGCGCGCCCACGCCCCGCAAATCCCGGTGGTGGTGCGCACGCAGGACGACCTGCACCTGGACCGCCTGCGCAACGCCGGGGCGACCGAGGTGGTGCCCGAGGCCATCGAGGGCTCGCTGATGCTGGCCAGCCACACCCTGGCCCTGGTGGGCGTGCCCATCCGCCGCGTGCTGCGCCTGGTGCGTGACCAGCGCGACGCCCGCTACCAGTTGCTGCGCGGCTACTTCCATGGCGCGGACGACGACACCGTGAACGAGCTGGACCAGGCGCGCATGACCACCCTCACCCTGCCTGCGGGCGCCGCCACGCTGGGCCAGACGCTGGGCAGCCTGGCGCTGCACGCCATCGGGGTGCAGGTGGTGAACCTGCGCCACAGCGACGGCCGCATGTCGCCGCCCGAGGACGAACGCGTGCTCGCCGAGGGCGATACGCTGGTGCTCTCGGGCCACCCCGCGGCGCTGGCCCTGGCCGAGAGCCGCCTGCTGCGCGGCTGAGGCGCAGCCCGGCGCAGCGCTGGCGCCCCGGGCTTCAGGCGTGCAGCGCGGCCGCCGGTGCCGGCCGCCCGAACAGGTAGCCCTGGAAGCGCTGGCAGCCGTTGCGCAGCAGAAACTTGCGCTGCGCGTGCGACTCCACCCCCTCGGCCACCACTTCCAGGCCCAGGCTGCGCCCCAGGGCCAGCACGGTGCAGGCGATGGCCGCGTCGTTGGGGTCGGTGAGCAGGCCGCGCACGAAGCCCTGGTCGATCTTGAGCTGGTCCAGCGGCAGGCGCTTGAGGTAGCTGAGCGAGGAATAGCCGGTGCCGAAGTCGTCGATGGAAAAGCCCACGCCCTGGCGGCGCAGGGCCTGCATCTTGGCGATGGAGTCCTCCACATCCGACAGCAGCATGCTCTCGGTGAGCTCCAGGCGCAGCAGGCCCGGGTCGGCCCCGGACTGCTGCAAGGCCTGCAGCACCAGGTGCACGAAATCGGGATGGTGGAACTCGCACACGCTCACATTGATGGCCAGCGTCCAGTGCGCGCAGGCCGGCATGGCGGCCCAGCGCACGAGTTGCGCGCACGCCGCCTGGAGCACCTGCTGCCCGAGCGGAAAGATCAGGCCGCTGTGCTCGCACAGCCCGATGAACTCGCCCGGCAGCACCAAGCCGCGCTGCGGGTGCTGCCAGCGCACCAGGGCCTCGGCGCCCTGCACCTGGCCGGCGGCATCGACCACGGGCTGGTAGTGCAGCAGGAATGCGCGCTGCTCCAGGCCGCGGCGCAGCTCGGCTTCGAGCGTGGCGCGCGCCGCCGCCTGGGCCTGCATGGCGGGATCGAAAAAGCACGGCGCATGCCCGCCCTGCGCCTTGGCGCGGTACATGGCCATGTCGGCGCGGCGCAGCAGCTCGGGCACCGCGTCGCGCGCGTCCTGGAACAGCACCATGCCGATGCTCGGCGGCGCATGCGCCTGCACACCGCCCAGGACGTAGGGCGCGCCGAGCCGGGCCTGGATCTTCTGCGCCACGGCACCGGCCTGCGCCGCGGCCTGGGCGGGCTCGGCGTCCAGCCCCTGGAGCACGAGGACGAACTCGTCGCCTCCCAGGCGGGCGGCGGTGTCGTCCGCGCGCAGGCAGGTGCCCAGGCGCGCGGCCGCCTGGCGCAGCAGTTCGTCTCCCCAGCCATGCCCCAGCGCGTCGTTCACCTGCTTGAAATCATTCAGGTCCAGGTAGAGCACGGCCCCATGGCTGGCGCCGCAGGCGCAGCGCTCCAGCGCCTGCTGCAGGTGCCGGGCCAGCAGGCGGCGGTTGGGCAGGCCGGTGAGTTCGTCGAAATGCGCCAGGCGCTGGATTTCCGCCTCGGCCTGCTTCTGGCGCGTGATGTTGCGCGCCACGCCGCGGTAGCCGGTGAACTGGCCCGCCGCATCGAACAGGGGTTCGCCGCTGATGCTGATCCACACAGCCGAGCCGTCGGGCGCATGGCGCTGGAACTCGAAGCCGTGAAAGGGCTGGCGCGCCTGCAGCACGGCCCGGTGTTCCTGCCACTGGGCGGCGCTGGCCCGGGCATCGGGCAGCTCCCAGCGGCGGCGGCCGTAGTGCGCCTCCAAGGGCACGGCAAGGCTGGAATGCGGGCTGCCCTCGATGCGCACGAAGCGCAGCTCGGCGTCCTGCTCCCAGAACCAGTCGGAGGACAACTGCGTCATGCTGCGCCAGCGCGCCTCGCTCTGGCGCAAGGCCTCCTGCGCCCGCTGGCCCTGCAGGCTGGCCTGCAGACACTGGACCAGGGCGCGCAGGCCGGCGTCGGAGAAGTCCTCCAGCACATGCTGCGCATAGCCCGCGCGCAAGGCCTGGTGCGCCGGCAGCCCGGGCGGCACCCACAGCAGCACGGGCACATGCTCCCAGCGCGCGGGCAGGTCCGCAGGCAGGCCTTCCGGCAAGGCCAGCGCCGCCAGGACGGCGTCGGCCTGGCCGGCAGCAGCCCGTGCGCTGGCGCCGTCCAGGCGGTGCGCCACCTGCAATTGCCAGCCCGGGGCATGGCACGCCAGGGCCTCGCGCAGTGCCTGGGCAGGCGCGCTGCGGTCGTCGAGCAGCAGGATGCGGACAGACATGCCAAGCCTTGTAACCCGGCGCATGGCCGCGGGTCAAGCCCGGGCGCCGCGCCCAGGTTGATTACACTGTCGAGCGCTTCAACGCCCCTCACTCCTCGCGCCCATGTCCGCCTTCGACGTCCAGCAATACCTGCGCCAGCGCATCCGTACCGTGCCCGACTGGCCGGCCCCCGGCGTGCAGTTCCGCGACATCACCCCGCTGCTGCAGGACCCGCGGGTGTTCCGGGTGCTGATCGACGCCTTCGTGCACCGCTACATGGACAAGCACATGCGCCCGGACGTGGTGGCGGGGCTGGACGCGCGCGGTTTCATCCTGGGCGCCGTCGTCGCCTATGAGCTGCAGGTCGGCTTCGTGCCCATCCGCAAGAAGGGCAAGCTGCCGTTCACCACCGTGGAGGAGACCTACGAGCTCGAATACGGCAGCGCCACGGTGGAACTGCACACCGACGCGGTGCGCCCCGGCGACCGGGTGCTGCTCATCGACGATTTGATCGCCACCGGCGGCACCATGATGGCCGGCAAGAAGCTGCTGGAAAAGCTGGGCGCCGAGGTCATGGAGGGCGCGGCCATCGTGGACCTGCCCGAGCTCGGCGGCTCCGAGCGTTTGCGGGCCAGCGGGCTCCAGCTGTTCACGCTGGTGGATTTCGCCGGCCATTGAGCCGGCGGGCCGGCAGCCGCGCGCGGCCCTGCAGGCCGCGGCGCGCAGCGCTCACAGATCGCCGTACTGCGTGCCGCTCAGGCCCTGCGGACGGGAGTCGGGCATTTCGGTGTCCTCGAAATCGGGGCGCGCGGGCGCCGGGCGGCTGGGCCCGGAGCGCACGGCCACGCCGGGCACGGCCTGCGCGCTGGGCCGCGCAGCGGCCGCCAGCGCCTGCTTGAAGGCTGCGACCTCGTCGGCCTCGATGGGGTCGAACTGTGGCGCCGCCGTGCCCGGGCGCGCAGCGACAGGCGCGGCAACGGGCGCGGCCGCGGGTGCCGGCGCCGGGGCGGGCGCCCGGGCCGCGGCGGCCGGCGACGGTGCGGCCGGCGCCTTCTGGGGCACGCCCACGGCCACATGGTCGTTGAGGCGCCAGTACACGGCGTTGACGGCGATGTCATGGCGTGCCTTGGCCGTCTGGGCGATCAGGGCCTCGATCTCGGACAGGCGGGCCGTGTCGCCGCCGTACTCGCGCGCGATATCCATCATGATGAGGAACTGCCGCCCGCGCTGGTCGAGCGACAGCACCTTGAACTTGTAGCTGGCCGACAGCACGGCCGCACGCACCATGGCGTCGCGCACCACGGCGTACAGCAGCTCGCGCCGCTCCATGCGCTCGTTCTTGCGGTTGGCGGCGTGCTCGGGGGGCGGCGCGTCAAGCTGGGGCTTGCCGTTGCGCCCGGGCACCAGGGGCACGGTGGCCTCGGCATTGAACATTCCCGATGGCTCCGCGGGCCGGGGCCGGGCCGGCGCGCTCTTGCGCGTGAACCAACTGAACAGTGACATGGCCATTTTCCTTGGGGGTAGGGAACCATTCCAGACGGGCACGGAGTGTAACGTGATGTTGCGTTACGTCCGGGGCATTCCGTGTCATCCGCACCACACCACGTGCTCGCCGTGCGCGCTGCACTGGTTCAGGCCGCTGCCGCTCAGGTGGCCGCGACGCGGCGACGGCGGTTGCCCAGGCGCTTGGCGAGCACGGCCCCGGCCGCCATGGCCACGGCCAGGGCGATGGCGGGCTGGCGGTTGCCCAGCTCCGTGAAGCGCAGGGCCGTCAGATTCCACAGCTTGCTCGGCGCGGCGGCCTGCACCGAGGCGCTGCGCGGGCGCTGGGAGAAGAACGCCCCCTCGCCGACGACCGAGCCCGGGTTGACGATGGCCAGGCGCAGGCGGCCTTTCTCGTCCTCGTAGTGCACGCTCAGGCTGCCGCTCTCGACAAAGTACAGCGTGCGGTCGTTGGCCCCCTGGTTGATGAGCAACTGCCCCGCTGCCAGGTGGCAGGGCTGCAGATAGGCCGAAAAGACCTCCCACTGCTCGGCGTTGAGCGGGTTGCTCAGGCTGTCTTCCGCGGTCGCCTGGAGGATGGCGTGGATCAGCCCCTGCATGTCGTGCTTCGTCGGGGGGGTGATGGCGAGATTCATAGACCGCTGACGCTACCTGTAACGGCAGCCGCGCACAAGCATTGTTTACCCATGCTTACACCTGCGCAGCCGGGGAGCCGCACGCGCCTCACTTGCCGATGCAGAAGCGCGAAAAAATCACCCCGAGCAGGTCGTCCGAGGTGAACTCGCCGGTGATCGCCCCCAGGGCGTTCTGCGCCAGGCGCAGTTCCTCGGCCAGCAGGTCCAGCGCCGGGCTGGGCGTGGCGAGCTGCGCGGCCGCCGCGTCCAGGTGCTGCTGTACGGCCTGCAGGGCCTGGACGTGGCGCGCACGCGCGATGTACACGCCCTCGGGCAGGGCCTGCCAGCCGGCGATGTCCAGCAGGCGCTGGCGCAGCAGCTCCAGGCCGTCGCCCGTGCGCGCCGACAGGCGCAGCGCGCCCGGCTCCAGGGGCTCGGCGCGGGTGTCCAGGCAGTCGCTCTTGTTCCAGACGTCGATCACGGGCACGGCGGCGGGCAGGCGCGCGGCCATGGTCTGGGCGATGGCCGCATCGGCCGCGCGGCAGGCGGGGTCGGCGCGGCGCGTGAGGTCGTGCAGGAACAGCACGGCGTCGGCCTGCGCGATCTCGTCCCAGGCGCGCGCGATGCCGATGCGCTCGACCTCGTCGCTGCTCTCGCGCAGGCCGGCGGTGTCGATCACGTGCAGCGGCACGCCTTCGATCTGGATGGTCTGCTGCACCTTGTCGCGCGTGGTGCCGGCAATGGGCGTGACGATGGCCAGCTCCGCACCCGCCAGCGCGTTGAGCAGGGAGCTCTTGCCCGCATTGGGCTGGCCCGCGATGACGACCTTGATGCCTTCGCGCAGCAGGGCGCCCTGGCGCGTGCGCTGCAGCACGGCGGCGAGCTGCTGCTGCAGCCCGGCGAGCTGGCCGCGCGCATCGGCCTGGTGCAGGAAGTCGATGTCTTCCTCGGGGAAGTCCAGCGTGGCCTCGACCAGCATGCGCAGGTGGATGAGCGCGTCGCGCAGCACGTGGATGTCGTGCGAGAACGCGCCGCTGAGCGAGCGGCTGGCGCTGCGCGCGGCGGCGCTGGTGGTGGCGTCGATGAGGTCGGCGATGGCCTCGGCCTGGGCCAGGTCGATCTTGCCGCTCAGGAAGGCGCGCTCGGAGAACTCGCCCGGCCCGGCCAGGCGCAGACCCGGCAGGCAGGCGCGGCCCGTGGCCGGGTCGGTGGCGGCGGCGGCCTCCAGGCAGCGCGCCAGCAGCAGTTGCAGCACCACGGGGCCGCCGTGCGCCTGCAGCTCGAGCACGTCCTCGCCGGTGTAGCTGTGCGGCGCGGGAAAGTACAGTGCCAGCCCCTGGTCGATGGGCTGGCCCGCGGCATCGGGGAAGGGCAGGTAATGCGCCTGGCGCGGCTGCAGGCTGCGGCCCAGCAGGGCCTGCACATAGGGCGCCAGCGCCCGGCCCGACACGCGCACGATGCCCACGGCACCGCGCCCGGGCGCGGTGGCAATGGCGGCAATGGGTTCGTGGTGGCGCGGGAGCATGGAAAGTGCGCTCTTGTTTCAGGAGCTGCCGGCGCTTGTCATTCCTCGGTTTCAAGGGTTTTCAACCCTTGAAACCAATGGATGCAAGCGCTATCAGCTATGGATTCAGTAGCACCGCGCGGGTGCTCACTTGAACTTGGGCAGGTTGAACTGCGGCGGCACGCCCATGCGGGTGTTGATGATCCACTGCTGGGCGATGGACAGCAGGTTGTTCGTCAGCCAGTACAGCACCAAGCCGGCCGGGAAGAAGAAGAACATCACGCTGAACATCAGGGGCATGATCCACATCATCTTGGCCTGCATGGGGTCGGGCGGCGCGGGGTTGAGCGCCGTCTGCAGCAGGGTGGAGAGCGTCATCAGCACGGGCAGGATGAAGAACGGGTCGGGCGCCGCGAGGTCATGCACCCAGCCGATCCAGGGGGCGCCGCGCATTTCCACGCTGGACAGCAGCACCCAGTAGAGCGCGATGAACACCGGGATCTGCACCATGATGGGCAGGCAGCCGCCCATGGGGTTGACCTTTTCCTCGCGGTAGATGCGCATCATCTCCTGCTGCATCTGCTGCGGGTTGTCCTTGAGGCGCTCACGCATCTCCATGATGCGCGGGTTGATGGCCTTCATCTTGGCCATGCTGGCGTAGGCCTTGGCGTTGAGCCAGTAGAACGCCACCTTGAGCAGCAGCACCAGCGCCACGATGGACCAGCCCCAGTTGCCGATGAGCTTGTGCAACTGGTCGAGCAGCCAGTACAGGGGCTTGGCCAGGATGGTCAGCCAGCCGTAGTCCTTGACCAGCTCCAGGCCGGGGGCGAGTTTCTCCAGCGTGGTCTCGACCTGCGGGCCGACGTACAGGCGCGCGTCCACGGCCTTGCTGGCGCCTGCGGCGATGGGTTCGAGCGTGGCGATCATGCCCACGGAATAGAGCTGGGCGTCGAGCTTGCGCACGAAGAACTCGCGCCGCACGCCCTCGGGCAGCAGCCAGGCGCTGGCGAAGTAGTGCTGCACCATGGCGACGTAGCCATCGCTCGCCTCCTTGACGTACTCGGCCTTGTTCTCGTCAATGGCCTTGAACTCGATCTTCTGGTACTTCTTGTCCTGCGTGTAGACCGCCGGGCCGGTGAAGGTGGAATAGAACGAGGACTCGCCCGCGGGCTTGTGCCCGTCGCGCACGAGCTGCAGGTACAGGCGGGGCTCGACCGCGGCCGTGCCGGTGTTGACGATCTCGTGCCGCACGGCGATGTCGTAGGCGCCGCGCTTGAGCGTCCAGGTCTTGACCAGCTTGACGCCGCCCAGGTCGGGCGACTCGAAGCGCACGGTCAGTTCATTCTGCCCCTCGGCCAGGCTCCGCGGGCCGGGCGCGGCCGTCATGGCGGTCTTGTGGGTGGGGAAGGCGCCGCCGATCAGGCCCGTCTGCGCCACGTAGACGTTGGGCGTGCCGTCCTGCAGCAGCACGAAATGCTTCTTGCTGTCCACCAGGTCGGCCATCTGCAGCATCTCGGCACCCACCAGGGCGCCGCCCTCGGTATCGAAGGTCAGGTGCAGCACGTCGGTGCGCACCTCGAAGCGCTCGCGCGGTGCGGCCGGGGCCGCAGCCGCCGCCCCCGGCACGCCCGGCGCCGCGCTGCCTGCGGCCGCCGAGGCCGCGGGAACGGAGGCATCGGCCGCCGCGGGCGCGCGCGCAGGCGCATCGGCCTGGGCCGTGACCGGCGCCGGCGAGGGGAAGAAGGTGGCCTGCTTGCCGTTGTGCAGTTGCCACTTGTCCCACAGCAGGACCATGGAAAAGCCGAATACCACCCACAGGATGGTGCGACGGATGTCGTTCATGGGGTCTTCTTTGGTGAGGATGGTTGGGTGGGGGGCGGCAGCAGGCGGGAAAACAGCCGCGCGGAGCGCGGCGCCTGCGGCGGCACCGGGTCAAGCCCCCCCGCGCACCAGGGGTGGCAGCGCGCGAGCCGGCAGGCCGTGAGCCAGGCGCCGCGCCCGGCGCCATGCTGCTCCAGCGCCTGCAGGGCGTAGGCAGAGCAGGTGGGCTCGAAGCGGCAGCTCGACCCCAGCCAGGGGCTCAGCAGCAGGCGGTAGGCCTTGACCAGCAGGATGAGCAGGCGCTGCATCATGCGCGGGCGCCTTCGGCAGGGGCGGTGGCGGCCTGGCGCGGCGCAGCGCGGCAGGCGCGCCCGAACAACTGCTCCAGTTCGGCGCGCACCGCCAAGCGCAGGGCATCGGACCAGGCGCTCGGGTACTGCCGCCGGTCAAAGGCGGCGCGCAGGCGCACGACATGCGCCACGGCCGGCAGGCCGGCGGCATGGGCTTGCGCCATACCGTAGATCTGGCGCTTGAGCGCATTGCGCGTGACGGCCCGGCGCGCCCAGCGCTTGGGCACCATGGCGCCCAGCCAGACGTCCTGGACGGCGAACAGGGGCTTGTGCGCGCGGTCCGCAGGCACCACGCACGCGCCATCTTGCGCCTCCTGCACCTGGCGGTGCAGCGCAAAATGGGCGGTGCGGGCCACCGTCTCCCCGGCCAGTGCAGCCTGGAATTGCGGACGGGTTTTCAGCCGCTGCATCGATGACGCCCTCTGCCCTGGCTCGGAATGCAAGGCAGCAACGCGGGGCGGGCAGACCTCAGACGGCCAGGCGCTTGCGGCCCTTGGCGCGGCGGGCGTTGATCACGGCGCGGCCGCCGCGGGTCTTCATGCGCACCAGGAAACCGTGGGTGCGGGCGCGGCGCGTCTTGGAAGGCTGGTAAGTGCGTTTCATGGGAAGTTCTCCAGGGGTTCGGGTCTGCGCGCCCGGGCGGCGCAGCAGCACAAAGTGGCGCCGCGCCACGGCAGGATGGGCCGCGCAGGGTTGATCGCCTGAAATGGTTTCAGGGAAACGGCGGATTATCGCAGGCTTGGCGACCGCAGGCAATGCCCGGCGCGCAAAAACCCGTCCGGCGCGCCCCGGCACCACAGGCGCAACGGGGTGATCCCGGAGTGTGGATAACTTTTTGACAAGCTACAATCCGCAGCCTTGCATTGTTCCTCCTATCCACAACAAGAATCCCTGCCATGACCGAGGAACCCACCCCCCCGTATCCCGACGCAGCGCCGCCCGAGGCCGGCCAGGCCCTGTGGCAGGCCTGCACCGAGCAGCTCGCCCAGGACCTGCCCACGCAGCAGTTCAACACCTGGATCCGCCCCCTGGCGGCGCAGGTGTCCGAGGACTTCTCCCGCGTCACGCTGCAGGTGGCCAACCGCTTCACGCTCGACTGGATCCGCGCCCAGTACGCGGGCCGCATTGCCGCGACCCTGGAGTCCATCTACGGCCAGCCGGTGGCATTGGAGTTAGTGCTCGCTCAGCGGCAAGCCGTTGCCCGTACTCACGTTCAGCACAGCCTGCAGACCGCATCCCCGGTCCAGCCCAGTGCCGCCCCCGCGCCCCCGGCCGACGAGGGCGTGCCCGAGCCGCTGCGCAGCCGGCTCAACCCGGCGCTCACCTTCGAGACGCTGGTGGAGGGCTCGGCCAACCGCATGGCGCGCGCGGCCGCCATGCACGTGGCCAGCACGCCGGGCCACATGTACAACCCGCTGTTCATCTACGGCGGTGTGGGCCTGGGCAAGACGCACCTGGTGCACGCTGTGGGCAACAAGCTGCTGCAGGACCGGCCCGACGCCAAAGTTCTCTACATCCACGCCGAGCAATTTGTTTCGGATGTGGTCAAATCCTATCAGCGCAAGACCTTCGACGAATTCAAGCAGCGCTACCACTCGCTGGACCTGCTGCTCATCGACGATGTGCAGTTCTTCGCCAACAAGGACCGCACGCAGGAAGAGTTCTTCAACGCCTTCGAGGCCCTGCTGGCCAAGAAGAGCCACATCGTGATGACCTCGGACACCTACCCCAAGGGCCTGACGGACATCCACGAGCGCCTGGTCTCGCGCTTCGACTCGGGGCTGACGGTGGCCATCGAGCCGCCCGAGCTGGAGATGCGCGTGGCCATCCTGATCAACAAGGCGCACGCCGAAGGCGCCGAGATGCCCGAGGAAGTGGCTTTCTTCGTCGCCAAGAACGTGCGCTCGAACGTGCGCGAGCTCGAAGGCGCGCTGCGCAAGATCCTGGCCTACAGCCGCTTCAACCAGAAGGAGGTCTCCATCCAACTGGCGCGCGAGGCGCTGCGCGACCTGCTGTCCATCCAGAACCGCCAGATCAGCGTGGAGAACATCCAGAAGACGGTGGCCGACTATTACAAGATCAAGGTCGCCGACATGTACAGCAAGAAGCGCCCGGCCAGCATTGCGCGGCCGCGCCAGATCGCCATGTACCTGGCCAAGGAACTCACGCAGAAGAGCCTGCCCGAGATCGGCGAGCTCTTTGGCGGGCGCGACCACACCACGGTGCTGCACGCGGTGCGCAAGATCTCCGGCGAGCGCCAGCAGCTCACCGAGCTCAACCAGCAGCTGCACGTGCTGGAGCAGACGCTCAAGGGCTGATAACTGCCTTGCGCGCAAGGCACAATGGCGGGCTGCACACCACGCCCACCCCACCACCAGAGGTTGACATGATCGTCCTGAAGGCAACACAAGACAAGGTTCTCGCGGTACTGCAATCGGTCTCCGGCATCGTCGAGCGGCGCCACACGGTGCCCATCCTGGCCAACGTGCTGATCCGCAAGACGGGCAATGCGCTGCAGTTCACCACCAGCGATCTGGAGGTGCAGATCCGCACCACGGCCGAGCTCGGCGGCGACGTGGGCGACTTCACCACGACGGTGAACGCGCGCAAGATCATCGACGTGCTGCGCACCATGCCGGCGGACATGACGGTGAGCCTGGAGTCCAGCCAGGACAAGCTCATCCTCAAGGGCGGCAAGAGCCGCTTCACGCTCACCAGCCTGCCGGCGGCCGACTTTCCGCTGGTGCAGGAGGCGGCCAACTTCGGCCCGGCGTTCAGCGTGCCGCAGAAGACGCTCAAGCAGCTGCTGGGCCAGGTGGCCTTTGCCATGGCGGTGCAGGACATCCGCTACTACCTCAACGGCATCCTGTTCGTGGCCGAGGGCAACACGCTCTCGCTCGTGGCCACCGACGGCCACCGCCTGGCGTTCACCAGCGCCGAGCTCGACGTGGATGTGCCCAAGCAGGAGGTCATCCTGCCGCGCAAGACCGTGATCGAGCTGCAGCGCCTGCTCTCGGACGCCGAGGGCGCCATCGAGATCCAGTTCGCCAGCAACCAGGCGCGCTTTCGCTTCGGCGGCATGGAGTTCGTCACCAAGCTGGTCGAGGGCAAGTTCCCCGACTACAACCGCGTGATCCCCAAGAGCCACCACAACAGCGTGACCCTGGGCCGCGCCCCGCTGCTGGCCAGCCTGCAGCGCACGGCCATCATGACCAGCGACAAGTTCAAGGGCGTGCGCCTGAACATCGAGCCCGGCAGCCTGCGCGTGGCCAGCAGCAATGCCGAGCAGGAAGAGGCGGTGGACGAGCTCGACATCGACTACGGCGGCGACGCCATCGAGATCGGCTTCAACGTCAGCTACCTGATCGACGCCCTGTCCACCATGGGCGAGGACATGGTGAAGATCGACCTGGCCGACGGCAACAGCTCGGCGCTGATGTCCATCCCCGGCAACGCGCACTTCAAGTACGTCGTGATGCCGATGCGCATATGAGACCCGTCTCTGCGTTTGCTATTTTTTTGATAGCTGCTTGCGCTTGACAGATAAGCGCCAGCGGCCCATTTGGCTCTAAATCCATGACCGACGAGAACACATCTGCCCCCGAGGGCATCGACCCCAGCAGCGGCTACGGCGAGGGCGCGATCCAGATCCTCGAAGGCCTGGAAGCGGTGCGCAAGCGCCCCGGCATGTACATCGGCGATACCTCCGACGGCACGGGCCTGCACCACCTCGTCTTCGAGGTGGTGGACAACTCCATCGACGAGGCCCTGGCCGGGCATTGCGACGACATCGTCGTCACCATCCACAGCGACAACTCGATTTCCGTCACCGACAACGGCCGCGGCATCCCGACCGGCGTGAAGATGGACGACAAGCACGAGCCCAAGCGCTCGGCCGCCGAGATCGCGCTGACCGAGCTGCACGCGGGCGGCAAGTTCAACCAGAACAGCTACAAGGTGTCCGGCGGCCTGCACGGCGTGGGCGTCTCCTGCGTGAACGCGCTCAGCAAATGGCTGCGCCTGACGGTGCGCCGCGAAGGCAAGGTGCACCAGATCGAGTTCGCGCGCGGCTTCGTGCAGAACCGCCTGATCGAAACCGTGGACGGCTTCGAGGTCTCGCCCATGAAGGTCACGGGCAGCACGGAAAAGCGCGGCACCGAGGTGCACTTCCTGCCCGACACGGACATCTTCAAGGAAAACCACGATTTCCACTACGAGATCTTGGCCAAGCGCCTGCGCGAGCTCTCGTTCCTGAACAACGGCGTGCGCATCCGCCTCAAGGACGAGCGCAGCGGCAAGGAAGACGACTTCTCCGGCGCCGGCGGCGTCAGGGGCTTCGTGGAGTTCATCAACGGCAGCAAGAAGGTGCTGCACCCCACGGCCTTCCACGCCACGGGATCGCGCCCGGCCGAGACCTACGGCGGCATTCCCGGCACCGAGATCGGCGTGGAAGTCGCCATGCAATGGAACGACGGCTACAACGAGCAGGTGCTGTGCTTCACCAACAACATCCCGCAGCGTGACGGCGGCACCCACCTGACCGGCCTGCGCGCCGCGATGACGCGCGTGATCGGCAAGTACATCGAGCAGAACGAGCTGGCCAAGAAGGCCAAGGTCGAGGTCAGCGGCGACGACATGCGCGAAGGCCTGTGCTGCGTGCTCTCAGTGAAGGTGCCCGAGCCCAAGTTCAGCAGCCAGACCAAGGACAAGCTGGTCAGCTCCGAAGTGCGCGCGCCGGTGGAGGACATCGTCGCCAAGGCGCTCACCGACTACCTGGAAGAAAAGCCCAACGACGCCAAGATCCTCTGCGGCAAGATCGTCGAGGCCGCGCGCGCCCGCGAGGCCGCGCGCAAGGCGCGCGAGATGACGCGCCGCAAGGGCGTGCTCGACGGCATGGGCCTGCCCGGCAAGCTGGCCGACTGCCAGGAGAAAGACCCGGCGCTGTGCGAGATCTACATCGTCGAGGGTGACTCCGCCGGCGGCTCCGCCAAGCAGGGCCGTGACCGCAAGTTCCAGGCCATCCTGCCGCTGCGCGGCAAGATCCTGAACGTGGAGAAGGCGCGCTACGAGAAGCTGCTCTCCAGCAACGAAATCGTCACCCTCATCACCGCCCTGGGCACGGGCATCGGCAAGGCCGCCGAGGACGGCAACGGCAAGAGCGGCGCCGACGACTTCGACGCGGCCAAGCTGCGCTACCACCGCATCATCATCATGACCGATGCCGACGTGGACGGCGCGCACATCCGCACGCTGCTGCTGACCTTCTTCTACCGCCAGATGCCCGAGCTCGTCGAGCGCGGCCACATCTACATCGCCCAGCCGCCGCTCTACAAGGTGAAGAACGGCAAGGAAGAGCTCTACCTCAAGGACGGCCCGGCGCTGGACCAGTACCTGCTGCGCATCGCGCTCAACCACGCCAGCGTGCACACCGGCGGCGCCACCCCGCAGACGCTGCAGGGCGACACCCTGGCCGAACTGGCGCGCAAGCACCAGGCCGCCGAGGCCGTGATTGCGCGCCTGTCGGCCTTCATGGACCAGGAAGCCCTGCGCGCCATCGCCGACGGCGTGGCCGTCAAGCTCGACACCGTGGAAGACGCCCAGGCCAGCGCCGTGGCCATGCAGGCCAAGCTGGCGGAGCTCTCCACCACCGGCGTGCCGCCCGAGGTGGCGGGCGAATTCGACGCGCGCAGTGACAAGCCCATCCTGCGCATCAGCCGCCGCCACCACGGCAACGTCAAGAGCAGCATCCTCACGCAGGACTTCGTGCACGGCGCCGACTACGCCGCCCTGGCCGAAGCCGCCGACACCTTCCGCGGCCTGCTGGGCGAGGGCGCCAAGGTCATGCGCGGCGAGGGCGACAAGGCCAAGGAAGAAAAGGTCAGCGACTTCCGCCAGGCCATGGCCTGGCTGATCAGCGAGGCCGAGCGCACCACCAGCCGCCAGCGCTACAAGGGCCTGGGCGAAATGAACCCCGAGCAACTGTGGGAAACCACCATGGACCCCGCCGTGCGCCGCCTGCTGCGCGTGCAGATCGACGACGCCATCGAGGCCGACCGCGTGTTCACCATGCTCATGGGCGACGAGGTGGAGCCGCGGCGCGACTTCATCGAGACGAATGCGCTGCGGGCGGGGAATATTGACGTGTGAGGCGTGTTGTAGGTAGACGTATAAGCTGAGAAAAAAGACCCATAAGTTGAGAAACTTATGGGTCTTTTGCTTTGGATAGCGGCTATCCGCTGGCCATTCGTACCGACCAGGGGCCGGAGTTCACCAGCCGCGCCTTTATGGCTTGGGCGGCGGCAAGGGGTGGCCGCGCCCTCTCCTGAAACACACTACAGTGCCGCCCATGACACCTGCTGCCACATCCACCGACGACCCCCTGCACCACCTCGCCCACGCCCTGCAGCAGTTTGCCGACGCCCGCGCCTGGGGGCCGTACCACTCGCCCAAGAACCTGGCCTCGGCGCTGATCGTGGAGGCCGGGGAGCTGCTGGAGCATTTCCAGTGGCTGACCGAGGACCAGAGCCGCCAACTCGACCCTGCGCAGAAGCAGGCCGTGGCGCACGAGATGGCCGATGTGCTGCTCTACCTGGTGCAGCTCGCTACGGTGCTGGACATCGACCTGCTGGAAGCCGCCCGCGCCAAGATGGCGCTCAATGCGCAGAAGTACCCTGTGCCGCCGCGCCCGCAGGCGGAGTAAGCGGCTGCGCGGGCGCAGCCGCCAGCAGGGCGGCGGCATCGAGCAGCAGCAGGGGGGGCTGGTTCAGGGGGCCGGTCCAGGCGAGGGCGCGCAGGCCGCGTAGTTGGCAGCGCGCGGCCAGCAGCGGCGGCAGGGCATGGATGTGCGCGGCCGCCAGCGGCAGCAGTTCCACCGGGCCGTCCACGGCGACGGGCCTGGCCGTGCCGGCCTGCGGCGGCCGCAGGCTCAGGCATTGGCGCGGCCCGGCCGGGGCCGGGGGCCAACCCAGCAGGGCCTCGATGGCCACGGCCGCATCGGCGGGCGGCGCGCTGCTGGCGCCGCGCACATGGCGCGCCTCGATGGCCAAGCTCCAGGTGCCACAGCGAAAGCGCACCACGTCCAGGGCCAGGTCCTCGCCTGCGGCGGCAGGCAGCCGTGCGTCGCTCATCCCAGGCCGCTGGCGTAGTCCGCGAACAGGCGGTCGAGGTCGAGCACCGTCACGGGCCGGTCCTGGAAATGCGCCACGCCCAGCACCACGGGGCGCAGGTGCTCGGCCAGGGTGGCCGGGGGCGGCTGGATGGCGCTGTGCGCCAGATCGACGACGTCGATGATGCGATCGGCGCGGATGCCGCTCTGGATGCCGCCGCCACGGCCCAGCATGATGGCGCCGCCCGGCGCGCCAGCGGTGGGCGGCAGGCGCAGGATGTCGTGCAGGCGGATGACGGATTCGATGTCGCCGCGCACATTGATCACGCCTTCGAGCGAAGGCGGGCAGCCGGGCACGAAGTGCACCACGGCTTCGGCCAGGATCTCGCGGATGCCGGTGCCGTGGAAGGCGAACCAGGCGTCCCCCAGCGCGAAGATGACGAGCTTGACCATGGGCTCGTCCACGTTGACGACCTCGCGGCGCGCCTCGTGGCGCTGGCTCAGGATGTGATCGAGGGTGGGTTCGCTCATCGCGGCTCCTTCACGGTCCATCGGCGACCACGCAGTTGCGCCCGCGGCGCTTGGCTTCGTAGAGGGCGCGGTCCGCCGCCTCGCGCAGGTGCTCGAAGCTCTGGTGGCGCGGGAAGGTGGCGACGCCGGCGCTGAAGCTGCAATGGAACTCCTGGTCTGCGCAGTGAAAGCTCACGCGCGCGAAGTCCTGGCGCAGGGTGTCGATCAGGTGGGCGGCCTGCGCGAGGTCTTCGTCCTGCAGGATGACGGCGAACTCCTCGCCGCCATAGCGGCCCACGGTGTCGGTGCTGCGCAGGCGCTGCTGGAGCACGCGCGCCAGCGCCAGCAGCACCTGGTCGCCCGCAGGGTGGCCGTAGGTGTCGTTGACGGCCTTGAAGCCGTCGATGTCGATCATGGCGAAGCTCAGGCGGCCGCCGTCGCGCCGCGCACGCGCGATGGCGTTTTCCAGCATCTGCGTGGTCATGGTGTGGTTGAACAGGCCGGTGAGGCTGTCGCGCGCCATGAGCGCGCGCAGGGTGCGCATGCGCTCGGCGCGGATCACCACGGCGGCAATGAGTTCGTTGTGCACCACGGGCTTGGTGAGAAAGCCCTCGGCGCCGATGCGCATGGCGGAGAACAGTTTCTCGCGGTCGGTCTCGGAGGTCAGGTAGACGATGGGCAGGCCGACGTGGTGGGGCTCCTGGCGGATGATGCGCGCGACCTCCCGGCCGTTGCAATGGGGCATGTACATGTCCATGAGCACGATGTCGGGCCGGAACGCGGCCAGCACCTCCAGCGCCTGGCGCGGGTCATGGACTTCGCAGGTGACCATGCCGGCCTCCTGCAGCAGGATGGCGTGATAGTGCGCGATCTCGGGCTCGTCATCGACGATGAGCACGCGGTAGGGCTCGTGGACCTGCTGGCGCGTGAGCTCGTCGAGCGCGGCGACCAGCTCGTTGGCGCGTACCGGCTTGACGAAGTAGGCCTGCCCCCCGGCGCGCACCGCGCCCAGGCGGGCGGCAAAGTCGCTGCGCGAGGACAGGAAGATGGCCGGCACGGGCGCGCCGGTCTCCTCGCTCAGGGCGAGCAGCACCTCGATGCCGGCGCTGTGGCCCTGCGGGAAGTGGATGTCCATGATGACTGCATCGGGGCGGCGGGCAAGCACCGCATCGTGCAGCGCGCCGGGCTCGGTGAAGCACTCCGCCTCGTAGCCGAAGCAGGCGAGCTGCGCCGCGAGCTGCTCGAGCACGAAGGGTTCGTCGTCACAGACGTACACCACGCGTCCGCCGGAGCGGGCCCCCTGGCGCTGCGCCTGCGGCAGCGCGAACCCCGGCACGCCGCTGGCGACGGCGCCACCCTGCAGGGCGGCCAGGCCATCGGCCACGGCCTGCAGCCGCTGCAGGCTGTGCTGCAGGCTGGCGAGCCAGCCTTCGGGCAAGGCCTGGGCGGGTTCATCGACCCAGGGCTGCAGCAGGTCCTCGCCCTGCGCCGCACAGGTGCCGAGCTCGGCAAAGCCGAAGGAGCGGCCCGTGCCCTTGAGGCTGTGCAGCAGGCGGTGCAGGTCCACGGCCACGGACCGGTCTGCGGGTGCGGCGGCCAGGCGGGCGCACAAGGCCTGCGCCTGGGCCAGGCGCTCGGGCAGTTGCGCCAGATAGGCCTGGCGCAGCCGCGCGATGCGCTCGCTGGCCGGCACGGAGGGCGGGGAGGAGGGATGCACAGCCATGGCCTCACGCCTTGCCGTGGCGGGCCAGCACGTCGGCCAGCAGCGCGGGCAGGCGCTCCTCCAGCGTGAAATCCTTGGCCAGGCAGGCGTCCAGGCGCGGCTCCTGCGCAAGCAGGCCCTCGGGCTCGTCGCCGGTGAGCAGGATGAAGGGCAGCGTGCTGCCCTGGGCGCGCAGTTCGCGGAACAGCTCGATGCCGCTGAGCAGCGGCATGTTCATGTCGCTGACGATCAGGGCGATGGCGCTGTCGGCCTGGAGCCGCTCGGCGGCGTCGATGCCGTTGTCTGCCAGCACCGCCTCGTGCCCCAGGCTTTCGAGCACGGCGGCGGTCATCTCGCCCGCCAGCGCATCGTCATCCACCACCAGTATCTTCATGTCCTGTCCCTTCTTCGGCGTCACCCCAGCAGGGTGCGCAGCGTATCCACCAGATTGCTCTGGTCAAAATCACCCTTGACGATGTAGGCGTGCGCGCCGACCTGCATGCCGCGCCGCTTGTCCTCTTCCTTCTCGCGCGAGGTGATGATGATGATGGGCGTGTCGCGGTACTTCTCCTGCTGGCGCAGTTGCGCGGTCAGGGTGAAGCCATCCATGTGCGGCATTTCCACGTCGGTGAGGATGGCGTCGAAATCGCCCTCCATGGCCTTGCGCAGGCCGTCCACGCCGTCCTCGGCCAGCGTGACATGGTAGCCATAGGCCTGCAGCACGTCCTTTTCGATCTCGCGCGTGTTGAGCGAATCGTCCACCACCAGCACGCGGTAGGGCTCCGGGGCCTGCGCCTGCGCCGGCCCCGCGGAGGCCGCCGCGCCGCGCAGCCGCCGCGCCTGCTCCAGCAGCGCCGGGGCGTGCAGCACGCTGACCAGTTCGCTGCGGCCGGTGGTGACCATGCCCGAGACCAGCGGCAGCCGGCGCAGGTGGGCGGGCAGGGGCTTGATGACCATGTCGCGCTCGTCGAGCAGGCAGTCCACGCGCACGGCCATCTTCTCGTGGCGCACCTGCAGCACCACCAGCAGCATGCCGTCCTGGCGCTCGCCGCCGTGCCCGGGCTGGCGCGGCGGGGGCGGCATGTGCAGCAGCTCGGCCAGCGGCACCACGGGAACGAACTCGTTGCGGATGATGACGGCCTGGCGCTCGGCCACCTGCAGCAGCGCACTGGCAGGCAGGCGCAGCAGCTCGGTCACGTACTGCGCCGTGAAGCCGAAGGGCTGCCCCTGGGCCTGGACGAGCAGCACGCGCATCATGGCCAGCGACAGCGGCAGGCGCAGCGAGAAGGTGGTGCCCGCGCCGGGCCGGGTCTGCACGCCGACGGAGCCCTGCAGCTCGTCCAGCACGGTCTGCTTGACCACGTCCATGCCCACGCCCCGGCCCGAGAGGTCGGTGATGATGTGGCTGGTCGAGAAGCCGGGCAGGAAGATCAGGTCGATGGCCTCCTGGTCGCTGAGCGCGGCGGCCTTCTCGGCGCTGAGCAGGCCCTTCTTCACGGCCTTCTCGCGCACCGCCGGCACGGGGATGCCGCCGCCGTCGTCAGCGATGTCGATGACCACCCAGCCACCATCCTGGCGCGCCGACAGGCGCAGGCGGCCCTGCGCGGGCTTGCCCGCGGCGCTGCGCTGCGCGGGCGGCTCGATGCCATGGTCGATGGCGTTGCGGATGAGGTGGATGATGGGGTCGGAGAGCTTGTCGATCATCTGCCGGTCGAGCTCGATCTCCGTGCCGCTGACCGTGCATTCCACCTGCTTGCCCACCGAGCGCGCCAGCTCGCGCACCAGGCGCGCCGCGGGCTCGAAGACGATGGCCAGCGGCAGCATGCGCATGATCAGCGTCTTGTCGTGCAGCTCGTCCATCAGGGTTTCCTGCGCCTGCACGTCGTCCTTGAGCGCGCGCGCGAACTGGTGCAGGCGCTGCGCCGCCGCATCGTCCAGCAGGCCCGCCATGTCGCGCTGCAGCGCCTGCACGTCGGCCAGGCGCTGGCGCATGCGCGCGTGGCTGGAGACCACCTCGCCCATGAGCTTGATGAGCTCGTCGAGCTTGGCCAGGCGCACGCGCACGGTCTCGGCGGCCTTGAGGCGGGGCTCGGGCGGCGCCGGCTCTGCCGCCGCGGGCGCGGGCACGGGGGGCGCGGCGCCCGCAGCCCCGGGAGCGGGGGGCGGCGTCTCGGGCGGCACGCTCGGCGGCGTGCTGGGTGCCGACGCCGGCTCCGCGCCGGCAGCGCCGCCGGCGGCCTGGGCCAGCGCCTGGCACAGCGCGGGATCGGGCGGGGGCAGGGTGGCGGCGGCTTCGCCCTGGCTGAGCCGGTCCACCAGGGCCGCGAGCTGGTCCAGCGCGCGGTAGAGCAATTGCGCCAGCGGGGCGGAAAACGCCACGCTGCCCTCGCGCAAGGCGCCCAGCACGTCTTCGAGCCGGTGCGCCAGCTCGGTGACGGCGGTGAGCCGCAGCATGCGCGAGGAGCCCTTGATGGTGTGCGCCGAGCGGAAGATGGCGTTGATCGCCTCCGCATCCGCGCTGCCGGCCTCCAAGGCGGCCAGGCCCTCGTCCAGGCGGCTGAGGTGGTCGCGCGCCTCTTCGACGAAGCGGGCCACGAATTTCTGGATGTCGATCGCCATGGTCGGGGTCCTCAGCCCGGCCCCGCAGCGCCGGCGCCCGCCTGGGCGAGGTGGCGGGTGCAGAGGAAGCGGATTTCGCTGGCGGGCAGGTCCAGCGGCAGATGGCGGATGCCGGTGTCGGGCGCCGCGCCCGAGAGCAGTTGCAGCACCACGCGCCAGGTGCGCCGCGCCTGCTCCAGCGCACCGCCCGCGCGCTGCAGGTCGGCCAGGAAGTAATGCGCCGGCCAGCAGGCATGGTGGGCGTAAATGGCCTGCCGGAACCAGCGCATGGCCTCGTCGGCGCTGCCGCTCCATTTGGCCGCCAGGCCCAGCAGCATGCAGGCGTCCACGGACCAGGCATGCGCCTCCAGCACCGCGCGCGCCAGGGCCATGGCGGCGTCGAACTCCTTGCGCTCGAGCAGCACATAGGCCTTGAGCAGGCGCGCCTCGGTGTGCTCGGGTGCGTCCGCCAGCACGGCGTCGAGCTGCGGCAGGGCGGCGGCGTAGCGCTTGTCCTGCACCGCCTGGCGGGCCTGCGCGAGCGCCGCCTGCCCGGGCGTGCGCTGCGGGGCGCTCACCCAGCCCTCGGGCAGGGTGAGCGGTGGCGGCGGCACGGGCGGCGGCGCAGCGCGCGCCGATGGTGCGGGCCGGGGCTCCGGCACGCTGGCCGGGGGCAGCAGCGGCGGCTGGCCCTGGGCGAAGTAGAACAGCCCGTCCTCCTCCACCAGGGGCAGCACGCCCAGGTTGTTGGCCAGGGTTTCCGCGACGCCGATCACGAGGATGCCGTCGTCCTTGAGCAGTTGCGCCAGGTGCTGCTGGATGCGCCGGCGCGTGGGCAGGTCGAAGTAGATCGAGACGTTGCGGAAGAAGATGACGTCGCAGCCCTGCAGCGCGGGCTCGCGCGGCGGGTCCAGCAGATTGCACTCGTGGAATTCCACGAGCCGGCGCACGGCCGGTGCCAGGCGCCAGCCCTGGCGCGTGCGCTCGAAATAGCGCTGGCGCAGGGCCTCGGGCACGCCGCGGAAGGAGAAGTCGGAATAGGTGGCGGCGCGCGCGCGCGCCAGCGCGCGGCTGTCGATGTCGGCCCCCACCAGGGTGAACCACTGCGCCGCCGCCTCGCCGTAATGCTCGAGCAGCGCAATCGCCAGCGAATACGGCTCCTCGCCCGTGGAGCAGCCCGCCGAGAGGATGCGCAGCCGCCCCTGGCCGCCGTTGCGCGCGAGCAGGCGCGGCACCAGGCGGTGGACCAGCAGGCGGATCTGCTCGGGTTCGCGGAAGAAATAGGTCTCGTTGATGGTGAGCAGGTTCACCAGCTCCTGGAATTCGCCCGCGCTGCGCTCCAGGCAGGAGAGGTAGGCCTCTTGCGCCAGGCCCAGCGCCGCGCAGCGCTCCTGCAGCGCCTGGGCGAGCTTGGCCTGGCCGTCGCCATCGAACTGCAGGCCGCAGCGCTGCTTGACCAGCGCCTGGAAGGGGGCCAGGTCCAGGCGGCTCATGGCGCGCTCCCCGGTGCGGCGCCGGGCACCGGGCGCACCTGGTCGAGCATGGCCGCGGCCATGGCCGACAGGGGCAGCACGCGCTGCACCGCGCCGCGCTCGATGGCGACGCGGTTCATGCCGAAGATGACCGAGCTGGCCTCGTCCTGGGCCAGGGTGCTGCCGCCCGCGGCGCGGATCGCGGCCAGCCCGGCGGCGCCGTCGTGCCCCATGCCGGTGAGGATGATGCCCGTGGCGCGCGCGCCGAAGGCCGCCGCCACGGACGCCAGCAGCACGTCGCAGGACGGGCGGTAGAGATCGCCCGGCGCGCGCGCGCGCAGCACCAGGCGCTGCGCCGCGCCGACCGCCAGGTGGTGCTCGGACGGCGCGATGTGGATGGTCCCGCCCGCGAGCGGCTCGCCATCGCGCGCCAGGCGCACCGGCAGCTTGCACAGCGAGCCCAGCCAGTCGGCCATGCCCTGCGCAAAGCCGTCGGAGATGTGCTGCGCCACCAGCACCGGACAGGCAAAGCCCTGCGGCAGCGCCGGCAGGATCTCGGCCAGGGCCTGCGGCCCGCCCGTGGACGAGGCGATGGCGAAGACCCGGGGGAAGGCCGTGCCGGCCGCGGCCGGCGTGTCTGCCGGCGCGCAGGGCGCGGGCGCAGGCCGCATGGCAGCGCCGGGGGTGGCCGTGCGCGGGCGCAGGCGCGTGATCACGGAGACGCCGGCCAGCAAGCGCACCTTGGACACCAGGTGCGCCGCCGCCTCGGGCGAGGTGTCGGGCTTGGCGACGACTTCGAGCGCCCCGCGCGCCACGGCGTCGAGCGCGCGGTGGGCATCGGCCACGCTGCTGACCACGAGGATGGGCACGGCGCGCGTGCACATGATGTCCTCGATGGCCTCCAGCCCGCCCATGACGGGCATCTCCAGGTCCATGGTCACCAGGCTGGGCCGCAGCGCGCGCACCAGCTCGACGGCCTGGCGGCCGTTGGCCGCCTCGCCGACGACCTCGATGCCATCCTCGCCTTCGAGGATGGCGCGCAGCAGCCCGCGGGCCAGGCTGCTGTCGTCGGCGATGACGACGCGGATACTGCCCATGGGCGTCCTGCGTCAGGCCTGGCCGGCCGGGGGCGCGCCCAGCTTGAACTGGTGCACCAGCTCGTCCAGGCGCGCCGAGAGCTGGGACATCTCCTTGCTCACCTGCGAAATGCGGGTGATGGACTGCGCCGTGTGCGAGCTGGCGGTGACGATTTCGCGCAGGGCGATCACGACCTGGCTGCTGGCCGTCTTCTGCTGCTGCGTGGACAGCGAGATCTGCTGCGCGGCGCTGCTCGTGTGGCTGGCGGCGCTCACGATGTCGTTGAGGCGCTCGGTGGCGTGGGCGCTCGCGCTCAGGCCCGCCGCAATGCCGGTGGCCCCCTTCTCGGAGGTGATCACCAGGCGCGCGATGGAGTCCTGGATCTCGCTGATCTTGGCCTCGATCTCGCGCGTGGAGTCGGTCACGCTGTCGGCCAGGCGGCGGATCTCGCCCGCCACCACGGAAAAGCGCTTGCCCGCCTCGCCCGCGCTGGACGCCTCCAGCGCGGCGTTGAAGGCGATGAGCTTGGTCTGGTCGGCCACGGTGTTGATGAGCTCCATCACCCGGCTGATCTGCTTGGACTTGGCGCCCAGAGCGACGATCTCCTGCAGGCTGTGCTGGTTGTCGTTGCGGATGTCGTTCATGCGCCCGAGCACGGTCTGCATGGCCTCGGAGCCCTTGCGCGAGCCCTCCAGCGTCTGGTTGGCGATGTCCACCACGGAGCGCGAGTGGTCGGCGATCTGCGTGGAGGACGCCGAGAGCTCCTCCATGGTCGTGGTGATCTCGGCCACGGAGGAGGACATCTGCGTGGACGTGGCCGCCTGCCCCTCGACGGCGCCGGTGATCTCCTGCGCCGCCGCATGCACGCGGGCCGCGTTGCCGCTGACCTCGGCGACCAGCGCGCGCAGCTTGTCCTGCATGGCACGCGTGGCGGCGGCCAGGTCGGCCACCTCGTCGACGCCGGGCACGGCGATGGTGCTCGACAGGTCGCCGCGCGCCACGTGTTCCACGCCCGTGGCCACGGTCTGCAGCCGGCCGATGATGTGGCGCGCCATCCACTGCGCCAACACCATGCCCAGCAGGATGGAGGCCACGCCCACGACCAGCGCCGTGGTGCGCGAGGCGTCCAGCGAGGACTGGAAGGCGCTGGCGTCCATGGCGATCTCGATGACGCCGATGGGCTTGCCGGAAAAGTCCTTCACGGCCGCGGCGTAGATGGCCAGGGGCTTGTCCTGGAGGCTGCGGTGGTCGAGCTGCGGCTCGCCCGCCATGGCCCGCGCGAGCGTGGCGCCATCGAGCAGCGGCTCCTTGCCGTAGGTGGCCGCCAGGGTCTTGAAGCCGTTGCTGGCCTTGTCGAGCAGGTGCAGGCCGGCGTCGACGCCGTTCTGCTGCTTGAAATGATCGAAGAACGGCTGGCCAAAGCCCATGCCGAACTCCACCGTTCCCAGGTGCTTGCCGTGGTGCTGCACGGGCACGATGCCGCGCGCGCCCAGCCCGGCGACGCCGCCCTCGAGCCCGCGCACCGGCTTTTGCGCCTGGTTGGCGGCCACCACGGTGAAGCGGAAGGACGAGAGATCGTCGCCAAACTTCTGCGGCATGTGCACGCGCAGCCAGGAGGTGGCCGGCGGCGTGTGGAACTGGAACTGCTCGACCCCGTAGTCCTGGGCCAGGGTCTTGAAGGCCGGCACGAACAGGTCCGCCAGGGCCTTGCGGTCGCCGCTGTCGAACTTCTCCTGCACCAGCGGCATCTGCGCCACCAGGGCGCTCAGCGCCTCGGCGGTGCGGTTTTCCGCGGCAATGGCGTTGTTGATGGCCTTGAGATGCGCGTCGAGCGCACTGCGCTCGGCGGAATGCACCAGGCGGGTCATGTTCGCCAGGTTGGTGAAGGTCAGGACCGCGCCCACGCCACCGATGGCGATGCCCATCACCACCATGATCTTGGCCCAGAGACGGAATTTGTGAAACATGTGCAAAACCTCAAGGGACAGCGGGCAGAACGCCAGGGCGCCCCGACTCGCGCGGGGCAGCCGCCACGGGCCCACGCAAGGCCCGCCAAAGCGCCGCAGTCTACCTTTTCGTGCCGGGCCCAGGCATGCCGGAAATCCCGCAGCCCGCGCAGCCGGGGCCGTGGCGGTACCATGTATAAAAACCCAGGTCAGTGCCCATGCTCCAGGCCCCGCCTGCCCCCTGTGCCACACTTCCTTCCCTATGGATCCCTCCCCCTGGGCCGATGAGGCCCTGCAGCAATTCGACGCTGTGGTGCAGGCCAGCGCCGGCTTTCGCCCGCGCGCAGGCCAGCGCAGCATGGCCGCACAGGTGGCGCGCACCTTCAGCCAGGCCACGCTGGGCAAGGCCGAGGGCAGCGAGGCGCCCGCGCGCGCCATCGCCGTGGTGCAGGCGGGCACGGGCGTGGGCAAGTCGCTGGCCTACAGCGTGCCCGCCATCGCCGTGGCGCTGGCACGCGGCACGCGCGTGCTGATCTCCACCGCCACGGTGGCGCTGCAGGAGCAACTGGTGCACAAGGACCTGCCCGCGCTGGCGCGGCACATGGCGCAGCCCTTTGCCTTTGCCCTGGCCAAGGGGCGCGGGCGCTATGTGTGCAAGCTCAAGCTCGAACGCCTGGCCAGCGGCGCGGCCCACGAGGACGAGGACATCCCCGACGACCTGCTCGCCCCCGAGGCCATGGACCAGCGCCAGGCGCAGCGCACGCCAGGCGCAGCGCCGCCAGGGCAGGCCGAGCGCATGCCGTTCTACATCCACCTGGCCGACGCCCTGGCCAGCGGCCAGTGGGATGGCGACCGCGACCAGTTGCCCAGCCCGCCCGAGCCCGAGCTCTGGAGCCCTGTGGCCGCCGACGCCCACACCTGCACGGGCAAGCACTGCCCCGTATTCCACCAGTGCAGCTATTTCGAGCGGCGCAAAGAGCTGGTCGCGGCGCAGGTCATCGTGGCCAACCACGATCTGCTGCTGTCGTCCCTGGGCGCGCGGCTGCTGCCCGAGCTGGACAACTGCCTGCTCGTGATCGACGAGGCGCACCACCTGCCGGCCACGGCGCTGGCGCAGTTCGGCTGCGAGATGGATTTGTCGCGCCTGGGCTGGATCGACAAGCTCGCCAGCCGCGCACTGCGCATCGGCCAGCTCATGGAGGTGGAGGCCATCGCCGACGTGCCGCAGCACGCGGCGCGCCTGCGCGCCGCGCTGCAGGACCTGGCGCGCCTGGTGCTGGACGTGTACGCCGAGCCGCTGCGCGCACCCGCGCCGGGCCGGGCGGCGCTGGCGGGCACGCCCACGCGCGTGCGCCTGCCCGAGGGGCGGCTGCCCGAGGCGCTGGGCGAACCGCTGGGCCAGGTCGCCCACCACGCGGGCGGCCTGCTGGAGGTGCTGCGCGCCATCGCCAAGGCGCTGCGCGCGGCCATGCGCGACACCCCGGCCGAGGCGCGCCGCCTCGCGCAGCTCTACGCCCAGGTGGGCGCGCTGGCGCCGCGCCTCGAAGGCGTGCACGCCTGCGCCCAGTTGCTGCTGCAGGACGCGCCCGCAGGCGCCGCCCCCGCGGCCAAGTGGTTCACGCTGGCGCTGGAGGGGGACTTCATCGTCCTGCGCGCGCACGCCAGCCCCGTGCTGCCCGGCAGCACGCTGCGCCAGCACCTGTGGTCGGCGGTGCGCGGCGCCGTGCTCACCTCGGCCACGCTCACGGGCTGCGGGCAGTTCGACTTCTTCCTGCGCGAAAGCGGCCTGCACGGCGACGAGGCCGTGACCACGCTGCAGGTGCCCAGCCCCTTCGACTACGCGCGCCAGGGCCAGCTGGTGGCCGTGCAGACGCGCGCCGACCCGCGCGATGCCACGGCCTACACGGCCGAGATGGCCGCGGCGCTGCTGGCCGACCTGGCGCAGGTGCCCGCCGGCGCGCTGGTGCTGTTCACCTCGCGCGAGCAGATGCGCCAGGCCGTGGACCTACTGCCCACCGCCCTGCGCGCCGTGGTGCTGGTGCAGAACCAGTGGCCGCGCCAGCAACTGCTGGCCCTGCACCGCGAGCGCGTGGCGCAGGGCCAGCCGTCCATCATCTTCGGCATGCAGTCCTTCGGCGAGGGGCTGGACCTGCCCGGGCGCCTGTGCGAATCGCTGTTCATCACCAAGCTGCCGTTTGCCCCGCCCGACGACCCGGTGGGCGAAGCGCGCGCCGAATGGCTGCGCGGCGCCGGGCGCGACCCGTTCAGCGAACTCGTGGTGCCCGCCACCGCCATGCGCCTGGCGCAGTGGGTGGGCCGTGCCATCCGCACCGAGGAGGACCAGGCGCATGTGTACTGCTACGACAAGCGCCTGGTGCGCACCGGCTACGGCCAGCGGCTGCTCGCGGGCCTGCCGCCCTTTGCGCTGCAGCAGCGCCAGGCGGGTGCATGAGTTGCTATTATTTAAATAGCTTATAGCGCTTGACTGGCAAGCGCTGCAGCCATTTTTGACCTTGAACATGTCCGCACCCATCGCCGTCATCGACTTCGAGACCACGGGCATGACCCCGGCCCAGGGGGCGCGCGCCACCGAGGTGGCCATCGTGCTGCTGCAGGACGGGCAGGTGGTGGACCGCTTCGCCAGCCTGATGCAGACGGGCGTGCGCATCGCCCCCTTCATCACGCGGCTCACCGGCATCACCAACGCCATGGTGGCCGCCGCGCCCCCCGCCGCCGCCGTGATGCAGGAGGCCGCACGCTTCGTCGGCCCGGCCCCCCTGGTGGCGCACAACGCGGCCTTCGACCGCAAGTTCTGGCAGTCCGAGCTGCACCATGCGGGCCTGCCGGCCCCGCAGCCCTTTGCCTGCACCGTGCTGCTGGCGCGCCGCCTCTACCCCGACGCCCCCAGCCACAAGCTGGGCGCGCTCATCGACCACCTGGGCCTGCCGCGCGCAGGCCGCGCGCACCGCGCCCTGGCCGACGCCGAAATGGCCGCCGCCCTGCTGGCGCGCATGCAGCACGACCTGCAGCAACGCTACGGCCTGCCCTGGCCCAGCCATGCCCTGCTCCAGCGCCTGCAGGCCTGCAAGCGCACGGCACTGGACCAGATGCTGGCATCGGCGTGGGCGCTGTGAAACTCCTTTTTTGATAGCTGCTTGCGCTTGACCAGCAAGCGCTGAAGGCCAAAACACCATGAATTCCACCGCCCCCGAGATCGGCCTGATCCACTGCGTACTGCGCGGCCAGGCCGTGCCCTGCACGCGCCCCGACGGCCGCCCCGGGGGCCTGAGCGCCATCGCCAAGCAGCCCGTGGCCGGGCCCGTGTGGGTGGGGCCCGAAGGCCTGGACGGCGACACGCAGGGCGACCGGCGCGTGCACGGCGGCCCCGACAAGGCCGTGCACCAGTACGCGCTGGAGCACTACGGCGCCTGGCGTGCCGAACTGGGCGCGCGGCCCGTGCTGGACGCGCCCGGCGCCTTTGGCGAGAACCTGGCCAGCACCGGCGTGACCGAGGCCACGCTGTGCTGGGGCGACCGCGTGCGCATCGGCAGCGTGCTGCTCGAGGTGGCGCAAAGCCGCCAGCCCTGCTGGAAGCTCAACCTGCGCTTCGGGCAGGCGGACATGGCACGGCGCCTGCAGGACAGCGGCCGCACCGGCTGGTACTGGCGCGTGCTGGAGCCCGGCCACCTGCAGGCGGGCGACGCCATGCGCCTGGTGGCGCGCCCGCACCCCGAATGGCCGCTGGCGCGCGTGATCGCGCTGCTCTACCAGCGCACGCTGGACCCGGACGCGCTGCGCGGCCTGGCCCGGCTGCACCTGCCGCCCTCGTGGCAGCGCATCGTGCAGGGGCGGCTCGAGCGCGCCCAGGTGGAGGACTGGAGCGCGCGCCTCGAGGGCTGACACAGGGTATTCCCGCCCCGCGCGGGCGGCAGATGTGCCTAGGATGCACCTGCCCGCCCCGCCAGAGACCACACACCATGCGCCTTGCCCGCCGACTGACTACCCTCGCCCTCCTGCTGTGCAGCGCCGCCGCCGCGGCCCAGGCCCAGACCGCCGCCGCGCAAGAGCCGCGCCAGGCCGTGTCGTTCCAGGCCGCCACGCTGACCGAAGCCGGCACGCGCATCCAGGGCGAGCTCACCCTGCCGGGCGGCGGGGAAGGCCGCCGGCTGCCGGCGGTGGTGGTCATCCACAGCGCCGGGGGCTTTGAGGACCCGACCCGCCAGCCCTATGTGCAGGCGCTGAACCAGGCCGGCATCGCCACCCTGGAGCTGAACCTCTTTGCGCGCGGCAACCGCCCCAAGACCTCGCGCATGAACCTGCCGCACACCTTCGGCGCCCTGGCCTATCTGGCCCAGCATCCGCGCATCGACCCCGCCCGCATCGGCATCCTGGGCTTCTCGCACGGCGGCATG
The DNA here is from genome assembly GCF_000739995.1 of Comamonas granuli NBRC 101663. Lineage (GTDB taxonomy): Bacteria > Pseudomonadota > Gammaproteobacteria > Burkholderiales > Burkholderiaceae_C > Simplicispira > Simplicispira granuli. Next base: position 203,180 of record NZ_BBJX01000002.1, on the reverse strand, counting down.
CTCGCGCTGTTCGCGGCGTCCAAAGAGCTGAACCAGGCATATACCGGCGGCCAGCAGCAATTTGCCGCGCATCTGGCGCTGTACCCGGTGTGCTGGGCCCATCTGGCGTCCATCGAGGGGCGCAACGCCGTGTACCCCCGGACCGTGTACGGCGCGCTGACCGGCGCCCCCGTGCACATCCTGGCCGCCGAGAACGATGCCTACGACGCCCCCGACACCTGCCAGAAATTCATTGCCGCACTGCCGCCCGAGTCCCAGGACCGGGTCGGGCTGACCATGTACGCCCAAGCCACCCACGGCTGGGACACCCTGCAGGACAAGCACTACCACGATCCGGCCGCCGCCCAGGGGCGCGGCGCCCAGGTGCCGCATCTGCGCAGCGCCGCCGCGGCCGCGCAGTCGCTGGACTTTGCCCGGCAGTTCTTCACCCGCACGCTCGCCGCCCCCTGAGCCCCGGCGGCGCGCGCGGGCCGCTCCCGTGGGCCGCGGCCGGGCCTTGGGATAAGCTCACGGCCATGCCGCCTCCCGCCCCCCCGACCGCCTCGCAGCGCGAGCGCCGCCGCCTGCTGGCGCTGACACCGGCGCTGCTGCTGGCCGCCTGCAGCAGCGCGCCCCCGCAGCGCAGCACCGGCACCCCGTGGCCGCCGCTGCCGTCGCGCCTGACGCACGAGCAGGCGAGCGACATCGCCATCCACGCCCTGGGCCTGGTGGGCACACCCTACCGCTACGGCGGCAACACGCCCGAGGGCGGCTTCGACTGCAGCGGCCTGATCGGCTATGTGTACAGGAGCCGCGCTGGCGTGGCGCCGCCGCGCACCGTGGCGCAGTTGAGCGACTTCGGCCAGCCCATCGAGGACGGCGAGCTGCGCAGCGGCGACCTGGTGGTGTTCGGCGGCCGGCGGCCCACGCATGCCGGCATCTACGTGGGGCAGGGGCGCTTCGTGCACGCGCCGTCCACGGGCGGCGAGGTGCGGCTGGACCGCCTCGACGGCCCCTACTGGTCGCGCCAGGCGGTGGCCTTCCGCCGCCCCTGAAATAGCGCGCCGCCGGGCGCAGTGCGCAGCGCGCGACAATGGCGGCCATGACGACCCTGCACGCCCACCGCCCGGCCACGCCGCTTTCCACGCACGACCGCACGCGCATCGACGACCTGCGCATCAAGGCCGTGCGCCCGCTCATCACCCCCGCCATCCTCGAGGAATGGCTGCCCGCCCCGGCGGCGGCGCAGCAGCTCGTGGAGACGAGCCGCGCGGCGATCTCGCGCGTGCTGCACGGGCAGGACGACCGGCTCATCGCCGTCGTCGGGCCCTGCTCCATCCACGACCACGGCCAGGCCATGGAGTACGCGCGCCTGCTCAAGGAGCAGGCCGAGGCCCTGCAGGGCGAGCTGCTCATCGTCATGCGCGTGTACTTCGAGAAGCCGCGCACCACCGTGGGCTGGAAGGGGTTCATCAACGACCCGCACATGGACGGCAGCTTCGCCATCAACGAGGGGCTGGAGATGGCGCGCGCGCTGGTGCTCGACGTGCTGGCGCTGGGCCTGCCCGTGGGCACCGAGTTCCTCGACCTGCTCTCGCCGCAGTACATCAGCGACCTGGTGAGCTGGGGCGCCATCGGCGCGCGCACCACCGAGAGCCAGAGCCACCGCCAGCTCGCCAGCGGCCTGTCGTGCCCCGTGGGCTTCAAGAACGGCACGGACGGCGGCGTGAAGGTGGCGAGCGACGCCATCCTGGCGGCGCAATCCGAGCACGCCTTCATGGGCATGACCAAGATGGGCCAGGCGGCGATTTTCGAGACGCGCGGCAACCAGGACTGCCACGTCATCCTGCGCGGCGGCAAGCAGCCCAACTACAGCGCGGCCGACGTGCAGGCCGCCTGCGAGATGCTGCACAAGGCGGGCCTGCGCGCGCAGGTGATGATCGACCTCTCGCACGCCAACAGCAGCAAGCAGCACCGGCGCCAGATCGACGTGGCGCACGACGTGGCCGCGCAGATCGCCGCGGGCGATGCGCGCATCACCGGCGTGATGATCGAAAGCCACCTGGAGGAAGGCCGCCAGGACATCGTGCCCGGCCAGGCGCTGGCGCACGGTGTGTCGGTGACCGACGCCTGCATCAGCTTTGCCCAGACCGTGCCCGTGCTGCAGGCGCTGGCGCAGGCCGTGCGCCAGCGCCGCGGCCGGGGTTGAAAGCCACCGGCCTTGGCACGGCCGCGGGGAAACCGTTAGCATGGCAGCACACTGAGCACCCCGCCGCCATGCGTTTGCCCGACCGCACCGTACCCCCTGCCCGCCAGCGCCGCTGCGGCCCGTGCGCCGGGCACACCTTGCTGCCAGACTGACCATGGCCGCCGCGCACGTGCACGCCGGAGCAGCGGTTGCGGGAGCAGGCCCCGCACCCGAAGACACCGCCGAAGCCCGTGCCCATGCCGAGCTGACCGAGGTGCAGCAGCGCATCGCCGCGCTGGACCTCACGCTGGCCCAGGTGCTGCAGCAGGGGTCCGAATCGGCGCTGCGCATCTGCCAGGCCAGCGGCGTGCTGCTGGAGATGCTCGAAGGCGATGCCCTGGTGGCCCGCGCCGCCGCAGGCCAGGCGGTGCGCAGCCCCGGCAGCGTGCTGCCCGTGCACGACAGCCTGCTGTGGCCGCAACTGCGCCAGGGCCAGTCCGTGTTGTGCAACGACACCCAGGCCCAGGGCTGGGACATGGGCCCCGCCTACCAGCGCCAGGAGGTGCGCGCCGTGCTGGCCGTGCCCATGCAGGCCGACGGGCGCGTGATCGGCACCATCAAGGCCACGAGCGCGCAGGCCGGCGCCTTTGGCACGCGCCACGCGGCGCACCTGCAAATCCTCGCGCAGTCCCTGGGTGCCATGCTGCGCCTGCGCCAGGTGGCCGCGCAGCTGCAGCAGTCCGAGCAGCAGTACCGGCTGCTGTTCGACTCCCACCCCCAGCCCATGTGGGTGTATGCCCAGGACGCATCGCTGCGCTTTCTCGCCGTGAACCAGGCCATGCAGGCCCTGTACGGCTACAGCGAGCAGGAGCTGCTCGCCATGGGCATGGACGATTTGTGGCTGCCCGAGGAGCGCGCCGCCCTGCGCGAGAAGGTGCTGGCACCCGCCGCCGACACCTGCGCCGAGCTGCTGGTGCGCCGCCACCGCTGCCGCGACGGCACGGTGCGCGAGATGGAGATCCGGGCGCACAGCATCGACTTCGGCGGCCGGCCCGCGCGCCAGGCCATGGGCACGGACGTCACCGAGCGCCAGCGCACCCAGCGCGAGCTCCAGCGCCTGGCGCGCGCGCAGCGCATGCTCGGCAGTTGCAGCGAGGCGCTGGTGCGCGCCAGCGCCGAGCAGACGCTGCTGCAGGCCATCTGCACGCTGGTGGTGGACGTGGGCGGCTACCGCCTCGCCTGGGCCGGCTTTGCCCAGGACGACGCGCCGCACAGCATACGCATCGCCGCCCGCGCCGGGCAGGACGGGGAATTCATCGACCAGCTCGACCTCTCCTGGTCCGCCGCCGACCCGCGCGGCCAGGGCCCCGAGGGGCAGACCGTGCGCAGCGGCCGCAGCACCATCGTGCCCGACCTGCGCGCCGTGCCCGCGCCCGGCACCTGGGCCGGCCACATCGCCGGGCGCGGCCTGCGCGGGCTCGTCACCCTGCCGCTGCGCACCGAGGGTCGCTGCTTCGGCCTGCTGCAGCTGTACGCCACCGAGGTGCTGCACCTGGGCGCGGAGGAGGAAAAGCTCCTGCAGCAACTGGCCGACGACCTGGCCTACGGCATCGTGGGCCTGCGCGCGCGCCGCGAGCAGCAGCGCCTGCAGGCCTCGGTGCTCAAGATGGCTGCAGCCGTCTCGGCGGCCACGGGGGCCGAGTTCTTCGAACAACTGGCGCGCAACATGAGCGAGGCGCTGGGCGCGCAGACGGGCTGCGTGGCGCGCCTCGTTCCCGCGCCGCAGGGCAGCAGCGGGCCGCTGGCGCAGGCGCTGGCGGTGGTGAGCGATGGCCGCCTGCTCGACGGGAACGAGATGTACCCGCTCGAAGGCACGCCCAGCATCGAGCTGCTGCACCAGCGCCAGTTCGTGGTCAGCGCCGGCCTGGCCGAGCACTACCCGCAGGCGCCCGTGGTGCAGCAACTGCAGGCCCAGGCCTATGCCGGCCTGCAACTGAGCAACAGCGCGGGCCAGCCCATAGGCATGGTGTTCGTGCTGTTCCGCCAGCCGCTCGAGCAGGTGGACTTCGTGACCACCACGCTGCAGATCTTCGCCGCCCGCGCCTCGGCCGAAATCGAGCGCCAGACCACCGACCAGCGCCTGCGGCACCAGGCCTCGCTGCTGGACAAGGCGCAGGACGCCATCGTCGAGCGCGACCTGCAGCAGCGCATCATCTACTGGAACCAGGGCGCCGAGCGCCTGTACGGCTGGAGCGCCGCCCAGGCCCTGGGACAGGACGCCGGCACGCTGCTGCACCTGGACGCGGCCGCCTTCGAGCGCGCCAACGCCGCCGTGCGCTCGCACGGCGAGTGGTCCGGCGAGATCGGCCAGCGCCACCGCCAGGGCCACGCCATCGACACCGAAGGGCGCTGGACCCTGGTGCTCGACGCGCGCGGCCAGCCCGAGTCCATCCTGGAGATCAATACCGACATCCGCCAGCGCAAGGCCAAGGACCGCGAGATCCAGCGCCTGGCCTTCTATGACACCCTCACCGGCCTGCCCAACCGCATGCTGCTGCTCGAACGCATGCGCCACGCCCTGGCCAACGCCCAGCGCCGCCGCCAGGGCGGGGCGCTGCTCTACATCGACCTGGACAATTTCAAGACGCTCAACGACACCCTGGGGCACGACAAGGGCGACCTGCTGCTGCAGGAGGTGGCGCGGCGCCTCAACGCCTGCGTGCGCAGCGTGGACACGGTGGCGCGCCTGGGCGGCGACGAGTTCGTCGTCATGCTCGAAGGCCTGGGGCCGGACGCCCAGTCCCTGGCCGTGGACGCTCGCACCGTGGGCGAGAAGGTGCTGGCCGAACTCTCGCAGCCCTATGCGCTCGCCGGCTACCACTACCGCAGCACGCCCAGCATAGGCATCGCTCCCTTCCAGGGCACGGAGACCAGCGTGCTGGAGCTGCTCAAGCAGGCCGACCTGGCCATGTACCAGGCCAAGTCGGCGGGACGCAGCACGCTGCGCTTTTTCGATCCGCAGATGCAGGCCGTGGTGACGGCACGCGCGGCGCTCGAAGCCGACCTGCGCCAGGCCGTGGCGCACGGGCAACTGGGGCTGCACCTGCAGCCGCAGGTGGACCGGCACGCGCGCATCCTGGGCTGCGAGGCCCTGGTGCGCTGGAGCCACCCGGGGCGCGGCATGGTCTCGCCGGCGCAGTTCATCCCCGTGGCCGAGGAAACCGGCCTCATCCTGCCCCTGGGCCGCTGGGTGCTGCACTCGGCCTGCAAGCTGCTGGGCCGCTGGAAGGACGACCCGCGCCTGGCCCACCTGACCATGGCGGTCAACGTGAGCCCGCGCCAGTTCCACCACGAGGGTTTCGTGGACGACGTGGCGCGCTCGCTGGCCGTGAACGAGGCGCCGGCCGAACGCCTCAAGCTGGAGCTGACCGAGAACCTCATGGTGCAGGACGTGGACCAGGCCATCGCCACCATGGAGGCGCTGCGCCGCCTGGGGGTGCGCTTCTCGCTCGACGACTTCGGCACCGGCTACTCCAGCCTGAGCTACCTCAAGCGCATGCCGCTGGACCAGATCAAGATCGACCAGAGCTTTGTGCGCGACCTGTTCTCCGACCCCAGCGACGAGGCCATCATCCACACCATCCTCGCCCTGGGCCAGAGCCTGGGCCTGGAAGTGATCGCTGAAGGCGTGGAGACCACCGACCAGCATCTGCTGCTGGTGCAGGCCGGGTGCCCGGCGTTCCAGGGCTACCTGTTCGGCAGGCCCCTGCCGGCAGAGCAGTTCGAGCGCCTGCTGCACCACTGAGGGCGCGGGCGCGCCTCAGAAATGCCGCGCGTAGCGCAATTGCAGGAAGTTCTGGCCGGGATTGGGCTTCTTGACGCCCCCGTTGGAGCTGTGCTGCAGGCGCAGTTGCCATTCGTGCTCGCGCTGCGCGCCGTGCTCGAAGCCCAGCGCCAGGTGCGAGGCGAAATTGAGCCGCGTGGACATGTCCATGAAACGCGGCTGCGCATAGTTCAGGCCGGTGCCGGCCTCGACGAACCAGGGCGCGCTGCCCTGCTGGGCGCGCCACTGCAGCGCCGCGCCCACGCCCAGCACATTGCTGTGCAGGCGCTGCGCGGGCAGGCGCGCCGACCACTGGCCCAGGTACAGATCCCAATGGCCGCGCAGCGCGCCGCTGCCCAGGGCCTGGCTCCAGCCCTGCCAGGGCAGGGTGGCGCCGAGGATCCAGCCCTGCCGGTCCGCGCGCGCCTCGCCCCACTGGACGTAGACCGCAGGGCGGGGCGGCGGCTCCTGGGCCACGGCGGCGGCGCTGGCCAGCACCCCCAGGCACAGGGCCGCACGCGCGGCAAAAACGGGGGACGCACCGAACGAACGGCGCGGGAACAAGGGCGCAGCAGCAGGCATGGTGGACGGATGCCATGAAGGCATGGGTGGCAGCCCGGCAAGTGTAAACCTGCCAGGACAGCGCTGCGCCGCCCCGGTGCGGGCTCAATCCATCATGCGGCCGCCATGGTGCCGGCCGTGGCGGCCCTTGCCATCACCGGGGCGCGGGCGCCAGGCGTCCATGCGCTGCTGCTGCTCAGGGCTGAGCGCAGCGTACAAGGCCTTGGTGGCGTCGCCCCGGCGGTCCATCTCGGCGTTGCGCTGCGTGCGCAGGGCGCGCATGCGGTCGATGCGCTCGGGGGTACTCAGGCGCTTCCAGGCCTCACGGTCCTGCGGCCCGGGGCGTGCCGGCGGCTGCATGGCCTGGGCAAAGGCCTGCCAGGCACCCTCTTGTTCGGGCGTGATGCGCAGGGTTTCCTTGAGGCGGGCCAGGCGATCGGCATGGCGTTGCTGCATGCGCTCGGGCGCCTGCGCGCGCGCGCCGGGCCCCGGGCCTGCAGCCGGCGCGGCGGCCGGCAACGGCGCTGGGGAGGGGGGCACAGTTTGCGCCAGCACGGGCAGGCTGAGCGCGGCGGCCAGGGCGCTGGCCAGGGCAATGCGGCGGGACAGGGGGGACATGGCGGTTTCCTTTCCAAGAGGTCGTGCACCCCGGTGGGTGCATGGCTGCCACTGTGCGCCGAGCATGTAAGGCGCGCATGGTGTTTTGCTGAGCCTGTGTAAAGTTCCTTGCACTGCCGTTCGCAAAGTAATCGGTCAAATCGGGTTTCAAGGCCTGTTTGACAAGCGTCGGCAGCTATATTTTTAATAGCAATCGTCCGGCACCCGCGGGTGCCCGGCACAGCTTCGGAAAGGTTTGCGTGTTCAAGAACATGATCGTGTACCGCATCGCGCCGCAATGGCGGATCGGACTGGAGGAACTGGAAGCGGCCTTGCAGAAGGCGCCCTTTGACGCTTGCGGCGCGACGCAAGAGCGCGCGGTGGGCTTTGTGCCGCCGCGCGGCGAGGCGCATGGCCCCCTGGCCGAAAGCGTGGGCGGGCAGTGGGTCTTGCGCTTCATGGTCGAGGCCAAGGTGCTGCCCGGCAGCGTGCTGGCGCGCAAGGTGCAGGAAAAGGTGGACCAGATCGAGCGCGAGACCGGCCGCAAGCCCGGCAAGAAGGAAAAGCGCGACCTCAAGGACGAAGCCCGGCTGGACCTGCTGCCCATGGCCTTCACCAAGATGGGGTCGATGTGGGTGTGGATAGACCCGCAGGCGCACACCCTGGTGCTGGACACCGGCAGCCAGGCCCGTGCCGACGAGGTGGTGAGCCAGCTCGTCGAGCTACTGCCCGCCGGCTTTGCCGTGGCACTGCTGCACACCCACACCTCGCCGCAAACGGCCATGGCGCACTGGCTCAAGGAGCAGGACCCGCCGGCAGGCTTCACGGTGGACCGCGAATGCGAACTCAAGAGCCCCGATGAAACCAAGGCCGTGGTGCGCTATGCGCGCCACCCGCTGGACATCGAGGAGGTGCAGCAGCACATCGCTGCCGGCAAGCTGCCCACGCGCCTGGCGCTGACCTGGGACGAGCGCGTCTCCTTCGTGCTCACCGAAGGCCTGCAGCTCAAGAAGATCGCCTTCCTCGACGCGGTGTTCGAGGGCCAGGCGCAGGACGAAGGCGGTTTTGACGCCGACGTGGCCATCGCCACGGGCGAACTTGCCCGGCTGATCCCGGACCTGATCGAGGCCCTGGACGGCGAAGCCGAGGGTGGCGCCACGCCCCCGGCAGCCCGCGCGCGCTCCGCCAGCGTGACCGGGCCTGCCCAGGCCCCGGCGGACACCGACCCGGCCAGCGCGCCGTTCTGACGCCCGCCCCCTTTTTTTTCTCCTCCCGCCCCGCGCACGCCCTTTTTGGGGCGCCGCGGGGTTTTTTTTTTGCGGGCCCATGCCTGGGGCGCTGCGCTCTCTATGTATTCCTGTATTGCTATATCTTTCAATAGTGGTAGTAGTAGGCATGGCCCTGTTCTGTGGACAAGCGGCTTTTGTACTTGTCAATCAATGGCTTGCGTACCGCGCAGCCATGGGGACAGGGGGCCGCGCAGCGCCGCCCCGATTGGGGACAAATGGCGCCTAGCCCCCGCGCCTGTGGACAAGATGCGGCTTGTGCCAGCACTCTGCCCAGACTTGTCCACAGCCCCGGAGGATCGGGACCACGCGCAGGCCGCGCGCAGGCCGCACAATGCGGGTTTGCGTTTTGCGAGAGGCCTTTCCGTGACCGATACCGCCCGCCCCCCTTTGCCCGACCGCCTGGCCGTGGACCCGCGCAGCCCCCACCATGTGGCTGCGGTGTTCCAGCAGGACGCCGGCATCGGCATCCTCTTCAATGGCAAGGAGCGCTCCGACGTGGAGGAATACTGCGTGAGCGAGGGCTGGATCAAGGTGCCCGCGGGCAAGACGCTGGACCGCAAGGGGCGGCCCCTGCTGATCACCCTCAAGGGCAGCGTGCAGGCCTTCTACCGCTAGCCCCGGAGATCCCATGCCGCAGTACTCCACGCTCCAGATCGAGGCCGACGCCCGCCACCCGCGCATTGCGCGCCTGCTGCTCAACCGGCCCGAGCGGCTCAACGCCATCAACAACGAGACGCCGCGCGAGATCCGCCAGGCCGTGGAATGGGCGCAGGACAACCCCGCCATCCACGTCATCGTGGTCGAGGGCGCGGGCAAGGGGTTCTGCGGCGGCTACGACCTGGCCGACACCGCCGCGCAGGAGATCGAGCACCCCTGCCAGCAGGAGAAGTACCCCTGGGACCCCATGGAGGACTACGCCTTCATGAAGCGCAACACCGAGGACTTCATGAGCCTGTGGCGCTGCAGCAAGCCCACCATCGCCAAGGTGCATGGCGCCGCCGTGGCCGGCGGCAGCGATATTGCGCTGTGCTGCGACCTGCTGGTGATGGCCAAGGACGCGCGCATAGGCTACATGCCCACGCGCGTGTGGGGCTGCCCCACCACGGCCATGTGGGCACAGCGCCTGGGCCCACTGCGTGCCAAGCAGTTGATGTTCACGGGCGACGTGATCTCGGGCGCGCAGGCGGCCGAGTGGGGCCTGGCCAACTGTGCGGTGGACGAGGCCGAGCTGGAAGCAACCACGATGCAACTGGCCACCCGCATTGCCGGCGTGCCGCGCGGCCACCTGGCCATGCACAAGCTGGTGGTGAACCAGTTCATGCTGAACGCGGGCCTGGAGCAGGGCCAGATGCTGGCCACGGTGTTCGACGGCATCACGCGCCACAACCCCGAGGGCCTGTGGTTCCGCCGCTATGCGCAGACCGAGGGCTTCAAGGCGGCGGTGCAGTGGCGCGATTCCGGGCGGCCGATTCCCGAAGGCGACGAGGCGCGTGCCGAGATCGCGCGCATGGAGGAAGCCCTGCGCCGCCAGGGGCAGGGCGGCTGAGCCGCGTGGTCAGCGCCCCAGCAGCGAGCGCGCCACCAGCTCCTTCATGATCTCCGAGGTGCCGCCGTAGATGCGCAGCACGCGTGCGTCGGTCCAGAAGCGCGCGATCGGGTATTCGGCCATGTAGCCGTAGCCGCCGAAGAGCTGCAGGCAGGCGTCGGCCACGCGGCCGAAGACCTCGGTGGTGTGCAGCTTCAAGGCGCTCACGGCCTCGGGCGTGAGTGCGCCGCGCTCGTAGGCGGCCACGCTCATCGCGAGGAAGGCCTCGGCGGCGGCGATGTCGCTGGCGCACTGCGCCAGCGTGAAGCGCGTGTTCTGGAACTGGGCGATGGCCTGGCCGAAGGCCTGGCGCTCCTGCACGTACTTGAGTGTGGCGTCCAGCGCACCCTGGGCGCCGTACACCGCCTGCACGCCGATGATGAGGCGCTCGCGCGGCAGCTCGCGCATCATCTGCACGAAGCCCTGGCCTTCCACGCCGCCGAGCAGGGCATCCTGCGGCACGTGCAGGTCGTTGAAGAACAGCTCGGAGGTGTCGCCCGCGTGCTGGCCGATCTTCTCCAGGTTCTGGCCGCGCGTGAAGCCGGGGCTCTTCGTATCGACCAGGAACAGGCTCACGCCCTTGGCGCCCGCCGCCGGGTCGGTCTTGGCGGCGAGCACCAGCAGGTCGCAGTGCTGGCCGTTGCTGATGAAGATCTTGCTGCCGTTGATGACGTAGCCATCCCCGTCGCGTTTGGCCGTGGTGCGGATGGCTTTCAGGTCACTGCCCGCGCCGGGCTCGGTCATGCCGATGGCAGCCACGGCCTCGCCGCTGGCCATGCGCGGCAGCCAGTACTGGCGCTGAGCCTCGGTGCCGCAGTGCAGCAGGTAGGGCGGGATGATGTCGTTGTGCACCTGCAGCCCGCCGACGAAGCCGCCGTAGCCGCGGCGCGAGAGCACCTGCACCACGGCGAACGAGAAATGCACGCTGGCCCCCGGGCCGCCGTATTCCTCGGGCACGTCGGCGCAGAGGTAGCCGTTCTCGCCCATCCTGCGGAACAGCTCGCGGCTCACCAGGCCGGCCTTTTCCCAGTCGCGGTAGTGGGGCTCGATCTCGGTGTCGCAAAAGCGCTCCAGCGACGCGGTGAAGAGCTGCAGTTCGGCCTGCTGCTCGGCCGTGAGGAGGGTGTTGGGGAGCATGGTTGCTATGGAATAAGGAGCTTCCAGCGCTTGATGGACAAGCGCTGGAGGCCTAAAAGGCTTAAACCCGTTCGAAGATGGCGGCAATCCCTTGGCCGCCGCCAATGCACATGGTCACCAGGGCATAGCGCCCGCCCGTGCGGTGCAGCTCGGCAATCGCCTTGGTGGTGATGATGGCGCCCGTGGCGCCCACGGGGTGGCCCAGCGAGATGCCCGAGCCGTTGGGGTTGACCTTGGCGGGGTCAAAGCCCAGCTCCTGGGCCACGGCGCAGGCCTGGGCGGCAAAGGCTTCGTTGGCCTCGATCACGTCCATGTCGCTGACCTTGAGGCCCGTGCGCGCCAGCACCTTCTGCGTGGCGGGCACGGGGCCGATGCCCATGTAGGCCGGCTCCACGCCCGCGTGCGCGTAGCCCACCAGGCGCGCCAGGGGCTTGAGGCCCAGGGCGGCCACGCGGTCGCCGCCGGCCAGCACCACGGCAGCGGCGCCGTCGTTGATGCCCGAGGCGTTGCCGGCGGTCACGGTGCCGCCTTCCTTCTTGAATGCGGGCTTCATGCCGGCCAGCACCTCCAGCGTGGTGGCGGCGCGCACATGCTCGTCTTCCTGGAACAGCACGGTGCCCTTGCGCGTCTGGATCTCGACGGGGACGATCTGCTCCTTGAAGTAGCCGGCGGCGATGGCGGCAGCGGCGCGCTGCTGGCTGGTCAGGGCGAGCTGGTCCTGCATCTCGCGCGAGATCTTGTAGCGCTCGGCCACGTTCTCGGCGGTGATGCCCATGTGCATCTTCTGCCAGGGGTCGTGCAGGATGCCCAGCATGTAGTCGATGCTCTTGGCGTCGCCCATGCGTGCGCCCCAGCGGGCGGCCTGGTCGAAGTAGGGGCCGCGGCTCATGCTCTCGCTGCCGCCGCCGATGGCCACGTCGCAGTCGCCGAGCTGGATGGCCTGCGCGGCCGAGACGATGGCCTGCAGGCCCGAGCCGCACAGGCGGTTGACGTTGAAGGCGGGCGTTTCGATGGGGCAGCCGGCGTCGATGGCGGCCACGCGCGAGAGGTAGGCGTCCTTGGTGTCGGTGGGAATGACGTTGCCCATGACCACATGGCCCACGGCGTCGGGCGCGATGCCGGCGCGCGCGATGGCGGCCTTGACGGCGGTGGTGGCGAGCTGGGTGTTGGGCACGTCTTTCAGGCTGCCGCCGAAGGTGCCGATGGCAGTGCGGGCGGTGCTGACGACGAAGACGTCACGGTGGGACATGGGAGAACTCCTGTATTTCAATGGAAAAGCGCCTCGATTTCGGCCGCATAGGTCTTGTAGATGCTGGCGCGGCGCACCTTCATGGTAGCGGTGACCTCGCCGTCGTCGTGATCGAGTTCCTTGGTGAGCAGGTGGAATTTGCGGATCTGCGCCACCTGGGCGAGCTTGGCGTTGCCTGCGGCGATCTCGCCGTCGATGAGCTGGCGCACCTCGGGCGTCTCCACCAGCGAGCGGAAATGCGTGAACGCGATGCGCCGCGCCTCGGCCCATTTGCCCACGGTCTCCATGTCGATCATCACCAGCGCGGCGACGTACTTGCGCCCGTCGGCGACGATGATGCACTCCTTGATGAAGGGGCTGGCCTTCATGGTGTTCTCGATCTCGGACGGCGTGAGGTTCTTGCCGCCGGCGGTGATCATGATGTCCTTCAAGCGGTCCACGATCTTGATCTGGCCCTGCTCCTCGCGCACCACGTCGCCCGTGTGCAGCCAACCGTCGACGATGCTTTGCGCCGTGGCCTCGGGGTTCTTGTAGTAGCCGGCGAACACCATGTCGCCGCGGATCTGGAATTCGCCGTTCTCGGCAATGCGGTACTGCACGCCTGCGGTCACGGGGCCCACGGTGCCGATGACCACGTGGTCGAGCCGGTGGCCGGTGACCATGCCGGTGGACTCGGTCAGTCCGTAGACCTCGATCAGCGGCACGCCCAGGGTGCGGAAGAAGCGCACCACGTCGGGCGCGATGGGTGCGGCACCGGTGAGCGCGACCTGGGCCGCGCGCAGGCCGATGAAGTTCTGCAGCGCGCGCAGCACCAGCCAGTAGTACGCGCCGTGGCGCAGGCGCTCGGTCACGGTCCATTGGCTGCGCGGCTTCTCGGCCAGCGGGGCGCAGGCGGCCAGGGCGTGCGCGTAGAGCGCGCGGCGCAAGCGTCCGGTCTCCTGCATCTTGATGGTGATGGCGGAGTGGAGCTTCTCCCAGATGCGCGGCACGCCCAGGAACATGGTGGGCGCCACTTCGCGCAGATCCTCCTGCACGGTGCGTATGGATTCGCCGAAGTTGACCGTGGAACCCAGGTACAGGGGCACGAAGGTGGTGAGCATCTGCTCGGCCACGTGGCACAGGGGCAGGTAGGACAGGTGGGAGGTGTGCGGCCCGAGTTCCAGCCGCTCGACGATGCCGGGCACCACGCCGCGGATGTTGCGGTAGGAGATCATGGCGCCCTTGGGTTTGCCCGTGGAGCCCGAGGTGTAGATCATCAGGCCGATGTCGTCCAGGCGCTGGCGCGCCAGGCAGCCGTCGATGCGTGCCGGATCGTGCTGCTGGCGGCCCAGTGTCTCGACCTCATCGAAGGTGGCGATCAGGGCGCGCTGCGCAGGCGTGAAGCTGCGCAGGCCCTTGGATTCCATGACGATGATTTTTTTCAGGTGCGGGAGCTGGTCCAGCGCGGCCAGCACCTTGTCGGTCTGCTCCTGGTCCTCGCAGACCATGATGGAGATGTCGGCATGGCCCACCACGTAGGCCACTTCGGCCGTGGGGCTGGTGGGGTAGACGCCCACGGTGATGCCGCCCACCAGGCCCGCGCCCATTTGCGCCAGCACCCATTCGATGCGGTTCTCGGCGATCACGCCCACGTGGCCGCCCTCGGGCAGGCCCAGTTGCAGCAGGCCCTGGCCGAAATGCGCGGCGCGCTCGTAGTACTGCGCCCAGGTGAAGGGCTTCCAGATGCCGAAGTCCTTCTGCCGGATGGCGATGCGCGCAGCGTCCTGGCGTGCGCGCTCGCGCAGCATCTGGGGCAGGGTGAGTTCGGGGAGATTCATGACAGCCATCTTTTGCGGCGCTTGTAGTGCTTGATGTCCTTGAAGCTCTTCGCTTCGCCACCGCCGGCCAGTCCCAGGTAGAACTCGCGCACGTCGGGGTCGCTCGCCAGGCGCTCGGCCGTGCCGTCGATGACGATCTTGCCGTTCTCCATGATGTAGCCGCTGTGCGCCACGGCCAGGGCCACGGTGGCGTTCTGCTCCACCAGCAGCATGGAGGTGCCGCGTTCGGCGTTGATGCGCGCGATGATGCCGAAGATGTCTTCGGTGAGCTTGGGCGAGAGGCCCAGCGAGGGCTCGTCGAGCAGCATGAGCTGGGGCTGGGCGATGAGGGCGCGGCCGATGGCCAGCATCTGCTGCTCGCCGCCCGAGAGGTAGCCCGCCAGGCCCTTGCGCCGCTCGAACAGGCGCGGAAAGTACCCGTACACCAGGTCGAAGTCCGGCGGGGCCGCGCCCGGGCGGCCGGTGAGCGCGTAGGTCGAGGCGATGAGGTTTTCCTCCACCGTCAGGTCCTCGAACACGCGCCGCCCCTCCATCACGTGCGAGAGGCCGCGGCGCACGAGCTGCTGCGGCGCGATGGCCGCGGTGCCCTGGCCGTTGAAGCGGATGCTGCCCGAGGCCAGCAGCCCGTCCTCGAGCGTGAGCAGGTTGGAGATGGCCTTGAGCGTGGTGCTCTTGCCCGCGCCGTTGCTGCCCAGCAGCGCCACGATCTGGCCGCGCGGCACGGCCAGCGACAGGCCGCGCAGGGCCTGCACGACCTTGTTGTAGATGACCTCGATGTTGTTGACTTCGAGGATGGGGGCGGGGGGCGCTGTGGTCATGGCATCGGGGCGGGGAGGCGCGTAGTCATTTTTTGATAGCGCTTGCCGCTGGATGGAAGGCTTTTCAATAAGAAAAACGGTTTGAATGTGTTTTCCATCCAGCGCGAGCAGCTATCAAAAACAGAGCGTCTTCAGGGTCAGAGCTTGATCCAGTCGGACGCAGCCACCATTTTTTGCGCCTTCATGTCGGCCTTGTACACGCGGCCCACGGGGATGGAGTTGCCGCTGATGGTGATGGGCACGCCGATCAGGCCGCCGGTGTCGAAGTCCTTCAGGCTGTTGAGCGCGGCCTTGAGGTTGTCGCCGGTGAGCGGCTTGTTGCCGTCCAGGCAGCGCTTGGCCGACTCCAGGAACAGCATGGCCGCCAGGAAGCCTTGCATGTAGGCCGTGCTCTGGTACTCCGGGCGCAGGGCGCGGATCTTCTCCAGCATGGGCGCCTTTTCCGTGTCGTAGTAGTAGCGGTAGGGCATGACGCCCATGAAGCCGTCGCCGTCGGGCCCCATCTTCATGACGGTGGAGCTGTCCATGGTCCAGAAGGTGCCCATCCACTTGCTGGTCATGCCCTGCTGCTTGCCCTGGGTGATGAACTCGGGGATGGGCGCGAGGATGTAGCCGTGGAAGATGGTGTAGTCGGGCGCGGCGCGGCGCAGCTTGATGACTTCGGTGGAGACATCCACGCTGCCCGCGGGCGTCATGATCTTGATGGGCACGGACAGGCCCAGCTTCTTGGCCAGGGCCTCGCTGGAGTCGATGGGGTCGCGGCCGAATTCGGAGTCCGAGTACACGAAGGCCACCTTGGCGCCCGGCTTTTCCTTGGCGATGTGCTTGAGCAGGATGCCGAACATCTCGGTGTAGTCCGGGCCCACGAGGAACTGGTGCGGGTACTTCTTGGGGTCGTTGAGCTCGGTGGCGAAGGAGGCGCCGGCCATGAGGATGTTGCCGTTCCTCTCCAGCTCGGGGTTGATGGTCTTGGCGAAGCCGGTGGAGTCGCCGTAGTAGACGTTGACCTTGTTCTGGCTGGTGATCTTCTTGAACGCGGCCACCGACACGTCCACCTTGTAGCCCGTGTCCTCGGGCACGTACTTGACCTTGCGGCCCTTGATGCCGCCGGCGTCGTTGACGATCTTCACGTAGTCCTGGATGCCGGCGTTGATGCCCACGCCGGCGAAGGCGAACACGCCCGTCATGGGGATGGAGCCGCCGATGACGATCTCCTCGGCGCCCTGGGCGAGCACTGCGAGCGGGTGCGTGAGCGCTGCGCTGCCGGCGGCAGCGGCGGCGCCCAGCATGAGGCTGCGGCGCCGGGTGGATGCGGGTTGCTGTGCCATGTCTCTGTCTCCTTGTTGACGGGGTTAATTGCGGAAAGGCCACAGGTGGAAGAAGCGGCGCGTGCGCCGCCACATTTCTGCGAGCCCCAGCGGCTCGAACACCAGAAAACCGATGATGAGTGCGCCAAACACGATCAGGCGCACGGGCGAGAGGAAGACGGTGAGCTCGGTGCCGCCGGGCAGCCAGTCGAACACCAGCTTGAGCAGCTCGGGCACCATGGTCATGAACACCGCGCCCAGGATGCCGCCCAGGATGGAGCCCATGCCGCCCACGATGATGGCCGCCAGGAAGAAGATGGACAGGGACAGCGGAAAGCTCTCGGGCGTGACCACGCGGAAGAAGTAGGCCCACAGCCCCCCGGCAATGCCGGCGTAGAACGACGACAGGCCGAAGGACAGCAGCTTGTAGCGCAGCAGGGGAATGCCCAGCACCTCGGCGGAGATGTCGCGGTCGCGGATGGCGATGAAGGCGCGGCCGATGCGCGTGCGAAACAGGTTGGCCGCGCCCAGCAGCATGAGCACCGTCACGGGCAGGATGAGCCAGTACAGGCGGAACGAGGTGTCCAGGTCCAGCCCGAACAACCGCGCCGGCGGCAGCGACAGCCCGGCCGTGCCGCCGGTGATCTGGAAGTTGGCGAACAGGAAGTGCGCGATGAACGAGGCCGCGATGGTGGCGATCGCCAGGTACAGCCCCTTGACGCGCAGCGAGGGAATGCCCACCACGATGCCGCCCAGCATGGCCACCACGCCGCCGGCCAGCAGGTTCAGCAGGAAGGGCGTGCCGTAGCGCGTCTGCAGGATGGCCACTGTGTACGCGCCCAGGCCCATGAAGGCGGCCTGGCCCAGGCTCACCAGGCCCGTGTAGCCGGTGAGGATGTTCAGGCCCGTGGCACTGGCCACGTTGATGGCCACCAGGCAGGCCAGGTAGAGCCAGTAGTCGCTGGCGATGAAGGGAAACAGCAGCAGCAGTGCGGCGGCAATGGCCAGCCAGGCATGCTGGGTGCGCGAGTCAAACAGCGCGGCGTCGGCGACGTAGCTTTCCTTGAGGGTTCCGATGCGCATGGTGGTGGGGCCCTTACAGTCTTTCGATTTCGTGTGTGCCGAACAGGCCATAGGGCCGCGCCATGAGGATGACGACCAGCACCACGAAGGTGGCGAGCAGCTTGTATTCGCCGCCCAGATAGGCGCCGGCCAGCGCCTCGACCAGGCCGATGAGCACGCCGCCCACCAGCGCGCCGAGCACGCTGTCCAGGCCGCCCACGATCACCACCACCAGCACCGAGAGGCCGAACACGCCCATGCTCGACGAGATGCCGCCGATGGAGCCGACGATGATCCCGGAGATGGCCGCCAGCATGGCGCTGGCCACCCAGGCGAGCGAGAACACGCGCGGCACGTTGATGCCCACCGAATACGCCGCCCCCTGGTCGCTGGCCGTGGCGCGCAGGGCCACGCCGCCGCGCCAGTAGCGGAACACCAGCAGCACCGCGGCGATGAACACCGTGGCCACCACGGCGCCCCAGAAGACCTTGGGCGCGAGGAAGGCGTCGCCGATCATGATGGGCTGCGTGGGCATGAAGTCGGGCAGGCGGCGCTGGTCGGCGCTCCAGATCACCTCCACCAGGCCCACCAGCACCGAACCCAGGCCCACGGTGACCATGAACACGGAGATCGGCGGCTCGCCCAGCAGCGGGCGGATCATGCTGCGCTCGATGACCGCGCCCAGCAGGCCGCAGGCCAGCACGGCGGCGGGGATGGCGAGCCACAGCGGCAGCGCCCACATGGCGGCGAAGGTGAAGAACAGGTAGCCCCCGGCCATGAGCATCTCGCCGATGGCGATGTTGACCACGCGCGTGGCCTTGTAGACCATGACGAAGGCGAGCGCCGCGAGCGCGTACAGGCCGCCGCTGGCGATGCCGGTGAGGCTGATCTCGAACAGGTAGGCCCAATCCATCATGCCGCCACCTTGGTGCTGGGTTGTGCGCCGCGCGCTGCCGCCTGCAGCTTGGCGCGCAGTTCATGGACGTTGCCCGAGCCCAGGTAGGCACGGCTGACCTCGGGGTTGGCCTGCACCACGGCGGGCACGCCCTGGGCGATGACCTGGCCGAAGTTGAGCACCACCACGTGGTCCGACAGGTCCATCACCATGCCCATGTCGTGCTCCACCATCAGCACCGTCACGCCCCATTCGGCGCGCACGTCGAGGATGAAGCGCGCCATGTCCTCCGTCTCCTCGCGGTTCATGCCGGCCACGGGCTCGTCGAGCATCAGGATCTCGGGCTGCATGGCCAGGGCGCGCGCCATTTCCACGCGCTTTTGCAGGCCGTAGGACAGGGCCGAGACGGGTGCGTGGCGGATGTGGTCGATTTCCAGGAAGTCGATGATGCGCTCCTCGATGTCGCGGCGCAGCTCGGCTTCCTCGCGGCGCGCGCGGCCCCAGTAGAGCAGCGCGTCGAGCACGTTGGTTCGCAGGTGCGCGTGGCGGCCGAGCTTGATGTTGTCGAGCACCGTCATGCCGCGGAACAGGGCGATGTTCTGGAAGCTCCGCCCCAGGCCCATGCGGGCGCGCTGCGGCGCGGGGATGCGCGTGATCTCCTGGCCGCGCAGGCGGATGCTGCCCTCGGTGGGCCGGTAAAAGCCCGAGATGGTGTTGAACAGCGAGGTCTTGCCCGCGCCATTGGGGCCGATGACGGCGGTGATGGAGCCCGCCTGCACGTCAAAGCCCACTTGCGTGAGCGCCTTGACGCCGCCGAACGCGAGCGTCACGCCATCGACCTGCAGCAGGGGGGCAGCGCCGGGGCTGCCAGGGGGGTGTGTCGCCATCGCTGTTTCCGGCTCTCTACGGGTTTGTGCGCACCTGGAAAAATCTACTTTTGCGTAGACTGTTTACTCGTGAGTAGATTCTGGACGGCAAAATCCCTCTCTTGCATCGGTGTTTTCCCGGTGACCGCGCGCTCTATGACCCAGACCCCCGCCCCCCGCAAGCGCCCACCCCAGGCGGCGCCCTTGACCCGCTCGCCCTGGGCCCACAGCATGGACCGCGAGCAGCAGCGCGAGGCCAAGCGCAACGCCGTGCTGCAGGCGGCGGCCGAGCTGTTCAACGAGCGGGGCTTTCACGCGACCTCGCTGGACGACATTGCCGCGCGCCTGCACGTGAGCAAGCCCACGCTGTACTACTACGTGAAGAACAAGGACGAAATCCTGCTGCAGTGCGTGAACCAGGGCCTGGCCATGACGCTGGAAGGCATAGAGGCCTCGCGCGCCGCGGGCGGCAACGCCGTGGACCAGTTGCGCGCCTGCATGCAGGTGTATGCGGGCATCGTCATGCAGCCCTTCGGCATGTGCCTGATCCGCGTGGGCGACGAGGAGGTGCCCGAGCCCAGCCGCAGCGAGCTGCGCCGCATGAAGTCCGAGATCGACCTGGCCTTCCGCCGCCTGGTGGCGCAGGGCGTGCGGGAAGGCTCGCTCGCACCCTGCGACCCGAAGATGACGGCTTTCGTCATCGCCGGCGCCCTGAGCTGGATCGGGCGCTGGTACCAGAGCGGCGGCGAGTACAGCCCGGCGCAGGTGGCCGACCAGTGCGTCACCACGCTGCTGCACGGCGTGCTGGGGCAGGCGGCGACGGCCCCGGCTGCTGCGCCCCAGCCCGCGCGCAAACCGCGCAAACCGCGTGCGCGGGCTGCGGGCGATTGAGGGCGGCGCACCCCGGCTGCCAGGCGCTGCTTATGCAGCCTCTTGCTGAGGTTCGAGTTGTTCCAGGGTCTTGAGCAGCAGCGCTACTTTCGCGGACTCGAAAACACCATCCGGTCCGTGTGCATGTATGTCGGTGAACGGTGATTCATACAGCCTGGCTGCCGGCATGACGCCGTGTTCCGTCAGGTGCTGCACGATTTCCTCGATGAACTGCAACTGGCTGGCGCTGGCCGTCCCCGAGCCAATCAGGCCGGCAAATGCGGCGGTAGCGGCCTCGCGGTCGAGCCCCACCAGCGAACGAATGAAGGTGGGCAGGCTGGTGTGCAGCGCCCGGGCGCGCTCGATATCGCCATCGGTGCCGCCCGCTTCGTGCAGTAGGGCTTCCAGTTCCTGAAGGTCTGTGGCGGTCAGCGGCTGGTTGCGGCGCAGCTTGTGCAGCACGAGCCGGTCTTCGTGGGCGCGCAGGAAGCTTGTTATGCGTGTAGTCCTTTGCGGGGGAGCTACTGTCATACTGCGTTTGGGTTCTGATCGTACAGATCGGCGCAAAGAATTCGCTCTGGCGATTGTGGGGAGATATGAGCTTGCGAGACCAGCATTACCTGCGCAGTTTGGTTCTGGAGTTTGTAGCCATGCCATCTGAAACTGGCTGGCTAGAGTTCAAGGAAAACAAGGCTGAGCCACATGATATCGGCGAGTACATCTCCGCGCTATCCAACAGCGCAGCCTTGGAAGGCAGGGCCCATGCGTACATGTTATGGGGTATTGCCGACGAAGGGCACGCCATTGTGGGAACGAGTTTTGATCCACAGGCCGTTCGGCAAGGCAACGAAGAGCTGGAAAGCTGGCTGTTGCGATTGCTGAGCCCCCGTATCGGTTTTCATTTCCATCGCATCGAGGTGAATGGTTGTTCATTGGTGATGCTGGAGATTGACTCTGCGTTCCGGCACCCGGTGAAGTTTCAAGGAGTGGAGTACATCCGCGTAGGCTCCTACAAGAAGCCGCTCAAAGATTTTCCTGAAAGAGAACGCACGCTATGGCGCATGCTGGATGCAACGCCTTTTGAAATGCTGCCTGCAGCTGAGAAACTCGGCGCCGACGAGGTTTTGAGGCTGCTCGACTACCCGGCATTTTTCGAGCTGCTGGACAAGCCAGTCCCCAATCACCGTGACGGCATGCTCACTGGCTTGCAGGCGCATCGCATGGTGGAACCTATGGGTGGAGGTCACTGGCGCATCTTCAATTTGGGCGCGCTGCTGTTTGCCAAGCGGTTGGCTGACTTTCCGCGCCTGCAGCGCAAGGCGGTGCGTGTGGTGGTTTACGAAGGGACTGGGCGCGTCAAGACGCTGCGCGAGCAGGAAGGTATGCGGGGCTACGCAGCAGGCTTTGAGGGGCTGGTGGGGTTTGTGAACAATCTGCTGCCCATCAATGAGGTGATTGGCCAGGCGCTGCGCAAATCGGTGCGCATGTACCCCGAATTGGCCATACGTGAGTTGGTGGCCAACGCACTAATCCATCAAGACCTGAGCGTGACAGGCAGTGGACCCATGGTGGAAATCTTTGACGACCGAATGGAAATCACCAACCCGGGCAAGCCGCTTATGGAACCCCAGCGCATGCTGGACCACCCGCCCCGCTCGCGCAATGAAAGCCTGGCCTCCATCATGCGATTGGTGGGTATTTGTGAGGAGCGTGGCAGTGGTGTGGACAAGGTGGTGTCCGAGGCTGAGCTGTACCAGCTCCCTGCGCCTGCGTTTGACGTGGTGGGCGAATCCACCCGCGCCACCCTGTTTGCTCCGCGCCCCTTGGCAGGTATGGACCGGGAAGACCGTGTGCGCGCCGTCTATTTGCATGCCTGCCTGCGTTACGTGCAGCGGAAGTACATGACCAACGCCACGCTGCGCCAGCGCTTTGGTATCGACCCCAAAAACAGCGCCATTGCCTCCCGGTTGCTCAAGGACGCGCTGGCGGCAGGCGTCATCCGACTGGAGGACGAAGCCGCGGCACCGAAGTTGCGCCGGTATGTGCCGCATTGGGCCTGATTTGTTTGATGGGTACTTGATGAATAGGCGATTTCGAGAGGTTGTCATAAAATTTTTCTTTTATTGACAACAAGTTGGCAAAAGATGCCTGTTTGATGGGTACTTGATGGAGATGCCGGCTGACCGGCCGGAGCGCTCTGTTCGACTCGCCGGTTGTATTCCCACGCTGAACGTTGGTAAGGCAAGATCTCTGGTGCCCTCGCGAACGAGGAAACCACTGGCTAAGTCATTGAATAGATTGGAAATTTCAAGGATTATCCATGCATCCCGAGGTCGCCGGTGATGTATGGATGTTGCGGTAGAGGAAGAAAACCGCAGGTCTTCCATGGTTACCACCACCCGGAGCTGCCGCGCGCCGGGCGGGTCACTCCGGGGGCCGGGGCGGCGCCAGCAGGCTCACCTGCCCGGGCCGCCCGGGCAGCGCCAGTTGCGCCACCGGCGCCGGGCTGCTGGCCACGCGGCGGCCGCGGCGCCAGACGCCCAGGCGCGTGGCGCGCAGGCGGATGGCCTCTGCCGGGTCGCGCGCGTGCAGCAGCACGAAGTCGGCATGGCAGCCAGGCGCCAGCCCGTAGCCCTGCAGACCCAGCAGGGCGGCGGGGTGGGTGGTGACGGCCTCGAAGCACTGGCGCATGGCCTGTGCGCTGGTCATCTGCGCCAAGTGCAGGCCCATGTGGGCGGCCTCCAGCATGTCGGCGCTGCCGCCGGCGTACCAGGGGTCGAGCACGCAGTCGTGGCCGAAGGCGACGGTCAGGCCTGCGGCCAGGAGCTCGGGCACGCGCGTCATGCCGCGGCGCCTGGGGTAGGTATCGTGCCGGCCCTGCAGCGTCACGTTGATCAGCGGGTTGGCCACCACGCCCAGTTGCGCCTCGGCCATCAGCGCCATGAGTTTGCTGGCGTAATCGTTGTCCATGCTGTGCATGGAGGTGAGGTGCGAGCCCGTCACGCGGCCGTGCAGGCCCAGGCGCTGGGTTTCGCAGGCCAGGGTTTCGACGTGGCGCGATTGCGGGTCGTCGCTCTCGTCGCAGTGCAGGTCCACGCGCTTGCCCTGCTCGGCGGCGAGTGCGCAGAGGATGCGCACGCTCTCGCTGCCTTCGGCGTAGGTGCGCTCGAAATGCGGGATGCCGCCCACCACGTCCACGCCCAGGGCCAGGGCGCGCTGCAGGTTCTCGAGTGCGCCGGGGCGGCGCAGCAGGCCGTCCTGCGGGAAGGCGACGAGCTGCAGGTCCAGGTAGGGCGCCACGCGCTGCTTCACGTCGAGCAGCGCATGCACCGGCAGCAGGCGCGGGTCGCTGGTGTCCACATGGCTGCGGATGGCCAGCAGGCCGCGCGCCACGGCCCAGTCGCAGTAGGCGAGGGCGCGCTCGACGATGGCCTCGTGCGTGAGCGTGGGCTTGAGCTCGCCCCACAGGGCAATGCCTTCGAGCAGGGTGCCGCTGGCGTTCACGCGCGGCTGGCCGTAGGTGAGCGCCGAGTCGAGGTGGAAATGCGCATCGACAAAGGGCGGCGAGAGCAGCAGGCCGCCGGCGTCCACGGTCTCGTGCGCCGGGGCGCGCAGGCCCTCGGTCACTTCGGCGATGCGGCCGTCCTGTACGGCCACGGAGATGTGGCGGCGCCCGTCGGGCAGGGTGGCGTTGGTGATCAGCAGGTCGAGCATGGGGGAGGGCAGGTCAGCCTGCCAGGTCGTCGAGGATGGGGCAGTCGGGCCGGCCGTCGCCATGGCAGCACTGCACCAGCGCCTGCAGCGTGCGCTGCATGGCCTGCATGGCGGCGATGCGCTCGCTCAGGCTGGCGATGTGCTGCTGGGCGATCTGCTTGACCTGGCTGCTGGCGCGCTGTTTGTCCTGCCACAGGCCCAGCAGGGTGGCGATCTCGTCCATGGAAAAGCCCAGATCGCGCGCGCGGCGGATGAAGCGCAGGGTGTGCACGTCGGCCGCGGTGTACTGGCGGTAGCCGCTGCCGGTGCGCGCCACGCCGGTGAGCAGGCCCAGCGACTCGTAGTGCCGCACCATGCGCGCCGACACCCCGGCACGCGCAGCCGCCGTGCCGATGGCCACGGGCCCATCCTGTGCGGTGGCGGCCGGGGCGCGGCTCATGCGGCGACCTGGTAGCCTTCTTCCCGGATGGCGTTGGCGATGGCCTCGCGCGAGGCATCGCTCTCGACCACGACCTTGCCCGTGGGCAGGTCCACCTTGACTTCGGCGCCATCGTCGACGGTGCGCACGGCGTGCACGACGGCGCGCTCGCAGTGGCCACAGGTCATGCCCTGGACTTGGTAGGTGTATTGCATGGTGCTTCTCTCGCGAACGGTCAGTGGATACAGGGCGCAGGATGCGGCTTGACACGGTGGCAAGGTCAAGCCCCTCCATGGTGCTTGACTCTGCCAGGATGTCAAGGTTTAAGCTGCCAGTCCTGTGTGTGATTTCCGGGTGACGGACCATGAACGCTTCTCCCCAAACCCCTGTGGGCCAGCTCGACTTCGGTGTGGGCGGCATGACCTGCGCGAGCTGCGTGGCGCGCGTGGAGCGTGCGCTGCGCAAACTGCCGGGCGTGCAGGACGCGGCGGTCAACCTGGCCACCGAGTCGGTGCACATCACCTTCGACGCGGTGCAGCCCGACATGGAGCTGCTGGCGCGCCGTGCGGTGCGCAACGCGGGCTACGAGCCGCGCTCCCTGGCCGCGCAGGAGGCCGCCGCCGACGCGGCCGGCCCCTGGGCCGGTTTTGCGCCGGTGGCCCTGGGCCTGCTGCTGTCGGCGCCGCTGGTGCTGCCCATGCTGGGCGACCTGTTCGGCCAGCACTGGATGCTGCCCGCCTGGGCGCAGTTCCTGCTGGCCACGCCGGTGCAGTTCATCCTGGGCGCGCGCTTTTACAAGGCGGGCTGGCACGCGGCCAAGGCCCTGACGGGCAATATGGATCTGCTGGTGGCCCTGGGCACGAGCGCGGGCTGGGGCCTGTCGATGTGGCTGTGGCTCACGGCACCGACGGGACATGCGGCGGGCCACGCGCCGCACCTGTATTTCGAGGCTTCGGCCGTGGTCATCACGCTGGTGCTGCTGGGCAAGTGGCTGGAGGCGCGTGCCAAGCGCCAGACGACGGCGGCCATCCGCGCGCTGCACGCCCTGCGCCCCGAGGTGGCGCACTGGCTGGGCCGCGACGGCGAGGTGGACGTGCCCATCGCCGAGGTGATGGCGGGCGACCGCCTGGTGGTGCGCCCGGGCGAGCGCATTCCTGTCGATGGCCGCATCGTGGAGGGCCACACCCAGGTCGATGAGTCCATGCTCACGGGTGAGCCCCTGCCCGTGGCGCGCAGCGCCGATGGGCCGCAGGGCGGGCAGCTCACGGGCGGCTCCATCAATGGCGAGGGCCGCATCGTCATGCAGGTCACGGCCGTGGGGGCCGAGACGGTGCTGGCGCGCATCATCCGCCTGGTGGAGGATGCGCAGGCCGCCAAGGCGCCCATCCAGCGCCTGGTGGACCAGGTGGCCGCGGTGTTCGTGCCCATCGTGCTGGCCATTGCGCTGGCCACGCTGCTGGGCTGGCTGTGGGCCGGCGTGGGGCTGGAGACGGCGCTGATCCGCGCCGTGGCGGTGCTCGTGATCGCCTGCCCCTGTGCCCTGGGCCTGGCCACGCCCGCGGCCATCATGGCGGGCACGGGGGTGGCGGCGCAGCAGGGCATTCTGATCAAGGACGCCGCGGCCCTGGAGACCGCGCACCGCGTGGACACCGTGGCCTTCGACAAGACCGGCACGCTCACCGTGGGCCAGCCGCGGCTGACGGCCTTTGCCGCTGCGCTGGGGCAGGACGAGGCGCAGCTCCTGGCCTGCGCCGCCAGCCTGCAAAGCGGCAGCGAGCACCCGCTGGCGCGCGCCGTGCTGCACGCGGCGCAGGAGCGCGGCCTGGCCATCGCCGCGCCCGCGGGCGTGCGCGCCGTGCCCGGGCGCGGCACCGAGGGGGTGGTGGGCGCGCGCATCGTCCTCGTGGGCAGCCTGCGCTGGATGCAGGAGCTGGGCGTCGATCTGGGCAGCCTGCAAGCGCAGGCCGCGCAGTGGCAGGGCGCGGGCGCCACCGTCTCGGCCCTGGCCGAGCGCGTGGCCGGGGAGCCGGGCGGTGCGGACGCCTATGTCCTGCGCGCCATGCTGGCCTTTGGCGACGAGCCCAAGCCCGGCGCGCGCGCAGCCCTGGCGGCGCTGCGCGCGCGTGGCGTGCGCTGCGTCATGGTGTCGGGCGACAACCGCAGCGCCGCCGAGGCCATGGCGCGCCGCCTGGGCCTGGAGCCCGAGAACGGCGATGTGCTGGCCGAGGTGCTGCCCGGCGACAAGGCCGCCGCCGTGCGCGCGCTGCAACAGCAGGGGGGCGCCGCGGGCCACATCGTCGCCATGGTGGGCGACGGCGTGAACGACGCGCCCGCCCTGGCCGCCGCCGACGTGGGCATGGCCATGGGCAATGGCACCGACGTGGCCATGCACGCCGCGGGCATCACGCTGATGCGCGGCGACCCGCAGCTCGTGGCGGCAGCGCTCGATATCTCGCACCGCACCGTGGCCAAGATCCGGCAAAACCTGTTCTGGGCCTTTGCCTACAACGTGGCAGGCATACCGCTGGCCGCGCTGGGCTATCTGAACCCGGTGGTCGCGGGCGCGGCCATGGCGCTGAGCTCGGTCAGCGTGATGACCAACGCCCTGCTGCTCAAGCGCTGGCGCCCCTGAAATTCAAGAGAAAAACGGCTGCAGGGCTTATCTGACAAGCGCAAGCAGCTATTTATTCAATAGCAAAACTGCGCTGTCCGCCGGGCCGGGCGGACGGCGCGGGCACAATCGGCGCCATGGTGTCTCCACCCGACTCTGCTCCCCCGGGCCGCATGCGCCTGCTGTGGCTGGCGCTCGTGCTGTCGCTGGGGGCGGCGGTGTCGCTGGGCATCACGCGCTTTGCCTACGCGCTCTTGCTGCCGCCCATGCGCGCGGACCTGGGCTGGTCCTACACCCTGGCCGGGGCCATGAACACGTTCAACGCCCTGGGCTACCTGCTCGGCGCTCTGGCCACGCCGCTGCTGCTGCGCCGCCTGGCGCCGGGCGCGCTGCTGCTGGGCGGCGCGGTGCTGGCCACGCTGTTCATGGGGCTGTGCGGGTTCTTTCTCGACGCCGCGCCGCTCCTGCTCCAGCGCCTGCTGGCCGGCGTGGCGAGTGCCTTCATGTTCATCACCGGCGGCCTCATGGCGGCGCGCCTGGGCGGCCTGGACGCGCCGCGCAGCGGCCTGCTGCTGGGCCTGTACTACGGCGGCACGGGCTGGGGCATCAGCCTGTCGGCGCTGCTCGTGCCCGCCGTGCTGCAGGCCGCGCCCGCGCCGCACGGCTGGACCTGGGCCTGGTGGGCGCTGGCCCTGGCCTGCGCCGCCGCCACGGCCCTGCTCGCCTGGCCCGTGCGCGCGCTGCGCCGCCTCGATGCCGCCCCCGCGGCCACGGCGCCCCACCCGGCGGCCGCGGCAGCGGACCGGGCGGTGGCGGCGCGCGTGTTCCGCCTGCGCGACTTCGCGCCCGCGCTGGCGGGCTATGCCATGTTCGGCGTGGGCTACATCGGCTACATGACCTTTGTGGTGGCGCTCCTGCGCGCGCAGGGCGTGAGCGCCGGCGCGGTGACGCTGTTCTATGCGCTGCTGGGGCTGGCGGTGCTGCTGTCCTCGCGCATCTGGGCCGGCCTGCTGGACCGCAGCCGCGGCGGC
This sequence comes from Comamonas granuli NBRC 101663, assembly GCF_000739995.1. Lineage (GTDB taxonomy): Bacteria > Pseudomonadota > Gammaproteobacteria > Burkholderiales > Burkholderiaceae_C > Simplicispira > Simplicispira granuli. The sequence continues at coordinate 175,363 of NZ_BBJX01000002.1, read as the reverse complement.
GAGGCGCTGGCGCGGCTCAACGCCCTGCTGGGCGTGGCCACGGTGCTGCCCGCACTGAGCAGCGCCTGGCCGGTGGCGCTGGCCTCGGGCCTGCTGTTTGGCGGGGTGTTCCTGTCGGTCGTGGCCTCGACCACGGCGCTGGTGCGCCACAACCTGCCGCCCGCCCAGTGGGCGGCGGGCATCAGCGCCTTCACCATCGTGTTCGCGGCCGGGCAGATCGTGGGGCCCACGGTGGTGGGCCTGATTGCCGACGGCCCCGGCGGCCTGGCGCGCGGCCTGGTGTTCTCGGCGGCGGCGCTGTGGCTGGGCGCGCTGCTGGCGCTGCGACAGAAGCCGCTTGCCTGAACGAGGGGCCGGGCGGCGTGTACCCCCGGCAAGAAGGCGCCGAACAATAAGGGCCCGGAATGTCCCGGGCCCTTCGGGCAGGAGGGCACTGTGGGTGCCCGGCCCAATGTGTCAGCGCGAGAGTGTCAGCGCCACGGCAGCGGACTCGCTCTCAGTGGTCAACACCATGCTGATGCCATTGGCCGTGTTCAGCGTTGCCACGCCGTACAGGCGTACGCGCGTACCGCCGCAGTCCTCGGTCATGTTCACATCCACCACGGCCTTGCGCTCGGGTCGCTCGCTCAGTTGGCCGGCGTAGGTGCAGCCAGTGGTGCGGATGCCGGTGAGTGCGCCGCCGGTGGTGATGTTCCAGTTCTGCGCGCCCGGGCCTTGCACGTCGCGCCAGGCACCCGCGAACTCGGGCAGCGTCGCGGCCGTGTCATAGCGCGCCTGGTAGGCCAGGCTGAATGGCTCACCGGCGCCTCCATCGGGGGTGATCGTGCCCGTCAGGCTGCTTTTTTCCACCACCGTGGCCGTGATGCCGCCGTCCGTCACGGTGCTGGTACCGAGCAGGTAGCTCTTGCCCCGGCCCGTGAAATTGGCGGTCTGGCCGTTCAGGCCCGCCTTGAGCACGCGCACCTTGCCGTCCGCCGTGGCCACGGCCCACATCTTGCCGTCCGGCAGGACGATGGCGGAAATCGCGGGGCTCGTACCGGCAGGGCTTTGCCACAGGCCTTGGAGCTGGGATGTGGGCAGCGTGGTGCTGCCGCCGCCGTTGTTGTTGCCGCCGCCGTTGTCGGCACTGTCACTGCCGCCGCCGCCGCAACCCGCAAGGGCCAGGGCCAGAACCGATGCGCTTAGGAGATAAGGTGTTTTCATGGTGCGTTTCTGTCAATGTCGTCGATGGGTGTATGCCAAGGGGCTCAGAACCAGAAGCCGCCTTGTGTCGTCTCCGGGGCGTAGCCCACGATGGTGAGGGGCATTTGGCCGATCTCGCCCTGCAGGGTGATCACGCCGTCGGCCTTGCCATCGCGGTCGAAAGCGCCACCGTCGGTGATCTGGAAGTCCAGGCGCAGCTTGTTGCCTTGCGCGACGACCCGGCCGCCGTAGGCCGCACTGGCCAGATTGACCCAGGTACCTTGGTTATCCTGGACCCAGAAGCCGTTGGCGGGCAGTGAGCTGTCCACGTAGAGGCTGAAGGTTTCTGCCGGATTCCCAGTGAGGGCGATAGTGGAGGCGATGCTGCCCAGTGACGAGGCCATGGAGCTCGGAAGCTGGGCACTGTGATCTCCCTGGGTGAGCGAGGTGATCTGTGCGGTCCCTTCGCTGCCTACGCGCCCCTGATCCGAGTTGGCAACCAGGGTAATGAAGGTTTGCGGTGCATTGCCCGGATTGCTCACGGCCTTGTCGGTCCGGAGGAAGGGCGTGGACGACACGCTGGACTGCGCGCTGTCGGCGATGCCATCGCCGTTGCCATCACCCTTTTGTGCGGGCTTGCCGTCGGTCACCAGGGGTGGGGCCTCGGCTTCGGCGGCAGGCGGAATGCCATCGTTGTCGTCCGCAGGCGGTGTGGTTCCACCGCCTCCGTTGCCACCACCGCCACCGCCGTTGCCACCGCCCTCGCTGAATTCCAGCACAACGTTGAATTGATGGATGGCTGTGATGGGGCTGGCGATGACGCCATCGGTCACGGACAGCTGCATGGTGGCAAGGCCCAGTGCGTCCGGAACGAATTGCATGGCGGCCAGCGCCGCATTGATGTCGTCTGCGCGGCCCGTGATCTGCACGCCGGGAGTCAGCGGGTCGGCATCCACCACGTTGGTGACAGAGCCATTGGTCGTGGCGATCGTCACGGTCAAGACGTCATTGTCGCCATCCAGGACTCTGTAGTCCGGCAGCGCGCTGATGGCACCGTATGGCGCCGCTCCAGGCCCGGCGGGTATGCCCGCAATGCTGGGTATGTCGTTGGTGTTCGAGAAGGTAAATGTCAGGTCGGAATAGGCCTGGTTGCCTGCGCTGTCGGTTGACGTAACGCGCACCACCAGAGGGGATGTCGCATCGGCAGGCGGGTTGCCGCTGAAGGTTTGCGTGACAGGGTCGAACACCAGCCACCCGGGCAGCGGGGTGGTGGGGCCGGCGCCGCCACCTGCAGGCGCTGTGCCTGCAGAGTAGGTCAGGCTGCTGCTGCCGCCGGTGAACGTACCCGCCGGAACGGTGTAGGGCGGGATATTGCCGTCGCCGCTCTTGATGGGTGCGGTCAGCGCTGGGGTGGTGGTGGTCAGCGGTGGGTACTTTCGGAATTCGCCGCTGGTGCCGTCGCTGCTGGTGTTGCCTGCGGAGTCAATCACTCTGGCATCCACGTTGTAGGCCTGCCCCGTGACAAAGGCCCCCAGCGCTCCACTGGACGGAACGGCCGTGTTGGTGTCCACGCTCCATGCCCCCCCCAAGACCGGGACATTGTTGTAGGTGGCACCATTGATGGTCACGGACAGGGTTTCGCCCGCGCCCAGTGTGACGGTACCCGTCAGGACGGGCTTGGTCACGTCGGCGGTCAATTGGTTGACTGTGGGCGTGACGGGTGGAGTGGTATCGAGCGTGAAGCTTCCAACGGCGGATCCGTTGGACAGGATCTGGTAAATGCCGTCACCGGTGGATGCCGGGTTGCTGGTGGGTGCGCCGTTGAAGTGCGCGCCGAAGGGCTGGTTTCCGGGCGCCGCACCGTCCGCGTCCAGCAGCGTCAGCGAGTATTTGCCGCCGACATTGGACAGGCTGTAGTGCGTGCCCTGCGTGAGCGGGGTGCCATCGGGACCTTTGAGCACGATGGTCGCGCCTGCGGCAGCATCGAATTCCAGCACGGGGTTCGGGTGGCGGGTGATCAGATCGTCCGCCCCCGTGTCGGTGGCCGTGGTGATGTTCAGTGGGTCGATCGTGTTGGCGAAAGTCCAGCTGAACGTCGCATCCTGGGTATCAGATGCGTCGTCCGTGACCGTCACCTTGATGCTCAGCGTCTGGTCTGCCGGCGGGTTGCCGGAGAGGATGCCGGTGGCGGGGTCGATGCTCAGCCAGTCGGGCAAAGGGTCGCCATTTGCCAAGGTGGCGGTGAAGGCCATGGTGCCGCCATCGGGGTCCACGAACAGCGGGCCGGAGGTGTGAACACCAGGGCCCGTGGTGTTCTTGCTGGGGATGCCGGAAGAAGGGATTGTTTCGGGGTGGTAGACCTTGTCCACCACAGTGATGGATGCCGTTGCGCCGTTGGCAGAGAAGCCGGTTCCGCCACCCCGGTTGGCAGTCTCTACGTTGGCATTGGCAGCGCCAGCGGTACCCGACCCGGTGACACCGTCCCACAGGTAGTACTTGAAGGTGCCCACGTCGCCCACATCGCCATCCGACACATAGCGGATCTTGTCGTTTGGACCGAGCAGCAGTGCGCCGGTTTCCGAAACGGCAGGTATGTCGGTCCATGTCGTGCCACCGTTGGTGGAGTACTGGAACTTGCCCCCCGCCGCGTCGGTGATGTCGTAGATGGCCACGCCCTTGCCGTAGCTTTCGATCGGGGTGTCGCGGGTGTCGCTGTCTTCATCGGTGCCACCGGCAAGATCGTATAGCGCGGTGGCCGTGACGCCTGCATTGGCACGGGCCGGTGTGCTGCCATTGTCGTGCTCGCCCACCGTACCGGCATTGACGATTGTGGCGGTTGCCACGGGAGCGTCGTTGGCAGACGTTGCATAGGCGTAAAGCGCCGTGGCATCCTTGGCAACCGAGGAGCGGACGTTGTCGTCAGCCGTGGTGTCGTAGGTAACGCGCGTGGAGCCGTCGCCCGTGGTGAAAGCCGGGGCTACCGTACCATTCTGGGCGTAGGCCTTGTCGTCCACAGCATGCACCCGCAGTACGCCTGCGCCCGGGCCGCCGGCATAAGCGGCTTCGGGAACAAATTTCAGCCAGGCATCCTTGTCGAGGGCCAAACCGGCGGTGCTGCTTGCCGCCCCCACATCGCGCCAATCACCATCAGTGCCGTTAGTGCTGTTGGTGCTGTAGACCCACTTGCCTTCGGCCGGACTGGTCGGATTGGACACGATCACGATGCCGGCCAAAGAGTCGGTATTGGTACTTCCAACAGCGGTGTTGTCCGGATCGGAAAACAGGGAATTGAACCAGTCTGCCACCTGGCGCGGGACGGTGACCACATCATTTTCAGAGCCGCCGCCTGGGGTGAATGCCGGGCCTGTGAAAATGGGGGAATTGTTGTCTTGCGTGATCAGCAAGGTCTTGCTGGCCGTGGCCGGTGCACCATCGGAATCCTGTGCGCTGACGGTCAGCGTGCGGGACTCCACCGTATCCGGGGCATCGTTCAAGAACTGCACCTGCAGCGCGATCTTGGAGAGTACGCTGTCATCCACCGTGGTCGCGGGAATCAGGCGGATGTTGTCCACATACAGGTGCGATCCAACTGCTAAGCCACCAGTGCCGTCGTAGGTGCCGCCGATGAACTCGAACTTGTAGCTGCCTGCTTCCAGGCCTGTCTTGGTGACCGTCTTGAATCCGCCTGTGTCTGCACCGCGTTCGGCGAACAATACGACGTTGGCCTTGGTTGCATCGGCCCCAGTGTCCGCCAGGCTGCTGGAGACGTAACTGCCGTCGGGATTCACCTTGCGCAGCAAACCAAACACCTGGTAATCGTCTTGGCTCCCAACGGCCTTGAAATCTAGCTTGATCGAATCGCCCGCTTCCACGTAGAACGGATTTGCGCTGACCGCATAGGGCCCCTGGATGGAACCGTAGCCGTTGGCTTGGAATGAGCCCCATGGATCGGAATCACCCTGCACGATGTAGCCATTGCTGGATAGATACAAGGCCTGAGACCCACCGGTACCTACACCCGCTTGCACGGAGCCGGTCATGGTGATGGCGCCACTAGGTATCTGATCTTTCACCGTGCCTGTGCCACCGGTGTAGATGCTGTTGCCATCTGTATTGTTGGCCAGGGGGATGGTGTAGCCGCGGAAGTTGATTTCCGTGCCGTTGTCGCCGTACCGCTGGTTGTAAAGCACAAAGCCGGGGACGCTGTTGCCAGCGGGACCTTGTTCGAACGAACCATTGACCAGCGGGGTCGAGAACAGAATCTTGAGCGCCTTCCCGTCTTGGCCGTTTTCCGTCGCGTCAATTGAGCCAATGCGTTGTTTGGTCGAGCCCGTGCCCAGATAGACGTCAGTGCCATCGACAGAAACGGCACCAGCGGCGTCGGGGTTGGCGTCGCTGGTCAGCGTAAAGCGATCGCCACTGCTGGGGTTGGAGACATTGAAGCGGACAAAGCCACCGGTGTAGCTCACGCCGCCGCTGAATGCCACATCCGCATCGATGGCGATGGGGGTTGTGCTGCCTTCGGTGAAGGTGATGGTGTCACCGAAGTTGGCAATGACGGGAGCCGCCAGCACATCCGCATAGTCCGCCACCTGCAGTGTGGCCACGTCCACCGTGCCGCTGGCCGCTTCCAGCACCCAGTTGCCGCCCAGGGCGCTGGCGCCCGTGGTGTCGGTGGAGGCGGCGATGTCGGCGCCCGTGGCCTGGGCCAGGCGGCCGATCAGCTCGGCGCCCGCCGTGCCCTGGGCCACGTCGCAGCCGTACAGCAGGATGTCGCCGTCGTCCGACAGGGCCGCGCCGATGCGCGCCAGCGCGTCCGCAAATTCCGGGAGGTTGCTGGCGTTCAGGCGCGTGGCGCCCAGGTGCAGGCTGCCGGCACTGCCATGCCCGAACAGATGGATGGCGCTCAAACCGGTCTGATCGGCCAGCAGGGTGATGATCTGGGCCAGTACATCTCCCGATGCGTCCAGCACATGGACCTGGACATGGCTGGGCAGGCCTGCGGCCAGGCCGTCCGGATTCTGGATGTCATTCAGTACGAAAGCGATCTCGCGGGATTCTTTTGCCGTGGCAAAGTGGGGCAGAGCCATGAAATAACCTCACAGAAAAAGGGGTAGAACAGCAAAGACAATGGCGATTGCAGGGCCATTTAAACCTGAGTGTGTCAGAGTGTTATTCCGTTGGCTTTTGCCAAATTCCGGCATGCTTTTGCCAAAGAGGCATTTGTTACAAAAAACATCAGGATGTGACCAAAATGTTTTTGTGTGAGGTTTTGTTTTGCGTGCGGGGCCTGCCGCCGTGAGCATGGATGTGGCGCTGGCGGGGGTTCATGTGCTCCTGGTCGATGACCGCGTAGGGGAGCTGCATGCGCTGATGGACCAGTTGGAAGCCATGGGGATGCGTGTCAGCGTGGCCAGGGATGGCTTGCAGGGGTACTACCGCGCCCTGGCGGTGGCGCCCGACGCGATACTCATGGACGTGCGCATGCCGGGCCTGGATGGTTTTGGTGCGTGCCGCCTGATCAAGACCGATCCTGCGACGGCAGCCATTCCCGTGCTGTTCCTGTCGGCAGCGGGCTCCGATGACATGCGTGTGCGCGGGCTGCAGGAAGGCGGGTCAGACTACATCGTCAAGCCCTGCGTTCCGCTGGAGGTGGCGCTGCGCCTGAGCATCCATGTGATGTTGGCGAACGCGATGCGCCATACCCTGGCCCGGCCGCCAGAGCGCCGCAGCCGCCCGCGGTTGCCGCCCACCCAGGGCCGTGCAGACGGGAGTGCGCAAGTGCACGCGGCGATGCGCTTCATTTGCCGCAACCTGACCAAGCCGCTCACGCTGCAAGGCATTGCCCAGGTGGTAGGGGTGACGGAGAAGCGTTTGGCACGCTTGTTCCAGAAGCACCTGGGGCTGTCGGTCATGGCCGCCCTGCGCGCGGAGCGCATGGAAGTTGCCAAGCGCCTGTTGCGCGATTCGCCCATGAGTGTCACGCATGTGGCGGCCAAGGTGGGCTATGCCAATCCTGCCAACTTTGCCACGGCATTTCGGGAGCAGGTGGGAGTGACGCCCTCTGTCTACCGCCTGCAGGTCCGGCGGCAAGACGGCGCGTGAGGGTGGCTGCGCTCAGTAGAGGAGCGGGCCGAGTGCGGCCCGGCGCCTGCCGAACCGGGGGTGGGAGGGAGGAAATGGGCCAGTGCGGCTGATTGGCCGCGGCCCATTCCCAGGCACCGCCGTTCTCAGGCGAGCAAGCCTTCGGCGCGCAGCGCGGCCTGCACGGCGGGGCGCTGCTCCATGCGCTGCTGGAAGGCCACGATGTTCGCATAGCCCGACAGGTCCACGCCCACGTACTGGCCCCAGCGCGAGACGGTGTAGAGGTAGGCGTCGGCCACGCTGAACTGGCCCAGCAGGTAGTCCTTGCCGGCGAGCTGCTTGTCCACCCAGGCGAAGCGGGCCTGCAGGCGCTCACGCACCTGGGGCTTGTAGTCTTCGGGCGTGCCGGGGGCGAACAGCGGGCTGTGGCCCTTGTGCAGCTCGGTGCCGATGAAGGTCAGCCACTCCTGCAGGCGGTAGCGCTCCATGCTGCCGTTGGCGGGAGCCAGGTTCTTGCCGGGCACCTGGTCGGCCAGGTACTGCACGATGGCCGGGCCTTCGCGCAGGCGCTCGCCGTTGTCCAGCTCCAGCACGGGCACATAGCCCAGCTCGTTGATGGTGTGGAAGTCCGTGCCGTCCTGCAGCTTCTTGGTCTTGGTGCTGGCGAGCACGGCGGTGAAGGGCAGGCCGGTCTCGTGCAGCACGATGTGGGGCGAGAGCGAGCAGGCGCCAGGCGAGTAGTAGAGCTTCATGGGGAGCATCCTTGGGGTGGTTGGAATATGCAAACCGCCATCGTAGGACCGGCGGCAAATTCTTGCCGGGGCAGGGGCTCAGGGTCGGGTGAGGCGTTCGAGTCGGGCCAGGTAGTGCAGGGCCTGCGTGCGCGTGCTGCCGCACATCTCGGCCGCGGGCTGGAGCTGAGCGCAGACGGCCGGGCGCGCAGGGTGGCCGAAGATGCGGCAGCGCTCGTCCTCGCCCAGTTGCACGCAGCGCACCCCCGCGGGCTTGCCCTGCGGCATGCCCGGGATGGGGGAACTGATGGACGGCGCGGTGCAACAGGCACCGCAGCCGGGGCGGCATTCCATATGCTATGGGTTTGGTAGCTGCTGGCGCTTGCCAGACAAGCGCTGGAGCCTGTTTTTCTCTTAATTTCCGTGCAGGCGCTGCGTGGCCCACAGCACCTGCTCGACCACGCCGCGCACGCGTTCGCGCTGGGCCGCATGCACCAGTGCGCCGTGTTCGTCGAACGCGCTGCCCGCCTGGCCCAGCGCGAAGGCCTGCGGCGCGAGCCAGCATTCCAGCAGCAGCAGCAGCGGTGCGAGGTGGCTTTGCGAGCGCAGGCCGCCCAGGGCGCCGGGCGAGGCGCTGAGCATGCCGACCACCTTGCCGCGGAAGGGCTTGATGCCGTCCTGCCAGGCGGGGTCGGCCTTGACGGGGCTCGATGCCCAGTCGATGGCGTTCTTCAGCAGCGCGGTGTAGCTGCCGTTGTATTCGGGCGAGCAGATGATCCAGGCCGGGTGCGCATACAGCGCCTGCTTCAGGCGCAGCACGTCGGGCGGGGTGCCGCGCGCCTCCAGGTCGGCGTTGTAGAGCGGGATGTCGAAGTCCGCCAGATCCAGCAGGGTGACCTGGGCGCCGGCCTCCTGGGCCATGCCCGCGGCGACGCGTGCCAGGCGGCGGTTGAACGATTGTTGGCGGGTGCTGCCCGCGAAAACAAGGAGTTGGGACATGCCGGGATTGGAGCACAGGCATTGCGCACGATTCCTGTACGGCGCGCAAGACCCTGGCCGGCGCCGGGCCGTGGTTTCACGTGGAACAAGGGCCACCCGGGCGGGGCGCCTGGGGGTAGTGCGGGCAAGGCCGGGGCAAAGGTGGGAAAATCGCCCCCTTGCGCCCGTTCTTTCCCTGCCCCAGCCCGACACGGGTCTGTGCGGCCCCGGAGTTTGTCATGTTGTACCCCCAGGAATTTGATGTCATCGTCGTCGGCGGCGGCCATGCCGGCACCGAGGCTGCGCTGGCCGCGGCCCGCATGGGCTGCCAGACCCTGCTGCTCACGCACAACATCGAGACGCTGGGGCAGATGAGCTGCAACCCCAGCATCGGCGGCATCGGCAAGGGTCACCTGGTGAAAGAGGTGGATGCGCTCGGCGGTGCCATGGCGCTGGCGACCGACGAGGCGGGCATCCAGTTCCGTATCCTCAACAGCAGCAAGGGCCCGGCGGTGCGCGCCACGCGCGCGCAGGCCGACCGCGTTCTCTACAAGGCTGCCATCCGCCGCATGCTGGAGAACCAGCCCAATCTCTGGCTGTTCCAGCAGGCGGTGGACGACCTGATGGTGGAGGGCGACCGCGTGGTGGGCGCCGTCACGCAGGTGGGCGTGCGCTTTCGCGGCCGTACCGTGGTGCTGACGGCTGGCACCTTCCTGGACGGCAAGATCCACGTGGGCCTGAACCACTACGCGGCTGGCCGGGCCGGGGACCCGCCGGCGGTGTCGCTCTCGGCCCGGCTCAAGGAGCTGCAGTTGCCGCAGGGGCGCCTGAAGACGGGCACGCCGCCGCGCATCGACGGGCGCAGCATCGACTTTTCCCAATGCGAAGCGCAGCCCGGCGACGGCATGCCCGGCGGCGTGAACGAAGGCGTGCTCCCCGTGTTCAGCTTCATGGGTTCGGTGGCCATGCACCCGCGCCAGGTGCCGTGCTGGATCACGCACACCAACGCGCGCACGCACGAGATCATCCGCAGTGGCTTTGATCGCAGCCCCATGTTCACCGGCCGCATCGAGGGCGTGGGCCCGCGCTACTGCCCCAGCGTGGAGGACAAGATCAACCGCTTCGCCGACAAGGACAGCCACCAGATCTTCCTCGAGCCCGAGGGGCTCACCACGCACGAGTTCTACCCCAACGGCATCTCCACCAGCCTGCCGTTCGACATCCAGTACGCCCTGGTGCGCTCCATGCGCGGGCTGGAGAACGCGCATATCCTGCGCCCGGGCTACGCCATCGAGTACGACTACTTCGACCCGCGCGCCCTCAAGAGCAGCTTCGAGACGCGCCAGATCCAGGGCCTGTTCTTCGCCGGCCAGATCAACGGCACCACGGGCTACGAGGAGGCGGCGGCGCAGGGGCTGTTTGCCGGCATCAACGCCGCGCTGCAGTGCCGGGGCGAGGGCGCCTGGCTGCCCGCGCGCGACGAGGCCTACCTGGGCGTGCTGGTGGACGACCTCATCACCAAGGGCGTGACCGAGCCCTACCGCATGTTCACCAGCCGCGCCGAGTTCCGCCTGCAACTGCGCGAGGACAACGCCGACCTGCGCCTGACCGAGACCGGCCGGCGCCTGGGCCTGGTGGATGATGCGCGCTGGGCGTCCTTCAGCCGCAAGCGCGACGCCGTGGCGCGCGAGACCGAGCGCCTCAAGACCACCTGGGTGAATCCGCGCATTCTGGAGGCGGCCGAGGCCGAGCGTGTGCTCGGCAAGGCCATCGAGCATGAATACAACCTGTTCGACCTGTTGCGCCGCCCCGATGTGGACTACGGCCGGCTCATGTCGCTGGGCGGCGGCAAGTACGCCGCGGCCGATGTTTCACGTGAAACGCTGGGCGATCTGAGTGGCCCGGTGGTGGAGCAGGTGGAGATCGCCGCCAAGTACGCGGGCTACATCGACCGCCAAAAGGACGAAGTGCAGCGCGCCGCCCACCTGGAAAAGCTGCGCCTGCCCGAGGAGCTGGACTACATGCAGGTCACGGCGCTGTCCATCGAGGTGCGGCAGACGCTGCAAAAGCACCGGCCCGAAACCCTGGGCCAGGCCTCGCGCATCTCGGGCGTGACGCCCGCGGCAATCTCGCTGCTCATGGTGCATCTGAAGAAGGGCGGCTTCAAGGGCTTCGCCCGCAGCGACGACGGGGTGGCCGCATGAGCGAGGTGCTGCTGCAGCGCCTGCGCGCGGGCGCCGAGGCGCTGGCGCTGGGGCTGGACGAGGCGCAGCTCGTCTGCCTGCTGGAGTACCTGGCGCTGCTGCAGAAGTGGAACAAGGTCTACAACCTCACGGCCGTGCGCGCCCCGCAGGAAATGCTGACCCACCATCTGCTCGATAGCCTGGCCGCCGTGGGGCCGCTGCGCCGCCATATCGCGCAGGCCGGGTGCGCGGCGCCCTTGCGCCTGCTCGACGTGGGCTCGGGCGGCGGCCTGCCCGGGGTGGTGTTCGCCATCTGCTGCCCGGGTGTGGACGTGAGCTGTGTCGATACCGTGGCCAAGAAGGCGGCCTTCATCCAGCAGGCCGCGGCGACCCTGCGCCTGCCCAATCTGCACGGCATCCATGCGCGGGTGGAGAACCTGGCCGGGCCGTTCGACGTGGTGAGCTGCCGTGCTTTTGCCTCGCTGCTGGACTTCACCGCCTGGTCGCGCGCGGCGCTGGCGCCGCAAGGCGTGTGGCTGGCCATGAAGGGCAAGCACCCGGCGGACGAGCTGGCCGCGCTGCCCCCCACGGTGCAGGTGTTTCACGTGGAACCGCTCACCGTGCCCGGACTGGATGCCGAGCGCTGCATCGTCTGGATGCGTCCGGGGGTGGGGCAGGGCGGGGCGGTCGCGTAAACTCGGACCCTCAGGCGGCCACTGCGGCGCCGCTCCCGTTTTCAGGAAACCCCCTCATGTTCGGCATCGCAGACTACGGCGCCTTCGTCGCCGCCATCGTATTGTTCCTGGCCATTCCCGGGCCGGGGAATCTGGCGCTCGTCACCTCCACCGGCAAGGGCGGGGTGCGCGGCGGCCTGGCGGCCACGCTGGGCGTGATTGCGGGCGACCAGGTGCTGATGTGGGCCGCGGTGGCCGGGGTGGCGGCCCTGCTGGTGGCCTACCCGACCGCCTTCCATGCCGTACAGTGGCTGGGCGCGGCCTACCTGGCCTGGCTGGGCTTCAAGATGCTCACGGCCAAACCCGGCGCCGCCCCCGTGCTGCATATCGAGCCGCGCCACTACTTCAAGCAGGCGGCGTTCATCACCCTGCTCAACCCCAAGGCCATCGTGTTCTACATGGCCTTTTTCCCGCTGTTCGTGGACCCGGTGCGCCACCAAGGGATGTTGACCTTCGGCGTGATGGCGGCCACCATCGCGCTGCTCACCTTTTTGTACGGCCTGGTGGTGGTGCTGCTCACGCACCACCTGGCCGAGCGCATGCGCGCCAACCCCACCATCGCCCGGGCGCTGGAAAAGCTGGCGGGCGTGTTCCTCATCGGCTTCGGCATCAAGCTGGCGGTCTCCAAGTAAAGCGGCTCTCCCATGGCAAAGATTTTTTGTGTGGCCAACCAGAAGGGTGGCGTCGGCAAGACCACCACCACGGTCAATCTGGCCGCCGGGCTGGCCAAGATCGGCCAGCGCGTGCTCATGGTGGACCTGGACCCGCAGGGCAACGCCACCATGGGCTCGGGCGTGGACAAGCGCGCTCTGGAGCTGTCGGTGTACGACGTGCTGCTCGAATCCGCCTCGGTGAACGAGGCAGCGGTGCTGTCCGAGAAATGCGGCTACCGGGTGCTGGGCGCCAACCGCGAGCTCGCCGGTGCCGAGGTGGAGCTGGTGGAACTCGAGCGCCGCGACAAGCGCCTCAAGGCCGCGCTGGCCCAGGTGGATGCCGAGTACGACTTCGTGCTCATCGACTGCCCGCCCTCGCTCTCCATGCTCACGCTCAACGGCCTGTGCTCGGCGCACGGCGTCATCGTGCCCATGCAGTGCGAGTACTTTGCGCTCGAAGGGCTGACCGACCTGGTCAACACCATCAAGCAGGTGCATGCCAACCTCAATGCCGACCTGCAGATCATCGGCCTGCTGCGCGTGATGTTCGACCCGCGCATCACCCTGCAGCAGCAGGTGAGCGAGCAGCTCAAGGGCCATTTTGGCGACAAGGTGTTCGACACCGTGATCCCGCGCAACGTGCGCCTGGCCGAGGCGCCCAGCTACGGCCTGCCCGGCGTGGTGTTCGACCCCGCAGCCAAGGGCAGCCAGGCCTTCGTGGAGTTCGCCCAGGAAATGGTGGCGCGCGTGCAGCGCATGGCGGCGCCCAAAGTTCAAGCCCAATCGGCCTCTGGCGCTTGATGGACAAGCGCCAGCAGCTATCGAATTCATAGTATGCAAGTTCCCCAGGTGTTGTTGCTGCCCGGCTGGCAGAACTCCGGCCCCGGCCACTGGCAGACCGAATGGGAGCGCCTGCACGGCGACCAGCGCGTGGAGCAGCACGACTGGATGCGCCCGCTGCGCGGCGACTGGTCCGCGCGCCTGGACGAGGTGGTGGCCGACAGCCCCGCGCCCGTGCTGCTGGCCGCGCACAGCCTGGGCTGCATCCTCACCGCCTGGTGGGCGGCGCACTCGCGCCACACGGCCAAGGTGCGCGGTGCGCTGCTGGTGGCCCCGGGCGATGTGGAGCAGGCCGACGTCGCCGCCTGGATCCCCGGCTGGGCGCCCATCGCGCGAGAGCGCCTGCCCTTTCCCGCCGTGCTGGTGGGCAGCCGCAACGACCCCTACTGCCGCCTCGAGCGCGCCCAGGTCCTGGCCGGCGACTGGGGGGCGCGCTTCGTGGACCTGGGCGCGTGCGGCCACATCAATGCCGAATCCGGCCTGGGCGCCTGGCCCGAGGGCAGGGCGCTGCTGCAAACCCTTGTGAAAGATTGAACACCATGGTCACCAAGAAACCCAAGGGCCTCGGCCGCGGACTCGAAGCCTTGCTTGGCCCCAAAGTGGCCGAGGCGACCGAGCAGGCGCAGGCCGCCACCGCCGGCCTGCCCAGCAGCCTGCGCCTGGACGACATGGTGCCCGGCATGTACCAGCCGCGCACGCGCATGGACGAGGGCGCCCTGTACGAGCTGGCCGAGAGCATCAAGGCCCAGGGCATCATGCAGCCCATCCTTGTGCGTCGCCTGGCCGAGGGCGCGCACGCTGGCAAGTACGAAATCATTGCTGGCGAGAGGCGCTTTCGCGCGGCGCGGCTGGCGGGCCTGGCCGAGGTGCCCGTGCTCGTGCGCGAGGTGCCCAACGAGGCGGCCGCCGCCATGGCGCTGATCGAGAACATCCAGCGCGAAGACCTCAACCCGCTGGAAGAGGCCCAGGGCCTGCAGCGCCTGGTCAAGGAGTTCGGCCTCACGCACGAGCAGGCCGCCCAGGCCGTGGGCCGCTCGCGCAGCGCCGCCAGCAACCTGCTGCGCCTGCTGAACCTGACCGAGCCGGTGCAGACCATGCTCATGGCGGGCGACATCGACATGGGCCACGCGCGTGCGCTGCTCGCGCTCGACCGCGCCGCGCAGATCACGGCGGGCCACCAGATTGCCGCCAAGAAGCTCTCGGTGCGCGAGGCCGAGGCGCTGGTCAAGAAGATCGGCGCCGAGTTCGCCCTCGTGCCGCAAAAGCCCAAGAAGGAAAAGTCGCGCGACATCCGGCGCGTGGAGGAAGAGCTCTCCGACCTGCTCATGGCCGAGGTGGAAGTGCGCGTGAAAAAGCGCGTCAAGCGCGCCGGCCGCGTGGAAGACATGGGCGAGCTGGCGATCCAGTTTGGGTCGCTCGACGCTTTGAACGGCTTGATCGAGCGTCTGCGCGGGCATTGAGCGGCGGCCCGGCGCGGCCCTGTGGCGCGCAGGCCACGCTCCGCACCGGGCGGGCGTGACATTGCGCACGGCCCGCGGGCATGCGTGCACGGGCACAGGTGAAAAACGGCAGGCGCAGGCCTACACTGCGCTGATACCTGCAGAAACACCTGCGCGCCGGGGCGCCGCCTTGCCGGCGCGGTGCGGCGGTTTCGGGCAGGTGTTTTTCGCACCGGAGCCACCCATGACCCATCTCCACGCCTTCGTCCGCCCGGCCGCACTGGCCGCCAGCCTGTGCCTGCTGGGCGCCGCCGTCTGCGCCCAGCCTGCCAAGGCCCCCAAGACCCAGTTGTGGATCGACCTGTCCACCGGCAGCATGGCGGGCATGCCCGAGATGGACATGCCTATGGGCGGCGGCCTCCTGGGCATGATGGGCGGCGGCCGCGCCGCGGGCATGGCCGGCCAGACCAGCTATGGCATGGCGCGCGGCATGTCCATCATGCCGCCGCGCATCATCGACATCGCGCTCTACAACAGCCTGCGCCCGGGCGTGGAGGCGCGCCAGGCCATACCGCCCGGCCTGCGCATGGGCGAGAGCCTGCCGCTGCTGCCGCCCAAGGCGCAGCCGGCCGAGCGCGCCGAGCCCGGCGATGTGCCGGAGGAATACAGCCGCGAGCAGCCCAAGGGCCGCATCCTCATCTACTGGGGCTGCGGCACCGGCGTGCGTGCCGGCCAACCGCGCGTGCTCGACCTGGCGCGCGCGCGCCCCACAGACTTTGCCCAGGCCTTTGCCGGGCGTGCCGTGCCCGAGCGCGGCGCGCGCGTGGGCCCCGGCCATGCGCTGTACCCGAACGAGCGCGCGTCCCTGGCCGTGCCCCGCGACGGCTCGCTCGTGGGCGAGCACCAGGTGCTGGGCGAGGGCGTGCCTGCCTCCATGCGCTTTGCGCTCGCCAGCGCGCAGGACCTCATGCCCCCTATCGACCTGCGCACCACGGGCCGCGTGCAGGACAGCATTGCCACCCAGTGGCAGAGCGTGCGCCATGCGCGCGCCTACTACCTGCACGCCATGGCCCAGCAGGGCGACGACATGGTGATGTGGTCCAGCGCCGAGACGCCGGACACCGGCATGGGCCTGTTCGACTACCTGCCCAACGCCACCATCGAGCGCTGGGTCAAGGAGCGCGTGCTACTGCCGGCCGAGGCCACGCAGTGCGCCATTCCCCAGGGCATCTTCGCCGCGGGCGGGCGCGATGCGGCGCCCATGCTGCGCATGATGGCCTACGGCGGCGAGAGCCACATCGTGCACCCGCCGCGCCCGGCCGATCCCAAGGCCCCCTGGACGCCCGAATGGGCCGTGCGTGTGCGCGTCAAGGCGCACACCCTGGCCATGCTGGGCGAGGAGACGGGCAGCGCCGCGCCGCGCGGCGGCCTGCGCGCAGACCCGCAGGAGTCGGCGCCCGCCCCGGCCGGCCAGCCCGCCGATGACCGCGGCGCTGCTCCCGGGCCTCTGCTCAACCCGGGCAACCTGCTGCGCGGCATTCTGGGCCGCTGAGTCCGCCGCATGCCCGTGCTGCCCCGCCCCCCCTGGCCGCTGCCCGCGTTGCTGGCGTGGGCGATGGCCTGGCTGGTCTTTACGGGCCTGCAGCGCGTGGTCTCGCCCGTGTGGGCGCTGCTCGCGGCCAGCGCCGTGGCCGTGGCCGCCAGCCTGTGGGGCAGCACCTGGTGGCGCCGCGGCCTGATCGCGGCGGGCTTTCCTCTGGCGCTGGCGCTCACGGGCTGGGCCAGCGTGCCGCCCTGGGCCTGGCTGGTGCCGCTGGGGCTGCTGCTCGTGGTCTATCCGCTCAACGCCTGGCGCGATGCGCCCGTGTTCCCCACGCCGCGCCATGCGCTGCGCGGGCTCAACACCGTGGCACCGCTGGCGCCCGGCGCCCGCGTGCTCGACGCCGGCTGCGGCCTGGGCGACGGCCTGATCGCGCTGCACAGCGTCTATCCGCATGCGCGCATCGAGGGCGTGGAGTGGAGCTGGCTGCTGCGCCTGCTGTGCGGCCTGCGCTGCCGCTGGGCGCGCGTGCGCCGCGCCGACATGTGGGCGCAGGACTGGTCGGCCTATGCGCTGGTGTATTTGTTCCAGCGGCCCGAGAGCATGGCGCGGGCCGGCGCCAAGGCGCAGGCCGAAATGCCGCCCGGCAGCTGGTTGGTGAGCCTGGAGTTCGCCGTCCCCGGCACGCTGGCGCAGGGGCAGTTGCGCCTGCCCGGCGGGCGCGTGGTCTGGATATACCGCCTGCCCCTGGCAGCAGCGGTGCGGGGCTGAGCCGTGGCGGTTGATCTCTGTGTCCCCCATCGGCGGCGCCGCGCGGCAGGGCGGTGCGGAACCGGGGTCGCTTTTTGCTACATTTGTTCCTGGCTATCGACATCCAACCACCCATTGCAGGGCAGCCAGGGGAATGCTGCAACGGGTGCTGCGTCCCTGTGGGAGGGCAGGCGGCACCACGGCATGCCCCGCCCGGAGCGCGCCTGCGCGCGGCCGGGCCCCTGCGGGCTTTGCCACCCGAGAGAACAAGGACAAGCATGACACCCTGGCACCTTTTCCCCGCGCGCCTGTGGGGCGCATTGCTGCTGGGCGCAGCACTCACCGGCTGTGCCAACATGGCCAGCCACGACAAGCTCGCCACTGAAATGCAGACGGCGGGGCAGTCTGCCGGCATTCCGGCGGCACTGGCCCGGCTGGACGCCTCGGTCACCACCGAAGAAGACAAGAAGGCCCTGCTCTACAACCTGGAGCGCGGCGAGCTGCTGCGCATGGACCGCCGCTACGAGGACAGCACGGGCGCCTTCCTGCGCGCCGACACCAAGGTCAAGGAGTGGGAGGACACCGCCAAGACCAGCCCGGAAAAACTGCTGGGCACGGTGGGCGCGGCGCTCATCAGCGAGCGCCTCAAGCCCTACGAGGGCCAGGACTACGAGAAGGTCTGGCTCACCACGCGCCTGGCGCTCAACCGCATCGCCCAGGGGGACTTCGAAAACGCCCGCGTGGACATCAAGCGCACGCACGAGCGCGAGGCCGTGATCGCCGAGTTCCGCGCCAAGGAGACCCTGGCCGCCGAGGAGGAGGCCAAGGCCAAGGGCGCCACCTCCGGCAGCAAGGAGCTCAACGGCTACCCGGTGGAGACGCTCAACGACCCCGAGGTGCTGGAGCTCAAGAACGGCTACTCCAACGCCCTGTCGCACTACCTGGCCGGCTTTCTGTACGAGGTGCTGGGCGAGTCCGGCCTGGCCGCGCCCGGCTACCGCAAGGCCATCGAGCTCAAGCCCAATACCGGCGTGCTCGAAGAGGGCCTGCGCGGCCTGGACGCACGCACCAGCTTCACCTGGAAGCGCAAGCAGCGCATGACCGACGTGCTCTTCCTCGTCGAGGCGGGCGACGCTCCGGCGCGCAAGCCCAAGGCCTTCACCCTGCCGGTGCCCACGGGCAGCGGCGTGGTGGCAGTGAGCGTGTCCTATCCGGTGATCGAGCCGTCCAACGACCCGCTGCTGGGCCAGATTTCGGTGGCGGGCTTCGACCTCAAGCTGGAAAAAGTGGTGGATGTGAACGTGATGGCGCGCCGCGCCCTCAAGGACGAAATGCCCGGCATGGTGTTTCGCGGCATGACGCGCGCCATCGCCAAGGGCGTGCTGCAGAACGAGATGCAAAAGCGCGGCGGCCTGATCGGCGGGCTGATCGCGGCTGCCGCCACCGTGGCCACCGAGCAGGCCGACGACCGCATGTGGCGCATGCTGCCGGGGCGCGTGTACGTGGCGCGCGGCTACCTGCCGCCGGGCGAGCACCGCGTGAGCATCAACGGCCGCCCGCTGCCCGAGCCCATCCAGATCGACGGCCAGTACGCCCTGGTGCCGCTGCGCATCTACCACAACAGCGTGCTCACCGGCAAAGTGGCCAGCCTGGGGCAGTTGCCCGCCATGGCGGCCGCGCCCGCAGCGGCGGCGCCCGTGGCGCCGGCCGCCGAGCCGCCCGGCACGCCCCCCAAGGCGGCCCCGCGCAGCGCGCGCAGGCCCGGTGCGGCGCCCGTCCCCAAGGCCGCGGCGCACAAGGCCGCCGTGCAGTAAGTAAACCCTGTTTGACCCAAGGAGCACCATGACCCACCGCAAGACCCTGGCCGCGCTGTGCGTGGCCGCTTTGGCCCTCGCCGGCGGCGCGCAGGCCCAGCAGCACGACCCGGCCACGCCCATTGCCGTCGCCTCCAAGGTGGCGCTGCGCGGCGAAGCCAACGACATCGCCGTGCGCGAGATCCGCATCGTGCGCAGGAACGACGTGCTCGTCGTGCAGGCCGACCTGGCCAACATGGTGCGCAGCGACCGCACCGTGTTCTACCGCTTCAAGTGGCTGGACAACGTGGGCAACCAGGTCGGCGATGGCGAATCCTGGAAGCAACTGCGCATGCTGGGCCTGGGCCAGCAGACCATCAAGAGCGTCGCGCCCCAGAGCGTGGCCACCGATTTCCGCATTGAAATGAACGTGGAGCGCTGAGCTCCGCACGAGGTACAAGCTATGAACACCCTGCAACGCAAAGCCCTGCTGCTCGCGCTCGCCGCCGGCACGCTCGCCCTGGCCGGCTGCCAGAACCTCTCCTCCCCCGTGATCCGCTTCGACCGCCAGGTCAACTACGGCGATGCCAAGGGCGTGGAGCTGGTGACCAATGAATTCGGCTCCACCGACCTGCAGATGATCGCCGAGAAGATGACCGGCAGCCTGCTGGAGACCGGCATCTTCCAGGGCCGCCCCACGGTGACCATCTCCACGGTCAAGAACAAGACCAGCGAGTACATCGACACCACCAACGTCATGAACTCCATCCAGACCGCGCTGGTCAAGTCCGGCAAGGTGCGCTTCGTGCGCTCCATCAACGAGATGCAGGCCGGCGTGGACGAGCTGCAGCGCCAGAACCAGAGCGGCCTGTACAAGCAGAACAGCACCGCCAAGATCGGCCAGATGACGGCGGCCAAGTACAGCATGGAAGGCGAGCTCACCAGCATCGTCAAGCAAAGCGCCACCACCAAGGACGTGTTCTACAAGTTCACGCTCAAGCTGTTCGACGTGCAGGAGGGCACCATCGAATGGCAGGACGAAAAAGAAATCCGCAAGACAAGCAGCCGCTGATCCAAGGACCACACCATGCAACGCAGAACCACCCTGGCCGCCGCCTGTGCGCTCGTGGCCACCACGGCACTCACCTGGGGCCTGCCCGCGCACGCCCAGCAGGGCGGGGCGGCACCTCGCATCGCCGTGACCGACCTGGCCTACTCCGAGCGCGTGTCCGAGTACTTCATGGCCGGCCAGTACCAGCGCAGCAGCCAGATGAGCGCGCAGGGCAGCCACAGCGGCGGCTACAGCCATGGGCCCTACAGCGGCGCGGGTTCGCACTCCAGCCAGGGCTCCATGCAGGCCTCCGAGCAGGCCAGCGGCACCTTCGTCGCGGGGCGCTACAGCTACATCGAGCAGCGCGAGCTGGGCGGCTACACCAACGACATCAAGGGCGCCATCCTGCAGGGCACCTACTTCAAGCTGGTGCAGGGCCGGGGTTTTGACGGCGGGACGCCCCAGCCCAGCAAGGCCGAGCAGGTCCTCAACCAGGTGCAGGGCGGCAAAATGGCCCAGCCCGTGCGCCAGCCCGACGTGAAGGCCATCATCACCCGCATCCAGAAGGGCGAGTTCAAGGGCGCGGACTACGTGCTCTTCGGCGTGGTCTCCAGCATCGACTTCACCGACGCGCTCTCGCCCCTGCAGGGCACGACCAGCGCCACGCGCCAGTACGGCCTGCAACTGCTGGCCGACTTCTCGCTCATCAACACCAAGACCTACGAGATCAAGGCCGCGTTCTCGGCCCAGGGCGCAGGCAACGACACCAAGATCCTCTCCATCCGCGGCGACATCGCCCCGCCCAACCGCGCCAAGGTCATGAAGGAAACCTCGCTGAGCCTGGCGCAGGACGTGTACCAGCAGCTCGTCACGCAACTGGGCTACACCGACGCCAACCTCTCGCGCGGCGTGCGGCCCGAGCCGCCGCCCCTGCAGGGCGGCCAGCCCTACCCGCAGGCGCCCCAGCCCGCGGCGCCGCAGCCGCAGGAGCAGGTCATCATCCTGCGCTGACCCGCGCCGTGCGCATGCGCCCCCCCGAGCGGCGCAGGCCGCCCCGACAGGCCCGGCGCGTGGGGGCCTGGACGCTGTGCGCCAGCCTGCTCCTGGCCGGATGCGCGCAGCCCGTCTCCCGGCCTCCCGGCGGCGCTGCGCTGGCGCCGCCCTGGGCGCTGCAGGCCCTGCCCGGCAGCGAAGCGGGCACCCGCCTGTGGGCGCTGGAGCGTGCGGCGCGCGTGCCACCGCTGCGCTACCGCGTGCTCGTCATCCCCGGATCGGGCTGCGCGGGCCTGGCCCCCCTGGCCGAGCGCTACTTTGCCGGGCTGCTGCACGCCGAGGTGCTGGTGCTGCACAAGCGCGGCGTGCACCCCCTGGACCGCACGCCGCCGGACCAATGCCCGGCCCGCTTCGTGCAGGCCGATGCGCTCTCCACCTGGCGGGCCGACGCCCGGGCCGCGCTGCAGGCCTGGGCCGCCCGGCCGGGCCGCGCCGATGCCGTGCCCACCGTGCTCGTGGGCATTTCCGAGGGCGGGGAGCTGCTGCCCCATCTGGCGCCGCAGGTGCCGCGCCTGGCCGGCCTGGTGCTGCTGTCCGCCAGCGGCCTGGACCCGCGCGACGCCGCGCACCTGCAGGCGCAGCGCCAGGGTGCGCAGGCCGCCTGGCAGGCGCTGGAGCAGGCCCAGGACGGGCCGCAGCCGGATACCGCGGTGGTGCAGGGCCGCAGCCTGCGCTACTGGCGCGCCCTGTGGCACTGGCGCGTGGCCCAGCCGCTCATCGACGGGCCCTGGCCCCTGTGGCAGGTGTGGGGCGACGCGGATGCGCTGGTGCCGCCCACCGCCTACGAACGCTTTGCTGCGCAGGCGCAAAGCCGCACGGCCCCGTTTTGCAGCCACCGCCTGCCGCAGGCCGACCACGGCCTGCAGTCGCCGCAGGGCGACGGCGTGCAGTGGCTGTGGGCGCGCCTGGAGCAATGGGCCCGCCAGCCGGCGCAGGGCTGGTGTGCGCCGCGATCCTAGGCGCCACCCGATGGAGGCACGCGCTTACTTCCGGGAGCGCGCAGGATCGGTCTCGTTCATCTTGCGGCGAACGACGACCGCAAAGCCCAGAATGCCGCTGATCATCATGGCAATGCCGATGATGCTCATGAGCCCGTAGTCGGTGGAGAAGAGGTCGGAGAGCGCTTTCATGGGGTTCCCTGTCAAACACACATTTTGTTTAGGGTCATTGTGGCCGGGTTGCCGTGCGGCGCCTTGATGAGGGTCAAACAATAACCATGGTCGCAATAGGCCCTCCGGCCCGCAGGGCAGGGCGGGCGGCGCGCAGGACGGGCTCTTGCACAAGCGTCTAAGATCGCCGCCATGACCACCGCCACCGCCTCCGCACCCATTCCGCTGCGCCAGGACGCGCACACCATCGCGCTCATCGGGCTGGCGCACGGCACCTCGCATTTCTTCCACATGCTGCTGCCGCCGCTGTTTCCGTGGTTCATCCGTGAGTTCGGCCTGAGCTACTCCGAGCTGGGCATGCTGGTGTCGGTGTTCTTCATCGTCTCGGGCGTGGGCCAGGCGCTGGCCGGCTTCGTGGTCGACCGCGTGGGCGCGCGCCCGGTGCTGTTCCTGGCGCTGGGCTGCTTCGTGCTGGCCGGACTGGCCGCGGGCCTGGCGCAGGGCTATGCGGGGCTGGTGCTGGCCGCGGCGCTGGCCGGGCTGGGCAACGCGCCCTTCCACCCGGTGGACTTCACCATCCTGAACAAGCGCGTCTCGCCCGCGCGCCTGGGCCATGGCTTCTCGGTGCACGGCATCAGCGGCAACCTGGGCTGGGCGGCGGCGCCGGTATTCTTGGCGGGCATTGCCAGCGCCACCGGCGCCTGGCGCACGGCCGCCCTGGCGGCGGCCGTGCTGGCCGCAGCGGTGCTGGTGCTGCTCCTGTGGCAGCGCAGCGCCATCGACGACCGCCACGGCGCGCGCGCCGGCCAGGCCCACGCGCCGGGCGCCCAGGCCGGCGAGCACCCCATGGCCTTTCTGCGCCTGCCCTCGGTGTGGCTGTGCTTTTCCTTCTTCTTCTGGAGCACCTGCGCCCTGAGCGCCATCCAGAGCTTTGCCAGCCCGGCGCTGCAGCAGATGTACGGTCTGCCGCTCAGCGCCACGGCCCTGGTGGTCACGGGCTACATGCTGTGCGGCGCGGCGGGCATGGTCGTGGGCGGCTTTCTGGTGAGCCGCGTCGCCCGGCTGGAGAAGATCATTGCCATCTGCCTGCTGGCCTCGGCGGCGCTGCTGGTGCTGGTGGGCAGCGGCGTGCTGCCCGGCATGGCGGCCCTGGCCGTGGCCGCGCTCGCCGGGCTGGGCACGGGGCTGGCAGGCCCCTCGCGCGACATGCTCATCAAGCAGGCCGCGCCACCCGGCGCCACCGGCCGCGTCTACGGCACGGTGTATTCGGGACTGGACATCGGCTTTGCCCTGGCCGCCCCGGTGTTCGGCGCCCTGCTGGACCACGGCCAGACGGGCGGTATCTTCCACGGCTCGGCCCTGGCCCTGGCGCTGGGCGTGGTGTCGGCGGCGCTGGTCGGCGGCGGCGTGGCGGCGCGCAAAGGGCGCTGAGCCCGCGCGCCGCGCGCAGGCCGCCTCACGGCGTGGGCCGCGGGCGCTCGAAGCGCTGCTCGGTCACCCGCGTGCCCCAGCGCGACCCCGCCGCCTCGTGCACCAGCCGGAAGCCGCACGACTCGTACAAATGCCGCGCCGCGTGCAGGCCGGCAAACGTCCACAGGGACACCTTGCGGTAACCGCAGGCGTCGGAAAAATCCAGCGCCCGCTGCAGCAACTGCCGGCCCGTGCCCCGGCCGCGCAGCGCATCGGAGACGATGAACCAGCGCAGGTGCGCGCCGGCATCGGCCGCCTGCGCGCCATCCAGCGCCACCGAACCCTCGATGCGCCCCTCCTCCTGCGCCAGCCAGAGCCCGTCGCGGCCACTGTGGTACGCCAGGCAGAACGCGCTGAGCTCGCTTGCCACCAGGGCCTCGAAGGCCACGCCGAACTGGTGGCTGGCGGCATAGTAGTGGGCGTGCAACTGGGCAATGCGGCCTATGCAGCCCGGTGCGTAGCCTTCGGTGATGCGGGTGTCCATGGTGCTGCTGACCAGTGTATTGGCGAAACAGCATCCCGGAAATAGGCGTTGACGGCACAGAGCGATAGGCAGCGGGTGCTGCAAGCGAGCGCGGTAATGCGCCCACGCTCCCATCACCAGAGAATCACCGCGCTACACAGGTCGCAGCAGGCCTGGAGTTTGTGAGCTCACTGGGGCAAGCTTTCAGCGTCCCGAATCGCCGGCTGAGCCGGTCCATCAAGCCTGCAACTCCACCTGGCAGGATGAATACGAACAGAATCAGCACGATACCGTACACGGCCGCGGGTGCCGCCTTGGATATGTTTTCGGCGAGGGAGGGCACGAACATGATGAACGCCGCTCCGTAGAACGCGCCGGCGATGGTGGCGAGACCGCCAACCACGATGCCCACCAGCAGCGAGATCGAGAGAAACACTGTGAAAGAGTCGGGGGCGACAAATTGCACTGCAATCGCTGACAGCGCACCGCCAATACCGGTATACATAGCGGAAAAACCGAAGACCGTCGCCTTGTAGTGACGATTGTCGATACCCATGGTTTCCGCCGCCAACGGGTTGTCGCGGATCGCGATCATGGCGCGGCCGATTCCGCTGCGCAGCAGATGGTGGGCCAGCCAGAACATCAGCAGCACCACCCCCAGCGCAAACAGGTACAGCCACTGGTCAGGGGTCAGTGGAAGTCCGAATGGCGCATCCGGCTTCATCAAAACGATGCCTTGCACGCCGCCAGTCCAGACCTCCAAATGCTTGTACTTCAGCAACTGCGGCAGCGCGACGCCGAGCGCAAAGGTGGCGAGTGCCAAGTACAGACCCTCAAGCTTTAGCGCCGGCAAGCCAAACAGATACCCAACCAGCAAGCAGATTCCTGCTGCCGCCGGAATCGTGGCCCAATACGGCAGGCCGGCACTGTCCATGAGGATCGCCGCCGTGTACGCACCCATTGCAAAGAAGGCGCCGTGGCCGAGGGAGATTTGCCCGTTGTAGCCGGTCAGGATATTCAGCCCGAGCAATGCCACCGCATATGACAGCATCATGGTGGCCTGGAACAGGAAGTAGTCCTTGACGAGGAACGGGAAAACCAATGCCGTCAGCAGCGCTGGCAACAGTATCCAGCCAGACCTGGTCAGGCCACGCCGGATGGGTGCGGCAGCGAGGGGCGCAAGTGTATCGATGGACATGGCTCAGACCTTGGTCACGATGGTTTTTCCGAGGATGCCGGAAGGACGCACGATCAGCACAGCGACGATCAGCACCAGTGCCACCGACAACTTCAATTCAGTGCCGACCACGTAGGTGCCGATGAGGTTTTCCAGCAAGCCCACCACAAAGCCGCCGAGGACGGCGCCTGCCGGGCTGTCGATGCCGCCGATCAGCGCTGCGGCAAAGGCATACAGCAGAATGCCGCTCATCATGTTGGGATCAAGAAACACCACTGGTGCCACCATCATGCCGCCGATCGAGCCGATTGCACCGGCCAGTCCCCAGCCGAGCATCAGCATATGGTTGACGTTGATACCGACCAAGCGGGAGGAGGCTGGATTCTGTGCTGC
Organism: Comamonas granuli NBRC 101663; assembly: GCF_000739995.1. Classification (GTDB taxonomy): domain Bacteria; phylum Pseudomonadota; class Gammaproteobacteria; order Burkholderiales; family Burkholderiaceae_C; genus Simplicispira; species Simplicispira granuli. Next base: position 149,740 of record NZ_BBJX01000002.1, on the reverse strand, counting down.
CGCCCGCATCGCCAGCCCGAGCGGGGTATAGCGGAAGAACAGGAACAGCACGGTCATCACCATCAGCGTGACGCCGATTGCCCCCACCTCATGCGGCGTCATGAAGGCGCTTCCGTACCACGCGTCGGGAGGAAACGGGCTAGGGAACTGTTTGATGGTGTAGCCGAACAGCCAGCCGGCCAGGCTGTTGAACAGCACCATCAGGCCGATGAAAACCACCACCACCGACAGCATCGGTGCCTGCCGCATGGGCCGGATTACCGCCACTTCGATCAGGGCGCCGAGTGCAAACGAGAGCGCGACCGTGGCAGCGAAGGCAATCCAGTACGGTACCCCGGCCTGGATCATCATCCAGGCTAGGAAGGTCGAAAACATCGCCATTTCGCCCTGGGCGAAATTCACGTGATGGGTGGATTGGTAAATCATCACCAGCGCCAGCGCAATGCTCGCGTAGATGCCGCCGGTAGCCAGGCCGGAAAGGACTTGATGCAGCAAGGCTTCCATGGGTTCATGCCCCTCCAAGGTAGACGCGGCGGACCGTGTCGTTGTCGCGGATGTCCCGCGGCGTGCCGTGCAGGGCGATGCGTCCGGTTTCCAGCAGGTAGATCGAGTCGGCCACTTCCAGCGACAGCATGGCGTTTTGTTCAACCAGCAGGATGGAGACCTTTTCCTCCTGGTTGATGCGTTTCATGATCTCGAAGATGTCACGCACGACCAGCGGTGCCAGGCCGAATGAGGGTTCGTCCAGCAGCAACAGACGTGGCCGCAGCATCAGCGCGCGGCCGATCGCCAGCATCTGCTGTTCGCCGCCGGACATGGTGCCGGCCTGCTGCAAACGGCGCTCCTTCAGGCGCGGAAAGTAGCTGTAGATGCGTTCGAAATCGGCCGCTACCGCGGCCTTGTCACGTCGCAGGTAGGCCCCCAGTCGCAGGTTTTCCTCGGTCGTCAGTGCCTGAAAGGTACCGCGCCCGTCCGGCACATGGGCAATGCCCAGGCGCACGATCTCTTCCGTTGATTTGCCTTCGATGCGGGTGCCGCCGAGCTGGATCGAGCCTGCAGTTTTGACCATCACCTGGCACAGTGCGCGCAGGGTGGTGGTCTTGCCCGCGCCATTGGCGCCCAGCAGCGCCGTAATCGATCCCTCCTCGATCTGGAGGTCGATGCCTTGCAATACCTCGTTCGCGCCGTAGGCGGCGCGCAATTCCTTGACTTCAAGCAGCGGCACGCTCACCCCCGAGATAGGCCTGAATGACTTCGGGGTGGCGGCGCACCTCGGCCGGCGTGCCATCGGCGATCTTGCGGCCGAAGTTGAGCACCACCACCTTGTCGGAAATACCCATCACCAGGTTCATTTGGTGTTCAACCAGCAAGACAGTGATGCCCAGGTGGTCGCGGATATTGCGGATCAGTTCCCCCAGCCTCCCCACCTCTTCATGGTTGAGACCGCAAGCCGGTTCGTCGAGCAGCAGCAGTTTCGGCTGGGCCGCGAGCGCCCGCGCCAACTCGACCCGTTTCTGAGACCCGAACGGCAGGTCTGCGACCGGCCGTCCGGCGACCGCGCCCAGGTCGAGGAAATCGATCAATTCGCGCGCGCGTTCCTGCGCTGTCGCCTCGATCCGGGCGGCGCCCGGCAGGCGCAGCGTGGCCCGCAGGAAGCCGACCTGGTGCCGGCTGTGGCAACCGACCAGCACGTTGTCAATGACGCTCATGCTTTTGAACAACGCAAGGTTCTGGAAGGTGCGGCCTATGCCCGTCACCGCCATCCGGTGGCGCGGCAAGGTGGAGATCGGCTGGCCGTCGAAGGTGATGCTGCCGCTACCGCACTCGTAGATCCGTGACAGGCAGTTGAACAAGGTACTCTTGCCGGCGCCGTTCGGCCCGATCAGGCTGCAGATGTGGCCGGACTCGACCTCGAATGACAATTGATCGAGGGCGACGATGCCGCCGAAACGCACCGATACACCTTCGACCGCCAGCAGTGGCCGGCCTTCGTTGTGGCTGGGATGGGTTGACATGCAGGCACTCTCGTTTCAGGAGCAGGAGCAGGAGCAGGAGCGGGTATGGAAGAGGTGCCTGCCTATTCGCCGATGACGGAGCCGAGTGGCTCGTAGGCGGTGCCGTTGAAACGGATCAATTGCATGCCTTCGATCGGGTAGAAGTCGTTCGCCGAGGTTTTCACCTTGATCCCTGGATAGAGCATCGGCAAGCTCATGTCGAGGCTCGCGGCTTCCTTCATCAGGTTGGCGCGCGTCAGGTTGTCACCGGCCTGCGTTAAGGTTTGCACCAGCGTTTGCGCCATGGAGTAGCCGATGACGTTCAGGGTGTCGGCCGCTTCGCCATCGGGGAAATGGCTTTTCATGAATGCGAAGTAATCCTTGTACTCCTTGGTGCTTTGCCAGCGTGGATCCATGGGATCGCGTATGTAGGCGGCGGAAATGATGCCGGTGGAATTCTCCAGTCCTGCCGGCTTCAATACCGCCGTCGCCGAATTGGCCACGTTGGACAAATACTGCTTCGGCTTCCAGCCGATATCGGCTGCCTTGCGGATTGCCAGCGCCGCAAACTTCGGTGAAGTGACGTTGAGGAAAGTGTCGGCGCCGGACGCCTTGAGAGTGACGATCTGGCTGTCCACGCTGGGGTCGCTGACCTCGTAGGTCGCCTGGGTCACCACCATGCTCTTGGCCTTGTCGCCAAGGCCGTCCATCAGGCCCTTGACCATGTCTTTGCCGTAGTCATCGTTCTGGGACAGGATGGCGATCTTGGCCTTGGGGTTGTCAGCCAGGATATGACGGGCGTAAATCTGCGCCTCGTTCAGGTAGCTGACATTCCAGGCCATGGTCCAAGGGTAGGTCTTGTAGTCGCCCCATTGGGCGCCGGAACTGACGAACAGTTGCGGCACTTTTTTCGCGTTCAGGTATTTCCGGACGGCGGTGTTCGTCGGCGTGCCCAGTGGCGCGAAGATGGCCAGAACTTCTTCTTGCTCCACCAGCTTGCGCACTTGCTCGACTGCGCGCGGTGGGCTGTAGCCGTCATCCAGCGACAGGAACTTGATCTTGCGGCCGTTGATGCCGCCTTCGGCGTTGATCTTGTTGAAGTAAGCGTTGGCCGCCTTGAGTACGGTGCCGTAGGCGGAGGCCGGGCCGGAATAAGGAGCGATGTTGCCGATCTTGATTTCGGTGTCACTGGCGCCAGTGTCATACTTTTTTTGCGCGTGGGCGCCGATGCTCATACCGGCCAAGGCAATGGTGGCTATGGATGTCGCCAATGCCCGGGATTGTGTAAAACGCATGCTGATCTCCTTAGTTGGTTGTCTGTGTTGTGCTGCAGTATTTTGTTCAGCCCGGCCCCAGCTTCGATTCAGTTCCGGTATTGGTCGCGCAACTGCTTGCGGTTGAGCTTGCCGACAGCCGTTTTGGGAATCTCGCTGACGAACAACACCCGCTGCGGCTTCTTGTACGAAGCCAGGTGCGCTGCCACGTGTGCGATCAGTTCCGCCTCGCTGGCGTCTTGGCCTGGCTTCAGCACCACCGCCGCCGCCACGATCTCCACCCATTTGTCGTGCGGCAGGCCGATCACCGCGCATTCGCGCACTGCCGGATGGGTCATCAGGGTGTTTTCAACTTCCCGTGGATAGACGTTGTAGCCACCGCTGATGATCATGTCGGAGGTGCGGTCCTTCAGGAACAGGTAGCCGTTGGCGTCGAACACTCCGACATCGCGCGTATGCACCCAGCCGTCCTTGCGGAAAGTGTCTGCAGTCAGTTCACCGGCGTTGTAGTAGCCAGACACCGCTGATGGCGCGCGCACCACGATTTCGCCGGGCGTGCCCTGTGGCACGGTGTTGCCAGCGTCGTCCACCAGTTTGATCTCGACATCGATGGCCGGCTGGCCGCAGGCATCGAGCAATTCTTCGCGATGGTCTTCCGGCCGCAGCACCGCGAGGCACAGCGGAACTTCGGTCTGGCCGTAGTATTGCCAGAAGCGGTGCTGACCCCACAACTGCATGCCGCGTTGGATGATCGCGCGCGGCATCGGCGAGGCGCCGTAGATCACGGTGCGCAGCGAACTGACATCGGTCGAGGCGATGTCGGCATGCTCGAACAGCATCTGCATCATGGTCGGCACCAGGTTGATCGCGGTGATGCGCTCGGCCTGAATCGTGCGCAGGAACTGGCCCGGTTCGAAGCCGGACAGAATCACGGTGCGGCCGCCACGCAGCCAGAACGGCAGCACGAACACACCGCTGGCGTGGATCATGGAAGCGGCATGCAGCATCGAGTCGTCCTGCGTCGCGGGCAGCAGGTTCAACAGCACATTGCGACAGATCGCCGCATACGACGACTGGGTGTGCTGCGCGGCCTTCAGGGTGCCGGTGGTGCCCGAAGTAAACAGCGTGAGGACGATGTCGTCCGGGCGCACTTCGATCTCGGGCCAGCTCGCCGGCTGCTGTTGCGCCTCTTCGATCAGGTCGCGCCCGTCCGCCAGTTTGGTATCCAGCCCCAGGCATTGGAGCGACGGCAGCGCTGCGCCCAAGGCCTCGGCGCGTTCGACCAGGTCGGCGCCGAAAATCAGGTACTGGCAGCCCGTTTCCTTCAGCATCCGGGCGTGTTCCTCCAGCGACAGCCGTGCATTCAGCGGCACGCGGTTGATGCCCGCCTTGACGCAGGCGAAATCGAGCGGAACGCTGTACAGGCAGTTGTTGAGCAGCAGGCCGATCCGGGTGCGCGGCGCAATGCCACCAGCCAGTAGTGCATGCGCCAGTCGGCTGCTGAGGCTGTCCACTTCGGCGAAGCTCATGCTGCGATCGCCAAATACGATCGCGGTGCGTGCTCCGTGTTGCTGCGCACCACGTCGAATCAATTCATGGTAGGTCGGACTGCTGGCTTGCGCTGGGGCGGATGCGGGGAAAGCGGCGGTGGAATTCATGAGGATCTCTTGGGGACGAAAAGCAAATCGGGCAGCGCAGGCAAGGGGGACTGCAATTTCCTGCGAGCTTGCGGCTTCGGCTCAGTCACTGAACTTGCCGTGGCGACCGGCGCCCTGCATGAAGCGGGCAGCGCCGGCCTCACCTTCAGCAGACACCATCGGCGTGCCTTGTGCGCCTTCGCGGCGTATCGCTTCGGCCAGTGGCAGGCTCCACTGCTCATACGCTGAGCGGCGATCGGCCAGCATGCATTGCTGTGGGAAGGCAGCGATCTGGCGTGCCAGTTCCTGTGCCGCCGCCAAGGCGCCGCCGGGCGGGGTGATGCGGTTGACCAGGCCCATTGCCAGTGCCTCTGGCGCGGTCACCGGGCGGCCGGTCAGTATCAGGTCGAGCGCGCGGCCCATGCCGACCACGCGCGGCAGACGCACAGTGCCGCCGTCGATCAGCGGTACGCCCCAGCGTCGGCAAAACACGCCGAAGGTGGCATCCTCGTCGGCCACCCGCATGTCGGCCAGCAAGGCCAGTTCCAGGCCGCCAGCGACGGCATAGCCGTTAACCGCGGCAATCAATGGTTTGCTCAGCGCCATGCGCGATGGGCCCATCGGTCCGCTGCCGCCGCCATCCGGGTCGAGTTCATTGCGCAGAATGGGGTCGGAGGTCGCGCTCAGGTCGGCTCCGGCGCAAAAATGGCCTCCGGCCCCGGTCAGGATGGCGACGCGCAATGCACGGTCACTCTCAAAGCGCTCGAAGGCCGTGCGCAGTTCTGCGGCCACTGGGCCGTTGACCGCATTGCGTTTTTCCGGCCGGTTGATGGTGATGGTGCAGACAGCTTCGTCCACACTGAATGACACGATGGGCATCGCTTCCCCCTTTGCTGTTGGGCCGAGTTTGGGCTCAGTCAAAATTACATATAAATTCAATTTAAGGCTATGCTAAGAAATATTTCTTTATTACGCAAACATGGAAACTATATGTAATATCAAGGTTATCTCGCCGGCGGCGCCCGACTTGATCCTGGACCTGCTGATGGCGCACGGCAGCAGCTTGCCCGTATCGGTGATGTGTCGTGCCGGCAGCTTGATGGGGATGACGCCCACTGCAATCCGGGTTGGCCTGACTCGCTTGGTTGACCAGGGCAAGATCGCCCACAGTGCACGTGGTAGCTATGCCCTGAACCGCTCAGGCCCCGCGCTGGCGCGTGATGTCGACGATTGGCAGCACAAGGGAGCGCAAGCGGTTGCCTGGCGCGGCCACTGGCTGGCAGTGCAGGATGCCGGTGTCCTGCGCTCGGACAAGACCGCTTGGCGCCGCCACAGTCTGGCACTGGAGTTGCGCGGGCTGGTGCCATTCCAGCCAGGTCTGCATGTACGGCCCGACAACCTCCGGGGCGGCGTGTCGGCGGTGCGCGCGCAGCTACTGGAACTGGGGCTTGCGCCGCAGGCACTGGTGTTCCGCATGGACGGACTGGATGCGGCGCGGCAGGCGGAAGCGTGCCGGCTGTGGGATGTCGAAGCGCTGCTGGCGAACTACCAGCGCCAGCACAAGGCGCTGGAGCAAAGTGGCAAGCGCTTGCTGAAAATCAAGCTGGACGCTGCGGTGCGCGAGTCGCTGTTGTTGGGGCGTGCGGTGATCAGCAGCCTGGTCCGCGACCCTTTGCTGCCACCAGAACTGATGACATCCGATGCGCATGCGGCGCTTGTGCAGAGGATGAAGGAGTATCAGCGCGAGGCGGTGGTGCTGTGGCAGACCTGGATGGCATTGCCGCAGGACGAGAAGACCTGATTCCCCAATTCCCATGCGCTTGCATCGAGCATTCGAGGCCGGGCCAGCACAGGCTGTGCTCTCAACTCAGCGTTGAGGCAGCGGGCGTCTTGAAAAAAGCGTGAACGGATTCTCCGGGCCGCGGGTTCACAGGCGGAAGATCTTGCCCGGGTTCATGATGTTCTGCGGGTCCAGCGCCTGTTTGATGGCGCGCATCATGGCCACGGCGCCTTCGCCGGCCTCGTCGCGCAGAAAGCCCATTTTGTGGACGCCCACGCCATGTTCGCCCGTGCAGGTACCGCCCAGTTGCAGGGCGCGCGCCACCAGTTGGTGGTTGAGCTGCTCGGCGCGTTCGCGCTCGGCGGGAAGGGCCGGGTCGATCAGGTAGCCGAAGTGGAAGTTGCCGTCGCCCACATGGCCCACGATGAAGTAGGGCAGGCCGCTGGCGTCGGCCTCGTGCACCGAGGCGAGCAGCGCATCGGCCAGGCGCGAGATGGGCACGCAGGCATCGGTGGTGATGGCCTTGCAGCCGGGCTTGGTCTGCAGCGCGGCAAAGTAGGCGTTGTGCCGCGCCGTCCACAGGCGCGTGCGCTCCTCGGGCGTGGTGGCCCACTCAAAGGCCGTGCCGCCCTGTTCCTGGGCCAGGGCCTGCACGGTTTCGGCCTGCTCCTGCACGCTGGCGGGTGAGCCGTGGAATTCCATCAGGAGCAGCGGCTCCTCGCGCAGGTGGAGCTTGCTGTGCCGGTTCACGGCGCGCACGGCGTGCTGGTCGATGAGCTCGCAGCGCGCAATGGGTACGCCCAGCTGGATGGTCTGGATGACGGTGCGCACCGCCGCTTCGATACTGGGGAAGGAGCCGATCGCGGCGCTCACCGCCTCGGGCAGCGGGTAGAGGCGGATGGTCAGCTCGGTCATGATGCCCAGCGTGCCCTCGCTGCCCACCAGCAGGCGCGTGAGGTCGTAGCCCGCGCTGCTCTTCTTGGCGCGCGTGCCGGTGCGGATGGCCTCGCCGCTGGCCATCACCACCTCCAGCGCGAGCACGTTCTCGCGCATGGTGCCGTAGCGCACGGCGTTGGTGCCGCTGGCGCGCGTGGCCGCCATGCCGCCGATGCTGGCGTCGGCGCCGGGGTCGATGGGGAAGAACAGGCCCGTGTCCTTGACGGCGTCGTTGAGCTGCTTGCGCGTGATGCCGGGCTGCACCGTCACCGTCAGATCCTCGGCGTTGACGCTCAGCACCCGGTTCATGCGGTTCAGGTCGATGCTGATGCCGCCCTGCACGGCCAGTAGGTGGCCTTCGAGCGAGGAGCCCGCGGCGTAGGGGATCACCGGCACACCGTACTGCGCGGCCAGGCGCACGGCGTCCTGCACGTCCTGCGTGCTCTCGGCGAACACCACGGCCGCAGGCGGCGGCGCCTGCAGTGAGCCTTCGTCGCGGCCATGCTGCTCGCGCACGGCCAGGGCGGTGGAGCACTGCGCGCCAAAGCGCTGCGCCAGCGCATCGAGCAGCGCCTGCGGCACGGGCCGCAGGGCGATGGTGGGCAGCAGGTGGGTGGCGTCGGCGGGGGCGTTCATGGGGGTCTCCTGGTGGGGGAAAAGAATACCACCCGTCCCCGGGGCCCGTTCCTGCACCGCCCTGCGCTGCCCCGCGGCGGGCAGGGGGCGCCAGGCGGCGTCAGTACTTCGCGCCTTCGTAGAACTCCTCGCGCGAGAGCATGCCGTCGCGGTTCTTGTCGAGCTGCTCGAAGCGGTCGGCGATGGCGGGCAGGGCCTGGGCTTCCTCGGGGCTGAGCTGGCCGTCGTGGTTGGTGTCGGCGCGCTCGAAGGCCGCGTCGGCGGGCGACGCTGCCGGCGCCGCGGCTCCCGCGCTGAACGGCGAGGCCTGCGTGCGCGGCGCGGGCGGGGCCGCCGGGGTCTGGGCGCGCACGGATGCGGCGGCGCCCATGGCCAGGGCGGCGAACAGCAGCACGCTGCGGGCGTCGAATGCGAAGGGGCGCGGGCTTGCGGGCTTCATCGGATGAATCCTCGACCAGAGTGGGACACGGCTTCATTGCAGCGCAGCCCGGCGCCCGGGGCCAGCCCTTTTGCCTGCTGTTGCCCGCGACAACATTTCCGAGCGCCATGTAACGCCGGTAGGGGCATTGCCGCTCCCGCACAATGCGGTCCTCACCGCGAGGAGGCTTCCCATGGGCAAACGACTCACACAGATCGCCACGCGCACCGGCGACGATGGCACCACCGGCCTGGGCGACAACACGCGCGTGCCCAAGAGCCACCCGCGCATTGCGGCGCTGGGGGACGTGGACGAGCTCAACTCCCACATCGGCCTGCTGCTGTGCGAGCCGCTGCCGCAGGCGGTGCGCGAGCTGCTGATCGACGTGCAGCACCAGCTCTTCAATCTGGGCGGCGAGCTGTCCATCCCCGGCTTCGCGCTGCTGCAGGAGTCCGCCGTGCTGCAGCTCGACCAGGCGCTGGCCCAGCACAACGCGGCGCTGCCGCGCCTGCAGGAGTTCATCCTGCCCGCCGGCACGCGCGCTGCCGCGCAGGCGCATGTGTGCCGCACCGTGGCGCGCCGCGCCGAACGTGCCGTGGTGGCCCTGGGCGCACAGGAGGCGGTGCGCGAGACGCCGCGCCACTACCTCAACCGCCTCTCGGACCTGATGTTCGTGCTCGCGCGCGTGCTCAACCGCATGGATGGCGGCGACGACGTGTACTGGAAGAGCGAGCGTCTGGCGCGCGCACAACAGGAGTGAGTCTGCCGTTTCGCTATTAAAAATGTAGCTTCTTGCGCTCGCCCCATAAGCGCTGAGGCCTATTTTCATGCCTGCTCTGGCGGCGCCCGCATGGGGCGTCCGCAAACCCCTGCGCGATCTGGCCGGCCTGTGACCGTAGCGTGCGCTACGAAAACGGGCAGAATCGTCCGTTTACAAATGCTTGCCAGAACGGGGGTGCATATGCGGATGAGCGACGTGAGGATCGGCACGCGCCTGGGCCTGACATTCGGCCTGTTGATCGTGATGATGCTGGCCATCGTCGTGGTGGGGCTGCTGCGCTTTGGCTCGGTGGCGGACCTCAATACCCGCATCGTTGAGGACGACTGGGTCAAGGCCGAGGCTGCCAACGTCATCAATGCCACCACGCGCGCCAACGCGCGCCGCACCATGGAGCTGGTGCTGGCCACCGATGCGGCGCGGCTGCAGGCCATCAAGGCCGATATCGGCGTCAACAAGAAGACCATCGACGACGCCCTGGCTCTGCTCGACCGCAAGGTCTACCTGCCCGAAGGCAAGGCCTTGCTGGCGCGGCTCAAGGACTTGCGCGGCAAGTACGTGCAGTCGTTCACGCGCGTGGCCGAACTGGTCGATGCGGGCAACCGCGACGGTGCGGTGGCCCTGCTCCAGTCCGAGACCCTGCCCGCGCTGGACGCCTTGCAGGAGCCCATCAACGGCCTGACCGCACTGCAGCGCAAGCTCGCCGAGACCGATGGCCAGCAGGCGCTGGCCGACATCCGCAGCGCGCGCACCGTGATGCTGGTGCTGGGCGGGGCCGCGCTGCTGCTGGGCGCCGCACTGGCCTACGCCATCACCGTGTCCATCACCCGCCCGCTGCGCCGCGCCGTGCGCGTGGCGCAAAGCGTGGCGGCGGGCGACCTGGGCAGCCAGATCGAGGTCACGGGGCGCGACGAGACTGGCGAGCTGCTGCAGGCCCTGCGCAACATGAACGACAGCCTGGTGCGCATCGTCGCCGACGTGCGCCGCGGCTCCGAGGCCATCGCCTCGGCCACCAGCCAGATCGCCGCGGGCAATACCGACCTGTCCTCGCGCACCGAGGAGCAGGCCAGCGCGCTGGAGCAGACGGCCGCCTCGATGGAGGAACTGGCCGACACCGTCAAGCAGAACTACGAGCACGGCAAGCGCGCCAACCACATCGCGGAGTCGGCCTCGCAGGTCGCCGTCAAGGGAGGCTCGGTGGTCTCGCAGGTGGTGCAGACCATGGAACAGATCAACACCTCCTCGCGCAAGATCGCCGACATCATCGGCGTGATCGACTCCATCGCCTTCCAGACCAACATCCTGGCGCTCAACGCCGCCGTCGAGGCCGCGCGCGCGGGCGAGCAGGGCCGGGGCTTTGCCGTCGTGGCCAGCGAGGTGCGCAGCCTGGCCAGCCGCTCGGCCGAGGCCGCCAAGGAGATCAAGGGCCTGATCGAGGCCTCGGTCAACAACGTCACCGAGGGCTGCCAGCAGGTCGAGCGCGCCGGCAGCACCATGGACGAAATCGTGGTCAACGTGCGCCGGGTGACAGACATCATGGGCGAGATCACCCTGGCCAGCCAGGACCAGTCCGCGGGCATCGACCAGATCAACCAGGCCATGGGCCAGATGGACCAGGTCACGCAGTCCAACGCCGCGCTCGTCGAGCAGGCCGCGGCCGCCGCCCAGGCCCTGGAACACCAGGCACAGAGCCTGGTGCGGTCGATCAGCGTGTTCAAGCTGGGGCAGGAAACCCCTTCCCTGTCGTACCAGGGCGCGGCCTGAGCCGCCAGGGCGCAGGCGTTACAAGCAGACGGAGGACCGACGGTGGCATATTTCGAATGGGCATCCGACATGGAGATCGACCAGGGGCCGATCGACCAGGACCACCAGACGCTGGTGCGCCAGGTCAACGAACTGCACACGGCCACCAGCGAGGGCCGGGGACAGGAGGTCGTGGCCCGGCTCCTGGACGAGCTGGTGCGCGACACGCTGGAGCACATCCGGCGCGAAGAACATTACATGGAGACCCTTGGCTACCCGCAGCTGGCCCAGCACCGGGCGGGGCACGACAGCTTCGTCGCCGACCTGCGCGGCCTGCAGGAGAAATACCACGCCGGCAGCATCACCGTGGCGCCCCGGCTCTCGACCCTGCTGCGCGACTGGCTCTCGCTGCACATCCGGCGCTACGACAAGGACATCGCCGTCTTCCTGCGCCAGAAAAAACGCGAAGCCACGCGCACCCCCCGGCAGCGCGCCTGAGGGCCGCCCGACGGCGGCAGGCAACGGGCGCGGGCCCAAGCCAGCGACCGCCGCGCAAGGGCCGCCCCGCCGCGCTGGCGGTGTCCCCCTGCCCGCAGGGCGCCGCCCTGCGAGAGCGGGGGGAAGCGGCGCAGCCGCACAGGGGGGTGTTCTCTACTTCGGCCCCAGGATCGCCATGGTGATGCGCGAGACGCAGGTGGTCTCCCCGGCCTCGTTCTCCATGTCGATCTGCCACACCTGCGTGGTGCGGCCGATGTGCACGGCGCGCGCCGTGCCCGTCACCCAGCCGCTGCTGACGGCGCGGATGTGGTTGGCGTTGATGTCCAGGCCCACGCCGCGGTGGCCTTCGGGGCAGGCGTAGAAGGCGCCGATGGAGCCCAGCGTCTCGGCCAGCACCACGCTCACTCCGCCATGCAGGATGCCGAAGGGCTGGCGCGTGCGCTCGTCCACGGGCACGCGCCCGCGCAGGAAGTCATCGCCGACCTCGGTGATCTCGATGCCCAGGTGGGTGGCGGCGGTGTGGGCGTTGGTCTGGTTGAGCAGTTCCAGGGAGATGGGTTTTTTCCAGATCGTCGGCATGGTGCGGGTCGTGTGCGGGCGCGGCCGGGCCGCGCGGGAGAGGCCATTATGGGACGTTGCGCGCACGGCCGGGCGTCGCTGGCGTGACGTGCGGCCGTGCCCGGCGCTCAGGCTTGCATGCTGCCCGTTTGCACGTAGCGGCGGTGCCAGCCCAGGGCCTCGTCGAGCAGGTGCGGCGTGTGCTGGCCCGTGCTGCCGCGCTTGGCGCGGGCCACATAGTCGCGCAGCGCGTCGCGGTAGTCCGGGTGGGCGCAGCGCTCGATGATGATGTCCGCGCGCTGCGAGGGCGAGTGGCCGCGCAGGTCGGCCAGGCCCTGCTCGGTGACGAGGATTTGCACGTCGTGCTCGGTGTGGTCCACGTGCGAGGCCATGGGCACGATGCAGGAGATGGCGCCGCCCTTGGCCAGCGAGGGCGTCATGAAGATCGACAGGTAGGCGTTGCGCGCGAAGTCGCCCGAGCCGCCGATGCCGTTCATGATGCTGGTGCCCATGAGGTGCGTGGAGTTGACGTTGCCGTAGATGTCGGCTTCGATCATCGCGTTCATCGAGATCAGGCCCAGGCGGCGGATCACCTCGGGGTGGTTGCTGATCTCCTGCGGGCGCAGCACGATGCGCTGACGGTAGAAATCGATGTTCTCGTTGAATTCTGCGGCGGCCTGCGGGCTCAGCGACAGCGCCGTGGCCGAGGCGCTGCGCAGCTTGCCCGAGCGCAGCATGTCGAGCATGCCGTCCTGCAGCACCTCGGTGTAGGCCGTGAGGTTCTCGAACGGCCCCTCGTTCAGGCCCGCGAGCACGGCGTTGGCGATGTTGCCCACGCCCGACTGCAGCGGCAGCAGGTCCTTGGGCATGCGCCCGGCCTTCACCTCATGCTGCAGGAAGTCGATGATGTGGCCGGCGATGCGCTGCGAGTTTGCGTCGGGCGGCGTGAAGGCCGGGTTGCGGTCGGGCGCGTGCGTCTCCACCACGGCGATCACCTTGTTCGGGTCGCAGCGCAGGTAGGCCTCGCCGATGCGGTCGTCCGGGCGCAGCAGCGGGATGGGGCGGCGGTTGGGCGGCAGGTCGGTGCCGTAGTAGATGTCGTGCATGCCCTCCAGCCCCGCGTTCTGGCGGTGGTTGACCTCCAGGATCACCTTGTCGGCCAGGTCCAGCCAGGTCTTGTTGTTGCCCACCGAGGCGGACGGAATGAGGCGCCCGTCGGGCAGGATGCCGGCCACCTCGACCACGGCCACGTCGAGGTGGCCCATGAAGCCGAACCACACGAACTGCGCCACGTGCGAGAGGTGGATGTCCATGTACTGCATCTGGCCGGCGTTGATGCGCTGGCGGCAGGTCGGGTCGGACTGGTAGGGCATGCGCATCTCGATGCCGTCGACCTGGGCGAGCGCGCCGTCGAGCTCGGGGCCGGTGGAGGCGCCGGTCCACAGGCCGATCTTGAAGCCCTGGCCCTGGGCGTTGAGGCTCTCGATGCGCCGCGCCAGCGCCTGCGGCACGGACTTGGGCGAACCCGAGCCGGTGAACCCGCTCATGCCCACGTTGGCGCCTGCCGGGATCAGCGCGGCGGCCTCGTCGGCCGACATGATGCGCTGGCGCAGGGCGGGGTGGTGGATGCGTGGGTGGTCAGACATGGGCAAACTCCTGGGAAGCCGCGCTGCGGGCGGCGGAACAAGCCCCGGAGTGTATCCGGGGCGTCCCTGAATCCGAGGGTTTACCCTAGGGTGACCGCTGGCCAGTCAACGGCCGCGGCGCAGCAGCGCGTGCAGCAGGATGGCGCCGAAGGTGGCGGTGCCGATGCCGCCGAGCGCGAAGTCGCCGAACTTGAGCGTGAAGTCGCCCGTGCCCAGGATCAGCGTGATCGCTGCGACCAGCAGGTTGTGGTTCTGGCCGAAGTCCACGCGGTTGTCCACCCAGATCTTGGCGCCCGCGATGGCGATCAGGCCGAACACCACGATGGAGACGCCGCCCATCACCGGCAGCGGGATGGCCTGGATCAGCGCGCCGAACTTGGGCGAGAAGCCCAGCAGCACGGCGATCAGCGCGGCCACGAGGAACACCGCGGTGGAGTAGATGCGCGTGGCCGCCATCACGCCGATGTTCTCGGCATAGGTGGTCATGCCCGTGCCGCCGGCGGCGCCGCTCACCATGGTGGCGATGCCGTCACCCAGGAAGGCGCGGCCCATGTACTGGTCCAGGTTGCGGCCGGTCATGGCCGTCACGGCCTTGATGTGGCCCAGGTTCTCGGCCACCAGGATGATGACCACCGGCGCGATGAGCAGCATGGCCGGCGCGCTGAACACCGGCGCGTGGAACTGCGGCATGCCCAGCCAGGCCGCCTGCGCCACGCCCGAGAGGTCCAGCGGCTTGCCCAGGCCCAGGCCGTTGGTCAGCACGGCGTAGGCCACGCTGGCGACCAGCAGCCCCACGAGGATCAGCAGCCGCTGCACCATGCCGCGCGTGAACACCGCCACCAGCGCCACGCAGACGAAGGTGAGCGCCTGCATCCAGCTCTCGAAGTTGTTGGCCGCCATGTTCTTGATGGGGATCTGCGCCAGGTTGAGCCCGATCACGGCCACCACGGCGCCCGTGACCACGGGCGGCATGAAGCGCTCGATCCAGCCTGTGCCGGCCAGGTGCACCACCACGCCCACCAGCGCGTAGATCGCGCCGCAGGCGATGATGCCGCCCAGCGCCACGCCGATGTTGGCGTTCGCCCCCTGGCCCGCATAGGCCGTGGCGGCGATCACCACGCCGATGAAGGCGAACGACGAGCCCAGGTAGCTCGGCACCTTGCCGCCGGTGATGAGGAAGAAGATCAGCGTGCCGATGCCGCTCATGAGCACGGCCAGGTTGGGGTCGAACCCCATGAGGATGGGCGCGAGCACCGTCGCGCCGAACATGGCGATCACGTGCTGCACGCCCATGAGCCCCGTCTGCGGCCAGGGCAGGCGCTCGTCCGGCGCGATCACCCCGCCCGATTGCAGCACCCCGGCCGCACGCTCGGTCCATTGAAACATTCCCATTGTTGGACTCCTTGTAAGGAAAAGTGCAGCGATGGTAGAGGGTTTGGCGCCCGTGCGCAGGATTTATGGCAAAAAAAGCCGCTGGCGCCCGTGGATGGTGCGCTGGCAGCTATCAAAAACTAAGTGATTCGGGCCGCGGCTGCCCGGTCAGGACGCCGTCGGCCAGGCGGGCCGCCGCCCGGTGAGCTGGCTCACGATGAGCGCCTGCAGCGGCGGCAGGCGGCGGGCGCCCGCGAGCACGGCCTGGCGCAGCAGGCGGGGCAGGGGGCGCGGGTCGGTGTACAGGCGCACGATGGCGTTGGTGCCCTGGAACAAGGGCCAGGCGTGGCGGTGGTGGGCGCTGGCGTAGTGCTGCAGCACGCCGGGGTCGCCGATGTCCTGGCCGCGCGCGCGCGCCTCGGCCAGGGTGCGGGTGAGCGTCTGCACGCCCGCCAGGCCCAGGTTGAAGCCATGCGCCGTGACCGGGTGCATGCCCACGGCGGCGTCGCCCAGCAGCGCGCAGCGCGTGCCGGCAAAGCGGTGCGCGTACACGGCCACCAGCGGGTAGGCATGGCGCTCGCCCACCAGGCGCATGGCGCCCAGGCGCTGCTGGAACTGCTGCTGCACCTGCGCGGCATAGTCCTGCGGCGGCAGCGCCAGCAGGGCCTGCGCCTCGGCCGTGCCCGCCGTCACCACGGCGGAGCACTGCGGGCCGCGTTCGACCAGATCGTCGGGCAGGGGCAGGATGGCGAGCGTGCGCTCGTAGCCGAAGCACTCGTGCGCGATCTCGCCGTGCGGCTGCTCGTGGCGCATGCGGCAGACGATGACGGTGCGCCCGAAGTCGTGCATGGAGGCGCCTATGCCCAGGCTGCGCCGCGTGGCCGAGAAGCGGCTGTCCGCGGCCACCAGCAGCGGGGCGTGCAGGCGTTCGGGGGCGCTGGCGCCGGCAGGGGTGTATTCCAGCGTTGCCGCGCCGCCCTGGGTGTGCACCTGCGTGACGCGCGCGCCGGTGATGATCTGCACCCCCGGCGTGCGCGCGGCCACCGCGTAGGCCGTGCGGCGCAGCGCGTGGTTGGGCACGATCCAGCCCAGGTGCTCCACGCCGCTGCCGCCTGCGTGCAGGTGCATGGCGCTCTGGCGGCCCACGGGGCCGTCGTGCACCTGGGCGGCGCGCAGCAGGCCTACTTCCTCGGGGGCCAGCAGATCCCAGGTGCCCAGGCGCTGCAACAGGGCCACGCTGGGGTGGGTGAGGGCGATCTCGCGCCCATCGGGCGCCGGCGCCGCCAGGGCCGGGGCCTCCTGCTGCTCGACCAGCGTGGCGGTGAACCCGGCCTGCGCCAGGGCGATGGCCAGCGACAGACCCGCGGGGCCCGCGCCGACGATGAGGACGTCACTGTGTTGCATGGGGCAATGGTAGTGCGCCCCGCGGGCGCCGGCGCGGCGGGCGCCGCAATCCCCTGCTGTCGATTGCGCGACGCTGCCGGGTGGCGCCGGGGTGCGTGCGGTGCTACGCTGCGTCGCCATGGAGACACGTCGCACCACCCCCCCGCCCTACATCCCGCAAATCCGCCTGTACCAGGATTGGCTGCAGCGCGAGCGCGGCCTGGTCTTTGCCGATTACGACGCCCTGTGGCGCTGGTCCACCACCGACCTGGACGCCTTCTGGCAAAGCATCTGGGACTATTTCGACATCCAGTCGCCCACGCCGCACAGCGCCGTGCTGGCGCACAACCGCATGCCGCAGGCCGAGTGGTTTCCCGGGGCGCAGGTCAATTTTGCGCACCAGGTGCTGCGCCACGTGGACGCCGCGCACGCCGCCGGCATGCCCGCCATCGTCAGCAGCAACGAGCGGCGCGAACACCGCGAGATGACCTGGCCCGCGCTGCGCCGCCAGGTGGCCTCGCTGGCGCTGCACCTGCAGGAGCAGGGCGTGCAGCCGGGCGACCGCGTGGCCGCCTACCTGCCCAATGTGCCCGAGGCCATCGTCGCCTTCCTCGCCACCGTGAGCATTGGCGCGGTGTGGAGCATTTGTGCGCCCGACATGGGCACGGCTGCCGTGCTCGACCGCTTCCGCCAGATCGAGCCCAAGGTGCTCATCGCCGCCGATGGCGTGGTCTATGGCGGGCGCGCGCACGAGCGCCTGGGCGTGCTCGCCGAGCTGCGCGCGGGCCTGCCCACGGTGCAGCACACGCTGCTGTGGGGCAATCTCGATGCTACGGTTTCGGTAGCTGGTTGCGCAAGCTGGGCAAGGGCTGTGGGCAAGGAAGAGGCTGAAACCGCGCTGTTCGAGCCGCTCTGGCTGCCGTTCGACCACCCGCTGTGGATCGTCTACTCCAGCGGCACCACCGGCCTGCCCAAGCCCATCGTGCACGGCCATGGCGGCATGATCCTGGTGCAGTTACAGCTGGGCGCGCTGCACAACGACCTGGGCTGCAGCTACGCGCCCAACAGCTGGGGCGAGCGCTACCACTGGTACAGCTCCACGGGCTGGGTGATGTGGAACGCCCAGGTCGGCGGCCTGCTCGCGGGCATCACCTGCGTCATCTTCGACGGCAACCCTGCGGGCAGCAAGGAGCGGCCCGACTGGGCCCTGCTGTGGCGCTTCGCCTCCGAGACCGGCGTGAGCTTTTTCGGCGCCGGCGCGGCCTTTTACGCCAACTGCATGAAGGCGGGCATCACCCCGGCGCAGTGCGGCGACCTCCGGCGCATCCGCGCCCTGGGCTCCACGGGCTCGCCGCTCTCGGCCGAGGTGCAGGCCTGGGGCACGCGCTTCATGGCCGAGGCCGGGGTGGACGGCGGCCGCCCCGACGGCATCTGGTGGTGCAACATCTCCGGCGGCACCGACTTCGCCGGTGCCTTCATCGGCGGCAGCCGCGAGCTGGCGCAGACCCCCGGCAAGATGCAGTGCCGCATGCTGGGCGCGGCCGTCGAGGCCTGGGACGAGCAGGGCCGGCCCGTGTACGACGCCGTGGGCGAGCTGGTGTGCACCCAGCCCATTCCCTCCATGCCCCTGTACCTGTGGGGCGACGACAGCGGTGCGCGCTACCTGGCGAGCTACTTCGACATGTACCCGCCCGGCCACGGCCGCCGGCCCGGCGGCGGTGACGGCCCGGCCGCCATGGGCGCCGTCTGGCGCCATGGTGACTGGATCCAGATCGGCACGCGCCTGGAGGACGGCTGCGTGATCTATGGCCGCTCGGACGCCACCATCAACCGCCACGGCCTGCGCATGGGCACGAGCGAGCTCTACAGCGCCGTGGAGGCCCTGCCCGAGGTGCTCGACAGCCTGGTGGTGGACCTCGAATACCTGGGCCGCGAGAGCTACATGCCGCTGTTCGTGGTGCTGCGCCCCGGCCACGTGCTGGACGAGGCCCTGCGCGCGCGCATCAGCGGCGCCATCCGCACGGCACTGTCGCCGCGCTTCGTGCCCGACGACATCGTCGCCGTGGCCGAGGTGCCGCGCACCCTGAGCGGCAAGAAGCAGGAGCTGCCCATCAAGAAACTGCTGCTGGGCCAGCCGCTGGAGAAGGTGGTCAACCGCGACGCCATGGCCAACCCCGGCTGCCTGGACTGGTACGTGGACTTCGCCGCGCGGCGGGCGGCCTCCGTCCCGGCCTGACCCAGGAAAACCCGCAGCCCCGCGCTGCTACCATGGCCCGGCCGTGCGTGCGGCCAGGCCATGGGCTGTGCGCCACCCGTCCCCACCCACCCAAGGAGAACCCAGCGATGAGCGGTCAAACCAAGTTCCTGCTGCAAGAAAGCCAGATGCCCAAGGCCTGGTACAACCTGCAGGCCGATCTGCCCCAGCCCCTGCCGCCCGTGCTGCACCCGGGCACGCACCAGCCCGTGGGCCCGGACGACCTGGCGCCGCTGTTCCCCATGGAGCTGATCCTGCAGGAGGTGAGCACCGAGCGCGAGATCGAGATCCCCGAGCCCGTGCGCGAGATATACCGCCTGTGGCGCCCCGCGCCTTTGTACCGCGCGCACCGGCTGGAAAAGGCCCTGGGCACGCCCGCCAAGATCTTCTACAAGTACGAAGGCGTGAGCCCGGCCGGCAGCCACAAGCCCAACACCGCCATTCCGCAGGCCTTCTACAACCAGCAGGCCGGCGTCAAGCGCCTGACCACCGAGACCGGCGCGGGCCAGTGGGGCACTTCGCTGTCGTTCGCGGGCAGTCTGTTTGACCTGGAGGTGCTGGTGTTCCAGGTGCGCGTGTCCTACGACCAGAAGCCCTACCGCCGCGCCGTGATGGAGACCTACGGTGCGCGCTGCCTGCCCTCGCCCTCCACCGAAACGCAGTACGGCCGCAGCGTGCTCGCCCAGCGCCCCGACCACCCCGGCAGCCTGGGCATCGCCATCTCTGAGGCCGTGGAACTGGCCGTGCAGCGCGAGGACACCAAGTACGCGCTGGGCTCGGTGCTCAACCACGTGCTGCTGCACCAGACGGTGATCGGCCTGGAATCCATGGAGCAGATGCAGATGGCCGACGCCTGGCCCGACGTGGTGGTGGGCTGCACCGGCGGCGGCTCCAACTTTGCCGGCCTGGCCTTCCCCTTCATCGGCCACGGCCTGCGCGGCGGCCCCAAGCCGCGCATCGTGGCCGTGGAGCCCGCGGCCTGCCCCTCGCTCACGCGCGGCAAGTACGCCTACGACTACGGCGACACCGGCCACATGACGCCGCTGACCAAGATGCACACCCTGGGCAGCACCTTCACGCCGCCGGGCTTCCACGCCGGCGGCCTGCGCTACCACGGCATGGCGCCCATGGTCTCGCACGCCAAGGAGCTGGGCCTGATGGAAGCCGTGGCCTACACGCAGAACCAGTGCTTCGAGGCCGGTGTGCTGTTCGCGCGCACCGAGGGCATCGTGCCCGCGCCCGAAGCCAACCACGCCGTCAAGGGCGCCATCGAGGAAGCCCTGCGCTGCAAGCGCGAGGGCAAGAGCGAAACCATCCTCTTCGGCCTGTGCGGCCACGGCCACTTCGACATGGCGGCCTACCAGAAGTACTTCGCGGGCGAACTCAAGGAAGAGTCCTACGACGAGAAGGAACTGGCCATGGCGCTGTCCGGCCTGCCGGCGGTCAACGCCCCCTGAGAGGCGGCAGGCCAGCCGCGGCGCAGCGCCGGGGCGGGCCACAAATTGCTCTTGATTTGATAGCTTCCAGCGCTTACCCCACAAGCGCTGGCAGCTATTTTCTCTTCAAGCCTGTGCCGGCTTGCGGTTCACCAGCACGATGCCCGCCGCGACCAGCGCCAGCGCGGTCAGCAGGCCCGGCGTCACGTGCTCGCCCAGCCACAGCGTGCCAAACAGCAGGGCGAACACCGGGGTGAGGAAGACAAACACCGAAATCTTCGTCGCCGGGTAGTGCACGAGCAGCCACATCCAGGCCAGGTAGCTGGCAAATGCGCCCACCAGCGCCTGCAGCAGCAGCGAGACGCTGGCGAACGCGCTCCAGTCCAGGCTCCAGCGCTCACCCAGCGCGAGCGAGAGCAGCGGCAGCACGGCCGTGCTCACGGCCACCTGGTAGAACAACTGGCGCGCCGGGTCCACCCGGCCCAGCGGCGTGGCGCGCAGCACCAGCGTGGTCAGCGCCCACATCAGGCTGGCGGCCAGGCCCAGCAGGTCGCCCAGCCAGGCGCGCGGCAGCGCGGCGTTGGTCGTGCCCAGCAGGCCGTCGCCCAGCGCCAGGGCCACGCCCGCAAAAGCGCCCGCCAGGCCCAGCCACTGCCAGCCGCGCAGGCCCTCGCCCGGCACCAGGCGCGGCAGCAGCAGCGCCACCCAGAACGGCGAGCAGTACAAAAACACGGTCAGCCGTGAGGCCGTGGTGTACTGCAGCCCGATGTAGATGCAGGCGAACTCCGCCGCAAACAGCGCCCCCGCCAGCAGCCCCGCGGCCACCGAGCCGCGCGGCTGGCCCTGCCGGCCCAGCGGCACGCCGCGCCACAGGCACCAGGCGGCCACGGCCAGCGTGGCCAGGGCAAAGCGCACGAAGGCCTGGAAGATGGGCGCCACCTCGGCCACAGTGGCCTTGACCAGCACCTGCTGAAAGCCCCAGAACAGGCAGCAGGCCAGGAGGATGGAAATGGCGAGGGCGTCGAGGTGGTGCTTGCGGGTGGGGGCCATGGGGCGCCATTATCGGAGCGCGCGCGCCGGCGCGCCTGTCGCCGCGGCAACGGCCCCAGACGGTACACTTGCCGCACCCTGGAGCGCTCCCGCGCCCGCCCATTCCACCCTGCAGTCCATGGCCGTAACCACGGCGGGCCACTCCCGCACCTCCCATTTCGACCTCAAGAGCGCCCAGCTGCCCGCGGTGGCCGTGGTGCTCAAGACCACCGACGCCGCGGTGTTTGCCGCCGATCTGGCCGAGCGCCTGGCAGGAGACCCAGAGTTTTTCGACAACGACCCCGTGCTCATCGACCTGGCGCCCGTGCGCGAGGCCGCCGAGGCCATCGACTTCGCCGCCCTGTGCGCTGCGCTGCGCGCCCACCGCACCCGGCCCGTGGCCGTGCGCGGCGGCAGCCCGGCGCAGATGGAGGCGGCGCAGGCCGCCGGCCTGATCGCCGCGCCCGAGGCGCCGCCGGCCCGTGAGGTGCGCGAGGTGGTGCAGGAAGTGGTGCGCGAGGTGCGCGTCGAGGTGCCCGTCGAAGTCCCGGTGGCTGCGCCGGGCGCGGTCGTCGTCGACAAGCCGCTGCGTTCGGGCCAGCAGGTGTACGCGCGCGGCACCGACCTCATCGTCATGGCCGTGGTGAGTTTCGGCGCCGAAGTCATCGCCGACGGCAACATCCACGTCTACGCGCCGCTGCGCGGCCGGGCCATCGCGGGCGCGCGCGGCAACACCGCGGCGCGCATCTTCTCCACCTGCCTGGAGCCGCAGCTCGTCTCCATCGCGGGCATTTACCGCACCACCGAAACCGAGCTGCCCGAGAGCGTGCGCGGCAAACCCGCCCAGGTGCGGCTCGACGGCGAGAAGCTGCTCATCGAGCCGCTCTGATCCTTTTCACTCACCATCAACCCCCCCAAGAGACCCCTACACATGGCCAAAATCGTCGTCGTGACCTCCGGCAAGGGTGGCGTGGGCAAGACCACCACCAGTGCCAGCTTTGCCTCGGGCCTCGCCCTGCGTGGCTTCAAGACCGCCGTCATCGACTTTGACGTCGGCCTGCGCAACCTCGACCTCATCATGGGCTGCGAGCGCCGCGTGGTGTACGACCTCATCAACGTCATCCAGGGCGAGGCCAACCTGAACCAGGCACTCATCAAGGACAAGCAGTGCGACAACCTGTTCGTGCTCGCTGCCAGCCAGACGCGCGACAAGGACGCGCTCACGCAGGAAGGCGTGGAGAAGGTGCTGGCGGACCTCGCCGAGATGGGTTTCGAGTACATCGTCTGCGACTCGCCCGCGGGCATCGAGAGCGGCGCCCTGCTGGCCATGCGCTACGCCGACGAGGCCCTGGTGGTGACCAACCCCGAGGTCTCCTCCGTGCGCGACTCCGACCGCATCCTGGGCATGCTGGCGAGCAAGACGCGGCGCGCCATCGAGGGCCAGGAGCCGGTGAAGGAGCACCTGCTCATCACGCGCTACAACCCCAGCCGCGTGCAGGACGGCCAGATGCTGAGCCTGGAGGACATCCAGGACATTCTGCGCATCAAGCTCATCGGCGTGATCCCCGAGTCCGAGGCGGTGCTGCAGTCGTCCAACCAGGGCATCCCCGCCATCCATGCCAAGGGCAGCGACGTGGCCGAGGCCTACCAGGACGTGATCGCCCGTTTCCTCGGCGAGGACCGGCCCCTGCGCTTCATCGAGGCGGAAAAGCCGGGCTTCTTCAAACGCCTGTTCGGAGCGAAGTAAGCCATGGCATCCTTTCTGTCCTTCCTGCTCGGCGAGAAGAAAAAGACCGCCAGCGTCGCCAAGGAGCGGCTGCAGATCATCCTGGCGCACGAGCGCAGCGGCCGCAGCGCCGCCGAACCCGACTACCTGCCCGCGCTGCAGCGCGAGCTCGTCGCCGTGATCTCCAAGTACGTCGCCATCAACCCCAGCGACATCAAGGTGCACCTGGAGCGCCAGGACAACCTGGAGGTGCTGGAGGTCAAGATCGAGCTGCCCGACGCCGCCAAGTAGCGCCGCGCCGGGGGCGCCCGGCGGGCTATTTGTGCAGCGGCCGCGCCACCGTGGGCGAGAGGCGGCCCAGCGGGTGCTCGGTGTAGAACATGCCGCCGTGGTAGAGCAGCGGCGAGGCGTCCGGCCGGTGGCTGCAGTGCTCCACCTGCCCGACGAAGATGGTGTGGTCGCCCTCCACGTACTGGCTGCGGTTGGCGCATTCGAACACCGCCGCCACGCCCTCGATCAGGGGCACGCCCTGCGCGCTGGGCTGCCAGGCCACGCCCGCCCAGCGGTCGATGCCGCGCGTGGCAAAGCGCTCGGCCAGCTCGCGCTGCTGCACCGTGAGCACGTGGATGGCGTAATGCGTGCACTGGTTGAACACCGGCAGCGACGAGGTCTGGTGCGCCATGCTCCACAGCACCAGCGGCGGCGTGAGCGCCACCGAGTTGAAGGAGCTGGCCGTCAGGCCCACGGGGGCGCCGTCGGGCCCGCGGGCCGTGACGATGGTCACGCCCGTGGCAAACATGCCGAGCGCGTCACGGAACTCGCGGGCGGAAAAATGGGGCGGATTAGGGCGCAACTGGGAAGGCAAAAGGTGGTGGGCGCTATTATCTCCGGCTCGCTGCACTCTCCTGGGGCCGCAGGGTATTGCCCGCGGTCCGCCTGATCTGCTCCATGCCGTTCCCCATCCCTCTTGCCACTCCCGGCGCCTGCCGCCGCCCCGTCCGGCCATGGCGCTGACCGTGCTGCCCGCCCTGCCCTGGCGGGTGCCTGCCGGGCGGCGGGCCCGGGCCCTCGTGCCAGGCCTGTTGCTGCTGGCGGCGGTGCCGCTGGGCGCGTCCGCACCGCCGCAGGCGGGCGCCAGCCCGTCGGCCTGCGCCCTGTTCCTGGAGCGCCTGCCGGGCGTTACGCAGCGCCAGTGCAGCGCCGCGCGGCTCGAGCCCAGCGGGCAGCGTTCGCAGCAGGGGCGGCCGCTGTTCTGGCGCGACGTGGTCCCGCCCGCCCCGGACGCCGCCGCGGACCGGCTGCGCGTGCTGGTCGTGGGCGCCATCCATGGCGACGAGCTGACCTCGGCGGCGCTGGCGCTGCAGTGGATCGGGCTGGCGGAAAAGTCCGGGCGGCCGGTGCACTGGCGCTTCATTCCCGTGCTCAACCCGGACGGCCTGCTGGCGCCGCGCCCCACGCGCGTGAACGCACGCGGCGTGGACCTGAACCGCAATTTCGACACCCCGGGCTGGGAGCGCGACGCACCGCTGTACTGGGAAAAGCGCACGCGCAAGGACCCGCGCCGCTGGCCCGGCCCGGCGCCGCTGTCCGAGCCCGAGTCGCAGTTCCTGCACGCGCAGATGGACCAATTCCGCCCGCAGCTGGTGGTGAGCATCCACGCGCCCTACGGCGTGCTCGACTTCGACGGCCCGCACGAGCCGCCCCAGCGCCTGGGCCGCCTGCGCCTGGACCGCGTGGGCGTCTTCCCCGGCTCGCTGGGGCACTACGGCGGCGTGCAGCAGGGCATGCCGGTGGTCACCATCGAGCTGGACCACGCGCTCAAGCCGCCGCGCGCGGCCGAGGTGCACAGCATGTGGCAGGACCTGCTGCGCTGGATGGACACCCGGCTGCTCAACACCGACCTGGCCGCACCGGGCCCGATGCGCAGAGAGGATTGAAAATGGCCGCAGACCCTTTCAGAGTAAGCGCTGTCAGCTATTGAAAATAGAGCTGCTTTGCGCCGCCATCGCCCATGGCGGCATTAACATTGCTGAAAAAATATCAGTGCTGCTTATAATTTGCGCCCCGACCGAAGCGCCGCAGGCGTACGCACCACCATGAGCACTTACGATCCCGCCGCCCTCGAATGCCTGGCTGCCATCGTGGAAGAAGGGGGGTTCGAGCGCGCGGCCCAGCGGCTCAACGTCACCCAGTCGGCCGTCTCGCAGCGCCTGCGCGCGCTGGAGGCGCAGGTGGGCTCGGTGCTCATCGTGCGCAGCCGCCCGCTGCGTCCCACCTCGGCGGGGCAGTTGCTGCTCAAGCACACCAAACAGTTGCGCCTGCTGCGTGCCGACCTGGAGCGCGACCTGCAGGAGCTGGCGCCCAGCACACCCGGCAGCGGGCGCGAGGACGAGCGCATCTCCATCGCCATCAATGCCGACAGCATCGCCACCTGGGCGCTCGATGCGCTGCACGACCTCGTGCGCCAGCGCCTGCCGCTGGAGATCGTCGTCGACGACCAGGACTTCACGCAGGAATGGCTGCGCTCGGGCCATGTGCTGGGCTGCGTGACTACGCTCAAGCAGGCCATGCGCGGCTGCCGCATGGTGCCGCTGGGCATCATGCGCTACGTGGCCGTGGCATCCAGCAGTTTTGCGCACAAGCATCTGCCCCAGGGGCTGACGGCGCACAACTTCCGCGAGGTGCCGTTCCTGTCGTTCAACCGCAAGGACGACATGGCGGCCGAATTCGTCGCCCGGGCCCATGGTCTCAAGCGGGTGGCGCTCAACCATTTGTTCGTGCCCAGCTCGGAGGGGCAGTTGCACGCCGTCAAGGCCGGCTGGGCCGTGGGGGTGCTGCCCGAATTGCTGGCGCGCGAGGCCCTGGCCCAGGGCCAGATCGTGGACGTGGCACCGGGCCACGTGCTGCCCATCCGGCTCTACTGGCACTGCTGGAACCTGGAGTCCGAGGTGCTGGACGCCCTCACCCAGGCGCTGACCGAAGCCTCGGCGCGCGACCTGGTGCCCTGTGATTCACCGCAATGACAGCGTGGTTGCAAAACAACTGAGGCATTTGTTTTTCTACCGGCTTGCATAAGATCGGGACCATGCCGTCGCCCACCGTCAGACTTTCGTTCAAGGAGCAGATGCACCAGGCCCGCGAGGACGCCATCCTGCAGGCGGCCTGCCGCCTGCTCGGCGAAAAGGCCTACGACGCCATGACCATGGACGACGTGGCCAACGCGGTAGGCATCGCCAAGGCCAGCCTGTACAAGCATTTTGCGAGCAAGGAAGAGCTGTGCTGCGCTGCCATGGTGCAGATCCTGCAGCGCGTGCAGGCCTACCTGGACAGCCTGTCCGCGGACATGGCGCCGCTGGACAAGCTGCACGCGCTGGTGCGCTGGTCGCTGGAGCGGCTGCTGACCAACGAAATGCCCTTGCTGCCCAGCCGCAACTCCACGCTGCGGGCGGTGCTCATGGCCAACAAGGAATACCTCGACAGCCTGATCGCCGTGAGCGACCGGATCGGCGCCTGGATCACCGAAGCCCAGGCGCAGGCCGTGATCAGCCCGGCACTGCCGCCGCTGGTCGTGCTCTACACGCTGTACGCGCGGGCGTGCGATCCGGTGGTGGGCTTCCTCAAGGAAGGGGGCCAGTACTCCGACGCCGAGATCGTGGACCTGGTGGTGCGCACCTGCTTCGACGGTCTGGCCGCCAGGCCCACGCCCTAGCGGCCGGCACGGCACCACGGAAAAAGCCCGGCACGCCGGGCTTTGCTGACTCTGGGCCCGCGGCCCGGCTGCGCCCTTCAGCGGGGCAGGAGGACCTTGTCGATCACGTGGATCACGCCGTTGCTGGCGAACACGTCGGTGGCCACGATGTTGCTGCTGCGCATGTTCTGGTCAGTGATGGCCAGGCTGGCGCTGACCGTGAAGGTCTGGCCTTGCACGGTGGTGATGGCGGTGTTGACCGGCACTTCGGCCTTGAGCACGCGGGCGGGGACCACGTGGTAGGTCAGCACCTTGGTCAGCAGCGCGGTGTCGGCCAGCAGGGCTGCTTTGCTCAGGCCCAGCTCGGTCAGCAGGGCGGCGAACGCGGCGTTGGTGGGGGCAAAGACCGTGAAGGGGCCCGTGCCCTGCAGCGTGCCCGCCAGGCCGGCAGCCGCCACGGCTTCGACGAGGATGCTGAAGTCCGGCAGCGCCGCGGCCGTGACCACGATGTCCTGGTTCGCGGGCAGCAGCACGCGGTCCACCAGGTGCACCACGCCATTGCTGGCGAGGATGTCGGTGGCGGTGATGGTGCTGACCCGGTTGCGGCCGTCCGTGATCTGGAGCCCGCCGGCAGACTCGATCTTGAAGAAGCCGCCTGACAGGGGGGTGATGGCCTTGCCCAGCGGCACATCGGCACGCAGCACCGTACTGCCCAGCACGTGGTAGCCCAGCACGGCCGTGAGCAGTGCCTTGTCCGCCAGCAGCGCTTCCTTGGTCATGCCCAGCTCGGTCAGCAGGGCGGCGAAGGCCGCGTTGGTGGGTGCAAACACGGTCAGCGCGCCCGTGCTCAGGGTGGAGGCCAGGCCGGCTGCGGTCACGGCTTCCACCAGGATGCTCAGGTCGGGGGTGTTTTGCGCCAGCTCGACGATGTTGCGCTCGGGAGTGTCGTCGCCGCCACCGCAGGCCTGCAGCAGCGTGCTGCTCGCGCCCAGGGCGGCAGCCAGCAGCACGCTGCGGCGGTTCAGGGGGATGTTCATGGGGCTGCTCCTCGCAAAGGGATGGGGTTTACTTGGGCATCAGCACCGTGTCGATGGCGTGGATCACGCCATTGCTGGCGGCCACGTCGGTGGCGATGACCTTGGACTGGTCCACCATCACCCCCATGGTGGTGGAGACGGTGAGGTCCCGGCCCTCCACGGTCTTGACCTTGCCGGCCTTCACGTCGGCGGCCATCACCTTGCCGGGCACCACGTGGTAGGTCAGCACCTTGGTGAGCGCGGCCTTGTCCGCCAGCAGACCGTCCAGGGTGGCCTTGGGGATCTTGGCGAAGGCTTCGTCCGTGGGCGCGAACACCGTGAAGGGGCCGGGGCCCTTGAGGGTGTCGACCAGGCCCGCGGCCTGGACGGCGGCGACCAGGGTCTTGAAATTGCCCGCCTTCACGGCGGTGTCCACGATGTCCTGGGCCATGGCGCTCAGCGAGGCGCCGGCGCTCAGTGCGAGTGCAATCAGGGTCTTTTTCATGGGTCGCTCCTCTTGGTTTCGGTCGAAATGGCACGCCAGGATGGGCGTGGAGCGAATGTATTACCAAACGGTACCAAAGTAAACTCATCAGTTATTCAATAACCGTACGGTTACTTCTGGACGCAAAAAAACCCCGCAACGGCAGGGCAGGAGGGTGGGGTGGGGCGGTCCGTACCGCCCCGGCGCTGCACTCAGCGCACGATGAGCACCGGGATCTTGCTGCGCGCGAGCACCTGCGTGGTGACCGAGCCCAGCACCAGCGTGGCCAGCGCGCCGTGGCCGCGCGAGCCCATCACGAGCAGGTCGTACTTGCCCCCATCGGCCACCGAGGCGATCACTTCGCCCGCATTGCCGACCTTGGCGATGCACTTGGGGTTGAAGCCATGGCGCTCCAGGAATTTGTTCACCGGCTTGAAGACCTTGTCGGCTTCATCGGCGTAGTAGCGGTCCACGGCCTCCTTGCCCAGCGCGGCGCGGGCGCGCGGCGGCAGGGCCGCCTGCACCGTGACGGCGCTGTAGGCGTGCGTGGGCGCCAGCAGCTCTTCGTGGGCGGCCAGGTAGGCCAGCATCTTCTTGGTGTAGGAGCTGCCATCGACAGCCAGCAGAATGTTCATGTGCGCCTCCGGGAGAGTTCAACAAGCAGCGCCCATCATACGGCGATGCAGCAGTGTGCACGAAACAGCGCCTGCTCGCCCTTGCGCCGGTAGCCCAGCGGGTTGGCCACCACGCGGCAGGCATGGGGGCGGCCGTCCGCGCGCGTGGCGTGCACGCGGTAGTCGCAGGGCGTGTGCACATGCCCGTGCAGCCACAGGTCGGCGTGGACGAGCCAGTCGTCGAGCGCATTGCAGAACGCCGCCGTGCCCGGCGTGAGTCCGTAGCGCGGATCGCGGCTGCGCAGGCTGGGGGCGAAGTGCGTCACCACCACCGTAGGGCCGGCGTGCGGTGCCTGCAGCGCAGCGTGCAGCCAGTCCATGCAGAGCCGGCCCTGGGCGCGCACCTGCTCGGCCAGCATGGCCTGGCCTTGCCACAGGGTGCCCGTCTTGCTCAGGTAGTGGTTGGCGGCGCGCTGGGCCTTGCCGCGCGCTTCGAGTTGCTGCGCCAGCGTGCCGCCCTGCTGCAGGGCCAGGGCGTCGAAGTCGGACCACAGCGTCGTGCCGACGAAGCGCACGCCCTGCAGCACCAGGCTGGAGCGCTCCAGCCAGTGGATGCCGAGCTGCTTGCAGGTGTGCTGCAGGCGCGCGTGCGCGGTGTCGAAGTCCAGCCCGTCGTATTCGTGGTTGCCAGGCACATACACCACCGGCACGGGCCAGCCGGCCCATTGCGGCAAGGGGGAGAAGCGTTCCAGCCCGAAATGCCGGCCTGCCAGGCGCGAGCCGCCCTGGTAGGAGCCGATGTCGCCCGCCAGCACCAGCACGTCGGCACCCTGGGCGGGGCTGGGGTGGAACTCGGGGTGCGCCTCCAGGTGCAGGTCGGACAGGAGCTGGATCTGCATGGCCGCCGGCCGCTCGCCCTGGTGCGCCTCAGCGCTGGGCCGGGGCATCCAGTGCCGCCACCAGGGCGGCCAGCTCGGCGTAGGCCACGGGCAGGCTGCGCTCGTGCCCCTGGGCCGAGGCAATGCGCAGCACCCAGTTGCCATGCGGCTGCGCCGCGTAGCGGCCGGCCAGCTGGCGCGCCAGGGCGGCGTCGATGGTGAATTCCAGGTCTTCGCGGTAAGTGCACTTGCGCTCCATCAGGTCGCGCAGGTTGCAGGTGGTCTTGTCCGACTGCGCGGTCAGGGCCGCGGTCTGCGGGCCTGCGGCGCCGTCGAAGCGTGCCGTGGCGTAGCGGTGGAAGGTGTAGTCCACATAGGTCAGCACCATGCTCACGCGCACCGCTGCTGCTCCGGCCGGGCCGCCGCGCACGGCGCTCAGGTAGGTGAGGTTCTGGAAGTCGGCGCTCTCCTGGTGGTGCGCCGCCTGCGTGCTCAGCAGCGTGCCCTGGCCGCCGGGGGCGGGCCCGGTGCGCATGCGCTGCGCATAGTGCCCGATCCGATAGCGGTGAGCCACGGACTCAAAGGCCGCCTGGTTGGGAATGGCCTTGAACAGGTATTCGCCATCCTTCCAGGCCGTGCCCTTCTTGAGCAGGGTGTGGCTGGTGCCCACCCCCTTGGGGAAGAAGGCGTGGTAGCTGATGCGGGCTGCGCTGGCGCCCTTCTCGGTGAGGGTGCTGCGCTCCGTGCCGCGGCATTCCACCGGCTTGCCGTCCGGCTGTGCCAGCGTGGCGATGCGCGCGCTGCACACGCCATCGGCGTCGCTGGTGCAGGACCAGCGGGTCAGCAGCTTTTCGGCGTTCCAGAACGGCCCCAGGCGCGCTTCGCATGCGCCAGCCAGGGTGGCGCCGGCAATGGGCGCGTCCTGCGCGTCGACGATGAGGAAGTGGGCCGTGCCCTCGGTCGTGGCGGGTGGCGCGGCCTGTGCAGCCGGCGCCAGCAGGAGTGCGGCCAGCGTGCAGGCCAACCGTGCCGTGGATGGGGAAGTCATGGGAGGGCAGCGTAGGAAGGGCACCGCGCGCCGCGCCGTGCCGGTGGGGTCCGGGGCCGCCATGGTACCCGCACCGTGGCCCCCGGCACCGCCAATCCCGCCCGTGCGGTGCGTGATTGGCGCCCGCCGGGGTTTTCTTTACAGCGCAGCCAGGCGCTGCTCCAGCGCGGCCTTGGTGTCGATCAGCTCCTGCGGCATGTGGTAGGAGAGCAGCTCGAAATGCGCGTCGTGCGACTTGAACTCCTCGGCCCAGGCCGCCTTGTCGATGCTCGTCACGGTCTTGAACTGCTCCGGCGTGAAGCTCAGGCCGGTCCAGTTGATTTCTTCGTACCGCGGCGCGATGCCGAACATGGTCTCCTGGCCCTGGGCCTGGCCCTCGATGCGG
Source organism: Comamonas granuli NBRC 101663 (assembly GCF_000739995.1). Lineage (GTDB taxonomy): Bacteria > Pseudomonadota > Gammaproteobacteria > Burkholderiales > Burkholderiaceae_C > Simplicispira > Simplicispira granuli. The sequence goes on along the minus strand of NZ_BBJX01000002.1, from coordinate 118,530 downwards.
TCGAGCATCCACTTGAGCACGCGCATGTTGTCGCCGTAGCCAGGCCAGACGAACTTGCCATCCTCACCCTTGCGGAACCAGTTGACGCAGAAGATCTTCGGCAGGCTGTGGCCGGATTCCTCCAGCTTGTGCTCCATGTCGAGCCAGTGCTGGAAGTAGTCGCTCATGTTGTAGCCGCAGAAGGGCAGCATGGCAAACGGGTCGCGGCGCACCACGCCCTGGGCGCCGAAGGCGGCGGCCGTGGTCTCCGAGCCCATGGTGGCGGCCATGTACACGCCTTCCATCCAGGTGCGGGCCTCGGTCACCAGGGGCACGGTGGTCGAGCGGCGGCCGCCGAAGATGAAGGCGTCGATGGCCACGCCGCTCGCGTCGTCCCACTGCGGGTCGAGCGCCGGGTTGTTGGTCGCGGCCACGGTGAAGCGGGCGTTGGGGTGCGCGGCCTTGGCGCCGGTCTGCTTGGCGATCTCCGGCGTCCAGTCCTTGCCCTGCCAGTCGATCAGGTGCTCGGGCAGCTTGCCCTGGTCCTTTTCCATGCCTTCCCACCACACGTCACCGTCGTCGGTGAGGGCCACGTTGGTGAAGATCACGTCCTTGTCCAGGCTGGCCATGCAGTTGGGGTTGGTCAGCGTGTTGGTGCCGGGGGCCACGCCGAAGTAGCCGGCCTCGGGGTTGATGGCGTACATCTTGCCGTCGGCATGGGGCTTGATCCAGGCGATGTCGTCACCGATGGTCGTGACCTTCCAGCCGTCGAAGCCGGCCGGGGGCACGAGCATGGAGAAATTCGTCTTGCCGCAGGCGCTGGGGAAGGCGGCGGCCACGTGGTACTTCTTGCCCTGGGGGTTGGTCACGCCCAGGATCAGCATGTGCTCGGCCAGCCAGCCCTGGTCGCGGCCCATGGTGGAGGCGATGCGCAGCGCCAGGCACTTCTTGCCCAGCAGGGCGTTGCCGCCATAGCCCGAGCCGTAGGACCAGATCTCGCGCGTTTCGGGGTAGTGCACGATGTACTTGGTGGTCGGGTTGCAGGGCCAGCTCGTCTGGTCCTTCTCGCCCGCGGCCAGCGGGGCGCCCACGGTGTGCATGCAGGGCACGAATTCGCCCTCCACGCCCAGCACGTCGTACACGGCCTTGCCCATGCGCGTCATCAGTTTCTGGTTCACGGCGACGTAGGCGCTGTCGGTCAGCTCCACGCCGATGTGGGCGATGTGGCTGCCCAGCGGGCCCATGGAGAACGGCACCACGTACATGGTGCGGCCCTGCATGCAGCCGTCGAACAGCGGCTGCAGCGTGGCGCGCATCTGGGCCGGGTCCATCCAGTTGTTGGTGGGGCCAGCGTCTTCCTTCCTGGCCGAGCAGATGAAGGTGCGGTCTTCCACGCGCGCCACGTCCGACGGGTCGGACCAGGCCAGGAAGCTGCCCGGACGCTTGGCAGGGTTGAGCTTCTTGAAGGTGCCGGCGTCGACGAGCTGCTGGCATAGGCGGTCGTACTCTTCCTGCGAGCCGTCGCACCAGTAGATGCGGTCGGGCTTGCACAGGGCGGCCATGTCGGCCACCCAGGCGAGCAGGCGGGCGTTCTTGACGTAAGCGGGGGCGTTGATATTCAAGCCCTGCATGGTGGGTGCGTTCATCGGAAGCTTCCTGAAGTTGAAAAACGGTTTTTCAAAGGAAGCGGGCGGGCCAGAACGCCATCCTGGCCACGCCACTGCGCGGCATGGCCACCCGGGCACTGCCTTTGAAAAAACGGCTTTCCCCTCACGCCGCAGGCAGGCGGGGCGGTACCTGCGGCCGGCACGCCAATGCCGCGCACTAGCCGGGATGCCGATTTTAAGAAGCTGCTGAAAATTTGTCTGTCAGACAGGGGGTAGAATCATGCAAAAGATGCATGATGTTATGCATTGATATCTGGCGTCGGTGCGCCTGCGCGCCAGCGCTCGAAGCCCTGGCGTCGCAGGGTGCACGCCGGGCAGTGCCCGCAGCCATGGCCCCAGGCGTGCAGGGCGCCGCGCTCGCCCAGATAGCAGGTGTGCGTGAGGCGCACGGTCAGGTCCACCAGCGGCGCGCCGCCAAGCGTGCGCGCCAGTTCCCAGGTCTGGGCCTTGTCCAGCCACATGAGCGGCGTCTCGATGGTGAAGCGCTGGCCCATGCCCAGGCTGAGCGCCACCTGCAGCGCCTTGATGCTGTCGTCGCGGCAATCGGGGTAGCCGGAGAAGTCCGTCTCGCACATGCCGCCGACCAGCGTGTGCAGGCCGCGGCGGTAGCCCAGGGCGGCCGCCATCTGCAGGAACAGCAGGTTGCGCCCGGGCACGAAGGTGTTGGGCAGGCCCGCGGCGTCCAGGGTGATGGCGCTCGCGCGCGTGAGCGCCGTGTCGCTGATCTGGCCCAGCACCGACAGGTCGAGCAGGTGGTCCGCGCCCAGGCGCGGCGCCCAGGCGGGAAATTGCGCGCGCAGGGCCGCCAGCACCTCCTGGCGCGCCTGCAGTTCGACGCGGTGGCGCTGGCCGTAGTCGAACCCCACGGTTTCCACCCGGCCGAAGTGCGTCAGCGCCCAGGCCAGGCAGGCCGTGGAGTCCTGGCCGCCGGAGAACAGGACGAGGGCATGGCCATTGCGCATGGAGGGCACCTTCAGGGAACGGACAAAAACAGCAAAGCCCCGCCGGGCGGGGCTTGCAGGACGGGAGCGCGGACCGGCCTCAGGCCATGGTCACGGCAATCATCGCCAGCAGGAAGATCATGATGGCGCCGACCACGGGCAGCACCACGGGAATGTAGGGAACCACCTCTTCCACCGGATCGGGGGTGGCGCTGGCGGCTGCGGCGGTGCTGGGGTGCGACATGGCAGGTCTCCGTCGGTTGATGTGGCGAAAATTCTAGCGCCACCGCGCGCGCCGTGCAGCGGCCGGGGCAATCGGGTGGCGCCGCCCTACATGCGCGAGGCGCTCATGCCCGCGCCGTGCAGGTGGCCCAGCAGCTCCTGCACATGCGCATGGCCGCGCGTCTGCAGCACGAGCTCGATCTCCACATTCTGCGCCGCCAGCATGGTGAAGGCGCGCTGGTGGTGCACCTCCTCGATGTTGGCACCCGCGTCGGCCAGCGTGGCCGTGATGCGCGCCAGCGCGCCGGGCACATCGCGCGCGCTCACGCGGATGCGCGCCAGCCGCCCGGAGCGCACCATGCCGCGCTCGATGATGGCCGCCAGGAGCAGCGGGTCGATGTTGCCGCCGCTGAGCACCAGGCCCACCTTCTTCCCGTGAAAGCGTTCGGGGTGGCGGATCAGCGCCGCCAGCCCGGCCGCGCCTGCGCCCTCGACCAGGGTTTTTTCGATCTCCAGCAGCATCAGCAGCGCCTGCTCGATATCGCCCTCGTCCACGAGCAGCAGCTCGTCCACGAGGCGGGCCACCACCTCCTGCGTGATCCGGCCGGGCGTGCCCACGGCTATGCCCTCGGCAATGGTGGAACTGCCCATGGGGTGCTGCGTGCCCTGCACGGCGTTGACCATGGAAGGAAAGCGCAGCGTCTGCACGCCCACCACCTCGATGCCAGGCTTGAGCGCCTTGGCCGCCGTGGCCACCCCGGCGATCAAGCCGCCGCCGCCCACGGAGATGACCAGGCTGTCGAGGTCCGGCTGCGCGCGCAGCATCTCCAGCGCCAGCGTGCCCTGGCCCGCGGCGATGGCCTCGTCGTCATAGGGGTGCACAAAGGTCAGGCCCTGCGCATCGGCGAGCTGGTAGGCATGCGCGCGCGCCTCCTCCAGCGTGTCGCCGTGCAGCACCACCTCGGCGCCAAAGCCGCGCGTGCGCTCGACCTTCACTCCGGGCGTGAAGCGCGGCATGACGATCACGGCGCGCAGGCCCAGGCGCTGCGCGTGGTAGGCCACGCCCTGGGCATGGTTGCCCGCGCTCATGGCCACCACGCCGCGCGCGCGCTCCTCGGGGGTGAGCTGCGCCAGCTTGTTGCAGGCGCCACGCTCCTTGAACGAGGCCGTGAATTGCAGGTTCTCGAACTTGAGGAACACCTGCGCGCCCACGATTTGCGAGAGCGTGCGGGATTCCACGCAGGGGGTCTCCAGCACCTGGCCTTGTAGGCGGGATGCGGCCTCCTGGATGTCTTGAAGGGTGATCATGTCCGGCATTGTGGCAACAAATGCCCCATGGCGGGGGGCATTCTTGCGTGATGCGCCGCCGCGCTGTGCGTCCTCCGTTCTGCCCGGTGGCGGTGTAGAGTAACAAGGCGTATCGTGCTGCGTGCCTTGCAACGGTCATGGGCGCTGTCCGGATACTCCCAGCCACCAGGATTTTCAGCACCATGCACCCAGATCGCCAGCGCAAGATTCGCGAGCTGTTCGACGAGTACATCGAGATGTACGCCGCACGGGATGACCGCCTGACCACGCGCTTCAGCCAGGAATTCAGTGGCTACCCTGGCAGCGGAACCCGGCTGATCCACGACCGCGACGAATGGGTCCGCATCACCCGTCAGGACTTTGCCCAGGTGCCCGGCCGCATCCGCATCGACATGCTCGACCTCGCGCTGCAGGACCTCAGCGAAGACGTGGTGGTGACCACCGCCTTCTTCCACATCCACCTGCCCAGCGGCGGTCACCAGCTGTCGAAAGAAGTGGCACGGCTGGTGCTGATCTTCCGCCGCGAAGGTGAGGTGTGGCTGATCGTGCACTGCAGCTATTCCATCCCCTACCAGAGTACGCAGGACGGTGAGGTCTACCCCCTCAAAGGCCTGCAGGAGCAGAACAGCGCCCTGCAGGCCCTGGTGGCCGAACGCACCCGGGCGCTGCACGACAGCCAGGCGCTCTACCGCCTGCTCACGGAAGACGCGCAGGATGTGCTGTGGCGCACCGACGCCCGGCTCATCGTCAACTACATCAGCCCGGCGGACGAGCGTCTGCGCGGCTTTCGGGCCGACGAAGTGCTGGGCCACCATGTGTTTGACATGTTCAACGACGAAGGCGTCGCCGTAGTGAAAGCCATGATCGCGCGCCGCGCACAGGAGGAGGCGTCCGGCGCGCCGGTCGGGTTTCTGAACTTTCAGGTGCAGCACCGCTGCAAGGACGGCCGCCTGATCTGGGGCGAGGTCATGTCCAAGCCCGACCGCAACGCGCAGGGCGAAATCATCGGCTACCACGGCATCACGCGCGAGATCACCGAGCGCAAGCGGCTGGAAGAGCAGGTGCGCCAGCTCGCCTTTTACGATCCCCTCACCCACCTGGCCAACCGCCGCCTGCTGGTAGAGCACCTCGAGCAGGCCATGTCGGCCAGCAAGCGCAGCCACCGCCATGGCGCGCTGCTGTTCCTCGACCTCGACAACTTCAAGCCTCTGAATGACACCCACGGCCACGGCGTAGGCGACCTGCTGCTGATCGAAGTGGCCGAGCGCCTGAAAGCCTGCGTGCGCGAAGCCGACACCGTAGCCCGTTTTGGCGGCGACGAGTTCGTCGTGCTGCTGTGCGAACTGAGCACGCAGCCCGGCGAGGCCTCCGAACAGGCCGCAGCCATCGCGGAGAAAGTCCGCACCCGCCTGGCTGAGCCCTATATGCTCCAGGTAGCACCCTCCGCTCCGGCCATCAGACACCAATGCACCGCCAGCATTGGCGTGGCGGTATTCCACGGGCGTGACGAGCCCCAGAGCGCTGTGGTCGACCGGGCAGACGCGGCGATGTACCTGGCCAAGGAGGAGGGACGCAACCGCATCCAGTTCGGGCCCGGTGCGACAGTGCGACCGCAGCATCGGCACGGGCCTGTCTAAAACAATAGCGGCCCGCGCTGGATAGATAAGGGCGGATTCGAGTCCAAGTGCAACATTTGTTCAATGCACTGAATCAGCCTGGGCCTGAGCAACACCGTCAAGCGCACCCGCAAGCGCGAATTCCTGGATGCCATGGAGTTGGTGGTTCCGTGGGCTGAACTGGTCTCGCCGATAGAGCCCTATGCCCGCCGAGGGCGGGCGCCGGGGCCAGCAGCCCTTTGCAGTACAGACCCTGCTGCGCATCCACTTCACGCAGCAATGGTTCAAGCTCAGTGACCCGGCGATGGGAGAAGCGCTGCACGACGTGCCAGCCATTCGTGACTTTGCAGGCCTGTCCCACTGGGACGAGCGCATCCCCAGCGAATCGAGCATCCTGCGCTTTCGTCACTTGCTCGAGCGCCACAAGCTGGCTGAGCAAATCCTGGCCACCGTCAATGCACTGCTGCAAGCCACAGGGCTGCAATTCAAAGCGGGCGCGGTGGTGGATGCCACGCTCATTGCAGCACCCAGTTCCACCAAGAACCAAAGCGGCGAGCGCGACCCCGAGATGCACCAAAGCAAGAAGGGCAACCAGTGGTACTTTGGCATGAAGGCCCACATTGGAGTGGATGCAGATTCGGGCCTAGTGCACACGGTGCGAGGCACCAGTGGCAACGTCGGTGATGTGATCGAAGCCCACAGCCTGCTGCAAGGGCAGGAGACGCACGCCTTTGGCGACGCAGGCTACCCAGGGGTGGACAAGCGCCCTGATGCTCGGCAAACCGTGCGCTGGCATGTGGTCATGCGCCCGGGTTTGCGCCGCGCCCTGGACAAGGACAAGGACAAGCCCGTGGATGCGCTGATCGACCAGCTCGAACGCACCAAGGCCCGCATCCGGGCGAAGGTGTGGGATCAAAAGACTGTCACCGCCATGGGGTGACAGGGCGCTGGTCATGGGGCCGACGGCGGGCCCGGCTGTCTCCACGGGCGCGGTCAGGGGCGGGCTGGCAGGAGGCTGCTGGCGTGCTGGCCCAGGTCAGATACCGGTCTTGGGAGGGTGGGGCGTGCATGCCACGCGCCGCGGATCGGTTGGTTGTTTCGTGTCTTTTGAGTCTATCAGTGTTTATTTTATGCTGAACATGCCTCTTTTGTGTTCATCATCGAGATGAGGCGAAGGCTATCCTCCTGTCTCGCACAGATCTGGAGCGTGGCCGAAGGGGGTGTTTCATCAGGGTTTTTACTAGTCCCAAAGGGGCTTCCCGCCCATAAGATGAGCGCCGCTCACTAATAAATGAACACCGCTCACTAAGTCATGCCCAAGCCATCGACCTCCCGCGCAAAAGACGCTCGCCCGACGGCCGACGGCCATGCGGGCGAGCTGCCGGAGCCTGCACAGGCGCGGCAAAAACGAAACCAGCGCCTGCCCAAGGCAGTGCGGGAGCAGCAGATCCAGACAGCAGCGCTCAAGGTATTCCGTGAGAAGGGATACCACGCAGGTTCGATCAGCGAGATCGCCAAAGAAGCGGGTTTGGCCGAAGGGGCTTTGTACAAGTTTTATCGATCAAAAAAAGAAATTCTTGAGGCGGTAATTTGCGCTTGGTACGAAATAACGTTGCGCGAATATGAAGTCAGTCTCGCGGAAATAGCGAATCCCTACGATCGAATCCGATTTGGCATTGCACACAACCTCCGGTGCTTGTGCCAGGATGTCGCCATCGCAAATCTCTATTTGGAACTGCGCCGTGACCATTATTTTCGGAGCTCGAGGCTCATAGATTACAACAAAAAATACATTGGGCGAATGAAGTCTACGATTCGAGAAATACAGGAGAACAACCACGGCATCACGCACGGAACGCGTCCCTCCCTGGTGGTAGAAATGATTTACTCCATGGTAGAGACCAAAAGCGAGCTTTATCGAATGGGCGAGCGCAGCATCGATAACGACGAGGTGGTTAACCAGATCTACGAACTGGTATTGAAGGTTATTTAGGAGACAGAAGTGAAAATAGATGTGAATTCCTTGCGCGGACGGCGGAATACCGATCGTTGAAATCGGGTATCCATGGGCGACCTGTTCGAGCGAATCAAATGGGCCGATCCGATGCGTAAGGTCTTGCGCGCCTGGGACGGGGCCTACGAATCACCTGATAACGCGGAGCTGACCGCCGCGCGGGCGGATATTCTGGCAAATCAATACGCAAATGCCATGCGGTCTGCCGGCGTGAGCGCGGGGCGCATTGTCGTGATGGTTTGTGAGAATTCGGCAGAGGCCATTCTTGCGAAGATCGGTATGGCAAAAGCGGGGGTGACGGTCGCACCGGTGAATCCCAACCTCAGCGACGACGTACTGGAACAATTGATTGAACTGTGCGAGCCGGCAGCGCTCGTGACGGACTCGGATTTTGCCGACCGTGTGATGCGTCTGGCGGCGAAAACCAAAATCCCGGTCCTGCACCAGATCAGGCTTGCCGCCAAGGACGCCCCGATGCGCACATTCGCCGAGTTCGTCGCCGAGGCATCGGACGCCGAGCCCGAAGTGGAGATCCATGGTGACGATATCTGGGAGCTGTTGTTCACGTCTGGCTCCACCTCCACGCCCAAGGGCGTCATGGTGTCGCACACCAACACCATGTTCGCGGCCCTGAGCTTCAATGGCATCGGCATGATCGGCATCGACTACGAATCCGATTTCGTGATGTGCTCGTTCCTGCCGATCATCTACCACGTCGGCGACGGCATTATCTACAACACCATCATGTCGGGCGGCAAGGCCGTCATCGGCCGCAGGATGAATCCGCGTCTGCTTGCTGAAGCGATCGACCAAGAAAAAGTGACCTCACTCTGGGGTGGGGCACCCCAAGCGATCGACGCTGTCACGGCGGAGTTCGAAAAAGACGGCGATCTCTCCGCTGCGAGCCTGAAAACCGTCATCTTTGGCTGGGCGCCGATGAATCCGCAACTCCATGCCAAGGCACGCCGTCATCTCGGCGAAGGGGTCAAATTCATCGAAATCATCGGGCAGACCGAGGTCGTCTGCGCGCACCGCTTCTGGATAGAGAAGCACCCCGAGCTCTTCCAGCGCACCTCGCCGCAGGAAAACTACGTTGGCCAGCCGCATGGCCTCATGGCCGCAAAAATCGCGGGGCCGGACGGCCAGGCCATTCCGATGGGTGATTTCTCTGTGGGCGAGGCGGCCTACCGCTCGCCGGCACTCATGGCGGGCTATTACAAGAAACCCGAGGACACCCGCGATGCATTCCGCGGCGGCTGGTTCCACGGCGGTGACGCTTTCAAGTGGGGCGAAGAAGGGCAGCGCATTCTTGCCGACCGATTCAAGGACATCGTCAAGACCGGCGGTGAAAACGTCACCTGCATCCGCGTCGAGGCCATTCTCAATGCCCACCCGGCAGTGCTCAAGACCGCGATCGTGGGCCTTCCGCACGACCGCTGGGGGGAGGCCGTCACCGCCTTCGTGGTGCGAAAACCCGGCGCTGCCGTCGACGACAAGGAGCTGAGGGAGCTGGCCAAGCAGCGCCTGGCGCCCTTTGAGCAGCCCAAGCAATACGTCTTTGTGGACGCCTTGCCCGAGACCGTCGGAGGCAAGGTGCAGAAACACGTCATTCGAAGCACCTATACCAATCTCTATAAGGAAACCCAGTGAGTTACCAGCACATTCTCGTCAACGTCGATGGCGGCCGGGCCGACATCCGCCTGAATCGACCCGCAAAGTACAACGCCCTGCTTCCGGAGATGTGCGAGGAACTGGCTTCGGCTGCCGAGCAATTGGCCGCCCGACCAGACGTCAAATGCATTGTGTTCAGCGGTGAAGGCAAGAACTTCAGCGCCGGGTTTGACGTAGCCTGCGAACAAAGCGCCACGGATACCAAGAGCATCTGGATCGCCAACAAGCGCATGCAAAACGCATTCGCGCGCATCAATGAGCTGCCCGTGGTCACCGTCTGCGCGCTGCGGGGCTACGTGGTCGGTGCCGGTTTTCTGCTGGCTGCGGTCTGCAATCTGCGTTACGCCACGCCGGACACCATTTTCTATGTGCCGGAACTGGACATGGGCATCCCGTTCTCTTTGGGCGGCGTGGCCACGATCGCCCGCTATATCGGCATCACGCGCACGGCGGAGATGGTGCTGACCTGCAACAAGGTGACGGCATCCAGCCCGTACATGGAAGGCTTCGTGACCCGCGTACTCGAAGAAGACAAGCTGATGCCCTTTGTGGACGAGATCGTCGCCGATGTGGTGAAGCGCCCCAGTTCGCTGCTGCTGAGCTCGCTCTCGACGATCCGTGAAGCCGAGCGCGGTCTGATGCCCAACCCGGCCAGCGACCTGTTCACGATGCTGTTCGTGGACGTGGAAGAAGAAGCGAAGACGGTCCGAACCAACTACTCGAAGCGATTCAAGTCCTGAAACACCGGAGAAAACCCATGAAACTCAAGACGATTATTCAAGCCGCACTGCTGTCCTGCGCCCCGGCGCTGGCCATGGCCCAAACCGTGCAAATCGGCGTGCCCGCCATCCAATCCGGCACCATGGCCCAGTTTGGGACCAACTTCGTCAACGGAGTGAATACGGCGCTCCAGGAAGTCAATGCCGCGGGCGGCATCACGGTGGGTGGCAAGAACCACAAAGTCGAAGCCGTGTTCTGCGACACCCAGGCCGATTCGGCCAAGTCGGCGGCCTGCGGGCGCCGGCTGTCATCGCAGAACAAGGTGGCCGCCATGGTCATGGCGACCAGCATCGAGACCTTCCCCATTATCGGCTTCAACGCCACCTCCAATCCTCCATTCGTCGTCGTCACTTCCTCTGCATCGAACAAGCTGGTGCAGGCGAACAACCCCCTGGTGGTGCGCTATTGGTACAACACCTACAGCTACATGCCCGGCCTGACCGCCAAGTTTGCGCAAGTCTTCAAGAACGAAGGTCGCAAGAGCAGCAAAGTGGGCTTCATGCAAAGCGAGGACGAGTTCGGCAAGGCCTGGGTCGAAACTTTCTCCGAGGGTTGGAAGAAGGCCGGGGGGCAGGTCGGGGCCCTGTCCACCTGGGTGATTGGCACGACCGACTTCTATCCGCAGATCACCTCGTTGCTGCGCGACAAGCCGGACCTCATCGGGCTGCCCGGCGCCTGCCCGGCGATCGCGCCCATCATCAAGCAAGCGCGCGAACTGGGGTTCACCGGCGACTTCATCATCGACCTGGCCTGCGATCCGGATGAACTGGGCAAGTTCGTCAAGGCCGACCAGTACAAGAACTCCTACTTCCTGGGTTCGCAGTGGAACCTCGACAGCGCACCCGTGAAGCGCTTCAAGGAGCAGTACGCCAAGGTCAGCAAAACCGATCCGACGGTGATCAGCGCCGACGGGTATGGCCAGACGATGTGGGTGCTCAAGGCCATGGAAAAAGCCGGCACCACCACCGACGCCGCCAAGATTCGCCAGTCCTTGGGCGAAGTCCTGGCAGGTGACTGGAACCTGCTTGGCATCAGCAGCCTTCAAGCCAACGGCGAAACCGTGGCCAATGTCTTTCCGCGCCGCTTCCTTGACGCCGGAAAGATGGACAACCTCAACTAAAGCTTAAGGTCATGCACGATTTCGCCCAAATTCTTGCCAATGGATTGATGGCAGGGTGTGTCTACGGACTTGTGGCAGTGTCACTGGCGCTGGTATTCGGGGTCCTGGAAATACCGCAATTCGCCTTTGGCGCGCATGCGATGATCTCGGCCTATGCGCTGGCCTACCTGACATCGAACGAGTTTTCGTACTTTACGGCCCTGGCGTTGTCGGTTCTGGTCGGCATGGGGCTGGGCGCAATCGTGCAGCATCTGGTTTTCGAACCGCTTCGCGACAAGCCCCATGCCACGCTGTTCATCGCAGCCTTCGGCTTGCTGCTGATACTGCAAGGCATTGCCTTGCTGGCCTTCGGACCCAACCCGATGGTGGTGGAGCCGCCGGTCGCCGGTGCGGTGGAAATCATGGGGGCCCGGGTCACCTATCAGCGCCTGATCATCATCGCCGGCGTCCTGCTGGCGGTCATTGGCCTGAACGTCTTCCTGACGAAGACGCGCCTGGGGCGCGCGATCCGTGCGGCCGGACAGAACCCGTTCGGCGCGCTCGTGGTGGGTATCTCGCCGCGCAAGATCGCGATGCTGACGATGGCGGTGGGCAGTGGTCTGTCGGCGGTGGCTGGCGGGCTGCTGGCGCCCATCTCTCAGGTCTATCCCACGATGGGGGATTTCCTGGTCCTCAAGGCCTTCATCATCGTGGTGATGGCCGGTATGGGTTCCATCAATGGCGCCCTGGTGGCCGGGCTCTTCGTCGGCATCACAGAGTCCTTCGGATCTGCGTATTTCTCGCCCCACATCCGCGATGCCTACTCGATCATTTTCCTGATCGCGATTTTGATATTCAAGCCCAGCGGGGTGTTTGGCAAGGCCGGGAGGGTCGGATGATGGAGCGCAAATCCTTGCTCGTGTGGCTGGTCGTCTTCTTTGTGCTGGTGCCGTTCTTTTCCGGATCGGACTACCACCTCCAACTGGCCACCCAACTGCTGATTTTTGTCATTCTGTTCATCGGGGTCGATATCGCCGTCGGGCATGCCGGTCTGGTATCGGTGGCGCATGGTGCCTTGTTCGGCGTCGGTGCCTATGCCACCGCGGTACTGACGGTGGACCACGGGTTCAATTTCTGGTGGAGCATTCCCGTGGGCATTGCGCTGGCGGCCCTTTTTGGACTCTTGATCGGCGTGCTCACACTGAAGCTGGCGGGGCATTACTTCGTGATTGCCACGATGGCGTTTGCGCTGCTCATTCACATCGCGTCCAAGAATCTGGCCATTACCCACGGCGAACTCGGGATCTCCAATATCGCCAAACCGGGCGTGCTCGATGGGTTCCCGGAGCAGCAAGCCCTGGCTTTCTATTTTCTGATTGCCACTGCCGCCCTGATCATCGCCGCCGTCTACTTCTGGCTGATGCGCTCCGCCTTCGGCCGCCGCCTGCGGGCCATCCGGGACAACCCCTTGCTGGCGGACGCCATTGGCATCGACATCTCGACCGCCAAGCTTTTGGCATTCGTGGTCAGCGCGTCCATTGCCGCGATCGCGGGTTCGTTCCATGCGGTGTTTCTCACCTACATCAACCCGGCCGTGACCGGCTATGAGCTTGGATTCACTGCGCTGATGGCGCTGATCATCGGGGGGCGCACCAGCATCGGCGGGATCATCATCGGTGCCTTCATTTTTGCCATCCTCCCCGAGATCCTGCGCGATGCGGAGCAGTACCGGCTGGTGATCATGGGTGCCATTCTGATTGTCGTGGTCCAGCGTGCTCCGTCGGGCATCTATGGAAAGCTTGTCGATTGGACAGGCCAGATTCGAAAGTGGCGTGCATGAGCGAAGTTCTTTTGAAAGTCGAGAGCCTGAGCAAGTCCTTTGGCGGCCTGCGTGCGGTGTCTGAGGTCAGTTTCTCGGTGCACACCGGCGACATCTATGGGGTGATCGGCCCGAACGGCGCCGGCAAGAGCACTTTGTTCAATGCGATCGCCGGTGTCATCCGGCCCAGCGCCGGCAAGGTGTACTACCAGGGCCAGGATGTTTCCACCCTCGGTGCATTTCGCAAGTGCCGCCTGGGCATTGGGAGAACGTTTCAATCCTCCCAGTCGTTCGCGCATCACACCGTGGAGGAGAACCTGCAGGCGGCCGCGTACGGTCCGGCCTCATCGCTCAAGTCCTGGATTCGATCCCGGCTGACCGATGCGGAGGCGCGGCAAGTGGCGTCGGTGCTGGAGCTCACGGGGCTGGCCCCGCTGCGGGACAAATATCCCGCCGACCTGAACAACCTGGAGCTCCAGAAACTGAGCATTGGCATGGCGCTGGTGAATCAGCCCAAGCTGCTTTTGCTGGATGAGCCGTCGGGCGGTTTGATCGAGGCCGAGGTGAACCTTTTGAAGGAATTCCTGCGCAGCCTGAAAGCCAAAGGCATCACTCTGGTGCTCATCGATCACAAGATGAGCCTGGTGATGGACATCTGCAATGACATCACGGTCATCGCCGCCGGCAAGTATGTCGCCAGCGGCAACCCGGAGAGCTTGCTGAGCAACCCTCTGGTTCGTGAAGTCTATCTCGGGCATAACTGAAATGAGTCAAGCACTACTGAGCGTGTCCGGACTTTCCGTTTCCTACGGGAAAAAGGTGGCCGTGTCGAACGCATCGCTGCGCGTGGAACGGGGGGAGTGCGTGGCACTCATTGGCACCAATGGAGCAGGCAAATCGTCCTTGCTCAAGACCATTTCCGGCGTCCAGGCCATGACCTCGGGAGAGGTGGAATTCAACGGAGAAAACTGCAGTGCCTGGGATACCGCGACCGCCGTTCGCAATGGCCTGATCCTGTGCCCTGAAGGAAGGCAGATATTCCCGCGCATGAGCGTGCTGGACAACATCACCCTGGGTGCGTTCCAGCGCCGGCTGTCCAAGCACCAATTGCAGGAGGAACTGTCCAAGCTGGAGGCGCTGTTTCCCATCCTGCGTGAGCGCCGTCAGCAGGAGGTCGGGACCTTGAGCGGGGGCGAGCAGCAGATGGTCGCCATTGCGCGCGCCCTGATGGGTGCGCCCAAATTGCTCTTGCTGGATGAGCCCTCGCTCGGGCTCTCTCCCATCATGACCGACAAGCTCTTTGAGACCATCCTGGCCATCGTGAACCAGGGCTGCTCCATCCTGATCGCGGAGCAGAACGTCTATTCGACGCTCAAGTGCTCCAGCCGGGCGTATGTCGTCGAGTCGGGGGCCGTTTCGGATTCATACACCTCCGACGAGGTGGTGCGCGACCCCCATTTACTCCTCAGCCTTCTGGGGCAATAACACCCGGTTCCACTCCAGCGCGCGCGTGCGCCAGTGCGCCTCGATGGTCTGCGTGAAATCCGCACGCACCAGCTTGGCGCGGGCCTGCAGCCAATCGGCGTTCTCGCGGCGGATGACGATGCCCTCCAGCGGGCCCTGGCGGAACTGGCTGTGGCGGCTGTGCACCCAGTCGCGCAACTGGTCCAGCGTGGCCTCGCCCGCGTGCAGGCGCGGCACCGTGACCAGGCCCCGTTCGGCCGCCCAGGCGTTGCGCCGTGCGGTGCTCCAGAAGCGCTGCTCCTGGCGGTCGTACACGTCGAACAGCAGCCACCAGTCGGGCAGGGCGGCGTAGTCCAGCGAGTGGCGCGCCGCGCACCATTCGCCAAACGCCACCAGGTGCGCGCCCAGGCCATCGAACAGCTTGTCCTCGTGCGCGGCGAGCCACGGGCCCAGGCGGGCGAACTGGCCGTGGAAGGGCTGGGGCAGGTACTGGCCGCGGTTCTGGGCGCGCAGCACACCGTCGGGCGAGACGGAAAAGCCCAGGTTGGCGCCGTCGAGCTTTTCCTCGAGCACCACGGGGCCGCTGAGGAGCTCGTCGGCCTCGGCGGCGGAGAGCACCTTGTCGTCGCGCGGCGCGCCCGTGGCCAGCCAGGCGATGTGGGGGGTGTGGGGGAAGCGGAAGAATTCGGGCATAGACAGGCTATTTTGCGCGCCGTTCGGGCGGGTGTTTGCGGCGCCAGCGCGCGAGCAGCCATGCGGGCAGCAGGTGCTCGACTTCCAGGCCCACGGCGCGCAGCGCGCTTTCGCAGTCGATCCAGTCGGTGTCGCTGGCGTTGACGAGCCGGCAGGGGTGGCCGGCGTCGAGCGCCGCCAGCGCGGCGGCCACCATCTTGCGGTCGGCCAGGTCGGTCACTGCCGCGGCGAGCTCGGGCGGCAGCACGGCGTTGCCGTTCCTGTCGAGCAGCACGTCCACCCACACGACCTCGCCACGGTCCATCTTGTGCATCATGGCCAGCCAGCCGTAGTCCTGCTCGGTGAGCTTGTGGCGGTATTCGCCGCACACCAGCCAGTCCACGTCAAGCACGGCGTGGCGCGCGGGGTCGGCCTCGAAGGCTTCGAGCCAGTCCAGCACCTGCGCGCGCAGGGCGACTTCCTCCACGGGTGTGGCCTCGGCGTGAAAGGGCGAGCCCGCGTCGGCCGCGCTGGCGACGATGAGCACATTGGTATCCACCAGGCGGGCCTGCATCTCAATGGTTCCTTTCGGTGCAGGGTGTCTGTGTTGCATGCAGATGGCGCGGCCAGGCCAGCGGCCACCGCGCAAGGGCCGCCAGTACCTCAAGGTTCAGGCGCTGGTGGCGTCCCCCTTGCGCAGCGCGCAGCGCTGCCCGAGAAGGGGGAAGGCGCGAAGCGCCCCAGGGGGTTGTCATGCTTCTTCGCGCAGGCGTTGCAAGCGCGCCCGGGCCTGCTCGCGCGCCTCGCCCATGGCGTCGCCAAAAAAGCGCGGCGGCCAGTTGCGCACGGCGCCGAACGCGTCCACGTCCAGCGGCGTGAGCACGGCCTGGGCGCCGCGCCGCTCGACGAACAGCATGCGGCACTGCGCGGTGCTCACCTGGCGCCGCGCGATCAGGGTCTGCATGCGGCGGAACAGGTGCTCGGAGTGCGTCTCCACCACGAACTGCACCTGGCGCTGCTGGCTGACCTCGGCAAACATTTCGGCGAGCACGGCCTGGGCCAGGGGGTGCAGGTGCAGCTCGGGCTCTTCCACCAGCACGGTGCTGCCCGGCGCGGCGCTGTAGGCCACGGCCAGCACGGGCAGCACCTGGGCCACGCCCACGCCCACGTCGCGCAGGTTGGCGGCCACGCCGTCGTGGTGCACGCGCAGTTCGTAGCGGCCCGTGCGGCCCACGGGTTGCACGCTGAGCTGCTCGGCCATGCCCATGCGCTCCAGCCAGTGCGCCACACTGCGCAGCACGCTGCCCTGCTGCGGCGAGCGCACCAGGGCGCTGGCGAGCAGCGCGGCGCCGGCGTGCTGGCCGTCCGGCCCCAGTTCGCCCGGGGCGGCGCCGCTCCAGGCGAGCTCGCGCGCGGGCAGGCGGCGCAGCGGCCCGAGGTGGATGAGGGATTCGAGCGTGCGGTACAGCGCCAGGCTCAGGTCCTGCAGGTGCTGCGCGTCGGCGCCCAGCAGCGCCAGCGCCTGCGGCGGCAGGGCGATGGCGCGTTCGGGCGCCAACTCGGGGCCCACGCCGCGCGGGCGGGTGGCGCCGTCCACATACAGGGCGTAGGCGCCGTGCGCGCGCCGCACGAGCCGAAAGCTGCGCGCCACGCTGGCCAGCTCCAGGGTTTGCACCACCGGCGCGCCTTGGGCGGTGGCGCCCCAGGTGCAGGCGTAGCGCCCGCGCGCGCCGCGCTCGCCCTCGGGCCGCTGCCACTGCAGCGCGATGCTGCAGTGCTGCGGGGCCGGCAGGCCCTGCGCCAGCAGGGTGGCAAAACGGCCGATGTGCACCGCGTCGCGCCCCTCGTCCGTGCCCAGGTTCAGGTGCACGCTGCGGTCGGGCGCCAGGGCCGTCTGGCGCAGCAGCAGCAGGCTTTGCAGCAGCGTGGACTTGCCCGAGGAGTTGCTGCCCAGCAGCATGGTCACCGGCGCCAGCTGCACGGGCCCGCTGTCGTGCCAGGCCTTGATGCGGCGCAGGTGGAGCTGGTCGATCATCGCGCGGTCCTCTGGTTCATAGTTAAATAGGCCTGCAGGGCAGTGAATACGAGCGCGGCAAGCTATCGAAAATATAGCTCAGAAGGAGTCCGTGGCTCTGCTCAGGCCTTGAGCCCCAGGCGCCGGGCGAGCTTGTGCAGGTTGCTCGGGTCGATGCCGAGCTCGCGTGCGGCGCGGCTCCAGTGGCCGGCGTGGCGCTCCAGCGCCGCCTGGATGCTGTGGCGCTGGCAGGCGTCGAGCGCATCGCGCAGCGTCCGGGGCGCGGCGGTGCCGGCGCCGTCTGGCGCCAGGGCGGGCGCTGCGGGCGCTGCGGGCGCGGGGGCCGGCGCGGCGCCGGCCTGCAGGGCATCGAGGTCGAGCAGCGCGGCTTCGAGCGTGACGATGTGGTGCTGGCGCGCGCCCCGGCTCAGGGCCTTGAGGGCGGCGCGGCTGATCACGTGCTCCAGTTCGCGGATATTGCCTGGCCAGTGGTAGCGGCGCAGCGCGGCCTGCGCGTCGGCCGACAGGCGCAGGCTGCGCAGGCCCAGGCGGGCGCGGTTGAGCTCCAGAAAGCGCCCGGCCAGCAGCAGCACGTCGTCGCCGCGCTCGCGCAGCGGCGGGATGGGCACGGGGTAGACCGAAAGGCGGTGGTACAGGTCGGCGCGAAAGCTCCCGTCGCGCACGTGGTCGCGCAGGCTGCGGTTGGTGGCGGCCACCACGCGCACGTTCACGCGGCGCGGCTCGTCGGCGCCCAGGCGCTGGATCTCGCCGTTCTGCAGCGTGCGCAGCAGCTTGGCCTGCACGCTCAGGGGCAGCTCGCCCACTTCGTCGAGGAACAGCGTGCCGCCCTCGGCCGCCTCGAAGCGCCCGGGCCGGTCGGTCACCGCACCGGAGAAGGCGCCGCGGCGGTGGCCGAAGAGCTCGCTCTCGGCCAGCGACTCGGGCAGCGCCGCGCAGTTCACGTGCACCAGCGGCTTGTGGCGGCGCGGCGAGTGGCGGTGCAGGAAGCGCGCGAACAGCTCCTTGCCCACGCCCGTCTCGCCCAGCAGCAGCACGGGCAGGTCCGAGCCCGCGACCACCTTGACCTCGTGCTGCAGGCGCAGCAGGGCCTCGCTCTGGCCCAGGATCTCGCTGTCGTCCAGCGCGGTGCGCAGGTCCTGCTCGTCGGCGGATTCGCCCGGGAGCTGGCTGGAGGCGCGGCTGAGCGCCTGCACCTGCTGCTCCAGCCGCGTCACGCGCACGGCCGCCTGCACGTGCACGGTGCAGCGCGCCAGTTCGGCGCGGGCGCGGGCGTCGAAGGTGCCGGTCTGCAGCGCGTCCAGCGTGAGCACGCCCCAGGGCCGTCCGTCTACCTGCACCGCCACGCCCATGCAGTCGTGCACGGGCAGCGGCTCGCCCACCAGGGTGTCGAGCAGGCCGTCGTAGGGGTCGGGCAGGCTGCTGTCGTGGTCAAAGCAGGTGATCTCGCCGGCGCGCGCCAGGATGGCCGCCAGCCGCGGGTGCTGGTGCACGGCAAAGCGCCGCCCGAGCGCCTCGCTGACCAGGCCATCGACCGCCATGGGGCGCAGATGCCCTTCCTCCAGCCGCAGCAGCGCCACGGCGCCGCAGCAGAAATGCGCGCGCAGGCCGCCGATGAGGCGTTGCAGGCGCTGCTGGGGGGGCATTTGGGTGGCCAGGTCCACCAGCCAGGGAGCGTCAAAAAGGGTGTTCATGACCCGACTCAGGTAAATAAAACCAAATGGTTTTAGGGTAAACCATACCATGACACGGGTAAACCCTTGATTTGCAGGGCCTGCCAACCTGGCCCGGAGCGTGCAAGAGCAGTAGCGTCATTCACTCTGGCACACCCACCCCATGAAAACATCGATCGTGAACATCCACAGGCCCCAGAGAGGGCAGGCCGCCCAGGCATCGCGCGTGCGTGCACAGCACATGCGCCACCCGGAGGTGCGCCATGGGTAACTACCGCAAGCTCTGGTTCACGCTGATCGGCGTGCTCATCGTCTGCTTCAGCCTGCTGGGTTACTACGGCAGCGAGGTCTACCGCACCGCGCCGCCCATTCCGCACACCGTGCAGACCGAGGACGGCCGCGTGCTCTACACGCAAGAGAGCATTCTGGACGGCCAGACCGCCTGGCAGTCGGTGGGCGGCATGCAGCTCGGCTCCATCTGGGGCCACGGCGCCTACCAGGCGCCCGACTGGACGGCCGACTGGCTGCACCGCGAGCTGCTGGCCTGGCTGGACCTGGCCGCGCAGCAGCAGCACGGCAAGCCCTTCGACCAGCTCGACGCCGATGCCCAGGCCGTGCTGCGCGCGCGCCTGAAGACGGAGTACCGCACCAACACCTACGACCCGGCCACGGGCGCGGTGACGGTGTCCGCCCTGCGCGCGCAGGCCATGGCGCGCAATGCGGCGTACTACAGCGCGCTGTTCAGCGACGCGCCGCAGTACCAGAAGACGCGCGAGCACTACGCCATGAAGGAGAACACCCTGCCCAGCGCCGAGCGGCGCGCACAGATGGCGGGCTTCTTCTTCTGGACGGCCTGGGCCGCCGCCACCGAGCGCCCCGCCCAGGACGGCGGCGCCACCGGCGCCACCTACACCAACAACTGGCCGCACGAGCCGCTGGTGGGCAACCAGCCCACGGCGGAGAACATGATCTGGTCCGTCGCCAGCGTGGTCGTCATGATGGCCGGCGTGGGCTTTCTGATCTGGGCCTGGGCCTTCCTGCGCAAGCACGACGAGCAGGACCCCGCCGCCCCGCCGCACGACCCGCTGGCGCGCATCGCGCTCACGCCCTCGCAGCGCGCCCTGGGCAAGTACCTGTTCCTGGTGGTGGCGCTGTTCTCCTTCCAGGTCCTGCTGGGGGGCTTTACCGCGCACTACACGGTGGAGGGGCAGAAGTTCTACGGCCTGGACGTTTCGCAGTGGTTCCCCTACGCACTGGTGCGCACCTGGCACATCCAGAGCGCGCTGTTCTGGATCGCCACGGGCTTTCTGGCCGCAGGCCTGTTCCTCGCGCCACTGATCCACGGCGGCAAGGACCCCCGCTACCAGAAGCTGGGCGTGGACGTGCTGTTCTGGGCGCTGGTCGTGGTGGTGGTGGGCTCGTTCGTGGGCAACTACCTGGCCATTGCCCAGATCATGCCGCCCGAATGGAACTTCTGGCTGGGCCACCAGGGCTATGAGTTCGTGGACCTGGGGCGCCTGTGGCAGATCGGCAAGTTTGCCGGCATCGCGTTCTGGCTCGTGCTCATGCTGCGCGGCATCGTGCCGGCGCTGCGCCGGCCCGGCGGCGACAAGAACCTGCTGGCGCTGCTCACCGCTTCGGTGGTGGCCATCGGCCTGTTCTACGGCGCGGGCTTCTTCTACGGCGAGCGCACCCACCTGTCGGTGATGGAGTACTGGCGCTGGTGGGTGGTGCACCTGTGGGTGGAGGGCTTCTTTGAAGTCTTTGCCACCACGGCGCTGGCCTTCATCTTCTCCACGCTGGGGCTGGTGTCGCCGCGCATGGCCACGGCGGCGAGCCTGGCCTCGGCCTCGCTGTTCATGCTGGGTGGCGTGCCCGGCACCTTCCACCACCTGTACTTCTCGGGCACGACCACGCCGGTCATGGCCGTGGGCGCGGCCTTCAGCGCGCTGGAGGTGGTGCCGCTGGTCGTGCTGGGCCATGAGGCCTGGGAGCACTGGAGCCTGCAGCAGCGCGCGCCGTGGATGGCCCGGCTCAAGTGGCCGCTCATGTGCTTCGTCGCCGTGGCGTTCTGGAACATGCTGGGCGCAGGCGTGTTCGGCTTCATGATCAACCCGCCGATCTCGCTCTACTACATCCAGGGCCTGAACACCACGCCGGTGCACGCGCACGCTGCGCTGTTCGGGGTGTACGGCTTCCTGGCGCTGGGCTTCACGCTGCTGGTGCTGCGCTACATCCGTCCGGAGCTGGAGTTCAACGAGCGCCTCATGAAGACGGGCTTCTGGTGGCTCAACGCCGGCCTGGTGCTGATGATCGCCACCAGCCTGCTGCCCATAGGCCTGATCCAGTTCCACGCCAGCTTCACCGAGGGGTTGTGGCATGCGCGCAGCGAAGCCTTCATGCAGCAGCCGCTGCTGCAGCAGCTGCGCTGGGTGCGCACCTTCGGCGACGTGGTCTTCATCGTCGGCGCGCTCGCCATGGCCTGGCAGGTGGTGATCGGCGTGTTCGGCACGCGCACCCCGGCCGAACCCACGGGAGCCCCGCTGGCCGGCGCGCGGCGCTGATCCTTGGGCGCGGGGGGCCGGCCGCCCGCGCCGTCTTTGCAACGGAGAAACCCATGAACATCGACAAATTCAAACACCAGCACGTGAGCATCCTGGGCAGCATCGCCGCCCTGCGCAGCCTCGCGCATGCGGGGGTGGCGCACAACGCCGCCGAGATCGCCCGGCTCATCGTGGCCATGAGCTCCACCATCAAGCTGCACCTGGCCGTGGAAGACCAGGCGCTGTACCCTGCGTTGCAGCGTGGCAACAACCCCGTTCTGGCGCGCATGGGCCAGGAATACCAGCGCGACATGGGCCCCATCGCCCAGGCCTACGAGGCCTTTGCGCGCCGCTGGAACCTGGCCGAGAGCCTGCGCCGCGACGAGCAGGGCTTCCGCGACGACGCCAACCGCGTGCTGCGCCTGGTGCATGAGCGCATGCAGCGCGAAAACCACGAGTTCTATCCGCGCATCGAGGCGCTGTAGCCTCCCAGCCGCGCCGGCCCCGGCTCTGGCCCGCCACCCCCGTTGGCGGGTCTTTTTGTTTTTGATCAAACTACCTATAGTGCTTGCAATGCATCATAAACACTATATTTAGTGATTTAGTCCCGGAGGTAGCCATGGAATCCCCCGTCACCCCCTTGCCGCGCGAGGTCCTGCAGCGCAGCGGCGCGCGCACGCCCTTCGACGCCGGGCGCATCCAGTCGGCCATTGCCCGCGCCGGCCAGGCCACAGGCGAGTTCGGCGCCGACGAGGCGCAGCTCCTGGCCGCCCAGGTGGGCAAGGTGCTGATCCACCGCTTCCACGGCGAGGCGCCCGGCATCGAGCAGATCCAGGACGTGGTGGAGCACACGCTGATCGCCGCCAACCACCTGCAGACCGCGCGCGCCTACATCGCCTACCGCGACCGCCACGCCACGCTGCGCGCCGACCACCAGACGCTGGTGAACGTGGAGTCGTCCATCAACGAGTACCTCACGCGCGCCGACTGGCGCGTCAACGCCAACGCCAACCAGGGCTATTCGCTCGGCGGGCTGATCCTCAACGTGGCGGGCAAGGTCACGGCCAACTACTGGCTCTCGCATGTCTACACGCCCGAGATCGGCGAGGCGCACCGCAGCGGCGACCTGCACATCCACGACCTCGACATGCTCAGCGGCTACTGCGCGGGCTGGTCGCTGCGCACACTCTTGCACGAGGGCCTCAACGGCGTGCCCGGCAAGGTGGAGGCGGGGCCCCCCAAGCACATGAGCTCCGCCGTGGGGCAGATCGTCAACTTCCTCGGCACGCTGCAGAACGAGTGGGCGGGCGCGCAGGCGTTCTCATCGTTCGACACCTACATGGCGCCTTTCGTACGCAAGGACGGCATGGACTACGCGGCCGTGCGCCAGTGCATCCAGGAGCTGGTCTACAACCTCAACGTGCCCTCGCGCTGGGGCACGCAGACGCCGTTCACCAACCTCACCTTCGACTGGACCTGCCCCGAAGACCTGCGCGCGCAGGTGCCCGTGATCGGCGGCGTGGAAATGCCCTTTTGCTACGGCGAGCTGCAGGCCGAGATGGATCTCATCAACCGCGCCTACATCGACGTGATGACCACGGGCGACGCCAAGGGCCGCGTGTTCACCTTCCCCATCCCCACGTACAACATCACCAAGGATTTCCCGTGGGAGAGCGACAACGCCGCCGCGCTGTTCGAGATGACCGCCAAGTACGGCCTGCCGTACTTTCAGAACTTTGTGAACTCGGAGCTGGAGCCGAACATGGTGCGCTCCATGTGCTGCCGCCTGCAGCTCGATTTGCGCGAGCTGCTCAAGCGCGGCAATGGCCTGTTCGGCAGCGCCGAGCAGACCGGCAGCATCGGCGTGGTCACCGTCAACTGCGCGCGCCTGGGCTTTCTGCACGCGGGCGACGAACCCGCGCTGCTGGCCGCGCTCGACCGTCTGCTCGAACTCGGCAAACAAAGCCTGGAGACCAAGCGCAAACTCATCCAGCGCCTCATGGACCAGGGCCTGTTCCCCTACAGCAAGCGCTACCTCGGCACGCTGCGCAACCACTTCAGCACGCTGGGCGTCAACGGCATCAACGAGATGGTGCGCAACTTCACCGGCGACGCGCACGACATCACCAGCGCGCGCGGCCACCAGCTCGCCGTGCGCCTGCTCGACCATGTGCGCGCGCGCATCGTCGATTTCCAGGAAGAAACCGGCCACCTCTACAACCTGGAGGCCACGCCCGCCGAGGGCACGACCTACCGCTTTGCCAAGGAGGACAAGAAGCGCTGGAGCGCCATCGTGCAGGCCGGCACCGCGAGCCAGCCTTACTACACCAACTCCTCGCAGCTGCCCGTGGGTTTCACCGACGACCCCTTCGAGGCGCTGGAGCGCCAGGAGGAGCTGCAGTCCAAGTACACCGGCGGCACCGTGCTGCACCTCTACATGGGCGAGCGCCTGTCCAGCGGCGCGGCCTGCCGCGAGCTGGTGCGGCGGGCACTGACGAACTTCCGCCTGCCCTACATCACGGTCACGCCTACGTTCTCGATCTGCCCCACGCACGGCTACCTGGAGGGCGAGCACCCGTTCTGCCCGAAGTGCGACGCCGAGCGTTTGCAGGCCAAGCGCGAGCGACTCGCGGCTTGAAGCAAAAAGTGGCTCTGGCGCTTGATGGATAAGCGCCAGCAGCTATTTAATCCATAGCAATTCATTCACCCCCCAGGAGTTCCGCATGAACCACCACACCCCCGAACCAAGCGCCGCGGCCTTTGCTGACGTGCAGCTCAGCGACGCCGAACGCCAGCCTTGCGAGGTCTGGACCCGCGTCATGGGCTACCACCGCCCCGTGGCCAGCTTCAACATCGGCAAGCAGGGCGAGCACAACGAGCGTCAGTTCTTCGCCGAGGCCCGCTGAGGCGCGGCCATGGCATTGCGCATCGGCGGCCTCACGCCGCTGACCAGCATCGACTTTCCCGGCCGCCTCGCGGCCGTGGTGTTCTGCCAGGGCTGCCCCTGGCGCTGCGGCTACTGCCACAACCCGGAACTGCTCGACGCCAGCGCGCCCGGCGCCCTGGGCTCGGAGGCGGTGTGGGCCTTTCTGCACAAGCGCCGGGGCCTGCTCGACGGCGTGGTGTTCTCGGGCGGCGAGCCGCTGGCGCAGGCGGCGCTGCCCGAGGCGCTGGCCGCCGTGCGCGCCCTGGGCTACGCCACCGCGCTGCACACCGGCGGCATGTACCCCGAGCGCCTGGCGGCCGTGCTGCCGCTGCTGAACTGGGTGGGGCTGGACATCAAGGCGCCGTGGGCGCGCCTGGACGCCATCGCCGCCGCGCGCGGCGCCGGTGCGCGCGTGCGCCAGTCGCTCGCGCGGCTGCTGGCCAGCGGCGTGACGCACGAGTGCCGGACCACCTGGCACCCCGGGCTGTTCCCCGCAGAGGAATTGCTGTCCCTGGGCGAGGAGCTGGCCGCCCTGGGCGTGCGCCACTGGGTGCTGCAGGCCTGTGCGGATGCGCGCGCGCCGGGCAGCGCCGCGCGCGCGCAGGCCGCGCTGCACGCGCACCAGCACCGCCTGCAGCCGCTGTTCCAGCACTTCGCGCTGCGCGCCTGAAGGCCGCGCTGCCACCGGCGGCCGCGGCGTGCATCGTTCGGATTAGTCACGAGGTCGTTCCTAAATGGCGCTATGCGCCCATGCCGCGTCCGTGGATAGTGCCAGCTCGTGGCCGGGCGCGCGCCCGGCCCGCGAGAACGCCATTCACAACACCTGAGGAGACAACCCCCCATGGCACGCCCCTACACCCCCCTGGCCTGGATCACCGCCGCGGCCGCCATCGCCTGCGCCCTGGCCCTGCCTGCGGCCCATGCACAGGCCCCATCGCCCACGCTGGACAAGATCAAGTCCAGCGGCAAGGTGGTGCTGGGCGTGCGCGAGGCCTCGCCGCCCATGGCCTATGCGCTGGGCGCGAACGACAAGTTCGTGGGCTACCACGTGGAGCTGTGCGAGCGCGTGCTCAAGGAGATCGTGCCCGCGGCCAAGCTCGAATACATGGCCATCACGGCACAGAGCACCATGCCCCTGGTGAGCAACGGCACGGTGGACATCGGCTGCGGCCCGACCACCAACAACCTGGCGCGCCAGCAGCAGGTGGCCTTTGCCGTGACCACCTACGTTAGCGAGGTGCGCATGGCCGTGCGCAAGGACGCGGACCTCAAGTCCATCAGCCAGCTCGGCGGGCGCACCGTGGCCGCCTCCACCGGCACCACGGCCGTGCAACTGCTGCGCAAGCAGGAGCGCGCGGTGGGCACGCCCATCAAGACGGTGCTGGGCAAGGACCACCATGAGAGCTTCATGCTGCTCGAATCGGGCCGCGCCGAGGCCTTTGTGCTCGACGACAACCTGCTCGCGGGCATCATCGCCAACTCCAAGGACCCCGAGGGCTACCGCATCGTGGGCGAACCGCTGGGCGCCGAGCCCATTGCGCTGCTGTTCCGCAAGGACGATCCCGCCTTCAAGGCCGCGGTGGATGGCGTGATCACGCGCCTCATGCAGTCGGGCGAGATGGAGAAGCTCTACGCCAAGTGGTTCGTGAGCCCCATTCCGCCCAAGAACGTGAGCCTGAACCTGCCGCTGGGCGGCACGCTGCGCCAGCTCTTTGCCCAACCCAACGACAAGCCGCTGGAGTTCTACCAGCAGCCCTGAGCCCATGGCCCCGGCGCCGCAGGCCCCCTGCCCAGGGCGCTGCCTGGGGTGCCCCACCCGCCGCCGCACACCCAGCCGGGGTGCGGCGGCTTGTATTGCTTCGCATGAAAATTGCGTAAAAATGAAAATATAAAAAATAAATTTTAAGTACTAGGAAATACAGTGCATGTCTCGCAGCGTGTGCATGGCGATGCGCGGATGATTTTTGATTTAAATCAAATGCATCCCTGACTCCCGCCGTGCGCACAGCTCCCTTCCCCCATTTCCGGAGACATCCATGCACCCGTCCTACCCCGCCGAGCCGTACAAGATCAAGGTGGTCGAGCCCATCGCCATGACCACGCGCGCGCAGCGCCTGCAGTACATCCAGGAGGCGGGCTACAACACCTTCCTGCTCAACTCGCAGCAGTGCTACATCGACCTGCTGACCGACAGCGGCACCACGGCGATGAGCGACAACCAGTGGGCCGGCATGATGCTGGGCGACGAGGCCTACGCCGGCAGCAAGAACTTCATCCACCTGCAGGAAGTCGTGCGCGAGTACTACGGCTTCAAGCACATCATCCCCACGCACCAGGGCCGCGGCGCGGAGAACCTGCTCTCGCGCCTGTGCATCCAGCCCGGCGACTACGTGCCCGGCAACATGTACTTCACGACCACGCGCGCGCACCAGGAGTTGAACGGCGCCACCTTCGTGGACATCATCATCGACGAGGCGCACGATTCGCAGATCGACCTGCCCTTCAAGGGCAATGTGGACATTGCCAAGCTGCAAAAGCTCATCGACGAAGTGGGGCCCGAGCGCATTCCCTACGTGTGCGTGGCCGTCACCGTGAACCTGGCCGGCGGCCAGCCCGTGAGCATGGCCAACCTGCGCGCCGTGCATGCGCTGTGCGCGCCGCTGGGCATCAAGGTCATGTTCGACGCCACGCGCTGCGTGGAGAACGCCTATTTCATCAAGGAGCGCGAGGCCACGCACCACCACCAGAGCATCCGCGACATCCTCAAGGAGATGATGAGCTACGCCGACGGCTGCACCATGAGCGGCAAGAAGGACTGCCTGGTCAACATCGGCGGCTTCCTGTGCATGAACGACGACGAGCTCTACCAGCGCGCCAGCGAAATGGTGGTGCTGTTCGAGGGCATGCCCAGCTACGGCGGCCTGGCCGGGCGCGACATGGAGGCCATGGCGCGCGGCATCGAGGAGTCGGTGGACTACCACTACATCCACCACCGCATCGCCCAGTGCCGGTATCTCGCCGACCAGCTCGTGGCCGCGGGCATCCCCATCGTCCAGCCCGTGGGCGGGCACGCCGTGTTCCTGGATGCGCGCCAGTTCCTCGACCACATCCCGCAGGACGAATTCCCTGCCCAGACGCTGGCCGCGCAGCTCTACCTGGAGAGCGGCGTGCGCAGCATGGAGCGCGGCATCGTCTCGGCCGGGCGCAACAAGCAGACGGGCGAGCACCACCGGCCCAAGCTGGAGCTGGTGCGCCTGACCATCCCGCGCCGCGTGTACACCTATGCCCACCTCGATGTGGTGGCCCAGGCCTGCAAGGACTTGTACGCGCGCCGCCACGAGATCCGGGGCATGAAGATGGTGTACGAGCCCAAGTTCCTGCGCTTCTTCACCGCGCGCTTCGAGCCCCTGGTCGCGCAGACGGCGTCCCGGCCCGCGGCGGCGCCGCAGGTGGCCGAACTCGAGACCGCCTGAACCCATGACGCTCGGTCTCTCGCTGCTGCGCGCGCTCAAGAACCATGGCGCGCGCGAGATCTTCGGCATCCCCGGGGACTTCATCCTGCCGCTGTTCGCACAGATCGAAGAGAGCGGCATCCTGCCCCTGGTGACGCTGAGCCACGAGCCCGGCCTGGGCTTTGCGGCCGATGCCGCCGCGCGCATGCACGGCGGCATCGGCGTGGTGGCCGTCACCTACGGCGCGGGCGCGCTCAACACGGTCAACGCCGTGGCCAGCGCCTACGCCGAGCGCTCGCCGCTGGTGGTGCTGGCGGGCTGCCCCGGCGCGGTGGAGGCGCACGCCGGCCTGCTCTTGCACCACCAGGTGCGGCATGTGGATTCGCAGTGGCGCATCTACCAGGAAATCACCTGCGACCAGGTGCGCCTCTCGGACCCGGCCACCGCGCCCGCGGACATCGCCCGCGTGCTGCGCAGCTGCCGCGAGTATTCCCAGCCCGTGCTCATCGAAGTGCCGCGCGACATGGCCCTCGCCCCCATGGCCGAGGTGCCCGTGCTGCCGCCCAGCGCCTACAGCAACGAGGCAGTGCAGGAATGCGCCGACGAATGGCTGGCGCGCCTGCGCGCGGCCCGCCGGCCCGTGCTGGTGCTGGACGTGGAAGTGCGCCGCTTCGGCATCGAGGACAAGGTGGCCGAGCTGGCGCGCCGCCTGCAGATTCCGGTGCTCACCACCTTCATGGGGCGCGGCCTGCTGGCGGACGATGCGCTGCGCCGCGGCGTGCAGTTGCGCGGCACCTACCTGGGCGTGGCGGGCGACGCCGCGACCACGGCGCTGCTGGACGACTCTGACCTGCCGGTGATGCTGGGCGCCATCCTCTCGGACGTGAACTTCGGCGTCTCGGCCCAGCGCATGGACTTTCGCCGCGCCCTGATCGCCGCCCACCGCGAGGTGCGCGTGGGCCACCACCTGTACCCCAACATTCCGCTGGCGGCGCTGGTGGAGGCCCTGCTCGAGCGCGTGCCGCCAGGGCGCGTGGTGGCGGCCGAACCCGCACCGGCCGCACCGCCGCCGCCCACCGGCCTCCTGGCCGACGACGCCCCGCTGTGCGCGGGCGACCTCAGCCGGGCGTTGAACGACCGCATCCGCGCGCACGGGCCCATGCCCATCGTCTCGGACATGGGCGACTGCCTGTTCGCGGCCATGGAGCTGCTGCCCACGCTGCTGGTGGCGCCGGGCTACTACGCCACCATGGGCTTTGGCGTGCCGGCGGGCATGGGCGCGCAGGTGGCGCTGGGCGAGCGCACCGTGGTGCTGGTGGGCGACGGCGCCTTTCAGATGACGGGCTGGGAGCTGGGCAACTGCCCGCGCCTGGGCCTGGACCCCATCGTCATCGTGCTCAACAACCAGACCTGGGAGATGATCCGCGCCTTCCAGACGGAGTCGCGCTGCGCCGCGCTGGGCGACTGGCACCTGGCACAGGCGGCCGACGCCCTGGGCGGGCGCGGCCACCGCGTGCACACGCGGGCCGAGTTCCAGGCTGCGCTGGACGCCGCCTTCGCCGAGCGCGGGCGCTTCCAGCTCATCGAGATGATGATCCCGCCGGGCGACAGCACGCCCACGCTCAAGCGCTTTTCCGCGGGCATCCACGCGCTGCGCGCGCGCGCCGCATCCGCGGCGCACGCCCGGGCCTGAGGCTGCAGCGCCAGGTGCCGCATGGCGCCTGGCGCGCGTGCGTCAGCCGCCCTGCGCGCACACGCGCAGCACCTCGGCGCCGTAGGCCTCGAGCTTCTTCGCCCCCATGCCGCTGATGCCCTGCAGGTCCTCCAGCGTGGCCGGGCAGCGCTCGGCGATGGCCGCCAGCGTGGCGTCGTGGAAGATCACGTAGGCCGGCAGGTTGTGCGCGCGCGCCACCTCGGCGCGCCAGGCCTTGAGGTTGATGAAGCGCACCTGCGCGTCGGCGCCCAGGCTGGCGGCGGCCACGGGCGGGGCGGCGGCGCGGCGCGCCTTCTTGGGCGCGGCGTGCGCCGAGGCTTCGCGCAGCAGCACGGTCTGCTCGCCGCGCAGCACGGGGCGCGAGCCCGCCGTGAGCGTCAGCGTGTCGAAACTGTGGCCGTTCTCCATGGCCACGCGCTGCACGCCCACGGCGCCCAGGGCGAGCAACTGGCGCAGCACGCCGCGCAGCTGCGCCTCGGAATACTGCGCGCCCAGGTTGAAGGTGGAGAGCTGGTCGTGCCCGAACTGGCGCACCTTGTCGGTGAGCTTGCCGCGCACGATGTCCATGAGGTGGCCCACGCCGAAGGTCAGGCCGCTCGCTTCGTGCACGCGGTAGATGGTGGACAGGAGCTTGCGCGCCGCGTCCGTGCCGTCCCACACGGCCGGAGGGGCGAGGCAGTTGTCGCAGTTGCCGCAGGGCGCGGACTGCTCGCCGAAGTAGGCCAGCAGCCGCTGGCGGCGGCAGCCGGTGGCCTCGGCCAGGGCGAGCAGGGCGTCGAGCTTGCTGCGCATCACGGCCTTGAATTCCTCGCCCGCCTCGCCGTCGTCGATCATGCGGCGCTGGTTCACCACGTCCTGCAGGCCGTAGACCATCCAGGCATCGGCCGCCAGGCCGTCGCGCCCGGCGCGGCCCGTCTCCTGGTAGTAGCCCTCGATGTTCTTGGGCATGTCCACATGCGCGACGAAGCGCACGTCCGGCTTGTCGATGCCCATGCCGAAGGCGATGGTGGCCACCATCACCACGCCGTCCTCGCGCAGAAAGCGGTCCTGGTGCGCCTGGCGCACCTCGGCGGGCAGGCCGGCGTGGTAGGGCAGGGCGTGCACGCCCGCGTCCTGCAGGGCCTGGGCCATTTCCTCCACGCGCTTGCGGGACTGGCAGTACACCACGCCGGCATCGCCCGCGTGCTCGCGCTCGATGAAGCGCAGCAGCTGCGCCAGCGGCTCCTTCTTCTCCTCGATGCGGTAGCGGATGTTGGGCCGGTCGAAGCTGCTGAGAAACAGGCGCGCGTCCTGCAACTGCAGCCCCGCGAGGACGTCGGCGCGCGTGAGCGCGTCCGCCGTGGCCGTGAGGGCGATGCGCGGCACGCCCGCGTAGCGCTGGTGCAGCACCGCGAGCTGGCGGTACTCGGGGCGGAAGTCATGCCCCCACTGGCTCACGCAGTGCGCCTCGTCGATGGCGAACAGGGCGAGCTGCCCGCGCGCGTGCAGGTCGTCGAGCAGGCCCAGGAAGCGCTCGGTCGTCACGCGCTCGGGCGCAGCGTACAGCAGCGTGATGGCGCCGCGCGCCAGGCGCCGCTCCACGTCCAGGGTCTGCTGCCAGTCCAGCGTGGAATTGAGAAAGGCCGCCTCCACGCCCGCCTCGTGCAGCGCGCCCACCTGGTCGTGCATGAGCGCAATCAGCGGCGAGACGACCACCGTCACCCCCAGGCCCTGCTGCTGGCGCACGATGGCCGGCACCTGGTAGCACAGGCTCTTGCCGCCGCCCGTGGGCATGAGCACCAGCGCGTCGCCACCCGCGGCCACATGCTCCACGATGGACTCCTGCGGGCCGCGGAAGCGCTCGTAGCCGAAAACGTCTTTCAGGATGGAGTGGGCGGGGGACAAGATGCTGCTGATTTGATAGCTGTCAGCGCTTGTTGCATAAGCGCTGGAGGCCGATTTTGCTTGAAACGGTGCGGGCGCTGCACCGGGCGTGATTATCGGCAATCGCCCGCGCCTGAAACAAACCGAAATAAACCGAAACCGCGCGGAGAAGACGCCATGGCGTGCGCGCCGCACCATGGGGGCCATGTTCCACGCCGTTCCGACAAAGGACCTGCACCATGCAACCCTGGATCAAGAAAACCCTCGCCGCCCTGCTGGGCGCTTTCGTCCTCGCCGGCGGACTCACCGCCTGCGCGGGCAGGTATGACCACCGCCACGGCCCCATGGACGCCGAGCGCATGGCCGAGGTGCGCGGCAAGGTGATGGAGCGCATCGGCCGCCAGCTCGACCTGAACGAGGCGCAGAAGCAGAAACTCGCCGCGCTGGCCGACGCCTTGCAGGCCCAGCGCGCCGCCATGGCGGGCCCGGCGGGCGACCCGCGTGCCGATATGCGCGCCCTGGTGGCCGGCCCCCGGTTTGACCGCACCCGCGCCCAGGCGCTGCTCGACGACAGGCTGCGCGCCGTGCAGGCGGGCGGGCCGGGCGTGATCGCCGCCATGGCCGACTTCTACGACAGCCTCCACCCCGAGCAGCAGCAGAAGCTGCGCGACTTCATGGAGCGGCGCCGCGGCTGGATGGGCCGCCACGGCTGAAGCGGGAGCCGCGCCATGACCGCCCCGCATGATCCCCTGCACCGGCTGGCGCGCGCATGGCGGGCCCATGGCCCGGCGCTGCTGGCGGACGAGTCCAGCCCGCACGACGAACTGCTGACGCTGGTCTGGGGCCCGCGCTTCGACCGCGAGCACGCCCTGGGTCTGGTGGCGCGCCGGCCCCAGCAGGCGGCGCACACGCTGCCCGCGCTGCTGGAGGCGGCCGACCGCTTCGACGCCCTGCACGCTCCGGCCCAGCGGCGCCTGCGGCAGATGATCCTGCGCCACCGCGCGCAGGCCCGCAGGGCGTGAGGGCCAGAGGCCGTGCGCGAGAATGCACCCATGCACCGCATCCTGCTCATCGACGACGACGAACAGCTCGGCGCGCCGCTGGCGGCGTACTTCCGGCGCTACGAGCTGGTGCTGGAGCAGGCGCTGCGCCCCAGTGATGGGCTGGAGCGGCTGGCCCAGGGCGGTTTCGACGCCGCCATCCTCGACGTCATGCTGCCCGAGATGGACGGCTTTGCCCTGTGCCGCGCCATACGCCAGCGCAGCGACATCCCCCTGCTCATGCTCACCGCGCGCGGCGAGGTGACGGACCGCGTCGTCGGCCTCGAACTCGGCGCCGACGACTACCTGCCCAAGCCCTTCGAGCCGCGCGAGCTCGTCGCGCGCGTGCAGACCGTGCTGCGCCGCCGCCGTCCCGTGGCCGTGGCGGCGGGGCCGCTGGTGTTCGAGGGCCTGCGCATCGACCCGGTGCGCCGCAGCGTGCAATGCCAGGGCCGCCCGGTGGAGCTCACCGGCACCGAATTCGAGCTGCTGCACCTGCTGGCGCGCGAGAGCGGGCGCGTGCTCAGTCGCGACGACATCCTTAACCAGCTGCGCGGCCACGAGGCCGAGCTCTACACGCGCGCCGTGGACATCGTGGTCAGCCGCCTGCGCAAGAAGCTCGAACCGCTGGACTGCATCAAGACCCTGCGCAACGCCGGCTACTCCTTCGCCCTGCGCCGGGAGCAGCCGTGAACCGCACCCAGGCGCCGCACCGCCGCGCCTGGGCGACGCTGCGGCGCTCGCTGCGCTGGCGACTGGTCACCGTGTTCCTGTTGCTGGCCCTGGGCCTGGCGGTCACCTTCATCGGCGGCGTGCAGACCGTGGTGGCCACGGGCTGGCGCGCGGCCGCCCGCCCGCTGCTGGCCGACTACGTGGACCGCCTGGCACAGGAGGTCGGCAGCCCGCCCAGCGAGGAGCGCGCCCGCGCGCTCACCCAGCGCCTGCCCATCACCCTGCGCATCACCGGCCCGCAGGTGCAATGGCAATCGCACCCGGACCTGGCCCCGCGCCCGCACCTGGAGCGCTGGCGCGGCCGTGACGAAATGCAGGGCCTGCTCGAACGCCGCACGGCCGACGGGCACCGGCTCGAATTCGGCCTCAGCGTGCTCGCCTGGGAGCGCCGCCCGCGCATGGCCTGGTTCACGCTGGGCGTGCTGCTGGCGCTCACGGCGCTGGCCTACCTCTACGTGCGCCGCCTGCTGCGCCCGCTCGACGACATCCGCGCCGGTGCCCTGCGCTTCGGCGCGGGCGCGTTCGACCCGCCCATCCCCGTGCGCCACGCGCACAGGCCCGACGAACTGGGCCAGCTCGCCGCCACCATCAACACCATGGGCAGCGACATCCGCCAGATGCTGGATGCCAAGCGCGCCCTGCTGCTGGCCCTGAGCCACGAGCTGCGCAGCCCGCTGACGCGCGCGCGCCTCAACGCCGAGCTGCTGCCCGAAGTCCCCGAGACCGAGCCGCAGCGCCAGGCGCTGCTGCGCGACCTGGGCGAGATGGCGCGCGTCATCACCGACCTGCTGGAGAGCGAGCGCCTCGCCGCCCCCCATGCCGCGCTGCACCGCGAGCCCGTGGACCTGGCCGCGCTGGCGCGCGATGTCATCGTCGAACTGGGCGACCGCCACCCCGGCGCCGGCGCCATCCGCGTGCAGGCGCCGCCCACGCTGCCGGCATTGCCGCTGGACCGCGCGCGCATGCGCCTGCTGCTGCGCAACCTGCTCGACAACAGCCTGCGCCACAGCGAGCCCGGCACACCGCCGCCCGAGCTGCACCTGCGCTGGCAGGACGAACAGCTTGAAATCACCGTGCGCGACCATGGCCCCGGCGTGCCGCCGGAGCACCTGGCCCAGCTCGCGCAGGCCTTCTACCGCCCCGACAGCGCGCGCCAGCGCGCCACCGGCGGCGTGGGCCTGGGTCTGTACCTGTGCCGCCTGGTGGCGCAGGCGCATGGCGGCAGCCTGGAACTGCGCAACGCCCAGCCGGGGCTGGAGGCGCGGGTGGTGCTGCCGGTGCCGCCCGGCACGGCCGCGGGCTGAGTCCACCGTCCCCGGGCAACCCGGGGGTTGACCCTTGCGGGGGATTTCGGTTAGCCTGTATATACAAGTTCATCGCACCATGACCCGCACCACTTCGCCCCGCTCCGCCAGCCCTTCCCGCCGCCCGGCTTCCAGCCCGGCGGCCGTGCCCGCCCTGGCGCTGTACGAGCAGGTGAAAGACTTCATCGTGCGCCGCATCCAGGACGGCAGCTGGCGCGCGGGCGACCGGCTGCCCTCCGAGCACGAGCTGGTGGCACAGTTCGGCATCTCGCGCATGACGGTGAACCGCGCGCTGCGTGAGTTGGTCGAGCAAGGCCGCATCGTGCGCGTGGCCGGCGTGGGCAGCTTCGTCGCCGAGGACAAGCCCCAGTCCACGCTGCTGCAGATCGCCAACCTGGCCAGCGAGATCCGCCAGCGCGGGCACGACTACCGCTGCGACGTGCTCGCCGCCCGGCGCGCCGCCGCCACGCTGGAGGTGGCTGCTGCGCTGGACCTGGGCACGGGAGCTTCCGTGTTCCACACGCAGTGCGTGCACCGCGAGAACGGCGTGCCGGTGCAGCTTGAAGACCGCCATGTGAACCCGGCCATGGCGCCCGACTTTCTGGCGCAGGACTTCGCCGCCGTGCCGCCCTCCGAATACCTGCTGCGCAGCGTGCCCTTCGACCAGGTGGAGCATGTGGTGGATGCCGTGCTGCCCACCCCCGAGCAGGCCGCGCTGCTGGAGATGCCGGCGCACGAGCCCTGCCTGCTGCTCACGCGCCGCACCTGGTCGCGCGGCGTGCCCGTGACCGTGGTGCGCTGCCTGCACCCGGCCTCGCGCTACCGGCTCGGCAGCCGCTTCCGCACCGACGGCCACCCGGTGGCTGGTTAAGCCTGATCGTTGGCCTTTTTTCTTTGACACCTACTTGTATAGACAGGACTGGCACCATGACCACCCCTCTCACCCTCGACCCCGGCCATGTCACGCTGGCGCAGCTGCGCCGCATTCACGCAGGCGCCGTGCCGCTGGCGCTCGACGCCTCGGCGCAGGCCGGCATGCGCGCCGCGCAGGCCACGGTGCAGCGCATCGTCGCTGAAGACCAGGTGGTCTACGGCATCAACACCGGCTTCGGCAAGCTGGCGAGCACGAAGATTGCCCACGAGCGCCTGGCCGAGCTGCAGCGCAACCTGGTGCTGTCGCACAGCGTGGGCACGGGCGAGGCGCTGCCCGACGGCGTGGTGCGCCTGGTGCTGGCGACCAAGGCCGTGAGCCTGGCGCGTGGGCATTCGGGCATCCGCCCCGAGATCGTCGATGCGCTGCTGGCGCTCGCCAACGCCAACGTGCTGCCGGTCATCCCGGCCAAGGGCTCGGTGGGCGCCTCGGGTGACCTGGCGCCGCTGGCGCACCTGGCCTGCGTGCTCATCGGCGAGGGCCAGGCCACGGTGAATGGCAAGGTGGTGCCGGGGCGCGAAGCCATGGCCGCCGTGGGCCTGCAGCCCTTCGTGCTCGGCCCCAAGGAAGGGCTGGCGCTGCTCAACGGCACGCAGGTGTCCACGGCGCTGGCGCTGGCCGGCCTGTTCGGTGCGGAAGACGTGTTCTGCGCCGCGCTGGTCGCCGGCGCGCTCTCGCTCGAAGCCATCAAGGGCTCGGTCAAGCCGTTCGACGCGCGCATCCACGCAGCGCGCGGCCAGGCCGGGCAGATCGCCGTGGCCGCCGCCGTGCGCGCGCTGCTCGACGGCAGCCAGATCGACCCCTCGCACCCGCACTGCGGCCGCGTGCAGGACCCGTATTCGATCCGCTGCATCCCCCAGGTCATGGGCGCCTGCCTGGACAACCTGCAGCACGCCGCGCGCGTGCTGCGCACCGAGGCCAATGCGGCGTCGGACAACCCACTGGTCTTCACCGACACCGGGGAGGTCATCTCGGGCGGCAACTTCCACGCCGAGCCCGTGGCCTTCGCGGCCGACATCATCGCGCTGGCCGTGGCCGAGATCGGGGCGATTTCGGAGCGCCGCCTGTCGCTGCTGCTCGACCCCGGCCTGTCGGGCCTGCCGGCCTTCCTGATCCTTGAGAGCGGCGTGAACTCGGGCTTCATGATCGCCCAGGTCACGGCCGCCGCCCTGGCCGCCGAGAACCAGTGTCTGGCCAACCCCAGCAGCGTGACCAGCCTGCCCACCTCGGCCAACCAGGAGGACCATGTCTCCATGGCCACCTACGGCGCGCGCCGCCTGCTCGATATGGTGCGCAACGCGGCGGTGATGGTGGGCATCGAGGCCATGTCGGCCGCGCAGGGCATGGAATTCGACCGTTCGCTGCCATCGTCCTCGCTGGTGGAAGAACAGTTCGCCGCCATCCGCCGCCGCGTCGCCTTCCTGGAGCAGGACCGCTACCTGGCGCCCGACATCGAAGCCATGCGCGCCTGGGCCCAGCAAAGCACCTGGCCCGCGCCGCTGCTGGCCTGCCTGCCCAGCCACACCGCCTGAACCCCCTTGGTTGCACACCCCCGGAGACTTGCCATGACCACCACCACCGACCCCCGCCACGATGCCTCCCGCGTGATCCGCGCCCCGCGCGGTAGCCAATTGCACTGCAAGAACTGGCTCACCGAGGCCGCCTACCGCATGCTGCAGAACAACCTCGACCCCGAGGTGGCCGAGCGCCCGCAGGACCTCGTGGTCTACGGCGGCATCGGCCGCGCCGCGCGCGACTGGGAGTGCTTCGACCAGATCCTGGTATCGCTCAAGGACCTCAACGACGATGAAACCCTGCTCGTGCAATCGGGCAAGCCCGTGGGCGTGTTCAAGACCCATGCCAACGCCCCGCGCGTGCTGATCGCCAACTCCAACCTCGTGCCCCAATGGGCCACCTGGGAGCACTTCAACGAACTCGACCGCAAGGGCCTGTTCATGTACGGCCAGATGACCGCCGGCAGCTGGATCTACATCGGCAGCCAGGGCATCGTGCAGGGCACCTTCGAGACCTTCGTCGAGGCCGGACGCCAGCACTACCACAACGACCTCTCGGGCAAGTGGATCCTGACCGCCGGCCTGGGCGGCATGGGCGGCGCCCAGCCCCTGGCCGCCACGCTGGCCGGCGCCGTCTCGCTGAACATCGAGTGCCAGCAAAGCAGCATCGACTTTCGCCTGCGCACCCGCTACGTGGACAAGCAGGCCCGCGACATCGACCATGCCATCGAGCTGATCAAGGAACACACCGGCAAGAAGGAAGCCGTCTCCATCGCCCTGCTGGGCAACGCCGCCGACATCCTGCCCGAGCTGGTGCGCCGCGCCCAGGCCGGGGGCATCAAACCCGACCTCGTCACCGACCAGACCAGCGCGCACGACCTCATCCACGGCTACCTGCCCAGCGGCTGGACCGTGCCGCAGTGGCAGGCCGCGCAGAAAGACCCCGCGCAGCATGGTTCGCTCAAGGCCGCCGCCGCCACAAGCTGCGCCGTCCATGTGCGGGCCATGCTCGACTTCCAGGCCATGGGCATCCCCACGGTGGACTACGGCAACAACATTCGCCAAGTCGCGTTCGATGAAGGCGTGCAGAACGCCTTCGACTTCCCCGGCTTCGTGCCTGCCTACATCCGCCCGCTGTTCTGCGAGGGCAAGGGGCCGTTTCGCTGGGTGGCCCTCTCGGGCGACCCCGAGGACATCTACAAGACCGACGCCAAGATCAAGGAGCTGTTCCCCGAGAACAAGCACACCCACCGCTGGCTGGACATGGCGCGCGAGCGCATCGCCTTTCAGGGCCTGCCCGCGCGCATCTGCTGGCTGGGCTTGGGCGAGCGCCACCTTGCGGGCCTCGCCTTCAACGAGATGGTGAAGAACGGCGAACTCAAGGCCCCGATCGTCATCGGCCGCGACCACCTGGACACCGGCAGCGTGGCCAGCCCCAACCGCGAGACCGAATCCATGAAGGACGGCACCGACGCCGTCTCCGACTGGCCGCTGCTCAACGCCCTGCTCAACACCGCCGGCGGCGCCACCTGGGTGAGCCTGCACCACGGCGGCGGCGTGGGCATGGGCTACAGCCAGCACTCGGGCATGGTCATCGTGGCCGACGGCACGGATGCGGCGGCTGAGCGCCTGGCGCGCGTGCTGGTGAACGACTGCGGTTCGGGCGTGATGCGCCATGCGGACGCGGGCTACGAGCTGGCCATCGCCACAGCGAAAAAGCAGGGGCTCAAGCTGCCCATGCTGCGTTGATCAGGGTTTTCCCTAGGGTTGTCAAATAGGCGGGCGCAGTCCCATTCAATGGGAAAAAGAATCTGGAAATTGGGACCGCATTCTTTGATACTGCCGCCATGTCAAAGACTGCGCCCCCTCCCGCCGTTCCCACCTCCGACCGTGTGTTGCAGGTGCTGGCCGTGCTGGCCCAGCACGGCCAGGCGCTGGCCGTGGCCGAGCTCATGGAGCGCACGGGCCTGGCGCGCAGCACGCTGTACCGCCAGTTGGCGCGGCTCAAGCGCTGGGGTTTCGTGCTGGAGAGCGACGGCCACTACGCGCCCGGTCCGCTGAGCCTGCAGCTCGCTCTGGGCTTCGATCTGGCGTCCCATCTGGTGCGCCAGGCGCGCCCCGGCATGGTCGAGCTGGCGCAGCAATCGCACGAGAGCGTGGGCCTGATCGTCGCCGTGAACGACAAGGCCATCTGCCTGGACATGGTGGAGAGCCAGCACTCGCTGCGCTGCTCGTTCGAGAAAGGGCGCAGCGTGCCCCTGCGCGCCGGGGCCTCGGCCAAGTGCGTGCTCGCCCACCTGCCCGAGGCCGCCCGCGCGGCGGTGCTCGACCGCGAATGGGGCCCGGGCACGGCCGAGCGCCAGGCGGCGCAGGACGAACTCGACGCCATCCGCCGCGCGGGCTTTGCCGTGAGCGCCGGTGAGGTCGATGCCGGCGTATGGGGCTGCAGCGTGCCGCTGTTCGATGCGTCGCGCCGCGCCGTCGGCGCCATCACGCTGATGGCCCCCATCCTGCGGGCGCAAGGGCAGGAGCCCGAGCTGATCCGCATGGTGGTGGTCGCTGCCGCCCGCATCGCGCGCCAGTGGGCGCCGTCCTGACGCCGCCGCCCCATGCCCCGCCACCGCACCCCCCAAAGTGTGACTTCCCTGAACCCCTGACCCCCCCCCACGGAGACCTTGCCATGACCACCACCCACCGCCGTCCCTTTCTGATTTCCACCCTGGCCGCGCTGGCGCTGAGCACGCTGGGCGCGCACGCCCAGGACAACGTGCTGCGCGTCGGCACGGACGCCACCTTCCCGCCCATGGAGTTCGTCGAGAACAACAAGCGCACGGGCTTTGACATCGAACTCGTCGAGGCCATCGGCAAGGCCATGGGCAAGCAGGTCGAGTGGGTGGACATCGACTTCAAGGGCCTGATCCCGGGCCTGATGTCCAAGCGCTTCGACATGGCCGTCTCGGCCATCTACATCACC
Organism: Comamonas granuli NBRC 101663; assembly: GCF_000739995.1. GTDB lineage: Bacteria > Pseudomonadota > Gammaproteobacteria > Burkholderiales > Burkholderiaceae_C > Simplicispira > Simplicispira granuli. Next base: position 78,580 of record NZ_BBJX01000002.1, on the reverse strand, counting down.
GACGAGCGCCGCAAGGTCGTCGACTTCACCGAGCCCTACTACGCCGGCGGCCTGGTGGTGATGGTCAAGGACAACAACACCACCATCAAGAAGCTGGCCGACCTGGACGGCAAGAAAGTCTCCGTGCAGGTGGGCACCAAATCGGTGGGCTTTCTGACGCAGAACTACCCCAAGGTGCAGCGCGTCGAAGTCGAGAAGAACCAGGAGATGTTCAACCTGGTGGACATCGGCCGTGCCGACGCCGCCGTGACGGGCAAGCCCGCGGCCTACCAGTACGTGCGCACGCGCCCCGGCCTGCGCGTGCTGGAGGAGCAGCTCACCACCGAGGAATACGGCATGGCCCTGCGCAAGGACACGCCCGAGCTGACCAAGGCGGTCAACGCGGCGATTGCCAAGCTCAAGGCCGATGGCACCTATGCCGCCATCGTGAAAAAGTGGTTCAGCGGCAGCGCCGCCACCAAGTGATGCCTGGGATGGACTGATCCATGGAACTCGATTTTTCCCCCGTCTGGGCCGGATGGCCCCAGTTGCTGCAGGGCGCCGTGGTGACGGTTGAAGTCACCGCCGTCTCGCTGCTCATGGGTTGCGTGCTCGGTCTGCTGGCAGGCATCGGCCGCCTGAACCCGCGCAACCGGCTCGTCTACGGCGTGTGCACGGCCTATGTGGCGGCCATCCGCGGTACGCCGCTGCTGGTGCAGTTGTTCCTGCTGTTCTTCGGCCTGCCGCAACTGGGCATTCTGTTGCCCGCCTTCGTGTGCGGCGTGATCGGCCTGGGCATTTATTCCGGCGCCTATGTGTCCGAAATCGTGCGCGGCGCCATCCAGTCCATCGACAAGGGCCAGATGGAGGCAGCGCGCTCCATCGGCATGTCCTCGGGCATGGCCATGCGCACCGTGGTGCTGCCCCAGGCCATCGTGCGCATGATTCCGCCGCTGGGCAACGAGTTCATTGCCCTGATCAAGAACTCGGCCCTGGTCTCGCTGCTCACCATCCACGACCTCATGCACGAGGGGCAGAAGATCATCAGCGTGTCCTACCGCTCGCTGGAGGTCTACCTGGCGATTGCCGTGGTGTATTTCATTCTGACGGGCGCCACCACCCTGGCGCTGCGCCACATCGAGCTGCGCCTGCGCGCAGGGGGGATGGTCCAATGAAGGGACATACCGCAAGTTCCAGCACCGAACCCATGGTGCGCATCCGCGGCCTGCGCAAGGCCTATGGCGAGCATGTGGTGCTCAACGGCATCGACTTCGACGTGCAGCCCTCGCAGGTGGTCGTCGTCATCGGCCCCAGCGGCTCGGGCAAGAGCACCTTTCTGCGCTGCTGCAACGGCCTGGAAGAGCCCCAGGGCGGGCGCATCGACATCTGCGGGCGCACGCTGGTCAACGAGGGTCAGATGCTGCCCGAGCGCGAACTCAACGCCCTGCGCGAAGAAGTCGGCATGGTGTTCCAGTCCTTCAACCTGTTCCCGCATCTCTCGGTGCTCGACAACGTCACCCTGGGGCCGCGCAAGCTGCACAAGCAGCCGCAGGCCGAAGCCGAGGCCCAGGCGCGCGTGCTGCTGGAGAAAGTGGGCCTGGCGCACAAGGCGGACGCCATGCCGGCCAGCCTCTCGGGCGGGCAGAAGCAGCGCGTGGCCATCGCCCGCGCCCTGGCGATGAAGCCGCGCGTGATGCTGTTCGACGAGCCCACCTCGGCCCTGGACCCGGAACTCGTGGGCGAGGTGCTGCAGGTCATGAAGGTGCTGGCCCGCGAAGGCATGACCATGATGGTGGTCACGCACGAGATGGACTTCGCGCGCGAGGTGGGCGATGTGGTGGTGGTCATGGATGGCGGCGGCATCATCGAATCCGGCCCGCCCGCCACCATCTTCACCCAGCCGACCCAGGAGCGCACGCGCTCGTTCCTCCAGGCGGTGCTCACGCGCGCCTGAGCCTGCGCCAAGGACACGAATACGCCATGACGACGACACAAGCAGCGGCCTGGCAAGGCCGCATCGACGCCGAGGAAACCGGCCCCAGCCGGCGCTGGCACCAGCAGGTGCAGCCCTTCACCTGCGCCAGCCGGGGCGGCGTGGCCCTGATCGGCTTTGCCGTGGACGAGGGCGTGCGCCGCAACGGCGGCCGGGTCGGCGCTGCGCTGGGCCCCGAAGCCGCGCGCAAGGCCCTGGCCAACCTGCCCCTGCTGGGCGAGCCGGCGCTGTGGGACGCGGGCGACATCGCCTGCACCGCCGGCGACCTGGACGCCGCGCAGCAGGCGCTGGCGCAGCAGGTGGCCCAGGCCCTGGCGCAAGGCTGTCTGCCGCTGGTGCTGGGCGGCGGGCACGAGGTCGCCTGGGGGAGCTTCCAGGGCGTGGCGCAGGCGCGGCCGGACGCGCGCCGCATCCTCATCGTCAACCTGGACGCACATTTCGACCTGCGCCAGGCGCGGGAGGGCAACTCGGGCACGCCGTTCCGCCAGATCCAGGAATGGTGCGCCGCCCAGGGCCGGCCGTTCGACTACCGCGTGCTGGGCATCAGCCGCTATGCCAATACCCAGGCCCTGTTCGAGCGCGCCGATGCGCTGGGCGTGCGCTACTGGCTGGACGACGCCCTGCAGACCGAAGCCGGCCTGGCGCAGGCCCTGGCGGCGCTGGCGCAGGACCTGCAGGCCTGCGACGCCGTGTACCTCACCATCGACATCGACGTGCTGCCCGGCGCCGTCGCCCCCGGCGTATCGGCGCCCGCGCCGCTGGGCGTGCCGCTGTGGTGCGTGCAGGCCGTGGCCGACGCCGTGCTCGCCAGCGGCAAGCTGGTGGCCGCGGACCTGGCCGAATTCAACCCCACCTTCGACCGCGATGGCCTGACCGCCAAGGTGGTGGCCCGCCTGGCCGCCCGCCTGGCACGCGGCGCTTGAGGCCCGTGCAGCGCCTGGACCTGGCCGCCACCCCCGCCACGCCCTGGAAGAACGGCGGCGGCGCCACGCGCGCACTCGTGTGCTGGCCGCCCGGTGCCGCGCTGGAGGACTTCGGCTGGCGCGTGAGCGTGGCCACCCTGGCGGCCCCCGGGGCCTTCTCGCCCTTTCCCGGGGTGGACCGGCACATCATGCTGCTGCAGGGCCGGGGCGTGCACCTGCAGAGCAGCGACGGCAGCGTGGACCACTGGCTCGCGCGCCCCTGGGAGCCGTTCGCCTTCGCGGGCGAAGCGCCGGTGCAGTGCCGCCTCAGCGCCGGCGCGGCCGAGGACTTCAACCTCATGCTGCGGCGCGGCCAGTGGCGTGGCAGCCTGCGGGTGCTGCGCGCCGCCTGCGTGCCCGGCAGCACCGCGGCCGGCCTGTGCATGGTGCTGGCCGGGCGCTGGGAGCGCGCGGGCGAATGTTTTGCCCCGGGCCAGGGCCTGTGGTGGAGCGCCGCCCAGCCGGGCGCGCCGCTGTGCCCCGCGCCGGGTGCGGACGCCGCGCTGGCCTGGGTGGGCGTGGCCCCGCTGTTTTGAGTGAAATCGGCCTGCAGCGCTCTATGGACAAGCGTAAGCAGCTATCAATACAGGAGCAAATATGACGGCAATGCAAGCTCCGGGGCGCGCCAGCGCCGACGGCATCTGGCACAACCTGCGCCTGGCCGGCAGCCTGGCCGCGCCCGATGTGCCCGTCGCCGAGGGCGCGTGCGCCGCGCTGGTGGTGCAGGGCGGGCGCATCGCCTGGCTGGGCCCGCAGGAGGCGCTGCCCGCGGCCCATGGTGCGCTGCCGCGCCACGACGCCCAGGGCGCCTGGGCCACGCCCGGCCTGGTCGACTGCCACACCCACCTGGTGTACGGCGGCCAGCGCGCGCATGAATTCGCCCTGCGCCTGGACGGCGCGAGCTACGAGGAGGTGGCGCGCGCCGGGGGCGGCATCGTCTCCAGCGTGCGCGCCACGCGCGCGGCCAGCGAGGACGCGCTGTACGCCAGCGCCCTGCCACGCCTGCAGGCCCTGATGGCCGAGGGCGTGTGCGCCATCGAAATCAAGTCCGGCTACGGCCTGGCCTTGGAGCACGAGCGCAAGCAGCTGCGCGTGGCGCGCCGCCTGGGGGGCGCGCTGGGCATCACGGTGCGCACCACCTTCCTGGGGGCGCACGCTCTGCCGCCGGAATACGCCGGGCGCAGCCAGGACTACATCGACCTGGTGTGCCAGCAGATGCTGCCCCAGCTTGCCGAAGAAGGCCTGGTGGACGCGGTGGATGCGTTCTGCGAGCGCATCGCCTTCTCACTGGCCGAGACCGAACAGGTCTTCGCCGCCGCCCAGCGCCTGGGCCTGCCCGTCAAGCTGCACGCCGGGCAGCTCTCCGACATGGGCGGGGCGCAGCTTGCGGCGCGCTACCAGGCGCTGTCGTGCGACCACATCGAGCACCTCTCCCCGCAGGGCATTGCCGCCATGCAGGCAGCGGGCACCGTGGCCGTGCTGCTGCCCGGCGCCTACTACACCCTGCGCGACACGCACCTGCCGCCCATCGCGCAACTGCGCGCCGCGGGCGTGCCCATGGCCGTGTCCACCGACCACAATCCGGGCACCTCGCCCGCCCTCAGCCTGCTGCTCATGGCCAACATGGCGTGCACCCTGTTCCGCCTGACGGTGCCCGAGGCGCTGGCCGGCATCACCCGGCATGCAGCGCGGGCGCTGGGCCTGCAGGACACGCATGGCCTGCTGGCCGCGGGCCGCGCGGCCGACTTCGTGCTGTGGCCCGTGGACGAGCTGGCGGAGCTGGCCTACTGGCTGGGCCAGCGGCCGGCCTGCACCGTGGTGCGCCAGGGGCGCATCGCGCACGGCACGGGCGCCCCCTTGCCCTAGCAAGGGCGCAAGACCCCGCTGCGCTTGCGTCTTGGGGGGCTTTCCTACAATCCCACCCCATGCAAGCCCTCCACTACACCCGCGCCCAGCAGCTCCCCGCCATTCTTGAAAAGCGCATCGTCATCCTCGACGGCGCCATGGGCACCATGATCCAGCGTTTCAAGCTGGGCGAGGCGCAGTACCGGGGCGCGGGCTACACCGGGCCCGACGGCGCGGGCGATCGCTTCCAGGATTTTCCGCGCGACGTCAAGGGCAACAACGAGCTGCTCTCGCTCACGCGCCCCGACGTGATCCGCGACATCCACGAGCGCTACCTGGCGGCCGGCGCCGACCTCATCGAGACCAACACCTTCGGCGCGACCACGATCGCCCAGGACGACTACGGCATGGCCCATCTGGCGCGCGAGATGAACCTGCGCTCGGCGCAGCTCGCGCGCGCCGCCTGCGACAAGTTTTCCACCCCGGAGCACCCGCGTTTCGTCGCCGGCGCGCTCGGCCCCACGCCCAAGACGGCCAGCATCAGCCCCGACGTGAACGACCCCGGCGCGCGCAACATCACGTTCGAGCAGTTGCGCGCCGCCTACTTCGAGCAGGCCGAGGCATTGATCGAGGGCGGCGCCGACGTGCTGCTGGTCGAGACCATCTTCGACACGCTCAACGCCAAGGCCGCGCTGTTCGCTATTCAAGAAGTATTCGACAAGACGGGCGAGCGCCTGCCCGTCATCATCAGCGGCACCGTCACCGACGCCTCGGGCCGCATCCTCTCGGGCCAGACCGTCACGGCCTTCTGGCACAGCGTGCGCCATGCCCAGCCCCTGGCCGTGGGCCTGAACTGCGCGCTGGGCGCCGCCCTCATGCGTCCCTACCTCCAGGAGCTGGCCAAGGCTGCGCAGGGCACCTACATCAGCTGCTACCCCAACGCCGGCCTGCCCAACCCCATGAGCGACACCGGCTTCGACGAGACGCCCGAGGTCACCAGCCGCCTGGTGCACGAATTTGCCGCCGAAGGCCTGGTGAACATCGTCGGCGGCTGCTGCGGCACCACGCCCGAGCACATCGGCGCCATCGCCCGCGCCGTGGCGCCGGTGCGCGCCCGGCCGCTGTTCTACCCCGCAGCCGCCTGAAGCCGCCGCCGCATGGGGTGAAATGGGCCTGCAGGGCATGGCAGGCAAGCGCAAGCAGCTATTGAATGAATAGCAAGTAGCGGCTTGGGGGCGCCACCGGCCCGGCGCGGGCAAACGTTGCAGAATGCGGATGCCGCGCACCCCCCGTGCACGCGGCCCGCACCCGCATGCCGGCATGTCCGTGAACCTCGACCCACCCCGGGGCGCGCCGCCCGCCCTGGCCCTCGCGCTGGCGGAGGCCGCGCTGCAGCGCCAGGGCATGCTGCTGGGCGGCGAACGCGCGCCCGCTCCGCCGCCCGCCAGCCCGGGCCTGCCGCCCGGCGCCCCTGCCGCCGCCATGCCCCTGCCGTCCCCTGCGGCCCCCGGGCCCGCCGCAGCGCCCCCGCCTCCCGCGCAGGACGCGCTGCACCTCTCCCCCCAGGCGCGCAGCCACCTGGGCGCCGCTCCCGGGGCGTCCCAGGGCCATGCGCCGGCGGCGCCCCGGCCCCCTGCGCCCGCGGTGCCCGCGGTGCCCGCGGTGCCCGCGGTGCCCGCGGTGCCCGCGGTGCCCGGCAGGCCGGCGCCGCAGCCGGGCGCATCCGGCATGGCCGGCGCCGTTCCCGTGCGCGCGCCCTGGCCTGCCGCGGGCGTGGGCGCACCGCTGCGCCAACTGCTCTCCGCGCTGGTGCAGCAGCTCACGGCATCCGTGCAGCCGCAGCGCATGGGGGCCGCACAGCCCTGGCCTGCGGCGCTGCTGCCCCTGGTCGATGGCGCGCCGGATGCCCCCGGCCTGCCGCCCCTGCAGACCTGGCTGGTGGGCCAGGGCGTGGTGCAGACCGCCGCGGGCGCGCGCGCCTTCTCGCTCGCGCTGCGCGTGCCGGCGCCCTGGCTCCAGGCGCTGCCCGCCCCAGCGGCTGCAACCGCGGCCCCGCCGCCACTGGCGGGCGCGTTCACCGGCCCGCCGGCGGCCCTGGCCTCCGGCACCTGGGCGCTGGTGCTGCAGCCGCAAGGGCCCCAGGCGCCGCGCACCAGCGCGCTGCTCCAGCTCGACCTGCAGCCCCCGGGCCAGGGCGCGGCGGCGGCCACCGTCTATGGCCGCGAGCTGCTGCAGCCCCGGCAAGACCCCTGGCTGCACATGGCCCAGCTCCAGGCCAGCGGCCAGGCCCCGCGCGACACCGACGCCGCCCGCGACCGCGAGGCCGCGCTGTGCCACACCCCCGGCTGCCCCTACGCGGGGCGCGCAGCCTGCGAGCAGCCTTTTTGCCTGGCCTTGCGCACGGTCACGCCGGTGGCGGCGCGGGGCGGGCTGCCATGAAAAAACCCCTGGCGCCGATCGGACGCCAGGGGCCTTCTTCGCAGGAGGCCCGGCGGGGTGGGCCGGGCTCCGAAACGCGGGTCAGGGGGCCATCAGGGGTACAGGCCGCGCATTTCGCGCGCGTGCAGGATGCGCTTGCAGGCGACGATGAAGGTGGCCGTGCGCAGCGAGACCTTGTTCTCCTGCGCCACCTGCCAGACGGCGGCAAACGCCTCCTTCATGATGCGCACCAGGCGGGCGTTGATCTCGTCCTCGGTCCAGAAGAAGCTGGAGAAGTCCTGCACCCATTCGAAGTAGCTCACCGTCACGCCGCCGGCGTTGGCGATCACGTCGGGCAGCACCAGCACGCCCTTGTCGTTGAGGATGTCGTCGGCCTCGGGGGTGGTGGGGCCGTTGGCGCCCTCGATCACCATCCGCGCCTTGACCTTGCCGGCGTTGTCCTGGGTGAGCTGGCCTTCCAGCGCGGCGGGGATGAGGATGTCGCAGTCCACGCCCCAGAAATCGCCGTTCGCCATGGCCTCGGCCCCGGCAAAGCCGGCCACGCCGCCGGTTTGCTGCACATGCGCCTGCAGGGCGGCGGCGTCCAGGCCCCGGGCGTTGTAGATGCTGCCCGTGTGGTCCTGCACGGCCACGACCTTGGCACCGGCGTCGGCGAACAGGCGGCCGGCCGTGCCGCCCACGTTGCCAAAGCCCTGCACGGCCACGCGCGCGCCGGCGATCTGCATGCCAATGCGCTCTGCCGCTTCGCAGCCCACGGTGAACACGCCGCGGCCCGTGGCCTCCACGCGGCCCAGGGAGCCGCCCAGGTCCACCGGCTTGCCGGTGACCACGCCCGTGGCGGTGGCGCCCACGTTCATGGAGTAGGTGTCCATCATCCAGGCCATGATCTGGCCGTTGGTGTTCACATCGGGCGCCGGAATGTCCTTGGTGGGGCCGATGAGCAGGCCGATCTCGCTGGTGTAGCGGCGCGTGAGGCGTTCGAGCTCGGCGCGCGAGAGCTTCTTGGGATCGACGCGGATGCCGCCCTTGGCGCCGCCATAGGGCACGTTCACGGCGGCGTTCTTGATCGACATCCAGGCCGACAGGGCCATCACCTCCGACAGCGTCACGTCCTGGTGAAAGCGCACGCCGCCCTTGCCGGGGCCGCGGCTCAGGTTGTGCTGTACGCGGTAGCCCTCGAAGTGCGCGATGGTGCCGTCGTCCATCTCGATGGGCACGTCCACGATCAGGGCGCGCTTGGGGCGCTTCAGGGTCTCGACCCAGCGTGCCAGGCTGCCCAGGTAGGGCGTGACGCGGTCCACCTGCTGCAGGTAGATGCCCCAGGGACCGAGGTGCTGGGGGTCGAGGTAGGAGGGGAGGGGGTGGGTGATGTTGCCGGGCGTTCCGCTGGGATGCGACATGGCGGGTTTCCTCGTGGGATCAAGTCAAGCCGCAGAGAATATGCCCACCGTTTGCGCTTGTCCAAGGCCGGTGATTTGTGGGGTAATGCGCGCTTTGCATAACCGCGACGGTCTCTGCGCGGCTCGGCTACCATTGCGCTCCCATGTCTTCTCCACCGCCCATCCCCGGACTGCAGGGCCTGCGCCGCCGCGTGGTCTACGTCTCCATCTACGAACTCATCGCCATCGCCGTGGTCACCTGGGGGCTGGCGGGCTACACGGGCCAGGGCCTGGAGCATTCGGGCATCATGGCCGTGGCCTCGTCGGCCGTGGCCATCGCCTGGAACGTGTTCTTCAACACCCTGTTCGAGCGCTGGGAGGCGCGTCAGCGCGTGCGCGGGCGCAGCCTGCGCCGCCGCGTGGCGCATGCCGTGGGCTTCGAGGGCGGGCTGGTCGTCACGCTGGTGCCCATGTTCGCGTGGTGGTTCGGCATCAGCCTGTGGGAGGCGCTGGTCATGGACCTGGGCCTGATCGCCTTCTTCCTGTGCTACACCTTTGTCTTCAACTGGGGCTTCGACAAGGTGTTCGGCCTGCCCGCATCGGCGCTGGGCGCGCCGGCCGCTAGCTGACGGACTGTTCCAGCCGGGGATAGAACTCGGTGTTCTCGCGCTGCACGCGCTCGTGCAGTGCCTTCATCACGGTGTTGGCGTCCTGGCGGAATTTCTCGGGCTGGGCCGCAATCGCGTTGGCAAAGGTCCAGCGGGTGCAGAAATCCACGAAGGCACTGGTCAGGCCCTGCATCTCGTCCTGGTAGGTCTTGGCCAGGCGCACCAGGCGCTCGTCCTCCAGCTTGTGGATCTGCGGATACAGCACCCGGTCTTCGACCGACAGGTGCAGGTTCACCTTGGTGCGCAGGGCCATGATGCCCTGCGCGATGGCATCGGCGTTTTCCGGGATGCCGGCGTGCACATGCTTGCGCATCTGTGCAATGGTCTGCAGGATCTCCACATGCTGCTGCTTGAACCGGTCGAGATTCATCGGTTGTCTCCTGGTGGTGCGCCCATGCTGCGACGGTGGGGTCGCTGCCCGTGTGCGATGGCGTACAAAAAGATACCATTTTCCCGGTGTGCGCAGGGCTGCCGGGGTGGGGGAATCCCGGTCAGCGGCAGGGGCAGGGCCGCAGGTGCCGGGCGCCCGAGGGAAGGGCAGTAAAATTGCCGCCTTCCCAAGGAGCGTTGCAGCGGGCCCGTGCGTGGCCCGTCAGGCTTGGGCTGATCTTGTCAACGGCGCTCACCTGTCTTCTCTCCAACCCGCAGCACAGGTGAGTCCCATGACCGTTGCCCCTCCCCCTCCCATGAAGCTCTCCGGCCTGGAACCCGTGTTCATCGGCCAGGACAGCCTGTTCGTCAACGTCGGCGAGCGCACCAACGTCACCGGCTCCAAGGCCTTTGCGCGCATGATCCTGAACGATCAGTACGAGCAGGCCCTGTCGGTGGCGCGCCAGCAGGTGGAAAACGGCGCGCAGATCATCGACGTGAACATGGACGAGGCCATGCTCGACAGCAAGGCCGCGATGGTGCGCTTTTTGAACCTCATCGCCTCCGAGCCCGACATCGCCAAGGTGCCGGTGATGGTGGACAGCTCCAAGTGGGAGGTCATCGAGGCCGGCCTGCGCTGCCTGCAGGGCAAGGGCATCGTCAACTCCATCAGCATGAAGGAGGGCGTGGAGGAGTTCAAGCGCCAGGCCACGCTCATCCGCCGCTACGGCGCAGCCGCCGTGGTCATGGCCTTCGACGAGAAGGGCCAGGCCGACACCTTCGCGCGCAAGACCGAGATCTGCGAGCGCGCCTACCGCATCCTGGTCGATGAGGTGGGATTCCCGCCCGAAGACATCATCTTCGACCCCAACATCTTCGCCATCGCCACCGGCATCGAGGAGCACGCCAACTACGCCGTGGACTTCATCGAGGCCGTGCGCTGGATCAAGCAGCACCTGCCGGGCGCCAAGGTATCGGGCGGCGTGTCCAACGTGTCGTTCAGCTTCCGCGGCAACGAGCCGGTGCGCGAGGCCATCCACACCGTGTTCCTGTACCACGCCATCAAGGCCGGCATGGACATGGGCATCGTCAACGCGGGCATGGTCGGCGTGTACGACGACCTGGAGCCCGAGCTGCGCGAGCGCGTGGAGGACGTGGTGCTCAACCGCCGCCCCGACGCGGCCGAGCGCCTGCTGGAGATCGCCGAGGCCGCCAAGGGCGCCGCCAAGGACGACAGCAAGAAGCTGGAATGGCGCGGCACGCCCGAGCATCCGAAAACCGTGGGCGAGCGCCTGTCGCACGCGCTGGTGCACGGCATCACCGACTTCATCGTCGAGGACACCGAGGAGGCCTACCAGCAGATCGTGGTGCAGGGCGGCGGGCGCCCGCTGCACGTCATCGAAGGCCCGCTGATGGACGGCATGAACATCGTGGGCGACCTGTTCGGTGCGGGCAAGATGTTCCTGCCGCAGGTGGTGAAGTCGGCGCGCGTGATGAAGCAGGCCGTGGCCCACCTGATCCCCTACATCGAGGAGGAAAAACGCCAGCAGGAAGCCGCGGGCCTGGACGTGTCGAGCAAGGGCAAGATCGTCATCGCCACCGTCAAGGGCGACGTGCACGACATCGGCAAGAACATCGTCACCGTGGTCCTGCAGTGCAACAACTTCGAGGTCGTGAACATGGGCGTGATGGTGCCCTGCCACGAGATCCTGGCCAAGGCCAAGGCCGAGGGCGCGGACATCATCGGTCTGTCGGGCCTGATCACGCCCAGCCTCGAGGAAATGCAGTACGTGGCCGGCGAGATGCACAAGGACGAGTACTTCCGCATCAAGAAGATCCCGCTGCTGATCGGCGGCGCCACCTGCTCGCGCGTGCACACGGCCGTCAAGATTGCGCCGCAGTACGACGGCCCCGTGGTCTACGTGCCCGACGCCTCGCGCAGCGTGGGCGTGGCGCAAAGCCTGCTGGGCGAGGGCAGGGACGCCTTCCTGGCCGAGGTGCAGGCCGACTACGAGCATGTGCGCACGCTGCACGCTCGCAAGAAGAAGGTGCCGCTGTGGCCGCTGGCGCAGGCGCGCGCCAACGCCACGCCGCTGCGCTTTGACAACCCGCCGCCCGTGGCGCCGCGCGCCCTGGGGCGGCGCGTGTTCCGCAACTTCGATCTGGCCGAGATTGCCAGGTACCTGGACTGGGGGCCGTTCTTCCAGACCTGGGACCTGGCCGGCGCCTACCCCGCCATCCTGCAGGACGAGGTGGTGGGCGAGGAGGCGCGCAAGGTCTATGCCGACGGCCAGGCCATGCTCAAGAAGATCATCGAAGGCCGCTGGCTCACGGCCAACGGCGTGATCGGCCTGTTCCCGGCCAACCGCGTGGGCGACGACATCGAGTTCTACACCGACGAGACGCGCAGCGAGGTCCTCCTGACCTGGTACGGCCTGCGCCAGCAGGCGCAAAAGCAGATGATCGACGGTGTCATGCGCCCCAGCCGCTGCCTGGCCGACTTTGTCGCTCCCAAGGAGTCCGGCATCCGCGACTATGCGGGCCTGTTCGCCGTCACCGCCGGCATCGGCGCGGAGAAGAAGGAGCAGGAATTCCTGGCCGCGCTCGACGACTACAGCAACATCCTGTTCAAGGGCCTGGCCGACCGCCTGGCCGAGGCCTTTGCCGAATGCCTGCACCAGCGCGTGCGCACCGACCTGTGGGGCTACGCGGCGGGCGAGGGCCTGAGCAACGAGGAGCTGATCCAGGAAAAATACCAGGGCATCCGCCCGGCGCCCGGTTATCCCGCCTGCCCGGACCACACGGTCAAGCGCGACCTGTTCCGCGTGCTCGGCGCCCAGGACATCGGCATGGACCTGACAGAGAGCATGGCCATGGTTCCGGCCTCCAGTGTCAGCGGCTTTTACCTGGCCCACCCCCAGGCGACCTACTTCAGCGTGGGCCAGATCGGCGAGGACCAGGTGCAGGACATGGCCCGGCGCCGCGGCATGGACGCCGAGGAACTGCGCCGCCGGCTCGCGCCCAACCTGGGCTGAGCGCCGGCGCTGCCGGGCGGGCGGCGGCGGCCCGCACCGGCCGGCTTGACGCCGCGGCCACCTGGCACGACACTTTTTGGCATCTTCAGCGCAGGAGCGAAGGCATGGCCATGGACCCGGAGCACGGCGACACCTGGGCGCAGCACCTGTGGGCGCTGCTGGCCGAGGCCGCCGCCCTGCCGGAGCCTGCCCTGGGGCCGCACCTCGAGGCGGTCCTGGCCCGCCTGCCCGGCGTGCGCCGCGTGCACTGGCGCGCCGCACCGGCCGCGGGCCCGCTGGCGCCGGCTCGGGTCTTCGACCTGGCCCTGGACGGCCAGGCGCTCGGTGCCCTGTGCCTGGAGCTGCACGACCCGCAGGCCTTTGCCGGCTGCGACCCTCTGTTGGCGCGGTTTGCCCTGGCACTGTCCCATGTGCTGGCGGCGCGCCGCTGGGCGCAGGGCGCGCCGCAGGACCAGGCCCAGGCGCTGCGGCACAGCGAAAAGCGCTTTCGCGACCTGTTCGACCATTCGCCCGATCCGTGCTGGCTCATCGAGAACGGGCAGTTCACCGACTGCAACCACGCTGCCGTGCAGGTGCTGGGCTACACGCGGCGCGACGACATCCTGCGCCATCCCGCGCGCCTCTCGCCCGAATTCCAGCCCGATGGCCGCCCCTCGTTCGAGAAGGCCGAAGAAATGATGCAGCGCGCCCTGCGCGATGGGGTGGTGCGCTTTGAGTGGGAGCACCGGCGTGCCAATGGCGCGTGCTTTCCCGTCGAGGTCACGCTCGCGCGCATCGAGCTGCAGGGGCACGACGCGCTGTACTGCGTGTGGCGCGACATCACCGCGCGCAAGCAGGCGGAACTGCAGGCCTGGCAACTGGCCTTCTTCGACCCGCTCACCGGTCTGCCCAACCGCCGCCTGCTGAGCGACCGGCTGGAGCAAAGCATGGCGGCGAGCGCGCGCAGCGGGCGCTACCGCGCCTTGCTCTACCTGGACCTGGACCACTTCAAGAACCTCAACGACACCCAGGGCCACGACATGGGCGACCGGCTGCTCACCGAAATGGCGCGCCGCCTGGGCACCTGCGTGCGTGCGGGCGACACCGTGGCGCGCATGGGGGGTGATGAATTCGTGCTGCTCGTGCAGCAGCTCGACGAGACGCTGGAGGCCGCCGTCGCCCAGGCCGACCGCATCGCCGCCCAGGTGCTCGAGCAAATGGCCCAGCCCTGCGCCATCGACTCCGTGCTCTACCAGGGCAGCGCCAGCGTGGGCGTCACCATGTTCCTCGGCCACAGCGTCAGCGCGCAGGAGGTGCTCAAGCGCGCCGACCTGGCCATGTACCAGGCCAAGGCCGCGGGGCGCAATACGGTGCGCTTCTTCGACCCGCTGATCCAGGCGCGCATCAGCGCGCGCGCCCGGCTGGAGGCCGAGCTGCGTACTGCCGTGCCGCACGGCGAGCTGGAGCTGCATTTCCAGCCCCAGGTCGATGCCAGCGGGCGCTGCATGGGCGTGGAGGCGCTGCTGCGCTGGCAGCACCCGCAGCGCGGCCTGGTGCCGCCGCAGGAGTTCATCCCGCTGGCCGAGGAAACCGGCCTCATCGTGCCCATGGGCCAGTGGGTGCTGGCCCAGGCCTGCCGCACCCTGGGGGCGTGGCAGGCGGACGCGCGCACCGCCGGCCTGTCCATGGCCGTGAACGTGAGTGCGCGCGAGTTCCACCAGGACGGCTTCGTGGACAAGCTGCGCGCGCTGCTGCAGGCCAGCGCCGTGCCGCCGGCGCTGCTCACGCTGGAGATCACCGAGAGCATGCTGCTCACGCAGATCGAACAGACGATTGCCACCATGAACGAGCTCAAGGCCCTGGGCGTGGGCTTTTCGCTCGACGACTTCGGCACGGGGTATTCCTCGCTCAACTACGTCAAGCGCCTGCCCATCGACCAGATCAAGATCGACAAGTCCTTTGTGCGCGACATCCTCACCGACCCGAACGACGCGGCCATCTGCCGCGCGGTGATCGCCATGGGGCGCAGCCTGGGCCTGCAGACGCTGGCCGAAGGGGTGGAGATCGCGCCGCAGTGGGCGCTGCTGGAGGCCGAGGGCTGCGCCGCCGCCCAGGGCTACCTGTACGCACGCCCCATGCCGCTGGCGGCCCTGCTGGACTGGCTGGAACGCCAGCGCCGGGCCGGGGCGGTCGTCAGCCCGCCTCGGGCGGATGGGGGGCCGCCAGCTCCAGTTGCATGACGATCATGTGCACCAGCGTGGCCACCGTGGGGCGGTGCGTCTCGATGGTGAAATGCGCCGCCTCGCGGTACAGCGGGTCACGCTGGGCGTAGAGTTCGCGCAGGCGCTCCAGCGGGTTGGCCACCTGCAGCAGCGGGCGCGTCTTGTCGTGGCGGATGCGGCGGAAGATGTCGTCGGGCGAGGCGCGCAGGTACAGCACCGTGCCGAAGCGGCGCAGCGCGGCGCGGTTCTCGGGACGCAGCACGGTACCGCCGCCGGTGGAGAGCACCATGCCGCCGCCCTCCTGCGCCACCTGGGCGAGCATCTCGGCTTCCAGTGCGCGAAAACGCTCCTCGCCTTCGGCAGCAAAAAAGGCGCGGATGCTGGTGCCCAGGGACTCCTCGAGCCGCTGGTCCAGGTCCACGAAGGGCACCTTGAGCCGCTGGGCCAGTTGCCGCCCGACGGTGGATTTGCCCGAGCCGGGCATGCCGACGAGCGCGCAGCGCGTGGGGAAGGTTGTAGGCATGGCGGTGTGCATCAAAAGCGCCAGGTCACACCGGCGGTGAGCGTCGTGCCCTGGCTGCGCGGCGCGGCGTTGTCCTGCGTGCGCAGGGCCCCCACAGCGAAGTCCAGGTCCGGGCCGGGGCTGTAGATGGCGCCCAGCTCCACGAAATGCGTGCGCACGCCGTTGCCGTCCGCCTGGCGGCTCTCCAGGCCCAGGTCGGCGACGAGCTGGAACGTGCTCGAGAGCGACCACACGGGGGCGATCGAGACGCGCCGCAGCGTTGCCTGGTCCGCGGCGTTGTGGCTGCGCTCGCGGCCCCAGCCCAGGTTGGCGTGCAGGGCGCCGAAGGGCATCTCCTGGCTCAGAATGGCCGTGAGCTGCGCCGACACCTTGCCCGCGCCCAGGCCGGCGGCCTCGCGCGCCGGGCTGACCGGCAGCAGCAGCTCGGGCTTGAGGGCCAGGCTGGTCCGGCGGGCCGGGCTCTCGCAGAAGCGCCACTTGGCGCCCAGCACTGCGTTGCCCCAGCCGCGGGCGCGGCTGCCGTCGCCGCGCAGGCTTTGGTAGGGCAGGCTGGCGTAGGCGTCCAGCGCCTCGGCCAGGCCGTAGGTGTAGGTCGGCGCCAGGGTGTGCACCGCCGTGCGCCCGGCGCCCGTGTGCAGGCGCCCGCGGCTCCAGGACAGCTCCAGTTGCTGGCCGCCCGCACCCTGGGTGCCGGTGTCGTCGGTGACCAGCGGCTGCAGGGCCAGGGCAGGCAGCGCGGCGCTGGCCGCGGCCAGCAGCGCCAGCGCCGGGCGGAGCAGGGCGGGGCGCAGGCGGCTCATTTCTCGACGAAGGCGCGCTCGATCACGAAGTCGCCGGGGCGCGTGGTATTGCCTTCCTCGAAGTCGCGCTTTTCCAGCAGCGTCTTGAGCGAGGCCAGCATCTCCGGGCTGCCGCACAGCATCACGCGGTCCTCCAGCGGGTTGAGCGCGGGCACGCCCAGGTCGGCGGCCAGCTTGCCGCTCTCGATCAGGGCGGGGATGCGGCCCTGGTGGCGGAAGGGCTCGCGCGTGACCGTGGGGTAGTACTTGAGCTGCTTTTGCACCAGCTCGCCCAGGAACTCGTGCTGCGGCAGCTCCTGGGTGAGGTAGTCGTGGTAGGCCAGCTCGGCCACCTGGCGCACGCCGTGGATCAGGATCACTTCCTCGAACTTCTCGTAGGTGTCGGGGTCGCGGATCACGCTCATGAACGGTGCCAGGCCCGTGCCCGTGGACATGAGGTACAGGCGCTTGGCAGGCAGCAGGTAGTCGATGAGCAGCGTACCCGTGGGCTTCTTGCCCACGATGATGGAGTCGCCCACCTGGATGTGCTGCAGGCGCGAGGTCAACGGGCCGTCGGGCACCTTGATCGACAGGAATTCCAGGTGTTCCTCGTAGTTGGCGCTCACGATGCTGTAGGCGCGCAGCAGCGGCTTGTCGTTCACCTTCAGGCCGATCATGGTGAAGTGCCCGTTGGAAAAGCGCAGGGCCGGATCGCGCGTGGTGGTGAAGGAGAACAGGCGGTCGGTCCAGTGGTGCACGGAAAGGACACGCTCTTCGTGGAATGCGCTCATGGGATGGACGGAGGTTGGATGCAGGAAAAATCGAAAGCCAATAATGGCAATAGCGCTAGTTTCTTCGATTTGTTATTCCGGCAAGGAATAAAACAAAATTCCTCGCCAGGGCGCATTGCAACGCGGGTTTTCCCCTAATTGTCGGGGATTTGCCGGCGCCTGGCGCGCGGGGCCGGCGGGAATTGCGGCCGGGCGTCTGATCTGCGCCAACAAACCGTGCAATGACCGTGATCCAGAGCGCCGCGCGCCCGCCGCGGCGGCGCCCTACCGGGGGGCGGTCACTGCAGCAGGCGGCGGTATTGCATGGCCTCGGCCACGTGCGCCACCTGGGTGGTGCGGGTGCCCGCCAGGTCGGCAATGGTGCGCGCGACCTTCAAGGCACGGTGCGTGGCGCGCGCCGACCAGGCCAGGCGCGCGGCAGCGGTCTGCAGGAATTGCGCGGCTGCCGGTTCGAGCTGGGCATGGGCGTCGATCTCCTGCCCCTGCAGGGCCTGGTTGGTGCGGCCCTGGCGCGCGAGCGCCCGTGCGCGGGCCTGGGCCACGCGCGCGCGCACGGCGGCGCTCGCCTCACCCGGTGGTGCGCCCAGCAGGTCCTGCGGCGCCAGCGCGGGCACTTCCACGTGCAGGTCGATGCGGTCGAGCAGGGGGCCGCTGAGCTTGCCCTGGTAGCGCGCGATCTGTTCGGGTGTGCAGCGGCAGGCACGCTCGCGCGCACCGGCAAAGCCGCAGGGGCAGGGGTTCATGGCGGCGATGAGCTGGAAGCGCGCCGGGAACTCCGCACGCTGGGCCGCCCGGGCGATGGCGATGCGCCCCGTCTCCAGCGGCTCGCGCAGGGCCTCCAGCGCAGCGCGCGCAAACTCGGGCAGCTCATCAAGGAACAGCACGCCATGGTGCGCGAGCGAGATCTCGCCAGGCCGCGGCGGCGAGCCCCCGCCCACCAGGGCCACGGCACTGGCCGTGTGGTGCGGCTGGCAGGTGGGCCTGCGGCCCCAGCCGTCCAGGGCAAAGCGCCCGGCCAGGCTGGCCACGGCGGCGCTCTCCAGCGCCTCCTGTACCTCCATGTCCGGCAGCAGTCCGGCAAAGCGCTGCGCCAGCATGGACTTGCCCGCGCCCGGCGGCCCGGCCATGAGCAGGCTGTGCCCGCCAGCGGCGGCGATCTCCAGCGCGCGCTTGGCGGCGGCCTGGCCTTTCACGTCGGCCAGGTCGGGGTAGCTGCCGGCGCGGTGCGGGGCCTGGGGCGCCAGGCGGGACCAGCCGCCGGCACCGTCGGGTTCGGCGCCGGGGGAGGCCGCCGGATCGGCGGGGGCGAACTGGCGCACCACATCGAGCAGGTGGCGCGCGCGCCAGACCGCCGCTGCGGGCACCAGCGCGGCCTCTTCGGCGCTGTCCGGGGGCAGCACCAGGCGCGCCTGTTCCTGCTGCGTCTGCAGGGCCAGGCTGGTGGCCAGCGCGCCGCGCACGGGGCGCAGTTCGCCCGAGAGCGAGAGCTCGCCCGCAAACTCCCAGCCCGCCAGGCGCGCGGCGTCGATCTGGCCGCTGGCCGCCAGAATGCCCAGGGCGATCGGCAGGTCAAAGCGCCCCGAGTCCTTGGGCAGGTCGGCCGGCGCCAGATTGACGGTGATGCGCTTGTTGTGCGGAAACTCCAGCCCGGCGTTCTGCAAGGCCGAGCGCACGCGCTCGCGTGCCTCCTTCACCTCCACGTCGGCCAGGCCGACCAGGGTGAAGCTCGGCAGGCCATTGGCCAGGTGCACCTCGACGGTGACCGGCGGCGCCGCCAACCCCAGCAGGGCGCGGCTTTGCACCAAAGCGAGGCTCATCGGTGGCGTTCTCCCCAATCGAGTGCACGGTCCAGCCCGCGGCGCATGCACCAGCATGGTGCATTGCAAACGCCGCGGCCCTTGCGCACTGTAGCCGCTGCGGGGCTGGCGCAGTGCGCCGGGCCCCTGCGCAGGCCTGGCATGGTCTGTGCTGTGAGGGCTTACCGCAACAGAACTTCAAAGGAGTGAGCATGAACCACGCATCCCTCAAGGCCCTGGGCCTGGCCCTCGCCGCTGCCCTGCCCCTGGCTGCCAGCGCGCAGCTCACCGGCAACCTGGGCCTGACCACCAACTACAAGTACCGGGGCCAGGACCAGGACGCCAGCAAGGCCCGGGCCGTCAAGCCCGCCGTGCAGGGCGGGCTGGACTACACCTTTGGCGACTCCGGCTGGTACGTGGGCAACTGGAACTCCAGCGTGGACTGGCTGCCCGGCAACTCCATCGAGATGGACCTGTACGGCGGCTACAAATTCAAGGCCGGCGGGCTGGACATGGACCTGGGTGCGCTCACCTACGTCTACCCCGGAAACACCTCGGGCAACACCACCGAGCTCTACGCCGCCGCCACCTGGGGCCCGCTGACGGCGAAGTATTCGCACACCGTCTCCAAGGACTACTTCGGCTGGGCCGGCGCCAAGGCCGGCTCGGGTCGCAAGGGCACGAACACGGGCTACCTGGCCCTCGCGTTCGTCCAGGAAGTCGCGCCTGCGGTCACGCTCAAGGCCTCGGTGGGCTTCACGCGCTTTGCCGGCGACATCCGGGACACGGGTGTGCCCAACTACATGGACTACAGCCTGGGCGCGGCCTACGACTTCGGCGGCGGCCTCTCGCTCGGCGCGGCCGTGGTGGGCGCGAACAAAAAGGCGTATTTCGGCCCGGCCAATCAGTCGCGCCTGATCGTCACCCTGACCAAGACCCTGTGAGGAGGACCTGAAAATGAAAATGGTGACTGCCATCATCAAGCCGTTCAAGCTCGACGAGGTGCGCGAGGCGCTCTCGGACATCGGGGTGCAGGGCATCACGGTGACCGAGGTCAAGGGCTTCGGCCGCCAGAAGGGCCACACCGAGCTGTACCGCGGCGCCGAGTACGTGGTGGACTTCCTGCCCAAGGTGAAGATCGAGGCCGCCGTGGCCGACGCCCTGGTGGAGCATGCCATCGAGGCCATCGAGAGCGCAGCGCGCACCGGCAAGATCGGCGACGGCAAGATCTTCGTCTCCACGCTCGAACAGGTGGTCCGCATCCGCACCGGCGAGACCGGCGAGGACGCCCTCTGAGCCCCACCCCTCCTCCACCGAAAGCGAGAACCGCCATGAAAAAACTCCTGGCTTCCTTCCTCCTGGGGCTGAGCCTGCTGGGCGCGGGGTCGTGGTCCCTGGCCCAGGCGCCGGCCGCGTCCGAACCCGTGGCCGCCAGCGCGGCGGCCGAGCCCCCTGCGGCCCCGGCTGCCGCGCCGGCCCCGGCACCCGCCGAAACCGCCGCCCCTGCCGAGGCCGCGGCGCCCGCGCCCAAGCTCGACACGGGCGATACCGCCTGGATGCTCACCTCCACGCTGCTGGTCATCCTCATGACCATTCCCGGCCTGGCCCTGTTCTACGGCGGCCTGGCGCGCGCCAAGAACATGCTGTCCGTGCTCGTGCAGGTGTTCGTGATCTTCGCCCTCATCAGCGTGCTCTGGGCCCTCTATGGCTACAGCCTCACCTTCGGCGGTGAAGGCCGGTTCTTCGGTGGGCTGGACAAGATGTTCCTCAAGGGCATCGCCCCCGACACCCTCTCGGGCCTGCTGCCCACGATCCCGGAATACGTGTTCGTGGCCTTCCAGTCCACCTTCGCCGCCATCACCGTGGCGCTGATCGTGGGCGCGTTCGCCGAGCGCATCCGCTTCTCCGCCGTGCTGATCTTCTCCGTGCTGTGGTTCAGCTTCAGCTACATCCCCATGGCGCACATGGTCTGGGGTGGCGGCCTGCTGGCCAAGGATGGCGCGCTCGACTTCGCGGGCGGCACCGTGGTGCACATCAACGCCGGCATGGCCGCGCTGGTGGGCGCCTACATGGTGGGCAAGCGCATCGGCTACGGCAGGGAGGCGCTCACGCCCCACAGCCTGACGCTGACCATGGTGGGCGCCTCGCTGCTGTGGGTGGGCTGGTTTGGCTTCAACGCCGGTTCGGCCGGCGCCGCCAACGGCGTGGCCGGCCTGGCCTTCATCAACACCGTGCTGGCCACGGCGGCGGCCACGCTGTCCTGGATCGGCGGCGAGGCGCTGCACAAGGGCAAGGCCTCCATGCTGGGCGCGGCCTCGGGCGCCGTGGCGGGCCTGGTGGCGGTCACGCCGGCCGCCGGCTTCGTGGGCCCCATGGGCTCCATCGTGCTGGGCCTGATCGCCGGCGTGGTCTGCCTCTGGGGCGTCAGCGGCCTCAAGCGCATGCTCGGCGCCGACGATGCGTTCGACGTCTTCGGCGTGCATGGCGTGGGCGGCATCGTCGGCGCCATCCT
The DNA here is from genome assembly GCF_000739995.1 of Comamonas granuli NBRC 101663. Taxonomy (GTDB): domain Bacteria; phylum Pseudomonadota; class Gammaproteobacteria; order Burkholderiales; family Burkholderiaceae_C; genus Simplicispira; species Simplicispira granuli. The sequence continues at coordinate 57,309 of NZ_BBJX01000002.1, read as the reverse complement.
GACCGGCGTGTTCGCCTCGCAAAACCTGGGCGGCACCGGCGGCCTGACGCCCGATACCTTCTCCGTGGGCGCCCAGGTCTGGATCCAGACCAAGAGCGTGCTCATCACCGTGGTCTGGTCCAGTGGGGTGGCCTTCGTCGCCTACAAGATTGCCGATGCGCTGGTGGGCCTGCGCGTGAGCGAGGAGGCCGAGCGGCAGGGCCTGGACATCTCCTCCCACGGCGAGGCGGCCTACACCCGCTGACCCGTGCACCGGCCCGGGCGACTGGTGGCGCCAGGGCCGGGTGCCATGCCCTGCGACTCCTGGGGCGCTTGGCCCGCCCCCGGCGGGTCTTTTTTTGGGCAAAAATGGCACGCAGGGCTTGTATATCAAGCGCCAGCAGCTATTCAATCAATAGCATTTCGCGGCCTGGCGGGCCTGTGCTGCGTGGCCCCGCCGGAAAACTCACGGCCGCCTTGCAGGAAATTCATGCCGTGCGAGCCTGCGGCCGCGGTGCATCGCCGGCCACCACGGCTTACCATGCAAGGCTATGGACAGTGCCCTTCACACCCTGATCGAACAGGTGCGCGCCGCCGCGGCGCGCCCGGCGCCGCTGCGCATCCGGGGCGGCGGCAGCAAGGATTTTCACGGCGCGGCCGTGCAGGGCGAGCTGCTCGACACCCGTGCCTGCGCCGGCATCGTCGCCTACGAGCCCAGCGAGCTGGTGGTCACCGTGCGCGCCGGCACGCCGCTGGCCGCGCTGGAGGCCGCGCTGGCCGCGCAGCGCCAGTGCCTGCCCTTCGAGCCCCCGCGGCTCGGCCCGGGCGGCACGGTGGGCGGCATGGTGGCGGCCGGGCTGTCGGGCCCGGCGCGCGCCAGCGTGGGGGCCGTGCGCGACTATGTGCTGGGCCTCAAGCTCATCAACGGGCGCGCCGAGCACCTGGCCTTCGGCGGCCAGGTCATGAAGAACGTCGCGGGCTATGACGTCTCGCGCCTCATGGCGGGCGCCTGGGGCACCTTGGGGGTGATCACCGAAGTGAGCCTCAAGGTGCTGCCCGTGGCGCCGGCCGAGGCCACGCTGCGCTTCGAATGCGATCAGGCCGAGGCGCTGCGCCGCCTGCACGCCTGGGGCGGCCAGCCGCTGCCGCTCAACGCGAGCTGCTGGGTACGCGATGCCGGTGTGGACACCCTGTATGTGCGCCTGCGCGGCGCCGCGGCGGCCGTCGAGGCGGCATGCCGCAGCATGGGCGGCGAGCGCCAGCCCGGCGCCGCGGCCGACTGGGATGCCTGCCGCGACCAGACCCTTCCCTGGTTCACCGCCGGGGTGCAGGCCGGGCTGGACCTGTGGCGCCTGTCGCTGCCGGCCACCGCACCCGTGCTGGCGCTGCCGGGCGGCGTGGCGCCGCCGCTCATCGAGTGGCACGGTGCACTGCGCTGGGTGCTGGCCGCACCCGGGCAGGGCGGCGCACTGCGCGCGGCCGCCCGCCAGGCGGGCGGCAGTGCTGCGCTGTTCAGAGCGGCCGACGGCCCGCCGGCCGGGGCTGCGGCGGACGCCGAGGCCCTCTCCCCGGCGCTGCGCGCCCTCCATGCGCGGCTGCGCCAGAGTTTCGACCCCGCCGGCATCTTCAACCCCGGCCGCATGACCGTCTGACATGCGCCGTTTCCGCCATCTCACCGGCCAGCACCGCACGGTGGCCAGCAACCGGCGCCTGGGCCTGCTGCTGGCCTTCAACGCGGGTGCGGTCAACGCCGGCGGCTTCCTCGTGGTCAAGCTCTACACCTCGCACATGACGGGCTTCATCTCCATGCTGGCCGACAACCTGGTGCTGGGCAACATGGTGCTGGTGCTCGGCGCCGTGGGCGCCTTGCTGGCCTTCACCAGCGGCGCCGCGCTCACCGCCATCCTGGTCAACTGGGCGCGTCAGCGCCACCTGCACAGCAGCTATGCGCTGCCGCTGCTGCTGGTGGCGCTGCTCATGCTGGTGTTCGGCCTGGTCGGCGCGGTCACGCTCAACTGGCGCACGCCGTTTGCCGTGCCGGTCACCGTGCTGCTGCTGTCCTTCATCATGGGCTTGCAGAACGCCACGGTGACCAAGATGTCCTCGTCGCAGATCCGCACCACGCACATGACCGGCGTGGTCACCGACCTGGGCATCGAGCTGGGCAAGATGCTGTACTGGAACCGCAGCGGCAGCCCGCCCGAGCAGCAGGTGCGCGCCAACCGCCAGCGCGTGGGCCTGTTCGCCGGGCTGCTGGGCATGTTCCTGGTCGGCGGCATCGCCGGCGCGGCCGGGTTCAAGCACGTGGGCTTCGTCTTCGTGGTGCCGCTGGCGCTGATCCTGTGCGCGCTGGCGCTGCCCCCGCTGTGGATCGACCGGGCCCGCCTGCGCGCGCCGGGCCGCCGCGCGGCGCAGGGCGCGCCGGCCCACCCCTCCCGGCACGCGCCGCCGGCACCCTGACCTTCCGCTCCCGGACGCCCCATGCAAACCCAACTGGCCCCCGAATTCCAAGGCACGCCCGAAGGCAGCGAGGCCGAAGCCATCCTGCGCAAATGCGTGCACTGCGGCTTCTGCACCGCCACCTGTCCCACCTACCAGCTCCTCGGCGACGAGCTCGACGGCCCGCGCGGGCGCATCTACCTCATCAAGCAGGTGCTCGAAGGCGCCGCGCCCACGCGCAGCACGCAGTTGCACCTGGACCGGTGCCTGACCTGCCGCAACTGCGAGAGCACCTGCCCCAGCGGCGTGGAGTACGGCCACCTGGTGGACATCGGCCGCAGGATCGTGGACGAAAAAGTGCCGCGCCCGGCGGGCGAGCGCGCGCTGCGCTGGGCGCTCAAGGAGGGGTTGCCCTCGCCCCTGTTCGGCCCGGCCATGAAGATGGGCCAGGCCGTGCGCGGCCTGCTGCCCGCGGGCCTGCGCGCCAAGGTGCCCGCACCCGAGGCGCCCGGCGCCCTGCCCACGCGCGAGCACGCGCGCAAGGTGCTGCTGCTGGAGGGCTGCGTGCAGCCCGCCATGATGCCGGGCATCCACGGCGCCACCGTGCGCGTGCTCGACGCGGCGGGCATCCAGGCCCTCGTGGCGCGCGAGGCCGGCTGCTGCGGCGCGGTCAAGTTCCACCTCAACGACCAGGCCGGCGGCCTGGCGCAGATGCGCGCCAACATCGACGCATGGTGGCCCTTTGTGGAGCGCGGCGCCGTCGAGGCCATCGTCATGAACGCCTCGGGCTGCGGCGTCACCGTCAAGGAATACGGCCACCTGCTGCGCCACGACCCGCAGTACGCCGAGAAGGCGGCGCGCGTGAGCCAGCTCACGCGCGACCTCTCCGAGCTGCTGCCCGACATCGCCCCGGCCCTGCAAGGCCGGCTGCGCAACATTCCCCAGGGCGTGGTGGCGTTCCATCCGCCCTGCACGCTGCAGCACGGCCAGAAGCTGCGCGGCGGCGTGGAGCAGCACCTGCGCGCGCTGGGCTTCGACCTGCGCCTGCCGGCCGAGTCGCACCTGTGCTGCGGCTCCGCGGGCACCTATTCGGTGCTGCAGGCAGCGCTGTCGGAGCAACTGCGCACGCGCAAGCTCGGCCACCTGGGGGCGCTTGCGCCCGCGGTCATCGTCTCGGCCAACATCGGCTGCATCACGCACCTGCAGGCCGGCACCGACACGCCCGTGCGCCACTGGGTGCAGGTGCTGGACGAGGCCCTGTGCTGAGAAGGTGTGAACGAACCCACCATGCCCGCTCATCCCGCCACAACACACCCGCTCGGCGTTGCAAATGCTCGCCATAGCACGGGCTATGGCTGCGCTTTGCGCCTTGATCGGCCGCGTTGTGACGGCCTGCTCGGGCACGCCGGATTCATTCACACCTTCTGAGCGGTGGGCGCGGGGCTGGCATGATGGAGGGTTTGTTGCCCCAGTCCGAACCTGCCATGACCGATACCGTGCCGCCCGCCGACACCCGTGCTCCCCAGCCCGCGGGGGCCCACAGCGCACCGCGCCCGGCGCGTGCGCGCCGCCGCGCCCCCGGCGCGCCTGCCGCGGCCGCGCCTGCGCGCGCCGCCGCCCGCCCCGTGCCGCCCGCGCTGCAGGCCCTCGCCGGCCTGTACCCGCGCCTGTTCGGCGAGGCGCCGCTGCCGCTCAAGCGCGGCATCTTCGACGACCTGCTCGCCGCCCACCCGGAGCAGTTCGAGCGCGAGGCGCTCAAGCAGGCGCTGGGCGTGCACACGCGCTCCACGCGCTACCTGCAGGCCGTGGCCGCAGGCCAGCCGCGGCACGACCTGCAGGGCCAGAGCGTCGAGCCCATGGCGCCCGAGCATGTGCACCACGCGCTGTGGGAGCTGTACCGCCGCCGCCAGGAGCGCGGCGGCGAGGAGTGGCGCAGCAAGATCCGCACGCGCATGGCGCGCGCCATCGAGGCCAGCGGCCTGGCGCGCGAGGACTACTGCGCGCGCGTGCACATCCGCGACGCCGCGGCCCAGGCCCTGCTCGACGAGGCCCTGGCCGAGCTCAGCGCCCTGCATGCGCGCGAGGAGGCGCTGCTGCGCGCCTTCGAGGCCAGCGGCCAGAGCGTGGAGGCCTTTGCCGGCATGTACGGCATGGACCCGCGCGTGGCCGAGCGCAGCCTGCAGCGCGCGCGCCAGCGCCACGCCGCCTGAGCGGAAAACACCCCGGGCCGCGCCGCGCGGTCAGCCTGGCGCAGCCGGCGCTGCAGCCGCGGGCGTGCCCTCGCCCTGCAGCACCACGCGGTTGCGCCCGCCCGACTTGGCCGCGTACAGCGCGATGTCGGCACGCTCCAGAATGCGGTCCAAGGGCTCACCTGGCCTGGACAGCGCCACGCCGATGGACACCGTCACCTGCACGCTGCGTCCGCCGCACGCCAGCGCCATGGCCTGCACGTTGGCGCGCACGCGCTCGAGCAGGCCCAGCGTGTTGGCGGCGTCGCTGTCGTAGAGCATGAGCACGAACTCCTCCCCGCCCCAGCGCGCCAGCACGTCCGTCTTGCGCACCGTGGCCTGCACGGTGCGCGCAAACGCCTGCAGCACCTGGTCGCCTGCGGCATGGCCCTCGGTGTCGTTGATGGCCTTGAAGTGGTCCAGGTCCAGCAGAGCCAGCACCAGCGGCCGCCCGGCGCGTTCGCAGCGCTGGTGCTCCATGCCGATGAGCTCGGCCATGTGCCGGCGGTTGACCAGCCCGGTGAGCTCGTCGTGCGTGGCCAGGTGGCTGATGCGCTCCAGCGCGTCCGAGAGCTGGCGCTTTTGCTGCGTCAGCCGCCGCCGGATGTGCTGCAGCCGGATGGCGATGAAGGTGCTGCCCATCAGCACCAGCACGATCATGGCGCCATGCCCGGCCTCCAGCGCGGGGGAGTGACCGGGCTCGTCGAGCACCGCCACGGCGGCGAGGGCGGCGGCAAACACCAGCAGGGCGTAGACCATGTTCGCGGCCAGTTGCCGCGCCGTCATGCCGAAGATGCCGAACATCAGCACCAGCGACAGAATCGCCGGGGTGACGCCGCGCGCCGGCCCCAGCAGCACGTAGGCGGCGGCGTTGCAGGCCAGCGCGTAGCGGATCTGCCACTGCGTCATCGACGGGTCCCGCAGGCGGCGCGACCAGCCGCTGCGGATCAGCACCAGCACCGCGGCCAGCCCGCCCCAGGCGCACAGCGCCCACCACCAGGCCCAGTCCTTGCGCCCGAAACCGGCGTGCACCAGCAGCAGCACCACCACGATGCACAGCGCCATCAAGAGCACGGCGAACGCGGCCATCACCATGCGGATGCGCATGTCCGGCTCGGTGCCCAGCAGCCAGTCGGCCAGGCGTCGCAAGGGCGCTTGCAGGTCCATCGGTTCCTTTGCTCCAGGGGCGCCCCCCGGTTCCTGGACCGGGGCAGCGGTCCTATCATGGCGTGCACTGCCCCCACCGGGTAGCACCTGGGGCTGCGAAGGTGGTGCCAACACAACATATCCGGGCGCAGGCAGGCCTTTTGGCGACAGGAGAAGCCCATGTCCTCTGACAACGACACCCCCCGCGCCCCCGGGCGCCTGGCGCTGCCCGCCATGGCGGTGCTGGCGCTGGCCTTCGGGCTGCTCACGCTGCAGCAGGGCGGCAGCGTGCTCTTCGGCGGCGCCGCGGCGCGTGCCGCGGCCGGGGCCTATGTGCCCTTTGTGCTGTGGTTCAACTTCTGCGCGGGCTTTGCCTATGTGCTGGCGGGTGTGGGCTTGGCGCTGCGCCGGCGCTGGGCGGCGCCGCTGGCCGCCCTGATCGCCGTGGCCACGGCGCTGGCCTTCGCCGCCCTGGGGGTGCACATCGCACGGGGCGGCGCGTACGAGATGCGCACCGTGGCCGCCATGGCGCTGCGCACGGCCGTCTGGGCCCTGCTGGCCTGGCTGGCCTTCAGGCGCCTGGTGCGCCCGCAGGGCTTGCAGTAGCTATCGAAATAATAGCTGCTCGCGCTTGTCATACGGGCGTTATGGCGGTTTTTTGCTACAACCAGCCGGACCGGCGAAAGCGCCGGTACAGCAGCACCCCGGCGCTGACGATGGCTGCCAGCGCCATGGGGTAGCCGTAGGCCCACTTCAGCTCGGGCATGTGCTCGAAATTCATGCCCCAGATGCCCGCCATGGCCGTGGACACGGCGAAGATCGCGGCCCAGGCCGCCAGGCGCTTGGTGGTCTCGGACTCCTCGATGGTCACCATGGACAGATTCACCTGGATGGCCGTGCCGATGGTGTCGCGGATGGTGTCTATGCTGCTCTGGATGCGCGCCAGGTGGTCGTGCACGTCGCGGAAGTAATCCTGCGTGCCGGTGCACACCTCGGGCACGCGCCCGCCGTGCAGCTTGCTCGCCACCTCCATGAGCGGCGCCACCGCGTGGCGCAGGTCCGTGGTGCGGCGCTTGAGCGCGTAGAGCCGCTCGATGGAGCCGCGCGCCGCGCCGCGCTCGAAGATGGCCTGCTCGATCTGCTCGAGCTCCGCTTCGAAGTCATCGATGAGCGGGAAGTAGCGGTCCACCACTGCGTCCATGAGCGCGTAGAACACAAAGCCAGCGCCCAGGCGCAGCAGCAGGGGCTCGCGCTCGCAGCGCGCGCGCACGCCCAGGAAGTCCTGCGTGCTGCGCGTGCGCACCGAGAGCACGAAGTTGTGGCCCACGAACACCGCCAGTTCGCCCACGTTCAGGGCGTCCTCGCCCGGCTCCACCAGGTGCATCACGGCGAACAGCGTGTCGCCGTAGGCCTCCAGCTTGGGGCGCTGCAGGCCCTTGATGGCGTCCTCCACCGCCAGGTCGTGCAGGCCGAATTCCTCCTGCATCCAGTGCAGCTCCTCGGGCGTGGGGTCGCGCAGCGCCACCCAGACGAAGGTCTCGGGCCGCGCCAGCCATTCGCTGATGGCGTGCACGTCGATGTCGGCGAGCTTGCGGCCGTTCTCGTAGGCAACACAGTTGAGGAGCATGGTGGGCAGTGGGGTCGGGTCAGGGAATGCGGGCGGGCGCTGCGCGCTGGCCCGATTGTGGACTCAACCGCGCCCGGCCATGCGCGCCACCTGCGCGCACACGCTGTCGCACAGGGCGTGGACCGAGGCGTCCGCGCAGCGGTACCAGGCGTGCTGCCCGCGCATCTCGCGCTGCACCAGGCCGTGGCGCATGAGCAGCGCCAGGTGGCGCGAGACGTTGGCCGCGCTGCAGCCGCACAGCCCGGCCAGCTCGCCCACCGTGCGCTCGCCCTGGCCGATCCACTGCAGCAGGGCCAGGCGCGTGGGCTCGCCCAGCGCATGGAAATGCGCTGCCACCGGCTCCAGCAGCGCGTCTGGCACCAGCGGTCCGCCGCGGGGGCGGGAAGAACCAGCGGGAGGGTGGTTATTCAACTTGTTGACTATTTAACTATTTGCGCAAATAATAGTTCAACACCGCCCCGGAAACAAGCCCGCCCGCGCCGTCAGGGCACACCAACAAGAACGCAGGAAATCCACCATGTTCAAGACCGTTTCTCCCCAGGCCTTGCTGGCGCTTGCGCTGGCACTGCCCCTTGGCGCCGCGGCCGCGGCGCTGCCCAGCGAGCCCGCCCAGGCCGTGCGCGGCGCCGGGCGCCAGAGCTACGATGGCGTGGTCGAGGCCCAGCGCCAGACCGCCGTGGCCGCGCAGGTGAGCGGCGCCGTGGTCGAGCTGGCCGTGAAGGCGGGCGACCGCGTGCAGGCCGGCCAGTTGCTGCTGCGCATCGACGCGCGCACCGCCGACCAGAGCGCCGCCGCCGTGGACGCCCAGGTGCAGGCCGCGCGCGCCGGGCTGGACGTGGCCACGCGCGAGTACGAGCGCCAGAAGCAGCTCTTCGCCAAGAAGTACATCAGCCAGGCCGCGCTCGAGCGCGCCGAGGCCGAATACCGCGCCGCCAGCGCCCAGGTGCACGCCCAGTCGGCCCAGGCCGGCGCGGCGCGCACGCAGACCGGGCTGCACGTGGTGCGCGCGCCGTATGCCGGCATCGTCGCCGAGGTGCCCGTGGCCCTGGGCGACATGGCCCTGCCGGGCCGGCCGCTGCTCACGCTGTACGACCCGGCGGCCCTGCGCGTGACCGCCGCCGTGCCGCAATCGGCCCTGGGCGCCGCAGACGCGGCCGAGGGCGTGCGCGCCGAGCTGCCGGGCCTGCCCGCCGACCAGCAATGGCCCGCGCCCGTGCGCGTGCAGGTGCTGCCCACGGTGGACCCGGCCACGCACACGCTGCAGGTGCGCGCCGAGCTGCCCGCCGGGCTGGCGGCGGTGCGCCCGGGCATGTTCGCGCGCCTGTGGCTGCCGGGCGGTGCAGGGGCCGACGCGCCCGCGCGCATCACCGTGCCGCGCCAGGCCATCGTGCGCCGCGCCGAGCTGACCGGCCTGTACGTGCTGGCGCCCGATGGCAAGCCGCAGCTGCGCCAGGTGCGCCTGGGCCGCACCGAGGGCGAGCGCGTGGAAGTGCTCAGCGGCGTGGCCGCGGGCGAGGCCGTGGTGACTGCGCCGCAGCAGGCGGCGCGCCAGCGCTGAAGGACGGGCCATGGCCAAGACCTCCCCTTCCTCTGCCCTGGGCATTTCGGGCCGCATCGCGGCGTTCTTCCAGGCGGCGCAGATCACGCCGCTGCTGGCGCTGGTGGCGCTGCTGCTGGGCGTGTTCGCCGTGCTGGTCACTCCGCGCGAGGAGGAGCCGCAGATCAACGTGACCATGGCCAACGTGCTCATCCCCTTCCCTGGGGCGGGCGTGCGCGACGTGGAACAGATGGTCGCCATCCCGGCCGAGCAGGTGCTGTCGCAGATCAGCGGCACCGAGCACGTGATGTCGGTCTCGCAGCCCGGCATGGCCGTGATCACCGTGCAGTTCAAGGTCGGCGTGCCGCGCACCGAGGCGCTGGTGCGCCTGCACGACACGGTGCAGGCCAACGCCGACTGGCTGCCACGCAACCTGGGCGTGCAGGAGCCCATCATCAAGCCCAAGGGCATCGACGACGTGCCCATCGTCACCCTCACCCTGTACAGCGAACGCCCCGAGGCCGGCCCCTACGACCTGGAGCGCGTGGCGCACAGCCTGGAGGCGGACATCAAGCGCGTGCCCGGCACGCGCGAGGTGCGCACGCACGGCGGGCCGGGGCGCGCCGTGCTGGTGGAGATGGACCCCACGCGCATGGCCGGCATGGGCGTGACCGTGGACGATCTGCGGCGCGCCCTGCAGTCGGCCAACCAGGGCCTGCAGCTCGGCGAGCTGCTCGCCGGCAACCGGGCCGTGCAACTGGAGGCCGGACCCTTTCTGCGCGACGCGCAGGAGGTGGGCGAGCTGGTCGTGGGCGTGCGCGCGGGCAAGCCCGTGTTCCTGCGCGAGGTCGCGCAGGTGCGCGACGGCCCCCTGCCGAGCGCGCAGTATGTCTGGCACGGCACGGCCGGGCAGGGTGCGGCCGAGTACCCGGCGGTGACCCTGTCCATCACCAAGAAGCCGGGCGAGAACGCCATCGACGTGGCCAACGCCGTGATGCAGCGCGTGCAGCAGCTGCAGGGCACCGTGATCCCGGCCGACGTGCAGGTGGCCGAGACGCGCAACTACGGCGCCACGGCCGACGACAAGGCCAGCAAGCTCATCCAGAAGCTGCTGTTCGCCACGGCCTCGGTGGTGGCGCTGGTGTTCCTTGCCCTGGGCCGGCGCGAGGCCGCCATCGTGGGCGCGGCCGTGGTGCTCACGCTCACGGCCACGCTGTTCGCCTCCTGGGCCTGGGGCTTCACGCTCAACCGCGTGTCGCTGTTCGCGCTCATCTTCTCCATCGGCATCCTGGTGGACGACGCCATCGTGGTGGTCGAGAACATCCACCGCCACCAGGCGCTGCACCCGGACAAGACGCTGCTGCAGCTCATCCCCGGCGCGGTCGACGAGGTCGGCGGCCCCACCATCCTGGCCACGCTCACCGTGATCGCCGCCCTGCTGCCCATGGCCTTCGTGAGCGGGCTCATGGGGCCGTACATGAGCCCCATCCCCATCAACGCCAGCATGGGCATGCTGCTGTCGCTGGCCATTGCCTTCGTCGTCACGCCCTGGCTCGCGCGCCTGTGGATGAAGGAGCACGGCGCGGGCGCCGCGCACGCTGCGCCCGCCGGCATGGCCGCGCGCATCACGCCGTTGTTCACGCGCATCTTCACGCCGCTGCTCGACGAGCGCGCGGGCGGGCGCAACCGCGGCCTGCTGGGCCTGGCGGTGGCGGGCCTGATCGCGCTGTCCGTGGCGCTGCCCGCCATCGGCTGGGTACAGCTCAAGATGCTGCCCTTCGACAACAAGTCCGAATTCCAGGTCGTGGTGGACATGCCCGCGGGCACGCCCGTGGAGCAGACCGCCGCCGTGCTGCACGCGCTGGGCGCGCACCTGGCCACGGTGCCCGAGGTCACGCACTACCAGGCCTACGCGGGCACGGCCGCGCCCATCAACTTCAACGGCCTGGTGCGCCAGTACTACCTGAGGAGTGGCGGCAGCGTGGGCGACATCCAGGTCAACCTGGTGGACAAGCACGCGCGCAAGGACCAGAGTCACGCCATCGCCATGCGCGAGCGCGCGGCGCTGCAGGCGATCGGCCAGCGCCTGGGCGCCAACGTCAAGGTGGTCGAAGTGCCGCCGGGGCCGCCCGTGCTCTCGCCCATCGTCGCCGAGGTGTATGGGCCGGACGCGCAGGGCCGCCGGCAGGTGGCCCAGGCCGTGCGCCAGGCGCTGGCGCAGACCGAGGGCCTGGTGGACGTGGACGACAGCAGCATCGCCGACGCGCCGCGCCGCCTGCTGCTCGTGGACCGGCGCAAGGCCGCGCTGCTGGGCGTGCCGCAGCAGGCCATCGTGAGCACGCTGCGCGCGGGCCTGGCGGGCGAGCCGGTGGCCTACCTGCACGACCAGAGCAAGTACCCCGCCGCCGCCACGCTGCAGTTGCCGGCCACGCTGCACGGCGACCTCGACGCGCTGCTGCAGCTCACCGTGCGCACGGCCGCGGGCGCGCAGGTGGCGCTGCGCGAACTGGTCAACGTGAGCGACAGCCTGCGCGAGCAGCCCATCCACCACAAGGACCTGCTGCCCGTGAACTACGTCGTGGCCGACATGGCGGGCCGCGTGGACAGCCCGCTGTACGGCATGTTCCAGGCGCGCAGCGCCATTGCGCAGATCACCGCGCCCGACGGCGCCCGCGTGGAGGAGTTCTTCATTCGCCAGCCCAGCGACGCCTGGCGCGGCTACGCGCTCAAGTGGGACGGCGAGTGGCAGATCACCTACGAGACCTTTCGCGACATGGGCGCCGCCTACGCCGTGGGCCTGATCCTGATCTACCTGCTGGTGGTGGCGCAGTTCGGCAGCTACCTCACGCCGCTGATCATCATGGCGCCCATCCCGCTGACCATCATCGGCGTGATGCCGGGCCACGCCATCCTGGGCGCGCAGTACACGGCCACCAGCATGATCGGCATGATCGCGCTGGCCGGCATCATCGTGCGCAACTCCATCCTGCTGGTGGACTTCATCAACCTGCAGGTGCGCGCGGGCGTGCCCTTCGAGCGCGCCATCGTGCAGTCGGCCATCACGCGCGCCCAGCCCATCCTGCTGACCGGCGTGGCCGCCATGCTGGGGGCCTTCTTCATCCTCGACGACCCCATCTTCAACGGCCTGGCGATCTCGCTGATCTTCGGCATCGCCGTCTCCACCGTGCTCACGCTGGTGGTCATCCCGCTGCTGTACTACGTCGCCTACCGCCACCGGCTGGAGCGCCTGGCGGCGCCGCACGGCGCTTGAATGCTATCGAATATCTAGCTGCTCACGCTTGATCCATAAGCCTTAGAGCCCGAAAACACCATGAATACCACGTACCAGGACATCACCCGCACCACCTCGGCCCAGCTCGCGCGCCTGCGCACCGACATCCCGGCCACGCTGCGCGGCTTCTCCGCCATGGCGCAGGCCGCCACCGAGGACGGCGCGCTCGACAAGACCACCAAGGAGCTCATCGCCATCGCCCTGTCGGTGGCCGCACGCTGCGACCCCTGCGTGGGCTACCACGCCAAGGCGCTGGTGGAGCTCGGCGCGACGCGTGCGCAGGTCGCCGAGGCGCTGGGCATGGCCGTCTACATGGGCGGCGGCCCCTCGCTGATGTACGCCGCCAAGGCCTCGGCCGCGTTCGACGAATTCGCCGCACTGGTGCAGGGGAGCCCGGCATGAGCTGCCCCTGCTGGGCGCGCCATGGCGCCGCCCTGGTCCGATGGATCCAGACCCTGCTCAGCCGCCGGAGTTGACCCCATGCGCAAGTCCCTCGCCCTCCTGACCCTCCTGCCCCTGCTGGCCGCGGCCGGCGCTGTCCAGGCCACCGGCCTGCTGCCGGCCTGGCAGGCCGCCGCCGAGAATGACCGCGACCACGCCGTGGCACGCGCCGCCCACGCCACGGCCCAGCCCCGGCGCGACCAGGCCAGCGCCCTGTGGCGCCCGGGCGTGGCCTTCACCGCCTCGGCCGGCCTGGCCACCGGCGAGAGCGAGATGCGCGGCGCGCAGTTCTCCGCGCCCGGCTTCGGCCAGGCCACGGGCGTGAACTTCGGCACCTCGGTCACGGGGGGCACGGCCACGCGCTGGGCGCTGCAGGCGCGCCAGCCGCTGTACAACCCCGAGCGCCGCGCCCAGCAGCAGCAGCTCGGCCTGCAGGCCGACATGGCCGAATTGCAGTGGCAGGCCGCCGGCCAGGCGCTCATGCTGCGCACCGCCGAGCGCTACCTGGGCCTGGCCGTGGCGCAGGAATCGCTGCGCGTGCTCGAGCGCCAGCGCGACGCCGTGCAGCAGGCTGCCGCCGAGGCGCAGGAGCGCTTCGAGCTGGGCGCCGCGCCCATCACCGACACGCACGAGGCGCGCGCGCGCCTGGCGGCCCTGCGCGCGCAGGTCGTCGCCGCGCAGGTGGAGCGGGACGTGCAGCGCCGCCAACTGGCCGACAGCACGGGCCTGCCCGCCGACGGCCTGCAGGCGTACCTGCCGGGCGCCGCGCAGGCCGGCGTGGCGCGCAGCCAGCACGCGCTGGACTGGTGGCAGGAGCAGGCGGCCAGCGGCAACCCCGGCATACGCCAGCAGCAACTGGCGGCGGACATCGCGCGCGCCGAGGCCGACAAGCACCGCCTGGGCGCCGCGCCCACGGTGGACCTCGTGGCGCAGGCCGGCGACGAGCGCCTGCACGGCAGCGGCGCCTACGGCAGCGCACGCAACAAGAGCGTCAACGCCCTGGTCGGCGTGCAGCTCACCGTGCCGCTGTACACCGGCGGCTGGCGCGCTGCCAAGGAAGACGAAAGCCTGCGCCTGTGGGAGCAGGCCCAGGCCCAGGTGGAGGCCACGCGCGCCCAGGTGGCGCGCCAGGTGCATGCCGCCTGGCTGGGCCTGCACCAGGGCGCCGAGCGCGTGCAGGCCCTGGCCGAGGCGCTGCAGGCCAGCGAGGCGCGCCTGGACGCCACGCGCACCGGCCTGGAGGTCGGCCACCGCACCCTGCTCGACCTGCTGAACGCCGAGAACGACACTGCCGCCACGCGCCTGGCCCTGGCGCAGGCGCGCAGCAGCCTGCTGCTCGAGCGCCTGCGCCTGGCCGCCCTGGCCGGGCAGTTGGACGAAGACCTGCTGCGCACGGCCGACCAGGCACTCGAGCACTGAACCCATATCAACCCCCCGCCGGCAGGCCCGGCACGCACCCAAGGAGAGCAGCATGTCCCATATCGTGATACTCGGCGCAGGCACCGGCGGCATGCCGGCGGCGTATGAATTGCGCGCCAAGGTGGACAAGGAGCACCGCATCACCGTGGTGAACGCGGTGGACTACTTCCAGTTCGTGCCCTCCAACCCCTGGGTGGCCGTGGGCTGGCGCGAGCGCAAGGACACCACCCTGCCCATCGCCCCCAGCCTGAGCAAAAAGGGCATCGATTTCGTGGCGCAGCGTGTCGAGCGCATCGACGCCGAGGGCAACGCCCTGGAGTTTGCCGACGGCAGCCGCCTCGATTACGACTACCTCATCATCACCACCGGGCCCAAGCTCTCGTTCGACGAAGTGCCCGGCGCCGGCCCTGCGGGGCACACCCAGTCCATCTGCACCATAGACCACGCCGAGAAGGCCTGGGCGGCCTACCAGCAGTTCATCGAAGCGCCCGGCCCGGCCATCATCGGCGCCATGCCGGGGGCCTCGTGCTTCGGGCCGGCCTACGAGTTCGCCTTCATCTTCAACAAGGACCTGCAGAAGCGCAAGCTGCGCCACAAGGTGCCGCTCACCTTCGTCACCAGCGAGCCCTACATCGGTCACATGGGCCTGGGCGGCGTGGGCGACTCCAAGTCCATGCTGGAGAGCGAGCTGCGCAGCTTCGACATCAAGTGGATCACCAACGCCAAGGTGACCAAGGTCGAGGAGGGCAAGATGTTCGTCACCGAGATGGACGAGAACGGCCAGCCCAAGAAGGAGCACGAGCTGCCCTTCAAGTACAGCATGATGCTGCCCGCCTTCAAGGGCGTGGACGCCGTGGCCGCCGTGGAGGGGCTGTGCAATCCGCGCGGTTTCGTGCTCATCGACGAGCACCAGCGCAGCAAGAAGTACCGCAACATCTTCTCGGCCGGCGTGTGCGTGGCCATCCCGCCGGTGGAGGTCACGCCCGTGCCCACGGGCGCGCCCAAGACGGGCTACATGATCGAGACCATGGTCTCGGCCATCGTGCACAACATCGCCGCCGAGCTGGCGGGCCGGCCTGAGGACGCCACCGCCAAGGCCACCTGGAACGCCATCTGCCTGGCCGACATGGGCGACACCGGCGCCGCCTTCGTGGCGCTGCCGCAGATTCCGCCGCGCAACGTCAACTGGTTCAAGAAGGGCAAGTGGGTGCACCTGGCCAAGGTGGCGTTCGAGAAATACTTCATGTACAAGATGAAGAACGGCACGGCCGAGCCGCTGTACGAGAAGCATGTGCTCAAGGCACTGGGCATCGAGCGGCTGGAGAAATAGGCATAGCCTCTGTGGCGCTATTGATTTTATAGCTTATGGTGCCCGCCCAGCGGGCGTTATCGGCTTTTTTGACTGAAAACATGCATTTCTGGGACCAGGCTTTCGACACCCCCGGCTACAAGTACGGCACCGAGCCCAACGCCTTCCTGCGCGCGCAGGCCCATCGCCTGCCCCCCGCCTGCGCGGTGCTGGTGCCGGGCGATGGCGAAGGGCGCAACGGCGTCTGGCTGGCCCGGCAGGGCCATACGGTGTTCTCGGTGGATGGCTCGGCCGTGGGGCTGGGCAAGGCCCGCGCGCTGGCGGCGCAGCAGGGCGTGCTGCTGCGCACCGCGCAGGTCGATCTGGCCGACTGGGCGCCGCCACCAGCCAGTGCCGATGCCGTGGTGCTCACCTACGTGCACCTGCCCCCGGCCCTGCGCGCCGGGGCGCACCGCAGGCTCGCGGGCGCGCTGCGCCCGGGCGGCTGGCTGATCCTGGAAGCCTTCCACCCGCTGCAACTGCGGCACACCAGCGGCGGCCCCCAGGACGCAGCCCTGCTCTACACGCTCGACCTGCTGCGCGCGGACTTCGCCGGGCTGCGCGAGGTGCTGGCGTTCGAGGGCGAGGTGCAGCTCGACGAGGGGCCGGGCCACCAGGGCACGGCGCATGTGGTGCGCTGGGTCGCACAGGCCCCGGCCGACGAAGGAGGCAACGCATGAACCATCCCGCCCGCATCACCATCCTGGGCGCCGGCTTCGGCGCGCTCTCCACCGTGCGCGCACTGCGCCAGCGCGACGCCAGCGCCGAGATCACACTGGTCGCGCCGCGCGCCGAGCTGCACTACCTGCCCGGCATCATCTGGATTCCGAGCGGCCTGCGCACGCGCGAGCAGCTCATCGTGCCGCTGGCGCCGTTCTTCGAGCGCCTGCGCGTGCGCCATGTCGCCGCCGAGGTCACCGGCCTGCAGGACGGCGGGCGCACCGTGCTCACCACCGGCGGAGACATTGCCAACGACGCGCTCGTCATCGCCACCGGCGGGCGCTTCCTCAAGAAGCTGCCGGGCATCGAGCACGCCATCACGCCCTGCGAGGGCATCGCCGCTGCCGAGCAGATCCGCGACCGGCTGCGCGCCCTGCAGGGCGGCACCATTGCCGTAGGCTTTGCCGGCAATCCGAACGAGCCCATGGCGGTGCGCGGCGGACCGATGTTCGAGTTCCTGTTCGGCATCGACACGCAACTGCGCCGCGAGGGTCGGCGCGAACGCTTTGAACTGGTCTTCTTCAACCCCAGCCAGGAGCCGGGCAACCGCCTGGGCGCCCAGGCCGTGCAACACCTGCTGGCCGAGATGGCGCGGCGCGGCATCCGCACCCACCTGGGCCACAAGATGCAGCGCTTCGAGGCCGGCAAGGTAGTCACCGAGGGCGGCGCATTCGCCGCCGACCTGATCCTGTTCATGCCGGGCATGACGGGCAACGCCTGGTTCGACCAGACCGAGCTGCCGCGCTCGCCCGGCGGCCTGCTGCGCGCCGACGCGCAGTGCCGCGTGGAAGGCTGGGAGCATGTCTACGTGGTGGGTGACTCGGGCAGCTTTCCCGGTCCCGACTGGATGCCCAAGCAGGCCCACATGGCCGACCTGCAGGCCCGCGCGGCCGCGCAGAACCTGCTCGACGGCCTCGCGGGCCGGCCACAGACCGCCGGCTTCGAACCCGAGCTTGCCTGCATCATCGACGCGCTGGACCAGGGCACGCTGGTCTGGCGCACGCCGCGGCGCAACGTCGTGCTGCCGCCCTCGCGCCTGTTCCACTGGGCCAAGCGCGCCTTCGAGCGGCGCTACCTGCGCCAGTACCGCTGAGCCATCTGCCCCCGCCTTGCGGGATACTGTGCGCCGACTCCAACCTGTTTCTTGGGAAAGGCACACCATGCAGATTCCGCGTTCCATTGTTTGCGCTGCTGCGCTGACCGTGCTCGCCGGCGCGTCCGGCGCCGCCAGCGCGCAGCAGAAAATGCGCCCCGGCCTGTGGGAGCACAGCGTTGCCATGAAGAGCCAGAGCGGCCAGATGGAGGCCGCCATGGCCGAGATGCAGAAAGCCCTGGCCAGCATGCCGCCCGAGCAGCGCAAGCAGATGGAGCAGATGATGGCGCAGCAGGGCGTCAGCATGGGGCCCAAGGGCCAGACGGTGAAAGTCTGCATCACCAAGGAGCAGGCCGACCTCGACCACATCCCGCAGCAGCAAGGCTGTACGCAGAAGGTGCAGCGCGTCGATGCCAGCACCATGAAGGTGGCCTTCAGTTGCAAGGGCGGTCAGGACCAGCCGCCGTCCAGCGGCGAGGGCACGATCAGCATGCAGGGGCCCACGGCCTACACGGGCCAGTTCCGCTTCAAGACCCAGAGCCAGGGCAAGCCCGAGCAGATCGACATGGCGCAGTCGGGCAAATGGCTGTCCGACCACTGCGGCGCCATCAAGCCCATGCCCATGGGGCGCTGACATGGACGGCTTTGCCCACACGCCTGCGCCGCCGTACTACGCGGTGATCTTCACCAGCCTGCGCACGGACGGCGACAACGGCTACGGCGCCATGGCCGCGCGCATGGTGGAACTGGCCGCGCAGCAGCCGGGCTTTCTGGGCGCGGAGTCGGCGCGCGAGGGCCTGGGCATCACGGTCTCGTACTGGGCCGATCTGCAGTCCATCGCCGCCTGGAAGCAGAACGCCGAGCACCTGGAGGCCCAGCGCCTGGGGCGGGAGCAGTGGTACGCCGGCTTTCGCCTGCGCATCGCGCGCGTGGAGCGCGACTACGGCATGTAGTAATCAACCGAGGGTGAGCGCCGCCAGCGCGGCCAGCGGCGCGGTCTCGGCGCGCAGCACGCGCGTGCCCAGCGTCACGGGCGCGAAGCCGTGGGCCAGCGCCAGGTCTTCCTCGGCGCTGGTGAGTCCGCCCTCGGGGCCCGACAGAAAGGTCAGCGCGCCGTGGCCCGGCGCTGCCGCGCGCAAGGGCTGCGTGCCGGGGCGCAGCGACAGCAGCAGGCGCGCGCCCTCGGCCGGCGGCGCGCGCAGCCAGTCGGCGAGGTCCACGGCCGGGTGGATGGGCGGCACGCGGTTGCGCCCGCACTGCTCGCAGGCGGCCACGGCCACGGCCTGCCAGTGGGCGAGTTTTTTCTCGGCGCGCTCGCCCTTGAGCTTGAGCACGCTGCGCTCGGCCAGCAACGGCGTGATGCTGGCCACGCCGAGTTCGGTGGCCTTTTCCACCAGCCAGTCCATGCGCTCGTTGGCGGTGATGCCGGCCAGCAGGTGCACGGCGCGCGGCGCCTCGCGCTCCACGGCGTGGTGCGTGCCCACTAGCGCGCGCACCTCGCTGCGGCCCATGCGCGTGATCGTGGCCTCGAACTCGCCGCCCGGGCCGCCCGGGCCGCCGTGGAACAGCGTGATGGCCTCGCCCGGCTGCAGGCGCAGCACCTGCACATGGCGCGCGGCGCCTGGGGGCAGGGCGATGTCCGCGCCCGGAGTCAGCGGCACGGGGCAGTGGAAGCGAGGCATGTGCTATTCAATTGGTAGCTGGTGGCGCTTGATACATAAGCGCTTCAGGCTGTTTTTGCTTTTATTCACATGCGACCGTAGGCGTAGCCGATGGTTTCCTGCACCTGCTCCACTTCGTTGATGAAGCGCAAGAGCGGCGCCAGCTCGCGGTAGCGGCTGGCGGTGGAGCGGATGTAGCCGATGAAGCGCGGCGCATCCTGCAGGTACTGCGGCTTGCCGTCGCGCAGCGTCAGGCGCGCGAAGATGCCGGCCACCTTCAGGTGGCGCTGCAGGCCCATCCATTCCACGGCGCGGTAGAACTCGCCGAAGTCCTGGCCCCAGCCACTCGCGCTGGCCGCGCCCAGCAGGCCGGCCTTGCGCGCCTTCTCCCAGTAGCGCACGGTGATGTCGATGACGAAATCCTCCTCCCAGCTCAGGAAGGCGTCGCGCAGCAGGCTGGCGATGTCGTAGGTGATGGGGCCATACACCGCGTCCTGGAAGTCCAGCACGCCCGGCGGCGCGCCGGCGTGCACGGGCTGCATGAGGTTGCGCGGCATGAAGTCGCGGTGCACGAAGACCTGTGGCGCCTGCAGATTGTTCGCCACGATGGCGGCGAAGGTGCGCGTGAGCATCTGCTGCTGCGCCTCCGTCAGCGTGACCTGGCGGTGGCGCGCCAGGTACCAGTCGGGGAACAGGGCCAGCTCGCGCTGCAGCAGGGCTTCGTCATAGGGCGGCAGCACGCCGGGGCGCGAGGCCTTTTGCCAGTCCACCAGCAGGTCGATGGCCTGCAGGTACCAGGGGTGGGCTTTCTGCGGGTCGGCGGGGTCCAGGGCCTGCATCAGCGTGTGCGGCCCCAGGTCGGACAGCAGCATGAAGCCGTGCGCGGCGTCCCAGGCCAGGATCTGCGGCACGTTCAGCCCGGCCTGCTGCATCAGCGCCTGCACCTGCACGAAGGGGCGGCAGTCCTCCTTGTCGGGCGGGGCGTCCATCACGATGCAGCTGCGGCCCGGCGTGGCGGTGTCCACGCGCAGGTAGCGGCGAAAGCTCGCGTCGCTCGATGCCGGCCGCAGGCTGGCGGGCTGCAGGCCGTGGGCGGCGGCCAGGGGGGCGAGCCAGGCGTCGAAGGCCGCCTGGCGCGCGGGGTCGGCCCAGGTCACGGCCGCGTGGGCGCTGGCCGGGGATGCAGGTGGGGCAGGGTGGCTCATGGATAATCGAATTCTACAAACCCGGTATGTCCGGCCCGGCCGCTGCAGCGCAGCCGCCGCGCCCTGGCCAGCCCACCCATGACCTTTTTGCATCCTCAGCACCCCTCCCGCCCCCGGCGCCGCCCGCAGCACCTGCCCGGTGGGCTGCGGCCCGTGGCGCGCCTGGCGGCGGTGCTGGCGGGGGTGCTGCCGCTGGGCGCCTGGGCGCAGGCCAGCGCCTGGGACGAGCCGCCCCACCTGCGCGCCAGCCCCGCGCTGGCCGAGACCATTCCCGAGGCCGCGCGGGCGCAGTTGCCGGTGTTCGTCTTTGGCGACCGCATCACGGGCCAGCCCGACATCCGCGCCGAGATCGAGGGCAATGCCGAGCTGCGCCGCGGCGACACCGTGATCCGCGCCCAGCGCATGGAGTACACCGCGCCCGACGACCTGGCGCGCGCCACGGGGCAGGTGCGCATCCACCGCGCGGGCAATGTCTACGAGGGCTCGGTGCTGCAATTGCACGTCGATGCCTTCGAGGGCTTCTTCACCGATGCGCGCTACCGCCTGCTCGCCAACGGCGCCCACGGCGAGTCCACGCGCGTGGACTTCCTGGACCGCGACCGTGCCGACGTGCACCAGGGCACCTACACCACCTGCACGCGCGAGGACGCCGCCGATTGGCGCCCCGACTGGGTGCTGCGCGCCGAGCGCATCCACCTGGACCAGCAGGAGGAAGTGGGCTCGGCCGAGAACGCCGTGCTCGAATTCCAGGGCGTGCCCATCCTGCCCATGCCCGGCATCAGCTTTCCCCTGTCGGACAAGCGCAAATCCGGCCTGCTGCCGCCCACCCTGGGCCTGGACAGCACCAACGGCTTCGAATATGCCCAGCCGTATTACTGGAACATCGCCCCCAACCGCGATGCCACCCTGCAGGGCGCCTTGCTGGCCAAGCGCGGCGTGCAGCTCGGCGGCGAGTTCCGCTACCTGGAGCCCGGCTACCAGGGGCGCGTGCGCGCCGACGTGCTGCCCAGCGACCGTCTGCGCGGCAGCACGCGCTGGAGCTACGCACTGGAGCACAACGGCGCCGTGGCCGTGCCCCTGGGCACGGCGGGCCTGCAGCTCAACCTGCGCCGCGTGAGCGATGACGACTACTGGCGCGACTTCTCCCACTGGCGCGACATGTCCTACGGCACGCAGAAGGTGCGCGAACGCCTGCTGCCGGGCGATGCGCTGTTCACCTGGTCGGCGGGCGATGTCAGCATGCGCCTGCGCACCCTCAAGTGGCAGACGCTGCAGGACGCCAGCGCCCCCATCGTGCCGCCCTTCGACCGTCTGCCGCAGTGGCAGTGGCGCTATGCGCCCCAGCACCTGGCGGGCGGCTTCGACGCCAGCCTGGAGCTCGACACCACGCGCTTTCAGGCCGAGCCGCGCCTCACGGGCCAGCCCAACGCGCGGCGCAGCTACCTGCTGGGGCAGCTCAGCCGCCCCTTCCTGACGAGCGCGGGCTTTCTCACCCCGCGCCTGCAGTGGCATGCCAGCCACTACCAGTTCGACAGCCTGCTGCCCGGCGGCCTGCGCTCGGCCAGCCGCGCGCTGCCCACCTTCAGCCTGGACAGCGGGCTGTACTTCGAGCGCGAGGCGCAGTTCTTCGGCCGCGGCTTTCTGCAGACGCTGGAGCCGCGCGCCTTCTACACCTACACGCCGTACCGCGACCAGAGCATGCTGCCGCTGTACGACACGGCGGCCAACGACTTCAACTTCGCCACCATCTACACCGAGAACGCCTTCGGCGGCCAGGACCGCATTGCCGACAACAATCTGCTCACCCTGGGCGTGACCACGCGCCTGCTCGACTCCGGCACCGGGGCCGAGGCGGCGCGCCTGGGCATCGCCCAGCGCCTGCGCTTTGCCGACCAGAAGGTCCAGCTGCCCGGGCAGGCGCCGGTGAGCGAGCGCCTGTCCGACGTGATGCTGGGCGCCGCCGTGAACTGGACGAGCGAGTGGGGCTTCGATTCCACCGTGCAGTTCAACCCCAAGACGCGGCGCTCGGTGCGCTCGACCATCGCCGCCCGCTACCAGCCCGGTGCCTACCGCGTGGTAAGCGCCGCCTACCGCCTGCAGCGCGGCACCAGCGAGCAGGTGGACGTGGGCTGGCAGTGGCCGCTCGACGGCCTCTTTGGCGCGCCGGCCGGCACGGGCTCCGGGCGCGCGCGCTGGTACAGCGTGGGCCGCCTGAACTACAGCCTGCAGGAGCGCAAGCTCGTGGACACCGTGATCGGCTTCGAGTACGACAGCTGCTGCTGGATCGGCCGCGTCGTGCTCGAGCGCCTGCAGAACAGCCTGCAGACCTCCAACACCCGGCTGCTGTTCCAGATCGAGTTCGTCGGCTTCTCGCGCCTGAGCCTGGGCGCCAACCCGCTGGCCAGCCTGCAGCAGAATATCCCCGGCTACCGCTACCTGCGCGATCAGGAGCGTCCCCCCAGCCGTTTCAGCAACTACGACTAACGCACTGCCCACCATGACAACACGTGCCATCGCCGCCGGCCTTGTGGCCCTGGCCATCCTCGTGCCGCCGGGTGCCCTGGCCCAGCCGGGCGTACGCCTGCCGGGGGCAGCGCGCCCTGCGCTGGTGCCGCCTGTCGCGGCGCCCGCGGCCGCGCCCGCCGCGCCGGCCCAGCGCCAGGCCGACTACATCGTCGCCGTGGTCAACTCCGAGCCCGTCACCAACAACGAGGTGCGCGCGCGCGCGCAGCGCTTGCAGCGCCAGCTCGCGCGCGCCGGCGAGGCGCAGCCGCCGCTGGACGTGCTGGCGCACGAGATGATGGAGCAGATCATCGTCGAGAAGGCCCTGATGCAGCTCGCGCGCGAGGGCGGCATCACGGCGGACGACCTGGCCATCGACCAGGCGGCGCAGAACATTGCGCGGCGCAACGAGGTCAGCGAAGCCGAGATGTACCGGCGCCTGGCGGCCGACGGCGTCTCGCGCGAGCAGTTCCGCCAGGAGCTGCGCCGCCAGCTCCTGCTGCAGCGCCTGCGCGAGCGCGAGGTCGATGCGCGCGTGCGCGTGAGCGAGCCCGAGATCGACCAGTTCCTGCGCGAGCAGACCTCCCTGGCGGGCGCCGCCGCGCGCGCCGAGATCAACCTGGCGCACATCCTCATCGCCGTGCCCGAGGGCGCCAGCGCGGCGCAGATCGCCGCCGCCCAGGCGCGCGCCCAGGGCGTGGCCGACAAGGCGCGCAGCGGGGGCGACTTTGCCGCCCTGGCGCGCGAGTTCTCCGATGCCCCCGGCGCCGCCGGCACGGGCGGCGCGATGGGTCTGCGCAGCGCCGACCGCTACCCGGAGCTGTTCGTGCAGGCCACGGCCCCGCTGGCCGTGGGCGGCGTGGCCGGGCCCGTGCGCTCGGGCGCCGGCTTTCACGTGCTCAAGCTGCTCGACAAGAGCCGCGGCGGCATGCCCGCCACCGTGGTGCAAAGCCATGCGCGCCACATCCTGCTGCGCACCGGGGCGCAACTGAGCGAGGCTGCTGCGGCCGCGCAGCTTGCCGACTACCGCCAGCGCATCCTCGCGGGCCAGGCCGACTTCGCCCAGCTCGCGCGCGAGCACTCGCAGGACGGCAGCGCCAAGCAGGGCGGCGACCTGGGCTGGGTCAACCCCGGCAGCTTCGTGCCCGAGTTCGAGGAGGCCATGGACGCCCTCAAGCCCGGTGAGATCGGCCAGCCGCTGGTCTCGCGCTTTGGCGTGCACCTGATCCAGCTGCTGGAGCGGCGCGAGCAGCGCCTGACGTCGCGCGAGCAGCGCGAACTCGCGCGCCAGGCCGTGCGCCAGAAGAAGACCGAGGACGCCTACGCCACCTGGGCCCAGGAGCAGCGCGCGCGCGCCTACGTCGAATACCGCGATCCGCCGCAATGAAGCACATTCCCAGAAAGCGCTTCGGACAGCATTTCCTGTCGGACCCGGCCATCATCGACGCCATCGTGCGCGCCATCGCGCCGCAGCCCGGCCAGCCCATGGTCGAGATCGGGCCGGGCCTGGCTGCGCTCACCCAGCCGCTGGTCGAGCGCCTGGGGCGGCTCACCGTCGTCGAGCTCGACCGCGACCTCGCCCAGCGGCTGCGCCAGCACCCGCAATTGCAGGTCATCGAATCCGATGTGCTGAAAGTCGATTTTGCGCAGGTGGCGCAAGCGCTGGGGGCGGCGCACCTCCGAGTGGTCGGCAACCTGCCGTACAACATCTCCACGCCCATCCTGTTCCACCTGCTGCGCTATGTGGACGTCATCGCCGACCAGCATTTCATGCTGCAAAAGGAGGTGATAGACCGCATGGTCGCCGCCCCCGCGACGGCCGACTACGGCCGCCTGTCGGTCATGCTGCAGTGGCGCTACGCCATGGAGAACGTGCTCTTCGTGCCGCCCGAGAGCTTCGAGCCGCCGCCGCGCGTGGACAGCGCCGTCGTGCGCATGCGGCCGCACGCGGCGCCCGTGGCGCTCGATGCCGCCCTGCTGGAGGAGTTGGTGCAGGTCGCCTTCAGCCAGCGGCGCAAGCTGCTGCGCCACACCCTGGGGCGCTGGCTGGAGGCGCGCGGCTACGCGGGCGGCTTCGACGTGCAGCGCCGCGCCGAGGAGGTGCCGGCGCACGAGTACACCGCCCTGGCCGCGGGAATGTGACCGTCCTGGCGAACAAACTTGTCAGCCGGGCGGCGCGGCCGTCCCTACAATGCCGGGGCATCACTGCATAAGGACACACCCATGGCCGGACAAGGCAACCCCCCGGGCGCGCTGGCGCAGGACTTCGTGCGTTTCGCCGTGGAGGCGGGCGTGCTGCGCTTTGGCGAGTTCAAGACCAAGGCGGGCCGCATGAGCCCCTATTTCTTCAATGCCGGGCTGTTCGACGATGGCGCCAAGCTCGGGCGCCTGGCGCAGTTCTACGCCCAGGCGCTGCTGGCCAGCGGCGTGGAATTCGACATGGTGTTCGGCCCGGCGTACAAGGGCATTCCCCTGGCCGCCACCGTGGCCGTGGAGCTGGCGCGCCAGGGCCGCAATGTGCCCTTTGCCTACAACCGCAAGGAGGCCAAGGACCACGGCGAGGGCGGCACGCTGGTCGGCGCGCCGCTGCGGGGGCGCGTGCTCATCATCGACGACGTGATGTCCGCGGGCACGGCGGCGCGCGAGTCCATCGCCCTGATCCGCGCCGCCGGCGCCACGCCCTACGCCATGGCCATCGCCCTGGACCGCCAGGAAATGGCCACGGAAAACGGGCAGGACGTGCCCTACAGTGCCGTACAGTATGTGCGTAGCCAGCTCGGCCTGCAGGTTTGCGCTATCGCTACGCTGGCAGACTTATTGCTTTACCTATCGGAGCGTGGCTCGGCCGACATGGCCGCCCACCACGAACGCGTGCTGGCCTACCGCCAGCGCTATGGTGTCGAGCAGGAGTGAATGCATTGTTGACCGGACTTGCCAAGAAGCGTGTGCGCTGGGCTGCGGGGCTGCTGCTGGCAGGCCTGGGGCTGGCTGCGCTGGCCCAGCCGGGGCCCAAGTCCGACATCTACACCTGCATCGACAAGAATGGCCGGCGCCTGACGGCCGACCGCCCCATCCCCGAATGCATGGACCGCGAGCAGCGCGAGCTCAGCCCCACGGGCACGGTGCGCCGCGTCATCGGCCCCACGCTGTCGGAGAACGAGCGCGCCGCGCAGGAGGCGCAGCGGCGCAAGGAGCAGGAAGAGCGCAACCGCATCGCCGAGGAGCGCCGCCGCGAGCGCGTGCTGCTGGCGCGCTACCCCGACAAGCCGGCGCACGACGCGGAACGCGCGGCCGCGCTGGCGCACATCGACGAGGTCAAGGCCACGGCGCAAAAGCGCATCGCCGAGCTGCAGGAGCGGCGCACCAAGATCGACGAGGAGATGGAGTTCTACCGCAAGGACCCGACCAAGGCGCCCATGTCCCTGCAGCGCCGGGCGCTGGAGAACACCGACGAGATCGCCGAGCAGCAGCGCTTCCTGGCGGCGCAGGAGCAGGAAAAGGCGCGCGTGCACCAGCGTTTCGACGCCGAGCTCGCGCTGCTCAAGCAACTGTGGGCTGGCCGCCTGGCGCCCCCGGCCCAGGCAGGCGCAGCCACCGCGGCCCCGGCACCCGCTGCGCGCTGACGCCCGCCGCGCCGCGCCAGGCCTGCGGGCGCGCGGCGCCGCGCGCTGGGCTCAGGAGGGCGTGGCCGGCCCGGCGATGCGCGCGCGCAGCAGATCGTTGACCTGCTGCGGGTTGGCCTTGCCCTTGCTCGCCTTCATCACCTGGCCCACCAGGGCGTTGAAGGCCTTGTCCTTGCCGGCCTGGAACTGCACCACATTGTCCGGGTTGGCGGCAATCACCGCGTCGATGATCTGCTCCAGCGCGCCGGTATCCTGCATCTGCTTGAGGCCCTTGGCCTCGATCACGGCGTCCACCTCGGCGCCTGCGCCGCTCCACAGCGCGTCGAACACCTGCTTGGCGGCGTTGTTGCTGATGGTGCCGTCCTGGATGCGGCCGATGAGCTGGGCGAGCTGGCGGCTCGACACCTTGACCGCCTCCATGGCGATCTCCTCCTGGTTGAGGCGGCGCGAGATCTCCCCCATCACCCAGTTGCTCGCCAGCTTGGGCGCGCCGCAGGCCTGGGCGGCGTCTTCAAAGTAGGCCGCCATGGCCTGGCTTTGCGTGAGCGTGGTGGCGTCGTACTCGGGCAGGCCGTACTGCTGCACGAAGCGCGCGGCCATGGCGCGCGGCAGCTCGGGCATCTGGGCGCGCACTTCGTCGATCCAGCCCGGCGCGATCACCAGCGGCGGCAGGTCGGGGTCGGGGAAGTAGCGGTAGTCGGCCGCGTCTTCCTTGCTGCGCATGGCGCGCGTCTCGCCCGTGTCGGGGTCGAACAGCACGGTGGCCTGCTGGATGGCGTGGCCGTCCTCCAGTTGCTCGATCTGCCAGCGGATCTCGTAGTCGATCGCCTGCTGCATGTTCTTGAACGAGTTCAGGTTCTTGATCTCGCGGCGCGTGCCCAGGGGCGCGCCGGGCTTGCGCACGGAGACGTTGGCGTCGCAGCGGAAGCTCCCCTCCTGCATGTTGCCGTCGCAGATGCCGATCCAGGTGACGATCTGGTGCAGCGCCTTGGCGTAGGCCACGGCTTCGTCGGTGGAGCGCATGTCGGGCTCGGTCACGATCTCCAGCAGCGGCGTGCCCGCGCGGTTGAGGTCGATGCCGCTCATGCCGTGGAATTCCTCGTGCAGCGACTTGCCCGCGTCCTCCTCCAGGTGCGCGCGCACCAGGCGCACGGTCTTCTGCTCGTCGCCGAGGTAGAAGCTCACCGCGCCGCCCTGCACCACGGGAATCTCGAACTGGCTGATCTGGTAGCCCTTGGGCAGGTCGGGGTAGAAGTAGTTCTTGCGCGCAAAAATGCTGCGCGGCGCGATGTGCGAGCCCAGCGCCAGGCCCAGCCGGATGGCGCATTCCACGGCCTTGCGGTTCATCACCGGCAGGGTGCCCGGCAGGGCCAGGCACACGGCGCTGGCCTGGGTGTTGGGCTCGGCGCCGAAGGCGGTGCTGGTGCGGCTGAAGATCTTGGTGGCGGTCGCCAGTTGTGCGTGGGTCTCAAAGCCGATGACGACTTCGTAGCCCTGGATGAGTTTCGCAGACATATGTGCCCTGCCCTGGTCTTGCTAAAAAAGTGAGCTGCTCGCGCTTGGTGGGTAAGGTTTTGCGTATCAAAACTAGTTCAAACCCTCATGGATAAA
This sequence comes from Comamonas granuli NBRC 101663, assembly GCF_000739995.1. Lineage (GTDB taxonomy): Bacteria > Pseudomonadota > Gammaproteobacteria > Burkholderiales > Burkholderiaceae_C > Simplicispira > Simplicispira granuli. Next base: position 29,438 of record NZ_BBJX01000002.1, on the reverse strand, counting down.
GCGCGGGCAGCTATGGTTTCAGATGCCTGCCGGCCGCTGCAGGTGGAAGTCCGTGACCTGCTGCAGGCGGTGCGCCGCGCCCAGCAGGCGCCCTTCCTGGAAGTAGTTGGCGATGAGCTGCAGGCCCACGGGCATGCCGCCCGCACCCTGGCCTGCGGGCACGCTCATGCCGGGCAGGCCGGCGAGCGAGGCGGGCAGGGTGTAGATGTCGGCCAGGTAGTTGGCCACGGGGTCGGTCTTGCCGCCGATCTCCCAGGCCACCGTGGGCGCCACGGGGCCGGCGATCAGGTCGCAGTGCTCGAAGGCGGCCTGGAAGTCGTCGGCGATCATGCGGCGGATTTTCTGCGCCTGCAGGTAGTAGGCGTCGTAGTAGCCCTCGGAGAGCACGTAGGTGCCTATCATGATGCGGCGCTTGACCTCGTCGCCAAAACCCTGGGCGCGGGTCTTCTTGTACATGTCCAGCAGGTCGGTGAACGCGGGGGCGCGGTAGCCGTAGCGCACGCCGTCGAAGCGCGACAGGTTGGACGAGGCCTCGGCCGGGCTCAGGATGTAGTACACGGGCACGGCCAGTTGCGTGCGCGGCAGCGCAATGGGCACCAGGCGGGCGCCCAGTTGCTCGTACTGCCGCAGCGCTGCGTCCACGGCGGCGCGCACATCGTCGGCCAGGCCTTCGCCGAAGAACTCGGCGGGGATGCCGATGCGCAGGCCTTCGATGGAGGCGTCCAGCGCGCGGCTGAAGTCTTCGGCCGGCACGTCCAGGCTGGTGGAGTCGCGCTCGGGGTCGGGCCCGCACAGGTGCGACAGCAGCAGCGCGCAGTCCTCGGCCGAATGCGCCATGACGCCCGCCTGGTCCAGGCTGGAGGCGTAGGCGATCAGGCCGTAGCGGCTGGCGCGCCCGTAGGTGGGCTTGATGCCGGTGATGCCGCAGAACGCCGCCGGCTGGCGGATGGAGCCGCCCGTGTCCGTGCCCGTGGCTGCCGGGGTGAGGCGCGCGGCCACGGCGCAGGCCGAGCCGCCCGAGGAGCCGCCCGGGATGCGCGCCGGGTCCCAGGGGTTGCGCACGGGCTGGGGCGCCGTGCCGCCCACGGGGGGCACGTGCGCGCTCTCGTTCGAGCCGCCCATGGCGAACTCATCGCAGCTGAGCTTGCCCAGCGTCACGCAGCCCGCTTGCGCCAGGCGCGCCACCACGGTGGCATCGAAGGGCGACTGGTAGCCCTGCAGCATGCGGCTGGCGGCGGTGGTGGGGAAGTCGCGCGTGACGAGCACGTCCTTGTGCGCGATGGGCACGCCCGCCAGGGCGGGGGCGTTGCCGCTGGCAAGCAGCGCGTCGGCCGCGCGCGCCTGGGCCAGCGTGGCGTCTTCGTTCAGGCTCAGAAATGCGCCCAGGGACTGCTGCGTGCGGGCGCGCTGCAGAAAATGCTGGGCGGTCTCGACGGCCGAGACCTGGCGCGTGCGCAGGGCCTGGGCCAGTTCGGCGACGCCCAGGTCGTGCAAGGCGGTGGTGCGGTGGTTCATGGCGCGCTCCTTACTCGATCACCCGCGGCACCAGGAACAGGCCGCGCTCGACCGCGGGCGCGCTCTGCTGGTTGGCCTCGCGCTGGTTGGGCTCGCTCACCACGTCGGCGTGCAGGCGCAGGGCCACGTCCTGGACGGCGGCCACCGGGTGCGCCAGCGGACTCACGCCGCTGGTGTCCACGGCGCGCATCTGCTCGACGATGGCGAAGAAATCGTTGAGCTGCGTGAGCATGCGCCCACTTTCCTCGGGGGTGAGTTCCAGCCGCGCCAGATGGGCGATGCGGGTGATGTCCTGGGGTGTCAGTGCCATAGAGAGTTCTGCCTAAGAAACCGGATGTAAAGCTGCCCAAATGGCATTTCCGGGGCAAGTTATTCACAGGGGATGCGGTATTATCCCGCCTTTGCCGCAGGATATCGCCGCAGGGCCCCGTGCGATCCCGCCGGGCAAGGCCCTGCACGCCGTCCACGGCGTGCGTTGCGCGCAAGACCACACACTGTACGAACCGGCGAGGGCCAGCCCCAGCGCGGGCCCTGCCCGAGAGGATTTATTGCATGTTCGGAGCTTTCCGTCGGTATCTCTCCACCGATCTCGCCATCGACCTTGGCACCGCCAACACCCTGATTTTCGCCCGCGGCAAGGGGCTGGTTCTTGACGAACCTTCCGTGGTCGCCATCCGCCACGAAACCGGTCCGCACGGCAAGAAGGTCATCCAGGCCGTGGGCCGCGAGGCCAAGGCCATGCTGGGCAAGGTGCCCGGCAACATCGAAGCCATCCGCCCCATGAAGGACGGCGTGATCGCCGACTTCGTGATCACCGAGCAGATGATCAAGCAGTTCATCAAGATGGTGCACCCGCGCTCGCTGCTCACGCCCAGCCCGCGCATCATCATCTGCGTGCCCTGCGGCTCCACCCAGGTCGAGCGCCGCGCCATCAAGGACGCGGCCGAGGCCGCGGGCGCCACGGCCGTCTACCTGATCGAGGAGCCCATGGCCGCCGGCATCGGCGCGGGCCTGCCGGTCAGCGAGGCCAGCGGCTCCATGGTGGTGGACATCGGCGGCGGCACCACCGAGGTGGGCGTGATCTCGCTCGGCGGCATGGTCTACAAGGGCAGCGTGCGCGTGGGCGGCGACAAGTTCGACGAGGCCATCATCAGCTACATCCGCCGCAACTACGGCATGCTGATCGGCGAACCCACGGCCGAGTCCATCAAGAAGCAGATCGGCAGCGCCTTCCCGGGCTCCGAGGTGCGCGAAATGGAAGTGCGCGGACGCAACCTCAGCGAAGGCGTGCCGCGCAGCTTCACCATTTCTTCCAACGAAGTGCTCGAAGCCCTGACCGAGCCGCTCAACCAGATCGTCTCGGCCGTCAAGAACGCGCTGGAGCAGACGCCGCCCGAGCTCGGCGCCGACATCGCCGAGCGCGGCATGATGCTCACCGGCGGCGGCGCGCTCTTGCGCGACCTCGACCGCCTGCTGGCCGAGGAAACCGGCCTGCCGGTGCTGGTCGCCGAAGACCCGCTGACCTGCGTGGTGCGCGGCTGCGGCATCGCCCTGGAGCGCATGGACCAGGCCGGCAGCATCTTCACGAGCGAGTGACGCGACGGGCCGGGGCCTTGCGGCTGCAGGGGCTCCGGCGCAGGCACGAGTCTCCACCCGCACGCAACGCCGCACCGCCCGGACGCCCATGCCGCTCGGAACCCTCGAACGCAGCGCTCCCTCGCTGTTCAAGCGCAGGCCCTCGGCGCTGTCGCAGCTCGTGCTCTACAGCGCGCTGGCGCTGTTCCTCATGGTGGCCGACGTGCGCCTGCGCATCACCGACCCCGTGCGCCAGGCCGTAGGCCTGCTGCTCTACCCGGTGCAAATGCTCATGCTCCAGCCCGTGGAGTGGGCGCGCGGCGGGGCCGGGTATTTCCATTCCCTCCAGGATGCCCGGGACGAGGCCGCCCAGGCGCGCCAGCAACTGGCGCAGTGGGCGCTGCAGGTGCACCAGAGCAGCATGCTGGCGCAGGAAAACGCCGCCCTGCGCGAACTGCTGGGGCTGCGCGAGCAACTGGCCGTGCCGGTGCTCGCGGCGCAGATCCTCTACGAGACCGCCGACCCCTACACCCGCCGCGTGGTGCTCGACCGCGGGCAGGACGCCGGCGTGCAACCTGGCTCGCCGGTGCTGGTGGGGGCCGGCGTGCTCGGGCAGGTCACGCGCGTGCACCCCTTCGTCAGCGAAGCCACCCTGCTGACCGACCGTGAGCAGGCCATTCCCGTGCTCAACGCGCGCACGGCCGCGCGCGGCGTCGCCTACGGCGATCCGGCAGCGCGCCATGGCGGGGGCATGGAGCTGCGCTTCGTCTCGGCCAACGCCGACGTGCAGGAAGGGGATTTGCTGCAGACCAGCGGCCTGGACGGCGTCTACCCTGCAGGCCTGCCCGTGGCCCGCGTGGTGCGCGTGGAGCGGCGCGCCGACTCGGCGTTTGCGCGCATCTACTGCGAGCCTGTGGCCCCCATCCAGTCGGTGCGCCAGGTGCTGCTGCTGCAGCCCGAGGCGCAGCGCCTGCCCCCGCGCCCGGCGCCCGAGGCGGCGGAGCCGCCCGCGCGCAAGAGGGGGCGTCCATGATCATGCCGCGTGGGCAGCCTCTGCTGCTGCCCGTCAATCCCGCCTTCATCGCCGCCAGCCTGTGCGTGGCCCTGGCCATCAATCTGCTGCCTCTGGGGGCGCGGCCCTGGGCGCCCGATGCCCTGGTGCTGGTGCTCGCCTTCTGGGGTGTGCACCAGCCGCTGCGCGTGGGCCTGGGCCTGGGCTTCGTGTTCGGCCTGTGCATGGATGTGCAGCAGTCAGCCATGCTGGGGCAGCATGCGCTGGCCTACACGGTGCTGATGTTCGGCACGCGCCTGTTCCACCGCCGCGTGCTCTGGCTCCGGCCCCTGCAGCAGCCCCTGCAGATGGTCGGCGTGTTTGCCGCGGCGCACGGTGCCTATGTGCTCGCCGGCCTGCTGGCCGGGCGCGGCTGGGCGGGCTGGAGCGCCCTGCTGGCGCCCTTGTTCGAGGCCCTGCTGTGGCCCCTGGTGAGCGCGGCGCTGCTGTGGCCCCAGCGCCGCACGCCCGACAGCAAGGACCAGCGGCCGTGAAGGCCGCAGCCCGGGGAGCGGCCGGACCATGACCGAGGTGCGCAATGCCGAAGCCGAAGCGCGGCGCTTTCGCGCGCGCGTGCTGGTGCTCGGTGTGGTCGTGCTGCTCGCCTTTGGCCTGCTCGTCGCGCGCCTGCTGTATCTGCAGGTCGTGCGCCACGACGACCTGGCCGAGCAGGCCGAGAGCAACCGCACGGCCGTCGTGCCCATCGTGCCCAACCGCGGGCTCATCCTGGACCGCAACGGCGTGGTGCTGGCGACCAATTATTCGGCCTACACCCTGGAGATCACCCCCTCCAAGGTCGAGAGCCTGGAGCAGACCATCGACGGCCTGGCCGAGATCGTGGACATCCAGCACCGCGACCGGCGCCGTTTCAAGCGCCTCCTGGAGGAATCCAAGAGCTTCGAGTCCCTGCCCATCCGCACGCGCCTGTCCGACGCCGAGGTCGCGCGCTTTGCCGCGCAGCGCTACCGCTTCCCCGGCGTGGACGTGAAGGCGCGGCTGTTCCGCAGCTACCCGCTGGGCGAGGCCGGCAGCCACGCCATCGGCTACATCGGGCGCATCAACCAGGCGGAGAAGGCGCGCATCGAGGAGTCCGAGGACGAGGCCAACTACCGCGGCACCGAATACATCGGCAAGCTCGGCATCGAGCAGAGCTTCGAGGCGCAGCTCCATGGCATCACCGGCGTGGACCAGATGGAGACCTCCGCCGGCGGGCGCGCCGTGCGCAAGCTCGACAGCTTTCCCGCCACGCCCGGCCAGACGGTGATGCTCTCGCTCGACATCAAGCTGCAGAAGATGATCGAGGACCTCTACGGCGAACGGCGCGGGGCGCTGGTGGCGCTCGATCCGCGCAACGGCGAAATCCTCGCCCTGGTCTCCAAGCCCACCTTCGACCCCAACCTGTTCGTCGAGGGCATAGACCAGGAGAACTGGCAGGCGCTCAACGAGTCCATCAACAAGCCGCTGCTCAACCGTGCGCTGCGCGGTACCTACCCGCCGGGCTCGACCTACAAGCCCTTCATGGCCCTGGCCGCGCTGCAACTGGGCAAGCGCTCGCCCAGCATGGTGGTCAACGACCCCGGCTACTACACCTTCGGCGGGCGCACCTTCCGCAGCCACGAGGGCGGGCTGGGCGGTGTGGACATGCACCGTGCCATCCAGTTCTCCAGCAATACCTATTTCTACTCGCTGGGCGTGGAGCTGGGCGTGGACGCCATCCACGACTTCATGGCGCCGCTCGGTTTTGGCCAGATCACCGGCATCGACCTGGGCGGCGAGCTGCGCGGTGTGCTGCCCAGCACGGCGTGGAAGCGCCAGGTCAACAAGCGCGCCGAGGCCAAGCGCTGGTTCCCGGGCGAGACGGTGTCGCTGGGCATAGGCCAGGGCTACAACAACTTCACCATGCTGCAGCTGGCGCTGGCCGAAGCCACCCTGGCCAATGGCGGCACGCGCTACCGGCCGCACCTGGCCAAGGCGATCAAGGACTCCGTGACTGGTGTGGTGACCGAGATCGAGCAGCCGCAGGGCGAAAACCTGGGGTTTGCGCCGCAGAACGTGGACATCGTGCGCAATGCCCTGGTGGCCGTGAACAAGGGCGGCACCGGCACGCGTGTGTTCGCCGGCGCGCCCTACACCTCGGCGGGCAAGACGGGTACGGCCCAGGCCGTGAGCCTGGGCCAGAACGTGAGGTACAACGCCCGCCTGCTCGAAGAGCACCAGCGCGACCATTCGCTGTTTGCCGCCTTTGCCCCGGCCGAGGAGCCGCGCATCGCCGTGGCCCTGATCGTGGAGAACGCCGGTTTCGGGGCGGCGGCCGCCGCGCCCATTGCCCGGCGGGTGTTCGACTACTGGCTACTGGGCCAGTACCCGAGCGAGGAAGACATGGCGGCCGTGCGCAAGGGCCAGGCGGCCGCGCCCATCGGCAAGCCGCGCGCTGCCGCCGACGTGCCCCTGCCCACGCCGTGATCAGGCCGACATCTGCACGCGCGGTGGCGGCTGGAGCTGGCTGAACACCAGGGCGCCGACGATCAGCGTGGCCCCGGCCAGGCCGGCCAGGCCCAGGCGCTCGCCCAGCAGCACCCAGGCCGTGAGGGCGGCGAACACCGGCTCCAGACCGAAGACGATGGCGCTGCGCATGGCGTCCACGCGCTGCTGGCCCCAGGCCTGCAGCGTGACCACGACCACGCTGGCCAGCAGGCCCAGGTAGACCAGCGCGATCCAGGCGGCGGTATCGAGCTGCGGCAAGCGCTGCCAGGGCCAGGCGCCGCCGCGCACGAGCAGCAGGGCGCTGGCGGCTGCGAGCATCACGCTGGCCTGCACGGCGGCCATGCGTGTGGGGCGCAGCGGCAGCAGCAGGTTGCGCCGCGTGCTCTCCTCCAGCGCCAGGATGTAGACCGCGTAGAACACCGTGCTCGCCAGGGTAAGCGAATCGCCCAGGTTCCAGGGCTCGTCCTCGTGGAACATGAGCACCATGCCGGCGCAGGCCATGGCGCAGGCGGCCCACAGGCGCCAGCCGTAGCGGCGCCCCAGCGCCAGCATGGCCAGCAGCGGGACGACGAGCACGTTGAGCCCGGTGACGAAGGCATTGCGGTTGCTCGTGGTGCGCGCCAGCCCCTCGACCTGCAGCCAGAAGGCGAGGAACAGCAGGCCGCCCAGCAGCAGGCCCCAGCGCAGCTCGCTGCGCCGCATGCCGCGCCACAGCGGGGCGAGCACCACCAGCGCGATGGCAAAGCGCAGCCAGATGATCTGCAGCGCGTCCAGCACGCTGGACAGCAGCTTCATGGCAGGGAATGTGGTGCCCCAGACCAGGGTCACGACCAACAGGGCCAGCAGCCCAAGACGCTCGGTGCGCATGACAGGAAAAGCAAAGGGCTGACCGGTTGCCCGGCCAGCCCGTGGTGGGAGGAAGAAGCCGGATCAGTTGAACAGGTAGCGTGCCTGCAGGTTCAGGCGCGTCATATTGCCCGTGGCGCCGCCGTAGGTGGTGCGCCGGCCGCCCAGCAGCTCGGTGCCGAACTCGACGTTCTTGATCGGCGAGTAGTACAGCCCGGCGTGCCATTGGAACAGGCGCAGGTTGCCTTCGTCGCCGTAGGCGTTCACGTAGTCGTCACCCAGCGCCTGGCGCGAGCGCACCCAGCCCATGGCCAGCGTGCCGCGCAGCTTCTCGCTGAACACATTGGACAGGCCCAGGACCACGCCCTGGGCGCGGTCCAGGCGCAGGCGCGTGCCGTCGAGCACGGGGTAGTTCGCCCCCACGAGGTAGGCGCCGTCGTTGTCGCCGTCCATCAGGGTGTACTGCGCCATCAGCGTGGTGGTGCCCGTGAGCTTGTACGCCCCCGACAGGCCCAGGCCCATGCCGCGCTTGGAGATGCCGCCGATGCGCTGCTCATGCGACAGGATGCGTGCGCTCACGCCGCCCCAGTCGTAGGACTTGTCCACGCGCGCGATCAGGTTGGGCGAGCGGGCGCCGTCGGAAGGCTCCTCCAGCGCAAACTGGAACTTGGCAAGCTGCGGGTTGTTCCAGGTGTAGCGCACCATGGTCGGGCGGCGCGAGGTGGCGCCGGGCGGGCCGTTGAAGTCCACCGTCTCGGGCAGGTTGTCCAGGTCCATGAAGGTGGACCAGGTCTGCCCGATCAGCCAGCCCGCGTATTCGCCATAGGCGTGGCGCAGGCGCAGGCGGTTGCGGTTGCATTCGGAGCCGCAGTAGCCGTAGAAGTCGGCCTCGATCTTGGTGTTGAACGCGCCATTGCCCAGGGGGGTGGAGGTCTCGAAACCGAAGCGCGAGGTCTGGCCCGTGAGCGCCGTCTTGCCGTGCTCGCTCTTGCCCAGCGGCTGCTCGGCGAGGTTGGAGAAGTTGTCGCCCGGAGCCGTGCCCTTGAAGTCCTTGATCAGGTTGGCCTCGGCGTAGCCGTACACGCGGATGGAGGTCTCGCTGCCCGGCAGGCGGAAGCTCCCGGGAATGTCGCCCAGCACCACGGCGTCCTTCTGCTTGAGCTCCACGGCATCGATGCGGTCGCTCCAGCCGGAGGCCGAAGCGGCGGGCGCCTGGGCCTGCTGAGCCTTGAGCTGGTTGAGCTCGGCGCGCAGGGCCTTGATCTCGTTGCGCAGCTCTTCCAGGTCCTTGGCGGACTGGGCCAGGGCGCCAGGGGGCAGGCTGCACAGGCCGGCGGCCAGCAGGGTCACGAAGGTGGGGGTCAGTTTCATGGTCACTCCGTTGGGTTGGGTGGGGTGTTGCAGGGTGCTGGGTGCTGGGTCTCAGGCGCCCATGCGGCCGATGAAGGCCCGGATGCGGTCATTGCCCGGGTTGTCGAAGAAGGAGGCAGGCGGTGCGTCGTGCGCGATGCGCCCCTGGTCAAAGAAGAGCACGCGGTCGGAGACTTCGCGCGCAAAGCCCATTTCGTGCGTCACCACGATCATGGTCATGCCGCCGCGCGCGAGCTCGCGCATCACGTCCAGCACTTCCTGCACCATCTCGGGGTCGAGCGCCGAGGTCGGCTCGTCGAACAGCATGACCTTGGGCTGCATGGCCAGCGCGCGTGCAATGGCCACGCGCTGCTGCTGCCCGCCCGAGAGCTGCCAGGGGTACTTGTGCGCATGCTCGTGCAGGCCCACGCGGCGCAGCAGGGCCATGGCCTGCTCGTTGGCTGCGCTGCGCGGCGTGCGGCGGATGCGCCGCGGCGCCAGCGTGATGTTGTCGAGCACGCTCAGGTGGCCGAACAGGTTGAACTGCTGGAACACCATGCCGACCTCGCAGCGCTGCTGCTGCAGGGTGTGCGGGTCGTCGGTGACGGGCACGCCGCCGATGGTGATGGTGCCGCTGTCGTGCGGCTCCAGCCGGTTGATGGCGCGCAGCAGCGTGCTCTTGCCCGAGCCCGAGGCGCCGATGATGACGGTGACCTCGCCGGTATTGAAATGCGTGGACACGTCGCGCAGCACCTGGTGCGTGCCGAAGGACTTGCACACATGCTCGGCGACGATGTAGGGGGTGGGCTGGGCTGTGCTCATCGCGCGCGCCCTTCCACGTCGAAGCGGTATTCGATGGCGTTGGAGATCTGCGTGACCAGCGTGGTGAGCAGCAGGTAGGTGACGGCCACGGTGGTCAGCGTGGCGATGGGCTGGAAGGTGGCCGACTGGATGCGGTTGCCCACGTTGGTCAGCTCCACCACGCCGATGGCGTAGGCCAGCGAGGAGTCCTTGAGCAGGGCGACGAAGTTGCTCACCAGCGGGGGCAGGGCAATCTTGAAGGCCTGCGGGAACACCACGTCGAAGAACACATGCGCCCGGCCCAGGCCCAGGGCGCGCGCCGCTTCGGTCTGGCCGCGCGGCACGGCGAGCAGGCCGGCGCGGATGGCCTCGGCGTTGTAGGCGCCCACGTTGAGCGAGAGCGCCAGCACCGCGGCAGCGAAATCAGGCAGGTTCAGGCCCGGGACCAGCGCCGGCAGGGCGAAGTAGACGAACAGGATCTGCACCAGCAGCGGCGTGCCGCGGATCACCCAGATGTAGAAGCTGGCCAGGTAGCGCAGCGCCGCCCAGCGCGCCGTGCGCGCCAGCGCGGCGGCTGTGCCGAGCACGAGGCCGACGCTGCCGCTGATCAGCGTGAGCCACAGCGTGGTGCGCGCACCGTCAGAGAAGGCCTGCGCGTTCGGGCCGATGGGCTCGGGCAGGAAGGAAAGCATCTGGCCCAGCAGCATGAGGGCCAGGACCATGAGGACCACGGCGCTCACCAGCGTCGCATTGCTGCGCTGCTGGCGGCTCCAGTGGCTGGGCCAAAGGGCGGTGAGCATGAAGAACGGACCGGCGGGAAGGAGGGCGAGGGGCCCGGCTTACTGGCAGCGCACGTCTTCGTTGAAGTACTTCTTGGAGAGCTGGGTGTAGCTGCCGTCGGCCATGGTCTCGGCCAGGGCCTTGGACCAGGCCTGGGCGAGCGACTGGTTGCCCTTGGCCACGGCGGCGGCGATGCGCTCGATGAACAGCATGTCGCCGAGCTTGAAGCCGGCGCCCGGGTTCTTCTCGGCCACGGCCTTGGCGACGAAGCGGTCCGTCACCCAGGCGTCCACGCGGCGCGATGCGAGGGCGCTGCGCGCATCCACGTCGGTGGGGAAGTTCTTCATCTCCTTGATGGAGGCGACCTTCTTGACGTTCTCGAGGTAGCTGGTGCCGGTCTGCACGGCGACCACCTTGCCGGCCAGGTCCTTGGCGTTCTTGATCGCCGGGTCCATGGCGATGATCATGCCGCCCGAGCAGTAGTGTGGCTCGGTGAAGGTCACGGCCTTGGCGCGCTCCTCGGTGATGCCGTGCGAGGCGATCACCAGGTCCCAGCGGTCCTGGCGCAGGCCGGTCAGCAGGGCGTCGAAGCCCAGCGTCTTCCACTCGATGTGCACGCCCATCTTCTTGGCCACGAGCTCGGCGAGTTCGACTTCGAAGCCGGTGAGCGTGGTGCCGTTGAAGAAGTTGAACGGGGCGAACTGGCCCTCGGTGGCGATGAGAATCTTGCCGTCCTTCTTGACCTCGTCGAACGTGCGCGCCTGGGCGGAAAACACGGCGCACAGCGCCACGGCGGAAGCGACAAACTTGAGGAACTTCATGGAATGTCCTGTAGGGGTGTTCAGGTACAAAAAAATCCGGCCTGCGGATAGCGCGGGGCCGGAGCCGGTAAAAACGAAGCCTGCTGCGGGGATGCCGTGCAGGCGTGCCATCAAACTGTCATCATTATAGAAGTCGCCCCCCCGCGCTCGGCCATCATGGAGAACCCTGAGGCCTCAACGCAGGAATCCGTCGTAGCCCGTTTTGAGGATGAGCGCGCCGACCACGACGATGAAGATGCCGCGCACGAAACCTGCGCCGTGCTTGAGCGCCATGTGCGTGCCCAGCACGCTGCCCAGCACATTGGCCAGCGCCAGGGGCAGGGTGAAATGCCACCACACATGCCCCTTGGCCGTGAACAGGATGAGCGCGGCGATGTTGGTGGCCACGTTGAGCAGCTTGGCCGCGGCCGAGGCGTTGAGGAAGTCGTAGCCCAGCAGGCGCACGAACAGGAAGACGAAGAAGCTGCCCGTGCCCGGGCCGAAGAAGCCGTCGTAAAAGCCCACCGCCAGGCCAATGAGGCTGGCAGCGAGCAGTTCGGCGCGGGCGGCCAGGCGCGGCGCGTGGTGGCGCCCCAGGTCCTTTTTCGCCAGGGTGTAGGCGAGCACGGCCAGCAGCACCAGCGGCAGGAGCTTGCGCAGGAAGTCGGGCGCGACCACGGTGACCGCCCAGGCGCCGGCGAAGGAGCCGGAAAAGCCCGCCAGCGCCGCCGGCAGCATGGCCTGCCAGCGCATCTGCACGCGGCGGCTGTACTGCCAGGTGGCCATGGCGGTGCCCCAGACGGAGGCGCTCTTGTTCGTGCCCAGCAGCGTGGCCGGCGGGGCGCTGGGGAAGGTGGCGAACAGCGCGGGCAGCAGGATCAGGCCGCCGCCCCCCACGATCGCGTCCACGAAGCCGGCAAGCAGGGAGGCCAGCGAGACCAGTATCCATTCCATGGGGGCGGATTGTCGCATCCGCCCCGGCACGCGGGCGCCGGGCAAAAAAAACGCCAGCAGTGCTGGCGTCGGATAAAAGGCACGCACCTCGTCGGGTGCTTGTGAAATGCTTGTGGTTGTGGTGGCGGTTTGTCTCCCCGGCCCCCCGTTCAGCGCAACGGGCTGCGCTTTCGAGTGGCGTTACTGTAACGGCGCCAGCGCCTGTGTCCCATAGGGGATTTCCCGCCCTAGGCGCTGCGGTGGTCTTCGCGGATCCAGGCCGCGGCCTTCTCGGCCATCATCAGCGTGGGGGAGTTGGTGTTGCCGCTGGTGATCAGGGGCATGGCGCCCGCGTCCACCACGCGCAGCCCCGCGATGCCGCGCACGCGCAGGCGCGCATCGAGCACGGCCAGGGGGTCGCCGTCGCGCCCCATCTTGGTCGTGCCCACGGGGTGGAAGATGGTGGTGGCGATGTCGCCCGCCAGGCGCGTGAGCTCCTCGTCGGTCTGGTACTGCACGCCGGGCTTGAACTCCTCGGGCTTGTAGCGCGCGAGCGCCGGCTGGGCCACGATGCGGCGCGTGATGCGCAGGCTGTCGGCGGCGACCTGGCGGTCCTCGGGCGTGGAGAGGTAGCGCGGAGCGATGGCCGGTGCGTCGCGGAAGTCCGCGCTCTTGATCTGCACCGTGCCGCGGCTCGTGGGGTTGAGGTTGCACACGCTGGCCGTGAAGGCCGGGAAGTCGTGCAGCGGATCGCCGAAGGCGTCGAGCGAGAGCGGCTGCACGTGGTATTCGATGTTCGGCCAGGGCTGGTCCGGGCTGGAGCGCGTGAAGGCGCCGAGCTGCGAGGGCGCCATGCTCATGGGGCCGCTGCGGCTCCAGGCGTACTGCAGGCCGATGCGCGCCTTGCCCCACAGGCTGGCGGCCTGGGTGTTGAGCGTCTTGACGCTCTGCACCTTGTAGACCGAGCGGATCTGCAGGTGGTCCTGCAGGTTGGCGCCCACGCCGGGCAGATCGAGCACCGGCGCGATGCCATGCTGGCGCAGCAGCTCGCCCGGGCCGATGCCCGAGAGCTGCAGCAACTGCGGCGAGTTCACCGCGCCCGCGCACAGCAGCACCTCGCAGGTGGCGTGCGCGCTGACCATCTCGTGCCCGTCCCACACCTGCACGCCGGTGCAGCGGCGCTGGCCGCTGCCATCGGTCTCGATGAGCAGCCGCGTGGCGTGCGCGCTGGTCCACATCTCGAAGTTGGAGCGCCCGTAGCAGGTGGGGCGCAGAAAGGCCTTGGCCGTGTTCCAGCGCCAGCCGGCCTTCTGGTTGACCTCGAAGTAGCCCACGCCCTCGTTGTCGCCGCTGTTGAAGTCCTGCGTGGCGGGAATGCCCGCCTGCTGCGCGGCGTGCGCAAAGGCGTCGAGCACGTCCCAGCGCAGGCGCTGCTTCTCCACGCGCCACTCGCCCGTGCTGCCCGTGGCCTTGTTGCCGTGCAGGCGCTGGAAGTCGGCGTCCACGCCGTCGGGCTGGTCCAGGCGCCAGTGGTCCTCGTGGCGGCGGAAGTCGGGCAGCACGTTGTCCCAGCGCCAGGCGTCGTCGCCGGTGAGCTGGGCCCACTGGTCGTAGTCGCGCGCCTGGCCGCGCATGTAGATCATGCCGTTGATGCTGCTGCAGCCGCCCAGCGTCTTGCCGCGCGGGTAGCGCAGGCGCCGGCCATTGAGGCCGGCGTCGGGCTCGGTCTGGTAGAGCCAGTCGGTGCGCGGGTTGCCGATGCAGTAGAGGTAGCCCACGGGGATGTGGATCCAGTGGTAGTCGTCCTTGCGGCCGGCCTCGATGAGCAGCACGCGGCGCGTCTTGTCGGCGCTCAGGCGGTTGCACAGCAGCGCGCCGGCCGTGCCGCCGCCGATGATGATGAAGTCGAAGGTCGTGTCGCTCATGGTGCCTCTCGTGGTGGGCGCGCCGCGGGCGCGGTCCGTGCCGTATTGTGCGATGGGTGGGGGCCTGGCACTGTCGTGCCGGTGCGCAGTCGCTATGGAAAAAATAGCGCCTTGCGCAAACCAGTATTGCCCTGCACCGTGTTTTTCATGATACTGCGTGCCTCGCCGGCCCTGCGCCGAGCGCCGACGTGATGACCGATTCCTCGCCCCGCATCGACCACACCGACACGCCCGATGGGCCGTGCGCGCTGCCGCGCGGGCGCTGGGGCGCGGCCGACCTGGGCCAGCGGGCCCAGTGGCAGGCGCTGGCGGGCCAGCTCCGCGCCCTGCCCGCGCAGGCACGCCTGGGCTGGGACCTGCGCGGCCTGCAGTGGCTGGACCACGTGGGCGCCCAGGTGCTGTGGAACCACTGGGGCCAGGCCTGGCCGGCGCGCCTGTGGCTCAGCGCCGCCCAGCGCGACATGCTCGAGCGCGTGGCGCGCTTTACCGCCCCGGCGCCGCCGGCCCAGCGCTGGCGCCTGGGGGAGCAGGTGGACCACCTGGGCGTGCTGGTGCTGCACGGCCTGGACCACGCCCGCCACCTGCTGCAGATGGTGGGCCAGATGCTGCTCGACAGCCTGCGCCTGGCGCGCGCGCCGCGCCGCGGGCCCTGGCGCGACGTCTCGGGCCATCTGTACCGCATGGGGGCGACGGCGCTGCCCATCACGGCGCTGGTGGGCTTTCTCATCGGCGTGGTGCTGGCCTACCTCACCGCGCTGCAGTTGCGCCAGTTCGGGGCCGAGACCTTCATCGTCAACATCCTGGGCATCGCGCTGATCCGCGAGCTCGGGCCGCTGCTGGCGGCCATCCTCGTGGCGGGCCGCTCGGGCTCGGCCATCACCGCGCAGATCGGCGTGATGCGCGTGACCGAGGAGCTCGACGCCATGCGCGTCATGGGCATCCCGCACGGCTTTCGCCTGGTGCTGCCGCGCGCGCTGGCGCTGGCGCTGGCCATGCCGCTGGTGTGCGTGTGGACCACGCTGTGCGCGCTCGCCGGCGGCATGCTCGCGGCCGACCTGTCGCTGGGCATCTCGCCTGCCTACTTCTTCCACGCCATGCCCGCCGCCGTGGGCATCGGCAACCTCACGCTCGCGCTGTCCAAGTCGGTCGTCTTCGGCACGCTGATTGCGCTCGTCGGCTGCCACTGGGGGCTGCGCGTCAAGCCCAACACGCAAAGCCTGGGCGAGGGCACGACGGCCTCGGTGGTCACCTCGATCACCGTGGTCATCATCGTGGACGCGCTGTTTGCGGTGGTCTTCAAGAACGTCGGTTTTTAGCCATGCCCAGCGCCGCCGCCCCCGTCGTTGACATCCGCGACCTCTCCACCGTGTTCGGCAAGGGCAGCGAGGCCTTTGCGGTGCACCAGGGGCTCAACCTCAGCGTGCTCCCGGGCGAGATCGTCGCGCTGGTGGGCGGCTCGGGCACGGGCAAGACGGTGCTGCTGCGCCAGATGCTGGGCCTGCTGCACCCGGCGCGCGGCAGCGTCACCGTGCTGGGCCGCCCGGCCGAGGACATGGGCGGCGAGGGCGCGGCCGGCCGCGTGGGCATGCTGTTCCAGCATGGCGCCCTGTATTCGGCCTTCAACGTGCTGGAGAACGTAGCCTTCGCCCTCAACGAGCTGGGCACGCTGCCGCGCGACGTGGTGCGCGACGCCGCCATGGTCAAGCTGCGGATGGTGGGCCTCAAGCCCGAGCACGCCACGCGCATGCCCGCCGACCTCTCGGGCGGCATGATCAAGCGCGTGGCGCTGGCGCGCGCGCTCATCATGGACCCGCCGCTGCTGCTGCTCGACGAGCCCACCGCCGGCCTGGACCCGAACGGCGCCGACGAGTTCTGCGCCCTGGTGCGCGAGCTGCACGCTGCGCTGGGCCTGACCATGGTGATGGTCACGCACGACCTGGACACGCTGTTTGCCCTGGCCACGCGCGTCGCCGTGCTGGCCGACAAGCGCGTCATCGTCGCCGACACGCCCGCGCAGGTGGTGCAGTACGAGCACCCCTTCATCCGCCAATTCTTCCGGGGCGAGCGCGGCCTGCGCGCCATGGCCCCGGCCCATGCCGTCAAGGAACGCTGATGGAAAACAAATCCCATGCCTTTGCCGCGGGCCTGTTCGTGCTGGCGGTCACCGCGCTGGTGATCGCCCTGGCCGTCTGGCTCACGCGCGACCGGGGCCAGTACCAGAGCTACGAGCTCTCCAGCCGCGACGGCGTCAGCGGCCTGCAGCCGCAGGCGGCCGTGCGCTACAAGGGCGTGGCCGTGGGCCGCGTCACGCACATCGGCTTCGACAGCCAGGCCAGCGGCAACGTGCTCATCCGCATCGCCGTGAACGTGGACACGCCCATCACCCCCACCACCTTTGCCGTGCTCGGCTACCAGGGCGTGACCGGGCTGGCCTACGTGCAGCTCGACGACGACAACGAGCCCCACCCCGCGCTGGAGCCCGGCGAGAGCGGCCTGCCGCGCCTGCCGCTGCGCACCTCGCCGTTCTCGCAGCTCTTCGACCAGGGGCCCGTGATCCTGGGCCGCGTGCAGGAGGCCACCGAGCGCATCAACCAGGCGCTCTCCGACGACAACCAGCGCCTGCTGCGCGAGGCGCTGCAGAACTTTGGCCAGGCCGCGGGCAGCGTGCAGGCCCTGAGCCAGCGGCTCGACGCCACGGTGCGCCTGCGCCTGGACCCGGCGCTGGACGCGCTGGCGCCGCTGGCGCAGGAGACGGCAGGCACGCTGCAGGCGCTGCGCCAGGCGGGCGCGCAGGTGGGCGGCATGGCCGCCGAGATCGGCCAGACCGCCCAGCGCATCAACGCCCCCGGCGGCGCCCTGGAGCAGAGCGAGCGCAGCGCCCGCGCCCTGTCTCAGGCGGTGGAGCGCTTTGGCACCGTAACCCTGCCGCGCATGGAGCGCGCGGCCGACGAAACCGCCCGCGCCGCGCGCCTGACCGGCCGCGCCGCCGCGGGCCTGAGCGAGAACCCGCAGGGCCTGATCTACGGCCCGGGCCGGGGCCTGCCTGGCCCCGGGGAGCCGGGCTTTCTGGCCCCGCAAGCCACCGGAGCGCAACCATGAATGCTATGAAAATGAGAGCTTCTGGCGCTTGCCATGCAAGCGCTGCAGCCCTTTTTGGCTTGATGACATTGGCGGGCTGCGCAGCCCTGCCCGAGCCGCCCGTGCGCCCCGTGCTGTACGACTTCGGTCCGGGGCAGCAGGCAGCGGCCCCGGCGGGCGGCCCGGCGCTGGCACCGCTGGCGCTGGAGACGGTGGACTACGCCAGCCTGCCCGACAACGGCAGCGCCGTGTACTACCGCCTGGCCTATGCCGACGCCCGGCAACTGCACCCCTACCAGGGCGCGCGCTGGAGCCAGCCGCCCCAGCAGCTCATGCGCGAGAGCCTGCAGGCGCGCCTGGGCCAGCGCCGCGCCGTGGTCGGCACCGGCGGCGCGCTGGCCGCGGTGCGGGTCGCCGGGCAGGCGCCGGCCGTGCTGCGCGTGGAGCTGGAAGAGTTCAGCCAGGTCTTCACCAGCCCGGAGCAGAGCGCGGGGCTGGTGCGCCTGCGCGCCACCCTGACCCGGCCCGCGGCCTATGGCGAGGACCTGCTCGCCCAGCGCCTGTTCGTCGCGCAGCACAGCGCGGCCAGCCCGGACGCCGCGGGCGGCACCCGGGCCATCGCCCAGGCCGCCGAGCAGGTGGCGCAGGAGCTGGCGCAATGGCTGGAGACCAGCGGGTTCTGAGCCGGCAGCGGCACCGCTGGAGTCAGGGCGCGGCCAGCACCTGCGCCAGCGCCTGCTCCAGCCGCGGGTAGGTCCAGACAAAGCCGCTGCGCTGCGTGCGCTGCGGCACCAGGCGCTGGCCGCCCAGCAGCAGTACGGCCATCTCGCCCAGGGCCAGGCGCAGCGCCCAGGCCGGGGCCGGCAGCACGGCCGGGCGGTGCAGGGCGCGCGCCAGGGCGCGGGTGAAGTCGGCGTTGCGCAGCGCCTCGGGCGCGCAGGCGTTGAAGGCGCCGCGGCACTCGGCGTGGCGCAGCAGGTGGTCGAACAGGGCGACGAGGTCGTCGAGGTGGATCCACGGCATCCACTGCTGGCCGCTGCCCAGCCGCCCCCCCAGCCCGAGGCGAAACGGCAGCCGCAGCCGTGCCAGCATGCCGCCCTGCGGCGCCAGCACCGGGGCGATGCGCAGCACGGCCACGCGCGTGCCAGCCTGCCCGGCGCGCGCGGCCTCCTGCTCCCAGGCCATGCACAGGCGGCTGCCGAAGTCCTGGCCCCCGGGCGGGCTGCTCTCGTCCAGCGGCTCATCCCCGCGGTCGCCGTACCAGCCCACGGCGGATGCGGAAAGAAGCGTGCGCGGCGGCATGGGCTGCCGGCCCATCCAGTCCACCAGCGTGCGCGTGAGGTCCACGCGGCTGCGCCACAGCAGCTCGCGGCGCGCCGCGCTCCAGGGGCGGTCGGCGATGGGCGCGCCCGCGAGGTTTACCACGGCGTCCAGCGGCGCGGCGCCATCGAGCTCCTGTGGGTGGGCAATGCCCTGCGCGCCGCTGCACAGGGCGGGCACCAGGTGCGGGTCGCGGCTCCAGACCCAGAGCTGGTGGCCTTGCTGGTGCCAGTGCTGGCACAGGGCGCGGCCAATCAGGCCGGTGCCGCCGGTGAGCAGAATGCGCATGTGGTTTCTCCTTAGGGGCGAAGGGGGCAGGCTGGCGTGGGCGTCACCAGGGCAGGCGCTGGCCATCGTAGGCCCAGAAGCCGCCGCTGTCCTCGGGCCGCAGGCCATCGAGCACGGCCAGCAGGTCGCGCGCCGCATCGGCGGCGGGGCGGCCGATCTGCGCACCGCGAAACGGCGCCGACAGGGCCGAGTCCACCGTGCCCGGGTGCAGCGCGGCCAGCACGGCCTGCGGGTGGGTGCGGGCCATCTCGATGGCCGCGGTTTTCAGCAGCATGTTCAGCGCCGCCTTGGAGGCGCGGTAGCTGTACCAGCCGCCCAGGCGGTTGTCACCGATGCTGCCCACCTTGGCCGAGAGCACGGCGCACAGGCTGCGCTCGCCGCGTGCCAGCGCGGGCGCGAAATGCGCCAGCGCCAGGGCGGGGCCGATGGCGTTGACGGCAAAGCTGGCGGCCAGGTGCTCGGCGCGCAGCTCGGCCAGGGCGCCGCCGATGGCCCCCGAAGCTCCGAGGACCAGGGCGCGGTAGCCGGTGGGCAGGGATTGCATGGCGGGGCCTTCACGGAATGGGGTTACAGGGCATCCAGGCGCTGGCGCAACTGCAGGGCCTGGGCGCGCAGGGCGGCCTGCTGGGCGGCGGGCATCTTGTGCCACTGGCGGTAGACCAGAGCCAGGCGGGGGTTGGTGCCCAGGGCCTCGGCGTGGCGCGCAAAAAAGTCCCAGTACAGGGCGTTGAAGGGGCAGGCGCGTTCGCCGGTCTTGGCTTGGGGGTCGTAGGCGCAGCCCTGGCAGTAGTCGCCCATGCGTTGCAGATAGGCCGCGCTGCTGACATAGGGCTTGGTGGCGATCCGGCCGCCGTCGGCGCGCTGGCTCATGCCCAGGGTGTTGGGCAGCTCCACCCACTCGAAGGCGTCGATGTAGATGCCCAGGTACCAGCGGTGCAAGGGCGCCGGATCCAGCCCGGCCAGCAGGGCAAAGTTGCCGATCACCATCAGGCGCTGGATGTGGTGGGCGTGGGCGGTGTCCAGCGACTGGCGGATGGCCAGGTGCAGGCAGCGCATGCGCGTTGCGCCCGTCCAGAACCAGTGCGGCAGCGGCAGGTGGTGGCCCAGGGCGTTGTGCCGGTCGTAGCCCGGCATGTGGGCCCAGTAGATGCCGCGCATGTATTCGCGCCAGCCCAGGATCTGGCGCACAAAGCCTTCCACGGCGGCCAGCGGGGCCTGGCCGGCGCGCCATGCGGCCTCGGCGCGCTGCACCACCTCCAGCGGGTGCAGCATCTTCACGTTCAGCGCAAACGACAGCAGCGAGTGGAACAGGCGCGGCGCGCGGCTGGCCAGGGCGTCTTCATAGTCGCCAAAATGCGGCAGCGCGTGGGTGACGAAGGCCTCCAGGCAGGCCAGGGCCTCGCAGCGGTTCAGCGGCCAGCGCAGGGCGTCGGCCTGCGGCTCGCCCAGGGTTTGCACGCCGCAGCGCTGCAGCAGGGCCCACAGCGCACGGTGGTCGTGCGACGGGCGCCAGTCCGCGGGCGCGGGCGGGGTGCCGGGCCAGGGCTTGCGGTTGTCATGGTCGAAGTTCCACTGCCCGCCTTCGGGCTGGCCGGCGGCATCCAGCAGCACCCGGTGGCGGCGGCGCATGGGGCGGTAGAAATGCTCCATCAGCCACTGACGGCGCCCGTGCATCTGGGTGGCCAGGTCGTCGCGTGCCGTCAGAAAGTGTTCGCTGTCCACCGCCGTGCAGGCCAGCGCCTCGGTGGCCGCCCAGGCCTGCAGTTGCGCATCGAGCCGCCACTCGTCGGGTTGCTGCCACTGCACGGCCTGCGCGCCGTAGTGCGCGGCCAGGGCCGCCAGGTTGTCGGGAATGGACTGGCGGTTGCTGGCGTCGTCCAGCGCCACATAGCGCACGCGGTGGCCGGCGGCGCGCAAGTGGCGCGCGAAGTCGCGCATGGCGGCAAAAATCGCCAGGATCTTCTGCGCGTGGTGCAGCACGTAGTCGGTTTCCTGGCGCACCTCCATCAGCACGTAGACCACCTGTGGGTCCGGCTGGCGGAATCAGCGGTGACCAGGGTTCAACTGGTCGCCCAGTACCAGGCGCAGGGTGTGGGCGCGCGCGCTCATGGCGGCCCTCCGGTCGGTGGCGCTGGGCTGCGGTGGCGGCGGCAGCGCTCGGAGCAGTACTTGACCTCGTCCCACACCCGGGCCCATTTTTTGCGCCAGGCAAAGGGGCGTCCGCAGCACAGGCAGGGTTTTTGCGGCAGGTAGGGTTTGCGGTGCATGGCTCAGAAGTCCAGGCGCTGCTGCTGCGGGGCGGGCGGAGCCGGGCGGCGGCCGGTGCTGCGGTGCACCCGGCGCGAGCCGTGCTTTTCCACTATCGCCGCCTTGGCCGCGCGCACCGGGGCCTGGGCGCGCAGGGCGTGCACGCGCGCCTTGGCGGCGCGTGTGGCACCGGCCAGATCGACCAGGGGCGCCGGGATGTCGCGGCCCACCTGCACGCCGCAGCGCGCCTGCACGTCGGGCGGCATGCGCCAGGGCTCGAACAGCCAGGAGTCGGGCACCCGGCGCAGCGCCGGCAGCCAGCGGCGCACGAAAATACCCTGCGGGTCGTGGTCCTGCGCCTGCTTGACGGGGTTGTACACGCGCGTGGCATTGATGCCCGTGGTGCCGGCCTGCATCTGCATCTGGCTCCAATGGATGCCGGGCTCGTAATCCAGGAACTGCTGCGCCAGCCACAGCCCCACCGGGCGCCAATGCAGCCACAGCGGATAGGCGGCGACCGAGACCAGCATGGCGCGCATGCGGAAGTTGAGCCAGCCGCTCTCGCGCAGCATGGCCACGCAGGCATCGACCAGCGGCCAGCCCGTGCGCCCGGCCTGCAGGGCGGCGAAGTGCGCCTGCTGCCCGTCGTGTTCGCGCAGGCCGTCGTAGCCGCGGTGCAGGTTGTGAAACTCCAGCGCGGGCTCGGATTCCAGCTTCTGGATGAAATGGCCATGCCAGTGCAGGCGGCTCAGGAAGGCCGCCAGCCCCTGGCGCTGGCGCCCGGCCCAGGGATGGCCGCTGCCCTGGAGCGCGTGCAGGCGCTGCTGCGTGGCCTGCACTACCTCGCGCATGCCCAGGCAGCCCAGGGCCAGGTAGGGCGAGAGGCGCGAGCAGGCGTCGGGCGCCGTCAGCGGCGAGGAGATGCCGCCCCGGTAGAGGGCGCTGCGCTCCTGCAGGAAGGCCTGCAGCACCTGCTGGCCCAGTGTGCGGCCGCCGTGCTGGCGCAGGGGCGGGTCGTGCGCTGGCAGGCCCAGCGTGACCGGATCGGGCCAGCGGTCCTGCCAGGGCAGCGTGACGCCCTGCAGGCTGCCGGGCGGCGGCGCGGGCAGGATGGGGGCTTGCATATGCGCCTGCCACAAGGCGTGCCAGCGGTCGCGCGTGGGCAGGCGCCGCACCACGCCGTGCTGCGGCCATTCCTGCCAGAGCACGCCGTGTGCGCGGCACCAGCGGGCCACGGCCCGGTCGCGGGCGTAGGTGTGGCCGTTGCCGGTTTCCTCGTGCGCCACCAGGCGCTCGAAGGGCTGCAGGCGGTGCAGGCGGGCGAGCACCTCGGTCACCTCGCCCACGGCGAGCTGCAGCGCGGCGCCGCAGGCGCGCAGCTGCTGCGCCAGGTCGCGCAGGCTCTCGCGCAGGAACAGGTAGTGCTGCAGCGCGCAGTCCGGCTGCGCCCACAGGCTGGGCTCGACCACGTACAGGCACAGCACCGGCCCCTGGCGTGCCGCGTGCACCAGCGGCGCGTGGTCGTGCACGCGCAGATCGCGCTTGAACCAGACGACGGTGGTGCCCATGGCGCTGGTCCGGGAGCCTGGCTAGGCGGGTTGCTTGCCGAGCACGTGGCGTGCGAGCGCACGGCCGCTGAGCCAGGCCCCTTCGACCTTGCCGCCGTGCAGCCAGTCGCCGCACAGGCCCAGGCCGGCGTGGGCGTCCCACCAGCACCCGGCGGTCAGGGGGGCCTCGGTGTCGGCGTAGCGCCAGCGGTGCGCCGTCGCCTGGACGCCGGCGGGGTCGGGTCCGCCCAGTGCGGCAAAGGCCTGCAGCAGGGCCGCCGTGACGTCCTCGGCCGCGTCTTCCAGGTGCGCCTCGCTCCAGTGCGCCGTGGCGTGCAGCAGCCAGGTCTCGGGGCCGCTGCGGCCGGGCTTGCTGCGGTCCCGGGCCACCCAGCGCAAGGGCCCGGTGTGGATGAAGGCGCCGTCGCAGGGCAGGGGCACGGGGGCCGGGCAGCGGACCATCACGGCCCAGCAGCCGCGCATGCGGGCGCTGGCCGCCAGGACGGCGCCCGCGGGCGCCACCGGGCGCAGCAGGGGCACGGCCTGGGGGGCGGGCAGCGCCAGCAGCACGGCGTGGTACGGCGCGCTCTGCAGCCCCGGCTCGGCGCAGACGATGGACCAGCCCGCGGCGCCCGGCTCCAGGGCCTGCACGGTGGCCTGCAGGTGCAGCTGCACGCGGCCGTGCGGCGCCTGCGCCGCGCCCAGCTGCTGCCAGCCGTGCGCCACCGGGGCGGTCATGCGCGGCACGCCCACGAAGCGCTCCAGCGGGGTGTGCAGCGGCTCGAAGCCCTGGCCGTCGTGGCGCGCGAAACGCGCAGGCCACAGGGCAGCGACGCCGGCGTGCTGCCAGTGCTGCACCTGGGCGCGAAAGGCAGGGTCGCGCGCCGTGAAATACTGCGCCCCGTGGTCGCATTGCCACGGCTGCGGGGCGCCGTCGCCGCGGCGCGTGCTCATGCGGCCCGCGGGGCCACGGCTCTTGTCGAACACGTCCACGGCCCATCCCGCCGCGGCCAGGGCCTGGGCGCAGGCCAGGCCGGCCATGCCTGCGCCCACCACGGCGCAGCGCGGCACGGGGTCGGGGCGGGGTGCGGCGCTCATGCGGCAGGCTCCTTCGGGCCCAGGGCCGGGGGCGCCCGGCGGCTGCGCCATTGCGCCACCAGCGGCGCCAGGGCCGACAGCGGCTGCACGGCGCTGATGCCCTCCAGCGGCTTCTGGTACAGCGCCGCGCACGAGCCGCCCACCCACAGGGCGGTGTCCGCAGGCAACTGGGCGCGCAGCTCGCGCAGGCTGGCCAGCACCAGGGGGCCGCTGTGCACGGCCGTGAAGCTCAGCGCCACCACGTCGGCCTGGTGGGCCTGGGCGGCCTGCACCACGTCGGCCAGCGGGGTCTGCGTGCCCAGCGACACGCAGGTGCAGCCCTCCAGCGCCAGCAGGGCCTCCACCATCAGCAGGCCCAGGCCGTGCAGCTCCTGCGGCAGGGTGGTCAGCAGCACCTTGGGGCCGGCGGACGCGGGGGCGGCGGGCAGGGGCGCCAGCGCGGCAATCGCCTGGCGCAGCACGCCGGTGATGACCTCGGTGAACAGGTGCTCCTCAAATACCTCGAAGCGCCCCTGTGCCCAGGCCTCGCCCACGGCCGTGGCCAGGGGCGCCACCAGCTCGGTGACGAAGGGCGCCAGCCCCATGCGCAATTGGGCGTGGCTGAGCGCATGGCGCAGGGCCTGGGGGTCGTGCGCGCCGATGGCGTCGAGCAGCGGCGCCAGGGACGCCGAGGGGGGGCTGGAGGTGGGCTTTGTCCTGGACAAGGGTGCGCGTGCGCTGGCGGCCTGGGCGCCCAGCAGGGCCTGCAGGGCGCTGGGGTCCAGGCCCACCACCTTGCCCGGGCGCAGCCCGGCGTCGAGCAGGCGGCGGATGAGCTGCAACTGCTGCACCTGCTCGGCCGGGTAGAGCCGGTCGCCTGCCGTGTCGCGCAGCGGTTGGGGGAAGCCGTAGCGCTTTTCCCACACGCGCAGCGTGTCTTTGGCCAGGCCGGTCTCGCGCTCGACGGCGGCTATGGGCAGGCCCGCAGGCTCGGTGCCGGACGGCAGGGCGCTCATGCGGCAGCCTCCGGGCAGCAGGCAGGGGGTGGGACGGGGGCCAGAACGCAGGTTGTCATGGACAAATCTCGGAATTGGTGTAAATTGTCTAGGACAAAATTAAATTTGTCTAGTACAGTATCGATCGTACCAGCCCAGCTCCAGGGCCCAGGCATCGCACCGCAGATCGGGAGTGCTCATGAAAATTGCTGTCATCGGTTCCGGGATTTCCGGCTTGGCCGCCGCGCACCGCCTGCGCGGCGAGGCGCGCGTCACCGTGTTCGAGGCGGGGGACTACTTCGGCGGCCATACCCATACCGTGAACGTGTGCCTGCCCGACGCGCAGGGCCAGGCCGTGACCCACGGGGTGGATACCGGCTTCCTGGTGTTCAACGAGCGCACCTACCCGGGCCTGATCGCGCTGTTCGCCGAGCTGGGCGTCCCCACGGCGCCTTCGGACATGTCGTTTTCCGTGCAGGTGCCCGGCGCCGGGGCCTGGGGCGCCGGGGCGCTGGAGTGGAGCGGCGCCAGCCTGGCGACCGTGTTTGCCCAGCGCCGCAACCTGCTGCGCCCGCGCTTCTGGGGCATGCTGCGCGAGCTGCTGCGCTTCAACCGCCTGTGCACCGCGCTGGCCGAGAGCGGCGCCGAGGCTGCGCTGCAGCAGCCGCTGGGCGAGTTCCTGGACGCGCACGGCTTTGGCGCCGCGTTCCGCGACTGGTATTTCCTGCCCATGCTGGGCTGCATCTGGAGCTGTCCCACGGACCAGATGCTGCGCTTTCCGGTCGCCACCATGGTGCGCTTCTGCCACAACCATGGCCTGATCCAGGTGCAGGACCGGCCGCAGTGGCATACCGTGGCCGGGGGCGCGCGCCAGTACGTCGACAAGCTGCTGCGCGGGCTGGACGCGCGCCTGGCCGTGCCGGTGCAGCGCATCGAGCGCGACGCCGCGGGCGTGCGCGTGCAGACGGCCAACCAGAGCGAGCGCTTCGACGCCGTGGTGCTGGCCGTGCACAGCGACCAGGCCCTGCGCCTGCTGGCCCGGCCCACGGCGGCCGAGCAGCAGGTGCTGGGCGCCATCCGCTACCAACCCAATCGCGCCGTGCTGCACACCGATGCCCGCGTGCTGCCGCGCCGCCGCAGCGCCTGGGCCGCGTGGAACTACGAGCGCGCCGCCCAGGGCGCGCAGGAGGCCGCGCGCGTGTGCCTGCACTACTGGCTCAACCGCCTGCAGCCCCTGCCTTTCGCCCAGCCTGTGCTGGTGTCGCTCAACCCCGCGCGCCCCATCGACCCGGCGCAGGTGCTGGCCGAGTTCGACTACGAGCACCCGGTGTTCGACCTCGGCGCCCTGACCGCGCAGGGCCGCGTGCCGCAGTTGCAGGGCGTGCAGCGCACCTGGTTTGCCGGCGCCTGGACGGGCTACGGCTTCCACGAGGACGGCCTGCAGTCCGGCTACCGCGCCGCCGATCTGCTGCTGGCCCAGCTGCGCCGCCGGGAGGCCGCATGAACCCCGGCGCAGGCGCCAGCGCCCCCCGGGGCCCCGTGCCGCACATCGGCTTCGGCCATGTGTGGCACACGCGCCTGCGCCCGCGCCGCCACCGCTTCATCGTGCCGACCTTCTTCCTGCTGCTGCCCATGCGCACGCTGCGCGCGCAGCCCCAGGCCGCGGGCGTGCTGGCGCTCAACCGTGCGGGGGCGCTGGCCTTTCGCGACGCCGACCACGGCGACGGGCGCGGCCCGCAGCAGGGCGGCGCCCTGGCCTGGCTGGACGAGCTGCTGCTGGCCGAGGGCATCACCGACGCGCTGGGCGAGGTCTGGCTGCACTGCTACCCGCGCGTGCTGGGCTACAGCTTCAAGCCGGTGAGCTTCTGGTACTGCCACCGGCCCGACGGCAGCCTGCGCGCCATCGTCGCCGAGGTGAACAACACCTTTGGCGAGCGCCATGCCTATGTGCTGGACCAGCCGCGCTACGGCCAGGAGCTGCAGGCGCACAAGGTATTCCACGTCTCGCCCTTCTGCCCGGTCGAAGGCGGCTACCGCTTCGAGTTCCGGCGCAGCGGCGCGCAGGGCCTGCAGTCCACGCGCGTGCGCATCGACTACCACGACGCCCAGGGCCCGTTGGTGCTCACGGGCGTGGCCGGCCGCCTGCAGCCGCTGGACGCCGCCAGCCGCCGCCGCGCCCTGTGGCACTACCCGCTGCTGACGCTGGGCGTCATCGCCCGCATCCACTGGCATGCGCTGCTGCTGTGGCTCAAGCGCGCGCCCTTCCACACCAAGCCGCAGCCGCCGGCGCGGCCCGTCTCGCGCGCGCGCCCGCCGCTGTGATTCCCGTCCTGATCCGCTCCTGCACCCAAGGCCTCAGACCATGAACACCACCACTGCGACACCCACCCCGCTGCGCCCGAGCGCCGGCATGCCCGCCGTGGCGCGCAGCGCGCTGCACCTGCTGCAGCGCCTGCACTACGGCACCCTGCACCTGGAGCTGCCCGACGGATGCGTCCTGCAACTGGGCCAGGGCGGCCAGCCCCACGCCAGCATGCGCGTGCACGACTGGCGCGTCTTCGGCGCCGTGCTGCGCTCGGGCGACATCGGCCTGGCCGAGGGTTACATCGCCCAGGACTGGAGCACGCCGCACCTGGCCGACCTGCTGCGCCTGCTCATGGGCAACCGCGACGCGCTGGAGTCGCTGGTGTATGGCCGCTGGTGGGGGCGCCTGGCCTACCGCCTGCGCCACCTGCTGCACCGCAACACGCGCGCGGGCAGCCGGCGCAACATCCACGCGCACTACGACCTGGGCAACGCCTTCTACGCGCTCTGGCTGGACCCGAGCATGAATTACTCCAGCGCCTGGTTCCAGGGCGACCTGGCCGGCGACCTGACCCAGGCGCAGAACGCCAAGCTGCGCCGTGCGCTGCACAGCGCGGGTGTGCAGCGCGGCCACCGCGTGCTGGAAATCGGCTGCGGCTGGGGCGCCCTGGCCGAGATGGCGGCCGGTGAGTTCCAGGCGCAGGTGACGGGCGTGACCCTGTCCACCGAACAGCTCGCCTGGGGCCGCGCACGCATGCAGGCCGCCGGGCTGGCGCCGCGGGTGGACCTGCGCCTGCAGGACTACCGCGACATCCAGGACGCGCCCTTCGACGCCATCTGCTCCATCGAGATGGTCGAGGCCGTGGGCCAGGACTACTGGCCGGACTACTTCGGCGCGCTGGCACGCCTGCTCAAGCGCGGCGGCCGCGCCTGCGTGCAGAGCATCGTGATCCACGACACGCTGTTCGAGCGCTACGTGCGCGGCACGGACTTCATCCAGCAGTACATCTTCCCGGGCGGCTGCCTGCCCAGCCCGGCGCGCTTTCGCGCCGCGGCCGGGCAGGCGGGCCTGCGCGTGGCCGAGGAATTCGCCTTCGGCGCCGACTACGCCGAGACCCTGCGCCGCTGGCACCGGCAGTTTGCCGAGCAGCGCGCCCAGGTGCAGGCCCAGGGCTTCGACCCCGCCTTCCAGCGCACCTGGGAGTTCTACCTGGCCTATTGCGAAGCGGCCTTCGACACCAGGAGCATCGACGTCGTGCAGTACACGCTGGTCAAGGACTGAGGCGCCGGCCAGCGCGCTCCCGGTATCCCGCCTGTCAGGCCCCCACCCCATCCCATTCGCCGCCCTAGGACCCCACCATGTTTTTCTCCCGTATGACTGTTGCCGCCCGCTTGTACGCGGGGTTTGGACTGATCCTGGCACTCCTGGTCGCGCTGACCGGCATCGCCCTGGTCAAGGTCAACCGCATCGACCGCGCGCTGCGCGCCAACAGCGATATCCACGTGCAGGTGCAGCGCTACGCGATCAACTTCCGCGGTTCGGCGCATGACCGCTCGATCGCCGTGCGCGACGTGGTGCTCAGCCCCACGCCGGCCGAGCGCGACAAGGAGATCGCCACCATCGCCGCGCTGGCCGATTTCTATGCGCAGTCGGCCGCCCCGCTGGAAAAGCTCATCACCCGGCCCGATGCCGACCCCGCCCTGGGCCAGTTGTATGCCGACATCCGCGCCATTGAGAGCCGGGCCGTGGCCACCACGCAGTCCATCATCGATCAGGTGCAGGCAGGCAATGCCGCCGCCGCGGCCACCCTGTGGCAGCAGGCCAAGCCGCAGTACGTGCAGTGGCTGGCGGCGATCAACAAGCTCATCGACTTCAAGGAAGCGCGCATCCAGAAGACCAACCAGGCGGCGATGACCGAGGCGGACAGCTTTCTGGGCGTGATGTTCACGGCGCTGGTGCTGGCCCTGGTGCTCAGCGCCGCGGTGGCCTGGAGCGTGGCGCGCAGCATCGTGCGCCAGCTCGGTGCCGAGCCCGCAGCGCTGGCCGATGTGGCCAGCCTCGTGGCGCAGGGCAACCTGCAACCCGTCGCGGGCGCCGCCCAG
The DNA here is from genome assembly GCF_000739995.1 of Comamonas granuli NBRC 101663. Taxonomy (GTDB): domain Bacteria; phylum Pseudomonadota; class Gammaproteobacteria; order Burkholderiales; family Burkholderiaceae_C; genus Simplicispira; species Simplicispira granuli. The sequence goes on along the minus strand of NZ_BBJX01000002.1, from coordinate 419 downwards.
GCCCAGCCCGGCAGTGTGCTGGCCTCGCTGGGGGCCATGCAGGCCAGCCTGGCCCGTGTGGTGGGCCAGGTGCGCCAGGCCTCGAACGCGGTCACCGTGGGCTCTGAAGAAATCGCCGGCGGCAACGCCGGGCTGTTGCAGCGCACGGAGGAGCAGGCCTCCAACCTGCAGCAGGCGTCGGCGTCCATGGAGCAGATGACCGCTTCGGTCAGGCACAACGCCGACTCGGCGCGCCAGGCGACGCAACTGGCCGCCTCGGCCAGCGAGGCCGCGCACAAGGGCGGCGCCGTGGTGGCCCAGGTGGTCAGCACCATGGACGAGATCACCGCCAGCAGCCGCAAGATGGCCGACATCATCGGCGTGATCGACACCATCGCCTTCCAGACCAATATCCTGGCGCTCAATGCCGCCGTGGAAGC
>NZ_BBJX01000003.1 GCF_000739995.1 Comamonas granuli NBRC 101663 | reverse complement strand
TTTTTCCTTAGCCATTTCTGTTCTCCAAAGAGCAATGCCTGTGTCGGGGTTTAACGTCTGCATCCGGTTGCTGGTTCGTCCCGCACAGGGCAACGGGACGGCACCGGATCGCAGATTGCAAGAATCTTGCTATCTTTTAGTGAGCTACTAGCGCTTGCTGTATAAGCGCTAGCGGCCCATTTCTCTGCTCAGAGGTGCGTGGGTAAAAATGCTGTGCATTTTGGATCCGGCCCTTCCTGGTCAGAGGCGCCCGAGCAAAATTTGCTGCGCAAATTTTGGTCTGGCAGCTTTTATTTACTTTGCGCGTGCAGCGATGATGGCCTCGGCCACGTTGCGCGGAGCTTCGGCGTAGTGCTTGAACTCCATGGTGTACGTGGCACGGCCCTGCGTCATGGAGCGCAGTTGCGTGGCGTAGCCGAACATCTCGGACAGCGGCACCTCGGCCTTGATGGCCTTGCCGCCACCGACCATGTCGTCCATGCCCTGCACCATGCCGCGGCGGCTGGAGAGGTCGCCCATCACGGTACCGGCGTAGTCTTCCGGCGTTTCCACTTCCACGGCCATCATGGGCTCCAGGATGACGGGTTGGGCCTTCTTGGCGGCTTCCTTGAAGCCGAAGATGGCGGCCATCTTGAACGCCTGTTCGGACGAGTCCACGTCGTGGTAGGAGCCGAAGGTCAGCGCGACCTTGACGTCCACCACGGGGTAGCCGGCCAGCACGCCGCTGGTGAGCGCTTCTTCCACACCCTTTTGCACGGCGGGGATGTACTCGCGCGGCACCACGCCGCCCTTGATCTCGTCGAGGAACTCGAAACCCTTGCCCGGCTCGTTGGGTTCGACGCGGAACACCACGTGGCCGTACTGGCCCTTACCACCGGACTGGCGCACGAACTTGCCGTCCACGTCCTTGACCGTGGAGCGGATGGTTTCGCGGTAGGCCACCTGGGGCTTGCCGACGTTGGCTTCCACGCCGAACTCGCGCTTCATGCGGTCGACGATGATTTCCAGGTGCAGCTCGCCCATGCCGGCGATGATGGTCTGGCCCGATTCCTCGTCGGTGCGCACGCGGAAGGACGGATCCTCGGAGGCCAGGCGCGAGAGGGCGATACCCATCTTCTCCTGGTCGGCCTTGGTCTTGGGCTCGACGGCCTGGGCGATCACGGGCTCGGGGAAGACCATCTTCTCAAGCATGATGTGGTTGTCCAGGTCGCACAGGGTGTCGCCCGTGGTCACTTCCTTGAGGCCCACGCAGGCCGCGATGTCGCCAGCGCGGATTTCGTCGATTTCCTGGCGCTCGTTGGCGTGCATCTGCACGATACGGCCGATGCGCTCCTTCTTGCCCTTGACGGCGTTGTACACGGTGTCGCCCTTGGTCAGCACACCGGAGTACACGCGCACGAAGGTCAGCTGGCCGACGAAGGGGTCGGTCATGAGCTTGAATGCCAGGGCGGAGAACTTCTCGTTGTCGTCGGCCTTGCGCGTGAGCTTCTTCTCTTCGTCGTCGGGGTCGGTGCCGGCCACGTCGGGAATGTCGGTGGGCGCGGGCAGCAGGTCGAGCACGGCGTCGAGCATGCGCTGCACGCCCTTGTTCTTGAAGGCCGAGCCGCACAGCATGGGCTGGATTTCGGTGGCGATGGTGCGCTGGCGCAGGCCGGCGATGATCTCGGCCTCGGAGAGGTCACCCTCTTCCAGGTACTTGTTCATCAGCTCTTCGCTGGCCTCGGCAGCGGCCTCGACCATGTTCTCGCGCCACTTCTTGCAGGTTTCCGCCAGGTCGGCGGGGATGTCGCCGTACTCGAACTTCATGCCCTGGCTGGCCTCGTCCCAGATGATGGCCTTCATCTTGAGCAGGTCCACCACGCCCTGGAAGTGGTCTTCGGCGCCGATGGGCACCACGATGGGCACGGGGTTGGCGTTCAGGCGCAGCTTCATCTGGTCGTAGACCTTGAAGAAGTTGGCGCCGGTGCGGTCCATCTTGTTCACGAAGGCTAGGCGCGGCACCTTGTGCTTGTTGGCCTGGCGCCACACGGTCTCGGACTGGGGCTGCACGCCGCCCACGGCGCAGTACACCATCACGGCGCCGTCGAGCACGCGCATGGAGCGCTCCACCTCGATGGTGAAGTCCACGTGGCCCGGGGTGTCGATGATGTTGATGCGGTGCTCGGGGCGCGACAGGTCCATGCCCTTCCAGAAGCAGGTCACGGCGGACGAGGTGATCGTGATGCCGCGCTCTTGCTCCTGCTCCATCCAGTCGGTGGTGGCCGCGCCGTCGTGCACTTCGCCCAGCTTGTGGGTCACGCCGGTGTAGAACAGGATGCGCTCGGACGTGGTGGTCTTGCCAGCGTCGATGTGGGCCGAGATACCGATGTTGCGGTAGCGCTCAAGGGGGGTTTTGCGGGCCATGGTGTGGGTCTTTCGTTCATGGCCAAGAGCCCGATCGCCAGATACTGACGAGTCGGGCCCCGGCCTTCGAGATGGGAAGATGGGAGCTTAGAAGCGGAAGTGGCTGAAGGCCTTGTTGGCCTCGGCCATGCGGTGCACTTCGTCACGGCGCTTCATGGCGCCGCCACGGCCTTCGGTGGCTTCCATCAACTCGTTGGCCAGGCGCTGGGCCATGGACTTCTCGCTGCGCTTGCGCGCCGCTTCCTTGATCCAGCGCATCGACAGCGCCAGACGGCGCACGGGACGCACTTCCACGGGCACCTGGTAGTTGGCGCCACCCACGCGGCGGGACTTGACTTCCACCATGGGCTTGACGTTGTTGATGGCCGTGTTGAACACCTCGATGGCGCTCTTCTCGGGCTGCTTCTTCTCGATCAGTTCCAGGGCGCCGTAGATGATGCGCTCTGCCACTGCTTTTTTGCCGCCTTCCATGATGACGTTCATGAATTTGGACAGCTCGACGTTGCCGAACTTGGGATCCGGCAGGATTTCACGTTTGGGGACTTCGCGACGACGTGGCATTTTTTACCTCTATCTTGCTTCAGTTGGCACCATTTCAGGCACCGCGAGAGCCATCAGGACTCCCACTTACTCGACCCGCGCAAACCATTTTGCGGGAGGGTCACTACGCTGCATCTTCCGCGCCACGCGGCGGACACAGCACCGAAAATCTGCACTGGCCAGATTACTTGGCCTTGGGCTTCTTGGCGCCGTACTTGGAACGGGCCTGCTTGCGGTCCTTGACCCCTTGCAGGTCCAGGGAGCCGCGCACGATGTGGTAACGCACACCGGGCAAGTCCTTCACACGGCCGCCGCGCACGAGCACCACGCTGTGCTCTTGCAGGTTGTGGCCTTCGCCGCCGATGTAGGAGATGACCTCGAAGCCGTTGGTCAGACGCACCTTGGCGACCTTGCGCAGAGCGGAGTTCGGCTTCTTGGGCGTCGTGGTGTACACACGGGTGCACACGCCGCGGCGCTGCGGGCAGTTCTGCATCGCCGGGCTCTTGGACTTGGTGGTCTCGACCTCGCGCCCGTGACGCACGAGTTGGTTGATGGTTGGCATTAATACGTCCCTAAACGTGAATGTGCGAAAACGTCAATCCCTTCGGAAATTCCGAAAAGCCTGCCAATGTAGCAAAAGAAGCGCCTCAATGCAAGCCTGGGGCCGCGGGGCTCACTGGATCCACAGGCGCATGGCGTCCCAGGCGCGGCCGAGGAACCCGGCCTGCTCCACGCCGTCGAGGGCGACGAGCGGCACCTCGGCGAGCTGCTGCTCGCCCAGCACCACCTTGAGCGTGCCGACGGACTGGCCCTGGGTGATGGGCGCGACGAGCGGCTCCGGCCGCACGACCTGGGTGCTGATCTTGCCCGCGCTGCCCGCGGGCACAGTGACGACGATGGCGCCCGGCCGGCCCAGCCGGACGGTGGCTGCCTTGCCCTTCCAGATGGCGGGGGTCTGCACGGCCTGCCCGGCATCGAAGAGCTTGACGGCGTCGAAGGCGGTATAGCCCCAGTTGAGCAGCTTCTGGCTCTCATTGGCGCGGGCATTCTCGCTCGCGGCGCCGAGCACGATGGACAGCAGGCGGCGCGAGCCCACGCCGGGGAATTCGCGCTTGGCCGTGGCCACGAGGCAGTAGCCGGCCGCGTCGGTGTGCCCCGTCTTGAGGCCGTCGACGGTCGGGTCGCGGTAGAGCAGCAGGTTGCGGTTGCTGCTGTTGGACGCCGGCGTGCCCTCGTAGCGGTACTGCTTGGTGGCGTAGTAGTGCATGTACTCGGGGAAGTCCTGCATCAGGCGCGCCGCCAGGATGGAGAGGTCGCGCGCCGTGGTGGTGTGCCCGGGCGCGGTCAGGCCCTCGGGGTTCTTGAAGCCGGTGTTCTTCATGCCCAGGGCACGCGCCTGGTCGTTCATAAGCTTGACGAAGTTCTCGGCCGTGCCGCCCACACCTTCGGCCAGAGCCATGGTGGCGTCGTTGCCCGACTGCACGATCATGCCCTTGAGCAGGTCGTCCACGGGCACCTGCATCTTGGGGTCGATGAACATGCGCGAGCCCGGCATCTTCCAGGCGCGCACGCTGACGGGGAGCTTCTGGTCCAGGGTGATCTTTTTGGCGCGCAGCGCGTCGAACACCAGGTAGCCCGTCATCAGCTTGGTCAGCGAGGCGGGTTCGACGGGCGCGTCGATGTCCTTGCCGGCCAGGACCTGGCCCGCCGTCACGTCCATCAGCAGGTAGGCGCGTGCGGCGATCTCGGGGGGCTGGGGCGCCTGGGCCTGGGCGCCCAGGGCCAGGGCGGACAGGCTGGCGGACAGGAGGAAGGAGCGGAATACGGAAAAGAGTCGTTGCATGGAGTCAGGACAGAGAGGAAAGAGGTCGGCCGGCTGGAGCGCCGGTCATTGGAGGTGGCGAACGACCAGTCCCTTGAGCAGGGGAAGCTGGCCATGGAAGAAATGCCCACCGCCGGGCACCACGGTGACCGGCAGGGTCTGCGGCCGCGCCCAGTCGAGCACGGCGGACAGGGGCACGGTCTGGTCGTGCTCGCCGTGGATCACCAGGGTGCGCAGGTGGGCCTCGGGCGGGAGGGCGGCCACCTCGAAGCGGCTGGCCGCCGTGCCCACGAGCACGGCGTGGCGCACCTCGCGCTGCGCCCACAAGGCGGCCAGCGCATGGCTGGCGACGAAGGCCCCGAAGGAAAAGCCCGCCAGCGCCAGCGGCCCCTCGGGTGCGGCCTGGCGCACAACGGCGAGCATGTCGTCCCGTTCGCCGCGGCCCTCGTCGTGCACGCCGGCACTCTGGCCCACGCCGCGGAAGTTGAAGCGCACCGCCCCCCAGCCGCACTGCACAAAGGCACGCGCCAGGGTTTGCACGACCTTGTTGTCCAGGGTGCCGCCGAACAGGGGGTGGGGGTGGGCGATGACCGCCATGCCGCGCGGCGTGCCCGCGGGCATGTCGCGGCGCGCCTCGATAGTGCCGGCCGCGCCGGCAAAGCTCAGAATCTCGGTATGGGCGTTCATTTGCTATGAATAGTATAGCTGCCAGCGCTTGCCGGACAAGCGCTGGATGCCAAAATAGCTCAATACCCGTAGAGTCCGGCTCAGCGCCCGAGTTCCGGCGGCGTGCGCAGGCGCTCGACAATTTGGCCGTTCTTCAGGTGCGACTCGACGATTTCCTCGATGTCGGCCAGGTCCACGTAGCTGTACCACACGCCTTCGGGATACACCACGGCGACGGGCGCGGCGGCGCAGCGGTCCAGGCAGCCCGCCTTGTTCACGCGCACCTGGCCCGGTCCGGCCAGGCCGGCCTGCTTGACCAGGGTCTTGCAGTGGTCGAACGCCGCCTTGGCGCCGTGCAGGGCGCAGCAGCCCTCGCCGTTGGGGCGCTCGTTGAGGCAGAAGAAGATGTGCCGCGCGTAGTACTGCGGCTGCGGTGTGCCGCTGGTGGGAGAGCTCATGGCGGTATTTTAGGAACCCCGCTGCGGGCGGGCGGCGCGCAGCAACACCACCAGCAGCGTGGCATAGGGCCAAAGCCAGCCCAGCCACTGCCCCAGGCCGTAGAAGCGGATGAAGCGCCCCTGCTCCCATACGAACAGGGTTTCGGCGAAATAGGCGCTCGTGGGCGCGTCGTTGAGCAGCGCCAGTTGCACCGGCAGGGCCACCAGCAGCAGCACGGTCGCCGCGCGCGGCGGCAACGGCAAGGCCGCCGCCGCCAGCGCGCCGCCCAGAACGATGCCGGCCTGGGCCGGTGGGCCCAGCCAGTCCCACGCATGGGCCGGGCCAAAGCTCAGCGCCGTGGACAGCGCCGTCGCCCCCACGCCCACGCCCATGGCCGTGGCCACCAGCACCGCGCGGCGCAGCCCCGGGCGCGTGACGCTGCCGACCAGCAGTGCCGGCGCCAGCAGCCCCAGGGCCACGCAGCACAGCTCGGCCAGCGGCGAGAGCGGCTGCAGGGGCTCGCTGCGCACCGGCAGCCAGGCGAGAAAGGGCGTGCCCGCCAGCAGCTCGGCCAGGGCCAGCTCCAGCCGCTCGAACACCTGCCCCAGGCCGAAGGGCTCGGCCGCCGGAAACAGCAGGGCCCAGGGCCACAGCGCCAGCAGCACCAGCGGGCCGCGCGCGTCGGGCAGGAACCAGCGCGCACGAAAGCGGCTCCAGCGCGCCAGTGCGCCCCAGCGTTCGAGCAGCACGGCCAGCAGCGCCCCGGCCAGGGTGCCGCCGCTGTTGAGCACCCAGTCCATGTTGGAGGGCACGCGCTGGGGCAGGTAGATCTGCAGGAATTCCATGGCCAGCGACAGCAGACTGCCCGCGAGCGCCGCCAGCGGCACGGCCGGGCGCGCCCAACCCGTGCGCACCAGGGCCAGGGCGAGCAAGAAGCCCAGCGGCGCGTAGCCCAGCACGTTGGTGCCGGCGTCGAATCCCGTCCAGTAGGGCGGCGGGATGCGCGCCGTGAGAAATACCCAGGGATCTATGCCCTGTGCACGCCAGCCCGTGAACGGGAACAGGCTGGCAAAGACGATGAGCGCCCCGTAGACCCACGCAAGCGGCCAGGCGGAGGTCTTGTGCACAGCCGCCCGCCCGCTAGAAAGGCTTGACCACCACCAGCACCACCACCGCCACGAGCAGCAGCACCGGCGCCTCGTTGAACCAGCGGTACCAGACATGGCTGCGCCCCTGGGCGCCGCTCTCGAAGCGGCGCAGCAGCACGGCGCAGTAGCCGTGGTAGGCCAGCACCAGCAGCACCAGCAGCAGCTTGGCATGCATCCAGCCGCTGCCCGGCCCCATGCCTATGCCGTAGCCCAGCCACAGCCACAGCCCCAGCCCCAGGGCGGGCAGCGCCAGCATGTGCGTGAAGCGCAGCAGCTTCTTCGCCATGAGCAGCAGGCGCGCGCGCTCGGCCACCGAGCCGGGCGGCACCATGGCCAGGTTGACGTAGATGCGCGGCAGGTAGAACAGGCCGGCGAACCAGCTCGCCACGAACACGATATGGAAGGATTTGACCCAGAGCATGGGGCCAGTGTAGTGGGGTGCGTGCGCGGCACGACCAAAAAAGTGGCCCGGCAGACACCTGCCGGGCCGGGAAAGCCTGGTGCCTTGCGGGCCGCCAGGCCCCGCTCAGGGAGGAAAAAGCGGGGGGCGGCCAGGCCGCCCGCTGCAAATCTAGCACCACCCACCCCCATCTTCAACTGCTTTGCGCAAATCGGTGGGCATGCCGGGCACAGTAGGGCACAATTTTCCCCATGCACCTCTCCAGCCCCACCCCCTTCCCCGCCCACCGCCCGCGCCGCCTGCGCCGCGACACCTTCACCCGCAACCTGGTGCGCGAGCACGCCGTCACCGTCAACGACCTGATCTACCCGGTGTTCGTGCTCGACGGCACGAGCCGCCGCGAGGCCGTGGCCTCCATGCCCGGCGTGGAGCGCCTGAGCCTGGACCTGCTCATGGGCGTGGCCGAGGACTGCGTCAAGCTCGGCATCCCCGTGATGGCGCTGTTCCCGGTGATCGACGCGAGCCTCAAGACGCCCGACGGCAAGGAGGCGCTCAACCCCGAAGGCCTGGTGCCGCGCGTGGTGCGCGCCCTGAAGAAGGAGTTTCCCGACCTGGGCGTGATGACCGACGTGGCCCTCGACCCCTACACCAGCCATGGCCAGGACGGCCTGCTCGACGAGACCGGCTATGTGCTCAACGACGCCACGGTGGAAGTGCTGGTCGGCCAGGCGCTCACGCAGGCCGAGGCCGGCGTGGACATCGCCGCCCCCAGCGACATGATGGATGGGCGCATCGGCGCCATCCGCGAGGCACTCGAAGCCCACGGCCACATCCACACGCGCATCATGGCCTACAGCGCCAAGTACGCCAGCGCCTTCTACGGCCCCTTCCGCGACGCGGTGGGCTCGGCCGCGAACCTGGGCAAGAGCAACAAGAAGGTCTACCAGATGGACCCCGGCAACAGCGACGAGGCGCTGCGCGAGGTGGCCATCGACATCGCCGAGGGCGCCGACATGGTGATGGTCAAGCCCGGCATGCCCTACCTCGACATCGTGCGCCGCGTGAAGGACGAATTCCGCGTGCCCACCTTCGCCTACCAGGTGTCGGGCGAGTACGCCATGCTCCAGGCCGCGGCACTGAACGGCTGGCTGGACCGCGACGCGGTGATACTGGAGAGCCTGCTGGCCTTCAAGCGCGCGGGCGCCGACGGCGTGCTGACCTACTTTGCCCGCGACGCCGCCCGTTTGCTGCAAAATAGATAGCTTTCAACGCTTGCCCAGTAAGCGCTAAAGCCACTTTTGAACGGAATTCCTGGCGCCATGGGCCGCTTGCGCACCGCACCGCACGCACCGCTGCTCACGCAGGCCGCGGCAGCCCTGCTGTGCATGGCGGTGGCGCTGGCCACGGAGCAGCCGGCCCCCGGGCAGGAGGCCACCCAGCTGTTCCAGCCCGCCAGCGGCCTGGTGCTGGCGCTGATCGTCTGCGGCGGGCGGCGCCTGGCCCCGGCCCTGGGCGCAGGCCTGCTGCTGCAGGCCGCCCTGGCGGGCCACGCACCGCTGGCAGCACTCGCCCACGCCCTGGGCCCCCTGGTGGCGGCGCTGGCGTCGGCCTGGCTGCTGCGCGGCGGGGGGCGCTTCGACATCGACCAGCCGAACTTCCACGTCGTGGGCCATGTGCTGCTGTGGGCCTGCGGTGTGGGTGCGGGTACGGGCGCGCTGGCGTCGACCGGCACGCTGGTGCTGACCGGCACGCTGGCGCCCGAGGCCTGGCTGTTCCAGTACCTGCAGCACTGGATGGGCAGTGCCCTGGGGATCTTGCTCGTCTCGCCGCTGGTGCTCGCCTGGCGGCGCACCTTGCGCTTTCCCGCGCCGCTGCGCCGCGTGCACGAGGGCCTGCTGGTCTGGACGCTGACGGCCGCAGCCGCCGTGGCCGTGTTCGGCAACACCGTCAGCCCCACGCTGGCACCGCTGGCCAATGCCTACTGGATGTTCCTGTTCGTCGCCTGGTCGGGCGCGCGCCTGGGCCTGCTGCCCACCATGGGGCTGCTGTGCCTCATCGCCCTGCAGGCGCTGTGGGGCACGTACCAGCGCACCGGCTTTTTCGCGCGCGACATCGCCGCCAGCCAGGGCTTTGGCTACTGGTCCTACATGATGATCCTGGGTGTGGTGGGCCTGGCGCTGGCCGCCTGGCTGGCCGAGCGGCGGCGCCAGAAAACGGCGCTGCGCATCGCCGCCATCGCCTTCGAGTGCCAGGAGGGTTTGCTCATCACCGACGCCCGGGGCCGCATTCTGCAGGCCAACCCTGCGCTGTGGCGGCTCACGGGTTACACCCTGGGCCATATGCAGGGGCGCACGGCCCAGTTTCTGTGCGCGCCCACCGCAGCCCCGGGTGATTGCCTGCCATGCACCCCCGGCCGCAATGTGCAACTGCGCATACGCCTGGCACGCAAGGGCGGCGACGTGTTCCCCGCCTGGGTGTCCATCACGCCGGTGCATGGGCCGGACGCGGTCATCAGTCACTATGTCGTCAGCCTGCGGGACATCACCAGCCTGGAGGAGCAGGAGCAGCGCATGGCCGAGCACGCCGCCACGCAACGCCACGCCCTGGTGCGCGAGGTGCACCACCGCATCAAGAACAATCTGCAGGGCATCGTGGGCATGCTGCGCACGCTCGACCGCCAGCACCCGCAATTGCGCGGTGCCATCCAGCAGGTGGTGGACCAGATCCAGAGCATCGCCGCCATCCACGGCCTGCAGGGGCGCGCGCCCTCCGAAGAGGTGCGCCTGTGCACGCTGCTGCAGGCCATTGCCGAGAGCATTGCGCAGAACTGGAACACGCCCATTGCTCTGGACATCCCGCCGCGCTGGCAGCCCGTGCGCGTGGCCAGTGCCGAGGCCGTTCCGGTGGCGCTGGTGCTCAACGAGCTGCTGGTCAACGCCGTCAAGCATGGCGGCCAGGCGCAGCAGGACGTGCGCGCCTCCCTGCACCGCGACGCCGAGGACGGGCAGGTGCGCGTGCGCATCTCCAACCCGGGACACTGGCCGGCGCCCATGCAGCCCCCCCAGGCCCTCGCAGGCCGGGGGCTGGACCTGGTGGCCGCGCTCATGCCGCGCTCGGGCGCGCGCCTCACGCGCCACCAGGCCGGAGGGCGCGCGACCACGGACCTCGTGCTCTCCTCCCCCGTCATCCACGCCGAAACCCCGGACCATGACCGCACCCACAACGCCCCCTTGCCCGCCCCATCTGCTGCTGGTGGACGATGACCGGCTCATCCTGGCCACGCTCGCGCGCGGCCTGGAGGACGCGGGCTTTCATGTCAGCACCGCCGAATCGGCCGAAGACGCCCAGGAACTGCTGGGCAGCGGGCTGCGCCCGGACCTCGCCCTGCTCGACGTGCGCCTGCCGGGGGAGGACGGGCTGGCCCTGGCCGCACGCCTGCACACCCTGGACCACATTCCCTTTCTCATGCTGAGCGCCTTCAGCGACGAGGCCACGGTGCAGGAGGCCGCGCGCATCGGCGCACTGGGCTACCTGGTCAAGCCGCTGGACACCGAGCAGATCCGCCCCACGCTGCTGGCCGCGCTGCAGCGCGCGCAGGAACACGCCGAACTGCGCACGCACCGCGACCAATTGCAGACCGCCCTGCACAGCGACCGCGACATCAACGTGGCCATAGGCATCACCATGGTGCAGTACCGGCTCTCGCGCCAGGCGGCCTTCGAGATGCTGCGCGCCGCCGCCCGCGCCCAGCGGCGCAAGCTCGCCCTGCTGGCGCAGGACGTCATCCAGACCTGCGACAGCCTGCACCCTGGCGGGCCAGAGACCGGTCCCGGCCATTGAGCCGGTGCAGGTTTTCCCGGATTGTCAAGCCGCCGCCGCCGTGACATAAATCAACCCCCGGGCGGCCCAACCCTCTGCCGCCCGCGCTCCAGGGGCCCAGAACACGCCTCGTTGCCACGACGAGAACCACGCCCGTGTCTGCCCCAGCATTTCTTGCGTTCGCCTGCTCGAACCTGCCAGCACCCTGGCTTGCACGCCGCACCGGCGGCTGCGCGGCCCTGCGTGCACGGAATCGCACGCCATGACGCTTGCTGCCAGCCGCCGGTCTGCCCCCATAGGCGCCTGGCGCCTGGTATGCCAACGGCTGTGGCACCGGGGCATGGCATCCTGGATCTTCCGCTGGCGTGTGGGCACGCGCCTGCTTGCCATGATGGCCCTGGCCGCCCTGGTGGCCGTGGCGCTCACCGCCTCGGGCGTGCACGGGCTGGCCGAATCCACCGAGAGCCTGCGCAGTGTGTACGAAGAACGCATGAAGCCGGTGCGCACGCTCGCGCAGATCGCCCAGCTCATGCAGACCAACCAGCTCCAGATGCAGGCCGCACTGGCCCGCGCGCAGGCACAGCCGACGCGCGGCGCGGCGACGCAGGACAGCGCCAGCGCGGCCACTGACGCCATCGAGCAGAACATCCGCACCATAGACGCCCTGTGGGAGTCCTATACCCGCAGCACTCCGCTCAGCACGGCAGAAAGCGCGCTGGCCGAGCAGTTCCAGATCAAGCGCACCACCTACCTGCAGCACGCCCTGCGGCCCGCGCTCACTGCCCTGCAGGACAGGGAAACCCTCCAGATCGCGCAGCACACCGCCAGTGCCCGCACGTTCTACGAGCGCGCCCACCAGGACATCCAGGCGCTGATCGACCTGCAGTTCGAGCACGCACGCGCCGCCTACGAGGCAGGCATGCAGCGCTACGAGCGCACGCGCGACCGCGCCCTGTGGATGCTGCCCGCCGCCATGCTGGCGCTGAGCCTGCTGGGATGGTGGCAGATCCGCTCCATCGTCGATCCGCTTGCGCGCGTCACCCAGGTGTTCCAGCGCATGGCACGGGGGCAGCTCGACTCGCACATCCGCGTGCCCGGGCGCGACGAGGTCAGCGTGCTGCTGCGCGAGCTGCGCACCCTGCAGTCGCGCCTGGCGTCCAACGAGCAGGCCATCCACCGCCTGGCCTTCTACGACGCCCTCACGGGCCTGCCCAACCGCACGCTGCTGCGCGAGCGCATCCAGCAGGCCCTGCAGGAGAGCCGCGGCGACACCCGCCACCGCGCCCTGCTGCTGCTGGACCTGGACCACTTCAAGACCATCAACGACACCCTGGGCCACGAGGTGGGCGACCAGTTTCTGCTGGAAATGGCGCAGCGCCTGCGCACCCAGGCCGTGGCGCCGCACCTGGTCGCGCGCATCGGGGGGGATGAGTTCGTCGTGCTCACCGGCCCACTCGACACCGATGGCACGCGCGCGCTCGACCAGGCCGTGGCGCTGGGGCAGGCGCTGCTGGGCGCGCTGGCCGCCCCCTGCACGATCGGCGGGCACGACCACCATGGCAGCGCCAGCATCGGCCTGAGCCTGTTCCAGTGCGGCAATGCCAGCCTCAAGGATCTGCTCAAGCGCGCCGACCTGGCCATGTACCAGGCCAAGAACGCCGGGCGCAACCAGTTGTGCGCCTTCGATCCGTCCATGCAGATCCAACTCGACGAGCGCGCCGCGCTGACCGCGGCGCTGCGCCAGGCGCTGGCGGATCACCAGTTCCTGCTGTACTACCAGCCCCAGGTGGACGAGTATGGCCAGGCCGTGGGCGCCGAAGCGCTGCTGCGCTGGCAGCACCCGGAGCACGGGCTGGTGCCGCCGGCGCAGTTCATCCCCCTCGCCGAGGCCAGCGGGCTGATACTGCCCATAGGCCACTGGGTGCTGCAGCAGGCCTGCGCCCAACTGGCCGCCTGGCAGGCCTGCCCCGACACACGCCACCTGGAGCTGGCCGTGAACGTGAGCGTGCGCCAGTTCCGCGAACCCGATTTCGCCGCCAGTGTGCTGCGCCTGCTCGACACCAGCGGCATAGACGCGACGCGCCTGGTGCTCGAACTGACCGAGAGCCTGGTGATCGACGACCTGGAAGACACGCGCGTCAAGATGCAGGTGCTGAACGAACGCGGGGTGCGCTTTGCGCTCGACGATTTCGGCACGGGCTACTCCTCGCTGTCCGTGCTGCGCGACCTGCCCCTGCACCTGCTCAAGATCGACCGCAGCTTCGTGCGCGACGTGGCCGAGGCCGCAGGCAGCGCCACCCTGGTGCGCACCATTGTGAACATGGCCCGCAGCCTGGGCCTGCAAATCGTCGCCGAGGGGGTGGAAACCATTGCCCAGCAGCAGGCGCTGCGCCAGGCGCATTGCCACTTCTTCCAGGGTTACCTGTTCTCCCGCCCCCTGCCGGGCGACGCCTTCGCCGCCTGGCTGCAGGCACTGTCCCTCCCTCCCCCCGCGCATTCCCCCACGTCCTCCGCATCGCTTTGACCCCCAAGAGAACTGCCATGAACCGCTTCAAGATTTCCACCCGTGTGACCGTGCTGGCCGTGCTGCTGGCGCTGCTGTCGGTCTTCATCGGCGCCCTGGGGCTATGGGGCGTCACCCAGTCCAACCAGGCGCTGCAGACCATGTACGCCGAGCGCCTGGCGGCCACCGCCGAGATCGGGAAGATCCAGTCCCTGTTGCTGCAGCAGCGCCTGCTGCTGGCGGTGACGCTGGTGACGCCCGACGATGCCACCATCCAGGCCAATATGGCCACCGTGGAGATGAACATCACCACCATCAGCACGGTGTGGCAGGACTACATGCGGCGCCCGCACGCCCCGGACGAGACGCGCCTGGCCGAGACCTTCTACGAGCACCGCATGCGCTTCGTGAACGAAGGCCTGCGCCCTGCCGCCGCAGCGCTGCGCGCGGGCGACGTGGAGCAGGCACGGCAACTGGTGACCGAGCGGGTGCGCCCGCTGTACCTCCCGGTGGGCGAGGCTATCGATGCCCTGGTGCGCTGGCAGGCCGAGGCCGGCAAGCAGGCCTGGGATGCCGCCAGCCAGCGCTATGCGCTGATCCGCAACGCCGCGGTGGCGGCCATCGTGCTGGGCCTGTTGTTTGCCATCCTCTTCTCCGGGGCCCTGGTGCGCAGCATCTCCCGCTCGCTCGGCCAGGCCGTGCAAGCCGCGCAAGCCATCGCCCGCGGAGACCTGAGCCGCGACATCCATGCCCAGGACCAGGACGAGGCAGCGCAAGTGCTGCACGCGCTGGGCTCCATGCAGGCGCAGCTCACGGGCATCGTGCGCGGCATCCGCGAGGGCAGCGAAAACCTGGCGAGCGCCTCCGGCCAGATCTTCACGGGCAACCACGACCTGGCCAGCCGCACCGAGCAGCAGGCCGGTGCGCTGGAACAGACCGCTGCCGCCATGCAGCAGCTCAGCGCCACGGTGCAGCAAAACGCCGAGAACTCGCGCCAGGCACAGCACCTGGCCAGCAGCGCCAGCCAGGTGGCCCAGCACGGCGGCACGGTCATGGGTCAGGTGGTGAGCACCATGCGCGAGATCCACGCCTCCTCGGGCAAGATTGCCGACATCATCGGCGTGATCGACGGCATTGCCTTCCAGACCAATATCCTGGCGCTCAACGCCGCGGTGGAGGCGGCGCGCGCGGGCGAGCAGGGGCGCGGTTTTGCCGTGGTGGCCTCCGAGGTGCGCGCCCTGGCCGGGCGCTCGGCCGAGGCCGCCAAGGAGATCAAGCAGCTCATCGGTGCCAGCGTGGAGCGTGTGGAGTCCGGCACGGCGCAGGTGGACCAGGCAGGGGCGACCATGCAGGAGGTCGTGACGTCCATCCAGCGCGTCGCCAGCCTGATGACGGACATCAGCGCTGCCAGCACCGAACAGAGCAGCGGCATGGGCCAGATCGACGCCGCCGTGCAGCACCTGGACCAGACGACGCAGCAGAACGCCGCCCTGGTGGAGGAGCTCTCCGCAGCGGCGCGCAGCCTGCAGGAACAGGCACACGCCCAGGTGCAGGCCATTGCGGTGTTCACGCTGGACGAAGATGCGGCGGCTGCAGCAGCACCGCTCACCAGCCCCGCTCCGGCCGCCGGCCGCAGCGCCATGCCCCTGCCCGCACGCGTGCCGGCGCTCACCTGAAACCAGGCCGCTGGCAGCCTCCTGCAGAAGCTCAGGCCGGCAGCCGCTGCATGGGCGCCGGGCTTGTCCGCGGGGCTCCTGCCGGCACCGGGCCCAAGGGGGGTGCAGCGCTGGCGGCCGCACGGTGCACCGCCGGGCCCTCTTGCAGGCGGAACCTCTCCACCGCGCGCACCAGCTCCTGCGCCTGCCCGCGCAGGCTGTTGGCGGCGGCGGCCATTTCCTCCACCAGGGCGGCGTTCTGCTGCGTCACCTGGTCCATTTGCGTGATGGCCTCGCCGACCTGGGTCACGCCCTGGCTCTGCTCGGTGCTCGCCGCGCTGATCTCGCCCATGAGGCTGGTCATCCGCTGGATGGCGCCCACGACCTCCTGCATGGTCGCACCCGCCTGGTCCACCTGCGCCGTGCCGGACTCCACACGCTCCACGCTGGCACCGATGAGCTGCTTGATCTCCTTGGCGGCCTCGGCCGAGCGCCCGGCCAGGGCGCGCACCTCGGAGGCCACCACGGCAAAACCGCGCCCCTGCTCGCCCGCGCGCGCCGCCTCCACCGCGGCGTTGAGCGCCAGGATGTTGGTCTGGAAGGCAATGCCGTCGATCACGCCGATGATGTCGGCGATGCGCCTGGAGCTCTCCTGGATGCCCTTCATGGTCTGCACGACCTCACCCACGACCGTGCCGCCGCGCTCGGCCACCGCACTGGCCGAGATGGCCAGTTGATTGGCCTGGCGGGCATGGTCGGCATTCAGGCGCACGGCGGAGTTGAGCTGCTCCATCGACGCGGCCGTCTCCTCCAGCGCACTGGCCTGCTGTTCGGTGCGTGCGCTCAGGTCCTGGTTGGCCTGGGCGATCTGGCTGCTGGCCGCGGCCACGCTTTCGGAGCCGCCGCGCACCTGCGCCACCACCGAGCGCAGGCTCTCCAGCATCTGCCGCAGGGCGCCCAGCAGCAGGGCCGTCTCGCTGCGCCCCTGGGCATCGATGCGCACGCCCAGATCGCCATCGGCCACGGCGCGGGCCACAGCCACCGCCTGCTGCAGGGGCCCCGTGATGGCGCGGATGATCCACAGCGCCAGTACCACGGCCGCCCCCAGCGCCAGCGCAATGGCCACCCCCACGGAGAGCTGGATGGACGCCACGGCGGCGCCAGCGTCGGCCACCGACTGCTCCTGCAGCTGGGTCTGCAGGGCAATGAGGGCATCCGTCGCCTCGGCGTAGGCTTGGAACACCGGGCGCCCCTCCTTGAGCAGGGAGGCGCGTGCCGCTTCGTCCTGCCCCTGGCCCATCAGGTCCATGAAATGCTGCTGCACCTCGATGGAGCGCACCCGCTGCGTTTGCAAGGCGGCCAGCAGTTCCTTGGCCCGCGGGTGCCGGATCTGCGCCGCCAGCTGCTCCACGCGTTCATTCATGCTCTGGCGCCGGGCCTGCACGGCCTTCTGCAGGCGCTGGAACTCGTCACCGCCCTCGGCAATGGTCATGTCGCGCAGGGCGATGGCGATGCCGTTGGAGTCGTCGCGGATGTGGTTGAGCAGGGCCACCCGCGGCATGCGCTCGTCCGTCACCACCCGGAACTCCTGGTGGAGTGCTGCGCTTTTCCAGAGCGCCACCACGCCCAGGCCGACGATCAGCAGGCCCATCAGGGCAAAACCCAGCGTCAGCCGGGTGGCGATCTTCATATCACCGAGATTCATGGTTTTCTCCTTGCGGGTTCATGGCATGGATGGAGACATCAAACCAGTTGATGAAAAATGTATCTTGATGTTACGGCCCTGGGCGCGAACGCACAAGTGCCGCCGGTCAACCCATGGCGGCCATCGGGCAGTCACGCGCACCGGGGCGTTTGCGGCTAGCATGCAGGCCACGCCCCGAAAGCGCCCCATGGACCTCAAGCCCCTCATCACCCTGCTGGCCATCGTCAACCCGCTGGCCATCGTGCCGTTCTTCATCCACTACACGCAGGGCTTCTCCGACGCGCAGCGCCGGCGCACCATCCGCACGGCGGCGTTCGCCGCGTTCTGCGTGATCGCGGCCTGCGCCTTGCTGGGCCTGCAGATTCTCGATTTCTTCAATATCTCGCTGCAAAGCTTCCAGGTGGGCGGGGGCATGCTGCTGCTCATCAGCGCGATGAACATGCTCAACGCCCAGCCGGCCGAGGCCAAGCCCCACACCCATGAACTGGAAGAAGGCGCCGAAAAGGCCGCCGCCGGCTCCAGCATCGCCGTGGTGCCGCTGACCATCCCGCTGCTCACCGGCCCGGCCACCATGTCCACCGTGGTGATCTACGCCGACCGCGCCCAGACCTTCTGGCAGCACGCCGCGCTGGTGGGCTATGGCGTGGTGATCGCCGCGGCCACGGCGGTGAGCTTTGCGCTGGCCGAGCCGATCTCGCGCTTTCTGGGCAAGACGGGCATCAACGTCATGACCCGTCTCATGGGCCTGATCCTCGCGGCCCTGGCCGTGGAGGTGATGGCCGAAGGCCTGAGCAAGCTGTTCCCGGCACTGGGCGCGCACTGAGCAGCCCGCCGCCCGGGCAGGCCCAGGAATACAGGGAAAATTCGCCTCCAGCGCCCGTCCAGCAAGCGCAAGCAGCTATTTATTTGGTAGCAACAGATGGCGCACTGTGCGCCGCGTGGCCGTGCCCGCCCTGGCCGGCCAGCGGGGCGATGAGCGCGCCATCGATGGCGCCCAAGCCCAGCACCTGGCCGCCGCGCTGGGCGGCAAAGCGCTCGGCGGCGGCACGCTCGGCGAAGGCGGGCAGGTTGCCCGCGCGCATGGGCCCGCGTGCGCTGGAGCCATGCACATACCAGGCGCCGGCGGCGTCCACCCAGGTGCGGCTGGGCACGTCGGTGACATAGCGCGCCACGATCTGTGCGGCGCTGCGCCCGGGGCTGTAGCGCGCCACGTCCTGCAGGTACATGAACAGCGAGAGCGGCGAGTCGAAGAACTGCGCGTCGCCGTTGTCGAAGATGACCTGCGCCGCCCAGTCGGGCGCGCGCTCCGGGTACATGCCGCACACCGGGCAGCGCACGCCGGGCGGCACCGGCCGCGCCGCGTGCAGCGGCAGGCCCGAGGCGCGGTCGTAGGGCGTGGGCGGCGCGACGATGCAGACATCGCCCTCCTGCACCACGACCGCGGCGTGCGGCGCGGGCTGCGGCGGCGCGGCGCGCCACTGCCAGCCCTGCACCCCCAGCGCCAGCAGCAGGAGCAGCGCTGCGGCCACGGCCAGACGCTGCGGCCAGCGCCGCGGGGCGGGGTGCGAGGGCGGTGACGGCATGGCGCAGACCCTGGCGGCGCTCACATGCGCGTATCGTGCAGCGCGCCGCCGCTCAGGTCCACCATGTCGCGCTGGATGTCGGCAAAGCGCAGCACCTTGCCGCCGTACTCGCTGGCGAACTTGCCGGCGTCCTGCTCCTGGGCAAAGCTGGCAATCGTCGGCCCCATGGAGCCGTGGCGCTTGCTGCCCAGCACGTAGAAGGCGGTCTTGGCGTCGATCCAGTGGCCCTGGGGCTCCTCCCACTGCGCCTGGCCCATGTCCTGCACGTAGACGGCGCGCACGGCGCGCACCTGCTCGCCCGCGAGCAGGGTGTTGAACAGCTCCACGGTGTCGCAGAAGAAGGCCGGGCGGTCCTGCCCGGCGTAGTGGATCTGCGCCTTGGGGCCGGGGTAGTCGGCCAGCAGCATGCCGTCGAGCTCGCAGGAGGTCGCGCGGTCGATCTCGACGGGTGCGAGGGATTGCGCCGCGCCGGGCTTGTCGCCGCAGGCCGCGAGCAGGCCGGTGGCGGGCAGGGCCGCCAGGGCCACCAGGCCCAGGGCGCGGCGGCGGGTGAAGCAGGAACAGGTCATGGCTTGAATCTCCAGTGCGCGAGGGCGAGCGGCAGAGCGATCCAGGCCAGCATCACGCCGCCCATGGTGAGCGGATTGCCCAGCGCGCTGGGCACGACGCTGGCGAGGCCGTAGAGGGTGCGCACGTCTTCGAGTGAAAACACGTTGAGGATGCGGAACACATCGGCCGGGTTGAGCAGCAGCAGCCAGGCAAAGGCGTCGCCCGCGAACTGCCCGCCCGTGGTCACCAGGATGCCCAGGAGCAGCAGGTCGAACACCAGCACGAAGAAGAACCAGGTGGCGATGGCCAGGCCCGAGGCGCGCGTGCGGTCGCGCGCCAGCACGGACAGCAGCACGGCCAGGCTCAGGAACGCCAGGCCCAGCAGCACGGAGGAGAGGATGAAGCCGCCGAAGTGGAACAGCGCATTGACGTTCATGTGGCGCCACAGCACCAGCGCCACCAGGCCGAACCCGGCCAGGGTGGAGAGCGTGAGCGCCAGCGCCAGCCCCAGGTATTTGCCCAGCAGCAGTTCCAGCCGCGTGATGGGCAGGGCCAGCAGCAGGTCCAGCGAGCCGCGCTCGCGCTCGCCCACGATGGCATCGAAACCCAGCAGCAGGGCGATCAGCGGGATGAGGTAGATCACCAGGCTCACCAGGCTGGCGATGGTGAACTCGATGGAGCGAAAGCCCACCTGCCCCTGCTGCGCGCCGCCGAAGTAGGCGATGACGAGCGAGAAGATGGTGAAGACCAGCGCCACCGCCAGCACCCAGCGGTTGCGCATGCGGTCGCGGAATTCCTTGGCGGCGACGGTGAGGATGGGGGTCAGTTCCATGGCAATCGTGGGAAGCGGTTCATTGCGCGATGCCGAAGAACATGTCTTCCAGCGAGGGTTCCTGCAGGCGCACATCCTGCACGCGGGCGCCCAGCGGGGCCAGGGCTGCCAGCAAGGCCATCTTGCGTTCGCGCGGCAGCGACAGGCGCAGGCCTGCGGGGCGGGTCTCGGCCTGCACACCCAGGGCCGCGTCCAGGGCCTGGGCGGCCGCGCTGCGGTCGGCCTCGTCCACATCGATCTCGGCCACCAGGGGCAGGGCGGTGCGCTCGCGCAGCGCCTGCACGCTGCCCACGGCCTGCACCCGGCCCGCGGCGAGGATGGCCAGGCGGTCCACGCGCTCCTGCAGCTCGGCGAGGATGTGCGAGGTGATGATCACCGTGACGCCGCCGGCCCGCAGCTCCTGGAGCTGGGCATAGAAGTCGCGGATGGCCTGGGGGTCCAGGCCATTGGTCGGCTCGTCGAGGAACAGCACGCGGGGCTTGCCGAGCAGGGCCTGGGCGAAGCCCAGGCGCTGGCGCATGCCCTTGGAGTATTCGCGCACCGGGCGCTTGCCGGCATGCGCCAGGCCCACGCGCTCGAGCATGGCCGGGCACTCGTGCAGCGGCGCGCCCTTGAGGCGGGCAAAAAAGCGCAGCGTCTCCAGGCCGTCCAGGTTGTCGTAGAGCACCACGTTCTCGGGCAGGTAGCCGAGCTGGCGGCGCACGGCGCGAAAATGCCGTCCGCCCACGGGCGTCGCGCCGACCTGGATGCTGCCCGCCGTGGGGGTCACCAGGCCGAGCATCATCTTGAACAGGGTGCTCTTGCCCGCGCCGTTGTGGCCGATCAGGCCGAAGATCTCGCCCTGCGCGATGTCCAGGTCCACGCCGTCCACGGCATGCAATGCGCCGTAGTGCTTGCGCACGCCGCGCAGCGCAATCGCTGCGGCTCCATCACTGGCCGGGGAAATGCTTGCCACGCCATTGGCTCCATTGTTCGTTGTGGGGTTTCATGCGCGGGTGCGGGTCCACCACCGAGGGCACGCGCAGCACCGGGAACTGGCGGCCCACCAGGCGCAGGGCCTGCACCGCGGGGCTGGCCAGCAGCAGCTTGACGCTGGGGTGGCGCCAGGTGAGGCGGTCCACCATGTCGTTGGCCTCGTAGGGCACGTCGCCCAGGCCGTCACCGTCGCGGTCCCAGCCCAGGTAGTTGCTCCAGTGGTTGCCGCTTTTCTGGCCCCAGGTTTCGTCGCGCGCACCCACGTAGCGCACCTGCTCGCGGTTGGCGACGAGGTCGTTGCCCTCGACCTCGTTGTTCTTCGAGCCCGCCGAGAGGTGCACGCCCACCGTGTTGTCCACGATCAGGTTGTTGTTGAGCTTGATGTACTCCACGTCGTAGATGAAGAAGCCCCGGTTGTTGCCGGCCACGACGTTGCCCTCGATCACCGAGTCCTGCAGCGTGCGCAGCATGATGCCGTGGTCGGAGTTGCCCCAGGCGCGGTTGCCGCGCACCTCCTGGTGGCGCACCTCCATCAGCGCCAGGCCGCCGCGGTTGTAGAACGTGTCGTTGTCCTCCCACAGGTTGTAGTAGGAGTTCATGTAGTGCGTGCCGTAGCGGCTGTGGTGCAGGCGGTTGCCCTTGAACAGCGCGTGGTGCGAGACGTCGACATACAGCGCATCGCGCACGAAGCTGATGTTGTTGTTGAGGATCTTCGCGCCCTTGGTGTTGTACAGCTGCACCCCGTTGCCGCGCTGCGGCGAGGCGTACTCGCGCTTGCCGGTGATGGTGTTGTGCTCGATGAGCACGTCGTTGGCCTTCTCTATCCACAGGCCGAAGAGGTTGTAGGTCAGGTCGCAGTGGCGCACGGTGGCGCGGTGCGCGCCGGGGTAGAGGTAGATGCCGGCGTTCTGGTCCTTGAGGTTGTCGCCCGAATCGCGCACGATCAGGCCCTCGATGACCACGTCCGGCGCGGTGACGCGGATGGTGTCGCCCTGGTTGCCGCCGCTGATGGTGGGGCGGTCGATGCCGCGCAGCGTGAGCGGCTTGTCGATCAGCAGGTTGGCGCGGTAGTGGCCGCGTGCGATCTCGATCACGTCGCCCGGGGCCGCGGCGCGCACGGCGGCGGCCAGATCCTCGCCAGGACGCACCGCCAGCGTGGCGGCCAGGGCTGCCGCCTGCAGGCCCAGGCCGAACAGTACGGCCAGGACGCCGCGCACCCAGGCCATGCTCATAGGATGAGCCAACCCAGGGTTTTGAGCGCCAGGAACAGGGCGGCGCCGATCAGCAGGTTCTTGAAGCCCACGTAACTCATCATGTCCATCACGCCCGCCTTGCGGTAGTTGCCCCGCCACCAGACGCCGTCCTTCACATAGCGGCGGCCCGACAGGCGGATGAGCACCTCGTACACGCTCCAGCCGAACCACCAGCCGATGATGGCGCCCGAGGACAGATGCCCCAGCGCCGCCATGACCCAGGCCACCGTGGCGGCAATGGCCAGCGACAGCCCGGCCACCTGCAGCGCACGCTGGCTGTGCCAGCCTTCGGTGCTCCAGGGCCAGAGGTGGTCGCGCACTTCCATGGCGATCCACTTCCAGCCCGACTCACCCGCCTTGTGCAAGGGTGCCACAGGATCGGTAGGCATGCGTGGGTCGGGGCCATTGGCCGCCTTGGCGCTGATCTGCTCCGCGAAGCTGGTGGCGGGATGGATGGGAATGAAATAGCCGTTGGCGCCGATGGGCGTGATCTCCAGGCCGTCCTTCTCACGGCGCTTGCGCTCCTTGGCCAGGGGCGGGCAGCCCTTGGTGTCGGTGTACAGGATCATGCAGTCCAGGCAGTGCAGGCACTCGCGGTGGTCGATGCGGCCGTCGGCGTCGATCGCCTGGGCACCGCAGCCCACGGCGCAGGCCTTGCAACTGTTGCAGTCCTGCTTGCGCTTGAGGCCGAACCAGCGGAAGGTGCTGGGCATGGCCAGCGAGGCGCCCAGCGGGCAGATGTACTTGCAGTACGGCCGCTCGATGAAGATGGACACGCCCAGGATGGCGGCCACGAACAGGCCGTAGGGCCAGGCGCGGTTGAGCACGCCGACCAGGAAGGTGGTCTTGAACGGCTCGACCTCGGCGAGCTTTTCCGCCAGGCCCATGGAGAACATGGACACCGTGAGCAGGAAGAAGAAGACGGCGTACTTCAGCCACTTGAGGCGGTCGTGCCACTTCTGCGGCAGCTTGGTCTGGAAACGCCCCAGGCCCACGAAACGCGCGATCTTGTAGATCGCCTCCTGCAGCGAGCCGAACGGGCACATCCAGCCGCAGAACAGGCCGCGCCCGAACAGGAACACGGTCACGATGATGAAGATCCAGAACAGGAAGATGAACGGATCGGACAGGAACAGCGACCAGGTCCACTGGAACAGCAGCGAATGGAACCAGGTGAGCACCTGCGTGATGGAGGGCTGGGCCATGTAGCCGAAGCCGACGACGAAGATGCTGATCGCCCAGAACGTGTATTTGAAGCCGTTGACGGGCCACTTGTTCTTGTGCGTGGACAGGCGCGTGAGCTTTTCGCGCAGGGCGTAGACCACCGCCACGGCGAGCAGCAGCAGGGCGAACAGGCTGATCTCCAGCGCCTGCGACTTCCAGATGCGCACCCAGGGGGCCTGCGGCTCCTCGACCTTGGGGCGGCCGCCGTCGAGCAGGCTGGCGGGCAGCCAGTACTTGGACTCGAACACGGCAAAGCTGCGGTGGCCCGTGGCGCGGTCCACGCGGTTGCCCAGGAAGGCGAACTTCCAGGGGTAGGCGGCCGAGAAGGACGCCGAGCGGATCACGAAGATGGCCGCCTCGGTGTAGCGCGGCGCGCCTGCGGCCTCCAGGCCGTAGAGGTTGTAGAAATCGAGATCGCGGAAGGTGAAGGCATCTGCGCCCTGCTTGACCTGCACGCGGTCGAAAATGCCGCCGCGCACAAAACCCGAGCCCTTGAAGGACTCGGCCCCGGCCGTGCGGATGACGAAGAAGGCGTTTTCCTCCGGCTTGATGCGTGAGCGCAGGTTGTCGAAGCCGTTGCTGCCCAGCAGGCTCCTGCCCACGTCGGGGTGGTTGAGGTCGCCGAACCACAGCTCGATGAAGGGCTCGGGGCTGCGCTCCAGGCCCACCTGCTCGGGCCGCACCAGCAACGGCTGCACGGCGCCCATCTGCACGAGTTGCGCCCAGTCGTATTTCTGCCCGCTGACGGCAAAGCGCGCCGGGTCGCGCACCGTGGGCGCGATGATGCCCGTCTGCCGCGCCACCGCCTGGCCCGAGAGCTGCATGACCTGGTTCTGCGCCACCACCGTGACCGTGGCGCCGGAGATGGCGTCCACGCCGATCACTTCCTCTTCAGGGCGCGAGGGGCCGACCTCGATCTTGTCGGCAACGGATTTGCCGAGATACTGGTTGTTGAAGTTGATGAGGGCCGACTCGGGAATGCCCAGCAGCAAAATGGGCTCGGAGTGCTTGAGCACCTTCACGCCCACGTAGTGGCCCGTCTTGTCCATGCCGATGAGCGTGACCACCGGCTTGCCCGAATACGCCGGCGTGTCGGTGATGTCGGTCGAGAGCATCACATAGCCCAGCAGCTTCTTCTGGGCCGAATCGTTGTCGTAGGCCTCGACGTAGGGCGGCTGGCCCTTGCGCTCGGAAAAATGCCCGGCGCCAGGAAAGACTTCCTTGCAGGGCAGCAGCGCACACATGTCGGGCGTCACCGCCAGGTTCGGCGGCAGCTCGGCCTCGTAGGCCCCCGCATGGGCCTGGGGCGCCAGCCACGGCGTCGCCAACAACACGGCAAGACAAAAGGCAACGAACCGCGAACCCAGGACCGACATTGCACTATCCAATTCATAGCAGGTACCGCTTGCAGTACCTGCGTAACAAGCCTAAAAGGCCAAAAGATTGTGACAAGGCACAAGCTCAGAAAAAACACGGCCCCCTCCCGCAGGGCGCAGCCCTGCGGGAGAAGGGGGAAGGCGCGCAGCGCCTCCCGGGGGATGCCTCTTGGTTACTCCACGATCATGCGCGTGCGCATCTCCAGGTGCAGCGCATGGCAGAAGTGCGTGCAGTAGCACCAGAACACGCCGGGCTGGTCGGCCACGAAGGTCACCGACTTGGTCTCCAGCGGGTTGACGATGAAGTTGACGTTGTAGTTCGGGATGGCAAAGCCGTGCGTCAGGTCCTCGATCTTGTCCAGGTTGGTCAGGATCAGCGTGACCTCGTCGCCCTTCTTCACCTTGAACTCGCGCAGGCTGAAGGCCGGGGCCTGCGAGGTGATCTTCACCGTGACCTTCTTGCCGTTGCGGAACACACCGGACTCCTTGGGGTCCTTGATGGCCAGCGGCGACTCGTCCAGGTCGTACACCTGCTTGGGCTTGACCAGGTCGCGCTTGAAGATGATGAAGTCGTGCGGCTCGCCGCGCACCGGGTGGTCGGCCAGCAGCACCATCTTCTCGCCCGAGATGTCGATGAGCTGCTCGTTCTCGGCGTGCAGCGGGCCCACGGGCAGGAAGCGGTCCTTGGAGAACTTGCAGCCCACGGCCAGGTACTTGCCGTCGGCGGCGATGGTCTCGGACTGCGAGGCGTTGATGTGGCCGGGCTGGTAGTGCACGTCCAGGCGGTCCACGACGTACTTGGCGTTCTTGTCGCCCTTGTGGAAGGCGATGGCCTTCTCGATGTTCCACTTGACCACCTGGCTGTCGAGGAACAGCGTGGTGTAGGCGTTGCCGCGGCCGTCAAACGCCGTGTGCAGGGGGCCCAGGCCCACTTCCACTTCGGCGACGATGGCGTCGTCGAGCTTCTCCATCTTGCCGTCGAACCAGTCGAGCACCTTGGCCAGCTCGATGGTGGTGACGGTGGGCGAGAGCTTGCCCGCGCAGATGAAGTACTTTTGGTCCGGGCTGGCGTTCACGCCGTGCGGGTTCTTGGGCACGCTCACGTAGGCGGTGAGGGCCGTCTTGGGGTCCTTGTTGGCCTCGTGCGTGCCGTCCACCACGGGCACCTTGGACGTGCCGATGGTCTTGAACTTGCCCGCCTTCACCGCCTCTTCGATGCGCGCGATGTTGAAGAACAGGCAGGCGTCGCGCTCGGCGGACATCATGTCCTCGTAGTGCACGCCCATCTCGACGTTGTACTGGTTGGTGGCGGCGAGCTTGCCGTCGAACGAGGTGGCCACCAGGTCGCAGTTGCCGTCGATCAGCACCTGCCAGCGCACTTCCATGGTCTCGGCGTCCACGCAGGAGAACAGCGAGCGGTACTTGCTGCCGTCGTCGGTGCCGACATTGTTGGGCAGGGGAATGGCGAACTCACCGCCGCAGAACACGCGCGTGGTGTAGTTGATGGCCGGGTCCACCGGGTCGCGCTTGTCGGGGAAGATGCCGTGGAAGCCCTGCACATTGGGCAGTTGCGTGATCTTGTCGCAGACGAAGTAGTCCAGGCGGATGCGCGCGATGCGGCTGTTGATCTTGTCGTTGATCCAGGCGTAGCGGCCGTCGTAGTTGCCGTCCTTGTACGAGGCGTGGGTGTGGTGCGTGTCGGCCACGGTGTAGCGCAAGGAGCCGTCGGCCTTGGTGCCCATGACGGCCTTGGATTCGTTGGTGACGCCCCAGCCGACCAGCGCATCGGGCACAAAGCAGGGGATGCGCAGCAGCTCGCGGCCCGAGGGCAGGCCCAGCACGCGCATGTCGCCGGTGTGGCCGCCGCTCCAGAGGCCGTAGTAGGTATCGAGCTCGCCGGGCTTGAGATGGACGCTGGCACCGGCATGTGCGGCCGGTTCGGACGCGGGCGCCGATGCGGGCGCTGCGGCCGGTGCGGCGGCGGGCTTGTCGTTGCAGGCGGCGACGCCTACCGTCAGCCCCGCCAATGCGGCGGTATTGATGAACCGGCGGCGGCCCATGCCGGCGGTATCGTTGGGAGAATCCACTTTCTTGTCGCTCATATTGACCTCTCTTGGTTAAGGCACTGGGGAAACAGGGGGCGCTCGCGCTGGCGGCAGCGCCGCCATGGAGGCCAGAAGGAAGGACGCCGGCGGCGGTGCAGGCGCCTGCACGGCAGGCGGCAGGGCCGGAAGACGGGGCGGAAGAACGCCTGGCGGAGCACTCTCCAGCAGGCACAGGAGGCAGTCCATGCCGGCACCCCCATGGCCCGCCGGATGGGCGACGCCCGCAGGGGCCAGGAGTTTCATGGCACCCGCACCCGAGCAGATGAGCTCCATGGTGCGGGGCTGGACCAGCGGCGCCGCCAGCGCCGCACCCATGCTCAACAGCAGGCATGCGGCCATCCAGCGGCGCAACCAAGCCATTGATCTAAGGGTTTTCATGCTTGACAAGTATAGGGAGGCCAAATATCGGTTTCTTGATATGAGTCATGTTGCATGACTATTTTGGCGTCCCCTTCCCAAGCTATTTCAATTACAGTACCAGCAGGTGCTGCGATGCACAACAACATCCGACCTGCGCGCTATGATTTCCCTCGCTGCCGCCGGCCTCTGGCCTGCAGAAGCGCCACGCCTTTCCTCCAACCTTTGACCCATCTTCCACGACCATGAAAAAGCCTGCATCCCTTGCCGCCCTTGCCGTCCTGGCCCTGTTTTTGACTGCTTGCGGCGACAAGAAGCCTGCCGAAGCGCCGGCCCCCGCTCCGGCACCAGCCGCTGCCCCCGCTCCGGCCGCCGAACCTGCGCCCGCGCCGGCCCCTGCGGCCTCCGAGACCAGCGCCGCCCCGGCCGCATCGGAAGCAGCCCCCGCTGCGGCAGCCCCGGCCGCCAACGCGGACGCCGGCAAGTCCGCCTACGGCAAGACCTGCGCCATGTGCCACGCCGCGGGCGTGGCCGGTGCACCCAAGCCCGGCGACAAGGCCGACTGGGGCCCGCGCATCGCCCAGGGCAAGGACACGCTGTACAAGCACGCCCTGGAAGGCTTCACCGGCGCCAAGGGCATGATGCCCGCGCGCGGCGGCAACACCAAGATGTCCGACGAGGACGTGAAGGCCGCCGTGGACTACATGGTCGGCCTCTCGAGCTGAGCGGGGAGATGGCCATGCACGACATGCTCCAGCCCCAGGGCCTGACGCGGCGGCGCATGGCCATGGCATTGCCCCTGCTGGGCGCGGCGGCCTGGCTGCCGGCCGCACAGGCCGCCGCCCCGGCGCCCGTGGCGCGCGCACG
>NZ_BBJX01000004.1 GCF_000739995.1 Comamonas granuli NBRC 101663 | reverse complement strand
CGATCAGACCGTCGGTCTTGAGCAGGCTGGGGTCCTTGAGTGCGGCGAGGGGGCTGGGGGCGGGGGTGTGGGACATGAAGGCTCCGACGGTACGAAGGGTAGAAAGGGCAGGAACTTACCGCAAATGCTGCGGGGCGCGGTGCACGGGGGTGACGCTGACCCTGCGCGCAGCCGGTGTTTTGTGCGGGGCTACAGCAGCTCGATTTCGATGAACGCCACCTCGTGGCCCGTGGGGTTGATGACGTTGTGCGCCGTGCCCACGGGCCGGGTGTAGGACTGGCCGGGCGCGAGCGGTACGCGCCGCTCGCCCTCGGGTGTCTGGAGCAGCAGTTCGCCGCCGGTGGTGGGCACCACCACATAGTCGTGCCCATGGGTGTGCCAGCCGGTCTCGGCGCCCGGCGGGAAGCGCCACTCGGTCACCACGGTGCGGGCGTTGCGGATCTGCTCGGTGGCGATGGCGGCGGGGCGTGAGGCGGTAGTGGTCATGGTGTGCTATTGAAATGTTAGCTGCTTGCGCTTGCTATATAAGCGCTGGAGGCCTTTTTTGCTTGTGAAACCGCCGCGCTCACCGGCGCCGGCCGCGCAGCCACTCCAGCGTCATCATCAGCGCCGTGGTGAACAGCGTCAGCAGGGTGGCCACGGCGGCGATCACAGGCGAGATGTTCTCGCGGATGCCGGTGAACATCTGGCGCGGCAGCGTGACCTGCTCGGGCCCGGCGAGGAACAGCGTGACCACCACCTCGTCGAACGAGGCCGCAAAGGCGAACAGCGCGCCCGAGATCACGCCCGGCGCGATCACCGGCAGCGTGACCTTGAAAAAGGTCTGCACCGGCCCGGCACCCAGGCTCAGGCTGGCCTTGACCAGGTTCTGGTTGAAGCCCTGCAGCGTGGCCAGCACGGTGGTGACGACGAAGGGCGCGCCCAGCGCGGCGTGCACCAGCACCAGGCCCAGGTAGGTTTCCGACAGGCCCAGGCGGGCGAAGAACAGGTAGGTGCTCACCGCCACGACGATGATGGGCACCACCATGGGCGAGATCAGCAGGGCGCTGAGCAGGCCCTTGCCCAGAAAGCGCGTGCGCGCCAGCCCCATGGCGGCCAGCGTGCCCAGGGTGGTGGCCAGCAGCGTGGCCAGCGGCGCGACGATGAAGCTGTTGCGCGCGGCGCGCGCCCATTCGGCCGAGGCAAAGAGCTCGCGGTACCACTGCAGCGACCAGCCCGGCAGGGGGTAGGCCAGGAAGGAGCCGCTGGAGAACGACAGCGGCACGATGACGAACACCGGCAGCAGCAGGAACAGCAGCACCGCGGCGCTGAAGGCGCGCAGCCCCACCCAGCCGAGCTTGTCGGCCAGGCGGTAGTGCGCGGGGAAGTAGGCGGTTTTCATGGCGGGGTCTTTCGCGCGGGGTCTCATCCCATGTTCAGCTCGGCCTTGCCGAACTTGCGGTACACGGCGTACAGCATCAGCGTGGTCACCAGCAGCACCGAGCCGAGCGCGGCGGCCATGCCCCAGTTGACTTCCACGTTGGTGTACTGGGCCACGTAGTAGCTCAGCATCTGGTCGCTGGGGCCGCCCAGCAGGGCGGGGGTGACGTAGTAGCCGATGGCCGTGATGAACACCAGCAGGCCGCCTGCGGCCACGCCGGGGTAGGTCTGCGGCACGTAGACGCGGAAGAACGCCGCCAGCGGCGTGCTGCCCAGCGACACCGCGGCGCGCAGGTAGTTCGGCGGGATGGACTTCATCACGCTGTACAGCGGCAGCACCAGGAAGGGCAGCAGGATGTGCACCATGGCGATGACCACGCCCAGCCGGTTGAACAGCAGGGGCACGGGCGTGTCCGTCACGCCCAGGCCCAGGAGCAGGCGGTTGATGAGGCCATTGCTCTGCAGGAGCACGATCCAGGCGGCGATGCGCACCAGCACCGAAGTCCAGAACGGCACCAGCACCAGGATCATCATCAGGTTGGCGCGCCGCTCGCTCAGGGTGCTGAGCCAGTAGGCCAGCGGGTAGCCGATGAGGATGGCGATCAGCGTGACCGTGGCGCTCATCTCGAAGGTGCGCAGCAGGATGTCACGGAACGCCGCGGCTTCGGCCGGCACGGCCACCACCTCGCCCTGGGCCGTGCGCTGCAGGTCCACGGAGGCGAGCAGGTAGTCCGGCGTCCAGCGCGCGGCATTCTTGGCAATGGCCTGCCAGTAGGGCAGCTCGGCCCAGCGCGGGTCGAGCTCCAGCATGTGCGCGCGCACCTGGGCCTCGCTCCACTGGCTGTCGAAGGGCAGGGCGCGGTAGGTGCCCATGATGAGCGAGCGCGCGCCGCTGACCTCGCTGTTGAGGCGCCGCGCCAGCGCGCCGGCCTGCGCGCCCTCCTGCAACTGGGCCAGGTCCTGCGCCAGGGCGGCGTAGGCCGCATCGGGCGGGGCGCTCGTGCCGTCCCAGCGGGCCAGCACGCCGCCGGTGCGGCCGAGGGTGTCGGCCACCTCGGGGTTTTCGATGGCACGCACCATCAGCCCCGCCAGCGGGACGATGAACACCGCCACCAGAAACGCCAGCAACGGCAGGGTGAGTGCCACCGAGCGCAGGCGGCGCCGGCGCTCTGCGGTGCGCAGCTGGCGCCGCAGGTTGGCGGGCGCGGCGGCTTCGGCAGCCTGGGGGGCGTCAGCGGGCAGGGCCATGGCAGCGGTGTTCATAGCGGTTCAGCCTGAGAGGGGGCTTACTGCGCAGCCCAGGCGGCAAAGCGCTTTTCCAGGGCCTCGCCCTGGTCGGCCCAGAAGGCCACGTCAAAGCGCAGCGCGTCCTTGGCGTTCTCGTGCGAGGTCGGCAGGAGCGCCTGGGTCTTGGCGTCGAGCTTGGCCATGGCCTTGGTGTTGGTCGGGCCGTAGGAGATGTGGCGCGCGTAGTCGGCCTGGGCGTCGGCGCTGCTGGCCAGGGCGATGAACTTCATGGCCGCGTCCTTGTTCGCCACGCCCTTGGGCATGACCCAGAAGTCCAGGTCGTAGATGCCGCCGGCCCAGGTGATCTTGAGGTTCTGGCCCTCGCGCTGCGCGGCGTCGATGCGGCCGCTGAAGGCGCTGGTCATGGCCACGTCGCCCGCCACCAGGAACTGCGGGGGCAGGGCGCCGGCTTCCCACCACTGGATGTGGGGCTTGAGCTCGGCCAGCTTCTTGAAGGCGCGGTCGGCGCCGTCCTTGGTGGCCAGCACCTTGTACACGTCGGCGGCCTTCACGCCGTCGGCCAGGAGGGCGAACTCGAGGTTGTAGCGCGCGCCCTTGCGCAGGCCGCGCTTGCCGGGGAATTTCTTCACGTCCCAGAAGTCGGCCCAGCCGGTGGGGGCGGTCTTGAGCTTGTCGCCGTTGTAGGCCAGCACCGTGGACCACACGAAGGTGCCCACGCCGCAGTCGTGCACGGCGGCGGGCAGGAAGTCGGCCTTGTTGCCGATCTTGCTCCAGTCCATGCGCTCGAACAGGCCTTCGTCGCAGCCGCGGCTGATGTCCGGGCCCTCCACCTCGACCACGTCCCAGGTGACCTTCTTGGCCTCGACCATGGCCTTGATGCGCGCCTGCTCGCCGTTGTACTCCACCTGCGTGATCTTGCCGCCCGTGGCCTTCTCATAGGCCTCGAAATAGGCCTTCTTCTGGGCCGCGCCATTGGCGCCGCCGAAGTTCACGACCGTGAGGTTGTGCTGCGCCAGGGCCGGCAGGGCCAGCGCCAGGGCGCCGGCGAGCAGCAGGGGGCGAAGGGTGGGGGTGGATTTCATGCTTTTGTCTCCTTGAGGGTGTGGGGGAAAAGGGGTCAGAGGTACACGCGCGTGTGCTGCGCCGGTGCGTGCAGGTGCACGGTGTGGCCGGGGGTGGGCACGCCCTGGTGGTTGAGTGCCAGCTTGACCATGACCTCGGCCTGGCTGGCCATGCGGCAGCGCAGGCGCAGGTGGTCGCCGAAATAGATCACGTCCATCACCGTGCCCGGCAGGGTGTTGGCGCTCGCGCCATCGGCGAGCTCGATGCGCTCGGGGCGCACGCTGCACTGCACGGCGTCGCCCACGGCGGCGCGGTTGACGTTGATGCCGCGCAGGCGCGCACCATCGGGCAGCACGACTTCGCATTCGCCCCCTTCGGCGGCGTGCACGCGCGCATCGAGCACGGCGTTGTCGCCCACGAAATTGGCCACGAAGCGGTTGACCGGCGTCTCGTACAGCCGGTCCACGCGGTCGATCTGCTGGATGCGCCCGTCGTTGAATACGGCCACGCGGTCGGACATGGTCAGCGCCTCGGCCTGGTCGTGCGTCACATAGACGAAGGTCACGCCCAGGCGGCGGTGCAGGGCCTTGAGCTCGAGCTGCATGTGCTCGCGCAACTGCTTGTCCAGCGCGCCCAGGGGCTCGTCCATGAGCACGAGCTGCGGGTCGAACACCAGGGCGCGTGCCAGCGCCACGCGCTGCTGCTGCCCGCCCGAGAGCTGCGCCGGGTAGCGCAGGCCCATGGTGTCCATCTGCACCATCTCCAGGGCGCGCTTGACCTTGGCCTCGCGCTCGGCAGCGGCAAGTTTGCGCACGCGCAGCGGGTAGGCAATGTTCTCGGCCACGGTCATGTGCGGGAACAGCGCGTAGTTCTGGAACACCATGCCGAAGTTGCGCTTGTGCGGCGGCGTGCGCGTGATGGGCGTGCCGTTGAGGACGATCTCGCCCGCGGTGGGCGACTCGAACCCGGCGAGCATCATCAGCGTGGTGGTCTTGCCCGAGCCCGAAGGCCCCAGCAGGGAGAGGAACTCGCCGCGCTGGATGTCCAGGTTCAGGTCGCGCACCACCAGGCTGGTGCCGTCATAGGTCTTTTGCACACCCCGGAAGGTGACGAGGGCGTCGCTTGCGGTCATGGGTCAGGAGCTCGCAGTGGGTGGTCGATGAGGCTGACTGTACGGCGTCCAGACCCATGCCGACATATACAGATGGCCGCCGGGAAGCGGCGCACTGTGCAGGAGCACAAGCCTCTACATAGAAACCCTGAACAAACATATCCCCCCACAGTTCGTCACGAACTGTGTTTGCTATTTTTTCTGTAGCTTGTAGCGCTTATCCCCTATGTGCTACATGGCATTTTTCCTTTGCTTTTGTCTGCGGCGGCCGTGGGGCGCAGGGGCCGCCGCAGACGGGTGGTGCAGGGCGCGCGGCAACGACCAGCGCGCCCGCGCGCGGTCAGCGCTTGAGCAGCACAGGCAGCGGAACGGGCTTGGACAGCGTCCACTCATCCACGATGCCGGGCTTGCCGGCCTTGATCTCGGAAATCAGCATGCGCGCCTGGTTCTGGTGGTGGATTTCCTTGGTGAAGGTGCGCGGCCCGAACAGCGTGGGTTCGTTGCGCATCTTTTCCAGCTCGGCCGTCACGGGCTCGGCATCCGTGCTCTTGGAGCGCTCGACCGCCTTGGCCCAGACCTCGATCAGCGAATAGCCGGGATACACATAGGTGCTCGATGGACGTGCGCCGTAGCGCTTCTCGAAGGCCTTGTTGAACTCCTCCACCTTGGGGTTGGGGTCGTCGCCGTAGATGGAGCCCTGGACCGGAACCACGAAGTTGGACAGGCCAGGCACCGAGTCGAGCCAGTAGCTGCCATCGACGGCTGCGCCGTTGAGGATGAGCGAATTGATGCCGGCCGCCCGCAACTGGCGCACTGCGCTGGCCGCACCCGGGATGACGGAGCACAGCATGATGGCGTCGGGCTCCTTGGGCAGGGCCTTGATGCGGGAGATCTGCGCGGCGATCGAGGCGTCGTTGTTCTTGAAGTTGTCGCGGCCCAGCACCTTCAGGCCTTCGAGCTGGGGCGCCATCCAGTCAAAGCCGGTGCAAATGCCCTTGTTGTACTCAATGCTGGTGTCCAGCAGCACGTAGGCATCGCGCACCTTGCGCTTTCTGTAGGCCCATTCGGCCATGATGCCGCCCTGCACGGCGCCCAGCACCGAGGAACTGAACGAGTTCTTGCCCACGCCCTGTATGCCCGCCTTGATGTCCTCGGCGCACAGGAAGAACGACACCTTGCCGCGCTTCTGGGCCTCCAGGGCCGCGGGCGCGCCAAAGTCGTAGTCGCAGCTCACCACCAGCAGGTCGGCGCCCTTGTCCAGCGCCTCCAGGCCCGCCTTGGCGCTTTGTGCGCGGTCGGTCTTGGTGTCGGTCTCGATGACCTTGATCTTGCGGCCGAGCAGGCCCCCGGCGGCGTTGATCTCATCGATGCGGATCATGGCCGCCCGGCGTGCGGGCGTGTCGTAGGCCTCCAGCCAGCCGGACTTGGCGTTGGCAAAGGCGACGATGATCTCCTTGTCGGCCTGGGCATGGGCCAGGCTGCCGAGCAGCAGACCGGCGGCCAGGCCCAGCAACGAGGTGCGCAGGCGCGTGGGAAGGTTCCGAGGGGTCATGGTTTGTCTCCTTGTGTTGATCCATGAGGGGAAGGGAAAGGGGGCAGCGCAGGCGGGCGGCCGCGTCAATGCGGGCGCGCTTGCTGCAGATCGAGGGGTTTGCCGGCCAGGCCGGCCACGGGCGCGGTGCGCGGCCATTGCCAGTCACGGCCCTGCATCAGGCCGGCGGGGCGCAGGATCAGGGCCAGCACCATGGCGATGCCCGTGAAAAGCTCCTGGCCGCCGCTGGGGATCTGCAGTTCCATGCCGGCGATGGAGACGCCCGTTTCCAGGCGGATCAGCACCTCGATCAGGGCTGAAATCACCATGACGCCGGTCACTGCGCCGCTCAGGCTCGTGCTGCCGCCGATGATCAGCATGGCCAGGCAGATGAAGGTGCGCCCGAGGTAGTAGGCGTCGGGGTTGACCACGCCCAGGAATTGCGCATCCAGCGCCCCGCCCAGGCCGCAGACAAAGGCGCTGAGCACAAAGGCCACGAGCAGCTGGCGCCAGGCGTTGATGCCGCAACTGCGCGCGGCCACCGGCTCCTCGCGCACGGCGCGCAGCGCCAGGCCAAAGCGGGACACCCCATGCCAATGGGCCAGGGCGATGGCCGCCACGGCAAAGGCCAGGGCTTGCAGCACGCCCACCGTGGTGGGCACACCGACGATGGAACTCGACCCGGCGGTGACGCTGTCCCAGTTGGAATACACCACGTTGAAGATGGCCAGCAGAGAAAACGTGGCGATGGAAGCGGCAATGCCGTTGAGACGCAGGATGGCCGCGCCCACGATCAGGGCCGCCAAGGCCGCCAGGCCGCCGGCCAGCAGCGATGCCGGCACCCAGGGCATGGCCGACTGCAGCATGAATTCCGGCAGGCCCGTGAGCACGTATTGCTTGATGCTGGGCTCCATCGTGGTCCAGGCCACGCCGTAGGCCCCCACGCCCACGAAGGCGATGTGGCCAAAGCTGATCAACCCCGAGTGCCCGATGAAGATGTACATCCCCACCACCATGACGACGCGGATGAGCACCTCGGTCATGGTGCGTTGCACGCCGCTGGAGGCGAGCAGGGCGAGCAGGGCCAGGACCAGCAAGGCCAGGCAGAGCAGCGCGGGTGTTTCCAGTCGGTGGCGTTGCAGAAAGAGTTTCATGGAAGAACCCATTGGGACGATGCGGACAAAAGGGGGATGGCGCGCCCGGCGGCTTACACGCGCTGGCGGGAAGCGCCGGTGATGAACAGACCGTTGGGGCGCCACAGCAGCAGGGCGATGACGCTGAGGTAGACAAAGGCGTCGCGAAAGGCGCGTGCATCCAGCGGCAGCCAGGCTTGCAGGGCCGTGCTGGCAAAGCCGATCAGAAAGCCGCCCAGCACGGCCCCCATGAGACTGCCCAGCCCGCCAATCACGGTGGAGACAAAAGCCACCAGCATCATGGGCGTGCCCATGCGCACATCGACCAGCCCGGTCTGGTTCACCATGAACAGGCCGATCAGGGCGGCCAATGCGCCGCTCATGGCGAATGCCACCAGGATCACCCGGTTGGCCTTGACGCCCAGCATGCGCGCCATGTCGAAGTCCTCGGCCGCGGCGCGCATCTCCAGCCCGGCGCGGGTGTAGCGCAGCATCCACGCCAGGCCCAGCAGCAAGGCCACGGTGATGGCAATCATCAGCATCTGCAGCGCCGGGACACGGGCGCCCCAGACCTCCACGGCCTGGTTCAGTTCGGGCCACAGGTTGACGGCCTTGGCGCGGCTGCTGTGCAGGGCCAGCAGGACGTTCTGGATGACGAAGCCCAGGGCGAACGCGGCCATCATGGTGGTGGCCGGCGCGGCCTGGCGCAAATGGCGGAAGACCAGCACTTCGGACAGCATGGCCAGCGCCGCGCCCACGGCGAGCACCGTGATGACGATCAGCGGCGTGGACCAGGCACCCACCCACAGAGGCGCGACGGCCTCGGTGGTCGGGGCCACCAGCACGAAGATGGCGAAGGTCATGACGTCGCCATGCGCAAAATTGACCAGGCGCATGACGCCGAAGATCAGCGCGATGCCCAGCGCCCCCAGGGCATACAGGCTGCCCAGGCTCAGGGCGTCGAAAAGGTACTGGAGTGTGGCGGTCATGGTGCAGGTCGTGGGTGAGGGGTGGCCGGCAAAGGCATTCGGGCCGATGCGCTTCAGGTGGGCAGTGGTGCGGCAGCGTTCTGCGCGTGCGCACTCTCGCGGGCGCCAGCGTCCGGGGGGGTGTCGTAGCCGAAATAGGCCTGCTGCATGCGTTCGGGCGAGATCTGGCGCGGGTCACCCTCCAGCACGATGCCGCCTTCGCGCAGCATCACCATGCGGCCGCCGGTCAGCAGGGCGCGGCTGGCGCTTTGCTCGACGATGAGCAGCGTCAGGTCGCGCTCGGCACGCAGGCGCAAAAGGGCTTCATAGACCTGGTCGGTCACCCGCGGCGCCAGGCCCAGCGAAGGTTCGTCGATGGCCAGCAGGCGCGGCGCCGCCATGAGGGCACGGGCAATCACCAGCATCTGCTGCTGGCCGCCGGAGAGCAGGCCGGCCTGGCTGTTGGAGCGCTCGCGCAGCAGGGGGAACACGTCGAGCAGGTAGTCGAGATCTGCCGCCACGGCCATGGCATTGCGCCGCATGCCCGTGCCTATGCGCAGGTTTTCCAGCACCGTCATGGAGCCGAAGACCTGCCGCCCCTCGGGCACCAGGGAAAATCCGCTGGCCGCCACCGTCTCGGGTGCATGCCCGCTGGTGAGCTGGCCGTTGAAGATGACCTTTCCCTGGCGCGGCCTGACCAGGCCGGCAATGGTTTTCATCAGCGTGGACTTGCCGGCGCCGTTGGGGCCGGTGACCATGACGGTTTCGCCTGCGTGCACGGTCAGGTGGATGCCGCGCAGCGCGGTAATGCCGCCGTAGCGCACGTGCAGGTCCTGGATGCTCAAGAGGGGCATGCTCATGCGGCAATCTCCATGGCAGGGGGGGCGGGTGCGGGCAGGGGGGCCGCGTCTTCGGTGCCGTCTCCGGCGCTGCCCATGTAGGCATGGCGCACGCGCTCGCTGCTGCGGATGGCCTGCGGATCCCCCTGGGCGATGACTTCTCCGGCATCCATGACCACGATGTGGCTGCAGATGCTCAAGACCAGGCGCACGTTGTGCTCGATGAGCAGCACGCCGCATCCGATCTGCTGCACGATCTGGGCGATGGTGTCGCGCAGGTCGCTGGCCTCGTGTTCGCTCATGCCCGCCGCGGGTTCGTCGAGCAGCAGAAAGGCCGGGTTGCCCACCACGGCGCGGGCAATGCCCACGCGGCGCTCGTCGGTGTAGGGCAGGGCGCTGGCGCCCAGGGGCGCCAGGTGCTCCAGCCCCAGGGCGTGCAGCACACGGCGGGCCTCGGCCTCAGCCTGCCGGCGGGACAGCCCCAGGCCCACGCCCGCCGCTTCCAGGTTGTCCTGCACCGTCAGGCCCCGGAAGAGGCGCCCGCCCTGGAATGTGCGCGCCACGCCGAGCCGCCGGAAGGCATCCGCGCCCAGGCCGTGCAAGGGCTGCTCGTCGAGCCGCACCCGGCCCTCGTCCGGGGTGTTGAAGCCGCTCAGCACGTTGACCATGGTGGTCTTGCCGGCGCCATTGGGCCCGATGAGGCCGAGCACCTTGCCGCGCTCGAGCGTGAGGCTGACCGACTTGAGTGCGCGCACTCCCGAAAAGGTCAGGCTGACGCCCTCGGCGTGCAGGTAGTGGGCAGGGGTATGCTGCATGGCGACCAGGCGTTTCGTCAGCGGCGGGTGCCCTGGGTGATGATGTAGGTGCCGCTGCCATCGAGCCGCGCCACCCAGCCCGGGTTGATGACGATGGTGGTGGTGGGCTCCTCGATCACCGCCGGGCCGGTGATTTCGTCGTCCGTGCCCAGCATCTCCCCGTCGTACACCGGCGTGAGCAGCGAATGGCCGTCGGCGTCAAAAATCATCTGCCGCCGGGTGCGGATGGCGGCTTCGGCATTCCCGCCCGCCGGCATTTGCGGCGCCGCCAGCGGTGCGCTCTGGCCGTAGACCGTGGCCTCCATGTTGACGATCTCGATCAGGCTGTCGGGCTCGCTGTAGGTGAACAGCTGCTTGTGCAGGTCGTGGAACATCTGCTTGATCTGCTCCAGCGTCGCGGCATTCACGGGGGTGTTGCCGATGACCACCGTGCATTCATGCACCTGGCCGACGTAGCGCATGTCCAGGCTGCGCTTGAACAGGATGCGGCTGGGCGGAACGCCCTCGGCCTGCATGGCCGCCATGCCGTCCTGCTCCAGGCTGCGGAAGCGGCTTTCCAGCTCCTCCAGCGGCGCCTGCGCGTCCAGGCGCATGGGCATGGCCGACATGTAGTTGTATTTGATGTCCGACAGCAGTTGCCCGAAGGCACACAGGCCCGAGGCGAGCTTGGACACGAGCACCGTCTTGCAGCCGATTTCCTGCGCCAGCGCCGTCAGGTGCAGGCCCGTGGCGCCGCCGGCGCCGATCAGCGCGAAGTCGCGCGGGTCATAGCCGCGTTCGATCGACACACGCCGGATGCCGCTGACCATGTTGTTGTTGACGATGCTGAATATGCCGTAGGCCGCCTTCTCCACGCTGATGTGCAAAGGCTCGGCAAGGTGGCGTGCAATGGCCTGGCGCGAAGCGGCCGCGTCGATCGGCAGGCGGCCGCCCAGCAGGGATTCCGGGTTCAGGTAGCCCAGGGCCACGTTGGCGTCGGTCACGGTGGGCAGCGTGCCGCCACGCTGGTAGCAGGCGGGTCCGGGCATGGCACCGGCGGACTGCGGGCCCACGTTGAGCACGCCCATCTGGTCGATCCAGGCAATCGAGCCGCCACCGGCACCCAGGGTTTCCACCTGGATCATCGGAATGCCGATGCGGTAGCGCAGGAAGTCGATGTCCTTGTTGACGTTGGTCTTGCCCTCGTGGGTCAGCGTGATGTCGAACGAGGTGCCGCCCATGTCCACGGTGATAAAGCTGCGGATCCCCAGGGGGTTGGTCAAAAAGCGCCCCGCCATGGGTGCCGATGCGGGCCCCGAGTTGATGGCGCTCACGGCGCGGGACACCATCACATCGCGCGCGGCCATGCCGCCGTTGGACTGGAAGTAGCGCACCGGCACCTTGGTGCCCTGGTCGCGGTAGAAGGCGTCGATGCGTTCGACGTAGTTCATGAGCACCGGCCCCAGGTAGGCGTTGACCACCGCGGTCGAGGTGCGCGTGTACTCGCGCATTTGCGGAAACACCTCCAGGCCGACCGAGACGTACACATCGGGCAGCATTTCGCGCACGATTTCCGCGGCGCGGCGCTCGTGCGCGCCGTTGGCGATGGACCACAGGAAGGACACCGCCACGGCCTGCACGCCTTCCTTGCGGAACACCTCGCAGGCGGCGCGCACATCGTCCTCGTTCAGCGGAACACGGATGCTGCCGTCGGACAGAATGCGCTCACGGATGGGCATACGCAGGTGGCGCTCCACCAGTTGCCTGGCGGGCGGGTACTCGGCGTCGTAGCGGTAGCCTTCTTCCTTGTGGCCCAGGCGGATTTCCAGCGAATCCTCATGCCCGGCGGTGCACACCAGGCCGGTCTTCACCCCTTTGTGCTGGATCAGGGCATTCAGCGCCACGGTGGTGCCGTTCACGCACAGCTCGGTGTTGGCCAGAATCTCGCGCATGGGCTTGCCCAGCTTTTCCGCAATCTGGGCAAAGCCGTCGGCAATGGCGCGGGTGCCGTCCTCGGGGGTCGAGGTGGCCTTGAACAAATGGGTGTTGCCCTGGTCGTCTGCCAGGATGAAATCGGTGAACGTGCCGCCAGCGTCCACGCCCAGTCGGTAGGTCGTCATGGTCTTGTCTTTCTGCAATCGGTAGGGAGGGGCGCAGCACCGCAGGCCGGGCTGCGCGGTCATTCAGGACAGGCGGTTGCCGCAGGCCGTGCCGGTCCAGGAGTGGGTGTCGACCTTGACGCCGTATTCGCGCTCGGCCGCTTCGGTGCTGATGTAGCCATTGCGCACGTCATGCACCACGCGCCAGACCTCGCGCTCCAGCGGATTGCCCCAGCCGCCGCCACCCGGGTTGGTCGTGGCCACACGCTGGCCGGGCTGGACGGTCATGATGGCGTTCTTGCGCATCACCTCGGAGATCTCGGAGCCTTCCTTGCGCTCCACGCGGCCCAGCTTGAGATCGGGGCAGGCACTCGTGGCGCCGTTGGCGCCCAGCGCCGGGTACAGGCGGCCTTCGCCGAAGCTGATGGCCGTCATCTCGTGCTCCAGCGGCTCCACTTCCCACACGGTGGCGCAGCCGCCGCGGTAGTAACCGGCCCCGCCGCTGTCGCGCACCAGGCCGTAGCGGTGGATCTGGATGGGGTACGAGTACTCCATGATCTCGATGTCGCCGGAGCTCAAGGCGCCGAAGCAGCACTGCGGCCCCACGGAGTTCCAGCCGTCCATGTGCGCCGTGGCCCCTGCGCCGCCGATGAGCGAGGCCAGGATCATGGTGACGTAGGATTCGTCCGTGCGCTTGTCGTAGCCCGCAATGTTCAGTCCGCTGGCATGGCACCAGGAGCCCACGGCGCGCTCGGGCGCCGCCTGCTCCAGCGCCAGGCGCACGGCGTCGGTCAGCGTTTCCATGGGCGTGGTCGTGCAGTTGACATGCGGCGCCGGCTCGGCCGCATTGCACAGCGTGCCCTTGGGTCCCAGATCCACCGTCACGCAGCGGTACAGGCCCTCGTTGTAGGGCGGTGCCACCTTGGCAAACATCATCAGCCCCAGGTAAACGCCGGAGTAGGAGTTGCCTTCGTAGGAATTGATGAAATAGGGCACCTGCGGAGGGCTGTCGATACGCACATGGCAGTTTTCGCCCTCGATGGTGACGGTGGCCTTGATGGTCAGCTCGCCCAGGCCATGGCCGGCATCTTCGAGCACGGCGCTGGCCTCGTAGGTGCCGTCCCTGGTGCTCGCAAAGAGCTTGCGCATGGTGCGCTCGGCCATGTCCATGAGCTCGTCGATACAGGCCTGGACTTCGTCCACGCCGTATTTGTCCAGCAGCGCAATCAGGTTGCGCTCGCCGATCTGCACGGCGCCGTACTGGGCGCGCAAATCGCCCTCCCAGTCGCGGCGCGAGCGCACGTTCGAGAGCAGGAAATTGATCACGTCCTGGCGCGGCTTGCCCTTTTCCCACAGCTTGACGGGCGGGATGCGCAGGCCTTCGGCATAGATTTCCTTGGCATCCGGGTTGTAGCCTGCGGGTACCGGGCCGCCGATGTCGGTCACGTGGCCCTTGCAAACGCTCCAGAACACCAGCTTGCCCTGGTAGAACACCGGCTTGTACATGCAGCAGTCGAGGATGTGGCTGCCCATCATCACCGGGTCGTTGTGGTAGATCACGTCGCCCTCGTGTATGTCGTCGCCAAAGTAGTTGGCTACGGCCTTCATGGCCGGCATCAGTCCCCCGAGGTGGATGGGAATGTCCTGGCCTTGCAGGATCATTTCGGCACGGTGGTTGAACAGCGCGTTGCTGTAGTCGTGCGCGACGTTGAACACGCTCGAGCGAGCGGTTTTTTCCAGCGTCAGCGTCATTTCGCGCTGCGTGGTTTCAAGTGCCCCGCGCACCACGGCCAGCGTGATCGGGTCCACTTTGCGTTGATGGGTCATCGTTTTCTCCTGTGTGTGCGGTATCCCGTGGCGGGCTTGCCACGGCGGTTTCCAGAGGCTGGAGCCGGTTGTCCGTTACAGGAGAAATTGTTATTTTTGCAGCCTTGATTGGCTTGTGTTTGCGTGCACCTCCACTTGTGCTGGAGTGCATGGGGCGCTAGGAGTTTCCCTATGACCGTGCCGCGGAAAGACGCGCTGGTGCCCGGCGCAGGGCACCCGTGGTTTCAGAATTCCGCGGCGGAAGTGCTTCCGCGCAGCACTTCCCTGGGGCTGGCGCCGTAGCGGCGCTTGAACGCGTGGCTGAACTGGGTCTGGTCGCTGAAACCACACGCGTAGGCGACCTGGGCAATCGACTGGGTCGCGCAAGCCCTGGTCAATTGCTCGTAGGCTGTTTGCAGGCGCAGATCACGTACCCATTGCGCGACGGTCTGGCCGGTGTCCTTGAACAAGTCGTGAAGATAGCGCAAGGAAATGCTGTTTTCACTGGCGATGGATTCTGGATCCAGGCTGTCATCGGCCAAGTGCCGGCGTACATAGGCTTCGATGCGTGCCAGGTGCGCTGCGCGTACAACGGAGAGCGAGGATTGAAGCACCGACGGCGCCTCCTTCAGCGTCAGGCCCAGCAGTTCGACCAGTTGCATGCCCATCAGCGACAAGGCCTCAGGGCTTTGGCCGGTATCGCAGTGCTTGGTGATGAGCTGCAGGTAGTCGCTGAACAGCTTGCCCATGCCGGTGGTGGTATCGAAGTGCTGGGCGCAGAAGCGGTCCGTATTGCCCACGCGCGCCTTGAGTGCCGCGTCGGGCAGTTTCAGCACCCACATGTCGTTGTGTTCGGCATGGCTGAACTCGTAGGGCTCGTCGCTGTGCTCCAGCAGAAACTGACCTGGGGAGCACTGCGTATTGCGCCCCATCTGCGTGAACTCGACAGCACTGCGCTGAGGCACGGTCACGAGGAGCTCCGGCGCCTTGACCTGGCAGTGCTGGCGCAGACGCTGGTACTGCAGTGCATTGCAATGCAGCCGGGAGAGCGAGACCAGACCCAGATCCCACGACTCCAACGTACCGCAGAAGGTGCTGGTGTCGCGGAAATTCAGTTGAAGGTGAAAGTACGCGTTGGAGATGACTTCACGCCAGAAGCCGAACTCGTGATTTCTCGGAACGTCGGCCGTGGAATAGCGCTGGTACATGGCGGCGCGCATCTCCGTCAAATTTTGTGGAATGAAAGCCCCGGTGCCCTTGCATTGCCTTGGGGCGCAAGTTTTGCGCAAGGGGCACCA
Organism: Comamonas granuli NBRC 101663; assembly: GCF_000739995.1. GTDB lineage: Bacteria > Pseudomonadota > Gammaproteobacteria > Burkholderiales > Burkholderiaceae_C > Simplicispira > Simplicispira granuli. The sequence goes on along the minus strand of NZ_BBJX01000004.1, from coordinate 469,078 downwards.
GCGTAGGCGATCAAACCATGGCGGGTATTGGGGGTTGTACCTACCCAGGCACTTTTCATCTTTACAGCATATACGCAGGAAAGCCCAGCACGCCACGGCGTGCTGGGGTCGAAAATCTCAGAATGGGTGGTGCAGTATTACAAGGGATAGTCGTAACGGATGAATCCATTGTATTTGGCGATCTTTTCGTACAGAAGCCGTGCGGTCGAATTGTTTTCCTGTGTCATCCAGTAAAAGCGCTGTGCTCCTTCCTGGCGGGCCTGGCGGGCGATCTCGTCAATCAGTGCACGTGCCACACCCTTGCCCCGAGCCTCGGGGGCGGTAAAAAGGTCCTGCAGATAATAAACGGAGCCAGCCCAGGTGCTGTAGTGAGGAAAAAAATGGGCGATGCCCACCAGTTGACCATCCCATCGCGCACCAAGGCCATGGACAGTGCCTGATTCTGCAATCCGGTGCCATGCCGCGTCGAATTCTGCGGCTGTGGTTGGAATGGCATAAAAATCCCGGTACCCCTGTGCAAGCGCCTGCCAGGCCGTTCGATCGGAGGATTCGAGCTTTGATATCTGCAGCATGATGGTATGGGATTTGTAATAAAAAGAGTTATGCTTTGCCAGCCTGAATGCGGTGTTGGGGTATTTTCATATCATTCATGGATCTGAATTCCGTTATCCCTATTTCGCATTGCTGGCAATCATGCGAATGCCTTGCCTGAAGAAAGTGGTATCCGAAAGCGGGTGTTGGTGTTGTGAACGATGGGCGCTGCCGGCATATGTGTGCTCTGCTATTTCTTTGGCCCCACTGGCGTTGCTGATTTTGAATACCGACACCGCTTCAACCAGGTCCTGGGCCTGTTGTGTCAGGGCATGGGTGGCTGCAACCATTTCTTCGACCAATACCGTGTTTTTCCGGGTACTCGCATCCATTTGGGCCAAGGCCTGGCTGGTCTGGCGCATACCCTGTCCTTGGGCTTGGGTGGCCGCACTGATGCTGCCCATGATGTGGGTCACTTTCTGTATGCTGTCCGCCACCTCAGCCATGGTGCGGCCTGCCTGATCGACCAGTGCGTTGCCTTGCTGGACCCGTTCGACGCTGTCAGTGATCAGCAGGGCGATTTCCTTGGCGGCCGTGGAGCTGCGGCCCGCAAGGCTGCGGACCTCGCTGGCGACCACTGCGAAGCCGCGTCCCTGTTCGCCTGCGCGCGCCGCTTCCACGGCGGCATTGAGGGCCAGGATATTGGTCTGGAAGGCGATGGCGTCGATCACATTGATGATTTCAGCAATTTTCTTGCTGGATCCATGGATGCCGCCCATGGTGTCTATGACCTGGCCCATCACCTCACGGCCCTTTGCTGCGACCGATGCCGCGCTCAGGGCCAGGTCATTGGCCTGGTGCGCACTGTCAGCCGTCTGGCGGAGTGTGCTCTCCAGCTCGTCGATCGATTGGGTGGTTTGCCCCAATGCGGCGGCCTGTTCGCGGGTGCGTGCCGAAAGATCGCGGTTGCCCTGCGATATTTGGGCACTGGCGGCTGCAACCGATTGGCTTGCGCGATGCACTTGCGCCACGACCCCGGACAGGCTGTCGCGCATGGCACGCATATGGGCCAGCAAACTTGCCTGGCTGTCTTGGTGGACGGACACCTCGACCGCCAGATTTCCGGTGGCGATTTCCCGCACGACTTCGGAGGCATAGCCCGGCTCTCCTCCCAATTGCCTGCCCAGAAAGCCCGTCAAGGTCCAGGCAACCACCACACCCACGAAGGTGACCAGTGCCGCAAATGCGAGCATCAGTGCGCCGGTGTCTGCCGCAATGCCGTGGACTTGATCGGAGGATTTTTCCATGAGCTCCTTTTCGAGCCGGCTGAAAGCCTCCAGCGCTTCAAAGCACTCTTTCTGAAGCTCGCTTCCTTCGCTGTTCAGCAAGCTGCGGGCGTCGCCTCGCAAGTTGGAAAAAACCAAATCGATGGACCGGTCTATCGAATGGTTGTATTGATCTCTTGCTCCCTGGACCCTTTGCAGCAGTTTCAATTCCTGCTCCGTGTCCGTATTTTTCTCCACCTGGCGGAGCAAGGTGTCGGAGTTTTTGCGGGCGGCTTCAATCCGCTGCTTTTCCACTTGCATTTCATCGCCGCTGGTCAGCAAAAGAATATTGCGTACTGCCAGGGCGGATGCATTCAGGTCGTCCCTGACGCGCTGAAGCACTTCCACCTTTGCCAGGCGGTCATCGAGCAGAAGCCGGACCTCTGCGGTGACGCGGCCCAGTTGGTAACGGCCGGCCATGGCCGCCAGCAAACCAAACAGGATGATCAAGGCAAACCCGAGCCATAAACGTTTGCCAACCGTCATGCGTGAAAAAGCGGTGGTGTTCATTCCGGTGCAGACCAGGGCATGCCTTGGGGTATGGACTGTCCGTGAAGACGGACGAGGGAGATGTGCCCGCCAGCGCTGCGTCGCAGCGCTGGATGGGCGCGGATTGGCACTTTGGGCGGCATGGCCCTGAGCGGCGGGAAGGGCTACACCCGCCGGGCTGCCCATCAGTCTGCAGCCCGGCGGGGTGCTGCCGGGATCACGCTGCCAAGGCTGCCTGCAGCGATGCCGCAATGATGGCCAGGCCTTCGTCCAGCAGCGCATCGCTGGCCGTCAGCGGCACCAGGATGCGGATCACGTTGCCGTAGGTTCCGCAGGACAGCAGGATCAGGCCGCGGCGAGCGGCCTCGGCGCACAGGGCCTTGGCCAGGGCGGCGTCGGGCTGGTGCGGGTTGCCGTCCTGGCACAGCTCCATGGCCACCATGGCGCCCAGGCTGCGCACCTGGGCGATGCAGCGGTGCTGTTGCGCCAGGGCCTGCAGGCTGGCCGTGAGGCGCTGGCCCACGTCTTCGGCGCGCTGCAGCAGGTTTTCCTGCTCGAACACGTCGAGCACGGCCAGCGCCGCGGCGCAGGCCAGCGGGTTGCCCGCGTAGGTGCCGCCCAGGCCGCCGGGGTTGGGAGCGTCCATGATGTCGGCGCGGCCCACCACGGCCGAGATGGGGAAGCCGCCGGCCATGGACTTGGCCATGGTGATGAGGTCGGGCGCCACGCCGCTGTGCTCGATGGCGAACCACTTGCCCGTGCGGCCTGCGCCGGTCTGCACCTCGTCGGCGATCAGCACGATGCCATGCTGGTCGCAGACGGCGCGCAGGTGCTGCAGCAGGGCCGGGGGCGCGATGTTGAAGCCGCCTTCGCCCTGCACCGGCTCGATGATGATGGCCGCCACGCGGCCAGGTTCGATGTCGTTCTTGAAGATGGCCTCGAGCGAGTCCATGGAGTCCTGCAGGCTGGTGCCGTGCAGTTCGTTCGGAAAGCGCGCATGGAACACCTCGGCCGGGAAGGGGCCAAAGCCCGCCTTGTACGGCACGACCTTGCCCGTCAGCCCCATGGTCATGAGCGTGCGGCCGTGGTAGCCGCCGGTGAAGGCGATCACGCCCGGGCGGCCGGTGTGCGCGCGGGCGATCTTCACGGCGTTTTCCACGGCTTCGGCGCCGGTGGTCAGAAACAGCGTCTTCTTGGCGAAGTTGCCCGGCGCCTTGGCGTTGAGGCGCTCGGCCAGTTCCACGTAGGACTCGTAGGCCAGCACCTGGAAGCAGGTGTGCGTGAAACGGTCGAGCTGGTCCTTGACGGCCTGCGTGATGGCCGGGTGGCGGTGCCCGGTGTTGAGCACGGCGATGCCGCCGGCAAAGTCGATATAGCGGCGGCCTTCCACGTCCCAGATTTCGGCGTTCTCGCCGCGGTCGATGAAGATCTGGTGGGAATGGCCCACGCCGCGTGCGATGGCGGCCTCGCGGCGGGCAAACAGGGCGGCGTTGTTCAGGTGGGGTTCGCGTTGCATGGGGGTCCTTCCGTTGCAGTGCACAGTGCGTGGTGATACTGACCATGACTCTAGAAGGGCAGGCGCGCCGCTAACATATACAGATACCGCGCAGGTGCCAATGCACTGTGCTGTCCGGCCTGCCTGTACAGACAAACCCTCGGTTGCATGGCAACCGCTGCTACTTCATGTTCTCACTCGACCACCATTCCTCCACGCCCCTGGTGCTCCAGGTCGTTGAGGGCTTTCGGCAACTGATCGATGACGGGGGGCTGCGCGCCGGCGCCAAGCTGCCCTCGATCCGCCAGTTCGCGCATGCGCACGGCATCAGCGTGTACACCGTGGTCGATGCCTACGACCGGCTCGTGGCCCAGGGCTATGCCGTGTCGCGCCCGCACTCGGGCTTTTTCGTGCGCCGCCGCGCCGATACGGCGCAGGTCGAGCAGGCGCCCGCGGGGCAGTACAGCTTCGACGCCATGTGGTACATGCAGCGCATCTTCGAGAACCGGGCGCTGCGCCTCAAGCCCGGCTGCGGCTGGCTGCCGGGGGACTGGCTGTTCTCCGAGGGCGTGCGCCGCAGCCTGCGCGCCCTGGCCGCCGAGGATGCCGACCTGGGCGGCTACGGCGAACCCAAGGGCTACCTGCCGCTGCGCCAGCTGGTGCGCGACCTGCTGACCGAGCACGAGGTGGCGGCCACGGCAGAACAAGTGCTGCTGACCCAGGGCTCCACGCAGGCCATGGACCTCGTGGCGCGCCAGTTGGTGCGCCCGGGCGACGCCGTGCTCGTGGACGACCCGGGCTATGCCAACCTGCTGTCGGCGCTGCGCTTTCTGGGCGCACGCCTGGTCGGCGCGCCGCGCACGCCGCAGGGCTACGACTTCGACCTGCTGGATGAGCGCGTGCGCACGCACCGGCCCAAGGTGTTCTTCACCCACCCCCGGCTGCAAAGCCCCACGGCCTCCACGGCCCAGGTGGGGCATTTGTACCGCCTGCTGCAACTGGCCGAGAAATACGACTTTGTCGTCGTGGAAAACGACATCTACGCCGATCTCGACCCCGAGCCGCGCCCCACGCTGGCGAGCCTGGACCAGTTGCGCCGCGTGGTCTACATCAGCAGCTTCTCCAAGACCATCTCGCCCAACATCCGCGTGGGCTACCTGGCCGCGCACTCCGACCTGCTGGAGGAGCTCGCCCGGCTCAAGATGATCTCCGGCCTCACGTCCTCGGAATTCACCGAGCGCCTGGCCTACGGCGCGCTGCTCGACGGCCGCTGGCGCAAGCACACCAAATCCCTGCGCGACCGCCTGGCCGTGGCGCAGCAGCGCGTGGCCTCGCAGTTGCTGGACCTGGGCTTCGAGCTGTTCGCCGAACCCAAGGCCGGCATGCTGCTGTGGGCGCGCCACCCGCGCATCGCCGACTCCACCGAGCTGGCCTACAAGGCGGCCGAGCAGGACATCCTGCTGGGGCCGGGGCATTTGTTCACCATCGACCTGCAGCCCACGCCCTGGCTGCGCTTCAATGTGGCGCACTGCCAGGACGAGGCGCTGCTGGCCTTTCTGCGCAGCCAGCTCGGCGCCTGAAACCCCCTAAAATCCACGGTTTGCCTGCCCGCGCCCGCGCAGGCCCGTGCCTGCCCCTTCGAGACGAAACCATGACACCACCGACCACCGTTGCCGAGATCCGCAAGAGCTTCCTGGACTTCTTCGCCTCCAAGGGCCACACCGTGGTGGCGTCCAGCCCCCTGGTGCCAGGCAACGACCCCACGCTGATGTTCACCAACTCGGGCATGGTGCAGTTCAAGGACGTGTTCCTCGGCACGGACAAGCGCCCCTACAGCCGCGCGGCCTCGGTGCAGGCCTGCCTGCGCGCCGGCGGCAAGCACAACGACCTGGAGAACGTGGGCTACACCGCGCGCCACCACACCTTCTTCGAGATGCTGGGCAACTGGTCCTTTGGCGACTACTTCAAGCGCGAGTCGCTCAAGTGGGCCTGGGAGCTGCTGACCGAGGTCTACCAACTGCCCAAGGAGCGCCTGCTCGCCACCGTCTACGCCGAGGACGACGAGGCCTACGACATCTGGACCAAGGAAATCGGCCTGCCGCCCGAGCGCGTGATCCGCATCGGCGACAACAAGGGCGGCCGCTACAAGAGCGACAACTTCTGGATGATGGCCGACACCGGCCCCTGCGGCCCCTGCTCGGAGATCTTCTATGACCACGGCCCCGAGATCCCTGGCGGCCCCCCGGGCAGCCCCGACGAGGACGGCGACCGCTTCATCGAGATCTGGAACAACGTGTTCATGCAGTTCGACATGAAGGAAGACGGCAGCGTGACGCCGCTGCCCGCCCCCTGTGTGGACACGGGCATGGGCCTGGAGCGCCTGGCCGCCATCCTGCAGCACGTGCACAGCAACTACGAGATCGACCTGTTCCAGCACCTGATCCGCGCCGCCGGGCACGCCGTCGGCACGCAGGACCTGGACAGCCCGTCGCTGCGCGTGATCGCCGACCACCTGCGCGCCACGGCCTTCCTGGTGAGCGACGGCGTGATCCCGAGCAACGAGGGCCGCGGCTACGTGCAGCGGCGCATCGTGCGCCGCGCCATCCGGCACGGCTACAAGCTGGGCCAGAAGGCGCCGTTCTTCCACAAGCTGGTCGCGGAGCTGGTGGCGCAGATGGGCGACGCCTATCCCCAACTGCGCGCGCAGCAGGAGCGCATCACCGAGGTGCTGCGCGTGGAGGAGGAGCGCTTTTTCGAGACCCTGGCGCACGGCATGGAGATCCTGGACAGCGCGCTGGCCGATGGCGCGCGCCAATTGGCGGGTGACGTGGCCTTCAAGCTGCACGACACCTACGGCTTCCCGCTGGACCTGACCAACGACGTGTGCCGCGAGCGCGGCGTGGCGGTGGACGAGGCCGGCTTCAACGCCGCCATGCAGCACCAGAAGGACACCGCCCGCGCCGCCGGCCGGTTCAAGATGGACAAGGCCCTGGAATACAGCGGTGCGGCCAACCAGTTCACCGGTTACGAGCAGCTCGCGCATACTGCAAAAATCGTAGCGCTTTACGCTGACGGGACAAGCGTTGCAGCCCTCAAAGGCGGTCAAAACGGCGTGGTGGTGCTCGACAGCACCCCGTTCTATGCCGAGAGCGGCGGCCAGGTGGGCGACCAGGGCGTGCTCACCGCGGGCAGCGCGCGCTTTGCCGTGGGCGACACGCTCAAGATCAAGTCCGACGTCTACGGCCACCACGGCCTGCTCGAAGAGGGCACGCTCAACGTGGGCGACACCGTGCAGGCGCAGGTCGATACCCAGTTGCGCGCGGCCACCATGCGCAACCACTCGGTCACCCACCTCATGCACAAGGCCCTGCGCGAGGTGCTGGGCAGCCATGTGCAGCAAAAAGGCAGCCTGGTGACGCCCGAGCGCACGCGCTTTGACTTTGCGCACAACACCCCGGTCACCGAGGCCCAGATTCGTGAGATCGAGCGCCGCGTGAACGCCGAGATTCTGGCCAACAGCGCCACGCAGGCTCGCGTGATGGACATCGAGAGTGCGCAGAAGACCGGCGCCATGATGCTGTTTGGCGAAAAGTACGGCGAGACCGTGCGCGTGCTCGACATCGGCACGAGCCGCGAGCTGTGCGGCGGCACGCACGTGCAGCGCACGGGCGACATCGGCCTGTTCAAGATCGTCGCCGAAGGCGGCGTGGCCGCGGGCGTGCGCCGCGTGGAGGCCGTGACGGGCGCGAACGCGCTGGCCTACCTGCAGGAGCTTGAAGACACGGTGAACCAGGCCGCCGGCGCGCTCAAGGCGCCCGCAACCGAACTCACGGCGCGCATCGGCGGTGCGCTCGACCAGATCAAGGCACTGGAGAAGGAAGTGGCCGCGCTCAAGGGCCGGCTGGCCGCGAGCCAGGGCGACGAGCTGGTCAGCCAGGCCGTGGATGTGAAGGGCCTGAAGGTGCTGGCCGCGCGCCTGGAAGGGGCAGACGCCAAGACGCTGCGCGACACCATGGACAAGCTCAAGGACAAGCTCAAGACCGCTGCCATCGTGCTGGCCGCCGTGGAGGGCGACAAGGTGCAGCTCGCCGCCGGCGTGACGGCCGACAGCATCGGCAAGGTCAAGGCGGGCGAGCTGGTCAACTTCGTCGCGGGGCAGGTCGGCGGCAAGGGCGGCGGCAAGCCCGACCTGGCCATGGCTGGCGGCACCGATGCCTCCCGGCTGGCCGGCGCCCTGGCCTCGGTCGCCGGCTGGGTCGCGCAGAAAGTGTGACGTCTGCGGACAACAGCCCGGTGACTTAGGCCGGGCTTTTCCCCTACAGTGGGCGCATGGACTCCCTGCGCCCGGCATCCCACTCCGGCCCGCTGCCCGCGGGCTCCCGCACCACAGGGGCGGATGCGCAGGACGGGCCCTGGTGGCACCGCATTGCCGTACCTTCCGGCTTGCTGATCAGCGCGCTGGTGGTGGCGGCCATGCTGCTGCTGTCGGGCCTGCTGGCCTACCAGGCGAGCAAGACGGCCCAGGAATCCATCCTCGCGGCCTCCGAGGACAGTGCGCGGCACATTAGCCTCATCATCAGCGAGCGGGTGCGCCGCATGGTGGACCCGGCCGATGCCATCATCCGGCAACTGGCGTTCGACCCGATCACCGCGGCGACCACCTTGCCCGCGCGCATGCGCCGGCTGCCCGTGCTGGCGCGCGTGCTGGAGCAGAACGCCCTGCTGTCGGCGGTCTTCATCGGCTACCCGGACGGGCAGTTCCTGCTGGCGCGGCCGCTGCGCGATGCGGGGCTGCGCCAGCGCCTGGACGCCCCGGAAACGGCGGTCTTTCTGGTGCAGTCCATGTCCCGGGAGCGGGAAGGAGCGGAGCTGGTGGGGCGCTGGGGTTTCTACAACGCTGCGCTGCGCCCTGTCGCGGCAGCCGTGCGCCCGGACTACCGCTATGACCCGCGCACGCGCCCCTGGTACCAGGAGGCGCTGGAGCAGAACGCCCAGATCCTGACGGCGCCCTACCTGTTCTTCACCACGCGCGAGGTCGGCGTGACCCTGAGCCAGCCGAGCGAGGATGGGCGCGCCATTCTGGGCCTGGACGTGGCCTTGCCCGACCTGGGGCGGGAGATCGAGTCCCTGCGCCTGGTGCCGAACACCGAGATCGTGGTCGTGGACCGCGACCTGCGGGTGCTGGCCTATCCCGACATGTCGCGTGTCCTGGAATCGGACGGAAACGGCCCCAGCCTGCATCTGCGCACGCTCGACAGCCTGGGCATTGCCAGCCTGACGGAGGTGCACCGGCTGGACATCCAGCCCGGGGAGTCGCGGCGCTTCACCGTCCATGGGCGCGAGTGGCTGGGGCAGGTGCAGCCCCTGCAATCGCTGCGCTGGCGGGACCTGAACATTCTCATGGCGGTTCCGACGAGCGAACTGCTGTCGGGCATCGACGAGAGCCTGCGGCGCCACGCCTGGGTGGCGGCGAGCAGCATCCTGTTCATGGTCTTTCTGGGCGCGCTGGCCGGCCAGCGCGTGGGGCAAAGCCTGTCCATTCTGACGGCGCAGGCCGAGGCCCTGGCCCGTTTCGATTTCCGCCGCTTCCAGCGTCCGCGCTCCTATGTGCGCGAGATGCGCGATCTGGGCCAGGTCATGGACAGCATGTCCGAGACCATCGCCAAGTTCCTCGACATCACGCACCACATCAGCGCCGAGTCCCGGCTCGACCTGATGCTGTCGAGCGTGCTCTATGAACTGGTGCGCACCACGCATTGCAGCAGCGGGGCGGTATACCTGGTGGCTGCCGATGGCTCGGGCCTGGAGCGTATCGCGCGCTACGGCGAGGACCCACAAGACCAGGCGCATTATCCCGATCGCTTGTCCATGGCGCATTTCATCAACCATGCGGACGTCTTGGACGGCGACCAGGACGGGCCGGCCGGGGAGGGCCCGCCGGAGCGGCCGCTGCGCGTGCAACTGCGCACGCGCGACGGCCAGCCTCTGGGCGTGCTGTCGCTGCGCTATGTGGCCGACGACCGCCAGGACGATGCCCATTTCCGCGTCTTCGTGGAAAAGCTCTCGGGCACGCTGTCGGTGGCCATCGAGACGCGCAACCTCATCGAGGGGCAAAAGCGGCTGTTCGACGCCATGATCCGCCTGCTGGCCGACGCCATCGACGCCAAGAGCCCCTATACCGGCGGGCATTGCGAGCGCGTGCCGCAACTGGCGGAGATGCTCATGCAGCGGCTGTGCGAGGCGACCGAGGGGCCGTTTGCCACCGTCCGCCTGACCGAGGCCGAACGCGAGGAGTTCCGCCTCGGCGCCTGGCTGCACGACTGCGGCAAGGTCACCAGCCCCGAGCATGTGATCGACAAGGCCACCAAGCTGGAGACGCTCTACAACCGCATCCACGAGGTGCGCATGCGCTTCGAGGTGCTGTGGCGCGATGCGGAAATCCTCTACTGGCAGCAGCGCGCGGCCGGCCTCGATGCCCCAGGGCTGGGCGCCCGCCTGCAGGCGCGGCAGGCGCAGCTCCAGGAGGATTTTGCCTTTGTGGCGCGCTGCAATGTGGGGGGCGAGGCCATGGCCGATGCCGATGTCGAGCGCCTGGCCGCCATCGGCCGGCAGACCTGGCAGCGCCACTTCGACCACCGCCTGGGCCTCTCGGCGGCGGAACTCGACCGGCTGGGGGCCTTGGGCGATACCGTGCTGCCGGCCACGGAGCAGCTCCTGGCCGACCGGCCCGACCATGTGGTCGCCTGGGGCGAGCGGCGCCCGCCGGTGGAGCGCAGCGATCCGGCCAACCGCTGGGGGTTCGACATGGTGCTGCCGGCGCAGGCGGCGCACCTGGGCGAGCTGCACAACCTGTCGGTGCGGCGCGGCACGCTGACGGAGGAGGACCGCTTCAAGATCAACGAGCACATCGTCCAGACCATCGTCATGCTCAGCGCACTGCCGTTCCCACCGCACCTGGCCCGGGTGCCGCAGATCGCGGGCACGCACCACGAGAAGATGGATGGCACCGGCTACCCGCGCGGCCTGACCGCGGACCAGCTCACGCTGGCCGACCGGGTGATGGCGCTGGCGGACATCTTCGAGGCGCTCACGGCGGCGGACCGCCCCTACAAGCCGGCCAAGACCTTGTCGGAATCGCTGGCCATCATGGCCACGATGGCGCGCCAGCAGCACATCGATGCCGAGGTCTTCCGCTTCTTCCTGCACAGCGGCGTGTGGCGCGACTATGCCGAGCGCTTTCTCTCGCCCCTGCAGCGCGATACCGTCGATGTGGAGGCGCTGGAGCGCTCGCTGGCCGCGCCGCGCTGAGTCAGAACAGCTCGACGTCGTCGTTGCTGACCTGCTTGGTCTGGAGCAGGCCGGCGGCAAGCAGGTCGTCGTAGTAACGCACCTGGTTGCGGCCGTTTTCCTTGGCAAAGTAGAGCGCCTGGTCGGCACGCCCCAGCGCCTCGACGGGCGAGCCGCTCTCGGCCGCGACGAAGCCCACGCTCACCGTCACCTGGCCCACCTGGGGGAAGTAGTGGTCCTCGACGTTCTTGCGGAAGCGGTTGAACACCTTGTGCGCCCTGGCCAGGCTGGTCGAGCGCAGCAGCACGACGAACTCCTCGCCGCCAAAGCGGAAGATGCGGTCGTGGCTGCGAAAGGACGAGCGCAGGATATTGGCCAGCAGGATCAGCACCTCGTCGCCATAGAGGTGGCCGAAGCGGTCGTTCACCATTTTGAAATGGTCGATGTCGATCACCGCCAGCCATTGGCGGTCCGGGCCTTCGCCGGCTTCATCGACGGGCAGCGAGAGCTCTTGCGCCATGGGCACCGCCACCTCGCAGAACGTGGAGCGCGAGAACTGCTCGTCGAAGGTCTTGCGGTTGAGCAGCCCGGTCAGGGCGTCGCGCTCGCTGTAGTCCAGCAGGCTCTGGTAATTGCGGAAGACCTGGAACACATGGGTGATGGTGTCGATCTTCTGCGCCGAAAACGGGCGGTTCTGGATCACTTCCAGGCAGGTGTGGACCTTTTCGTTCATCCACACCGGCAGCCACAGGCCGTGGCGTCCCTTGCCCAGCACGGCCACGGCGCTGCTGGACTGGTCTTGCAGGCATGCGTGCAGCGCCGGCAGATCATCGGCCACCGTGCGGCGCTGCGGGTCGCTGGCGGCTTCCACGCCCGCACTCATCCACTGCCCATTCGCGCCGAGCCAGGTCCGGGGGCGGTAGTGGAGCTGGCCGCCGTCTTGGAAGATCTCCAGCGAGCGCACCTGCAGGATGCCACTGACCGATTGCAGCGTGGAGAGCACGGACACCTCCAGCCGCAGGTGGTCGCGGTGCCCGGTCATCTCCACGAGGTTTTGCAGGATGGGCTTCATGGCAGGTGGGGCTCCGGCGGTCAGGGGCGGCGCTGGAACACGAGATCCCAGACGCCATGGCCCAGACGCAGTCCGCGGTTCTCGAACTTGGTCAGCGGGCGGTAGTCGGGCTTGCTGGCATAGCCCGGGGCGGTGTTGGCCAGCAAGGGCTCGGCGCTGAGCACCTGCAGCATCTGCTCGGCGTAGGGCTGCCAGTCGGTGGCGCAGTGCAGGTAGCCGCCGGGCTTGAGCCGCGCCGCCAGCTTGGCCACCAGCGGCGGCTGGATCAGGCGGCGCTTGTTGTGCTTCTTCTTGTGCCAGGGGTCGGGGAAGAAGATGTGCACGCCATCGAGGCTGCCAGGCGCCAGCATGTGGTCGATGACCTCGACGGCGTCATGCTGCAGGATGCGGATGTTCGTCAGGCCCTGCTCGCCGATGCGCTTGAGCAGGGCGCCCACGCCGGGTTCGTGCACCTCGCAGCAGAGAAAGTCGTCCTGCGGCCGCACGCGCGCGATGTGGGCCGTGGCTTCGCCCATGCCGAAACCGATTTCGAGCACCAGCGGGGCGCTGCGCCCGAAGGCGGCTGCGGCGTCCAGCGGCGCCGCGGCATAGGGCAGCACGTAGCGCGCACCGTATTCGGCAAAGGCCTTGGCCTGGCCGGTGGTGGTGCGGCCCGCGCGCCGCACGAAGCTCTTGATGGTCTTGGGGTGGGCAACGCCCGGGGGGGCACCCGCGTCTGCGGGGCCGGGTGCCGGGGCCGTGGAGGAGGCAGAAAGCATGGATGCAGTCACAGGGGTTGATTGTAGAGACCATCCCAGGCCTTGACCCACAGAGCCAGTGCATCGCCCAGTGCGGTGTTGTGAACCTGCACCAGGCGCGGCAGGCCGAGCACGGCGGCGGCCTCGTCCAGGGCCTGCACGGGGTGGTCGAGCTGCAGCGGCGCGGCGCCATGCTGCTTGGAGAGTTTCTCGCCGTCGGCGCCGCGCACCAGCGGCGTGTGCAGGTAGCGCGGCGTGGGCAGGCCCAGCGCGCTTTGCAGCAGCATCTGGCGCGGGGTGTTGTCGGCCAGGTCTTCGCCGCGCACCACGTGGGTGACATGCTGCGCCGCGTCGTCCACCACCACGGCCAACTGGTAGGCGTAGCAGCCATCGGCGCGCAGCAGCACGAAATCGCCCACCGTACCCGCGACGTCCTGCTGCTGCGCGCCCAGGCGGCGGTCCTGCCAGTGCAGCAGGCCTTCTGCTATGAAAAAAGGAGCTTCTTGCGCTTGTTCAGCGGGCGCTGGAGGCCAATTTTGCATGTAATCCGTGGTCGCGAAGCGCCAGGCGCGCACCGGGCGGTTGCCCAATCCCTGGCGGCAGGTGCCGGGGTAGGGCAGCTCGATATGGCGCACGCGCGTGCGCCCGGCTGCGGCATGGGCCTGGGCGATGTCCTTGCGCGTGCAGGCGCAGGGGTAGGCCAGGCCGCGCGCCACAAGCTGCTCGAGCGCCTGCTGGTAGAGCGTGCCGCGCTGCGATTGCCACAGCACCGGACCATCGGAGTGCAGGCCGCAGGCCGCCAACTGCATGAGGATGCGCTCGCCCGCGCCGGCCTGGCAGCGCGGCCGGTCCACGTCCTCGATGCGCACCAGCCAGCGGCCGCCCGGGTGGGCGCGTGCATCGAGCCAGCTCGCCAGCGCCGCGACCAGCGAGCCGGCGTGCAGCGCGCCCGTGGGTGAGGGGGCGAAGCGGCCAACGTACGCCGCCGTCATGCCACGGCCAGGGCCAGCTCCAGCCCCGACACGAAGGCGTCTTCCACGCGGTGGCCCACGCACCAGTCGCCGCAGGCGCCGATCCGGGCGTGCGCATCCCACAGGTGGCTGCGGCCCAGCGGCTGCAGGGTGCGCGCGTGGTGCCAGCGCACGGCCTCGGCCAGGGCGGGCTCGGCGCGTATGCCCGTGACCTCGGAAAAAGCCTTGCGCAGCTTGGCGCGCACGCGGGCCGGGTCGTCCTGCAGGTGCTCGGCCGACCACTGGGGGCTGGCCTGCACGGTCCAGCGCTCGATCTGGCTGCGCGCGGGCTTGGAGGACTCGCGCGCCAGCCAGGCGATGCGGTGGTGCGTGCTGCGCGCGGCGTTCCACTGCGGGCCCAGCGTGGTCAGCCCCGGGCGCACGGCCTGCGGGAAGGCGAGCAGCAGGGTCCAGCAGGGCGCCATCTCCACCTGCGCCAGGGGCTGGGCCAGGTCCGGTGCCAGGGGGGCGCCGCTGGCGCTGGAGGCGAGCAGGCGGCGTGCAGGCTCTGCGGGCAGGGCCAGCAGCACGGCGTCGAAACCGGCAAAGACCTGCTGTGCGCCGTCGTCGGCCAGGGTGTGCAGCTCCCAGCGCCCGGGGTCCAGGCGGTCGCGCTCCAGGCCGGCGACGCGGGTGCGCGTGTGCAGGCATTGCGCGGCGGCCAGCGGCTGGGCCCAGGTCTCGGCCAGGCTGGCCATGCCGGGCCGCGCCACCCAGTGCGCCTCGCCCGGTGCCGGGCTGGCGGCGACCACGCGGCCCGCGGCGTCGAGCACGCGCACGCTGTTGACGCTCCAGGGGCGGCACAGGCCGGGCACGGTCTCCAGGGCGCGGGCAAAGCGCGCGTCGCGCACGGTGAAGTACTGCGCGCCCAGGTCGAAGCTGCCAAACGGCGTCTCGCGCGTGGCCATGCGGCCGCCCACGGCGGGCTCCTCCTCGAAGACCGTGACGCGGTGCCCGGCCTGCAGCAGCGTGCGGGCGCAGGCCACGCCTGCGATGCCGGCGCCGACCACGGCCAGGTGGCGCGGCGGCGCTGGCGTGCGGGCGGGAGCAGGGCGGCGGCGCGGTGCGGCGGGGGGTGTGCGTGCGGGCATGGGCGGGTCTTTCCTGGGCTGCGGGGGCGGGTTGCGCAATGGGTCCACTCTACACGCCCGGCAGGTCAGAAATGGTGGTGGTTTTCCAACAGCGCGCGGCGCGTGACCGGGCTTTGCAACTGTTCCAGCCACCACTGCAGCGCCCGGCCCGGTGCCGCGAAGCCCGGCCCGCCCCAGGCGTAGTGCATGCGGATGCTGCGCTCCGGGCGCGCCACGCGGCGCGCGACCAGGTGGCCGGCCTCCAGGTAGGGGCGCACCATGGGTTCGGGCAGAAAGCCGCCGCCCAGGCCGCGCAACTGGGCCTGCACCTTGGCCTGCATGCTGGCCACGGTGAGCACGTCCTGTCCGCCCAGCAGGCCCATGGTCAGGCCGCCGCGCAGGGCCGAGTCGGCCACGGCCACGGCGCGGTGCGCCTGCAGCGTGGCGTCGGTGATGGGTTCGGGCGCCTGCGCCAGGGGGTGGTGCGGCGCCACGACGTAGATGAACAGCAGATCGCCCAGCAGGCCTTGCTGCAGCCCGGCCACGCCGGAGCCCGCTGCCGATACGCCCAGGGCCAGGTCGGCGCGCCCCGAGGCGAGCGCTTCGAGGGTGCCGCTCAGGATACCGTCCACCAGCTTGAGGCGCGTGGGCGGGGACTGCGCGTAAAAGGCTTCCACGAGTTCGAACAGCGTGTGCGGGGAGATCACGCCATCGACCGACAGGGTGAGCTGCGGCTCCCAGCCCGTGGCCACGCGGCGCACGCGGTGGGCCACGGCGTCCACTTCGTCGAGCAGGCGCGCGCCCTCGCGCAGCAGCTCGGCGCCCGCCGCGGTGGGCCGCGCCTGGCGCGCGCTGCGGTCGAACAGCAGCACGTCCAGCGCATCCTCGATCTGGCGCACGCGGTAGGTCAGCGCACTGGGCACCACGCCCAGTTGGCGCGCCGCCGCGGCAAAACTGCCGGCCTGGGCGATGGCTTGCAGCATGGAGAGGTTCTCGGGGGTCAAGACATCGCGAATGTTTTGCATGGTGCAGGCCTGCTCATTCAGATGTTTTGAATTATTCCATCAAGCCTTTCGCCCCATGGGGCGCGCACCGCGGCCTACAGTGTGTCCATCGACCGCAACAAGGAGCGCGCACCGTGCTGACCATTCGCAAATCCTCGGACCGCGGCTACGCCGACCACGGCTGGCTGCAGTCCCACCACAGTTTTTCCTTTGCCGGCTACTACGATCCGCGCCACATGGGCTTCGGCAATCTGCGGGTCATCAACGAGGACCGCATCGCGCCCGGCACGGGGTTTGGCACGCACGGCCACCGCGACATGGAAATCGTAAGCTACGTGCTGGCGGGCGAGCTGGCGCACAAGGACAGCATGGGCCATGCCTCCGTCATCCGGCCCGGCGAAGTGCAGCGCATGAGCGCCGGCACGGGCGTGATGCACAGCGAGTTCAACCATGCACCGGGCGAGGCCACGCATTTCCTGCAGATCTGGATCCTGCCCGAGCACCAGGGCATCGCGCCCGGCTACGAGCAGAAGATGTTTGCCGACGCCGACAAGCGCGGGCGCCTGTGCCTGGTGGCGTCACGCGATGGCGCGCATGGCTCCGTGCGCCTGCATGCCGATGCGGCGCTCTATGCCGGGCTGTTCACGGCGGGGGAGTCGGCCACGCTGGAGCTGGACCCGCAGCGCAAGTACTACGTGCACCTGGTGCGCGGGCGCCTGCAGGTCAACGGTCAGGCGCTGGCGGGCGCGGACGCCGCGCTGCTCGTGCAGGAGGACCGGCTGGTGCTCGAGGGCGGCGCGGACGCCGAGGTGCTGGTGTTCGACCTGCACGCCTGAGGGCGCTTCAGGCCGGGCGGGCCAGCATGGTCTCCTCGACCTTGCCCGCCAGTTGCCCTATGGCCAGCGCCGCCGGGCAGCCCGGCACCTGCAGCAGCAGCAACTGGCGGCGCATCACGGCCTCGCGCACCGAGGGGTCGGCGGGGATGTCGCCCATGTGGATGAGCCGCAGGGGCCGGCCGCTGTCGGTGGCGACGAAGCGCTCGAGCACCTGCTGCAACTGCCCGGTGATGGCGCGCCCGTCGCCGGGGCGCAGGGTCTGGTTGATCACCATGCGCACATGCCGGCGCTTTTGCTGCATGGCCAGCACCTTGATGGCGGCGTAGGCGTCGGTCAGCGAGGTGGGCTCGGGCGTGGCCACGATGATCACCTCGGAGGCCAGCGAGACGGAGAACAGCACCACGTCCGAAATGCCCGCGCCGGTGTCGAGCAGGATCACGTCGAAGCGCGGCGCCAGGGTCTGGATCACGTTGAGGAACTGGGTGCGCACCTCGGGCGTGAGGCGCGAGTACTCGACCATGCCCGAGCCGGCGAGCAGCACCGAGAAACCGCCGGGCGCCTCGATCACGGCCTCGTCGAGCGCGGACTTGCCGGTGAACACGTCATGCAGCGTGGTCTTGGGGTAGAGGTTGAGCACCACGTCGAGGTTGGCCAGGCCCAGGTCGGCGTCGAGCACGAGCACGCGCAGGCCGCGCCGGGTCAGGGCCGCGGCCAGGTTGGCCGAGACGAAAGTCTTGCCCACGCCGCCCTTGCCGCTGGTGATGGCAATGATGCGGGCGCCCTTGGGCGCACCGGCCGGGGCGACGGTGGGGGAAGGAATGGAGGATGGCGACGCGGGGCTCATCTTGCTGCCTTCAGGGGGCGTTGCCGGAGTGGTTCATGGCGCCCAGGGCGCCCCAGTCCGAGGGGGTATAGAGCGGCTCGAACAGCATGCCCTTTTCCTCGGCACTGACGGTGCTGTCGGGCTGCGGTTCGATGCACACGCGGTTGCGGCCTGCGGCCTTGGCCAGGTAGAGCTGGTGGTCGGCACGGTCTGTCCAGAGGACGGGTGAGGAGCGGATCCACTGCATGGCATAGGCGCCGCCGATGCTGATGGACACCTCCAGCCAGGTGCCCGGGGCGATCTGCACGGGCGCTTCGGCCACGGCACGGCGGATGCGCTCGGCCACGGCTTTGCCGAACGCGGCCTGGCAGGCGGGCATGATGATGGCGAACTCCTCGCCGCCATAGCGTGCCAGCGTGTCCATGGGGCGCACGCACTGCGCCAGGGTGCGCGCCACGGACTGCAGCACCCGGTCGCCGGCCACATGGCCATGGGTGTCGTTGACCTGCTTGAAACGGTCGATGTCCAGCATGAGCAGCAGCGCCGCCTCGCCCGAGCGCGCCACGCGGTCGATCTCGGCGTCCAGCACGGCCTGGAAGTGGCGCCGGTTGGCCAGGCCGGTCAGCGGGTCCTTGAGCGAGAGGTCGCACAGGCGGTCGATCAGTCCTTGCAGGAAGGGCGCGGGCGCCATGCCGGGCGGCGGAATGGCGCTGCCCGCCTGCCCGGCCAGGGCGCAGGCGGTTTCCAGGCGCAGATCGCGCAGGTCGACGAGAGGGGGGGGTGCGGTGGATGCCACGAAAGGTTCGCAGGTGATCGCTGCAAAGTGTACCTGCAGCCAAGCCAAGCCCGTGCGGCGATGAAGGCGGCGGCGCTGGCGCATGTCTGCCCATCGCCGTTGCCGTTACGATTCCGCCATGCAAGACACCACCCCGACCCCGAACATGGCCACGCGCCTGATCCACCACGGCTACCAGCCCCCGGCAGGCTTCGAGGCCCCCATGCCGGGCATCCACAAGGCCTCCACGGTCATCTTCCCGGACGTGGCCGCCATGCGCCGGCGCGAATGGAAGGACAAGAGCGGCTACACCTATGGCCTGCACGGCACGCCCACCACGTTCACCCTCGAAGAGCGCCTGTGCGCCCTCGAAGGCGGCCGGCACTGCGTGCTCGTGCCCAGCGGGCTGGCCGCGCTGGCCACGGTGGCCCTGGCCCTGCTGCGCCAGGGCGGCGAGGTGCTGATCCCCGACAACGCCTACGGGCCCAACAAGGCCATGGCCGCGGGGCTGCTGGCGCAGTACGGCGTGCGCCATGCGTTCTATGACGCCATGGACCCGGCCAGCCTCGCCGCGGCCATCACGCCCGCCACGCGCCTGGTGTGGCTGGAGGCACCGGGCTCGGTGACGCTGGAGTTCCCCGACCTGCCGGAGCTGGTGCGCATCTGCCGCGCGCGCGGCGTGACCGCAGCGCTGGACAACACCTGGGGCGCCGGCCTGGCCTTCGCGCCCTTCGACCTGCTGGGCGACGGCAGCCTGGGCGTGGACGTCTCGGCCCATGCGCTCACCAAGTACCCCAGCGGCGGCGGCGACGTGCTCATGGGCAGCATCGTCACGCGCGACGCGGCGCTGCACCTGCGCATCCAGAACGCGCACATGCACCTGGGCCTGGGCGTGGGCGCCAACGACGCCGAGGCCGTGCTGCGCGCGCTGCCCAGCATGGCCCTGCGCTACGCCGCGCACGACCGCGCCGCGCGCACCCTGGCGCACTGGATGCAGCAGCAGGCCCCGGTGGTGCAGGTGCTGCACCCGGCCCTGGAAGGCGCGCCCGGCCACGCGCACTGGCAGGCGCTGTGCGGCGCGGCCCGGGACGGCGAGGGCGCGGCGGCCGGCCTGTTCAGCGTGGTGTTCGACGCGGCCTGCTCCCAGGCGCAGGTGGACCGCTTCTGCGACAGCCTGCGGCTGTTTCGCATCGGCTACAGCTGGGGCGGGCCCATGAGCCTGGTCGTGCCCTACGAGATCGCCAGCATGCGCCGCCAGGTGCCTGCCCACCTGCGCCCAGGCCATGTGGTGCGCTTTTCCATCGGCCTGGAGGGCGTGGACGATTTGCGCGCCGACCTGCAGCAGGCCCTGCACCAGGCTTTCGGCGGCGCCTGAGGCATGCGGCGGCGCAGCAGGGGCGGCGCGGGCGCTGCCCGCGGCGCTCCATGACAGAGCGAAACACTCGGGTTTGCATTTGACAGCCATCAAGAACCCGGGGCGGCGCATACAGTGGTTCAGCCCTTCGATCCACTCTGTGCTGCGCCATGAACACCACGTCACCGACCGAGAGCACGCCTTTTTCGATTGTTTTGCAGCCCTTGCGCTGGGCCGATCCCTGGCGTTGGCTGGCGCGCGGCTGGGGCGACCTGCGCGCGGCCCCCGGCATAGCGCTGTTCTACGGCCTGTGGTTCTGGGCCATGGCCTGGGTGCTGGGCTGGGTGTTCCGCACGCGGCCGGAGTACGTGATGTCGCTGGCCAGCGGCTGCCTGCTGCTCGGGCCTTTCCTGGCCATGGGCCTGTACGACACCAGCCGCCGCCGCGAGGCCGGGCTGGCGCCGGAGCTGGGCCAGTCCATCACCTGCTGGGACCGCCACCTGGGCAGCATGGGGCTGCTGGTGCTGGTGCTGGTGCTGCTGGAGCTGCTCTGGGGGCGGGCGTCGCTGGTGGTGTTCGCGGTGTTCTTCAACACCGGCCTGCCCTCGACCACGGGGGTGCTGGACGCGCTGCTGAGCCCGCAGAACTGGGAGTTCGTCGCCGTCTACCTGCTGGTGGGCGGCGTGTTTGCGGCGCTGGTGTTCTCCACCACGGTGGTCTCCATCCCCATGATCCTGGACCGCGACACCGACGCCCTCACCGCCGCCATCACCAGCATGCGCGTGGTGCTGGACAACACGGGCGTGATGCTGCTGTGGGGCGCCTTGATCGCGCTGCTGGTGCTGGCCTCGCTGTGGGCCTGGGGCGCGGGCCTGGTGCTCGTGGGGCCGCTGCTGGGCCATGCGAGCTGGCACGCCTACCGCTCGGCCGTGCAGGGCGGGCCGTCCGCTACAGCAGCCCCTTGAGCACGGCCCAGACGTTCTCCAGCATGCGCGGATGCGCCTGGCTGTTGGGGTGGATGCGGTCGCTCTGGAACAGCGCCGCCGCGTCGGGCGCATTGGCCACGCCTTCGAGCAGAAAGGGCACCAGCGCGCTGTGCTGCGCCTGGGCGACGGAGGCAAACGTGGCGGCAAAGCGCCGGGCGTAGTCCGTGCCGTAGTTGGGCGGCACCTGCATGCCCACCAGCAGCACCTGCGCGCCCGCCTTGCGCGCCGCTGCCGCCATGGCGGTGAGGTTGTCCTCGGTGTTCTTCAGCGGCAGGCCGCGCAGTGCGTCGTTGCCGCCCAGCTCGATCACGACCACCGTGGGCCGGTGCTGGGCGAGCAGGGCGGGCAGGCGCGAGCGCCCGCCGGCCGTGGTGTCGCCGCTCACGCTGGCGTTGACCACGGTGGCTGCGATCTTCTCGCGCTGCAGGCGCGCCTCCAGCAGGGCCACCCAGCCCGTGCCGCGCGCCAGGCCGTACTCGGCGCTCAGCGAGTCGCCCAGCACCAGGATGCGCTGCTCCTTCCTGCGCCCGGCGGCCCAGGGCGCAGGCCCGCAAAAGCCCGCCAGCAGCCCGCCGGCCAGCCGCAGGATAAAGTCACGCCGAACGCCCTCTGTCATCACGCACCTGCACCTTTCATGTCTGATACCTCGCTGCCGCCCATCATCGCCGTGGACCATGTCTTCAAATCCGTGACCGATTCGACGGGCACGCTCGACATTCTGCGCGACATCGATTTCCGCCTGGCACCCAGGGAAACCGTGGCCATCGTGGGCGCCTCCGGCTCGGGCAAGAGCACGCTGCTGTCCATCATCGCCGGGCTGGACACGCCCACGCGCGGCACGGTGGTGCTCGGGGGGCAGGACCTGTTCGCCCTGGACGAGGACGCACGCGCCGCCCTGCGTGCGCAGAAGATTGGCTTCGTGTTCCAGAGCTTCCAGCTCATGGGCAACCTCACGGCGCTGGAGAACGTCATGCTGCCGCTGGAGCTGGCGGGCCAGCGCGATGCGCGCGCGCGCGCCGCCGACATGCTCCTGCGCGTGGGCCTGGGCCAGCGCCTGGGGCATTACCCCAAGCTGCTGTCGGGCGGCGAGCAGCAGCGCGTGGCCCTGGCGCGTGCCTTCGTCGTGCAGCCCGCCGTGCTGCTGGCCGACGAACCCACGGGCAGCCTGGACTATGCGACGGGCGAGACCATCATGGAGCTGATGTTCGCGCTCAACCGCGAGCAGGGCACCACGCTGGTGCTGGTCACGCACGACCGCGCCATTGCCCAGCGCTGCCAGCGGCGCATCACCATCGAGGCGGGGCACATTGCAAATAATGAGTGATTTTGGCCTCTAGGCCAATGAATGCAAGCGCTAGTAGCTATGAAAAACAGAGCAAATGGGCGCAACGGATAATCACGCGATGTCCAGTCCCAAAGTCCTGTTCGGCTTTCACGCCGTGGGGGTGCGCCTCAAGACCGCGCCGCAATCCATCATCGAGATCTACTACGAGCCCACGCGCCGCGACCAGCGCATGCGCCAGTTCCTGGAGCGCGCCAAAGAAGCGGGCGTGCGCCTCATCGAGGCCGACGGCCTGCGCATCGCCAAGCTCTCGGGCAGCCATGGCCACCAGGGCGTGGCCGCGCGCGTGCACCCCGTGGAGCAGGCGGCCTCGCTGGACGACCTGCTCGACCGGCTGGAGGCCGAGGGCCAGGCGCCGCTGCTGCTCGTGCTCGACGGCGTGACCGACCCGCACAACCTGGGCGCCTGCCTGCGCGTGGCCGACGGCGCGGGCGCGCACGCCGTGATCGCCCCCAAGGACCATGCCTGCGGCATCAACGCCACCGTGGCCAAGGTCGCCAGCGGCGCCGCCGAGACCGTGCCCTACTTCATGGTCACCAACCTGGCGCGCACCCTGGGCGAACTCAAGGAGCGCAACATCTGGGTCATAGGCACCAGCGACGACGCCCCGCGCACCCTCTACCAGGCCGACCTCAAGGGCCCCGTGGCCCTGGTGCTGGGCGCCGAAGGGCCGGGCATGCGCCAGCTCACGCGCAAGACCTGCGATGAGCTCGTGGGCATCCCCATGCAGGGCGCGGTCGAGAGCCTGAACGTCTCCGTCGCCAGCGGCGTGTGCCTGTACGAGGCGCTGCGCCAGCGCCAGTGACGCGGGGCGCGCCCTGGCATGACGCCTGACGCCCCGCTGCTGGAGACGGTGCGCCAGTGGCTGGCCGCCGCCCGCCAGGTGGCCGTGCTCACGGGCGCGGGCGTGAGCGCCGAATCGGGCGTGCCCACCTTCCGCGATGCGCAGACCGGGTTCTGGGCGCGCTACCGCCCCGAGGACATGGCCACGGAGCAGGGCTTTCGCGCCCAGCCCGCGCTGGTCTGGCGCTGGTACCAGCACCGGCGCGCGATGCTGCAGGGCGTGCAGCCCAACGCCGGCCACCACGCCCTGGCCGCCTATGCACGGCAGCACCCGGGGCGCCTCACGCTCATCACCCAGAACGTCGATGGCCTGCACCAGCGCGCCGGCAGCCCCGGCGTGCTGTGCCTGCACGGCGACCTGATGGCCGACCGCTTCCTCGACCCGCCGCGGCCCTGCTGCCACCCCGACACCGTGGAGGCGGGCGAGCCGCCCCATTGCCCGCGCTGCGGCAACCTGCTGCGGCCTGGCGTGGTGTGGTTTGGCGAGGCCCTGCCTCTGCCCGTGCTCGATGCGGCGCAGCAGGCCGCACGCACCTGCCAACTGATGCTGGTGGTGGGCACGGCGGGGGCGGTCTACCCGGCGGCCGGCCTGGCGCACCTGGCGCGCGCCGGCGGGGCGCGGGTGGCCATCGTCAACCCCCAGGCGAGCGAACTCGACGGCGTGGCCCATGCCGTACTGCGCGGCACGGCCGCCGCCGTGCTGCCGCTGCTGCTCGCCCCGGCAGCCTGAACGGGGCCGGCAAAGCGGCGGGGACGGCCCCGCGGCGGCACAATCAACGCGCGAAAGCGTGACTTTTGCGGCAGAACGCCGCGCCAGGCCTGCGGCACGCGGGTGCTGTGGGGCACCATCCGTGCTCCACTCGGCGCCTGCGCATTGAGCGCCCCCCAACCCCCTACGAAAAAAGGAGTCATGGTTCATGCAAACCCCATCGCTTGATGCACGCCAGCGCAAGGCCCTCGTGCAGCGCTTGACCGACATACTGCTGCGCCCGCGCGAGACCTGGATGCAGATCGACGCGGAAGACGGCAGTCCGGCGTCCATCTACAGGGACTACCTGGTGTTCCTCGCCGCCATTCCGGCCGTGGCCGGCTTCATCGGCTACAGCCTGATCGGTGTCGGGGCCTTTGGCATTTCCGTGCGCGTGCCGGTGGTGCAAGGCCTGGTCAGCATGGTGGTGGGCTATGTGCTGTCGCTGGCCATGGTGTACGTGCTGGCCCTGATCGCCAACATGCTGGCCCCGCGCTTTGCCGGCCATGCGGACATGGGCAGCGCCTTCAAGCTCGTGGCCTACGCCAGCACGGCGGGCATGCTGGGCGGGGTGTTCAGCCTGCTGCCCTCGCTGGCCATGCTGGGCCTGGTCGCCGCCCTGTACTCGGTGTATCTGATTTACACCGGCATTCCCGTGCTGATGAAGGCCCCGCAGGAGAAGGCCGTGGGCTACACGGCGGCCCTGGTGGTCTGCGGCATTCTGGCGGGCCTGCTGGTGGGCCTGGCCACTTCGCTGGTCACGCCGGGTGCGCGCGGCCTGGGCGGCGGCGTCGCCGGCCTGGGCGGCGCGGACGCGGTGAGCGTCAAGCTGCCGGGCACCGACATCCAGATCGACACCAGCCGTCTGGAGCAGGCCACGCGCAAGATGGAGCAGGCCCAGGCCCAGGATGACAGCCAGGCGGCCCTGCAGGCGGCCACCGAGGCCCTGGGCACGGCGCTGGGCGGCCAGGGCGGCGCTGCCCTGACACCGCAGCAATTGCGCGGCGCCATTCCCGAGCGCTTTGCGGGCTTGCCGCGCACCAGCGTGGAGGCGCGTTCCGACAGTGCCATGGGCATGCAGTTCACCCACGCCAGCGCGCAGTATGAGCAGGACGGCAAGGAAGTGGAGATCCAGATCCAGGACATCGGTGCCGCCCCCGCCCTGCGCCTGACCATGGCCGCCTGGGCGCAATCCACGGCGGAAAGCGAAAACGCCGACGAGGTCGAGCGCATCTACCGGCAAGGCGATGTCGCCGTCAAGGAGACCTACCGCAAGGACGGCAGCAGCGCCGAGCTCGCCCTGCTGCTGCCCAACGGCGTGATGGTGCAGGCGCACGGCACGCTGGGCATCGAGGCGCTCAAGCGCCACCTGCACGCCCTGGGCCAGCAGGTGGCCGGGCTGCGCCGCGCGTCCTGAGCACCGGGCCCTTGCGCTAGCTCAAACAGGCGCTGCATCGCCCCGGCTGCGGGCCTTTTGCCGGTTGACGCCCCCGGCGGCGGCTGCCAATACTCGTGCGCAGCATGACGCCGCACGCTGCATCGCGCCCCCCTTGTGGCGCAGCCGCAGGGCGCCAATGGAGGTGCCATGGAGCGATCGCACGCAACGCTGGAGCGGGCCCTGCAGCAACTGCAGCAGGAGAACGCCACCCTGCGCAGCGTACTGGCCGCCAAGGACCAAGCCCTGCAGCAGGCCCAGGCCACGCTCGAACACAGCGCGGCCTACAACAAGCGGGTGTACCAGGACTCGCCCGTGCCCATCGTCATCATCGACCCGGCCATAGGCATCGTCGATTGCAACCAGGCGGCCGTGCGCATCTACGGCTTCGAGAGCCGCGCCCAGGTGCTGGGCCGCATGCCGCTGGATTTTTCCGCCCCCACGCAGTACGACGGCACCGACACGCAGACGGCGGGCGAGGAGATCACGCGCTCCATCGTCGAGCACGGCATCGCCAACTTCCTGTGGCGCGCGCGCCGGGCCAATGGCGAGATCTTCGACGCCGAGGTCAACCTCATGGCCTTCGACTGCGGCGGTCGCATCCTGCTGCGCTTCACGGTGGACGATGTCTCGGACAAGCGCCGCGCGCGCCTGGAGATCGAGCGCCAGCAGGCGGAGATCCGCAAGCTCCTGGAGGAGCAGCAGGTCATCTTCGACAACGCGCCCAACGGCATGTGCTTCACGGCGGACGGCATCATCCTGCGGGTCAACCGGCGCCTGTGCCACAGCATGGGCCTGGCCGCCGCCGACCTGGTCGGCCAGCCCGTGGCGCAGCGCATGTTCCGCGACGGCGCCAGCTACCAGGCCTTCGCGGCCACCGTGGCCCCTTTGCTGAGCGCGGGCCGGCAGGTGCACATCGAGTGGGACTTCGCGCGCGCCGACGGCTCGGTGTTCGAGGCCATGGTGTCGGGCCAGGGCATCAACATCCCGGGTTTCGAGCGCTCGGCGGTCTGGGTGTACGAGGACATTGCCGAGCGCAAGAAGCTCGAGCGCGAGCGCCAGGAGAACGAGGCCCGGCTGCGCCGCATCCTGGAGAACAGCCCCGTGGGGGTGATCATCGGCACCGAGGACGGGCAGATCGTCTTCGCCAACCGCCAGCACGGCGAGATTCTCGGCGTGCACCCCGAGGACATTGCCACGCACCCGGCCAGCAAGTCCTGGCGCAACCCGGCGGACCGGGAGGCCTTCATGGAGCGCCTGCGCCGCGAAGGCGCCGTCAAGGGCTACCAGGCCGACTTCGTGCGCACCGACGGCACGCCGGTCACCTTGCTGCTGTCCTCCATCCTGCTGGACTTTTCCGATGGCCGCTACCTGGTGTCCTGGCTGTACGACATCACCGAACGCCAGCAGGCCGAGCAACTCGTCGCGCGCAGCGAGGAGCGCCTGGCCCTGGCGCTGCGCGGCGCCAATCTGGGCATGTACGACTGCACCATCGACGACCGGCACGAGATCGTGGACGTGGCGGTCAACGACATCTGGGCCGCGATGCTGGGCTACGACAAGCAAAGCCTGCTGGCGGGCCATCCGAGCCACATGGCGTGCTGGGAGTCCTTGCTCCACCCCGACGATGCTCCGCAGGTCTTCGCGCGCCTGCAGCGCTTCCTGCGCAACGAGGCGCCGGACTACACCGCCACCTTCCGCATGCGCTGCGCCGACGGCAGCTGGCGCTGGATCCTGGACATCGGCCACGCCGCCCTGCGCGGCAGCGACGGCTGCCCGCGCCGCCTGGTGGGCATCAACCAGGACATCACCGAGCAAAAGGCGGCCGAGGCCAGCCTGCGTGCCAGCGAAACCCACAACCGCCACCTGCTGGCCGAGCAGCAGATGATTTTCGACAACGCGCCCAACGGCATCATCTACACCGCCGACGGCGTCATCCTGCGGGTCAACCAGCGCATCGTCGAGTACCTGGGCTACCGCGCCGACGAGCTCATCGGCCAGCCGGGCAGCGTCATCTACCCCTCGCCCGAGCACTACGCGCGCTTCGGCGCCCTGGTGGGGCCGATGCTGGCCGCGGGCCGCGATGTGAACGTGGAATGGGACTTTGCCCGCAAGGACGGCGGCACCTTCGTCGCCCAGGTATCGGGCCGGGCCATCCACTCCACGCAGCACCAGCACGTGACCATCTGGGTGTTCGAGGACATTGCCGAGCGCAAGGCCGCCGAACGCGCCATGGCGCAGGCCCGGCGCGCGGCCGAGGAAGCCGCCCAGGCCAAGAGCGACTTCCTGGCCAACATGAGCCACGAGATCCGCACGCCGATGAACGCCATCATCGGCATGGCGCACCTGGCGCTGCAGACCGCGCTGGACGCGCGCCAGCGCAACTACGTGGAGAAGGTGCACCGCTCGGCCGTGGGGCTGCTGGGCATCATCAACGACATCCTCGACTTCTCCAAGATCGAGGCGGGCAAGCTGGTGATCGAGCAGACCCCCTTCCAGCTCGGCGAGGTGCTGGAGAACCTCTCCAGCCTGATCGGCCTGCGCTGCGAGGACAAGAACCTGGAGCTGCTGTTCTGCGTGCCGGAGGGCATTCCCACCGCGCTGCTGGGCGACCCGCTGCGCCTGGGCCAGGTGCTGGTGAACCTGGGGAACAACGCGGTCAAGTTCACCGAGCGCGGAGAAATCGTCATCGGCGTGGAGGAGAGCGCGCGCAGCGCCTCGCACGTCGAGCTGCATTTCTGGGTGCGCGACACCGGCATCGGCATGACCGCGTCGCAGTGCGCACGCCTGTTCGAGCCTTTCACCCAGGCCGACAGCTCGACCACGCGCCGCTATGGCGGCACCGGACTGGGCCTGGCGATCTCGGCCGCCCTGGTCGAGCGCATGGGGGGCCAGATCTGGGTGCAAAGCGAGGCCGGCGTGGGCTCGGAGTTCCATTTCACCGTGCGCCTGGGCCTGCAAGCCCAGGAAGAGGGCGCGCGTCCGTTCCCGCCCGAGCGCCTGCGGGGCATGCGCGTGCTGGTCGTGGACGACAACGACAGCGCGCGCGAAATCACCGCGGACCTGGCCCGCAGCCTGGGCCTGCAGGCCGATACCGCCGCCACGGGGCATGCGGCCCTGGCATGCGTGGCCCAGGCCGAGGAGTCCCGCCAGCCCTATGACCTGGTGCTCATCGACTGGAAGATGCCCGGGCTGGACGGCATAGAGACCCTGCGCCTGCTGCATGCGCGCAATCTGCTGAAGGCGCCCGCGAGCATCATGGTCACCGCCTTCGGCCGGGAGGAGGCGCTGGATGCGGCCGGGCGCCAGGGCGTGGTCCTGCAATCCGTGCTCACCAAGCCGATCCTGTCGAGCCAGTTGCTCGGCGCCATTGCCGCGGCCATGAACGGCCCCGGCGGCGCCCACAGCCCGGCCCATGGCCCCGCCACCGGCACGCAGGAAGGCCGGCAGGCCATGCCCCGGCTCGAGGGCGTGCGCTTGCTGCTGGTCGAGGACAACGAACTCAACCAGGAGCTGGCCATGGAGCTGCTGCGCCGCGCCGGCGCGCAGGTGCACCTGGCCACCAACGGCCTGCAGGCCTTGACCCTGCTGCAAGAGCGGCCGCAGGACTTCGACGCCGTGCTCATGGACTGCCAGATGCCCGTGATGGATGGCTACGAGGCCACGCGCCGCATCCGCGCGCATCCCGGGCTGGGGGCCCTGCCCATCATCGCCATGTCGGCCAACGCCATGGCGGGGGACCGCGAGCGCGCCCTGGCCATGGGCATGAACGACTACATCGTCAAGCCGCTGGACGTGGGCTTGATGTTCAGCACCATCGCCCGCTGGGTGGGCGCGGGCCGTGGGGCGGCAAACGCGCCCGCTGCCGGCGCGGGCAGCGCCCCGCCCGCAGCAGTGCAGGAATGGCCGCAGGCGCCCGGAATCGACCTGGACGCAGGCCTGGCCACGGCCATGCACGACGCCGGGCTCTACCGCTCCCTGCTGGGGCGCTTCCTGGCGGGGCAGCGGGACTTTGCCGCCGCCTTCCGCGCGAGCCAGGGCGCGGCCGACGCCACAGCGCCCGAGCGGCTCGCGCACACCCTCAAGTCCGTGGCAGGGAGCATAGGCGCGCGCGCCGTGCAGGCCGCCGCGGCCGGGCTGGAGCGCGCCTGCCGCGAGCAGGCCCCCGCGGCGCAGATCGACGCGGCGCTACAGCAGGTGCAGGCGGCGCTGGCGCCGGTGATCGAATCCCTGAGCGCATGGCAGGGCCACGAGGCGCAGGCACCCGCCCAGCCCGTACCGGGGGCGGCGCCGCCGGCGGACGTGGCGGCCTTCGCCGCGCAGCTCCAGGCCTTGCTGGCCGACGGTGACAGCGGCTGCCTGGACCTGCTGGCGGCGCACCCCGGCCTGCTGGGCCAGGCCTGCCCGGAACACCACACGGCCATTGCCGCGGCCATGGAGGGGTTTGACTTCGAGGCCGCGCTCGGCCTGGTGCGCCAGAGCGCGGCGCTCAGCGGGTCTTGAGCATGAAGCGGTTGCGCCCGCCGCTCTTGGCCTCGTAGAGCGCGGCGTCGGCCAGGTCGACCAGCGCCTGCGGCGCCTCGCCGCACCGGGGTACCACGGTGGCCACGCCCAGGCTGATGGTGACGAGGGGGTGCGTGTCCGAGCGCGCGTGCTCCAGCATGCGCTCGAGCACGCCCTGGCGCATCTGCTCGGCCAGGGTGGTCGCACCGGCGCTCGGGGTGGCGGGCAGCACGCAGGCGAACTCCTCGCCGCCGCAGCGCGCAACGAGGTCCGAGGGCCGTGTCACGCAGGCCGCCAGGGTGCGGGCCACCTCGGCCAGGCACTGGTCCCCGCCGGGGTGGCCGTAGTGGTCGTTGTAGGCCTTGAAGTGGTCGATGTCGATGGCGATCAGCGAAATGGGCTGCTGCTCGCGCTGGGCGCGGCTCCATTCGACGCCGAGATAGTCGTCCAGCCGCCGCCGGTTGCTGATGCCGGTGAGGTGGTCCTGCGTGGTCAGCCGCTCGAGCATGTCGCGCGTGCGCTTGAGCTCGATGTGGTTGCGCACCCGCGCCTGCACGATGGAGGGGCGGATGGGCTTGACGATGTAGTCGATCGCCCCCAGCGAGAGGCCCATGGCCTCGTCCTGCTCCTCGTCGCGCGAGGACAGGAACAGCACCGGGATGGCCGCGGTCTGCGGGTCGCGCTTGAGCGCGGTGCACACCTCGTAGCCGTCCATGTCCGGCATCATCACGTCCAGCAGGATCAGGTCGGGCTGCGGCGCGGCCAGGGCCAGTTCCAGGGCCCGCTTGCCGTTCAAGGCCACCTTGACCTTGTACTGCGCTTTCAGGGCGGCGGAGAGAATGTGCAGGTTTTCGGCACAGTCGTCCACCGCGAGAATCGTTGCCTGTCCATCCATCGGCTTGTCTCCCGCGCCATTGGTGACTGATGGCGTGTGGAGCGCAGCATACGGCCCGCACCCGGCCCTGGGTGCCAAATGCGCGGTTTTCTGCGCTAGATCAAGCGCGCCGTCACACCCAGCCGAGCATGCCCAGCACGGCGCCCAGGCCCAGCAGCCACAGCAGGTGCAGGCGCGTGCGCCACACCAGCACGGCCACGGCGGCGGAGAGCAGCCACAGGCGGGCGTCGGTGGCGGGGTTGCCCTGGGCGCGGCCCAGCACCCAGGTGGCCGCCAGCAGCAGGCCGATGACCACCGGCGCCATGCCCTGCTTGAAGGCGCGCACCGCACGGCGCTCGCGGTTGCGGTGCGCCCAGCGCGTGGCCAGCCAGGTCAGCGTGGTGCTGGGCAGCATGATGCCCACCATGCACACCAGCGCGCCCAGCAGGCCCCAGGCCCAGCCCGCCGGGCCCGGGCCGCCCGCATTGGTGCCCACATGCCAGCCCAGCAGCGCGATGAACAGCACATTCGGCCCGGGGGCCGCCTGGGCGATGGCAATGCTGGCGTTGAACTGCGGGTCGGTGAGCCAGCCCTGCTGGTCCACGAGGTAGCGGTGCATGTCCGGCGCGGTGGCAATGGCGCCGCCCACGGCCAGCAGCGAGATCGACAGGTAGTACAGGAACAGGTGCAGCCAGTCCAGCGGCTGCAGCGCGATGGCGTGCGTCATGGCGCCAGCCTGCGCCAGGTGAATACGCAGGCCGCGCCGCCCAGCACCAGCAGCACGGCGTACAGAGGCGCGCGCCACCAGGCCACGGCCGCCAGCGTGGCCAGGGCCAGCACGGTGCACCACCAGGGCCCCAGCACATGGGTGCGCAGCGCCGCCGCCAGCTTGAGCGCCATGCCGCCGATCAGCCCCGCAGCCACGGCGCCCATGCCGCGCAAGGCGCCTGCCATGGCCGGGTGCGCGGCCCAGTGCGTGTAGGCCAGCGTTGCCGCCAGCGCCAGCAGCATGGGCAGCGCCAGCATGCCCGCCAGCGCCGCCAGGGCGCCGCGCAGGCCGAAATAGCGGTCGCCGATCATGAGCGAGAGGTTGACCACGTTGGGCCCCGGCATCACCTGCGCCACGGCCCAGTCCTCCAGGAACTCCGCATTCGTCATCCAGCGCTTTTTCTCGACCAGCTCACGCTGCACGATGGCCACCACGCCGCCAAAGCCCTGCAGCGCCAACCAGGTGAAGGACCAGAACAGATCGGCCGGCCCCTGGGGGCGGGGCGGGCCGTCCGCAGGATCGGGGCAGGGAAGGGGGGTGGGGGTGGACATTTTTTGAAAGAAAAAGGCCTCTAGGGCTTATGGAGAAAGCGCAAGAAGCTCCTGAAAATATAGCAAATGCGGGTGGCCGCAGCGCGCTGCGGCCCGGCCCGCCGGGGCGCGCGCAAGGCGGCTGCGCTCACCCCAACTGGCCGCGCAGCTTGTGGTTTGCCGTGCGCCAGCCGGCCTGCTCGGCGTACTTGACCTTGTGGACCTTGAGGTCGGCCTGCGACTCGTACTTCACCCACTGCAGCTTGAAGCTCGCCTGCTGCTCGTACTGCACGAAGTGCCAGAGCGCATCGCCCTGGGCCTGGGAGGCGTAGGGCACCTCGTGCCAGCACAGGTCGGCCTGGCTCTCGTAGGGCACCTCGAACACCTTGGCGTCGGCCTGGCTTTCGTAGCGGGTTTCGAGGATTCTGGCCATGACTGCAATTCCTGGGGGTGGTGAACGGGCGCCTGCTGCGGCAGCAGTGGCAGCGGCGATTGTAGAAGGCGCTGCCTGCGCGGCGTGCGCCGCTATGGCACAGTGCACGGGTTTGCCTGCCGCCCCCATGCACCCTGTGTCCGCCGCCCCCCGCTCCGCCACCCCCTGGTGCCAGGTGCTGGCGGTCTTCCTGCGCCTGGGCCTGACCTCGTTCGGCGGGCCGGTGGCGCACCTGGGCTACTTCCGTGCGGAATTCGTGCAGCGGCGCCGCTGGCTCAGCGAGCACAGCTATGCCGACCTGGTGGCGCTGTGCCAGTTCCTGCCCGGCCCGGCCAGCAGCCAGGTGGGCCTGGCACTGGGGCTGATGCGCGCGGGCTGGGGCGGCGCGCTGGCCGCGTGGCTGGGCTTCACGTTGCCCTCGGCGCTGGCCCTGGCCTTGCTGGGGCTGGGGTTTTCGTCGGCGGCGGCAGGCGGCTGGTTCGACGCCGGCCTGGCCCGGGGCCTGAAGATCGTGGCGGTGGCCGTGGTGGCCCAGGCGGTGTGGGGCATGGCGCGCAGCCTGTGCGCCACGCCCGGCCGTGCGGCGCTGATGGCGGCGGCCTGCGCGCTCACGCTGTGGCAGCCCGGCGTGGCCGGGCAGTTGGCCGCCATGGGCGGCGCAGCCCTGCTCGGCAAGTGGGCCTGGGGGCGGCGCGGCCCCGGCGCGGCCAGCAGCCCGCCCGAGGACTGGCACCTGCCCCCGGGGCTCACGGCACGCACCGGCGGCGTGCTGCTGGGGCTGTGCGCCGCCTTGCTGGCCGTGCTGCCCCTGGTGCTGCTGGCCTGGCCGGGCAGGGTGCTGGCGGCGTTCGACGCCTTCTACCGCGCGGGCGCGCTGGTGTTCGGCGGCGGGCATGTGGTGCTGCCGCTGCTGCAATCGGCCGTGGTGGCGCCGGGCTGGGTCCCGGCCGACGCCTTTCTCGCCGGGTACGGCGCGGCGCAGGCGGTGCCGGGGCCGCTGTTCACCTTTGCGGCCTTTCTGGGCGCGGCCATGGCGCCGGGCTGGGCGGGCGCCGGCCTGGCCCTGGTGTGCCTGCTGGCCATCTTCCTGCCGGCCGCCCTGCTGGTGGCGGGCGCCTTGCCGCTGTGGGCGCGCCTGCGCCAGCGGCCCGGGGCGCGCGGCGTGCTGGCGGGGGTGAACGCCGCCGTCGTCGGCCTGCTGCTGGCCGCACTCATCGACCCGGTGGGCCGCAGCGCCCTGCACAGCCCCGCCGACGCGGCCCTCGCCCTGGCCGCGTTTGCGGCGCTGGTGTGGGGGCGCGTGCCGCCCTGGGCGGTGGTGCTGGCCTGCGGGGCCGCCGGGGCATGGTGGGGCTGACTCGGGCGGCTCCCGTTCGCGGCGCCGCGACGCAATCACTCCTAAATTGATAGCTGGTAGCGCTTTACTGGAAAGCGCTGGAGGCGGATTTTATTCGTGATCACGGCATGGGCGTGGCCCCGGCAGGTGTACCTGAAGGCCCATAAGCTGACGGACCAGCTGGTTTGTGCGCGCGCCTCGCTCATCAAGACTGCCGAGCCTTTGATGGGCTCATCGTGACGGTTGGGGGTAAGGGTGGCGCTCTGAGGGGCGATGCTGTGGTGTGAGTGAGTCAGCGGCGAGGGAGGGGCTGCTGGCTTGTACATCTTCGCTGCCCCAAACCACCGATGCCGGGGGGCTCATATGCCCGAAACCCGTGCCATACTTAATTTGTGTGGTTGGTTTTCCTTTCCTTTGGATATATCTGCCCCCCCTTTTTTGCGACAGCCCTGCATGCCCACCACCCCGACGCCGTCCGCAAAACTGCTGCAACTGCTGCCCGAGGCGGTGGTGCAAACCGATGCGCTGTGGCAGATCACTTATCTGAATCCGGCGTGGCAGAAGCTCACCGGCCATTCGGTGGAGGCGGCGCTCGGCAGGTCCCTGCTTGAATTCGTGCATCCCGACGACATCGGCACCATGCGCTCGGGCATGCCGGTGTTTCGGATGCAGTTTGCCGATGCGGACTACCGCTGGGTGCGGCTGGAGCTTCACCCAGAGACGGATGCAGCGGAGCGGGTGATCAGCCGCCAGGGTGTGCTGATCGAGATCACCGAGGTCACCGAGCAGGTGCTGGTGGAGATTCGCCAGCGCTTTCTGCGCTTGCTGGAGACCATCGATGGCGTGGTGTGGGAAGCCGAAATCGGCGTGGGCAATACCTTCCTGAGCCCGCAGGTGGAACGCTTGTTCGGTTACTCCGTGGAAGAGTGGCGGGCTGACCCGGGCTTTTGGCGGGCGCATGTGCATCCCGATGATCTGGAGCAGGCCCTGCTGATCGACGATGCCGCCTACAACGCCACGCACAGCCATGCCTACGAGATGAGTTACAGGCTGATTGCCAAGTCCGGCAAGGTGGTGTGGGTGCGTGACCTGTGCCGCGCGGTGGTCGAGCCGGGGCGGCCGAACCGCATGATCGGCCTGATGATCGACGTCACCCAGCAGAAGAACACCGAACTGGAGCTGTTGCGCTCCGAAAACCGTTATTCGCTGGCCACGCGCGGATCCAACGACGGCATCTGGTGTTGGGACTTGCGCACCGACGCCCTGCATGTGTCCGGGCGTTTTCACCAGATCGTCGGGCTGGGCAGCTCCGATCTTGTGCATGACGGAGGCTGGCGCTTTCTGGAGCGGCTCATCGATCCCGAGGATCGCGCTCGCGTGCAGGCGGCCTACCGCAGGCACCTGGCGGGGCTCAGCCCGAACTTTTCGGTGGATTTCCGCGCGCTCCACGGAGCAGGGCGGCTGGTGTGGGTCAATTGGCGCGGGCTCGCCGAGTTCGAGGACGGCGTTCCCGTGCGCATGGCGGGGTCGCTCAGCGATCTGGCAGAGCGTGGCAGTTCCTACGATGCGCTGACCAACTTGCCGGGCCGGCCGTTGTTCCGCGATCGCCTGGCGCAACTCATCGCGCTGCAGCAGAACGAGGCGGCGAACGATGATGGCGTGCCTGCGCGCGCTGGAGCCACGATGTTCGCCGTGCTGCTGCTGGATCTCAACGGGTTCAAGGCCGTCAATGACAGCTACGGGCACCATGTGGGCGACCTGCTGTTGCAGCTGGTGGCGCGGCGGCTCGAATCCTGCGTGCGGGCGGTGGATCTGGTCGCCCGCATGAGTGGCGACGAGTTCAATGTGCTGTTGGAGTCCATTGATCCCGCGGAAGCCCGCCAACGCGCCCAGCAGATTGGCGCCGCCCTCGCAGCGCCTTATGTGATCGGCGAACACACCGTGATCAGCGGCGCGAGTATTGGATTGGTCAGCAGCGCATCCCGGCTGGCGACGGTGGACGATTACCTGCGCGCCGCAGACGCCGCCATGTACCGGGCCAAAAGTCAGTCATTGGGCGTGTGCGTGTTTCAGTAAGCAGCGCAACTCCGACCCACCGGCCTTCACGATTCCCGGTGCGATTCCATCGCCATCACCGGTTCGCCAGGCCCCTTTGAAACCCAGGCTTTGGGAGCATTCATGAAACCAGCAGTAAAAGCGGCCGTGATAACGAGCGCCATCTTTGTCGCAGCCATCGCCCTCAATCCATCGGCAGAACGGCACCGCAGCCAGATCAAGGAATCGATTGCGGAGCGCAGTCCATTGGCGGGGCTTTTGGGTGTCGGGGCATTGACCGCTTTTGTCAGCAACTACCACTCGCTGGGGGTGGCGTCTTACACCAGAGTCCAAGACAAGACCGTCTCCGTCGGCTTTTTGGGCATGGTGTTCGTACTCGACTCTGACAAGGATCGTTGAGCCTTGGTTGTTGGTGCCGGTTGGCGTCGGCATGGTCAGGCCCCGCTTGCGGGCTCCGCGCGTGCCCAGTGGGCGCTTGTCTGCATCCCACCCATCAAAAATCAAACCGCACCCGCCCGTTCGACAACGTGACCCGGTCGCGTGTCGTGTGGCAATGCCATTGCTCGTACCGCCCTTCCGGGGTCAGCATGGTCAGGCTGTGGGGGTCGAAGACGGCGGCACACGCATACCCTGGGGCGCGGACCGAGGCGTAGCGGATCCACGCCACGTCGCCCGCCTCGCGTACCAGGGCGCCAAGTTTCTGGGTTTCGGTGTAGTCGCTGGGGTGCTGCCAGTGTGCTTCGGCCTGGGACCAGGGGGGGGATTGCAGGTCGATGGCGCGGCCTTGCACGGCGGCTTCGTACAGGGAGTGGTCGGTAAGCAGGTGCTGGGTGATGAGGCCTGCGCTGTCGAGCAGAAAGCGCTGGCGCCAGTAGGCGATTTCGGCACAGGCGCAGTAGGGGTCGTCTGCGCCGTACCAGATGCCGGGCATGTGCGCGCTGCGAAAGCGCGAGCCCGTGGGCGGCAGGTAGCGAAAGGGCGCCGCCAGCAGGTAGTGGATACCCTGCGCCTCGGGGGGCAGGGGCGGCTTGCTGGCGTCCAGCATTTGCTCCAGCAGGTCTTGCTCGGCGGCGGTGTCCACCAGGCGCATGGTGGCGGCGATGTGCTGTGTTTCGACCATGCGAAACGCGTGCATGGCCAGGGGCTGGGTGTGCTCTTGCACCCAGCCGGGGTTCCACACCGTGGCGGCCATCAGGCGGCAGCCCGCATGCCGTCCAGGTAGGCCAGGGCGTTGACCAGGCCGGTGGGGTTTTCGATGAGTGCGGCGGGTGTGCCGTTGAGCGCCTTGTTGTGGCTGCGCAGCCAGTCGTGCCGCTTTTGTGCGTCGGAGCCGACCAGCGGATCGAGCGAGCGGAACAGGCGCACCACCAGCAGGGCCAGTTGGCCTTCCTTCGATTCCGGGGCGATGCCGCGCGCACCGCCGGCAATGCGGCTGATGGTGGGCTCGCTCAGGCCAATCACACGCGCCAGGGCGGCGTTGGAGAGGCGCAGCTCCTGGGCGGCACGGATGGTTGCCTTGCCCAGCACCATGGCTTTGTCCGGGGCGGGGGCCACATGGGGTTGCATGAGGGGCTCCTGTGCTTCTTCAGAAAGAATATAGCATCAACGCTTAATAATTGCATGATGTTTTTCGCTGGAGATGCGGGCAAGCCTGCGGCGCGGGCTGTGGGCGCTGGTGGCGCCCTCGTCGGCCAATATTTGAGGCTATTTTTGGCCTCCAGCGCTTTACCAATAAGCGCAAACAGCTATCGTATTGATAGCAATAAGGCTTTGCCAACCCATGGATGCGGAGCGAAAAAAAACCGGCTCCTCAGAGCCGGTTCTTCATGGACGCTACTGGATTCAGTAACGGCCGCCGCCGAAGCCGCCGGAGCCGTAGCCCACATCCGAGCGCTTGTTGCCGCCATAGCCGTTGGCGCTGTAGCCACCCGAGCCACGGTTGTCTTCACGGGGACGGGCCAGGTTCACGACGATGGCGCGGCCATCGACCGACACGCCGTTCAGGCCGCTGATGGCAGCCTGGGCTTCTGCGGCGCTGCTCATTTCCACAAAGCCAAAGCCTTTGGAGCGGCCGGTGTCGCGGTCCATCATGACCTTGGCGGAGGCCACGCCGCCAAATTCGGCGAAGTTGCTTTCCAGGCTGGAATCGGTCACGGAGTAGGGCAGGTTGCCCACGTAGATTTTGCTGCTCATGAAAGAGCCTTTCTGAAATATGGTGCGCAATGAAGGGTGCACCGTTGGGGTCCGGGCGTGCGGGTCGGGGGGGCCGCCGCGAGGGGATGGGATGAAGGGGAGCCGGGCTGACCGGGTCAGCACACGGGAGGGTGCGTCATGCTCGTCTGCAGCCAGCCCTGGGTGATGGCAAAGAGCCGGGCGGCTTCGCGCGAGGCAAAGGCTTTGTCGAAGCGGAACACGCGGCAGTAGCTGCCGTTGCCCTGGGAGCGATGGACCGAGAAGGAGGCGCGAAAGCGGCCGCAGTCGGTCGGGTGTGTCGCGGGCGAAACGACGTAGCGGCCCATGGATATGGCGGTCTGTGAAATGGGGGACATTCAGGATCGCGGGCTTTGAGATCGGCCTGCGGGAGCATCAAGGGACGCAGTGGGCTGCAGCTCTACAGATCCACTGGGCGACAAAGATCGCAAAAGGCGTCCTGCGGGGAGAGGCTGGCGCCCCTGGGCAGGCAGTTGCAATGACTGCAACAGCGCAAATTATAACTCAATTTGATTTGAGTGCAATTTAATATTCTTGCAAGTTTTAAAAAGGCGTGACCGACCCCGTGAACGGCGCCGTGGGCCCTGCGGGCGGGGCCGCCGCGGGTTCGCCGGGCCGCCGGTGCAGCAGAAAACCGGGGGACAGCGCGCAGGTCGTGGAATCTTGCGCTGTGCACCGACACCAACAGGCCGTTACCCGCCGCTAAACTTCAGGCCCCCATGACTGTTCCATCCCCCTGCATTCGCCTTGGCGTCCTGCCGCGCACTCTGGCCTGCCTTTGGGTCGCCACCCTGGCCGCCTGCGGCAGCACACCGCCGAGCGCGCCCGCTGCTGCCCCGGAGCCGGCGGCCGGCACCACCTCTGCACCCCCCATCAAGATCGGCGTCGCCCTCGGCGGCGGCGCGGCCAAGGGGTTTGCGCACATTGGCGTCATCAAGATGCTGGAGGCCAATGGCTTTGCGCCCGCCGTGGTGGCGGGCACCAGCGCGGGCAGTGTGGTGGGGGCGCTGTATGCCAGCGGCATGAATGCGTTCGAGCTGCAGGAAAAGGCCGTGGCGCTGGACGAAGCCAGGATCCGCGACCTGCAGTTTTCTTCCGGTGGGCTGGTGCTGGGCCAGAAGCTGGAGGACTACGTGAACGAGCAGGTGCACCGCAAGCCGCTGGAGCAGCTCGCCAAGCCCTTCGTGGCGGTGGCCACGCGGCTGGAGGACGGCGAGCGCACCGTGTTCGCGCGCGGCAACACGGGGCAGGCGGTGCGGGCGTCGAGCAGCGTGCCCGGCGTGTTCCAGCCGGTCACCATCGGCAAGTACCACTTCGTGGACGGCGGCATCGTGAGCCCGGTGCCGGTGGACGCGGCGCGGCAACTGGGCGCCGACGTGGTGGTGGCGGTGGACATCTCCAGCAAGGCGCGCGGCCAGGCGCCCAGCCACATGCTGGGCGCGCTGAACCAGTCCATCGCCATCATGGGCCAGAAGCTGGGGCAGGCCGAACTGGCGCGGGCCGACGTCATCATCCGCCCGCAGGTGCTGGACATGGGCCCGGCGGACTTCACCCAGCGTGCCAGCGCCATCGTCGAGGGTGAAAAAGCCGCCCTGGCCGCGATGCCGCAACTGCGCGAGCGCGTGGCCCGGCTGCAGGCCGAGCGCGCCCAGGCCACGCGCCTGGCGCAGCAGAAGGCGGCCGAGGCCGAGCACCAGGCCTGCCTGGAAAGCCGCTCGCGCCTGCAGAAGCTGGCGGGCACGGTGGGGCTGGATAGCTCCTGCGAACGGCCCTGAGCGCGCCGGTCAGAACACGGTCAGAGGTGGCTGCAGAAGGCCGGGGCGCTGTCCCAGCGGTCGTGCATGCCGTCCACATGCACGACGGCCAGCTTTGAGAGGTCCTCTTCCGACAGTCCTTCCAGGCAGCCGATGTTGACGCCGTACATCATGCCGATGGGCGTCTCGGTGCCGATGCCGAAGGGGCGCACGCCGCAGTGGCGACAGAAGTAATGCTGGTTCTTGCGGCTGTTGAACAGGTACTGGGTCAGCTCCTGCTCGCCCGCCAGCAGCCGCAAGCCGCCTGCGCGCGCTACGGCGGGCCAGAAGCGTGTGCGCCGGCAGATGGAGCAGTTGCAGCGGTAGGTGGGTTGGGCAAGGTCGGGGTCGGCCTCGAAGCGCACTGCGCCGCAATGGCAGGAGCCTTGGTAGGTTTGCAGCATGGCCGGGCCTCAAGCGTGGCGGGGGAAGGGGCTCAAGGCGCCAGGCGCTCGCGCACCCAGGCGCCGCCTTCCTGCCGGTAGCGCAGGCGGTCGTGCAGGCGGCTCTTGCGGCCTTGCCAGAACTCCCACTGGTCGGGCACCAGGCGGTAGCCGCCCCAGTGCGGCGGGCGCGGCGGCTTGA
Organism: Comamonas granuli NBRC 101663; assembly: GCF_000739995.1. GTDB lineage: Bacteria > Pseudomonadota > Gammaproteobacteria > Burkholderiales > Burkholderiaceae_C > Simplicispira > Simplicispira granuli. Next base: position 428,827 of record NZ_BBJX01000004.1, on the reverse strand, counting down.
GCATGAACTGCGCGCCGTACCGGGCGGCGTTGGCCACCAGCACGCTGCGCCCGGCGATCACCTGGCTTTGCGGGCTGGCCCAGGCGCCGATGCGCGAGTCCAGCGGGCGGCTGTGGAAGTACTCGTCGCTCTCGGCGTCGCTGACCTTCTCCACCAGGCCCTCGATGCGCACCACGCGCTCGAGCTCCACCCAGTGGAACTGCAGCGCCGCATAGGGGTTGCCCGCCAGTTGGCGACCCTTGCGGCTCTCGTAATTGGTGTACCAGACGATGCCGCGCGCGTCGTAGCCCTTGATGAGCACCACGCGCGTGCTCGGGCGCAGGTCGCTGCCCACGGTGGCCACGGTCATGGCGTTGGGCTCGGGCACCTGGGCGGCCAGGGCCTCCTTGAGCCACTGGTCGAATTGCTGCATGGGGTCGGCATGCGAGGCGTCTTCGTTGAGTTCGGCGCGCTCGTAGCTCTTGCGCAGGTCGGCGATGGAAGTGGAAGGGCTGCTCATGCCCTCTATTCTGCCCGGCGGCCACCGGGCAGGCGGTGGCGTCAATCCTTGCGGATGACGGCGCAGGCCAGGCGCGGGCCGGCATTGCCGGTGGGCTGGGTGGTGTAGTCGTCGGGGTCGCGGTGCACGATCAGGCCCCGGCCCACGATGTCGTTGCTGCCGCTGTCCAGGCGGATGCTGCGCGACGTGAAGCTGAACTGCGCCACGCCCTGGGCATCGGCCCGGAGGGGCGGCAGGTCGCCCGTGTGGTGCATGCCTGCACCATGGCGGCCGTGCGCATGGCCGCCGGGGTTGAAGTGGCCGCCCGTGCTCATGCCGTCGCCGCTGGAGCAGTCACCTTTTTCATGGATGTGGAAGCCGTGCTCGGCGCCGGGCTTGAGGCCGCTGATCTGGCCGCTGACCTGCACTACCTCGCCCGTCTGGACAAAGCGCACCGTGCCCGCCACGGCATTGCCGCGCGTGGGCTCCAGTGCGGCGCGCGCCGAGGGGCCGGACGAGAAGGCCGAGCAGCCCGCCAGGGCGAGAGCGGCGACGGCGAACAGGGGGTAGTGCAGTTTCATGGCAGAAATTCCTTGATGCGGGTTAAGAAGCACCGCACTCTAAGGGCCGCCCGCCCCCGCGGGCCCGATACGGAATGGCGGACGCGGTACTAAGTCACGCCCGGGCCGCTTCAGGCGCGGTGCGCTGGAGCAGCCGCCCCAGCGCGCGGTCGTCGATGCCGACCTGGCGCAGGCCGTGGTAGGTGTCCTGCGCGTAGTCGTGCGTGCTGCCATAGCGGCCGCGGGCCTGGGCGAAGATGCGGCGGTACTCCTCGTCGGCCAGCGTGCCCGTGAAATGCGGGCTGCGGCGCGAGAGCGTGAACGCCAGGGCCTGCACCGGGCCTTGCGGTGTCTGGCAGGTGAGCCAGCGCGGGTCGTACACGGCCACCGGCATCTCGCGCAGCCACAGCGTCTGCAGCACGGCATGGGCCTGGCGCTCGCGCACGCGAAACACCATGCCCTGGCAACTGCCGCCCGAGAGCATGGCAAACACCAGGCCGGGCCGCTCGGTCGTGCCGCGGTTGACGTGGCTCCACATCTTGAGCGCGCGGTGCCAGCCATGCACGCGGGCCGGCCGGCGCTCGGCGTGCTCGAAGTCGGGCCGCCAGATGAGCGAGGCGTAGCCAAAAATCCATACGTCGCCGCGCCCGCCCCAGTGCTGCAGGGTGCGTTCCAGGAGCGGGGCAGGGTCGCGGGTGGAGGGGGAAAAGGCGGGCATGGCGGCGTGACGGGGCAATTTACAATGGGCGGTTCAAGTGCGCTCTCCCCCTCATTTTTTCACGGAGTTTCCAAGATGTCGTTCAGCAGTTCCGATGATGACAGCCAGCAGCGCTTTGCCCTGGGCCTGGTGTTCGCCTTGATTGCGCTGGTGGTGGCCAGCGTGGTGGGCACGGTGGTGGTCCAGCGCGGCATGGGCGGCGCCAAGGCGCCTGCGGCGGCCACAGCGGCCGCAACGGACGATGGCGCCAGCGTGCGCGTGGAAAACGGCGTGGTCAAGTTCTATTTCGCCACCGGCAAGGCCGACCTGGCCGCGGGCGCCAACGAGGCCCTGGCCGACATCGTCCAGGGCGTGGCCGCAGGGCAGAAGGCCGTGGTCTCGGGCTTTCACGACGCCACGGGCGACGCCGCGCTGAACGCCGAGTTGGCCAAGAACCGCGCGCTGGCCGTGCGCGACGCCCTCCAGGCCCTGGGCGTGGCCGAAGACCGCATCGAACTGAAGAAGCCCGAAGCCACCCAGGGCAGCGGCAGCAACGCCGAGGCGCGCCGCGTCGAGGTGGTGCTCGCAGGCGTCTGAGCCCCAGGCGCTCCCAGCAACTGGCTGGCGGAGCACCCACCGCCCACAGCGCCGCAAGGGCTTGCCCTGCGGCGCTTTGCTTTGGGGCAGGCGCAGTCCCAGCCGGGCGGGGTGGCGCTGCTACACTCGCGCCCGTTTGTTGCAAGAAGTATCAAGACCGCCCTTGGTGCATGCACAGCCTGAGTCTCCATGCGCCACCGCACCATTTTTGATACGCCCATCGTCAACACCCTGCTGCGCGGCCTGTCGCTGGCCTTGCTCAAGCTCGGCGGCTGGAAGGTGGAGGGCGCGCTGCCTCCGCAGGCGGCCAAGAGCGTGCTGATTGCTGCGCCGCACACCAGCAACTGGGACTTGCCCTACACCCTGATGCTGGCCTTTGCCCTGCGCCTGCGCGTGTACTGGATGGGCAAGCAGAGCATCTTCCGGGCGCCGTTCGGCGGGTTGATGCGCTGGCTGGGGGGGATTCCGGTCAACCGCAGCCAGAGCAGCAACCTGGTCGCGAGCTCAGCCCAGGCCATGCGCGCGGCCGAGGGCCCCATGCAGCTCATCATCCCGCCCGAAGGCACGCGCGGGCGCACGCGGCACTGGAAAACGGGCTTTTACTTCATCGCCCAGCAGGCGGGCGTGCCCATCGTGCTGGCGTTCGTGGACTTCGGGCGCAAGGTCGGCGGCCTGGGCCCGCTGTTCCAGCCCACGGGCGACGTGGAGGCCGACATGGCCCGCATCAAGGCGTTTTATGCCCCCATCCAGGGCAAGAATGCGGACCAGTTTGATGTTGAATGAAATTGGCTTCCAGCGCTTATTGAGAAAGCGTCAGTAGCTATAAAAAATAGAGCGATCACCGGGCGATGCACGGCGTCTGAAATGGGCGCATCCCAGCCCAGCGGCCCCCGCGCAAGGGCCGCTCCGCCGCGCCGGGGGTGTCCCCCTGCCCGCAGCGCGCAGCGCTGCGAGAGCGGGGGGAAGGCGCGCAGCGCCACAGGGGGGTGTGTTACCCAATCCCCCGCCGGTCGATCTTGCGGCTGAGCACGATGCTGGTCTGCGTGCGGTGCACGCCGTCGGTCTGGCCGATCTGGTCGAGCAGGGCGTCCAGGCGCTCGTGGCTGGGGCAGCGCACAAAGGCCAGGTAGTCAAACGGCCCGCTCACGGCCGACACCTCCTCCACCTCGGGCATGGCGGCCAGGGCGCGCAGCACCTGCGGCGCGGACTGCGGCAGCACGCTCAGGCTGCACCAGGCGCGCACGGTGGCCTGGTCCATGCGCGTGCCCAGGCGCACGCCATAGCCCGCCACCACGCCCGCACGCTCCAGCCGGGCGATGCGCGCGACCACGGTGGTGCGCGCCAGGCCCAGGCGCCGCGCCAGGGTGGCGGTGCTCTCGCGGGCATTGGCCTGCAGCAGGCTCAGGAGCTGGCGGTCGGTCTCGTCCAGGGTGGGGTGCATGCTGTGTCGGTGCTTTTCGACGGAATGACGAATATTAAAGCGGTATTCGTCGCATTGCACGCTACACATTGACAGCACCCGCGCCTAGCATGCAAGGGTGCTGCCCGACAGCCCCATCCAAGAACCGAGGAGACCTGCCATGACCACCCCCCGCCGTTCCATCACCATCCTGGGCGCCGGCCACATCGGCTTTGCCATGGCGCTGCTGCTTTCGCGCAGCGGCGACTACGACGTGCTCGTTGCCGACCGCGACCCGCTGCGCCTCCAGGCCGTGGCCGCGCTGGGCGTCGCCACCTGCACCGCGGGCGACGACGCAGCGCTGGCGCGCGCCATCGCCGGGCGCTACGCCGTGCTCAACGCGCTGCCCTTCCACTGCGCCGTGGGCGTGGCCACGCAGTGCGCCCGCGCCGGGGTGCACTATTTCGACCTGACCGAGGACGTGCAAAGCACCCAGGCGATCCGCGCGCTGGCGCGCGATGCGCGCAGCGTGCTCATGCCCCAGTGCGGGCTGGCGCCGGGCTTCATCGGCATCGTGGGGCACGACCTGGCGCGGCGCTTTGACGAGCTGCACCGGCTGCACATGCGTGTGGGCGCGCTGCCGCGCTACCCGCAGGGCGCGCTGCGCTACAACCTGACCTGGAGCACGGAAGGCCTGATCAACGAGTACTGCAACCCCTGCGAGGCCATCGTGGACGGGGTGAAGACCACCGTGGCCGCGCTCGATGGGCTGGAGACCTTTGCGCTGGACGGTGTGGAGTACGAGGCCTTCAACACCTCGGGCGGCCTGGGCACGCTGACCGAGACCCTGGCAGGCCGCGCGCGCCAGGTGGACTACAAGTCCATCCGCTACCCCGGCCACTGCGCCATCCTCAAGCTCCTGCTCAACGACCTGCGCCTGCGCGACCGGCGCGATCTGCTCAAGGAGATTTTCGAGGCCGCCATTCCCACCACCGAGCAGGACGTGATCGTCGTCTTCGCCAGCAGCACGGGCCTGCAGGGCGGCCGGCTGGTGCAGGAGTCGCACTCGGCGCGCATCCTGGGTTGCGAGGTGCAAGGCCACCGCCTGAGCGCCATCCAGCGCACCACGGCCGCCGGCATTTGCGCCGCCCTGGACCTGGTGGCCCAGGGGGCCCTGCCGCAGCAGGGCTTTGTGGGGCAGGAGCAGGTGCGGCTCGCGGACTTCCTGGCCAACCGCTTCGGCGCCGTGTACGCCACGCAGCCCGAGGCGCGCGCCGAAGCCTGTGCCGCCTGAGCCGCTGGGCGCTGCTGGGCGCTGCGGGCGGGCGCCCTACATGCCCAGGGATTTGAGCAGGTCGTCGGTGTCGCTGGAGGCCGACGCGGCGGCTTCGGCCCGGGGCGCTGCCCCCTGGGCGTGCGCCTGGGCGATCAGGGCGTCGGGGTCCGGCGCCTCCTGCGGCGCGAAGTCGTAGAGCTGGATGAACTCCGTGCGGTCGATCGCCATCTCCAGGTAGAACAGGTGGTTGGCCGCGGTGTAGAAGGTCACGCGCCGCGCCTCGGGCTGGTCGAGGTTGGCGTCCACGCTCAGCAGCACCTGCTTGTTCAGCGCCATCATCTTGGGCTGGCTCTGGGTGATGTGGGTTTGCAGCTCGCGGTGCACCTTGCTGGTGAAGTCGCCCAGCACCTGGTTCATCAGCTCGCCCATGACGTTGCCCACCTCGTCGGCGGTGAACGAGCCCGCCAGGTCTTCGCGCGCCATGCCCATGTGCAGCATGTACTTGGAATACAGCTCCATGGCCGCCTGGGCCGAGAAGTTGATGATGACCAGGCCCGAGAACCCGCCATCGAAGAGCACGAAGCAGCCGATGTCGGGCTTGAGGCAGGTGCGCGTGATGCGCTGCACCATGCCCGAGTAGCGGATGTCGCTCTGCGTGGCCTTGTTCAGCACCCGGGTGACCGAGTTGCACAGGCTGGTGAGGATGTCTTCGATGCCGTACACGACGGGCTTGTCGGTGGTTTTCATGCGGGTGCGTTCGATGGCTGACCTGCCCATAGCATAGGGCAGGCGCAGGTATCCGGCCAGATGTTTCCGCTTGTTTCCGCCGCCTTGCGGTCCGCGCGCCACGGCCGCAGCTGGTTCAGCGGCCTGTGGCTCGCTGGTACAGGGCCTCGATGGGGGCGGCGTAGCGCGCCATGAGGTTGCTGCGCTTGAGCTTGAGCGTGGGGGTCATGAGCCCGTTCTCTATGGTCCAGGGCTCCTGCACCAGGTGCACGGCGCGCGGCACGGCGTAGCGCGCAAAGCCTGCCGTGTGGCGGGCGATGCGTGCCAGCGCCTCCTGGCGCGCGGCCGGGTGGTCGAGGCTGGCCGGGTCCTTGGGGTCCAGCCCCAGGTGGCGCGCCACGCGCTGCCATTCCTCGGGGTGCACCACCGCCACGCAGGCGATGAAGGGCAGGTTCTCGCCCACCACGAAGGCCTGCTCGAACAGCGGGTCGGCGGTTACAGCCAGCTCCAGGTCGGCCGGCGGCACCTTCTCGCCGGCGGAGGTGACGATGATTTCCTTGATGCGACCCCGAATATGGATGCGCCCGTCGATGATCTCGGCCTGGTCGCCCGTGCCCAGCCAGCCCTCGGGCGAGAGGGTGCGCGCCGTGTCCTCGGGCCGCTTCCAGTAGCCCTGCATCACGATGGGGCCGCGCACCTGCAGCTCGCGGTTGTCGCCGATGCGCACCTCCACGCCCGGCAGCGCCCGGCCCACGCTGGCGGGGTGGTTGTCGTCCAGCGCATTGACGGACACCACGGGCGAGGTCTCCGTCATGCCGTAGCCCTGCAGCACCGGCAGCCCCAGCCCCAGGAAGCAGCGCGCGATGCTCGCCGACAGCGGCGCGCCGCCGCTCACGGCCACGCGCACGCGCCCGCCGAACTGCGCCAGCAGCGGGCGCGCCACCAGGCGCTGCAGCAGCGGCCAGGGCAGGGCGGCCCAGGCCCCCGCGGCTTGGGCATCCTGCGGCCTGGGGGCGGGCAGGCCCTGCGCCGCGCAAAAGCGCCGCCAGCCCACGGCCACGGCGGCCTCGAACAGGCGGGTGCGCAGGCGTGAGGGGGCCAGCGACTCCAGCACCTTGGCGTGCACGCGCTCGTAGATGCGCGGCACCGAGATCAGTACCGTGGGGCGCACGCTGCGCAGGTCCTCGGACAACAGCGCCACCGAGCGGGCGTAGGCCACGCAGCAGCCCGCGGCCAGGGGCAGGTAGTAGCCCGCGGTGCGCTCGAAGGTGTGCGACAGCGGCAGAAAAGAGAGGAACACGTCTTCGGGCGTGGGGGTGATGCGCTGCAGCACGGCCTGGACGTCGGAGACCACGTTGCGGTGCGTCAGCATCACGCCCTTGGGTTTGCCCGTGGTGCCCGAGGTGTAGACGATGGCGGCCAGGTCGTCGGCCGTGGGCGGCGTGGCCGGCGCGGCTGCGCCGTCGGCATGCGCCAGCCAGTCCGCCAGCGCCCAGCAGGGCACCCCGGCGGGCGCGCGGCTGCGGGCAGGGCCGGCCTGCGCGGGCTGGGTGAGCAGCACGCCGCGCAGATGGGGCAGGGCGGTGCCCACGGCCTGGATGCGCTCCCATTGCTCCGCGGTCTCCAGCACCAGCAGCGCGGCCTCGCAATCGGCCAGGATGTAGGCGATGCTGCCCGGGTTGTCGATGGCGTGCAGCGGCACGGGCACATGGCCGCAGGCCAGCGTGGCCTGGTCCATGCTCATGGCGTCGAGCCCGTTGGGCAGCAGGATGGCGATGCGCGCGCCGCGCGGCAGCTCCATGGCGGCCAGGGCACTGCGCCAGCGCTCCACGCGCTCGGCCGTCTGCGCCCAGTTCAGGCTGCGCCAGGTCTGGCTGGCGGGGTCGAAGGCGCGGTAGGCCTCGCCGGCGGGGGTGTGTGCAGCGCGCAGGGCCAGCAGTTCGGGCAGGGTCTGCACTGCTGCCAGGCTGGAAGGGGCAGAGATCATGGTGGCGGGCTCCGGAGTGATGCGCGCCGAGGGGGTGCACATCAGGGAAAACCCTGAAATCATAGCGCCGCAGGCCCGCGGCAGCGCCGCGCCGCTCAGGTGGCGGCTTCCAGCCCCTGGCGGAAGTGCTCCTGCATGGCCAGGCGCGTGGCCTGGGCATCGCGCGCGTGCAGCGCCTGCATCAGGCGGCGGTGCTCGGCCAGCGAGTCGACGATGCGCCCCTGCTTGAGCAGGGAGTGGTGGCGGTTGAGCTTCATGACCTTGCGCAGGTCCGTCACCATCTGGCTGCGCCAGCGGTTGTCGGCCAGCTCCAGCAGGCGCATGTGGAAGCGCTCGTTGATGGCAAAGAAGCGGTCGCGCTCGCCAGCGGCGGCTTCGAGTTCCTCGTGCAGCGCCTGCAGGGACTGCAAATCCGCGTCGCTGCCCTGGGCCGCGACCACGGCGGCGGCGTCGCTCTCGAGCAGGCTGAGCAGGTGGTAGACGTCGCGCAAGTCCTTTTCCGACATCTCCGTGACGTAGGCGCCGCGGCGCACCTTCATGGTGACCAGGCCTTCGGCGGCGAGCACCTTGAGCGCCTCGCGCAGGGGCGTGCGGCTGATGCCCAGTTCCTCGGCGATCTTGAGCTCGTCAATCCAACTGCCCGGCTCGAGCTCGCGCCGGAAGATGCGCTGGCGCAGCAGCTCGGCCACGTCTTCGTACAGGGCGCGGGGGGTGAGGGTGACGGCAGACATGGAGTGATTGTAAGCTGCAGAGAATATTTTGAATGAATAATTATGAATGATGTAAACTTGCGGTAACAACAGGGATTGCCCTGCCACCGTCCCCCGCATCCCCCCGGAGAATCCCCGACATGAGCGACCAGCACCCCTCCACCGAGCCCTTGTTCGCGCCCGCCACCTTGGCAGACTGGGCCAAGGCCGCCGCCAAATCGGCCCCGGGCGGCGACGTGAGCGCCCTGAACTGGCGCACGCCCGACGGCATCACCGTCAAGCCGCTGTACACGGCCGAAGACACGCAGGGCCTGCCCTACGCCAACACGCTGCCGGGCTTCGAGCCCTACCTGCGCGGCCCGCAGGCCACCATGTACGCCGTGCGCCCCTGGACCATCCGCCAGTACGCCGGTTTTTCCACGGCCGAAGAGTCCAACGCCTTCTACCGCAAGGCCCTGGCCGCGGGCGGGCAGGGCGTGTCGGTGGCCTTTGACCTGGCCACGCACCGCGGCTATGACAGCGACCATCCGCGCGTGACGGGCGACGTGGGCAAGGCCGGCGTGGCCATCGACAGCGTGGAGGACATGAAGATCCTGTTCGACGGCATTCCGCTGGACAAGGTGTCGGTCTCCATGACCATGAACGGCGCCGTGCTGCCGGTGCTCGCGGGCTACGTGGTGGCGGCCGAGGAGCAGGGCGTGCCGCAGGACAAGCTGTCCGGGACCATCCAGAACGACATCCTCAAGGAGTTCATGGTCCGCAACACCTACATCTACCCGCCCAAGCCGTCGATGCGCATCATCGGCGACATCATCGAGTACACGAGCCAGAACATGCCCAGGTTCAACTCGATTTCGATCTCGGGCTACCACATGCAGGAGGCGGGTGCCAACCAGGCCCTGGAATTGGCCTTCACCCTGGCCGACGGCAAGGAATACGTGAAGACCGCCATTGCCAAGGGCATGGACGTGGACGATTTCGCCGGCCGCCTGTCCTTCTTCTGGGCGATCGGCATGAACTTCTACCTGGAAATCGCCAAGATGCGCGCCGCGCGCCTCTTGTGGTGCCGCATCATGAAGGGCTTCCACGCCAAGAACCCCAAGAGCCTGATGCTGCGCACGCACTGCCAGACCTCCGGCTGGTCGCTGACCGAGCAGGACCCGTACAACAACGTGGTGCGCACCACCATCGAGGCCATGGCGGCGGTGTTCGGCGGCACGCAGTCGCTGCACACCAATGCGCTGGATGAAGCCATTGCGCTGCCCACGGAGTTCAGCGCCCGCATTGCGCGCAACACCCAGCTCATCATCCAGGAGGAGACCCACATCACCAACGTGATCGACCCCTGGGCCGGCTCCTACATGATGGAAAAGCTCACCCAGGACATGGCGGATGCCGCCTGGAAGATCATCGAGGAAGTCGAGGCCATGGGCGGCATGACGGCGGCCGTGGACAGCGGCTGGGCCAAGCTCAAGATCGAGGCCGCCGCCGCCGAGAAGCAGGCGCGCATCGACTCGGGGCGCGAAGTCATCGTCGGCGTGAACAAGTACAAGCTCGCCAAGGAAGACCCGGTGGACATCCTGGAGGTGGACAACGTCAAGGTGCGCGAGAACCAGATCGCGCGCCTGGGCGCCATCAAGGCAAAACGCGACCAAAGCGCCGTGGAGCAAGCGCTGGCTGCTCTTACTTTCGCAGCAGAATCCGGCCAGGGCAACCTGCTCGACCTGTCGATCCGCGCGATCCGCCTGCGCGCCACGGTGGGCGAGGTGTCCGACGCGCTGGAAAAAGTCTTTGGGCGCCACCGCGCCGATACGCAAAAGGTGACCGGTGTGTACGCTGCCGCTTACGACTCGGCCGAAGGCTGGGAAAAACTCAAGTCCGAGATCGAGGCCTTCGCCGCCCAGCAGGGCCGCCGCCCGCGCGTGATGATCGCCAAGCTCGGCCAGGACGGCCACGACCGCGGCGCCAAGGTCGTCTCCACCGCCTTTGCCGACCTGGGCTTCGACGTGGACATCGGCCCGCTGTTCCAGACCCCCGAGGAATGCGCGCGCCAGGCCATAGAGAACGACGTACACGCCGTGGGCGTCTCCACCCTGGCGGCGGGCCACAAGACGCTGGTGCCGGCCATCATCGAGGCGCTCAAGGCGCAGGGCGCGGACGACATCATCGTCTTCGTGGGCGGCGTGATCCCGCAGCAGGACTACGAATACCTCTACAACGCAGGCGTCAAGGGCATTTACGGCCCCGGCACGCCGATACCGGCCAGCGCCAAGGATGTGCTGGAGCAGATCAAGAAGGCTGTGGCCCAGTGATCCCGGCGCAGTGGCTGCAAGGCATCCTGCAGGGCGCGCCCGCAGCGCGGCGCCGCGCCATGGCCAAGGCCATCACCCTGCTGGAGTCGACCCGCGCCGACCACCGCGCGCAGGCCGATGCGCTGCTGACCGCCTTGCTGCCCCACACCGGCAAGGCCCTGCGCCTGGGCATCAGCGGCGTGCCCGGCGTGGGCAAGAGCACCTTCATCGAGGCGCTGGGCCTGTACCTGGTGGGGCAGGGGCTCAAGGTGGCGGTGCTGGCCATAGACCCATCCTCCTCCGTCTCGGGCGGCTCCATCCTGGGCGACAAGACGCGCATGGAGCAGCTCTCCATGCACGAGCGCGCCTACATCCGCCCCAGCCCCAGCGGCGGCACGCTGGGCGGCGTGGCGGAGAAGACGCGCGAGAGCCTGCTCGTCTGCGAGGCGGCGGGCTACGACGTGGTCATCGTCGAGACCGTGGGCGTGGGCCAGAGCGAGACGGCCGTGCACGGCATGACCGACATGTTCTGCGTGCTGCAACTGCCCAATGCGGGCGACGACCTGCAGGCCATCAAGAAGGGCGTGATGGAGCTGGCCGACCTGGTGGTCATCAACAAGGCCGACATCGACCCGGCCGCCGCCACGCGCGCGCAGGCGCAAATCACCTCCAGCCTGCGCCTGCTGGGCCTGCACGGCAACCCCGAGCACAACCCGCACGACGCGCGCCAATGGCATCCGCGCGTGCTGCAGATCAGCGCGCTGCAGCACCAGGGCATGGACGCCTTCTGGGAGGCGGTGTGCGAGTTCCGCCGCCTGCAGACCGCCAACGGCCGCCTGGCCGCGCGGCGCGAACGCCAGGCCCTGGCCTGGATGTGGGAGCGCATCGACTACGGCCTCAAGCAGGCTTTTCGCCAGCACCCGGCGGTGCGGGCGCTGCTGCCGCAGATGCAAAGCGACGTGGCCGCGGGCCGCATCGCCGCCAGCACTGCAGCAAGAAATTTGCTTGCAGCCCAATCTGGGTAAGCGCTAGAAGCTCTCAAATACATAGCAAAAACGATTCACACCAAGGACGATAGCCATGCAAACCATCCTCGACCAACTGGAGAAAAAGCGCGAACTCGCGCGCCTGGGCGGTGGCCAGAAGCGCATCGACGCGCAGCACAAGAAAGGCAAGCTGACGGCGCGCGAGCGCATCGAGCTGCTGCTCGACGAAGGCACCTTTGAAGAGTGGGACATGTTCGTGGAGCACCGCTGCACCGACTTCGGCATGGCCGGCAACAAGATCCCGGGCGACGGCGTGGTCACCGGCTACGGCATGATCAACGGCCGCCTGGTGTTCGTCTTCAGCCAGGACTTCACGGTGTTCGGCGGCGCGCTCTCCGAGGCGCACGCCGAGAAGATCTGCAAGATCATGGACCAGGCGATGAAGGTCGGCGCCCCCGTGATCGGCCTCAACGACTCGGGCGGCGCGCGCATCCAGGAGGGCGTGGCCTCGCTCGGCGGCTATGCCGACGTGTTCCAGAAGAACGTGCTGGCTTCGGGCGTGATCCCGCAGATCAGCATGATCATGGGCCCCTGCGCGGGCGGCGCGGTGTACTCGCCCGCCATGACGGACTTCATCTTCATGGTCAAGGACTCGAGCTACATGTTCGTGACCGGCCCCGAGGTGGTCAAGACCGTGACGCACGAGGAAGTGACGGCCGAGGAGCTGGGCGGCGCCATCACCCACACCACCAAGAGCGGCGTGGCCGACATGGCCTTCGAGAACGACGTGGAGGCGCTGCTCATGCTGCGCCGCCTGTACAACTACCTGCCGCTCAACAACCGCGAAAAGCCGCCCGTGCGCCCCAGCAAGGACCCGGCCGACCGCATGGACCTGAGCCTGGACACCCTGGTGCCCGACAACCCCAACAAGCCCTATGACATGAAGGAGCTGATCGTCAAGACCGTGGACGACGGCGACTTCTTCGAGCTGCAGCCCGACTACGCCAAGAACATCCTCATCGGTTTTGCACGCATGGAGGGCCAGACCGTGGGCATCGTGGCCAACCAGCCGCTGGTGCTGGCCGGCTGCCTGGACATCAAGAGCTCCATCAAGGCGGCGCGCTTCGTGCGCTTCTGCGATGCGTTCAACATCCCCGTGGTCACCTTCGTGGACGTGCCCGGCTTCATGCCCGGCACCAGCCAGGAGTACGGCGGCATCATCAAGCACGGCGCCAAGCTGCTGTTCGCCTACGCCGAATGCACGGTGCCCAAGATCACCGTCATCACGCGCAAGGCCTATGGCGGCGCCTACGACGTGATGAGCTCCAAGCACCTGCGCGGCGACGTCAACTTCGCCTGGCCCAACGCCGAGATCGCCGTCATGGGCGCCAAGGGCGCGGTGGAGATCATCTTCCGCGAGGACAAGAACGACCCCGTCAAGCTCGCCGCGCGCGAGGCCGAGTACAAGGAGCGCTTTGCCAACCCCTTCGTGGCCGGCGCGCGCGGCTTCATCGACGACGTGATCCTGCCGCACGAGACGCGCAGGCGCATCTGCCGCTCGCTGGTCATGCTGCGCGAGAAAAAGCTGGAGAACCCCTGGCGCAAGCACGGCAACATTCCGCTGTGATGGGGTCCACCCACGGGTACTGAGAAAGGAGCATGGCCATGTCCATCACTTTGTACTACCACCCCTATTCCCGCGCCGCGGGAACGCTGTGGGCGCTGGAGGAGGCGGGCGTGGCCTACACGCTCAAGGTGCTCGACCTCCTGCAGGGCGAGCAAAAGGGCCCCGAGCTGCTGGCCCTCAATCCCATGGGCAAGCTGCCCACGCTGGTCGATGGCGAGGTCGTCGTCACCGAGGCCGCCGCCATCGCGCTCTACCTGGCCGATCGCTACGCCCCGGCTCGCCTGGCGCCTGCGCTGGACGACCCGCGGCGCGGCGCCTACCTGCGCTGGTCCTTCTTCGCGCCCGGCGTGATCGAGCCCGCCGTGATGGCCAAGGCCGGCCACTGGGAGGTGCGCGAGGTCTCCGCCGGCTGGGGCAACCACGCCTCGATGCTGGCCGCGGCGCACAGCGCCATTGCCGGCAGGAGTTTCGTGCTGGGCGAGGCGTTTTCCATGGCCGACGTGGTGTTCGGCGGCACGCTGCGCTACATGCTGGAATTCAAGCTGCTCGAACCCACGCCCGACTTCCAGGCCTATGTCGACCGCCTGAATGCACGGCCGGCCTACCAGCGCGCCATGGCACGCAACCTTGCCATGCGCAAGGAACTGGGATTGCAGTGAGCCCGACCCGGTCCATTGCGCACAAGACAACGGAGAAAAAATGTTTACCAAAATTCTGATCGCCAACCGCGGCGAGATCGCCTGCCGAGTGATTGCCACGGCGCGCAAGATGGGCATTGCCACCGTCGCCGTCTATTCCGACGCCGACAAGGAGGCGCGCCACGTGAAGCTGGCCGACGAGGCCGTGCACATCGGCGCGGCGCCCAGCCGCGAGTCCTACCTGCTGGCCGACAAGATCATCGCCGCCGCCAAGCAGACCGGCGCGCAGGCCATCCACCCCGGCTACGGCTTCTTGAGCGAGAACGAGGCCTTTGCCCAGCGCTGCGAGGACGAGGGCATTGCCTTCATCGGCCCCAAGGCGCATTCCATCGCGGCCATGGGCGACAAGATCGCCTCCAAGAAGCTCGCCAATGAGGCCCAGGTCAACACCATCCCCGGCTACAACGACGCCATCTCCGGCCCCGAGCAGGCCGTGGAGATTGCCAAGGGCATCGGCTACCCCGTGATGATCAAGGCCAGCGCCGGCGGCGGCGGCAAGGGCCTGCGCGTGGCCTACAACGACAAGGAAGCGTTCGAGGGCTTTGCCAGTTGCCAGAACGAGGCACGCAACAGCTTCGGCGACGACCGCATCTTCATCGAAAAGTTCGTGCAGGAGCCGCGCCACATCGAGATCCAGATCCTGGGCGACAGCCACGGCAACGTGATCTACCTGAACGAGCGCGAGTGCTCCATCCAGCGCCGCCACCAGAAGGTGATCGAGGAGGCGCCGTCGCCCTTCATCAGCGACGCCACGCGCAAGGCCATGGGCGAGCAGGCCGTGGCGCTGGCCAAGGCCGTGAAGTACCAGAGCGCGGGCACGGTGGAGTTCGTGGTCGGCAAGGACCAGGACTTCTACTTCCTGGAGATGAACACCCGCCTGCAGGTGGAGCACCCGGTGACGGAATGCATCACCGGCCTGGACCTGGTGGAGCTGATGATCCGCGTCGCCGCGGGCGAGAAGCTGCCGCTCACGCAAGCCGACGTCAAGCGCGACGGCTGGGCCATCGAGTGCCGCATCAACGCCGAAGACCCGTTCCGCAACTTCCTGCCGTCCACGGGCCGGCTGGTGCGCTTCCAGCCGCCGGAAGAGAGCATGTTCCAGTCCGACACCAGCAAGAAGCTGGGCGTGCGCGTGGACACGGGCGTGTACGAGGGGGGCGAGATCCCCATGTACTACGACTCCATGATCGCCAAGCTCATCGTGCACGGCCAGGACCGCAACGACGCCATTGCCAAGATGCGCGCCGCGCTCAACGGCTTCCTGATCCGCGGCATCAACAGCAACATCCCGTTCCAGGCGGCGCTGCTGGCGCACCCCAAATTCGTCTCGGGCCAGTTCAACACCGGCTTCATCGCCGAGCACTACGGCCAGGGCTTCCGCGCCGAGGATGTGCCGCACGACGACCCCGACTTCCTCGTGGCCCTGGCCGCGTTCATGTACCGCCGCTACCGGGCGCGCGCCTCGGGCATCAGCGGCCAGCTCGCCGGGCATGAGGTCAAGGAAGGCGAACAGTTCGTGGTCGTCACCCTGGGCGCCGAGGGCCACAACCAGTACCACGAGGTCTCGGTCACCGACTTCGAGAACCAGTCGGGCTCCAGCACCGTGCAAATCCACGGCAAGAACTACCGCATCAGCAGCAGCGCGCACCTGGGCAGCATCCGCGTGCAGGGCTCCTGCAACGGCCAGGGCTTCACGGCCCAGGTCGAGCGCGGCACGGCCAAGAACCCGCTGGCGCTGCGCATCGCGCACAACGGCACGCAGATCGAGGCCATCGTCCTCACGCCGCAGCGCGCCGCGCTCTACCAGCTCATGCCCTACAAAGCGCCGCCGGACCTCTCGCGCTTCCTGCTCTCGCCCATGCCCGGCCTGCTGGTGGACGTGGCGGTGCAGCCGGGCCAGAAGGTGCAGGCGGGCGAGAAGCTCGCCGTGATCGAGGCCATGAAGATGGAGAACATCCTCTTTGCCGCGCAGGACGGCGTGGTCAGCCGCATCGTCGCCGCCAAGGGCGACTCCCTGGCCGTGGACGAAGTCATCCTGGAATTTGAGTGAAATGGGCCTCCAGCGCTTGTGGAGCAATCGCTGGCAGCTATCAACGTAGGAGCAAAAATGAACCGGCCCTTCAAAGTCCTGGGTGTGCAACAGGTGGCCATAGGCGGCACCGACAAGGCACGCATGAAACGCCTGTGGGTGGACATGCTCGGCCTCACGCAGACCGGCAGCTTCCAGAGCGAGCGCGAGAACGTCGACGAGGACATCCTGGCCCTGGGCCAGGGTGCGCACAAGGTCGAGGTGGACATCATGCAGCCGCTCGACATCGACAAGAAACCCGCCGTGCACACCACGCCGCTCAACCACATCGGCCTGTGGATCGACGACCTGGCCGCCGCCGTCGAATGGCTCACCGCCCAGGGCGTGCGCTTTGCGCCCGGCGGCATCCGCAAGGGCGCAGCGGGCTACGACATCTGCTTTCTGCACCCCAAGAGCAACGAGGAATTCCCCATTGCCGGAGAAGGCGTGCTGATCGAGCTGGTGCAGGCGCCGCCCGAGGTGATCGCCGCGCTGGGCTGAGCCGGCGGCGCCAAGCGCCCGGCAGGGCGCTCCGCAGCGTCGATTGCACCGGCGCCCGCATGCCGGCACTGCGATCCGGCGCGCCCATGCGGGGCCGCGTTGCCAGCAGATTGCGCATTTGCCCGCCTTTGGGGCCGGGAAAGCGGTCTGTTGCGGCAAAGGCCGCCAAGTGCCAGGCAAAACACTGCATCCGCGCGTATTTTTACCTGCAGATGCCGGTTTTTGAACTGGCTATGAATTGGCGCAAAATGTGAGTCGCAAGACGGGATGCGGCGCATTTTTGTGAGGCAGAATCTTCAGAGAGCGTTCTGTGCCACGCAGCATTGCGTGGCGCAATTTGTTACCTGAATGCCTGCCGGGGCCCCGCCCGGGCGGGCGCCCACTCCATGGAGGTTTTTGCATGACCCAGGCCCTTGGCACCCACCCGGTGCATGTGCATGTCCCGCCCCCCGCGCCGCCCGCGCCTGCGCCGCAGCGCTGGTCCGTGGCGGCCGTCCAGGCCTTGCTGGAGCGCCCCTTGCTCGACCTGGTCTTCGAGGCCCAGACCGTGCACCGCCAGCACTGGCCGGACGGCGACATCGAGCTGGCCACGCTCTTGTCCGTCAAGACCGGCGGCTGCCCCGAAAACTGCGGCTACTGCCCGCAGTCCGCCGAGTTCGACACCGGCGTCAAAGCCCAAAAAATGCTGGAGGTGGACGAGGTGCTGCAGGCCGCGCAGGCTGCCAAGCAGGCGGGCGCCACGCGCTTTTGCATGGGCGCTGCCTGGCGCGCACCCAAGGACCGCGACATCGAGAAGGTGGCGGGCCTGATCTCCGCCGTCAAAGGCCTGGGCCTGGAGACCTGCGCCACCCTGGGCATGCTGCAGCCCGAGCAGGCCCAGGCGCTCAAGGCGGCCGGGCTGGACTACTACAACCACAACCTGGACACCGCCCCCGAGTACTACCGGGACGTGGTCAGCACACGCCACTACCAGGAGCGGCTCGACACCTTGCAGCATGTGCGCGACGCCGGCCTGCGCGTGTGCTGCGGCGGCATCGTGGGCATGGGCGAAGCGCCGGTGCACCGCGCCGGGCTGATCGCGCAGTTGGCCAATCTCGACCCCTACCCGGACTCGGTGCCCATCAACCAACTGGTGCGCGTGCCCGGCACGCCGCTGGCCGACAGCGCGCCCATAGACCCGCTGGACTTCGTGCGCATGATTGCCGTGGCCCGCATCACCATGCCCAAGGCGCGCGTGCGCCTCTCGGCCGGGCGCGAGCAACTGGGCGAGGCCGTGCAGGCGCTGTGCTTCCTGGCGGGGGCCAATTCCATTTTCTACGGTGACAAACTGCTGGTCACCGGCAATCCCGACGCCGGGGCCGACCTGCAATTGCTGCGCAAGCTGGGCCTGCGCAGCCGCCAGACGCAGGAAGAGGGCGCCGCCCCCGCGCCCAGCGCGGTGCAAGGCTGCGGCGGTGGCTGCCAGTGCGGGTAGGCGATTGCTATAAAAACAATAGCTTCCAGCGCCCGTGAAAAGGGCGCTGGAAGCTATTTTTGCTTTACATGCCTATTTTTTCATTGGGCAGGTATTGATGCCCAGCAGCGTGTAGGCGGGGCAGAAGCCGAACAGCCCGGTGGCCAGCGGCACCACGCCGATCCAGCCCCATACCCCCACCGTGCCCGTGGCCGCGAGGCCTACCAGCACCAGACCGACGACGATGCGCAGCACGCGATCGATGGAACCTACGTTGAATTTCATGGTGACTCCTTTGCCCTAGGGCGTGGCGGCCGTCCCCGCGGGGAGCGGACCGGGGTGGTAAAGCGGGTGTGCCGTGCCTACTTGAGGCGCTGGCCCGTGCTGTCGTAAACCTGCAGTTCGATGGGTATGCCCTGGCCCACGCTCTGCGTCACGGTGCAGTAGGCCTCGAAGGTCTCGAGCACACGGTCCAGGTGCTCCAGGGCGGCTGCGGGCACCCCGAGGTGCAGCGCCGCCGTCATCTTGAGGACCCGCAGGCGCTTTTGCTCGTTGCGGCCAACCTCGGCCTCCACGCTGCACTGCAGGGGCTCGGGGGCCTGCTTGAACTTGCGCAGTGCAAACAGCAGCGAATCCGACAGGCAATTGCCCACGGCCGCGGCCAGCAACTGCACGGGCGAGGGCCCCTGGCCGGTGCCCAGCGGTGCCGGCTCGTCAGCGAGCAGCACCGGAATGCCGGGCCCGAAATCCACATCGAAGCTGTAGTCCTGCCGCTGCCGCA
Organism: Comamonas granuli NBRC 101663; assembly: GCF_000739995.1. GTDB lineage: Bacteria > Pseudomonadota > Gammaproteobacteria > Burkholderiales > Burkholderiaceae_C > Simplicispira > Simplicispira granuli. The sequence goes on along the minus strand of NZ_BBJX01000004.1, from coordinate 409,992 downwards.
GGGTGATGCGCTCATTGCTCTCGCTCATGCCAATCCTTTCAAGGGTTCATCGGACGTTGCGGCAAATGGTACGCCCAGTCTGCAGGGCCACCATGCCCACCGAGCCGCCATTGCGCGCCCGGGCATAACCCATCTGCTGCAGCCATTGCACCGCCATCTGGGAGCGCGCGCCCGAGAGGCAGTAGAGCAGCAGCTCGGCCGAGCGGTCCGGCAGCAGGGCAGGGGCGTCGTCCAGCAGGCGCTCCAGCGGCAAATGCACCGCGCCATCCACATGGCCCGACTGGTATTCCCCCAGCGAGCGCACATCGACCAGGGTGGGTGTGCCCGGAGCGCTGGCAGTGTTGTCCATGGCGTGCCTGCTCCGTGTTCAGCAACCGGGCTGGATGCCCAGCTTGCGCAGAATGTTCTCCAGCATGCACCATTTGGTCAGGCCGCTTTGCAGCAGGTTGGCCCCGACGAATGCGGTGAAGGCCAGAAACCACTGGCTCACGAACAGCGGGCTGCCCGGAATGCCCAGGGCCAGCGACAGCAGAATAAAGGTGCCCGCCAGCAGGCGGACGACTTGCCAAGAGGTCATGTGTTTCTCCTTTGTACGGGGTGCAAAGCCATTGATTGATGAATTATTTAGCCAAACAGCTAATTAGTCAAATGATGTATCATCAAGACCCGTTCCAGCCACCGGAAGTGTTGGTGCCCCAGCGCTTCATTGCCCTGCGACTGCCATGAAAAACCTCCCGCCCGAAGCGCTGCAACAGGTAGCCTCTTACTTTCAGACCCTGGCCGAGCCCACGCGGCTGCGCATCCTCAACTACCTGCGCGACGGCGAGCACAACGTGGGCGAGCTGGCCCAGCTGTGCGGCTACACCGCCGCCAACATCTCCCGCCATCTGTCGCTGATGACCCAGCAGGGCCTGGTCAAGCGCGAAAGCCGGGGCACCAGCGTGTACTACAGCATCGCCGACGAATCGGTCTACGCCCTGTGCGACCTGGTGTGCGGCAACATCGTGCGCCAGTACGAGCGCACCGCACGCAGCCAGCAGGCCATCTTTTCCCAGGAATGAGCGCAAGGGGATGCATCCACGTCGCTGGCGCCATCTGCGCATCAGTTATTTAACATAATATACATCGTATCTAGTTAAAAGGAGCGGCAAGCTGCGCCGCCATGACCCGGAAACCCGCGCCCAGCTTGCGTTTCGGTTCCGGGCCATGTACCGCAACCTGGGCCTCGATCTGCCCGGCTGCGCGAAGCTTCTTCACGTGACTGAACGGACTTTGCATAACTGGCAGTCCGGCAAGCACGACATCCCGTACTCGGCCTATCGGCTTCTGCGCCTGCTCAACCGCATGGAGCTGCCTGGCGAGGCCTGGGCTGGCTGGTGCTTTCACGGTGGCAAACTGTGGACCCCTGAGGGCCGCTCGATCGCCGGAACGGACAGTTCCTGGTGGTCGCTGCTGGTACGTCGCGCCGCAATGTTCGATGAACTCTACGGGCGCCGTGGCGCTCGGACAGCCGCTGGGACGCAAGCGGAGCGCGGCCCTGCGGCAGGCCGAGCGCCTAGTGCTCTAGACGTGTCGATGAATGCGCGCTACAGTGCCGCTGCGCCTGCCTCCACGGCCTTGTATTCGGCGCAGCAACTCCCCTCAAATTCGCCCGTTTTCTCCGCGCCCCGGCTTCGTCAGGCGGGCGTGGTAGCACCGCCTGACAGTCCCGGATTCGGGAAAAACCACGGCAGCACGGGGGACGGCAAAGCCAATGCTGGCGCGGGCTACCGGGCGATTCGGGAGGCTTGAGCAATGGTTAAAACTGTTGCACCTCTCGTATCGCACCCGGTGAGCTACCTGGCCAAGCAGCTCGGCGTGTCTCGTCAGCGGGCTTCCAGGCTGCTCAACGATGGCCGCATCCTGGGTGCCATCAAGGGGCCGGATGGCCGTTGGAGCGTGCCTGTGCTGCCCGACATCTCGCCTGGTCAACGTGGTCCAGGTTCACGCCCTTCTACTGCCCGCTTCTATGAACGTCGGCCTGTCATCCCCATGCCGGGGAAAAGGGGTGCGTGATGCTGCGGGCCTTCGCTCTCTCGCTTCCGCTGCTGGCCGCCTGGCTGGCTTGCCAGGGCTCGACCGCCCTGCCTTCGATCTGCGGGCCGCCTGGGCCAGATGGCGCAAATAAATCGGGGCGCTTCGCTGTCACTAGCAGCTGGCGCCCCTGACCAAAACCAGTTAACAAGGAACTGAAAATGGCTGATTCGAATTCTCTCACTCCGCTTGATCTTGCACGGCAAGCGGTCACACAAGCTGAAGCGGCGTATGAGTTGGCGCTCGAGCTTCAAACCTTGCTGGATGCCCTGTCTGGTGCCAAAGACGACTCCGCACCGGCTTCTCCCCTGATCTTTCCCTTGCAGCGCATGGCCAACCGGGCTTGCCTTGCGGCGGATGTGGCCCATGTCGCTGCCTTGCGCGTGCGCGATGGCCTTGGGGAGGTGGTGCGATGAGCCGCTTCACCGATGACCTCTACCGCAGCTGGCTCGCCCGCAACGGCAGCTATGTCCCCCGTCGCTCCCCAAATCGGGGTATGGGGGGTGTGCCCCCCATGGGGACCAGGACGCCTGCGCCCGCGCTCGGACGTTCGCGTGGCGCTCCCGCTGCAAACGATGATGCGTATTCGCGCCCTGTCAAACAGGACGTTGATTATGTGGACAACATTATCGAAAACCCCTCGCCCTCTTTTTTTAAGAGCGAATGAAGATTATTATCTGGAGGCGGAAAGATAATGACCTATACATCGCATCTAGTCAATGTGCCTGTGCGCGCCACACGCCCGGAGCTCACTGCGGGCACAATACGGCGCATGAGAATCCTGCACACCATGCTGCGCGTGGGCAACCTCCAGCGCTCCATCGACTTCTACACCCAGGTGCTGGGCATGCAATTGCTGCGCACCTCGGACAATCCCGAGTACAAGTACTCGCTGGCCTTTCTCGGTTTCGACGGCGGCAACCCTGGTCAGGCCGAGATCGAGCTGACCTACAACTGGGGCGTGGAGAGCTACGACCTGGGCAGTGCCTACGGGCACATCGCCATCGGTGTTCCCGATGCCTATGCTGCCTGTGAGCGCATCCGCACCGCTGGCGGTGCCATCACCCGCGAGCCGGGCCCCGTCAAGGGCGGCAGCACCGTCATCGCCTTTGTGACGGACCCGGACGGCTACAAGATCGAGCTCATCCAGCGCAACGACGCCAGCCAGGGCACCGGGCTGCGCTGATCAGCGCGGCAGGAGTTCTTCCACCTGGCGGCGCGCCTCGTCCGCGTCGCGCGCGTATTCGGCCAGGTAGCGTTCGCGCTCTTCACTGCTCCACTCGTCGCTGGAAAACCGTTCGGTGGAATAGCGGGCGCTCTGGTGCACCACGCCGCTCCAGCGTGGCATGAGCGCACGGTCCGGAAAACGGTCCGGGTACAGGATGAAGCCCTCCACATCGCGCAGGCGCAGCGGAAACGCGGGCGCCTTGTCCCGGATCAGGGCGCCAAAAACCTGCAGGCGCATCTCCTGCTCGCCGGGGGGCAGTTCCTGGTTGAATTGCACCAGCGCAAAAGGCTGTCCCTGGGCATCGTCGACCCGGCCGCTGACCACGTAGCGGCCCGGGGCGTTCACCTGCGCCTTCAGGTAGAAATTCAGCGAACCGCCTTCAACCGCCTCGCGCACGCCCAGCCAGGTGGCAGGCACGCCCGGTGCATAGATGACATCGAAGTGCACCACGCCCTGCAAGCCCTTGACCGCCACCTGTGCCAGCACCCGGATGGTGCCGTCGTAGTGCGCAAAACCCTGCTGGGCAGGCGCCAGCAGCGCCGTGTGGATGCCGTCACCGGCTTGCGGGTCGCCGCCCGTGCCGTTGTCCGCAAATGCCAGGTTGGTGGCAATCACCGGCACGGGGGTGCGCGTATCGGCGATCGATTGCGCCGCGGCCGAGCGCACGATCAGGGCGGTGCGCTGGCCCTGCTCGTCCAGGGCTTCGATGGAGAAGCGCACGGTATCGGCCGCGCTGAGGAAGACGCGGTCCTGCGTGGTGCGCAGCCGTATGCCCTGTATGGCCTCACCGCGGGCATCGCGCAGGGTTTTCTCTTCCGTGATGGGATCGAACGGATGGATCTGGTCCGGGTGCTCGCTCAAGGGCCGTGACTCATGCGGATAGCGGGTGGCGTCGCGGTAGCTGGCATATACCTGCTCGGCCCGCTCGTAGCGGGCCTGCCAGAGGCGCAGCTTCTCCGCCTGCGCGCGCAGCCCCTGGGCGCTCAGAGGGGCGCGGCCGGGGCCGGGGGACGCGGCCTCGGCGGCCTGCTCCGGTGCCTCGTGGGAGGCCGCGCCGGCAATTGGTGCGCCAGCCGCGGCGGACTCACCCGCACGGGCGCCGGAGGGATCGAGCGCGCCCGTCCACCACACCATGGCAGCCACGCCCACAGCGGCGGCGGCCGCCGCCATCCATGCCCCAGGCCTCACGCCGATTCCTGCAGGGGCAAGCCGTTACCGGGCATTGGCGGCCATGTCGGCCCGGACTTTGGAGACCACCCCGCCCCAGTTGCCATTGGTGTAATGGTTGAAGGCTTCTTTGTCGTCGCGGAACTGCACGCTGTGGTAGCTCCATTTGGTGCGCCCGCCTTCATTGGCGGCCGTGCCCAGGGTCAGGTCGTTGCACAGCCAGTCCGAAGGGTTGCAAAAGCCCGCCCCGCCACTGCCCGAGACGCCGCCGGCCGAGTGGTAGGCCACGGCTTCATCGTCCTGGCCGGGAAGAATGCCGGAATACAGGGTGCCCTTGGCGCCCGCGTACATGTAGAACCATTTGGCGCGCGTCTGGTTGTGGTCGTACATCGCACGCGCCGTGGTGGTCTTGAGGTCGGAGGTCAAGGGGTCGGATACCGCCCAGCTGCCCACGTCCGCCAGCTCGCTGCCGCCCCCTGCCCCGGCGGCCACGTCCACCCATTTGATGTTCCAGCCGGTCTGGGTGCTGCCATCGGTATTGCCGCACACGCCCGCGGAATTGGGCGTTGCGTTCTTCTTGTAGCGCGCCGTGCCGCCGTACAGAGACAGGGCGTAGCCAATCTGCAGGTTGCCCGCGCTGTGCGCCGCCACATAGCACCAGTTGGTGCCGGTGCAGTAGCAATCGAGCGCGTCGCGGATGCGGAAGTTCTGGTCGGCAATGCGGTTGTAGCCATCCCAGTTGACGGATTTCTTGTTCACGCCGGCATCGGCGGTCGCAGGCCCCCAGTACGTGAAATCGGCGTGGTTGCCGGGCTTGCCGCCGCCGGTGCGCCCATTGATCCACAAGGAATAATTCGTGGCATACACACCGGTGGCCAGCGCGCCCAGCAGGGCCAGGGCCGCTGCCGCCCAGCGGGGGCCGGCTTTTGCGTGAAGAATCGAACGGACAGCGCGCATCAAAATCCCCTCTCTTCGTTGGCTGGTATTGGAATACGGCTGCGCCAGAACGGCGCGCCCATGGCGTGGGCACAAAAAACGAACGACCGTGCCATTCGCAGTATCCGGGGCCGTCTCTCTTCCCGCCACTGGAGGAAACCCTGTCAGCGCACCGGTGCACAGGTCCGCCCGAGCGACCGCCGGAGGCGGCCGCCCTGCTCTGCCATGGCCCGCGCCGGGCGTGTCAGGACTGCTGTGTGCACGCCGCCGGAGCGAACAGGTGCACGCGGTCGCGGCCCTGCGCCTTGGCCTGGTACAGGGCCATGTCCGCCTGGCGCAGGGCCTCGTCCAGGCCACAGTCGCGTTCCGGGAGCAGGCTGGCCAGGCCGATGCTGATGCTGACGCAGGAAGACGTGGGCGACGCTGCGTGCGGCAGTGCCCGGTGCGACACGGCGGCGCGCACCTTCTCGGCCAGCGCCTGCGCCTGGCAGGCGTCCACCCCGTACCAGACGACGATGAACTCCTCTCCCCCGTAGCGCGCGCACACGTCCAGCGGACGGCGTGCGTGGTGGGCGATGACTTGCGCCACCGCGCGCAGGCTCTCGTCGCCGGCGGCGTGGCCGTAGTGGTCGTTGTAGCGCTTGAAGTGGTCCACATCCATCATGGCCACGGCCAGGTGCTGGCGCTCGCGCACGGCATGGCGCCAGATGTGCTGCGCGCGGTCGCTGAATGCCCGGCGGTTGAGCAGGCCGGTGATGAAGTCCCTGTCCGCGCGCTGCTGCAACTGCAGGAAGGCAACGAAATTCTGGCGCGTGGCCTGTTCGAGGAAGTGGGCGCCGAAGCTGCCGATGACGTTGGCGGTTCCGAGAAAAAAGGCGTTGTACAGCAGCACATCGCCGGGCAGGCCCATGTGCAGCTCCATGGCCACATAGGCCACAAAGGTCAGCCAGCCGCACACCGCGGCGGGCACGCAGCGCAGGCCGGTCAGAAAGTACGAGAAGAACGTCCCCAGGATGATGCCCTCGTACGGCAAGGCGAAGGTGTGGGCCCGTGCCACCCAGATGATGCCCACGATACCCAGCCCGCACACCAGGGCGGCAGCGCCCACGATCCATTGCAGGTAGGCATGCACCCGGGGAACCCGTGAGGCCATCCAGGTCAGGGCCAGGGCCGGCACGATCACCCCGAGGCGCAGGCCCAGCACGCCCTCGCGCACCCCGGGCGGCAGGCTGGCCGCGTCCAGCACGGCAAACAGCACGAACAGCACCAGCGCCACCGCCACCGAGCGGCGCATGCGCGACAGGAACTGCTGCTGGTGGTAGTGGCGGAAATCGGTCTCCAGCGCGCGGTCGGCAAAGCGCAGCCGCAGCCAGCCGGCCCGCTGCGGCGGGACGTAGGCGTACGCGCTGGCGTCGGCGCGTGCGCCCGGCAGGGGTGGATGCGGCGGCGGGTCTTGCCGGGCCTTCACGGGTGTCCCCCCTGCTCCACGACATCCATGCGGCGGCGCACGCGCGCGGCCTGCTCTGCCGCGCCGCCCTGCTCTGCCAGCCGCAGTTGCACCCCCAGCCAGGCCAGCAGGGGGCGACGCCAGCCCTGGCGCGAGGCGGTATCCACGGCTATCTGCGCCAGATGCGGGGTGAGCTGCCCGCGGCGCAGCAGCACGCCCGCGGCCACCAGTTGCGCCAGCGGGTCCTCCAGGGCGGCCACCTGGGCATCCGCCTGTCCGGGAGCGGCGCGGGCCACGGCCTGCTGCGCGGGCGGCAGCAGCGCCACCGCCCCGGCGCCCAGCGGCTGCCCTGCCAGATAGGCGGCATAGGCCTTTTCGGGCGCCGCGGCGTCGGCCCGCAGCGCCTCGAAGCGGCTGCAGGCCTCGGGTACCACGCTGGCGGCCTGGGCGGCGCAGTGCAGCAGTTCGAGCCGCGCCATGAGGCCGGGATCGCCGGTGCGGGCCACCTGTTCCCGGGCGCGGCTCCACTCCTGCCGGGCCACGCGCTCGGAGCCATCGAGGTAGGCCTGCACCGCGCGCTGCGCCGCACCATGGGCCTGGGTTTGCCAGTCCGGCACAGCAGGCCGGCTGGCACAGGCGGCGAGCAGCGCGCAGCCCGCCAGCCCGGCAGCGCGTGCCAGGCGCCGGCCCCATGCCGTGGCGGGCGGGTCGTGTCTCATGGCAGTCGCAGCTCCGTATCGCTGGCAAACGGCCACTTGCGCTGGATGTCGCCCACCAACTGGTCGATCTTGCGCAGGTTGGCCTCCACCTCGGCGCGCAGGGCGCCCAGGTCGGCCGTGCCCTCGCGCACATTCGCGCCCACGGCCTGGGCTTCGGCCAGCACGGCATCGACCTTTTTGAGACTGGCGCGCGTGTCGCCCAGCAGGCTGCCGAGCTGCGCCACGGTGGCCTGCATTTCGGGCAGCAGGCCTGTGGCGCCGAACACCTGGGTGTCGGCCTTGGCGGCCAGGCCGTCCAGGCGGGCCAGCACGGCATTGGCGCGCTCGAGGGCGAGCACGATCTTGCGGGCATCCTGCGCGTTGCCCATGAGCACCTGCAGCGCGCCGCCCGGGCCGTTGAGGCGCTCGGTGAGCTGGCGCACCTGCCCCAGGCTGGAGGCCAGGGCCGCGTCCTGGGCCGTCAAGGCCTGGAGGTTGGCCAGCAGTTCGCGTGCCGTGGCCATGAGCTGCGGGATCTCGGCCGTGGCATCACCGCGCAGCACCGGCCGCACGGCGCCATCGGGCAGCGCCGGGTCGTCGAGCACGCCGGAGTAGGCGCGGATGGCCGTACCGCCCACGATGCCGCGCACGAGTGTGAACACGCTGGAGACGCGCAGCCAGTGCGCATCCTTGCGCGCCACGTCGATGACAATGCGCGCATTGCCCTCGTCGGCCAGCTCGATGCGCCGCACCCGCCCGATGGGGAAGCCGGAAAACGTCATGTCCATGCCGACCACCACGCCCTCGGAGTCGTCGGCCACGAGCACCAGGGTCTGGGTGGGCTCGAAGGCGCCGCGCGCATACAGCAGGTACAGGGCCGAGCCCACGATCAGCGCCAGCGTGAACAGCAGCAGCGCCGCGGCCTTGAGTTCCAGGTGCGCCACGGGCCGCAGCAGGGCGGCATCGGTGTCGGGCGCCGGGGTGTCGGAGCGGTTCGTCATCGCCGTCAATAGTAGTTGCCCACGAGCGAGGCGACCTCGATCAGCAGCAGCACGGCGAACATGCGCGCCAGGCCGCCGAGCTCGCTCTCCTGTTCCGGTACGCTCGCGTCGCCGTCCATGCGCGACGCCGTGGGGATGAGCGCCACCGCCAGGCTCGACAGCAGGGTCTTGATGCCGAAGACCAGCGTCACCGCGGGGGAGAACACATGGCCGAACATGCGCGTGTAGCTGGGCAGTCCGGCCAGGTTGAAGCCATACACCCCCAGGTAGGCCATGGCCAGGGCCACCACGCACGACAGCGCGGCGAGCGTGATGCACGCGAACATGCCCGCTGCCACGCGCGGCAGCAGCTCCACACGCACGGGGTCGGCCCCGGCGCGGCGCAGGGCGTCGAAGCGGCCCGCCCGGCGCAGCGCCGCGAGCTGCGCGCCGGCCGGGATGGTGCAGCGCAGGGCGACGAACAGCGCCGCCGTGAGCGGGATGAGCTCGAGCACCAGCACGCGGATCACCATCTCGAGCGCATAGGCCGTGAGCCCATAGCTCAGCGCCGTGACCACGACGATGCGCGTGAGCACCAGGCTCAGCAGCGCCGCCAGCACGGTGAACCCGGGGAGGATGGGCGCGGTCTCCAAGTAGAGGTGGCGCAGCAGCGGCCTGCGCGCCGCACCCGCGTAGCTCGACGGCGAGAGCGCCAGCACCAGGACCACCGCGCCCAGGTACACGATGCGGCCCCAGGCCCGCACCCAGCGCTGCACGGACCGCCACAGGCGGGTAGGCAGGTCGGGCGATGCGCGGCGAGAGGGCATGGGGCGCATCATAGCGGCAGCATGGAGTTTCAAGGCAAAAATACGACTCAAGCGCTTGACTGGTAAGCGCTGGCAGCTAGCAAATAAATAGCATCACACATGCCGCAGGTGCTGGCCGGGGCGTGCCGGGGCGTCCTGCGCATCCGCCTGGGCGTGCAGCGCTTCGATGATGCCGCAGTGGGTGCCAGTGCCGTCGCAGGAGTTGCGCAGCGCGAGCAGGCTGCGCTCCAGGGCCTGCAGCTCCGCCAGCCGTTCGCGCACATGCTCCAGATGCCCGTCGATGGCGGCGCAGGCCGCGTCGCAATCGGCCTGGGAGCGCAGGTCCAGGGCGAGCAGCGTGCGCACCTCGTCCAGCGACATGTCCATGGCCCGGCACAGCCGGATCAGGCGCAGCCGGTGCACGTCGGCCTGGCTGTAGAGCCGGTAGCGGTTGCTGCTGCGTGCGCCGGGCGGCAGCAGCCCTTCGCGCTCGTAGTAGCGGATGTTGGCGGCCGTCACGCCCGAGAGGCGGGCGGCGTCGCCGATGCGCAGGCTGGGGGCAGAAAGGGACATGCTCACGGTGGAATGGCGGGGTGGACTGGCGGCAAAGGCCCGGCCATCATGCCAGCATCGTGGTCCAATCGCCGCCATGACATTGCGCTCCATGCTGGTGATCGGTGCACTGCTGACCGGACTGTTCTTCGCGGCCGACACCTGGCGCGCGCGCACCGCGCCCCAGAGGATCGGTTCGGGCCTTGCGCTGGCGCAGCAGAGCTTTGCCGCCGAGCCGGTGCAGGAGCCCACGAGCGCCCGCCCTTTTCCGCTGGGTGCCTACCAGGTGCACCCCGTGGCCGAGTTCGCCGTGCGCGCGCGCATCCTGGGGCGGGAGGATTACCGCCTGGGCCGCGAGGCGGAGCTCTCGCCCATGGACCTGGCCCTGGGCTGGAAGCGCATGACCGAGCCCGCGGTCTACCAGGCCTTGCACATCACCCAGGGCGGGCGCTGGTACCGCTATTCCTGGCCCGACCGGCCACCCATTCCGCCGGACGAGATCATCGCCACCTCGTCCAATATGCACATGATCCCGGCCAACCCCGCCGTGCGCCAGGCCCTGGAGCAGGCGCGCGCGGGGCGCTACATCCGGCTACAGGGCAAGCTGGTGAACATCACGCACCCCAGCGGCTGGCGCTGGAACAGCTCGCTGTCACGCACCGACAGCGGCGCCGGAGCCTGCGAGCTCGTCTATGTGGAAGCGGCCTGGGTGGAATGAGCACGCCGCCCGTGTTCCAATCCCTGGCTCACCCGAACACCCTGCCGATGACTGCCCCAGCCCCACCCGCCGCCGCCCCCCACAGCGCTACCGAAGACACCGTGGCCATCTTCACGGGCGTGTTGATGATCTCCGTCGGCGTGGCCTTTTTCTCCAGCGCAGGCCTGCTCACGGGCGGTACGGCGGGGCTGGCCTTTCTGCTGCACTACGCCACGGGCATAGGCTTCGGCAAGGTCTTCTTCGTGCTCAACCTGCCGTTCTACTGGCTGGCGCTGCGCAAGCTCGGGCGCGAGTTCACGCTCAAGACCTTTGCGGCCGTGCTGCTGCTGTCGCTGGTGACCGAGGTGCAGGCCCGTTTCCTGCAGGTCGCGCACATCGACCCCCTGTACGCTGCCCTGGCCGGTGGCTTGACCATGGGCACGGGCTTTCTGGCCCTGTTTCGCCACCGCTGCAGCCTGGGCGGCATAGGCATCGCCGCGCTGTATCTGCAGGACCGCTACGGCTGGCGTGCGGGCAAGGTGCAGATGGCCGTGGACTGCGGTATCGTGCTGCTGGCCCTGGCGGTGGTGGAGCCTGCGCGCGTCGCCTGGTCGGTGCTTGGCGCCGTGGCCTTGAACCTCATCCTGGCTCTCAACCACCGGCCCGGGCGCTACACGGGCACCTGAGAAGGGAACCATTTCCGCCCCCGCCGCCTCGCAAGAGACGGACGGGCCCCTGCCGCGCAGGGCCCTGCCCTGCCCCACCCCCGCAGGCTGCGCCTGCACACCAGAGTCCTTGACATGAGCCCCTTGCACACGCTTTCCCCCCACATTCCAGGCCGCCGCCAATGGCTGGCCGCCGCCCTTCCTGCTGTGGGAGCGGGCATGGCCCTGGCCGCCCTGGGCCCGGTAGCGCTGGCCGCCGCACCCCAGTCCACGCCCGTGGAACTGTGGAAAGACCCGCAGTGCGGCTGCTGCCAGGACTGGGTCGAGCACATGCAGGCGCAGGGTTTCGTCTTCACCGTGCACCCCACGGGCAATGCGGCGGTGCGCGCGCGCCTGGGCCTGCCGTCGCAGCTCGGCTCCTGCCACACGGCGCTGGTGGGGGGCTACCTGATCGAGGGCCATGTGCCGGCTGCCGATGTGCGCCGCCTGCTGCAGCAAAAACCCCAGGCCCTGGGCCTGGCCGTGCCGGGCATGCCCGTGGGCTCGCCGGGCATGGACGGGCCCGTCTACGGCAACCGGCGCGACCCCTACGATGTGCTGCTCGTGGCGCGCGACGGCAGCACGCGCGTTTTCAGCAGCTACCACGGCAAGCCGCGCGCATGAATCCGCACACCGACCCGGGCAGCATCACCCGCGTGGCGGGCATCGAGGTGGGCCATTTCACCGATGCACGCCGACCCACGGGCTGCAGCGTGGTCGTGGTGCGCGAGGGCGCCGTGGCCGGTGTCGATGTGCGCGGTGCGGCGCCCGGCACGCGCGAAACCGATCTGCTCGACCCCTGCCATCTGGTGGACCGGGTGCACGCCGTAGTGCTCGCGGGCGGCAGCGCCTGGGGCCTGGAGGCCGCCACCGGCGCCGTGCGCTGGCTTGAGGAGCAAGGCGTGGGCCTGGACGTGGGCGTCGGCCGTCTGCCGCTGGTGCCGGCGGCTGTGCTGTTCGACCTGATGGTGGGCGACATGCGCGTGCGTCCCGACGCCGCTGCCGGCTATGCCGCCTGCGCCGCGGCGGGCACGGCCGACCCGCCGGAGGGCAACGTGGGTGCCGGGGCCGGCGCCAGCGTGGGCAAGATGTTCGGCATGCAGCGGGCCATGAAGGGCGGCATAGGCAGCGCCTCGGTGAGCGTCGATGGCGTCACCGTGGGCGCCCTGATCGCCTGCAACGCCGTGGGCGACGTGCTCGACCCCGATACCGCACGCCCCGTGGCCGGCGCGCGCACGGCCGACGGCCTGCACCTGGCCGACACCCGGCGCGCGCTGCTGCGCGGCGCGCTGGCGCAGTCCCTGCTGGCGGGCACGAACACCACCATCGGCGTCATCGCCACCGACGCGGTGCTCACCAAGGCGCAGGCGCAGCGCCTGGCCGTGGCCGGGCACGACGGGCTGGCGCGCAGCATCAACCCGGTGCACACGCAGTTGGATGGCGACACCCTGTTTGCCCTGGGCACCGGCCGTGCGGGGCGCCACCCCGGCATGCTGCTGCTCGCCACCATGGCCGCCGAAGCCGTGGCCCGCGCCACCCTGCGCGCCGTGCAGGCCGCACGCAGTGTGACCACGCCGCAGGGCCTGCATCTGCCCGGGCTGGGCGATGCCACCTGGGGCCAGCGCAGCGCCTGAAGCGCCTTTTTACTTGCCGCGCGAGGAGGAGCGCTTGCGGCGGCTGGCAGAGGCCATGGCATCAATGGCGCTGTCCACCACATGCTGGCGCGGCAGAATGCGCAGCAGGCCCTCGGCGGTGAGCTTGTCGCGCATGCGCCGTGTCATCGACTGGGTGCTGCCATCGGCCCCGGTGAACAGGAACAGGGTGTTGTGCGGGCTGACCCAGGTGAGTTGGGTGCGCACGACCTTGCCATTGCTCACCAGATCGACCCAGGCGCCGATGTAGAACGGGTCTTCCTCCGGCGCCGCAGGCGTCGCCGGCCCGGGCTCTTCCAGGTTCACGTCGAGCGCCGCGTCAGCCGATGCCGGCGGCTCCAGATCGGCCTCGTGGGTGATGGGCGGCGCCACGGAATCGGGCGCCGCCTGCTGGGACTGCACGGCTTCGAGCACCTGCTGGTGCAGCAGCACCAGACGCTCGATGAAGGCACTGCTGAGTGCCGCGGGGTGATCGATGGAGCGCAGCCCCTCGCGCAGCTTGCTGAGCATGCCCGGAATGCAGTGCACCAGGCGGTCCTTGTCGGCTCCGACCAGGGCAGGCTGCACGCTCCAGAAAAGCTCCGGGATCAGCGCCAGGTAGCCGCCCGGGTCGGCCTCGCCGCCCGCCGCCGCGCCCGATTGCGCCTGGGCCACCACCTGGGCCCAGGGGCCGGTGGCGAATTCCAGGATATCGACCGGCACAGACTCCACGCCCGTGAGCTTGCGGATATTGCCGGCGATTTTTTCGGCGAGCAGCTCGCGCTGCTCGGCCTGCACCAGCGCCTGCTTCTCGGCCTCGCGGTGGGCCTGGCGCTTTTTTTCCTGCTTCTCCCAGGCGTTTTCCAGGGCCTTGAGCACGGCCTCGAAGGGGGCCGGGCTGGTGATGTCCTGCTTTTGCGCCAGGTGGTCCACCGCCTGTTCCACCAGGCGCATGAAGCTGCGAAACCCTGGTGCGCCCTCCTCCGCGAACGCCAGGCTGCGCTGCGTGACTTCATCGAGCAGGCGGCGTGCGGGGTGGCGGGCGTCGCCGAAGAAGCGCGTATCGTGGCGCACCAGCTTGCGAATGGCGGGCTCCATGCCCTGCACGGCGCGCTGCACCGGCGGCAGCAGGCGCGCATCGCGGGCGATGTTGTCCACCATGCGGGCCACGACCTCGGCAGCAAGCGCGGGCGACGCCGCCTCGGCAGGTCCGTAGACCACGCCATACAGGCTGCGCGGGGCGCTGTGGCCGCTGTGGAGGTAACCCCCCGTGGGCTGGGTGCTGCCCGCCAGACGCCCCACGAGGCGTTCGAGCTCGGCAATGTCATCCATGGCCTCGGCGGCCGCGGCGTTCACGTCGGTGTAGTGGGCGCCGCCCGGTGGCACGGGCGCGCCGTACACAGGCCCACGCTGGCTGGGCGCTGCGGGCATGGCGAGCGAGGGCTGGAGGGACACCGGCGGGTAAGGGTCCCCTGCGCCTGCAAGCATCTGGCGCAGTATGCCCACGGTGAGCAGCGCCTCCTCGGCTTCGGGGGCCAGGCCGCTCATGCCGGGGTCACCCGCCCAGCCCGAGCCCGCGTAGCCGGCGGGCGGTCCATAGCCTGTTCCCGCCGCAGCATAGCCGCTGTGCCCCGTCCCGGCCCACTGGCTGGACGGGGCAGCGCCGTAGCCGCCGCCATGCAGGCTGGCCGCACCGCTGCGGCCGGCCCCGGCCGGTGCAGCGCCATAGCCCACGGGCTGAATGCCCTGGTCGCGCAGGCTTTGCGCCGCACGCTTGTACACGTCCACGAGCAAGCTGCCCAATTGCGTGCGCATGGGCTGCATCCAGGCCTCGCGGATGGGGGCCGCCACGCCGGTATCGGCAATCACCTGCTGCAAGGCGCGGATGTAGTTCTCGGGCCGCAGCGGGTTGCGTTCCGGGTGTACACGGCGCAGCCCCTGGGCGGCACTGACCAGGCCATTGAGTTCGGCGAGCTGGGCCTCGGTGGTATGCACGGCCAGTTGCTGGGCGCGCGAGAGCTCGACCTGGGCCTGCACCTCGTCCTCGTCCAGCAGCGACAGCTCGCCAAAATCCAGCCCTGTGGCATCGGCCTTGCTGGTTTTGGCAGGCTCGGGACCGTCGGCAAAAATCTCCAGCAGGGCCATGGGATAGCCCTTGAGCATGGCCGCTTCGTGCTGGTTGAGCAGGCGCAGCGCATCGCTCGCCAGGTCGCGCCGCGCGAGGTCGCGCAGCTCGGATTCCTGGCTGGTGAGCGCTCCGCGCGTGATCTGCACCAGCTGCTGCATCAACGCCTCGCCCTCGCGCACAGCGTTGACGACGCAGGCTCGAAACACCGTCCGGGAACGGGGGGAGGTTTGTTGCATTTTGTTGCGCGCGGGAGGTTGCTACACGGCCTCCTATCCTACTTCTACTTGAGCGCCTTGAAGCGCATGCGGTGCGGCCGCGCACCCTCTTCGCCCAGGCGTTTTTTCTTGTCGGCTTCGTATTCCTGATAGTTGCCGTCGAAGAAGGTCCACTGGCTGTCGCCCTCGGCCGCCAGGATGTGCGTGGCGATGCGGTCCAGGAACCAGCGGTCGTGGCTGATGACCAGCACCGTGCCCGCGTATTCGAGCAGCGCGTCTTCCAGCGCCCGCAGGGTTTCCACGTCCAGGTCGTTGGAGGGCTCGTCGAGCAGCAGCACGTTGCCGCCCTGGATCAGCGTCTTGGCCAGGTGCAGGCGCCCGCGCTCACCGCCCGAGAGCATGCCGACCTTCTTCTGCTGGTCCTGGCCGTTGAAGTTGAAGCGGCCGCAGTAGGCGCGGCTGGCCATCTGGAACTTGCCGATGGTGAGCATGTCCAGGCCGCCCGAGACGTCTTCCCAGACGGTCTTGTCGTTGGCCAGCGCATCGCGGTGCTGGTCCACGAAGGCCATCTTGACGGTCTGGCCGATCACCACCTCGCCGCTGTCGGGCTGCTCCTTGCCGGCGATCAGCTTGAACAGCGTTGATTTACCGGCGCCGTTCGGGCCGATGATGCCGACGATGGCGCCCGCCGGGATGTTGAAGCTCAGGTTGTCGATCAGCAGGCGGTCGCCGAAGGACTTGCTGACATTCTTGAACTCGATGACCTGGCTGCCCAGGCGGTCGGCCACAGGAATGAAAATTTCCTGCGTCTCGTTGCGCTTCTGGTATTCGTAATCGCTCAGCTCCTCGAAGCGGGCGATACGCGCCTTGCTCTTGGCCTGGCGGCCCTTGGCGTTCTGGCGCACCCACTCCAGTTCCTTCTTCAGGGCCTTGGCGCGGGCCTCCTCGCCCTTCTGCTCGGCCTCCAGGCGGCTCTGCTTTTGCGACAGCCACTCGGAGTAGTTGCCCTTGTAGGGAATGCCGTGGCCGCGGTCGAGTTCGAGAATCCACTCGGCGGCGTTGTCGAGAAAGTAGCGGTCGTGGGTGATGGCCACCACGGTGCCGGGGAAGCGCGACAGGAACTGCTCCAGCCAGTCCACGGACTCGGCGTCCAGGTGGTTGGTGGGCTCGTCGAGCAGCAGCATGTCGGGCTTGGACAGCAGCAGGCGGCACAGCGCGATGCGGCGCTTCTCGCCACCCGAGAGCACGCCGACCTTGGCGTCCCAGGGGGGGAGGCGCAGCGCGTCGGCGGCGATCTCCAACTGGTGCTCGGAGTCGGTGCCGGCCGTGGCGATGATGGCCTCCAGGCGGGCCTGTTCAGCGGCCAGGGCGTCGAAGTCGGCATCCGGCTCGGCATAGGCGGCGTACACCTCCTCGAGCTTGGCGCGGGCGGCAAACACTTCGCCCATGGCCTCTTCCACGCTCTCACGCACCGTGTGCTCGGGGTTGAGCTGCGGTTCCTGCGGCAGGTAGCCGATCTTGATGCCCGGCATGGGGATGGCTTCGCCGTCGATCTCCTTGTCCACGCCAGCCATGATCTTGAGCAGCGAGGACTTGCCCGAGCCGTTGAGGCCGAGCACGCCGATCTTGGCACCGGGGAAGAAGGAGAGCGAAATGTCCTTCAAGATCTGCCGCTTGGGCGGCACGGTCTTGCTGACATGGTTCATCGAGAAAACGTATTGGGCCATGGAGTGATTCTGTCAAAAGAGCGGCAATTGTGCCGTGGGCAAACCGCGATTATCGACTCATGCGACAATAGCGACCGCGCCGGGCTTTCCAGTGGGTCCGGCTTCAGCAGCATGTGCTGGGGACGCAGCAACCCGCTTGCGCCGTCCTGTCCGAGAAAACCCCTTCAGCCTGATACTGGTCGGCAGCCCTTGTGCGGTTGCTTCGGCAGGCCGATCCCCGGCGCCCGGAAGGCGCAAACCCATTCATGACATTTGACGAACTGAACCTGGCCCCGGCCATTCTGCAGGCCGTGCGCGAGCAAGGCTACGAAAACCCCACCCCGATCCAGGCGCAAGCCATCCCCGCCGTGCTGCAGGGCCAGGATCTGCTGGCCGGCGCACAGACCGGCACCGGCAAGACGGCAGCGTTCACGTTGCCGCTGCTGCACCGCCTCGCCCAGCAGCCCGCACCGCGGAGCAAGCGCGGCGGCAAAGGCCTGCGCGCCCTGGTCCTGACGCCCACGCGCGAGCTGGCGGCCCAGGTCGAGGAATCCATCCGCACCTACGGCAAGTACCTCGATCTGGACTCCACGGTGATCTTCGGCGGCGTCGGCATGAACCCGCAGATCGACCGCATCCAGCGCGGCGTGGACTTCCTCGTGGCCACGCCCGGCCGCTTGCTGGACCTGCAACAGCAGGGCCACCTGGACCTCTCCACCGTCGAGGTCCTGGTGCTCGACGAGGCCGACCGCATGCTGGACATGGGCTTCATCCATGACGTGAAGAAAATCCTCGCGCTGCTGCCGCGCGAGAAGCAAAGCCTGCTGTTCTCGGCCACCTTCAGCGACGAGATCCGCGAGCTGGCCAACTCGCTGCTGCGCAACCCGCAGAGCATCCAGGTCACGCCGCGCAACACCACGGTGCAGCGCATCAGCCAGGTCATCCACCCGGTGGGCCGGGCCAAGAAGAAGCAGGTGCTGCTGCACATCATCCAGCAGAACAACTGGAGCCAGGTGCTGGTGTTCACGCGCACCAAATTCGGCGCCAACAACGTGGCCGACTTCCTGCAGAAGAACGGTGTGACGGCCATGGCGCTGCACGGCAACAAGAGCCAGAGCGCCCGCACCCAGGCGCTCGAAGGCTTCAAGACCGGCCAGATTCGTGCGCTGGTTGCTACGGATATTGCAGCACGCGGCATCGACATCGACGACCTGCCGCACGTGGTCAACTACGAGATCCCCAACGTGCCCGAAGACTACGTGCACCGCATCGGCCGCACGGGCCGCGCCGGGCGCGAGGGCCAGGCCGTGAGCCTGGTCTGCATGGACGAAGAAGGCTTCATGATGGAGATCGAGCGCTTCACCAAGCAGGAAATCCCGGTCCAGGTCCTGGAGGGCTTTGGCCCTGACGAAGGCGAGCAGGCCGAGCCCATCGCCATGGGCCGCCAGACGCTGTGGGGTGGTGCGGGCAAACCGCCCAGCCGCGAGGTGATGCAGGCGGCAGCCAAGGCCGCGCGCAGCGAGATGATGGAGCGCATCCGCGCCAACAAGACCGGCTCGGGCGCCTCCGGCAAGGGCGCAGCCGCCCCGCAGGGCCAGCGCAAGAAGCCGGGCCATGGCGGCGGCACGCAACCGGCCTCCCACGGCAAGGGCCCGGCACAGCGCCAGGGCCAGGGCCCGGCCAACGCCGCGCGCAACCGCCCGGCCCCGGGCCGCAACCGTGGCGGCGAGGGCGGATCGCAGCGCTACGAGGACCAGCCCCCCCACCCCGACGCCCACTTGGGCACGCACAGCGGCCTGGGCCTGCATGTGCGCCGCAACTCCGGCCGCGCAGCAGAGCCCGATCCCATGCGCACCAGCATCGACAGCATGGCCGACCGTGGCCGCAGGGGCGGCGGTGGCATGCGTGGTGGCCCGCGCGGCCGCTGATCCCCTTTGCACCGGCCCTCAGGGGCCGGTCCGGGATGCCACTGTTTCCGGGGCGGCGTCGCCGCCGCCCATGGCCTGGTACAGCGCGGCGGAATCGGCCAGGCGCTGAGCCTGTGCGGCTATGAGGGCCAGACGGTTTTGCTGTGCCTGCTGGCGCGCCAGCAGCAACTGCACATAGCCTGCCGCCCCCAGGGCGTATTGCCGCTCCACGGACTGCAGCGCCGCCTGCGCGGCGGCGTCGCCGGCCGCTAACGCCACCTGCGCCTGGGCATCGTGCTCCACGGCGCCCAATGCATCGGCGACGTCGCGCAGCGCGTCGAGCACCACCACCTGGTAGTTGGCCGCCGCTGCGTCCAGCGCCGCCAGAGCTGCCCGTTTTTCGGCGGGCAGGGCCGGGTTGAACAAGGGCTGCGTCAACTGCGCAAGCACTCCCCAGACGGCCGAACCGCCGCTGAACAAGGCCCCCGTCGTCAAAGCCTGCGACCCCAGGCTCGCGCTGAGCTGGATCTGCGGGTACAGCCGGGCAGCGGCCACGCCATAGTCGGCGGTCGCCGCCTGCAGCAAGGCCTCGGCGGCGAGGATGTCGGGCCGGCGGCGCACCAGCTCGGAGGGTACGCGCACGGGCAGCTCCACCGGCAGCCGGAACTCGGCGAGCGAGAAATCCGGCACCGCGGCCGCGCCGGGCGCCTGCCCGGCCAGCACGGCCAGCAGGTTCTCGCTGTGCTGCACCTGCTTGCGCAGCAGGGCCAGGTCCGAACGGGTCCGCTCGGCCTGTGCCTGCAGCGCGAGCAGTTCGTCCTGCCCCGCACTGCCCAGGCGCAGGCGCTGGTGTGCCAGGGCCAGTTGCTCGTCCTGCGCCTGCAGCAAGGCCTGCATGGCAGCCCGCTGGTCCGCCAGGCGGGCGCGTGCAATGGCTGCGCCGGTGAGGTTGGCGGCCAGCGCCAGGCGTGCGGCGTGGAGCTGGTAGCGGCGGTAGTCCGCGCGCGCCGCCCATGCCTGGCGCGCCTGCTGGTCGCCGCCGGCGAGGTCGAAGCGGTAACGCACCCCAAGGCTGGCACTGTACACATCGGCAAGCGGTGCCGCACCGCCCGCCGGAGCCAGTGCGCTGCCGTTCTGACGCTGGCGCTGCGCGCCCAGCCCCACATCGACCTGCGGGTAGCGCGTGGACGCGGCCTGCGCGGACTGCAGTTCCTGCGCCTGGCGCAATGCGGCCTGGGCCGACGCGAGCGTGGGACTGGCCTCCAGCGCCTGTGCGATCCAGGCGTCGAGCCGGGGGGCGCCCAGCGCACGCCACCACTGGGCCGGTACCGCGGCGCCCATCTGCCAGTGCTGAGCCTCGCCCAACAGGCCCGGGGCTGCGGCCGTGTGCTGCGGCAGCGCGGTAGCTGTATAGCCTGGCACGGCCGGGGCTGCCGGCCGCTGGTAGTCCGGGCCGGCGGCACAGCCGCTGAGCGCGGCCGCCAGGGCCAGTACCAGCGCATGGCGCCCACGCAAGAACGAAATGGCAAGCTGCTGCATCATGGATCTCCTGGAGTGCGGGCACCAGAGCCTGCTCATGCGAAAACGCGCCCTTCCCCCGCTTCCTCGTGGGTCACGCCGTCGCGGATGTGGTAAATGCGCTTGAAGGTGGGGATGATTTTTTCGTCGTGCGTGACGACGATGATGGCCGTCTCGTAGCGCCGGGCCATGTCGTTGAGGATGCGGATCACGGCCATGGCACGCTCGGAGTCGAGCGGCGCCGTGGGTTCGTCGGCCAGGATCACGGGGGGGCGGTTGACCAGGCCGCGCGCGATGGCCACGCGCTGCTGCTCGCCGCCGGACAGGCGCGCAGGCATGGCCTGGGCACGGTGCTGTACGTCCAGCGCCGTGAGCAGTTCCAGCGCGCGCTCGCGCGCCTGGGTGTTGGGCGCGCCGGCGAGCATGGGCAGCAGGGCCACGTTGTCGGTCACGTCGAGAAACGGAATCAGGTACGGCGCTTGGAAGACGAAGCCGATCCTGTCGCGGCGCAGCGCGCGCAGATCGCGCACCTTCCAGCCCTGGTCGTAGATCGCCTCGTCGCCCAGCACCATGCGGCCTGCCGTGGGGTCGATCACCGCGCCCAGGCACTTGAGCAGGGTGCTCTTGCCCGAGCCCGACGGCCCGATCAGGCCCACCACTTCGCCCGGCGCCACGTGCATGTTCACGTCCTTCAAGGCCAGCACGGCGGTGTCGCCCTCGCCATAGCGCTTGGACAGGCCTTCGATGCGTATGCCCTTGCCTTGCATCTCAGCCCCCTATGGCTTCGGCCGGATCGACGCGCAGCGCCATGCGGATGGCGACGATGCTGGCGAGCACGCAAATGGCCTGCACGGCCAGAAAGCCCGCGATGGTGTCCTGCGGCACCAGCAGCACGTACTTGGGGAAGATGGGTGCGGCAAACGTGGCGCTGATCTTGCCCACCACGAAACCGATCAGGCCCAGCACCAGGGCCTGTTGCAGGATCATCCCGGCGATGGTGCGGTTGCGGGTGCCAATGAGCTTGAGCACGGCGATTTCGCGGATCTTGTCCATGGTCAGCGTGTAGATGATGAAGGCCACGATGGCCGCGCTGACCACTGCCAGAATGGCCAGGAACATGCCGATCTGGCGCGCCGAGGTGGCGATGAGCTTGCCCACCAGGATGCCCTCCATCTGGCTGCGGTCGTAGACCGTGAGTCGCTTCCAGCGGCGTATGGGCTCGGCCACCTCCTGGGGCGTGGCACCGGGCCGCAGGCGCACCAGCACGGCGTTGACGGAGCGGTTGCTCGTCTGTGCGGCGATCACGGCGTCGAGCAGGCCCGGCACGCCCGGCCGGTTGAACGCCGGGTTGGCCTCGGTGCGCCGGCGCTGCATGAGGATGGCGTCGTTGTCCTTGAGGAACTGCGCCTCCTGCGCGTCCTTGAGCGGGATGAAAACCATGGGGTCGCCGCTGGAAGACACCATGCGGCGCGTGAGCCCCACCACCGTGTAGTGGTTGCGGCGGATGCTCAGCACATCGCCCAGCGCAAAGCCGGAAGCCGCATCGGCCACGGCCTCGTAATGCCCGCGCGTGATCTGGCGCCCCGCCACCAGGTAGGGCGGCCAGCCGGGCAGCCCCGGCTCGCCCGCCGCGATGCCCACCACCATGGCGCGCACGTCACGCCCGCCCTGGCCGACCTGCATGGTCAGGTAGGTGACATTGGCCGCCTGCTCCACCCCGGGCATGGTGCGCAGGCTGCGCCAGACGTCGTCGGGAATGCTGGAGGACTCGGCGTACGGGCCCAGCGTGTCCTTTTGCACCACCCACAGGTCGGCGCCGCTGTTGTCCAGCAGCACGCGGCCGTCGTCCACCATGCCGCGGTAGACGCCGGCCATGGTCAGCGTCACACCGATGAGCAGCCCCAGGCCTATGCCCGTGAAGATGAACTTGCCCCAGGCATGCAGGATGTCGCGCCCGGCCAGGCTGATCATGGCGCCTTCCTCCCGGCCAGGTGCTCGACCACATGAATGCGGCTCTGGGCCGTGAGCGCCTTCTCGCTGTAGACCACCACCCTGTCCCCCTCGGCCAGGCCGCTGACCACCTGCACCAGGCCATCGAGGTCGGAACGGCCCAGTACGACAGGGGCGAAGGCCAGCCCTCCATCGTCCAGCTTCCAGACGCCGCGCACCCCTTCCTGTGTACGGATGGCGGCATTGGAGATCGTCGGGGCCTTGGGCAACTGCGGCAACTGCACCGTGATTTCGGCCAGCTCGCCGAGCGGCGGCAGTGCTGCCGGGGGCGTGTCGAACACGATCTTGGCCAGGGTTTCCTCGGTCACGGCATCGGCCCGCGGCTCCACGCGCAGCACGCGTCCGGCCAGGGGTTCGCCGCGCCGTGACCGCAGCACGACCTGCGCCGGCAGCCCGGCGGCCAGCCCCTGGGCGCTGATCTGGTCAAAGCGCGCATCGACCCACAGGCTGCCCGGGTCTATGACCTCGACCACGGCCTGCCCTGCCACCACGGTGGAGCCCGGTTCGGCATCGCGCGCCGCCACCAGGCCGGCCACCGGTGCCACCAGCCGAAAATTGCCGCGCTGGGCCTGCAGCGCCCGGGCCTCGGCGCGCAGGCGCGCCACATCCTCGCGCGCGGCGCCCAGGGCTGCCTCGGCCAGGGCCAGCTCCTGGCGCTTGGTGGCCAGGGTTTCCTCGCTGGTGCCGCGCACGGCCAGGAGCTGCTCATACCGGCTCGTCTGCACCTGGGCAAAGCCCTGGCGCGCCTGGGCCTGGCGCAGCGCGGCCTCGGCGCTCTGGATGGCTGATTGCTGTGCCAGCATGCGCTCGTCCAGGTCCACCGGATCGATCTCGCCCAGCACCTGCCCGGCCCGCACGGCGTCGCCCACATGCACGTCCAGGCGCTTGACGCGCCCCGCGAAGGTCGGTCCGATGCGGTAGGTGTAGCGCGCCTGCACCGTGCCTATGCCGGGCAGCGCCGGTGCCACGGCACGCGCCTGCACCGGTGCCACGGTCACGGCCACCGGCGCCAGCGGCCCCGAGCGCAGCGCCACGTAGACGAACAGAACGAGCAAGGGAACGATTACGGCCACCAGCGCCAGCGTGCGGCGCTGCATGCGGGGAAACTTCATGGCAGGCTCCTGATGCCGCGGCAATAGATGGCAAACACCCGGGGCGCGTCGCTGCGCATGCGCTCCACGCCGCCGGCCAGCAGAGACTGCATGACCAGGCCCTGGATGCTGCCGATGAACAGCACGGCGGCGGCATCCACGTCGAGGTCGGCGCGCAGGTCCCCGCGCGCCTTGCCTTCCTCCAGCAGGCCGTGCAAGCGCGTTCCGTAGCGCTGCAGTAGCGTCTGCACCATCTTCTTGGGCAGGGTCTCGCCGGGGCGCTGCAGTTCGCCAAACAGCATGCGGGGCACGCCGGGGTGCTCCGCCACGAAGCCGATGTGCGCCATGAACACCGCTTCCAGCGCCTGCAGGGGCGTGGCAGCGGCTTCGGCGGCGCGGTCCACGCGCGCCAGAAGGCGCTCGCTCACCCAGTGCATCACGGCCTCCAGGATGGCCTCCTTGCTCGGAAAGTGGCGAAACAGCGCGCCCTGTGTCACCCCCATGTGCTGCGCAATGGCGCTGGTGGTGATGTCGCTCGGGTTCTGCTGCGCGGCCAATGCGACCACCGCCTCCACGGTGACCGCGCGCCGTTCGTCTGCCGACAGATAGCGTGTTGCCTCGCTCATGCTCACTCCACACAAAAAGATAGTAACTTATTACTATCATAACGACGAACCCGTGAATCGCCTAGCCATCCAGATAAAACCCGGGCACCAGCAGGGGTACGGCTACAGCGCAACAACGGGCATGCACGCCGCCGCGCGCCTGCATGCAGAGCGCTCTCCAAGGTAATATCCCGCCCACTTTGGCCTGTGCGCTGCGCAGCCCGTGGCCCCACCGACCCACCGCATCACCATGCCCTCCTCCGCTCTCACACCCCGTGCCCATGTCCGTGCACCCGCGCGCGGGGCATTCCTGGCGCGCGCCGCGCTGCCCGCCGTGCTGGGCAGCCTGCTATTGACCGCGTGCGGCAGCACACCGCTGCCCCCTTGGCCGGACCGCGGAGCGCCGGGCAGCCCACCGCCCGTGCGCACCATCCCGCCGCCGGGCCGCGCGGCGCAGCCCGGCACGGTGGTACCCGCACCGCTGGCGCGCGCGCCCGAGGCCGCGCGCACCGCTCCCATAGGGCGCCTGGCCCCGCAAGCGGGCACCCTGCCCGAGTTGCCCTTTGGTCCCGCAGTGGCGGCGCGCTTTCCCGATCCGGCCATCCTGTACCACACGCCGGGCCTGCAGACCGAGCGGCGTGCCTTCACCACCAATGCGGAAATCGGCCAGTGGCTGGAGCGCCTGGCCCAACAGCCGGCCCCCAGGCAAACCCGGGCCGAACTGCTGGCGCTCGGGCCCTCGCAGCGCGGCGCGCCCATTCACGCACTGGTGCTGACGCAGGCACAAGGCACCCAGCCGCAGGCCCTGGCCGACAGCAAGCGCCTCACGGTGCTCCTGGTCGGCCAGCAGCACGGCAACGCGCCCGCCGCCAGCGAGGCCCTCCTCGTCGTGGCCCAGGAGCTGGCGCAAGGCCTGCTGGCACCGCTGCTCGAGCGCATCAACGTCATCGTGGTGCCGCGCGCCAACCCCGATGGCGCCGAGGTGGACGTCCCGGCCACGCGCGACGGCACCGACATGGCGCACGACCACCTCTTGCTGCACACGCCCGAGGCGCGCGCGCTGGCCCGGCTGGTGCGCGACTACCGCCCGGCGGTGGTGCTCGAAAGCGGCGAATTCCCCGCCGCAGGCGCCGTGCTGACCGAGTTTGGCGGCCTGGAGCGCCACGACGCGCACCTGCTCTACGCCACCACGGGCAATGTGCATGAATTCATCACCAAGGCTGCGCGCGAATGGTTCCACCAGCCCATGGAGCAGGACCTGCAGAAGCTCGGCCTGAGCGTGGAGTGGGCGCACCACCCCGCGGGCCGTCCGGGCGAACGCCGCATGGCCATGGACGGCGTGCACCCCGACAGCCTGCGCAACCTGCAGGGCCTCAAGAACGCCGTGGGCCTGAGCGTGGCCAGCCGCGGCGTGGGCCTGGGGCGCACGCATATCCAGCGCCGCGTGCACACCCAGGTCAACGCCATCGCCAGTGCACTGCGCAGCACGGCCGAACGCGCTGCACCGCTCGAGCAGGTGCGCTCCTTCGTCGAGCGCGAAACCCGCGCCCTGGCCTGCCAGGGCAAAATCGTCGTGCAAGCCGCCCCAACCCCGGAAACCCGCGACCTGACCCTGCTGAACCCCCAGACCGGTGAGGACATGGTGCTGCGCGTCGAGTGGGACAGCTCCCTGCAGTGGCGCCCGGTCCGCCAGCTTGCGCGCCCCTGCGGCTACTGGTTGGCGGCTGCAGCCCAGCCCGCCGTGGAGCGCCTGCGCCTGCACGGCCTGCAGGTGCTGCGCGTGGCCGAAGCCGGCGCCGTGCTGGCCGAGGCCAGCCCCCAGAACGGCGATGCGCGCCCGCAGCGCGCCGCCATCGACGTGCCCGCCGGTAGCTACTACGTGCCCCTGAACCAGGCCCTGGCCCCCGTGGCCGAGGCCGCGCTGGAGGCCGACACGCCGTTTGGCTACCTGGGCGCAGGGCTGGTCACCCGCACCGAAGACGTCATGCGCGTGATGGCCTCCCCCAGCCTGGTGTTCGAGGAACTCGAATAACCGCGCGCGCGGCCCGATCCGGTGCCGTGCACGGTTATGATGCGCAGCCTTGGCGCCGCCACACCTGCCCGTAGCTCAACTGGATAGAGCAATAGCCTTCTAAGCTATAGGTCGGGGGTTCGAGTCCCTCCGGGCAGGCCAGAGCCGCACCGCGGCACATCGCAAAACACCTCCCACCGCCGCCTATTCCCGGGCCTGGTCCCGGCGCTGCGGGCCTCAGATCATCGCCGCCGCCATATCCCCCGGCTCGGGATGCAGGCGCGCCAGTGCCGCCAGGGTGTCGGCTTCCGTGCGGTACAGGTGCAGGCCCGGCCCGGCGCCTGGCCAGCCGGCACGGCGCAGGGTGGTTTCCACGGGCAGCTTCAGGCCGCTGAGGTGCAGCACGATGCCGTGGGCGCGCAAATGGGCGCAGATCTTGAGGAAGGCGTCCACGCCGGTGGCGTCGATGCGGTTGATGGGCTGGGCGAACAGGCACACGTGCCGGGTGTGCGGTGCCTGGGCCAGGTGCTCCAGGATGGCGCGCTCGAAGGCCGCGGCCGCGGCGAAGTCCAGGGCGGCGTCCATGCGCAGGGCATAGGTGTCGGGCGCCAGGGCGTCCAGATGCCAGAGATGGCGGTCGCGTAAGCTGCCGTCCGGGTGCAGGCCGACCTCGATGATGCGCGGGTGCAGGCGCTGGTACAGGAAGTGGCTCAGCGCCATCAGCACGCCGGCCAGCACGCCCCAGTACAACTGGGGTGCAGCGAGCAACGTGATGGCGAACGTGGCAAGCGCGGTGACGGCCTCGACGCGCGCGATGCGCCACAGGCGCACGAAGCCGCGCGGCCTGACCAGGCCCACCACCGCCACCAGCACGATGGCCGCCAGCACCGGCTGGGGCACGTAGCGCAGCACCGGCGTGAAGACGAGCAGCGCCATGAACACGACGGCCACGGAGAAAATGGTGGCCCAGCCCGTCTGCGCGCCGGCATACAGGTTGAGCGCCGAGCGCGAGAACGAGGAGCTGGTGGGAAAGGCGCCGCTGAGGCCCGCGGCGATCTTGCCCAGGCCCTGGCCGATCAGGTCCTGGTTCTGGTCCCAGCGGCGGCCCTGGGCCTCGCTGTCCACCTTGGCGCTGGAGGCGGTCTCCAGAAAGCTCACCAGCGTGAGCACCAGCGTGGGCAGCACCAACTGGCCCAGGGTTTCCAACCCGGGCCAGCGCGGCCAGTACAGGGCCGGCAGGCCCGCCGGTACGGGGCCCACGACCTGGCCGCCGCCCGCTTCGTAGCCTGTGGCCCATGAAAGGCCGGCGCTGGCCAGCACGACGACCAGCACCGAGGGAAACGCGGGCCGCCAGCGCTGCGCCAGGTACAGCAGCACCAGGCTGCCGAGCCCGAACGCCAGCGACGGGCCGTGGACGCGGGGCGCCGCCCACCAGTCCGCCCAGGAGGCGCCCACGCCGAGCAGGCCCTTGAGCTGCGAGCCGATGATGAGCAGCGCCGCTGCCTGGGTGAAGGCCATGAGCACCGGCGAGTTGACCAGGTTGAGCAGCCAGCCGAAGCGCATGAAGCCCAGAGCGATCTGCAGCAGGCCGGACAGCAGGGCCAGCCACACGGCCAGCGCAATCCATTGCGGCGAGCCGGGCTGGGCCAGCGGGCTCAGGCCCGAGGCGATGAGCAGGCAACTGAGCGCCGTGGGACCGACCGACAGGCGCACCGACGCGCTGAACAGCACGGCCACCAGCGCGGGCAGCATGGAGGCATAAATGCCCGTGACCAGCGGCATGCCGGCCAGCGCCGCGTAGGCGACGCCCTGGGGGATGACCATGAGGCCCACGGTCAGCCCGGCCAGGGCTTCGCCGCGCAGCAGCGCACGGTCCGGGCGCGGCCAGGCGAGAAAAGGGAATAAGGCGGTCTTGCGGATCACCGGGGGATTGTCCTGCGGCGCGGGGGAGCCGTGGTGCGCCACTATGCGCCCGCGCCCAGCGGCAGGTCGGCCTTTTTGAGCGTGCGCAGCACGAAGCTGGAGCGGCTGTGGCGTATACCCTTGATCTTATAGAGCTTCTCGCGCAGCAGGCGCTCATAGTCGCGCGTGTCCTTGACGACCACGCGCAGCAGGTAGTCGTAGTCGCCCGAGACGAGGTGGGCCTCCACCACCTCGGGGATGGTGGCCAGCACTTCGCCGAATTTCTCCAGCGTGTTGTCGGAGTGGCTGTCCAGCGTGACCATGACGAGCACGGTATCGCCCAGACCCAGGGCCAGGGGGTTCAGGCGCACGGTATAGCCCTCGATGACACCGGCCTCCTCCATCTTCTTGATGCGGCCCCAGCAAGGCGAGGGGCTCAGCCCCACGGCGGCGCCGATCTCCTGCAGGCTGGCGCGGGCATTGGCCTGCAGGACGGAGAGGATTTTTCTGTCAAGGCGGTCCATGTGCCGGATTATTCATGAATTCTTCTTTTTGCAGAAAATCTTTCTATAAAGATCTAATTTCAAAAGAAGTTCAGCAAATTCATCTGCCACCCGCGGGCCATACTTCTCCCCACAAGGCGCTCTTACCGGAGCGTGCGGCATGGGCGAGCCCCCACCCGGTTACCGCTGGGTGGGGGGTTGGCCAGGACGGCGGCCGGGGCATTTCACGCCCCCCGTTCAAAATATTCATGAAATTTTCCTCTTTGCTCGGCAAAACCCGGATGCAGCGCAGGCGGCGTCGTCTCCATAATGGCCCGTCCGCATTCGCACCATTGCAGGAGACACCATGCATCTGACCAAACTCGCCCTGGGCCTGGGGCTCGCGCTGGGCATTTCCTTCGCCGCTTCGGCGCAGACCACCATGCGCATCAGCATCGCCACGGCGCAGGCCTCGCACCAGGGCGTGGCCATAGACGTCTTTGCCAAGGAGGTCGAGAAGCGCACGGGCGGGCGTTACCGCATCCAGACGTTCTACAACGGCGCCCTGGGCGGTGAACGCGAGGCCATCGAGGCCGTGCAACTGGGCACGCAGGAGCTGGTGTTCACCTCCTCGGGCCCCATTCCCAATTTCGTTCCCGAGACCAAGATCATCGACATCCCCTTCCTGTTCCGCGACAAGGCCCATGCACGTGCCGTGCTCGACGGCCCCATCGGCCAGGAGCTGATGACCAAGTTCGACGGCAAGGGCATCAAGGCCCTGGCCTGGGCGGAAAACGGCTTCCGCCACATGACGAACAGCAAGCGCGACGTGCGCGCGCCCGAGGACCTCAAGGGCCTGAAGATGCGCACCATGGAGAACCCCATCCACATCGCCGCCTACAAGGGCTTTGGCATCATTACCACGCCCATGGCCTTCCCCGAGGTGTTCACTGCGCTGCAGCAGGGCACGGTGGACGGGCAGGAGAACCCGCTGTCGGTGATCATCTCGGCCAAGTTCGACCAGGTGCAAAAGCACCTCTCGCTCACCGGCCATGTGTACTCGCCCTGCATCTTCCTGATGAACAAGGGGGTGTTCGACAAGCTCCCGGCCGCCGACAAGCAGGCCTTTCTGGAGGCTGCCAAGGAAGGCGCCCGGGCCAACCGCGCCAAGGTGGACGAGGACGACGCCAAGGGCGTGGCCGATCTGCGCGCCAAGGGCATGACGGTGATCGACGACCTGGACAAGTCCCGCTTCGTCGCCGCGCTGGCGCCGGTGAATGCGCAGTTCGAGAAAGAGTTCGGCAAGGCCAACCTCGACAAGATCCGCAACTACAAGTGAAGCTACGGTTTTTGTAGCTGCTACCGCCCGTGGAGCTTGCCCTGCGGGCGTTTTTTTATGCTAATGATGATCGTGGGCTGCGCATGAAATCCTTTGTCCTTACCTGCGAGCGCTGGAGTTCCGGCCTGGCCCTGGCGGGGGCCTGCGCCATGCTGGCGCTGGCCTCCAGCCTGGGCATGTTCCAGA
The DNA here is from genome assembly GCF_000739995.1 of Comamonas granuli NBRC 101663. GTDB lineage: Bacteria > Pseudomonadota > Gammaproteobacteria > Burkholderiales > Burkholderiaceae_C > Simplicispira > Simplicispira granuli. Next base: position 379,973 of record NZ_BBJX01000004.1, on the reverse strand, counting down.
TCCTGATGCGCTTCGTCTTTGAAGAGCCGGCCGAGTGGACGGAGGTGCTGATCCGCTTCAGCCTGATCTGGATGGTGTTCCTCGCCATCCCGGTGGCCTTCCGCCAGGGCGCCATGGTCAGCGTGGACGTGCTCTACCGCTGGAGCCCGCCGGCACTGCGCCGCGTGCTCGACGCGGTGGTCTGCCTCGCCTCGCTCACGCTCATGGGCGTGCTGATCTGGTGGGGCTGGGACTACGCGCGCCGCGGCGGCGTGCAGACCATGGCGGGGCTGGAGTCGCTCTCCATGTTCTGGGCCTACCTGGCCATTCCCGTGGGCGGCGTGTTCAGCATTCCGGGCATCATCGGCAACCTGCTCGACCCGCGCCGCGAAGAGCTGGAGACGGCGCAATGAGCACGGTGATGATTCTCACGATGGCGCTGTGCTTTGCGCTGTCGATCTCGGTGGCCGTGTCCATCGGGCTGGCCTCCATCCTGGGCATCCAGGTGGCCAACGCCAACATGCTGCTCTCGGTGAAGGAGATGTTCGGCGCGATCAACAAGTTTCCGCTCGCGGCGATTCCGTTCTTCATCCTCGCGGGCAACCTGATGGAGACGGGCGGCATCTCGCGCCGCCTGGTCGATTTCGCCAAGAGCATCGTCGGCGGCGTGCAGGGCGGCCTGCCCATGACCTGCGTGCTCACCTGCATGATTTTTGCCGCGGTGTCGGGCTCCTCGGTGGCCACCACCTTCGCCATCGGCGCCATCCTGATCCCGGCGCTCATCAAGCACGGCTACCCCACCAGCTACGCCGCGGCCCTGCAGGCCACGAGCGCGGAGCTGGGGGTGATCATTCCGCCCTCCATCCCCATGATCCTCTACGGCGTGAGCGCCGAGGTCTCCATCGGCGAACTGTTCATCGCGGGCTTCGGCCCCGGCCTGCTGATCAGCGGGGCGCTGATGCTGTTCGTGTGGGGCTATTGCAAGTACAAGGGCTGGGGCAAGAACGACGGCGACGGGCGCATGCCCTTCGGCCGCGCGCTGTGGCAGGCGGGCTGGGCGCTGCTCATGCCCGTGATCATCCTGGGCGGCATCTATGGCGGCGTGTTCACGCCCACCGAGGCCTCGGCCGTCGCGGTGTTCTACGCGCTGGTGGTGGGCATGCTGATCTACCGCGAGATCGGTGTGGTGGACCTGCTGGCCGTGCTGCGCAAGTCGGCGGTGTCGTCCGCGGTGATCATGTTCATCATCGCCAACGCAGGGCTGTTCGCCTTTCTCATCACGCGCGCCGGGGTGCCCGACGCCATCGGCCGCTGGCTCGAACAGGTGCTGCAGACGCCCGCCCTCTTCCTGCTGGGCGTGAACCTGGCGCTGTTCGTCATCGGCATGTTCATCGAGACCAGCGCCGCCATCATCGTGCTGGGCCCCATCCTGGCGCCGGTGGCGCAGCACTTCGGCATCGACCCGGTGCACTTCGGCCTGATCATGGTGGTCAACCTGGCGCTGGGCATGATCACCCCGCCCTTCGGCGTGAACCTGTTTGCCGCCTGCACGGTCGCGCGCATCTCGCTCGACCGCATCGTGGCCCACCTGCTGCCTTTCGTGGGCGTGATCCTCGCCTGCCTGATGGTCATCACCTACGTGCCGCAGCTCTCGCTGTTCCTGCGCGACCTGGTGTTTGCCCGATAGCCGCGCTCAGGCCCTGCGGTACCAGGTGCAGCCGTCCTCCCCCAGGGCGGCGCGGGCCTCGCCGCTGGCCACCAGGTAGTTGAGGTGGGCCAGGCTCTCGCCCGTGGCCATGCTCATGAGCTGGTGGTCGGCGGTGATGGGGCGGGCAAACAGCGCGCCATACACATCGACGGCGCGCCGCGGCTGCGCCAAGGCCTGGCGCAGCCGCTCCAGGGCCTGGTGCTGGCTGCCCCGCAGCGCGGCAATGCGCTGGTGCAGGCCGCGAAACGGCTCGTTGTGCGAGGGCAGCACCAGCACGCCGGCGGGCACTTCGCGCTCAAGCTTGTCCAGCGAGGCGAGCCAGTCGGCCAGCGGGTTGGCGTCCGGCTCGGCGGGGAACACCGACACATTGGACGAGATGCCGGGCAGCACCTGGTCTCCCGAAATCAGCAATTGCAGCGCCGGGCAGTACAGGCAGGCGTGCTCGGGCGAATGGCCGTTGCCCATCACCACGCGCCAGGTGTGCGCGCCTATCGTGATCTCCTCGCCGTCGCGCAGGCGCCGGAAGCTGTCGGGCAGGGCGTACACCATCTTGCCGAAGCCGCCAAAGCGGGCGCGGTAGGTCTCCAGGGCCTCCTCGTCCCAGCCGGCACGGCGGTAGAAGGCAATGGCGTCGTCCGGCGCCTCGCGCCCGGTGTCGGCCCCCAGGGCGCGGCAGCTCAGGTATTCGAGCCGGCTGATCCACAGGCGGCAGCCGAACTTGCGCGTGAGCCAGCCGGCCATGCCGATGTGGTCCGGGTGCATGTGGGTGACGAACACGCGCGTCACCGGCCCCGGCAGCGCACCGGCGAACAACTGCTGCCAGGCGGCCGCCGTGTCGGGCGCGCCGATGCCGGTGTCCACCAGCGCCCAGCCGTCGCCGTCGCGCAGCGCCCACAGGTTGATGTGGTTGAGCGCGAACGGCAGGGGCATGCGTATCCACCACACGCCGGGGGCGACCTCCTTGGCGCTGCCCGTGTGCGGTGCCGGGCCGCAGGGAAATTCCAGGCCCCGCGCTCCGGCGGGGGTGTCGCTGCTGGTGTCTGCCATGGTGCTGCTGCTGCTCAAAAGGGGATCGCAGCTTAGCGCAATGGCGTGCGGCGGGGGGTAGAATGCGCGACAGTCAGGAGAGAGCCCGCGCGCACGCCGCGGGCCGCCGAAGGCGCAGGCTGCTTGCCAAACGCTCAGGCAAAAGGACTGGCAGCCCGCCCGCAGCGATGCGGGCGTTTCCTTGCTGGAGAGAGGCGCCCGCCGGGCGCCCACCGAAGGAGCAAGCCCCGCCACCGTGGGGTGAATCTCTCAGGTAAAGAGGACAGCAGGGCAGATTCCGTGGCCACGCCCTTCCTGCGGGTGGCCACGGTCCGCATTTGCCCTGGAGAACCGCCATGTCCGCCCCTGCCCCCACCCCCTTGCTGACCACGCCCCTCAACGCCCTGCACCTGGAGCTGGGCGCCCGCATGGTGCCCTTTGCGGGCTACTCCATGCCCGTGCAATACCCCGCCGGCCTGATGGCCGAGCACCTGCACACGCGCGCACAGGCCGGGCTGTTCGACGTCTCGCACATGGGCCAGTTGCGCCTGGTCGGCCCGCAGGCCGCCGCCGCCTTCGAGACGCTGATGCCCGTGGACGTGATCGACCTGCCCGTGGGCAAGCAGCGCTACGGCCTGCTGCTCAACGACGCAGGCGGCATCATCGACGACCTGATGTTCTTCCGCGTGGCGCAGGACGAGCTGTTCGTCATCGTCAACGGCGCCTGCAAGGCGGGCGACATCGCCCACATCCAGCAGCACATCGGCCAGCGCTGCCAGGTGCTGCCCCTGCCGGAGCAGGGCCTGCTGGCGCTGCAGGGCCCGCAGGCGGCCGCGGCGCTGGCGCGCCTGGTGCCCGGCGTGGAGCAGCTCGTGTTCATGAGCGGCGGCCACTTCGACTGGAACGGCTGCACCCTGTTCATCACGCGCAGCGGCTATACCGGCGAGGACGGCTTCGAGATCTCCGTGCCCGGCGCCCACACCGAGGCCCTGGCCCGCGCCCTGCTGGCCCAGCCGGAGGTCCAACCCATCGGCCTGGGCGCGCGCAACTCGCTGCGCCTGGAGGCCGGCCTGTGCCTCTACGGCAACGACATCGACAGCACCACCACCCCGCCCGAGGCGGCCCTGAACTGGGCCATCCAGAAGGTGCGCCGCACGGGCGGCGCGCGCGCCGGGGGCTTCCCGGGGGCGGACAAGGTGCTCGCACAGATCGACCAGCCCGCGCTGCTGGCGCGCAAGCGCGTGGGCCTGGTGGCGCTCGAGCGCGTGCCGGTGCGCGAGCACACCGCCCTGCACAGCCTCGACGGTCAGCCGGTGGGCGAAGTCACCAGCGGCCTGCTGGGCCCCAGCGTGGACAAGCCCATTGCCCTGGGCTACCTGCCCCCGGCGCTGGCGGCGGTGGGCACGCGCGTCAACGCCCTGGTGCGCGGCAAGCCCGTGCCCATGGAGGTGGCGGCCACGCCCTTCCTGCCCCCGCGCTACCACCGCGGCTGAGGCAAAGCCCCTGTTCCCCAGGACGGCCGGGGCGGCTACAGTGCGCCTTCGGCCTCTCTCGCAAACTTTCTCTTCTTTTCTGGAGCCTTCCTATGAGCATCAAGTATTCCAAGGACCATGAGTGGGTCAACGCCGCCGACGCCAGCGCGGCCGTGGTGGGCATCACCGTGCACGCGCAGGATGCGCTGGGCGACGTGGTCTTCGTGGACCTGCCCGAGGTGGGCAAGAGCTTTGCCCAGGGCGACGTGGCCGGCGTGGTCGAGTCGGTCAAGGCCGCCGCCGACGTGTACATGCCCGTCACGGGCGAGGTCGTGGAGGTCAACGAGCAGTTGCGCGCCGACCCCTCTCTCGCCAACAGCGACCCGCTGGGCGCGGGCTGGTTCTTCAAGGTCAAGCTGGCCAACCCGGCCGAGCTCGACGCCCTGATGGACGAGACGGCCTACGGCAGCTTTGCCGCCAGCGCCTGAACTGCACTGCTCTTAAAACAATAGCTGCTCACGCTTTCTCAAAGGAACTTTCAGGATAAAAACTACCTGAAACCCTTTCAGAACAAGCGCCAGCAGCTTCTTTTTTCATAGCTTCCCCGAGATTGGCCCCATGAACGCGCCTGCCGCCCCGTCCCTGTCCGCGCTGGAAAACGCGGCCGAATTCCTGCCCCGCCACATCGGCATAGCCGCCGCCGACGAGGCGCACATGCTCAGCGTGATCGGCGAGGCCTCGCGCCGCGCGCTCATCGACTCCATCGTGCCGCGCTCCATCGCCCGCAGCCGCGGCATGGACCTGCCCGCCCCCGCCACCGAGGCGCAGGCGCTGGCCGAGCTCAAGGCCATCGCGGGCCAGAACCGCCTGCTCAAGAACTACATCGGCCAGGGCTACTACGGCACGCACACGCCAGGCGTGATCCTGCGCAACGTGCTGGAGAACCCCGCCTGGTACACGGCCTACACGCCCTACCAGGCCGAAATCTCGCAGGGCCGCATGGAAGCCCTGGTCAACTTCCAGACCATGGTGTGCGACCTCACGGCCATGCCCATGGCCAACGCCTCCATGCTCGACGAAGCCACTGCCGCCGCCGAGGCCATGACGCTGGCCAAGCGCTCGGTCCGGGCCAAGGGCAATGTGTTCATCGTCAGCGGCGACTGCCACCCGCAGACCATCGAGGTCATCCAGACGCGCGCCGCGCCGCTGGGCCTCACCGTCAAGGTCATCCGCTCCAGCGACGAATGGATGGCCGCCATCGGCCAGGACGACTACTTCGCCGCCCTCAACCAGTACCCCGGCTCCAGCGGCTGGCTGGCCGACTGGCAGCTGAGCGCCGACCTCATCCACGCCAAGGGCGCCGCCTTCATCCTGGCGGCCGACCTGCTGGCCCTCACCCTGCTCAAGGCCCCGGGCGAGATGGGCGCCGACATCGTCGTCGGCACCACGCAGCGCTTTGGCATGCCCATGGGCGCGGGCGGCCCGCACGCCGCCTTCATGGCCTGCCGTGACGAGTACAAGCGCAGCCTGCCCGGCCGCCTGGTGGGCGTGAGCGTGGACGTGCACGGCCAGCCCGCCTACCGCCTGGCGCTGCAGACGCGCGAGCAGCACATCCGCCGCGAAAAAGCCACCTCCAACATCTGCACGGCGCAGGTGCTGCCCGCCGTCATCGCCAGCATGTACGCCGTGTACCACGGCCCCGAGGGCCTCACGCGCATTGCCCAGCGCGTGGCGCGCCTCACGGCCATCCTGGCCGCGGGCCTCAAGCAGATGGGCCTGGCGCCGCTGCACGCCACCGCCTTCGACACCCTCACCGTGGACCTGGGCAGTGCCGCCGCCGCCCGCGCCGTGCTGCAGCGCGCGCTGGACGCCGGCATCAACCTGCGCCTGCTGCGCGGCCAGTGCGTGGGCGTGTCGCTGGACGAAACCACCACGCGTGCCGACCTGGCGCTGCTGTGGCAGGCCTTTGCCCCGCAAGCCGCCCAGCCCAGCGTGGAGCAGCTCGACGCCAGCGCCACCAGCCTCATCCCGGCCAGCCTGGCGCGCACGAGCCGCTTCCTCACGCACCCGGTGTTCAACACGCACCACTCCGAGACGGCCATGCTGCGCTACATCCGCCAGCTCTCCGACAAGGACCTGGCGCTGGACCGCAGCATGATCCCGCTGGGCTCGTGCACCATGAAGCTCAACGCCACCAGCGAGATGATCCCCATCACCTGGCCCGAGTTCGCCCAGGTGCACCCCTTCGCCCCGGCTGAACAATTGCAGGGCTACCGCCAATTGGATGAGCAACTGCGCGCCTGGCTGTGCCAGGCCACGGGCTACGCGGGCGTGAGCCTGCAGCCCAACGCCGGCAGCCAGGGCGAATACGCGGGCCTGCTGGCCATCAAGGCCTACCACGCCGCACAGGGCCAGGGGCACCGCAACATCTGCCTCATCCCCAGCAGCGCGCACGGCACCAACCCCGCCAGTGCGCAGATGGTGGGCATGCAGGTCGTCGTCACCAAGTGCGACGAGAACGGCAACGTGGACATGGCCGACCTGCAAGCCAAGTGCGAGCAGCACAGCCAGAACCTCGCCTGCGTGATGATCACCTACCCCAGCACGCACGGCGTGTTCGAGACCCAGGTGAAGGAGCTGTGCGAACTGGTGCACCGCCATGGCGGGCGCGTGTACGTGGACGGCGCCAACATGAACGCCCTGGTCGGCGTGGCCGCGCCCGGCGAGTTCGGCGGCGACGTGAGCCACCTGAACCTGCACAAGACCTTCTGCATCCCGCACGGCGGCGGCGGCCCCGGCGTGGGCCCGGTGTGCGTGGTGCAAGACCTGGTGCCCTACCTGCCCGGCCACGCCACGGCGGGCGTAGCCGGCGGCACGGGCGCCGTGAGCGCCGCGCCCCTGGGCAACGCCGCCGTGCTGCCCATCTCGTGGATGTACATCCGCATGATGGGCGCCGAGGGCCTCACGGCCGCCACCGAGGCCGCCATCCTCAGCGCCAACTACATCAGCGCGCGCCTCAAGGACCACTACCCCACGCTCTACGCATCGGCCAACGGCCACGTGGCGCACGAGTGCATCCTGGACCTGCGCCAGCTCAAGGACAGCAGCGGCGTGATGGCCGAGGACGTGGCCAAGCGCCTGATCGACTACGGCTTCCATGCACCCACGCTGAGCTTCCCCGTGGCCAACACGCTCATGGTGGAGCCCACGGAAAGTGAAGACCTGGCCGAGATCGACCGTTTCATCGCCGCGATGATCGCCATCCGCGAGGAAATCCGGAACATCGAGAACGGCACCTGGCCGCAGGACGACAACCCCCTGAAGAACGCCCCGCACACGGCCGAGAGCCTGCTCGCCGCCGACTGGAAGCACCCCTACGCGCGCGAGGTCGCCGCCTACCCCGTGGCCAGCCTGCGCAAATCCAAGTACTGGGCCCCCGTGGGCCGCGTGGACAACGTCTACGGCGACCGCAACCTGTTCTGCTCCTGCGTGCCCGTGGACGCCGCAGACTGAGCGCGTACGCCATCCACCGCGCCCGGAGGGCCATCGTCATGCCGCAACCATGGTGGGCTGCCCTGGCCTGGCTGGCACTGGCCCCGGCCCTGGCCGGGCCGGTGCCGGGCAATGCCTTCGACGACCCGTTTGGCCAGGTCACCGCGGGCATGGCGGACTGCCCCGTGCCCAGCGGCCCGGTGTACAGCGCCGAAGAGGCACGCCAGCAGGCCCACGGGCGTGCCGAGCGCGGCACGAGCTGCTACCGCTCGGGGCGCTGCCGCCTGCCCAATGCCTACCTCTACGACCGCGAGATCTACCCGCGAGTCGTGCGCTTCATCCAGCAGGACGGGCGCTTTGCCGACACCAGCGTGTGGATCACGGTGCAGCGGCGCTGGGTGCTCATCGAGGGCTGCGTGCGCAGCCGCGCGCAAGGCCTGGCGCTGGAGCAGGCCGTGCGCCAGGTGGACGATGTCGAATCCGTGATCGGCCAGTGGTCGGTGGGCGCCCCCGGCATGCCCGCGCAACCCTAGGCGGGGCGTACACTGTCAGGCCCGAGCCGCGCCGCCACCCGCCGCCATGAGCCGCCCCGACCTGTCCGCCCTCTTCCAGGCCGCCCCACCCGATGGAGCGCCCGCGCCCGCGCCTGTGGCGCCACCGGCCGATGTACCGCCCGCGGCCTCCGGCGGCGAGCTGGAACGGCTGGTCAACGAGCTGCGTGCCTACCAGATGGAGCTGGAGGCGCAGAACAAGGTCCTGCAGTACAGCCAGGCCTCGGCAGAGCAGGCGTCCGAGCGTTTCGAGGCCCTGTTCGCCAGCGTGCCGCTCTCGCTCATGGTGCTGGACGAATACGACATGGTCGTGCAGGCCAACGCCATGGCGCACCGCTCGTTCCAGCCCACGGAGCAGGACCGGCCGCTCACCGCGCTCATGCCCTTCGTCTCGCCCGAGGACGGCGCGCGCGTGCGCCGCGCCTTCGAGCAGGCGCGCACGCAGGGGCAGGACATCGCCACGGAGGTGGCCTTTCGCATCGCCGAGCACGGCTGCATCACCGGCGACCTGCACATTGCCTGCATCACCCTGGGCCAGGACAGCGAGGCGCCGCAGCGCCAATACCTGTGCGCCGTGATCGACCAGGGCCCGCTGCTGGCCGAGCGCCGCGCGCTGCAGGAGCGCAACGAACAATTGCACGCCAGCGAAAAGCGCCTGGAGGCGGTCATCAACTCCGCGCTGGACGCCATCATCTGCGTGGACCAGCACCAGCGCATCACGGTCTTCAACCCCACGGCGGCGGTGCTCTTCCAGTGCAGCGCCAGCGACGCGCTGGGCAGCCGGCTCGACCGCTTTCTGCCCGGCGCCGCCGATGCCCTGGGCTTCGTGCAGCTCACCACCCAGGCCATGCTGGGCGAGATGACCGCGCGCACCGCCTCGGGCAAGGACCTGGCGGTGGAGGTGAGCGTCACCTTCGAGCGCCATGCCGACGGCGAGACCACCACCGTGTTTGCGCGCGACCTCACGAGCCGCAAGCGCGCCGAGGCGCAGCGCGCCGAACTGGAGGCGCAACTGCGCGAATCGCACAAGATGCAGGCCATGGGCACCATGGCCGGCGGCATCGCGCATGACTTCAACAACATCCTGGGCGCCATCCTCGGCAACGTGGGCCTGGCCATGGCGGACTGCGCCCCCGGCTCGGCCGCGCTGGAGAGTCTGCGCGAGATCGAAAAGGCCGGGCGGCGCGCGCGCGACCTGGTGCGCCAGATCCTGACCTTCAGCCGCAACGAGCCGCCGCGCCTGAGCGCCGTGCACCTGCCCGAGGCACTGCATGACACCGAGCGCCTGCTGCGCGTGACGCTGCCGCCGAGCATAGACCTGCACATCCACTGCGCCCCCCACCTGCCCGTGGTGCTGGCCGACCCCACGCAGGTCGAGCAGGCCCTGGTCAACCTGTGCACCAACGCCATCCATGCCATCGGCGAGGCGCGCGGCACCGTGCAGGTCGAGGCCGCGGCGGTGCGCCCGGAGCCACACCTGTGCGAGCGCCTGGGCCTGCCCGCGGGCGAGTACGTGGCCATCAGCGTGCGCGACAACGGCCCGGGCATGGACGCCGCCACCCTGCAGCGCGTGTTCGAGCCCTTCTTCACCACCAAGCGCGTGGGCCAGGGCACGGGCCTGGGCCTGGCCGTGGTGCACGGCGTGATGCGCACCCATGCGGGCGCCGTGGACGTGCAGAGCAGCCCCGGCCACGGGAGCTGCTTCACCCTGTACTTCCCGGCCGGTGGCGTGCAGCCGGCAGCGCCCGCCCCCACCGAACCCACACCCGCGCCCGCAGTGCCCGCCGCGCCGGCCCCGCGTACGGCGCAGCAGCAGCATGTGATCTACGTGGACGACGACCAGGCACTGGTCTTCCTCGTCGAGCGCCTGCTGCGCCGGCGCGGCTACCGCGTCAGCGGCTACACCGACCCGCAAGAGGCGCTGCAGGCCCTGCGCGCCGCACCGCAGGCCTGCCACCTGCTGGTGACGGACTACAACATGCCTGGCTTCTCGGGCGTGGAGGTGCTGCAGGCCGTGCGCCAGATCCGGCCCGACCTGCCCGTGGCACTGGCCTCGGGCTACGTGAGCAGCGAGATCGAGCAGGCCGCCCTCGCCGCCGGTGCGCGCGCCCTCATCCACAAGCCCAACGACGTGCAGGAGCTGTGCGACACCGTGGACCGGCTCATCCATGGCGGCCCTTGAGCCCGGCGCCGCCGGCGTGGACTGCCTGCATGCCGACGAAGACCTGCTGGTGCTGCGCAAGCCCGCGGGGCTGCTGTGCGTGCCCGGGCGCGGGCCGGACAAGCAGGACGCCCTGAGCACCCGCGCCCAGCAGCGCTGGCCCGGCGCCCTGGTGGTGCACCGCCTCGACCAGGCCACCTCCGGGCTGGTGCTCATGGCGCGCCACCTGCAGGCGCAGCGCACCCTGGGCAGCGCCTTCGCCGAGCAGCGCGTGCACAAGCGCTACCAGGCCGTGGTGCGCGGCCTGCCGCCGGCGGCCCCGGGCCAGGACGGCTGGAGCCTGATCGACCTGCCCCTGGGCGCCGACTGGCCCCGCCGCCCCATGCAAAAGGTGGACCGGGAGCACGGCAAGCCCAGCCAGACGCGCTGGCGCATCGCCCGCCACGATGCGCGGCGCGGCCTCACCTGGCTGGACCTGCAGCCGCTCACGGGCCGCACCCACCAGTTGCGCGTGCACCTGGCGGCCCTGGGCCACCCCATCCTCGGCGACGCGCTCTATGCCGACGCCGCAACACAGGCCATGGCCCCGCGCCTGCTGCTGCATGCCTGCGCCCTGGGCCTGGCCCATCCGGCCACGGGGGCCTGGGTCGAGTGGCTGTGCGCGGCAGACCTGGCTACCATTGGCCCATGACCCAAACCCACCTCACCATACTCACCGGCGGCTCGCGCGGCATGGGCCTGGCCATGGCCCAGCAACTGCTGCAGGCCGGCCATACGCTCATCAGCATCGCGCGTACTGCCCATCCCGCGCTGGTTGCATCCCCGGGGGCGCAGCTCGAACAATGGCCGCTGGACCTCGCCCAGGGCGCCGAGGCGGCGGCGCGCCTGCACGCCTGGCTGACCGCGCAGGACCCCCACCGCTACGCCAGCGCCACGCTGATCAACAACGCCGGCGTGATCCCGCGCATCGCCCCGCTGTCCCAGTGCAGCAGCGACCAGGACCTGGCAGGCCTGGCCCAGGCCCTGCGCGTGGGCCTGGAGGCTCCCATGCAGCTCACGGCCGCCTTCCTGGGCGCCACCGAGGGCTGGGACATGCCGCGCAAGGTGCTCAACATCTCGTCGGGCCTGGGCCGGCGCGCCATGGCCTCGCAGGCCGCCTACTGCGCGGCCAAGGCCGGCATGGACCATTTCACGCGCTGCCTGGCGCTGGACGAGGCGGCCAAGCCCCGCGGCGCCAAGGTGTGCTCGCTGGCCCCGGGCGTCATCGACACCGGCATGCAGACGCAGCTGCGCGGCGCGGACCCGGCGGCCTTTCCCGACGTGCAGAACTTCATCCAGCTCCAGAGCACGGGCACGCTCGCCTCCCCCGAGGCGGCCGCGGCGCGCGTGCTCGCCTGGCTGGCACGCGCGGACTTTGGCGACACGCCGGTGGCCGATGTGCGCGATGCCTGACCCGCTCGGGCATAGCTACATATTTGATAGCTGCTTGCGCTGTATTGGCGGCTTGTGAGGCCGTTTTTACCCCCCATTCCACGCAGCACCCACCTCCCGGCCCAACCCGGGCGGGGCCGCAGGAAGGTTGATGCGTGACTTGCATCAAGGCATGAGCGCGGGAAAACCAGAATACTCACATTCTTATTATGGTTATAGGAGTGTTTCATGGCCGTACTCGTGTGGGTTCCCGAACTGGATACCGGCATTGCCGAAATCGACAAGCAGCACAGGCGCATCGTTGACTACATCAACCGGCTCTATGAACTGCGCACCTCACACGACCGCGATGCCCTGGGCGAAGTCATCGAGGAGATGCTGGACTACACGGTCTCGCACTTCGTCTTTGAAGAGTCGCTGATGGAAAACGCCGGCTACATGTTCTCGGGTCCGCACAAGAAGGTGCACGAACTGTTCACCCGGCGCATGAGCGAGATGAAAGCCCGATTCGATGCCGGGGAAGACGTGGCCGTTGAATTGCACGGCATTCTGTCGCGCTGGCTGTTCAACCACATCCGCAACGAGGACCACGCCTACGTCGATTCCGCCCAAGCCTATATGCGCATGACCCAGGCGAACGATCCGCGCACCGAGAAGGAGCGCCTCAAGGCCGAGCTGCTGCAGGAGCTGGAGCAGCGGCGCGAAAAACGGGGATGGTTCGCGCGCGTCTTCGGCTAAGGACCGGAGCTGTGCCGCCGGAAACAACAACGGCTCCCCCAGGGAGCCGTTGGCGCAGGCGGCGCGCCCCAGGCCGGGGCACGCCAGCGGCTGCGGGGTTCAGTCGCGCACCACGAGCACGGGCACATGCACCGCACCCAGCACGCGCTGGGTCACGCTGCCGAGCACCAGCTTCTCGATGCCGCGGCGCCCGTGCGAGCCCATCACGATGAGGTCGGCGCCCGTGCTTTCCAGCGCGCGCGAGATGCCCTCCTGCACGGCGTGCCCCTCACCGACCACCGTCTCGGCTTCCACGCCCTCGTCATGCAGCTCCTTTTTGGCGGCATCGAGCGCTGCATTGGCCATGGCGGTGGCTGCCGTCAGGTACTGCGCCTGGCCATAGGCGAAATCGGCGCCCACGCCGGTGAAGGGATAGGGGTCGATCACGTACAGGACGGTGACCGCGCTGCCAAAGGTCTTGGCCAACCCGGCGGCCTTGGCCACGGCCTTCATCGAGGTGGGGGAACCGTCCACCGGGACCAGAATGTGCTTGAACATGCTTTTTCTCCTTTGTTGACCGACCCCGTCCGCCTGTCCATCACAGGCCCGGGCTTGCTTGTACCAGTGTAGCGCCTGGCCCATGCGCTGCAAACCTGCTGCGCGCAAACCGGGCCCCATTAGCCAACTTCATGGACGAGCACCCGCGCCACTATCGGCACCGCAGCACAAACCGGTGCACCAAAACACCTGGCGCGGTGTAGCATGTCCCCCACCCGCCCCTGTCCTGCCGTCCCTTGCCATGCCCCACGAACGCCGCCATTTCATCCGGGTCAGCTTCGACGCCCCGGCCACACTGACCACCCCCACTGGCAGCTGCAGCGTGCAGGTGCTGGACCTCTCGCTCAAGGGCGCCCTGGTGGCTCTGGAGCCCGCTATGGCACTGGCACCGGGAACACCCTGCCAGCTCACGGTGGCGCTCGCAGGAACGCGCGACCACATCGCCCTGTCGGCCGAGGTGGCCCACGTGGAAGGCCGCTGCGCCGGCCTGCTGTGCCGCTCCATCGATCTCGACAGCGTGACCCACCTGCGCCGGTTGATCGAGCTGCAGCTCGGTGCGGCGCACCTGCTCGAACGCGACCTGGCCGAACTGACGGCAGCGCACGCGCCGCCGCCCCCGGGGTAAGCGCTCCTACTGCCCGCCGCTGGCCTGCTCTCGCTCCTGCAGCAGGCGCCACATCACCTTGCCGCTGCCGCTCTTGGGCAAGGCGGTGACGAACTGCACCTGGCGCGGCACTTTGTACACTGCCATGTTCTGGCGGCACCAGGCGATGATTTCCTCTTCCGTGACATGCTCGTGCCCGGGCCGCAGCACCACCACGGCCTTGACGCTCTCGCCGCGGTAGGCGTCCTGGGTGGAGATGATGCAGGCCTCCTGGATGGCCGGATGGCGGAACATCAGTGCCTCCACCTCTGCAGGCCAGACCTTGAAGCCCGAGGCGTTGATCATGCGCTTGAGCCGGTCGGTGATGAAGAAATACCCGTCCTCGTCCACCCGCCCCAGGTCCCCGGAACGGAAGAAGCGCCGGCCCTCGAACTCCACGAACACCGCCGCGGTGGCCTTGGGCTGCTGCCAGTAGCCGTCGAACACCTGCGGGCCATGGATGATGATCTCGCCCTGCTCCCCCACGGGCATTTCCTGCAAGGTGTCGGGATCGACCACGCGCGCATCGGTGCTCATGAACGGAATGCCCAGGCACTGCTGCTTGGGGTCGTCGGGTGGATTGCTGTGCGAAGGCGCTGCGGTTTCCGTCAGGCCGTAGCCCTCGGCATAGCGCAGTCCGTACTGTTCCTGCAGGCGCTGGGCCACGGCCTGCGGCATGGCCGCGCCGCCGCCGCCGATGTAGTTCAGGCTGCTGAGGTCGTAGTGCGCAAAATGCGGGCTGGCCAGCAGGTCGATGACCATGGTGGGGATGTTCGTCCAGGCGGTCACCTTCCAGCGCGAGATCAGGCGCCCTGCCAGGTCGCGGTCCCAGCGCGGCATGACCACCAGCGTGGCGCCGCTGTAGATGCTGGCGTGCATCACGCTGACCATGCCGGTGATGTGGAACATGGGCACCACCGCCAGCGTCACGTTCTCGGACGACGCATTGCCCCACAGGCTGCTCGCCACGGCGTTGTGCATGAGGCTGCGGTGCGGATGCATGCAGCCCTTGGGCAGGCCCGTGGTGCCGCTGGTATAGGGCAGCACCGCCAGGTCCTGCGGCCCCACCACATGCTCCGGCACCGGGCCGGTGCAGGCCAAGGCATCGCTCCAGCCATGCACCGTGCCGCCATCGAGCACCGGCAGGGGGTGGTGCGTGCCCAGCCATTCGTGCCAGCCCGGCGGCGGCGCGTCCTCGCCCGCCGCCTGCAGGTCGAAGGCATCCGTGAACTGCGTGACCAGCAGGTGCGCCAGGCGCTGCGCCGGCTCCAGCGTCTGGCTTGCCTGGGCGAGCTCGGCGGCAAGATCGCCCGTGGTGATGGCCACGCGCGCCTGCGGATCGGTGATGTAGTGCCCGAGCTCCTGCGCCCGGTTCATGGGATTGACCGGCACCACCACGGCATTGGCGCGCAGAATCGCAAAATGCGCCATGACCAGCTGCGGGCAGTTCTGCATGCACAGCAGCACCCGGTCGCCACGCTGCACACCCAGGGCATGCAGATACGCTGCCAGGCGCTCGGCGCCCTCGGCCAGCTCACGGTAGCTGACCTGCCGGCCAAAGAACACCAGGGCCGGCTTGTCCGGATAGCGGCGCGCATTGATGGCCAGGTTGTCCCACAGCGAGGTCTGCGGGGGATGAATCACATGGGGAAGACGCCGGGGCCAAAAACGGTGGTGCGCACGCATGGACAATTCCTTTCGCCCATGCAGTCTAGGGAGCCCGCGACCAGTAGCTAGCGGGTTTCTCCCTGTGTGCTGTCACGTGGGAGTCAGCGGTGTGCCGTCATTCCACTCGATCATCAACAGGTCTCGCAAGCCCGCGTGGTTAAAGGACTTGGTTGTGATCGACATAGGGCATTACCGTCGTTTTTACCGTCAAAAGCGCACATCTTTTACTGACGCGGGAGATGGAGCGATTTGCGCGGCGTCGACACTTTCGACCTTATCGTCGATCAGGATAAATCTTAGCGCCCTCGAACTTGCCTTGGAACACCCTGCTCTTCGCCCACTTACGGTGGCATCTCACCGAGCGTTCTGGCCGCCTGCTCAAGCCCGCCCAGGATGGCATCGCGGACACGCGGTGAGAAGTCCTGTGGCAATTCGGCTTGCACCTCAGCGATGGCCGCTGGAGTCCGGGCAAGGATTTCTTCGATGATCGGCTCGGCGGTTGAGGCATAGCCGACCTTCTTCACAGTGCTATTGAAGTGCCTTCGCTGGATACCTAGCATCTCGTAGTGCCGGTTTTTGCCGAGCAAGGCCATCGCCAACTTGATTTCATGTGGCGACCACTGGTTCGGAGCGTTACCCAACACCGGATAAACCGACATTACGTCGTACAGCGGGGTCAAATGGAAACGCCCGCGTGGCAGAAGCTGGATACTGAAATTCTTGGCATGGCCATCGGGTGCTCGCAGCAACCAGAACAACACCTGAGCCGCCATCAGCGTTTTCATGTCGGCTTCGGCATTCACCGATTGCCGCAGCGTGCCGAACAAGACCTTGAGCCCTGGACCGCCCTCGTTCTCGTACTTGCGCAATGGCGAGCAGCCCTCGACCTGGCAAAAGTCTTCCTGTGGCAGACGCATGAGCCACTGCCCATTGGGCGCGACCCGCCGGTCGAAACGCTCCACCACGAGCACACGCTGTCGGCCGAAGGTCGCGATGCGGGCTTCAGCCACGGGCAATCCGTAGGCTTTCAGCAGTCGCAGGCACAGCCATTCGTTGTCGACGGACGTGCTGAAGTCCGCCCGCCGCCCGCCCATCAGGCCGAGCGGGAGTTTGAAGATGTGGCTCGTTGGCGTGGCACCACGCGGCACGAGCCACTGCCCGCCCCACCACAGGAAGGCCGTCTTCTCCTGCGCACCGGCCAGCGAGATACGGAAATCGGCATCCGGGTCCTGGCCCGCAGCGAAGGCCTGCGGCGAAACGGTTTCGATCAGGTGCCGCTCTATATCCTCCTCGGACAAAGGCACGCCCTCGATGCGATCGAAGTCGGCGGGCACCTCGTCCTCATCCAGGATTTGGACGGCGCCCACGCAATCGCGCCCGATGGCCTTCAGCAAATCGAACGGTTCGGTCGAGCCCGTCCGGAATCGCTCGGCCACACGGCGGCGGATCGCGTCGCTGTCCGGAAGCAGGTTGTCGAAGTAGTTGGCAACCTTCTGGCCCTTGACCGGCAGATTCTGGAGATTGAACGGCAGCGACAACGACAGCGGTCGGCCGATATCAGCCCCCGTCCAGCCCGGGTCGTACTGCAGTTCCATCTCACCGCGGGCGGGGATCGTCCACCGCCCCACGCGGACACCGTTGGTCCAGATAGACAGGCTGCGACTTTGCGATCGACGTCCCATGTCACCAATCCGTGGTCGGCGCCGTCGACACCGCAGCACTGTCCCGGGTCCCGACGGCCAACTCCAGGCCCAGCGCGGCGCACCATGCAAGGAGTTGCTCCACGCTCAGTTCGTGGGCGTTGAGTTCCAGATGAGAGACCCGTGACTGGCTCAGGCCGATACGATTGGCCAGCGCCGACTGGGTCAGCCCCTGAGCCTTACGCGCAGCCTGCAGCATTGACCCAAGTTGACCTGTAGTGACCAGCGGATGTGACGTCGGCGGCATGGTAAATACCCGAGATTCAGATAAGTGCAATATATCTGAAAAACAGATATACGTCAAATATCTGAAATTCAGCTAATGAATCTCTGCGCAATGCGCTTTGAGATGTGCTGATGTCGAACGGCCCAGCCAATTTGTAGCGTCAGCGTCGCGACGGCTCGGTCCCAGGCCGTTTTCGGCCCATTTCCCGGCCATCTGGCTGTTTGCAGGCGCACTCCTGCCTGCACTCCCAGCAACGTTCGCCTCACCATCCACAGATTGGACAGCGCAAACAGCGTGTTCAGTTGCGCGGTGTTCTTGGCCAGCCCGGGGTAGCGCACCTTGACGTGTCCCCATTGCCTCTTGATCACCCGAAACGGGTGCTCCACCTTGGCCCGAATGCTGACCTTGATTCGTTCGAGCTGATCGGTCAACAACGTCCTTCAGGGCATGGTGCATCAGTGCCAGGTCGGCGTACCTGCGCTTGAGCTTGGCGTTCTCGTCCTGCAGCTGGCGCAGCTGGCCAGGTGCGAGACCGTCATGCCCGAGAACTGGCTTTTCCACTTGTAGTACGTCGGCTCGCTGATGCCGTGCTTTCTGCACGTCTCGCCGACCTTGGCGCCCATCTCGACCTCCCTGAGGATGCCGACTATCTGCGCTTCGCTGAATCTGGATTTCTTCATGTAGAGACTCCGTCGGGGGGGAATTCTCTACTTCCGGGTGGTTCAGGTTTTCAAGGGGACTTCACATGACGGCTTTTGCCGTCAGGGGTCAGGAGATCTGCTGATGCTCGGAAAGCCGCATGAAACAAGCTTTCCTGAGGAGTGATTTACCGTCAAAGACCGGTTTGGTCTGGATAGTAAACGGGAAGGTCTTAATCCGGCATCCGGTTTCTACCGTCACCTATACCGCCAATCCGTTTTGCTGGTCGGCGATAGCCACCGATAGTTGCCGCGACGTATTTCCTTTTAAATCAACACGTTACGGCAGTTTTTCGATACTAGGCGATAGTCCCCGAAGGACGTCAATTCACTCCCACTCTATTGTAAACAAGACATTTTTATCTTTTATATTCAATGGCTTATTTTCCTGCTAATTGGTAATACCATGAAAAATACCATGCTCAGAAAAGGCTTAACAATATTTTGAAAAATTGCCTACTGAGCGCTGCCGCACAGCTCCATAGGCCGCTTTCCTGGCTTTGCTTCCAGATGTATGCTCTTCTGCTCCTGCAGCTAATGGATCACCGCAAACAGGTTACTCGCCTGGGGATTCCCTTTCGACCCGAGCATCCGTATGAGACTCATGCTCGATTATTATTATTATAGAAGCCCCCATGAATAAATCGCTCATCATTTTCGGCATCGTCAACATAACCTCGGACAGTTTCTCCGATGGAGGCCGGTATCTGGCGCCAGACGCAGCCATTGCGCAGGCGCGTAAGCTGATGGCCGAGGGGGCAGATGTGATCGACCTCGGTCCGGCATCCAGCAATCCCGACGCCGCGCCTGTTTCGTCCGACACAGAAATCGCGCGTATCGCGCCGGTGCTGGACGCGCTCAAGGCAGATGGCATTCCCGTCTCGCTCGACAGTTATCAACCCGCGACGCAAGCCTATGCCTTGTCGCGTGGTGTGGCCTATCTCAATGATATTCGCGGTTTTCCAGACGCTGCGTTCTATCCGCAATTGGCGAAATCATCTGCCAAACTCGTCGTTATGCATTCGGTGCAAGACGGGCAGGCAGATCGGCGCGAGGCACCCGCTGGCGACATCATGGATCACATTGCGGCGTTCTTTGACGCGCGCATCGCGGCGCTGACGGGTGCCGGTATCAAACGCAACCGCCTTGTCCTTGATCCCGGCATGGGGTTTTTTCTGGGGGCTGCTCCCGAAACCTCGCTCTCGGTGCTGGCGCGGTTCGATGAATTGCGGCTGCGCTTCGATTTGCCGGTGCTTCTGTCTGTTTCGCGCAAATCCTTTCTGCGCGCGCTCACAGGCCGTGGTCCGGGGGATGTCGGGGCCGCGACACTCGCTGCAGAGCTTGCCGCCGCCGCAGGTGGAGCTGACTTCATCCGCACACACGAGCCGCGCCCCTTGCGCGACGGGCTGGCGGTATTGGCGGCGCTGAAAGAAACCGCAAGAATTCGTTAACTGCACATTCGGGATATTTCTCTATATTCGCGGTTCAGCAGGCATGTCCCCTTTGAGGGCGACCCGACGACAGGATAATCGACCTTATGGTGCGCAAATATTTCGGCACAGACGGTATTCGTGGCAAAGCCAACGAAGGCGCGATGACGGCGGAAACCGCCTTGCGCGTCGGCATGGCGGCTGGCCGTGTCTTTCGTCGCGGTGACCACCGCCATCGTGTCGTGATCGGCAAGGATACGCGCCTGTCGGGCTATATGCTTGAACCCGCGCTCACAGCCGGTTTCACCTCGATGGGCATGGACGTATTCCTTTTTGGCCCGCTGCCGACAACGTATAGGAAGAATAAACGCCCTTTTCACCCAAGTCCAACAGCTTTGGACCGCAGTTGACTCTTTCGACACCCCTGCGATGCAACCCAATCCGGCTGACGGGGAGCCAGCAACGCTGAAAATTTACCCTCCTCTTTCCCACTAGCGGCTCCTTTTCCGACAACCAGCACGGCGGATCCCTGCCGCGGCGCTGTGAACGCAGCATTTTGATTGGTATCGTTGGCCTTCAGGCTCGTCAGTCAAACAGACCCAGGAGCAGCTCAGCCGGTGGCGCCCGGCTTTCGGGTAACGCCCTGGTCCCGCTGGTTTCGGCTTTGTGCTTCAGGTGATCAAGGATCTGCTTGATCACTATAGGGTCTTCAATGCAGGCGATGACTTTCATGGCGCCGCCGCAGCCGCTGCAGGTCTCGATGTCGATATTGAAAACACGCTTGAGCCGTTGCGCCCATGTCATCGACGCTCGCCGTTGTGCTGGTGTTGCCGGTTCATCAGCCACCCTGACCTTGTTGCCCCTGCCCCGTTTTGCCGGCGTGACCAACGCCCGGTGCCGACTGTTGGGTGCGAACACCCCGTGGAAGCGGGTTAGGTTGACTCTGGGCTTCGGTACCAGGGCGGCCAGCCTTGCAATGAAATCCAATGGTTCGAAAATGACGTGCGTGGTGCCGTCCCGGTACGGCGTCTTGAGCTGGTAGCGCACGTTGCCGCCTCGTGTTAACGACAGCCGCTTCTCGGATACCGCCGGGCGGCTGATGTACCGGCACAGCCGTTCGAGCTTCTTGCGTTCATCGGCCCTGGCCGCCACGCCGGCGTGCAGGCTGGACCCGGCTACCTTGCCAATCCCGTCACCGAACGGATCACCACTGGTCGGCAGAGTTTGCAAAGTGAACACCTTTCGCCCCGCCTGTGAACCGACAGCGATACGGTAAGTGATCGAGTGCCCCAGCAGGGGTGTCATCGGGTCGTCATCCACCGCATCCGAGGCCAGATAGCTGTTTTCGACATCCCGTTCCAGCAGGCCTTGCCGTTCCAGATAGCGACCCACCCGGTGGGCGATGGTGTGCGTCAGCTGGGTGAGCTCTGGGCTGGTCGGCGCCTTGACCCAGCGGAAACGCGCTGAGCCGTGGGATTGCTCGACATACACACCGTCGAGAAACAGCATGTGGAAGTGAACATTCAGATTGAGCGCCGATCCAAAACGCTGGATCAGGGTGACCGCGCCCGTCTTGGCCACTTGGTGGGTATGGCCCGCTTTCTTGACCAGGTGCGTGGCAATGACGCGGTAAACGATGCCCAGCACCCACCCCATGATCTCGGGCCGGCTGGCAAACAGGAAACGCAGCTGAAACGGGAAGCTCAACACCCACTGACGCATGGGTTGTTCAGGCAGTACTTCATCAACCAGCAAGGCGGCACTTTCGGCCATCCGCCGCGCCCCACAGCTCGGGCAGAAACCGCGACGCTTACAGCTGAAAGCGACCAGGTGCTCGGCGTGGCAAGACTCGCAGCGAACCCGTAGAAAGCCATGCTCCAGCCGCCCGCATTGGAGAAATTCTTCAAATTCCCGTTGCACATAGCCCGGCAATTCCTTTCCCTGCTCTGCCATAAGCGCAGCGAATGCCGGGTAATACTCGTCAACGATCTGATAGAGAAGGGTTTGCTCGGGTCGGTGGCTCTGGTAACGACCAGTATCCCGATCCCGGCTGGCCGTCCTGGCCGCCACATGAGGCATGTTCCGCGTCCTTGCAATACTGTGTTTACATACAGTCTATCGCTTAGCGGAAAGTTCTTTTACCCTCAGCCGAAATGCCTGCCGTTGCTAGACATTGCCAGCCAGTGCCCGTCACTCCCACTCGATTGTAAACAAGCACACAAAACCCTTTAGTGACAACAATTTGCAAGAACTATCAGGCTCAGTGCCATGAAAAATACCATGACCAGATCATGAGGTTGAACACGGCTTGCGCCGGCAGCGTTCACGCTCCTGGTCGGCGATCTCGCCCGGCTGCAATGCTAGCTCAGCATCGGTCATGCGCTCCAGCACGTCGCGTAGGCGGATGGTGCAAGGAATGGGCGGCAGCTCGAACTCATAGCCGCCGGCGATCATTTCGGCCGCAATCTCCTCGGTGATGAAAAACGGCTCGTCGTCTTGGTTCGGCTTCTTCATGCCCTTTCCTCCTGGCGCTCATCCTGGCCGACAGCGGCCAGGGCATCGGCTTCCGTCAATGCGTCCTCCACGAACGCGCCGTGCTGCTTCGCTTCGGCCTGGCTGACCTCGGCCCATATCCGTTTCACCTGGGCCGCACTGTACCCGGCCAGCTCGGCGGTCTTGTTGATGCTGTAGCCGGACTTGCGCAGCGCGACAACTTGGGCGCGGCGCTTCGGATCAGCACGGCGGCCCTTGTACCGCCCGGCCTGGCGGGCCAACTCAATGCCTTGGCGCTGGCGTTCGCGCCTGTCCTCGTAGTCGTCGCGGGCCATCTGCAAGGCCAGGCGAAAAAGCATGATCTGCACGGCTTCCAGCACGATCTTGGCGACGCCCTGGGCCTCGGCCGCCAGGTCGGATAGATCGACCACGCCAGGGACGGCCAGGCGTGCGCCTTTGGCCTGTATCGAGGCCACCAGGCGCTCGGCCTCGGGCAAAGGTAGGCGGCTGATGCGGTCGATCTTCTCGGCAATGACCACCTCGCCGGGCTGTAGGTCGCCGATCATGCGCAGCAGCTCAGGCCGGTCGGCGCGTGCGCCGGATGCCTTCTCACGGTAGATGCCGGCGACGTAGTAGCCGGCGGCCTTCGCGGCCGTAGTGATCGCCTCTTGGCGTTCCAAGTCCTGCGCGTCGGTGCTGACGCGCAGATAGACCCGCGCCACCATCGGCGCGGCTACTGGCTTCGTCCTGCGCATACTTGCGGGCTCCTTTGGGCATACTCAAATGCACCCATCTTAAACTGGCAGGCCAATTTATCACATATCGATCTAAATGCGCCTAGCTCATTTTTACAGCTTAAATGAGCTATTGAGCACACTCCATATTTCGACTATTATTGAAACATGGAAACGATAAATGCTGTAGCCGCCCTGGCGGCCATCGCTCAAGAATCGCGCCTCGCGGTGTTCCGGCTTCTCGTCCAGGCCGGCCCCGCCGGCATGGCCGCCGGAAAAATCAGCGAAGCGGCCGGCATCCCGCCGTCTTCGCTATCCTTCCACCTGAAAGAGCTGGCACACGCCGGCATGGTCACGTCGCGGCAAGAAGGCCGATTTGTGATCTACGAGGCGAACTTTTCGACGGCCACTAACCTGGTGGCCTTTCTCACGGAAAACTGCTGCGGCGGCCAGGTGTGCAACCTGTCTTGCACCACGGAAGCCGGGAAGGTGTTGGCATGAGACTTCGCCATCTTTCCGACCCCGATTCTTTGCCCGCTTTGGACAAATCCTTTGCCATCGAGCGCCCGGCGCTCGGGCTGGCACCCGACGCCCCGCCGGTGCGTATCCTGCTGCTGTATGGCTCGCTGCGCGCCCGCTCGTTCTCACGGCTGGCCGTCGAGGAAGCGGCCCGGCTGCTGCAATTCTTTGGCGCAGAAACACGCATCTTCGACCCGTCCGATTTGCCGTTGCCCGATCAAGTGCAAAGCGACGATCACCCGGCCGTCAAGGAGCTGCGCGCCCTGTCCGAGTGGTCAGAGGGACAAGTCTGGTGCAGCCCGGAACGCCACGGTCAGATTACCAGTGTCATGAAGGCGCAGATTGACCATCTGCCGCTTGAAATGGCCGGCATCCGGCCGACCCAAGGCCGCACCCTGGCCGTGATGCAGGTATCCGGCGGCTCGCAGAGCTTCAACGCCGTGAACACCTTGCGTCTGCTCGGCCGCTGGATGCGAATGTTCACCATTCCGAACCAGTCGAGTATCGCCAAAGCGTTCCAAGAGTTCGACGCGGCGGGCCGCATGAAGCCCTCGCCGTACTACGACCGAATAGCCGATGTGATGGAAGAACTGGTGCGCTTCACGGCGCTGGTACGGCCGCACCGTGAAGCACTGACAGACCGCTATTCCGAACGGAAAGCGGCCGGCCACGTCATCGACGAGGCCACCGATCTTTCATCCATCGCCATTGCTCCCCAGCCACTACCAGAAAGCGAAACATCATGACCGAAAGAATCTATAACGTCCTCATCCTCTGCACCGGCAATTCGGCGCGCAGCATCATGGCCGAAGCTCTCATCAACACGATGGGGCAAGGGCGCTTCCGCGCCTACAGCGCCGGCAGTCACCCAACCGGCAAGGTCAATCCCTTCGCCGTCGAAAAGGTGGAGTCGGTGAATTACCCGACCGAGAATCTGCGCAGCAAGAGCTGGGACGAGTACGCCACGCCCGACGCACCGAAGATGGACTTCATCATCACCGTCTGCGACAACGCCGCCGGCGAAATGTGTCCGGTGTGGCCTGGTCAGCCGATCTCGGCGCATTGGGGATTTGAAGACCCGGCCGCCGTCGAAGGCACTGACGCCGAGAAGCGCCGGGCCTTCGAACAAACCTTCCGGCACATGATGAACCGCGTCCGCCTGTTCGTGAATCTGCCTCTCAAAATGCTTGACCAGACGGCCATCAAGCGCGAGCTGGCGAACATCGGCAAGACCGAGCAGGAAGCATGAGCGCCGGCGCACAGGCCATCGCCGCGAAGCCGCGCCAGGCCCCGATGAGCGGCTTCGAGCGTTACCTGACGCTGTGGGTGGCCCTGTGCATCGTCGCCGGTGTTGCGCTCGGCCAGGGCCTTCCTGACGTGTTCCAGGCCATAGGCCGCATGGAAGTGGCCCAGGTCAATTTGCCGGTGGGCCTGCTGATTTGGGTAATGATCGTCCCGATGCTGGTCAAGATCGACTTCGGGGCGCTGCACCAGGTCAAAGAGCATTGGCGCGGCATCGGCGTCACGCTGTTCGTGAATTGGGCCGTCAAGCCATTCTCGATGGCCCTGCTGGGGTGGCTGTTCATCCGACAAGTGTTCGCTCCGTTCCTGCCGGCCGATCAACTGGACAGCTACATCGCGGGCTTGATCTTGCTGGCCGCCGCGCCCTGCACGGCAATGGTGTTCGTGTGGAGCCGCCTTACCAACGGCGACCCGCTTTTCACGCTCTCGCAAGTGGCTCTGAACGACGCCATCATGATCGTGGCCTTCGCGCCCATCGTCGGCCTGCTGCTGGGCATGTCCTCGATCTCGGTGCCTTGGGACACGCTGCTGATTTCGGTCGTGCTCTACATCATCGTGCCGGTGATCCTGGCGCAGCTCTTGCGGCGGCATCTGCTCAAGCAAGGACAGGCCGCCTTTGAACGGGCCATGCAGAAGATCGGGCCGTGGTCGATGGCCGCGCTGCTGCTGACGTTGGTTCTACTGTTCGCCTTCCAGGGCGAGGCCATCATCCGGCAGCCGTTAGTGATCGCCATGCTAGCCGTGCCGATCTTGATTCAAGTGTTCTTCAATTCCGGGTTAGCCTACTGGCTGAACAAGCGGGCGGGGGAAAAGCACTCTGTCGCCTGTCCTTCGGCCCTGATCGGTGCCAGCAACTTCTTCGAGCTGGCCGTGGCGGCCGCCATCAGCTTGTTCGGTCTGCACTCCGGCGCTGCATTGGCAACCGTGGTCGGCGTCCTGGTCGAAGTGCCGGTGATGCTGCTGGTCGTGCGCGTGGTGAATCGCTCGAAGAGCTGGTACGAACGAGGTTGAACATGAGTAGGAAAAAACTGAGGAAATGATTGCAGATTGCCGCGCCGGCCGCTTCCTGGCGCATTCGATCACTGACCTGGAACACCTAGTATCCATGCTTGCTGAGGTCGCCCGATGACAGACCCAAAGAACCTAGAGAACAGGCTGCATGAGAAGGCCGACCCGGCCCGCGCCGTTTCCACTGGTCGGGTGCGCTACACACTGGCCGAACTACTGGCCGACGCGGAAGCATCCGGGGCTTACCCGCTGCCGCCGGAGGAACGCGAATGGATGGATGCGCCGTCTGTGGGTCGGGAATGGCCAAACAGTGAAGATTGAAAAAGGCGGCCAGTTCGAGTGGCCGCCCTTTCGTCATTAGCTGCACGCTTGGCGCAAGGCGTTCATTGCTTCTTGAAAATCAGCCTGTGTCGCCCGGCCCGTTTCAGCTTGGTAGTACACCACCATAAAAGCATTAGCGACGGCTTCGGCCAATGGCCCAAGGCTCCGCGCTTCCGCTTGGTTGATGTACTCCAAAGAAGAAAGAATAGCCGCTGCTTGATGCACTGCTTGCCCTGGTTCGATAATATGTTGTGTTGTCATAATTCACCTCTCCAGTAGGTGTTGATTGAAAGTGCCGGGCTGGTTGTGGCCAGCCCGGTGCGCCTACAGGTACAGCCCCGCCGCCTCCGCGAATGCTGACCGCTCATTCCTGCCGCCATTAACCTCAATACTTATCGGCTTAGTTTCGCTCTCTCTCATAGGGTCTGGCCGTGATACAAAAGCGGCTGTTTCTGTCTCTGCATCGACCTCGGTCGATTGATCACCCAGCGGCGAAATAAATACCTGGCTGACTTCTTCCCTTGGCGCTTCATCCAGGGCCGCCAATGCGGCCATGTATGTTGATGTCGTCATCGTGCTAACTCCTGACTTCGTTACTATCTGGGCCAGAATCGGCGCCCAAGCTATTGCCCTCGAACTGGCCAGATTGGCTTGCTTCTTTCGGCTCCATGCTTTCGCGTATCGAAGCAGCCAGTTTTCCGCCTGTGGTTTCGCTCACTCGCTCCTGGAATCCCTGCTTCACTTGAGAGCCGACACCCTTGGCTAACTCGGAGGCCGTGCCTGTGGCCAGCTTCGCGGCCTTGGCAAAGCCGCCACCGCTTGAGCTACTGCCGCTGTCACCAAAGCCAGCCGCTTGGGCGAATGGGCTACTGCCAGCAGTACCCGCTTCACCACCACCGTTTCCGCCACTGCTGACAACTGACCCCATGCTGGACATGTCACCGCCGGTTTCCATACTCGCTGATGCTTTCTGAAAAGCCGCTTGGAGTGCACTTGCACCTCCGGCTGCACCGGCTGCGGCACCCATAACCGCTTTACCTGCCAGGGCAGCGCCGCCAGTTGCCATACTGGCCGCCGTCACCGCCGCCCCAACTGCCGCACCCGCACCGAAGTTTCCAATTCCACCGGCTGCGCCAATACCACCACCAGACACAAGACCAGAAATCATCGGCGGAACTTTGTTGACCAAGAAAAGCAAGATGACCGATATAACCAACATCACGGCCAGTTCCTGGGATGCCATGTTCTCGCTGATTTGCGTGTAGTAGTGATTGATGAACTCTTTGCCAATCGCAACCAGAAGCACCATTGCCATAAGCTGTGCGGCCAGGCCCAGCACGGTCTTGTAGTAATTGATCGCCATGTCGGAAGTCCAACGACTTCCACCAAAGCCAAGGAAGAACACACCGGCATACAACAGAATCCAGGCTGATGCGAGCAACAGCAACAGGTTGACCGCAATCAACGCCAGGACAAACAAAACAGCCAGGGCCATTAGCTCCATGACCAGAGCAGTTGCCATCTGCCGCCATCCCAGCTCCGAGGTGGCCTGTACTGTGCGGTTGTATAACTCGAAACCAAGATCAAGGATGCTGGAGGGCCCAAGATTGCTATTGGAAAGTCCCCCCGCCTGCGCGCCCAGAGTTTGCAATGACTGAACAATCGTACCGGCGATATTCATGCCCTGGTTCGCATTCGTCAGCAACCACCAGAAAAAGCCGGTGAAGATCGTGAAGCGAACGAACTCCGCGAAGAACTCGCCAATGTCGGCCTTGCGCAAAGCCATCATGCCGAATGTCCAGACCATCGAAATCACAACCAGCGTCCAGAACAAACGCGATGCAGCGGACTCAATAGCTGGCCCCCATGTTGCGGCAGCATCATGAAAACGCTTGAGCACATCATTCATAACACCGCTGCTACTTAGCTCCTGCGCCATTGCAGGTTCAGCCAGCACCATTGTGGCGACCATCATCAAGCCACCTAGAGCAATTTTCTTTCTCATGGCGACCACCTCAATAATCATCTTTAGGGCTGGGCTTGAACTCCCACTGACGCATCTGCTTGGCCTTCTGGAATGCTCTGCATTCCTCGGTAAAGGCCTCTCGGTTCGCTTCGCTGCGCATTTCATTCAGTGCTGCCTGGAACGCATCGGGGGCACACGTCGCCGCATTTGGTTCGGGCATCCTTTCCTGTTCACATCCAGCCAACAACAGCAACGTAGCCGCGGTAGTAAAAAAGATTTTTTTCATCTCACCGCCTCCCTAGTAGTTGTCTGCCGGACTCGGGCGAAACGTCCAGGTACGCATTTGCTCGGCCCTGGCATCACCTCGCGCCTCGGCATCGAGTTCTGCTGCAATCCGGGCTGCCTCCGCGTTGTGTTGGGCGGTCAACATGGTGCGAATCTGCAAGAGCTGATTGGCCTGCTGGCTGGCGAGCTGGTTGGCGTAGCCGATGGCCTGTAGCTGGCCAGTTGCACCCTGGGCCGCGCCTTGCAGCCGCTCCAGGGTACGGGCGTCATCCTTCAAAGCCTTTTGCTGGTCGGCAACGGTCTGGAACAGGGCATCGTTGGCCTTCTTTTGCGACTCTGACGCCAGGCGGCGGTTCTCTTCCATCGCTGCCTTTTCGGCCGGCGTGCATCCGCCGCTGCCGTTGAAGCATGGCGAGCTGCGGTAATAGGCCACGTCCTGAAACTTGGCCAGGTAACGATCCAGGCTGCCTAGCTGGTTCTCGTAATAGGCCAGCGTGTTTTGCGCGGCAATCAGCCGGTTGATCGTAGTCTGCGCCTGATCCCAGATATACGCGGCTGGGGCCATCGTGTTCTGGAGCTGATTTTCGTACTGCTGCAACTGGGTCTGGTACTGCTCAATCTGCTTGAGCGTCTGCGCCACCGACTCGATGGCCGTCATGATGTTCTGGGCCAGGTTGCCGCCGTCGATGACGGGGATACCAGCTTGCACAGGGGCGGTGGTAGTGGTGATAAAGCCGGTTGCGAGTGCAACGGCTAGAGCGGTTTTTTTAGCCGCTAAAATTTTGGACTTCATGGTCGTACTCCGTCGATGAAAAGAAGGCATTGCCTTGACCAAGCGTTGTGCTTGTTCTCGGCAACGTTTCATCGAAGAGCTACGCCACTAGCTGATCGGTATTGCCCTTGGCGCTGAGGCCCGGACTTACAAACGTAAAACTACTCTGTTTTTTTATCGCTTTCGGACAAGCCAACTTCCCGGCCAATCTCTTCAAGCTCTAGCGGCTGTACTGCCGCCGTCAGTATTTCGCGTATTTCCGCGTCGGTGCTCCTATCGTTGAGCGCTGCTCGAACTTTCAACGCACGGTGCACCTCGGCGGGTAAATTCCTGATAAGCACATTTGCCATATCAATACCCTTTTGGTGTACCCGACAACCATGCTATCAAAGATATTAAAAATAGCAAGACCTATACTCTTGCAACCGGCGGTAGCCGATCAGCCCCGCAGGGCAGGATTCCCGTTGAGTGCCCCCGGCGCGAATAAGGGACAGTGAAGATAGATAACCGGCTTGCCGGTTAGCTAACTTCACCCATCCTGCCCGCATTTCACCCACTATTGAAAATCTAGCGCATATCGAACGTAAAGCGTTTTATCGTCAAACAAACACCGATTCTTGGCAACATAACCGTAATCGTCACCAAATCGGCCTGCAATCGACATAGTCGCTTCAAAATCGCTGCTCAATCGGCTTTAAATCGGAACCTAAAATGCCAACAATCGACACAAACCATTCGCCCCGATGGGGCGAGTTGGACGCCAAAAAAGAAGGGCATAACCCGCCCCTCAAGTGTCAATGAACACAAGAAATTTGCCTCCCCTCCCGTCATACCACTAAGGCGACGTATTGATACTTGAGGGGCAACCTTTCCTGATGTTGACACCTTCACGCAGGTTACTGGTTATGGGCGTCCAACACACACGGCTCATTCCTGCTTGGTAATAATAAGAATAATAATCTTCTTATTATTCTTACCGAACGAATGGGCACTGCTTAGCCATTTCACGTTTCGAGCCAAGGTTTCAGTACAGATAACTACAAGTGCACACAGCGGCCCTCCAGCACCGTTAGACGCAGATTCTGCTTCAGCTCATGGAATAAGGGACTCCGGGTTGTTTTCCCCTCTCACAAGGCGTTTCAGCGGCCACTGAAGCCGCCTTCTCTTCTTGGCGTTAAACCATCGGCCTATGGCCGATTGATAAAGCCCGCCAGGGCTTTATTGGCAAGGTCAGAACGCGCCCTCAAGGCGCGAGCTGCACCGCGCATGATGGATTATCTTTAGATAATCTTGGATGGATTTCCCAAACTGCCCGCAAAGCAGCGCACCGTCTGGGTTTTCCAAATTGGGACGGGGAACGTTACGACGGCAGAAGGGGAGCGTTACGACGGTAACAAGGGAACGTTACGACGGTAAACGGGTGCAGTTGCCGTGGGGCCAGGCCTCTTGATCTCCCATTTTCCCTTGGCGTATTCGTTCACTACCCAACCCACGGCGGCAAGTTCGGCCAGTGCCTTCCGGGCAGTCTGACGGCGTTTTTTCATAGCTTCGGCATTGGCTTCATCTGGCCAGACATAGCCGCAAAGCGTGTCCAGTTCCACGCGCCCGGATTTGCCGGGGTCGATCCAGCCGCATAGCCGTTGGTGCATCAGCCGTGCCGGATCAGTCTGTAGCACCCGCACTTCCGCCATGTCGATACGGGCATATGGACGATGCCCCAGGATCGCTTCGGCAATACGCGGATTCAGGGCAACCCATAGCCTGCCGTCCGTCTCGTCAAAAGCATGACTCATCAGGTGGAACGCGGCTTGCCGCCGTCCCTTCGTCACAAGGATGGTGACGTTCGACATGCGCAGCAGGCTGGCTTTGAGCGCCTTGATGTTGTCGCCGCTATCCGTCATGCCCGTTTCTGAGAGCAGTTTGGTCAGGCTCTCACGAACCACCAAGCCGTCTTGCTCAATGGCTTCGAAACGGGGTTCAAGGAATAGCCGTAGCTGTCGCCCCGTCTCACTGGTCGGTTCCGGGGTTAGCAAGATGCCGTTCGGGCCGCCAAGGGCCACGATGCCTTGCAAAAGACGCATATCATCGGCCCCGAGAGGTTCGAATCCGACGAAACGCATGGATTCGTCCTCGCCAAAGGTGTAGGTCACGTCCAGCTTGCAGCGTTTGCGATCGCCACGCTTGAGGCTGCGGAACAGGCCAGGTGCCAAACAGTGCGCGGGATCATGTCGGACGTGGGTCAGGTCATGCTTAGGCTTCTTCACGCTGTCTCCTTTTCACCTTGCACTGCCGCTCCAGTACAGCAGGCTTCAACACGCCGCCGTCGTGCCGTCTAAACCAGAGTTCTTGAAAAGGTGCGCCATAGTTGGCCTTGCTGACGCCAAAGCGGACAAAATACCCACGCTGACAATCATCGACCCCCAGTATCTCGGCCTCGCCTTGCGTCATGCCGGATAGGTACGATTGCCAACGGATGTTATCAACCAGTACGGACGATCCACGACTGGCCTGCTGTTGATCGCCCGACCCCATCATGGCTGCGCTTTTACTCGCGTGGTGCAGAAACACAATGGAGCAGCCTGTATCAGCGGCTATGGCCTCCATGTGCCCAACAACCTGCGCCATCGGCCCGCTAGCGTTCTCCTCCTCAATGTGGAAGCGCCGCAAAGTGTCCAAGATCATCAAGCGACGACCTTCAGCGGCTCGTTTGAGAGCATCGAACCAGCTAGCAGCCATGATGTTTGGGCATTTACCGATCAAGGGTTCAATGAGCAAACCATCAGCCACGGCTTGCCGTTCCGCTGCGCTGAGGTGTGCCCCAAGGGCGTGCAGACGATGGTGAATAGCGGCCGGTGGATCTTCAGCAGGCAGATAGACCACTTGCCCGGTGGGAAACTCGCCTATTTCAAGTAAATCAGGCCCGCCTGCAATCTGTGCAGCCAATTGAAGGGCCAACATGGATTTACCAGCCCCACCAGGCGACACAAGAGCACCAACAGTGCCAGCAACCATATTAGGCAGAACATAATCAATGGGTGGCGGCAATTCCGTGAAAGCCGCCATAAGATCAAGAGCCATATAACTAGCCCTCTATAGGGCCAGGTCGCGCAGCTTGATCACCCGATGATTTACGTGCCTCAATCCACTCTTCGACCTCTGACAAATCCCAGGCGACATTTCTACTGGTTAACGCGATACGGCGTGGAAAATCCCCTCGCTGCTCCAGGTTATAAATTGTTCGTGTCGAAAGCGGGATCATCTCCAGGAGCTTCTTCCTGTTGATGAGGGTCTTTATATTTTGCATGGGTCAATACCTCTCAAATGAATAGTTGCTATTCATCGAGTAGCTGCGCGAAGCAGCTAATCGGTAATTGACCTGCCCGATGCCAATGGCGGCCTTATTTATAAATTCACGGCATCAACTTCAATGCTATCAAAGATAGCAAAAACATCAACCCTTACTGCCTCCCGAAGTCCACTCATCAATCATATCGGCCCAATCCTGCAACATCGCCGCCCGCTGCTCGCGGTACTCAGCCTTGTTGTAGACAGCCCTCACGCCCTTCTGCTCGTGCGCCAGGCACTTCTCGATCCAGTCGGTGTTGTAGCCGGCCTCATGCAACAGCGTGCTGGCTGTGCGCCGCAAATCATGCGGTCCGAACTTGGTAAGTGACTTCCCATCTTTCTGCGCCGCCTTGTAAGTCAGCGTCAGCACCTGGTTAAGTGTGGCAGCGCTCATCGGCGCATCCGAGTCGTACCGTGATGGCAAAACGAAGTCGGAACCACCGGCAAAGGTTTTCATGGCAATGAAAATATCCAGAGCCTGCTGGGACAGAAATACCAGGTGCGGGTTACGGCGTTTCATCCGCTCCTTTGGAATCGTCCACAACGCTTCGCTGAAATTGATCTCGCTCCAGGTCGCATTGGTCAGCTCGCTCTTGCGCACCATCGTCAGCAATAACAGCTTGGCCGCCGCACGGTTTGTTGGGCTTGTGCCCACTCGCTCCATGTACTGGTACATCAGCCCAATTTCTTCTGGCGTCAACGCTCGGTCACGTGGCTCGAATCGAGCGATGCTTGTTGGGCGCACCAGTTCTGCCGGGTTTTCGACCTTCTGCCCACGCTCGATGGCCCAGCGAAATACCTGCAACACGATTTCACGCACATGAACGGCGGTGGCCGGTGCGCCTCGCTCAACAATGGCATCAGCCAGCGCCCGCAAGTCTTCGTGGGTGATCTCCACCAGCTTCTGATTGCTGAATTTCGGCTTCAGCTCACGCTCATAAACCGAGCGGCGCATATCGCGGGTGGAGTCGGCCATCTGGTAGCCACGCAGCCACTTCTCCGCCCAGGCACCGAACGTCTCTGCATCTTTCACCCGCGCCTTGTCTCGGGCTTTCTCCTTGGCCGGCGACTTGCCCGCCGCAACCATCTTCTTGGCGTCACCCAACAGCTCGCGGGCTTCGGCCAGGGTGATGCCACCGACACCATAACGCCCAAAGGTGATGGTCTCCTGCCGACCGTTGATTGAGTAGTTGTAACGGAACGAGATGGAGCCGGCTGGAGTCACTGCCACATAGAGACCTTCCCGGTCATTCACTTTGTAGAGTTTGTCCCTGGGCTTGAGATTGCGCAGCTTGGTATCGGTCAGCATGTACCTTGTCCTTCTTCGTCTCCGATACCATGCTGAAAAAATCTCGAATTTATCGTATTTTTTCTTACGAAACAGTAACTTATAGAATATTAATACCATGAACACACAAAAGAACGCAGCATGGTATCGGCATCAATCATGGCATCGCCAAACCATAATACCAGCTTTAATGCCATGCTCAAACGGTGCTTGGCGCTTCCTCCCGTTGCCAGATCGTGCCAAACACAAACAAAAAAAAGCCCGCAATTACGCGGGCTTAGCGGCATTTCATGCCATCAGGTGCCTGGCTGTGCCAGACGCGGAATCATTCCCACTCGATGGTCGCCGGCGGCTTGGAACTCACGTCGTAGGTCACGCGGTTGATGCCGCGCACCTCGTTGATGATGCGGCTGGATACCTTCTTGAGCAGCGCGTAGGGCAGCTCGGCCCAGTCGGCCGTCATGAAGTCCGAGGTCTGCACGGCGCGCAGCGCCACCACGTAGTCGTAGGTGCGGCCATCGCCCATCACGCCCACGCTCTTGACGGGCAGGAACACGGTGAAGGCCTGGCTGGTGAGGTCGTACCAGCTCTTGCCCGTGGCCTCGTCGATGCAGGCACGCAGCTCCTCGATGAAGATGGCATCGGCACGGCGCAGCAGGTCGGCATACTCCTTCTTGACCTCGCCGAGGATGCGTACGCCCAAGCCCGGTCCGGGGAAGGGATGGCGGTACACCATCTCGCGCGGCAGGCCCAGGGCCACGCCAAGCTCGCGCACCTCGTCCTTGAACAGGTCGCGCAGCGGCTCCAGCAGCTTGAGGCCCAGTTGCTCGGGCAGGCCGCCCACGTTGTGGTGGCTCTTGATGGTGACAGCCTTCTTGGATTTGGCCCCGCCCGATTCGATCACGTCGGGGTAGATGGTGCCCTGCGCCAGGAAGGTCGCACCCTTGTGTCCCTGGCTGCCGGCCTTGAGCTTGGCCGCCTCGGCCTTGAACACATCGACGAACAGGCGGCCGATGGTCTTGCGTTTCTGCTCGGGGTCGCTCACGCCCGCCAGTTCGCCCAGGAACAGCGCGCTCGCATCCACCCGGATGACCTTGGCGTGCAGCTTGCCCGCGAACATGTCCATGACCATGTCGCCCTCGTGCAGCCGCAGCAGCCCGTGGTCCACGAACACACAGGTGAGCCGGTCGCCGATGGCCCGGTGGATCAGCGCCGCGGCCACGCTGGAGTCCACGCCGCCGGAGAGACCCAGAATGACTTCTTCGTCCCCCACCTGGGCGCGGATGGCTTCCACGGCCTCGGCGATGTGGTCCTTCATCACCCAGTCGGGCTGCGCCGCGCAGATGCCCAGCACGAAGCGCTCCAGCAGCGCCCTGCCCTGCACCGTGTGCGTGACCTCGGGGTGGAACTGCACGGCATAGAAGCGCCGGTCCTCATCGGCCATGCCCGCAATGG
This sequence comes from Comamonas granuli NBRC 101663, assembly GCF_000739995.1. GTDB lineage: Bacteria > Pseudomonadota > Gammaproteobacteria > Burkholderiales > Burkholderiaceae_C > Simplicispira > Simplicispira granuli. The sequence continues at coordinate 345,025 of NZ_BBJX01000004.1, read as the reverse complement.
GGCAGGACGGCGTGGACGCCATGAGCTTGAAGCCCGGCGGCAGGCCGGTGACCTTGTCGCCATGGCTCATCCACACCTTGAGCATGCCGTGCCCCTGTGGCGTGCGGAAGTCCTCAATGCCCTGCAGCAGCGCCGTGTGGCCATGGGCGCGCACCTCGGCGTAGCCGAACTCACGCGTGTGCGAACCCTCCACCGTGCCCCCCAGCTGGTGGGCCATGGTCTGCATGCCATAGCAAATGCCCAGCACGGGGATGCCCAGCTCGAACACGGCGTCCGGCGCCTTGTCGTCCACCTCGTAGACGCTGGCATGGCTGCCCGAGAGGATGACGCCCTTGAGCCGCCCATCGGCGGCAAAGGCGCGCACCCAGTCGCTGTCCACATCGCAGGGATGCACTTCGCAGTACACATGCGCCTCGCGCACGCGCCGTGCAATGAGCTGGGTGACCTGGGAGCCGAAGTCCAGAATGAGGATCTTGTCGTGTTGCATGGTGGCCGGCATGGGAAAAATGACACAGGCCCGAACACCTGGGGTTCGGGCCTGCAAAAGCGGCGCAGGAATCAGTCCGCGCGGTAGTTGGGGGCTTCCTTGGTGATCTGCACGTCGTGCACATGGCTTTCGCGGATGCCGGCGGCCGTGATCTCGACGAACTCGGCCTTGTCATTCATCTCCTGGATGGTGGCGCAGCCGCAATAGCCCATGGCAGCACGCACACCGCCCGCCATCTGGAAGACGATGGACACCATCGAGCCCTTGTAGGGCACGCGGCCTTCGATGCCCTCGGGCACGAGCTTGTCGGCGTTGGGGTTGCCGGTCGTCGATTCCTGGAAATAGCGGTCCGCGCTGCCCTGCTGCATGGCGCCGATGGAGCCCATGCCGCGGTAGCTCTTGTACGAGCGGCCCTGGTAGAGGATGACCTCGCCGGGCGCCTCCTCGGTGCCGGCGAACATGCCGCCCATCATCACGGCGCTCGCACCGGCCGCCAGGGCCTTGGCGATGTCGCCGGAGTAGCGGATGCCGCCGTCGGCGATCAGCGGCACGCCCGTGCCCTTGAGCGCCTGGGCCACGCTGTCGATGGCCATGATCTGCGGCACGCCCACGCCAGCAACGATGCGCGTGGTGCAGATCGAACCCGGGCCTATGCCCACCTTGACGGCGTCGGCCCCGGCCTCGACCAGCGCGCGTGCGGCGGCGCCCGTGGCGATGTTGCCGCCGATGACCTGCACCTGCGGGTAGTTCTGCTTGACCCAGCGCACGCGGTCGATCACGCCCTTGCTGTGGCCATGGGCCGTGTCCACGACGATGGCGTCCACGCCGGCCTTGACCAGCAGCGCCACGCGCTCCTCGGTGCCCACGCCCACGCCCACGGCGGCGGCCACGCGCAGGCTGCCCGCAGCGTCGCGCGCAGCGTTGGGGAAGGTGGTCTGCTTGTTGATGTCCTTGACGGTGATGAGGCCCTTGAGCTCGAAGGCGTCATTGACCACCAGCAGGCGCTCGAGCTTGTGCTTGTTCAGAAGCTGCTTGGCCTGGGCGGGCGTGGTGCCGTCCTTTTCGTTGACGGTGATCAGCTTTTCGCGCGGCGTCATGATCTGGCTGACCTTGACGTCGTAGCGCGTCTCGAAGCGCACGTCGCGGCTGGTGACGATGCCCACCACCTTGCCGCCGTCGCACACCGGAAAACCGGAAATGCCCAGGTTCTCGGACAGTTCGAGCACCTGCAACACCGTGTGCTGGGGCGTGATGACCACGGGGTCGTGCACCACGCCGGACTCGTGGCGCTTGACCTTGGACACCTCGGCCGCCTGCTGCTCGGCCGTCATGTTCTTGTGTATCACACCGATGCCGCCTTCCTGGGCGATGGCGATCGCCAGGCGCGCTTCGGTGACGGTGTCCATGGCGGCGGACACGAGCGGGAGGTTGAGCGTGATGTCGCGCGTGAAGCGCGTGGCAAGGGAAGTGTCCTTGGGCAGGACCTGGGAGTACGCCGGCACCAGCAACACATCGTCGAAGGTGAGCGCTTTTCCGAGTAGGCGCATGAATAGGCTCCAAAAGAGGAATTGTACCCATCTGCAACGCCTGCCCGCCGGCGCGGGGCGGGCGATACACTTGGATGCATGAAATCGCACCCCACTCTCTTGCTGGCCGCCCTGTGCCTGGCCTGCACCAGTGCCCTGGCCCAATGGCAATGGATAGACAAGGATGGCCGCAAGGTCTTCAGCGACCGCCCGCCGCCGCAAGACGTTCCGCAGAACAAGATCCTGAAACAGCCGCGCCACAGCGCTCCCGTGGCTGCGGCGCAGCCCGCCAGCGACGCCGCCCCGGCCGCCGCCGCTGTACCGCCCACCGCCGCTGCCAGCAGCGCGGCAGCGGCCGGCAAGGACAAGGAGCTGGAAAAGAAGAAGGCCCAGGCCGAAGCCGAGGAAGCCGCCAAAAAGAAGGCCGAGGAAGACAAGCTGGCCAAGGCCCGCGCCGACAACTGCGAGCGCGCCAAGGCGGCCAAGCTCACCATCGAATCGGGCAAACCCCTGCGTCAGGCCAACGCCCAGGGCGAGCTGATCTTCATGGACGAAGCCGCGCGCAGCGCCGAGCTCAAGCGCATCCAGGGCGTGATCGACAGCGATTGCCGGCGCTGAGCGCCAGCCTCGCGCTCTCAATAACCCTGCTTGCCCCCGGGCCGGCGGCGGGCAAACAGGCCGGCACCGCGCGCCCCCTGGCGCGCAAAGCGCTGGCGCCGGGCGAGCTTGGGGTCCACGGTGAGCGGCCGATAGAGTTCCAGCCGGTCGCCCTCATGCAGCAGCGCATCAGGCTTGACCACCTTGCCCCAGATGCCGCAGGCGGCCGGCGGCACCGGGCACAGTCCGCGCGCATGCGCCTGGGCCAGGGCATCGGCCACCGTGGCGCCCACGGGCAGCTCCAAGGGATGCTGCAGCACTTCTCCCGGGGCCAGGGCGCACGCCAGCACCACGTGCAGCACCGGAGCGCTGTCGCCCTCAACCATAGACCTGCTGCGCGCGCTTGACGAACGCATCGACCATGCTGGCCGCAATGCGGTCGAATACCGGCCCGACCAACCTGGAGAGGGTGGCGCTGTCGAAGCCGTAGTTCAGGTACAGCTCCACACGCGCCGCGCGCTGGCTGCCGTCGCCCACGCTGTGAAAATGCCAGTCGCCATCAAGGCGGGAGAACGGCCCCTTGACGAGCTGCATCTGCACACGCCGCCCCGGCTCATGCAGATTGCGCGTGACAAAGCTCTGGCGCACGCCGCTCAGTGCGATGCCCACCTCGGCCAGCATGCTGCTGCCGTCCTGCTCGAGCACGCGCGCATGGTCGCACCAGGGCAGGAACTGGGGGTAGTGGTGCACGGCCGTGACAAGATCGAACATCTCCTGCGGGCTGTACCAGATGAGTACGGATTTTTGGACGGTTTTCATGTCAGCGCGGCACCTGCCAGACCGCGCGCCGCGCCAGGGGGCGCACGAATCTAGAATCGGGGGTTGGGTGCCGATTGTAGGGAAAGCGTCATTTTCGCGGCGGCACCCGCCCTAGAGATCCATGGCCAAGAAACCTGATACTTCCTCCCGCATCGCCGACAACAAAAAAGCGGCCTTCAATTATTTCTTCGAGGAACGCCACGAGGCCGGCGTGGTGCTGCAAGGCTGGGAAGTCAAGGCCCTGCGCGAAGGCAAGGTGCAGCTCACCGACGGCTATGTGATCATCAAGGACGGCGAGCTCTACCTCATCGGCTGCCTGATCCACCCGCTCAAGACCGCCTCCACGCACGTGAACCCCGAGGCCTCGCGCATCCGCAAGCTCCTGCTCAAGAAGGACGACATCCGCCGCCTCATCGGCAAGGTGGAGCAAAAAGGCTACACCCTGGTGCCGCTGAACCTGCACTGGAAGAACGGTTACGTGAAATGCGACATCGCCCTGGCCAAGGGCAAGGCCGAGCACGACAAGCGCGACACCATCAAGGAGCGCGAGGGCAAGCGCGAGGTCGAGCGCGCCATGAAGAGCCGCAACCGCTGACGGCCCGAATTTTTTTGCCGGACCATGGAATAAACCGCGCCGGCCCGGTGTTTGTCCGCATGCATGGCCGCCATCCCGCGCGGCCGGCACCCCACCGGAGATACACGATGAAAAAACTCGGTTTCATGATGGCCGCCCTGGTGCTGGCCGGCTGCCAGTCCATGCCCCATGCCCAGGTCAAGGAACAGGACGGCGTCCTGGTCGGCCCCAACGGCATGACGCTCTACACCTTCGACCGCGACATGGCGGGCAGCGGCAAGTCCGTCTGCAATGGCCCCTGCGCCACCAACTGGCCGCCGCTCAAGGCCGAGGGCCCGGCCCCGGGCGGCGACTACAGCGTGGTCACGCGCGATGACGGCAGCATGCAGCTCGCCTACAAGGGCAAGCCGCTGTACTACTGGAGCAAGGACGCCAAGCCGGGCGACAAGACCGGCGACGGCGTGAACCAGGTCTGGCGCGCGGCCAAGCCCTGAACGCCGCGGCGCTCTCCATGGACCACCACCGGATCATCGACCACGTGCCCGCCCTGCGGCGCTATGCGCGCGTGCTCACGGGCGACGCCTGGGCCGCCGACGATCTGGTGCAGGACACCCTGGAGCGCGCCTGCCGCAAATGGCTGCTCTGGCGCACGGGCAGCAACCTGCGCGCCTGGTTGTTCACGCTGATGCACCATCTCTACCTGAACCAGCGGCGCGGCGCCCCGCCCTTGCAGGTGGTCGACATCGACACCCTGCACGAGGGGCTGCAGGCACCGGTGCGCGACACGGACGGCGCGCTGGACCTGGAGCGCTGCCTGCTGCGCCTGCCGGCCGATCAGCGCGCCGTGCTGCTGCTCGTGGTGCTTGAAGACATGGCCTACGCCGACGCCGCGCGCGTGCTGCACATCCCCGTGGGCACGGTCATGTCGCGGCTCGCGCGCGCCCGGGCCCGCCTGCGTGAACTCATGGACCCTGCCGCGGCGCAGGCCCAGGCGCCTGCCCTGCGCCGGCTCAAATGAAGCCCTGACCACCATGCCCGACCGCTCCCCCCGCCCCCTCGACGAGAACGACCTGCACGCCCTGGCGGACGGCCAGTTGCCGCCGGAGCGCGCCCAGGCCGTGCGCGCGCGCCTGGACGCCAGCGCCGCCGAGCGCCTGGCGCACTGGACGGCGCAGCGCGAACGCCTGCGCGGCCTGCACGCAGCCCTGGCGGACGAGCCTGCGCCCGAGCCGCTGCGCACGGCGGCCGCCCGGCTGCAGGCCCTGCATGACCGGCAGGCCCAGCTCTGGCGCTGGGGCGGCATGGCCGCCTCGGTGCTGCTGGCCTTTGGCCTGGGCTGGGGGTTGCGCGGGCAGTGGCCTGGCGAACCCGCTTCCGCCCCGATGCTCCTGGCGGGCGCTCAGCGCTTTGCCCAGCAGGCAGCCGTGGCCCACGCCGTCTACCAGACGGAGCAGCGCCATCCGGTCGAAGTGGCGGCCGCGCAGCAGGAGCACCTGGTGCAGTGGCTGTCCAAGCGGCTGGGCCGGCCTCTGAAGCTGCCCGTGCTCGCGTCCCAGGGTTTCGAGCTGGTGGGCGGGCGCCTGCTGCCCGGCGAGAGCGGCGCACGCGCGCAATTCATGTACCAGAACGCGGCGGGCCAGCGCATCACCCTCTACCTGGGCGCGCTCGATGGCGCCCGGGCCGGTACCGGCGCGGACGACGCCGGCACCACCGCCTTCCGCCTGTACACCGACGGCCCCGTACCCGCCTTTTACTGGCGCGACCAGGGCTTTGGCTACGCCCTCAGCGGGCCGCTGGCGCGCGATGCCCTGCTGGCGCTGGCCACGGCCGTGCACCAGCAGCTGTGAGCCGTCTCAGCGCAGCGCGGCCAGCGGGTGCGCGTGCACCGGCCAGGGACTGACGAAGAACGAGGCCACGAGCTCAGGCGCCACCTCCTCGATGCGTGCCGGCTCCCAGCGCGGACTGTGGTCCTTGTCCACGGCCAGGGCGCGGATGCCTTCCACCGTCTCGCTCTGGCCCGGGCGCAGGAAGAAGCAGTGGCGCACCATGTCGCGCTCCATGCGCAGGTCGTCGGCCAGGCCCATGCCGCGCGCACGGCGGATCTGCTCCAGCACCACGTGCAGCATCAGCGGCGAGCGCTTGCGCAGCGTGGCGGCGGTGGCGCGTTCCCAGTCGCCCACTGCCGCCTCCAGGGCGCCCACGATGGCGCCCACGCTGGGCAAAGAAAAATATTGGTCAATTTGGCCTCTGACGCCCGCCAATGCAGCGTCAGCAGCTATCAATTTTTCTGCGACAAAGGCCTGCACCTCCGATCCATCGGCAAACGGCTGGGTGGCCAGGGCCTCCCACACGGCGGCCTGCTGATCGGCCGGCAGCAGGCCGTCAGCCAGGCCGAAGGCAATGGCGTCGCCCGCGCCGATGGTGTCGCCCGTGAGGGCCAGCCATTCGCCCACGTGGCCGGGGCAGCGCGAGAGGAAGTAGCCGCCGCCCACGTCCGGGAACAGGCCGATGGCCGTCTCGGGCATGGCCATCTTCGTGCGCTCGGTGACGATGCGCAGGCTGCCGCCCTGGCTGATGCCCATGCCGCCGCCCATGACGATGCCGTCCATGAAGGCGATGTAGGGCTTGGCGTAGTTGTGGATCAGGTGGTTGAGGGCGTATTCCTCGGTGAAGAAATCCTCGATCTCCGGGTTGCCCGTGCTGCCCGCCTGGTGCAGGAAGCGGATGTCGCCGCCCGCGCAGAAGGCGCCGAACGGGCCCTCTTTGTTGCTGCCGCGGATGGCCACGGCCAGCACGCGCGGGTCGTTCTGCCAGGCGAGCAGCACGGTCATGAGGTCGCGCACCATGCCCAGCGACAGCGCATTGAGCGCCTTGGGGCGGTTGAGCGTGATCAGGCCGACCTGGCCGCGCACCTGGGCGAGCACCTCGCCGTTCATCTCCATCATTTTTCTTCCTTCCAAGCCAATATCTCGTTGAACACCAGCGCGCCGATGACCAGCGCGCCACCCAGCAGCACGGCGGGGGCCGGGCGCTCGCCCGCGCCCACCCACGCCAGCAGAATGCCGAAAATCACTTCGAGCAGCCCGAGCAGGGCCATCTCCGGCGCCTTGAGCACACGCCCGCAGCGCACCGCCAGCACGCAGGGAATGGCCAGTTGCACCACGCCCAGCAGCGCCAGCAGCGCCAGGTCGCGGCCCGTGGCCTGCAGGGGCCAGGCCAGCGGCAGCGTGGCCAGGGCGGAGAGCACGGCGCCGATGAGCACGGCGGGCATGAGGTTGACGGCGTGGCCCTGCTGCTGCGCGTGCTGCACCACCGTCCAGTTGACGGCGGCGGCCAGCGGCACGCACAGCGCCACCAGAGTGCCCGCCATGGGCAGGCCCGCCATCTGTGTGCCGTACATGCCGGCAATGCCGGCGCCCGCCAGGGCGATGGCGGCCCAGGTGCGCGGCGCGATGCGGTGACCGATAAAGGCCCAGGCAAACAATGCCGTGAGCAGCGGCCCCACGGCCATGGTGACCAGCACATTGGCCACGGGCATGAGGATGATGGCCACCATGAAGGCGGTGAACATCACGCTCCAGCACAGGCCCGAGACCCACAGCGCCCGCCCGCCGCCGCGCAGCGTGGTGAACGCCGCCCTGCCCTGCGCCAGCGGCAGGATGAGCAGCAGGGCCAGCAGCGTGAACAGGCTGCGCCAGAAGGTCACCTCGAAGCTGCGCGCATGCTCGAGGTGGCGCGTGACCACCCCGGCGATGGACCACATCAGCGTCACGGCCACCATGAGCCAGACCGCCCGGCGGTGGCTCAGGGTCTCAGGGGGCTGCGGCAAGGGCACCATGGCGCGCACATCACTCGCGGCTGGCGCGCTTGCGCTCGTGCTCCTTCAGGAAGCGCTTGCGCAGACGGATGCTCTTGGGCGTGATCTCGACGAGCTCGTCGTCCTCGATGAACTCCACGCCGTACTCCAGCGTCAGCTCGATGGGCGGGGTGATCTTGATCGCGTCTTCCTTGCCCGAGACGCGGAAGTTGGTGAGCTGCTTGGTGCGCGTGGCGTTGACCACCAGGTCGTTGTCGCGGCTGTGGATGCCCACGATCATGCCCTCGTACACCGGGTCGCCGGCGCGCACGAACATGCGGCCGCGGTCGTCAAGCTTGCCCAGCGCGTAGGTGAAGATCTCGCCGTCGTCCATGGAGATCAGCACGCCGTTCTTGCGGCTGGCGATCTCGCCCTTGTAGGGCTCGTAGCCGTCGAAGATGTTGCTGATCAGGCCCGAGCCGCGCGTCAGGTTGAGGAACTCGTTGGAGAAGCCGATCAGGCCGCGCGCCGGGATGCGGTACTCCAGGCGCACGCGCCCGCGGCCGTCCGGCTCCATGTTCACCAGCTCGCCCTTGCGCTCGCCCAGGGCCTGCATCACGCCGCCCTGGTGGCCTTCCTCGATGTCGGCCGTGACCATTTCGATGGGCTCGCACTTGACGCCGTCGATGTCCTTGAACACCACGCGCGGCTTGGAGACGGCCAGCTCGTAGCCCTCGCGGCGCATTTCTTCGAGCAGGATGGTCAGGTGCAGCTCGCCGCGGCCCGAGACCTCGAACACGCCGTCCTCGCTGGTCTCCTTGACGCGCAGCGCCACGTTGGAGCGCAGCTCCTTTTGCAGGCGGTCCCAGATCTGGCGGCTGGTCACGAACTTGCCTTCGCGGCCCGCCAGCGGCGAGGTGTTCACGCAGAAGTTCATGGTCAGCGTGGGCTCGTCGATCTTGAGCATGGGCAGGGGCGCGGGGTTGGCGGGATCAGTGAGGGTCTCGCCGATGCCCACGTTCTCGAGGCCGTTGACGAGCACAATCTCGCTCGGGCCGGCCTCGCTCACCTGCACGCGGTCCAGGCCCTGGAACTGGTGGATCTGGTTCACGCGGCCCTTGTAGCTGGGGCCGTCGGTACCGGCCATGACCAGCACCTCCTGGCCCGCGCGCAGCGTGCCCTGGGTGATGCGGCCCACGCCGATGCGGCCCACGAAGGTGGAATAGTCCAGCGCCGAGATCTGCATCTGCAGCGGCGCGCTGGGGTCGCCCTTGACCGAAGGCACGTGCTGCAAGATGGTGTCGAACAGGGCCGACATGTCGGGGCCCCACTGCTCGCCGGGCTCGCCCTGCTCCAGCGCGCTCCAGCCGTTGATGCCCGAGGCATAGACCACGGGAAAGTCCAGTTGCTCGTCGGTGGCGCCCAGCTTGTCGAACAGGTCGAAGGCGGCGTTGACCACGTAGTCGGGGCGCGCGCCGGGCTTGTCCACCTTGTTGACCACCACGATGGGCTTGAGGCCCAGGGCCAGCGCCTTCTTGGTCACGAAGCGCGTCTGCGGCATCGGGCCCTCCTGCGCGTCGATCAGCAGCACCACGCCGTCCACCATGGACAGGGCGCGCTCCACCTCGCCGCCGAAGTCCGCGTGGCCGGGCGTGTCGAGGATGTTGATGTGCGTGTCCTTCCAGCTCACGGCGCAGTTCTTGGCCAGGATGGTGATGCCGCGCTCGCGCTCGATGGCGTTGTTATCCATCACGGTATCGACCACCTTCTCGTGGGCCGCGAAGGTGCCGGACTGGCGCAGCAACTGGTCGACCATGGTGGTCTTGCCGTGGTCCACGTGGGCGATGATGGCGATGTTGCGGATTTGTTTGCTCATGGCGTTGATGCTTTCAATGTGCCGCGTTTTCGGCGCGCGGCGCGCCTTGTTGCAAGATTTGCTGGATTTCCACCGGGCTCAGCAGGCGATCCGGGATGAGTTCGCCGCGCAGCACATGGCCCACGCCCAGCAGGGCGCGCGGCTGCTGCGCGTACACGGCCACGGCCGGGGCGTCCGGCCAGGGGCCGCGCCGGCGCAGTCCCGAGAGAAAGCGCCCGGCGTCCTGCTCGTCCAGCACGATGGCGGTGTGCCCGGCCAGCAGCGCCTGCACCGGCTGCAGGCAGGCCAGGCGCTGGTCCTCGTCCATGGCTTCGAGCTGCGCCAGCGTGACGCAGCGCTCCACCGGGATGCCCCCCGTCCCGATGCGGCGCAGAAACGTCAGGTGCGCGCCGCAGCCCAGGGCCGCGCCGATGTCCTCGCCCAGGGTGCGGATGTAGGTGCCCTTGCTGCAGTGCACTACGATTTTGATAGCTGGTTGCGCTTGCTCCGTCTGCGTCAGGGTCAGATTCAATGCATGAATCACCACCTCCCGCGCGGGGCGCTCGACCTCCAGGCCGGCGCGCGCGTACTCGTACAAGGCCTTGCCGTCCTTCTTCAGGGCGCTGTGCATGGGCGGCACCTGGCGGATGGGGCCGGTGAACTGCGCCTGCACGGCCGCCAGGCGCGCGGGGGTGAGCGCCGCGGCATCGACGGGCCGGCGTTCGAGCACATCGCCCTCGGCGTCGCCCGTGGTGGTGGTCACGCCCAGCAGCGCGATGGCCTCGTAGGTCTTGGGCGCATCGAGCTGCAGCTGGCTGAACTTGGTGGCCGCGCCAAAGCACAGCGGCAGCACGCCGCTGGCCAGCGGGTCGAGCGTGCCCGTGTGGCCCGCCTTTTCGGCGCGCAGCAGCCACTTGGCCTTTTGCAAGGCGTCGTTGCTGGACAGGCCCAGGGGTTTGTCGAGCAGCAGCACTCCGTGCACCGGGCGCCGCTGCACCCGGGTGCGGGGAGCGCGCTCAGTCATGGGCGTCGTCGTCCTTGGAGCGCGAGGCCACGGCGCGCGCGATGAGCGCATTCATGTCCGCGGCCCGCTCGGTGGTGCGGTCGTACACGAAGTGCAGCGTGGGCACGGTATGGATGTGCAGGCGCTTGAACAGGCCGTTGCGCAGAAAACCTGCCGACTGGTTCAAGGCCTCCTGCGTCTGTGCGCCATCGCCCACGAGCACGCTGAAGAACACCTTGGCATGGGCATAGTCGGGCGTGACCTCCACGCTCTGCAGCGTGACCATGCCGATGCGCGGGTCCTTGAGCTCGCGGATGAGCTCGGCCAGATCACGCTGGATCTGGTCGGCCACCTTGAAGCCGCGATGGGTCGTGGAAGGCTTCTTCGCTGCCATGGATGTGCCTCAGAGCGTGCGCGCGATTTCCTTGATCTCGAAGAACTCGAGCTCGTCGCCTTCCTTGATGTCGGTGTAGTTGCGCAGCTTGATACCGCACTCGAAGCCTTCCTTGACTTCCTTGACATCGTCCTTCAAACGGCGCACCGAATCGACATCGCCCGTGTAGATGACCACGTTGTCGCGCAGCAGGCGGAACTTGCAGCCGCGCGTGACCTGGCCCGAGGTGATGTACGAGCCCGCCACCGTGCCGATCTTGGAGGCCACGAACACCGTGCGGATCTCGGCCGTGCCGAGCGCCTCTTCGCGCTGCTCGGGCGCCAGCATGCCGGACATGGCCGCCTTCAACTCATCCACCGCGTCGTAGATGATGTTGTAGTAGTGGATGTCCACATCGTTGGCCTCGGCCGTCTTGCGCGCGCCGGCGTCGGCACGCACGTTGAAACCGATGACGATGGCCTTGGAGGCGATGGCGAGGTTGATGTCGCTCTCGCTGATGCCGCCCACGCCTGCGTAGACGAGCTGGACCTTGATCTCCTCGTTCGAGAGCTTGAGCAGCGAGGTGGCCAGCGCCTCCTGCGAGCCCTGCACGTCGGACTTGATGATGATGGGCAGGTACTTGACCTCGCCCGCCGTCATCTCGGAGAACACGTTCTCCAGCTTGGCCGCCTGCTGCTTGGCCAGCTTGGTGTTGCGGAACTTGCCGGCGCGGTAGGTGGCGATCTCGCGGGCGCGGCGCTCGTCCTGCATGACCATGAAGTCGTCGCCCGCCTGGGGCACGTCGGACAGGCCCTGGATCTCCACGGGAATCGAAGGCCCGGCTTCCTTGGTCGCCTTGCCGTTCTCGTCGAGCATGGCGCGCACGCGGCCATAGGTCTGGCCGGCCAGCACCACGTCGCCCACCTTGAGCGTGCCCGACTGCACCAGCACCGTGGCCACGGGGCCGCGGCCCTTGTCGAGCTGGGCTTCGATGACCAGGCCCTTGGCCATGGCGTCCACCGGGGCCTTGAGCTCCAGCACCTCGGCCTGCAGCAGCACCTGCTCGAGCAGTTCGTCGATGCCCATGCCGGTCTTGGAGGAGACGGGCACAAAGGGCGAGTCGCCGCCGTATTCTTCGGGCACGACCTCCTCGACCACCAGCTCCTGCTTGACGCGGTCCGGGTTGGCCTCGGGCTTGTCGGCCTTGGTGATGGCCACGACGATGGGCACGCCCGCCGCCTTGGCGTGCTTGATGGCTTCCTTGGTCTGGGGCATGACGCCGTCGTCGGCCGCGACCACCAGGATGACGATGTCGGTGGCCTGGGCGCCGCGCGCACGCATGGCGGTGAAGGCCTCGTGGCCCGGGGTGTCGAGGAAGGTCACGGTGCCGCGCGGCGTATCCACGTGGTAGGCACCGATGTGCTGGGTGATGCCGCCCGCCTCGCCCGAGGCGACCTTGGTGCGGCGGATGTAGTCCAGCAGCGAGGTCTTGCCGTGGTCCACGTGGCCCATGACGGTGACCACGGGCGCACGCGGCAGCACCTCGGCTTCGTGCTGCGCGGCTTCCTCGGCGGTGAAGGCCTCGGGGTCGTCCAGCGCCGCCACCACGGCCTTGTGGCCCATTTCCTCGACCACGATCATGGCCGTGTCCTGGTCCAGCGGCTGGTTGATGGTGGCCATCTGGCCCATCTTCATCAGCGCCTTGATGACCTCGGACGCCTTGATGGCCATCTTGTGCGCCAGCTCGGCCACGGTGATGGTCTCGGGCACGTGCACCTCGATGACGCGCGCCTCGACCGGTGCGGCCGCCTGGCGCTGCTCGTCGCGGTCGCCGCCGCGGCGGCCGCCCTTGGGGCCGCCCGCGCGCCAGGCGCTGCCGCGCGCGGCGCCGCCGGTGTCGCCGCGCGTCTTGATTTCCTTCTTCTTGCTCGGCTCGCCGGCCCAGCTCGAAGACAGCTTGGCCGACTTGACTTCCTTGCCGGCCCCTGCACCCGCGGTCGCCCCACGGGCCGCGCCCGTGCTGGCGGGGGTGGTGGCAGGCTTGTGCAGCGTACCCTTCTTGGCTTCGGCGGTCGTGGCACGGGGCGCGGGCTTGGGCTCCTCGGGCTTCTTGGCCACGAGCACCTTGGCCGGCGCCGACATCATGGAGCGGATGGCGGCAGCCTCTTCCAGCGCCTTGCGGCGGCGCTCTTCGAGGTCCTTGGCGCGCGAGGCCTCCTCGGCCGCGCGGGCCTGGGCTTCAGCGTCGGCCTTGGCGCGTGCCTCGGCCAGGGCGGCGGCGCGCGCCGCTGCCTCGGCCTGCTGCTCGCGCGTGGCCTCCTGGCGGGCCGCCTGGGCCTGGGCCTTCTTCTCGGCCTCCTGGGCCGCGTAGGCGGCGGCGCGCTCCTCGGCCTCGCGCTCGCGGCGCTCACGCTCCTCGCGCTCGCGGCGCTGGGCGGCCAGTTCCTCTTCCTGGCGGCCGATCAGCTCGGCCTGGTGGCGCGCCTCTTCTTCGCGGCGCACCAGTTCGGCCTGCTGCTGCGCTTCGGGCTGCTCCAGCTGTTCCGGCTGCTCGGGCGCCGCTGCGGCCTCGGCCGCCTCGTCACGCTTGACGAAGGTGCGCTTCTTGCGCACCTCGACCTGGATGGTGCGCGCCTTGCCCGTGGCATCGGCCTGCTTGATCTCCGACGTGGAACGGGTGACCAAGGTGATCTTCTTGCGATCGCCCTGCGCCACGCCGTGGCTGGCCTGCAGGTGGGCCAGCAGTTTTTGCTTGTCCGCCTCGGTCAGCACATCGGCCGGCGAGGTCTTGACCACGCCTGCAGACTTGAGCTGTTCGAGCAGGATTTCGGGGGTTTTCTTGAGTTCGCCAGCGAACTCGGCAACAGTGTTACTCATATTGGATTCGTTCCTCCCTGCCCCTTATTCCTGCCCCGTGAACCAGTGTTCACGCGCCTTCATGATCAAGGCCTTGGCTTCTTCCTCGGTCTGGCCGGTGAGTTCGGTCAGCTCGTCCACGCCCAGATCGGCCAGGTCGTCGCGCGTGTGCACGCCGCCCTCGGCCAGCTTGGCAATGAGCTCGGAGGTCACGCCCTCGAGGTCGCGCAGATCCTGCGAAACGCTCTCGACGCTGTCCTCACGCGCGATTTCCATGGTCAGCAGCGCATCCTTGGCACGGGCACGCAGCTCGGTGACGGTTTCTTCGTCGAAGGACTCGATCTCCAGCATTTCCTGCAGCGGCACATAGGCCACTTCCTCCAGGCTGGAGAAGCCTTCCTCGATGAGGATGTCGGCAATTTCCTGGTCCACGTCGAGCTTTTCCATGAACAGGCGGCGTGCCGCCTCGGTCTCGTTGGCGTGCTTTTGCGCGGATTCGGCGGCGTCCATGATGTTGATCTTCCAACCGGTCAGGTCGGAGGCCAGGCGCACGTTCTGGCCGCCGCGGCCGATGGCGATCGCCAGGTTTTCCTCGTCCACCACCACGTCCATGGCGTGCTTTTCCTCGTCCACGACGATGGACTGCACGTTGGCCGGCGCCAGGGCGCCGATGACGAACTGGGCCGGGTCCTCGGACCACAGCACGATGTCCACGCGCTCACCGGCGAGCTCGTTGGTGACGGCGTTGACGCGCGTGCCGCGCACCCCCACGCAGGTGCCGATGGGGTCCACGCGGCGGTCGTGCGAGAGCACGGCGATCTTGGCGCGGCTACCGGGGTCGCGCGCGCAGCTCTTGATCTCCAGCAGGCCCTGCTCGATCTCGGGAACCTCGTGGCGGAACAGCTCCATCATGAACTCGGGTGCCGAGCGCGAGAGGATGATGGGCGCGCCGCGCAGCGTCAGGTCCACCTCCATGATCATGGCGCGCACGCGGTCGCCGGTGCGCAGGTTTTCCTTCGGGATCATCTCGCTGCGGCGCAGGCGCCCTTCCACGCGCCCGGACTCGACGATGAGGTCGCCCTTGTCCATGCGCTTGACGGTACCGGTGAAGATCTTCTCGCCGCGCGACATGAAATCGTTGAGCAGCATCTCGCGCTCGGCGTCACGGATCTTCTGCAGGATGACCTGCTTGGCCGCCATGGCGCCGATGCGGCCTATGGGCACGGACTCCACAGGCTCCTCGATGTACTCACCCACCTGGATGCCGGGCACGCGCTCCTGCGCGTCCATCAGCAGCTCTTCGGCGTCCGGGTTCTGCAGGCCGGCATCGTCGGGCACCACCAGCCAGCGGCGGAAGGTCTCGTACTGGCCGCTGTCGCGGTCCACCGCCACACGGATATCGACGTCGCCTTCGTACAGCTTCTTGGTGGCCTGGGCCAATGCCGCCTCGACCGCGCCCAGCACCACGTCGCGCTCGACGTTCTTCTCGCGCGAAATGGCTTCCACCAACATCAACAATTCGCGATTCATGCCACGACTCTCCTATTTCATTCCTAGGCCGGACTGCACTGCACCCCGGCACCATCCCTGGTTCCCGCCAGCAGCCGGTCAGCGACCTGGCGCCGCGCCCCTTCCCTTGAAATCAACGATGGGCGCCAGACGCGCCTCGCGCAGTTCATCGAGCGTGAAGCCCAGCACCTGCAGCGGCGCGGGCACCCGCTTCTTGCTCACTTTCTGGCCTGGCTTGGGCGGCGGCTCGTCGCTCCAGACGATCTGCCAGCCACCCTCGGGCGACCGCGACAGCTCGCCGCGGAACTTCTTGCGGTTGGCCGCCACCTGGCCGCCCGCCGCAGCGCCGATCGGCTCCTTGAGGACGATGTCGATCACCTCGCCGGCAAAGCGCACGAAGTCGAGCTCACCGCGCAGCGGCCGGTCGATGCCGGGCGAGGAGACTTCCAGGCGGACGTAATCCACTGCGTCGACCTCCAGGGCAAACTGCAGCTGGCGCGTGACCTTTTCGCAGTCCTCCACCGTCACGAACTGCTCGGGCGCCGGCGCCGCGCCTTCGACGGGCGCCTGCCAGGGCCAGTCGATGGTCACGCGCAGCAGGCCGCCGGCCGAGCGCTCGACCTCCACGAGGTCATAGCCCAGTCCGGTCACGGTTTGTTCAACAATCTGCTGCAGCGCCACGGGTATTTTGTTCAGCCTAGGAAACACCAAAGAACCCGAGGGCCGTCCAGAATGGCCCGGACCGCTCGAGTTTCACAATCCATTCGACCAAAAAAAACGGGCGGTGAGTACCCGCCCGTTTGGTCGTGAGGCGCACATTGTAACCTGCAAAACCTTGATTTGCAAGGTTTCCCCAGCTCAGGCGCCGTCTCCGGCGCCGCTGGCGCAGGCCTGGCGGATGCGCGCGAGCAGTGCGGGCGCCTCCGGGTCGAGCGCAGCGCCCGCCGGGGGCTCGCCCAGGCGCTGGAGCAGGCGCTCGAGCACGCTCGCCTGGGGCAGCACCGGCCCGAGAAAGCGCACGCCCGCGCTGTCGGCGACGAGCAGCGTCGGAAAGGTCTCCACGTCGTAGTCGCCCGCCACCTCGGCCTGGTCCTCGACATCGAGCCAGACGAAACGCACGCCCGGATACTTGTGCTCCAGCGCGTCGAAAACGGGGCGGTACTCGCGGCAGGTGCCGCACCACTGGGCGCACAGGCACACGGCCCAGGCCTGGGGTTCTGCCGCCGCAGCGGCGGGGGGGGCCGGAACGGCCGGGTTGTGCATCGATGCGGCTCCTGTGGATCCATTGCGCGGGTGGCGCCTATGGTAGCGGCATGCCGGCGCGGCGCCCGGCATGCGCCTACACTGGGCAGCGCCATTGCGGCCCACTGCATCGACTCGCACCGCGCCCGGACATGCCCCCTCCCCCCTCCCCGCCGCCGCCCCAAGGCCTGAGCCAGCGCGAGGCGGCCGAGCGCCTGGAGCGCGACGGCCCCAACCTGCTGCCCGGCAGCACCCCCAAGTCCACCGCCGCCATGGTGCGCGAGGTGCTCACCGAGCCCATGTTCCTCATGCTGCTGGCCGCCGGCGGCCTCTACCTGGCCCTGGGCGACCGCGCCGAGGCGCTGTTCCTGCTCGGCTTCGTCTTCGTGGTCATAGCCATCACGCTGGTGCAGGAGCGCAAGACGCAGCGTGCCCTGGAGTCGCTGCGCGACCTCTCCGCCCCGCGCGCCCTGGTGCTGCGCGACGGGCAGGAGCTGCGCATTGCCGGGCGGGAGGTGGTCTGCGGCGACCTGCTGGTGCTGCACGAGGGCGACCGCATCGCGGCCGACGCCGTGCTGCTCGCGGGCCTGCTGGAGGTGAACGAGTCGCTGCTCACGGGTGAATCCGTGCCGGTCGCCAAGCTGCCGCTGCCCGGGGACGGCGGCGGCGCCCTGCCCCCCGCACCGGCACCCGCGCATGTCCTGTTTGCCAGCACGGTGGTCACGCGCGGTGTGGGCCTGGCGTGCGTGAGCGCCACGGCCGGGCGCACGGCGCTGGGGCGCATCGGCGCCGATCTGGCGGCCACCGTGGAGCCGTCCTCGGCGCTGCAGCAGGGCGCGCGCCGGCTGGTGCGCATCCTGGGCGTGGCGGCCCTGGCGCTGGCCCTGGCGCAGGTGCTGCTGGCCTGGTGGTGGGACGGCCGCCCGCTGCTGGAGAGCCTGCTGTCGGGCATTGCGCTGGCCATGGCCATCCTGCCCGAGGAGATCCCCGTCGTCCTCACCGTGTTCCTGGCGCTGGGGGCCTGGCGCATCGCCCAGAAAAAGGTGCTGACGCGGCGCATCGCCGCCGTGGAGGCCCTGGGCGCGATCACCGTGCTGGCCGTGGACAAGACCGGCACGCTCACCCTCAACCGCATGGCGGTGGCCGCTCTGGCCACGCCCGCGCAGACTTTCGAGCCCGAGGGAGCCAGCCACCTGCCCGAGGCCTTCCACCTGCTCGCGGAATTTGCCATGCTGGCCACGCCGGGCGACCCCTTCGACCCCATGGAGCAGGCCATACAGCGCTTCGGCCACGCCTGGCTGGAGGGCACCGAGCATGTGCACGACGGGCGCGAGCCGGAATTCGAGTACGCGCTCTCGGGCGAGATCCTGGCCATGACGCGCGTCTTTGCCAGCGACGAGCCCGGCGTGCACCTGCTCGCGACCAAGGGCGCACCCGAGGCCGTGGCCGACCTGTGCCACCTGGACGCCGCGCGGCAGGCCGCCATCCGCCGCCAGGTCGAAGCCATGGCAGAGCGCGGCCTGCGCGTGCTGGGCGTGGCGCGCGGGCGCTGGCGGGGTGCCGGTCCGGGGCAGCCGCCCGCCTGGCCGGGCAGCCAGCATGATTTCGATTTCGACTTCCTCGGCCTGGTGGCGCTGGCCGACCCGCCGCGCCCGGAGGTGCCCGCCGCACTGGCCGAATGCCGGCGCGCCGGCGTGCGCGTGCTCATGATGACGGGCGACCACCCGGCCACGGCGCGCGCCATCGCGCAGCAGGTGGGCCTGTCGGACCGGCCCGCGGTCATCACCGGCGCCGAGCTGGAGGCGCTGGACGACGCCGCCCTGCGCGAGCGCCTGCGCCACGTGGACCTGTGCGCGCGCCTCAAGCCCCAGCACAAGCTGCGCCTGGTGCAACTGCTGCGCGCCAGCGGCGAGGTGGTGGCCATGACCGGCGACGGCGTGAACGACGCACCCGCGCTCAAGGCGGCCGACGTGGGCATTGCCATGGGCGAACGCGGTACCGACGTGGCGCGCGAGGCCGCCGCGCTGGTGCTGCTGCAGGACAGCTTTGCCCACATCGTGGCCGCCATCCGGCAGGGCCGGCGCATCGACGACAACCTGCGCAAGGCCACGCGCTTTGTGTTTGCCGTGCACATGCCCATCATCGCGCTGACGCTGGTGCCCACGCTGCTGCACTGGCCGGCGCTGCTGCTGCCCGTGCACATCGTGCTGATGGAGCTGCTCATCGACCCCGCCTGCTCCATCGTCTTCGAGGCCGAACCCGAAGCGCGCGGCACCATGGAGCGCCCGCCGCGGCCGGTGAACGACTCGCCTTTTGCCCCCGGCCCGCTGCTGCTGGCCGTGCTGCAGGGCCTGGGCCTGGGCGGCGTGCTTCTGGGCGGACAGGCCTGGCTGCTGGCGCAGGGCTGGAACGCGGCCCAGGGCCGGACCGTGGTGTTTGCCGTGCTGGTGCTGTGCGTGCTGCTGCTCATCCTCGCCCAGCGCGGGCGCGCGGCGCCCGCCAACCCCTGGCTGGCACGCATGGCGGGTGCCATGGGCCTGCTGCTGGCGGCCGCCCTGGGCATGGCCTGGCTGCGGACCCTGCTGGGGCTGGAGCTGGCGGGCCTGGCCACGCTGTGGGCGGGCCTGGCGCTGGCGGCGCTGTGCCTGGCCTGGCTGGTGCTGCTGCGCGCGCTGGCGCCGCGCGGGCAGCGGCGGCGCTAGCCGGCCGCGGCCACCAGGCGCTGCGTGTAGGGGTGCTGCGGTGCGTCCAGCACCTGGGCCACGCTGCCCTGCTCCAGCACCTGGCCGTCCTTCATGACCAGCACCTCGTGCGCCATGGCGCGCACCACGTCCACGTCGTGCGTGATGAGCAGGTAGGACAGGCCGTGCTCTTTCTGCAGGCGTTGCAGCAGGGCCAGCACCTGCTGCTGGATGGTGACGTCCAGCGCGCTGGTGGGCTCGTCGAGCACCAGCACGCGCGGCTGCACGATGAGGGCGCGCGCCACCGCCAGGCGCTGGCGCTGGCCGCCGGAGAATTCGTGCGGGTAGCGCGCCAGCAGGCCGGGAAACTGCGCCTCGGTCAGGCCCACCTCTTCGAGGGCCGCCTGCACGCGCGCGCGCCGCTGGGCGGCGGACAGGGCCGCGTCGTGCACGCGCAGGCCCTCGCCGACGATCTCCTCGACCGTCAGGCGCGGCGACAACGACGAAAACGGGTCCTGGAACACCACCTGCACCTGGCGGCGCAACTGCTGGTTGGCGGACGTGTTGCGCGTGGCCGGCTGCTGCCAGGCCTGGCCGACCACCGTGAGCTGGCCGCCATGCGGCAGCAGGCCCAGGATGGCCTGCGCCAGCGTGGACTTACCCGACCCCGACTCGCCCACCACGCCCAGGGTGCGCCCGGGCAGCAGTTGCAGATCGACGCCGTGCACGGCCACGAATTCGCCTTTGCGAAACCAGCCGCGCACGCCCGGCAGCGCCGTCGGGTAGGCCACGCGCAGGCCCTGCGCCTGCACCAGGGGAGCGGTACCGGGCGCGGGGGGCGCCTCCACCACGTCGCGCCGGGGCTGGCTGGCCATGAGGCGCTGGGTGTAGGGATGCTGGGGCGCGCCGAAGATCTGCGCCACGCTGCCCTGCTCCACCAGGTGGCCGTGCTCCATCACGGCCACGCGGTCGGCAAAGCGGCGCACCAGGTGCAAGTCGTGCGTGATCAGGAGCACGGCCATGCCGGTGCCGCGCTGCAAGTCGGCGAGCAGATCGAGGATTTGCCCGCGCAGGCTCACGTCCAGCGCCGTGGTGGGTTCGTCGGCCAGCAGCAGCGCCGGCTCGCTGGCCAGGGCCATGGCGATCATGGCGCGCTGGCGCTGGCCGCCCGAGAGCTGGTGCGGGTAGCTGCCGGCACGGCGCGCGGGCTCGGGGATGCCGGTTTTTGCTAGCAGTTCAATAGCGGCTTGCGCGCTCTGGGCGGGCGTCAAAGCCTTTTTCAGCTCCAAAACCTCGGCGATTTGCGCGCCCACGGTCATCAGGGGGTTGAGCGCCGTCATGGGCTCCTGGAACACCATGGCGATCTCGCCGCCGCGCACGCCGCGCATTTCGCGCTCCGATAATGAGAGCAGCTCGCGCCCGTGCAGCAAGGCCTGGCCGCTGATTTTTGCCTCACCCGCCAGGCGCAGCAGGCTGAGCGCCGTGATGGTCTTGCCCGAGCCGGACTCGCCCACCAGCGCCAGCTTCTCGCCCCGCGCGATGTCAAAGCCCACGCCGCGCACCACCTCCTTGGCGCCAAAGCGCACCGACAGGTCGCGTACCTGGAGCAATGGATTCATCGCTGCGCCACTCATCGGTCGGCCTTTCGGGGGTCGAGCGCATCGCGCAGCGCGTCGCCCATGAAGGTGAGCAGCAACAGCGTGACCACCAGCACGGCAAAGGTGGAGAGCGAGATCCACCAGGCGTCGATGTTGGCCTTGCCCTGCGCGAGCAGTTCGCCCAGGCTGGGGGTGCCCGGCGGCACGCCCAGGCCCAGGAAGTCGAGCGAGGTCAGCGCCAGGATGGCCGCGCTCATGCGAAACGGCAGGAAGGTGACCACGGGCGTGAGGCTGTTGGGCAGGATGTGGCGCCAGATGATCTGCCCGCTGGGCACGCCCAGCGCGCGCGCGGCCTTCACGTAGTCGAGCTGGCGGTTGCGCAGGAACTCGGCGCGCACGTAGTCGGACAGCCCCATCCAGCCGAACAGCGACAGCAGCACCAGCAGTAGGCCGATGCTGGGCGCCAGCACCGCGCTGAAGATGATGAGCAGGTACAGCTCGGGCATGGAGCCCCAGATCTCGATGAAGCGCTGGAAGGCCAGGTCCGTCTTGCCGCCGAAAAAGCCCTGGATGGCGCCCGTGAGCACGCCCAGCAGCACGCCCGTGGCGGTGAGCGCCAGGCCGAACAGCACGCTCACGCGAAAACCGTAGAGCAGTTGCGCCAGCAGGTCGCGCCCCCGGTCGTCCGTGCCCAGCCAGTTGGCGGCCGAGGGCGGCGCGGGGTTGGGCTGCTCGGCAAAGTAGTTGATGGTGTTCGCCCCGTAGGGGTTGAGGGTGTAGAGCGCCCAGTTGCCGTCCTGGCGGAGCTGCTCGCGGATGAAGGGGTCGAGGTAGTCGGTGGGCGTCTGGAAGTCGCCGCCGAACACCGTCTCCGGGTAGTCGTGCAGCATGGGCCAGTAGGTCTGCCCGGCGTAGCGCACGACCAGGGGCCGGTCGTTGCTCACCAGCTCGGCGCACAGGCTCAGCAGCACCAGGGCGCAGAACACCAGCAGGCTCCAGTAGCCCAGGCGGTTGGCACGGAAGCGCCGCCAGGCGCGGCGCGCAGGGGACAGGGAGACGGGGCTAATCGAACTTGACACGCGGATCCACCCACACGTAGCACAGATCGGACACCAGCTTGGTCACCAGCCCGATCAGCGTGAACAAATACAGCGTGCCCAGCACCACCGGGTAGTCGCGCCGGATCACGCTCTCGTAGCTCAGCAGGCCCAGGCCGTCGAGCGAGAACAGCGTCTCGATGAGCAGCGAGCCCGCGAAGAACGCGCCGATGAACGCCGCCGGAAAGCCGGTGATGATGGGAATGAGCGCGTTGCGCAGCACATGCTTCCACAGCACCTGGCGCTCCGAGAGGCCCTTGGCGCGCGCCGTCAGCACGTACTGCTTGCGGATTTCCTCCAGAAAGGCATTCTTGGTCAGCATGGCCGTGACGGCAAAGCTGCCCGCGACCATGGCGATGATGGGCAGCGTGATGTGCCACAGGTAGTCGGCAATGCGCGCGCCCCAGGTGAGCTCGTCCCAGTTCGCCGAGGTCAGGCCGCGCAGCGGAAACCACTGCAATTGCCCGCCAAAGACGACCAGCAGCGCCACGCCCAGCACGAAGCCCGGAATGGCGTAGCCCACCAGGATGAGCAGCGTGGTCACCAGATCGAAGCGCGAGCCCGCGCGCACCGCCTTGGCCACGCCCAGAGGCACGGCCACGAGGTAGCTGATGAAGAAGGTCCACAGCCCCAGGCTGATGGAGACGGGGAGCTTTTCCTTGACGAGCTGCCACACGTCCTTGTTCTGGAAAAAGCTGCGCCCCAGGTCGAAGCGCGCAAACTGGCCCAGCATCTGCAGGAAGCGCTCGTGCGCGGGCTTGTCGAAACCGTAGAGCTTCTTGATCTGGTCCAGCCGCTGGGGGTCCACGCCCTGCGCCCCGCGGTAGGACAGGCCGCCGCCCTCGGCCCCTTGCCCGCCCGCGCCCGCCTTGGCCTCGGCCAGGTACTGCTCCACCGGCCCGCCGGGCACGAACTGGATCACCACGAAGGTCAGCAGCAGCACCCCCAGCAGCGTGGGGAGCATGAGCAGCAGGCGTTTGAGGATGTAGGCGAACATGGGCGGCAATGGACGAAGGGCACGGTGGCGGCGCGGCTGCGATGCGGGCGTCAACAGGCCCCGCGCGCCATCTTACAAGCGCTGCCAGCTCTTCTTTTCATAGCCACCGGCGCACCCGCCGCAGATAGGCTTCATAGGGCGCACCGAACTTGGCGCGCAGCGCCCGCTCCTCGGGCTGGATTTGAAAGCGCGTGATGTAGGCCACGAACAGTGCCGGCGCCAGCAGCGCCAGCGGCTGCCCCAGCCAGAAGCACCAGCCCAGCTGCAGCAGCGCCATGCCCAGGTACATGGGGTTGCGCGTGAAGCGGTACGGCCCGCTTTGCACCACGCTGCGCGCGCGCTCGGGCGCCAGCGGGTTGACGGTGGTGCGCTGGCGCCGGAAGTTCCACAGGCTCCAGGCGTCGAGCGCCAGCCCGAGCAGCGCGCAGGCTGCGGCCAGCGGCAGGCGCAGCGCCTGCGGCAAGGGCCAGGCGGGCCACGCGGCAGCCAGCGCCCAGGCCAGGCCAGCGCAGGCCAGGGCGACCAGGGGCGGGGGGATCTTGTGCTCCAGGTTCATTCCGGCGGGTCAAGAAAATGCAGGAAAAACGGCTGCAACGCCCACCAGGCAAGCGCGGACAGCTCTCATTTTTTCGCCCACCAGGTCCACACCGCCCACATTTCGCCGGGCGAGTACGGCGGCAGCACCGCGGGGCGCTCCAGGCGCCAGGCGTTGTAGGCCATGCGGTGGGTGCTGGCAAACCACTGCGGCACGAGGATGTGGCTGTGCATGATGATGCGGTCCAGCGCATGGCAGGCGGGCAGCAGCTCCTCCTGCGTGCGGGCGCCGACCATGGCGGCAATCATGGCGTCCACCGCCGGGTTCTGGAGGCCGGTGAAGTTGCCCGAGTCCTCCTGGTCCGCCGCCTGGCTGCCGAACATGTCGGCGAACTCCTGGCCCGGGTTGTTCGTGCCCTGGAAGGCCAGCGAGGTGATGTCGAAGTCGAACTTCTGCAGGCGCTGCTGGTACAGGGCGAAGTCCACCGAACGAAAGCGCAGCGTGATGCCGAGCTTTTCCAGGTTGCGCATCCAGGGCGCGACCACGCGCATGCCGCCCTCGTTGCTGTCCATGTATTCCAGCACCAGGGCGGTGCCCGCGGGCACGCCGGGCACGTTCACGGCACGCAGCACGCCGTCCTGCACCTGCCAGCCAGCCGCGCGCAGCAGGGCCTGGGCGCGGCGCAGGTTCTCGCGCAGCGACGACGGCGCCTGGGTGCTGGGCGCGCGGTACATGGGGCCGAAGGCGGCGGGCGGAATCTGGGCGCGCCAGGGCTCCAGCAGCGCGCGCTCGGCAGGCGTGGGCGTGCCCTGCGCCTCGCAGGCGGTGTTGCCGAACAGGTCCTGCACGCGCTGGTAGGAGCCGTAGAACATCTGGCGGTTCATCCACTCGTAGTCCAGCGCCAGGTCCAGCGCCTGGCGCACGCGCGCGTCGCGCAGCAGCGCGCGTCGGGTGTTGAGCACATAGCTCTGAAAGCCGGCGGGCAGCTTGTGGGCAAACTCCCCTTTCACCAGTTCGCCGGTGTCGAACTTCTTGCCGTTGACGCGGCGTGCCCAGTCCCCGGCGCTGAAAAAGCGCATCAGGTCGAACTCGCCCGCCTTCAGGGCTTCGAGCCGCGCCGTGTTGTCCTTGTAGATCTTGACGCTGATGCGCTCGAAGTTGGCCTGGCCGCGGCGTACGTTGAGCCCACGCGCCCAGTAGTGCGGGTCGCGCACGTAGGTGATGTCCTTGCCGAAGTTCACCGGCCCGATGCGGTAGGGGCCGCTGCCTATGGGCGGGTCCGTCACCACCTGGTCGAACGGCTTGCCCGCGCCCCAGTCGCGGCTGAACACGGGCAGGCCGCCCACGGTGAGCGGCAGCTCGCGGTTGGGCTTCTTGAAGCGAAAGCGCACGGTGCGCTCGTCCAGCACGTCGGCCCCGGCCACGTCGATGAGCAGGGTCTTGTAGCCCGGCGAGGTGTAGGGCCCCACCAGGGTGTCGTAGCTGTGCTTGACGTCCTGCGCCAGCACGGGCTGGCCGTTGTGAAAGCGCGCCGCAGGGCGCAGGCGGAAGGTGGCCGACAGGCCGTCGGCGGCCACGCTCACGTCCTCGGCGAGCAGGCCGTAGCCGGTGGCGGTTTCGTCCATGGCGCCCGTGAGCAGGCTGTCGAACATCAGCTCCGACAGGTAGGCCGGCGCACTGCCCTTGATGGTGAACGGGTTGTACTTGTCGAAGGTGGAGGTGCGCAGATTGCTCACCAGGCGCAGCTCGCCGCCCTGGGGGGCCTGGGGGTTGACGTAGTCGAAATGCGCAAAGCCTTCGGGGTAGCGGGGCGGGCCCCACAGCGCATACGCATGGCCTGCCCAGGCGGGTTGCATGCACAAGGCCCCCAGGGCCAGCCAACAAAGTCGCCAAAACTGCATGCGACAATTCTGCACCACGCGCACCAGGCGCCTCCCCCTACCGACTTTTCCAGGAGAACAACAATGGGTTTCCTCGCAGGCAAGAAGCTGCTCATCACGGGCGTACTGTCCAACCGCTCCATCGCCTACGGCATTGCCCGTGCCTGCCACCAGCAGGGCGCCGAGCTGGCCTTCAGCTACGTGGGCGAGCGCTTCAAGGAGCGCATCACCGAGTTCGCCGCCGAGTTCGGCTCCAGCCTGGTGTTCGACTGCGATGTGGCCGACGACGCGCAGATCGAGAAGATGTTTGCCGACCTCGCGGCCACCTGGCCGAAGTTCGACGGCTTCGTGCACAGCATCGGCTTCGCGCCGCGCGAGGCCATTGCCGGCAACTTCCTCGACGGCCTCTCGCGCGAGGGCTTCCGCATCGCGCACGATATCAGCGCCTACAGCTTCCCGGCCATGGCCAAGGCCGCCCTGCCCTACCTGAACGACAAGTCGGCGCTACTGACCCTCTCCTACCTGGGGGCGCTGCGCTCCATTCCCAACTACAACACCATGGGCCTGGCCAAGGCCAGCCTGGAGGCCTCGGTGCGCTACCTGGCCGAGGCCGTGGGCCGCACGGCCGATGGGCGCTGCATCCGTGCCAACGGCATCTCGGCCGGCCCCATCAAGACCCTGGCCGCCAGCGGCATCAAGGACTTCGGCAAGCTGCTGGGCCGCGTGGCCGACGCCGCGCCGCTGCGCCGCAACGTGACCATCGAGGACGTGGGCAACGTCGCCGCGTTCCTGCTGTCCGACCTGGCCAGCGGCGTGACGGCCGAGATCACCTATGTGGATGGCGGCTTCAGCCAGACGGCAGGCCTGAGCGCCGACCAGGTCTGACGCACGGAAGTTCAAGCCAAAATGGCCTCCAGCGCTTATCCATCAAGCGTTGGCAGCTATTTTTCTGGTAGCACCCTGCGCCGCCGCGCCTGCCTGGCGCTGCTCGTGCTGGCCGCCCTGCCCCTGCAGGCGCGGGCCGCAGAAGCCCCGGCGCTGCTGCTGGCGCAGGTGTACCGCGCCGGCCTGCCGCTACAGGACTACTGGGTGAGCGAGAAGTACGACGGTGTGCGCGCCTACTGGGACGGCCACCGGCTGCGCACGCGCGGCGGCGAGACCATCGCCGTCCCGGCCTGGTTCACTGCCGGCTGGCCCGCCACACCGCTGGACGGCGAGCTCTGGGCCGGGCGCGGGCGCTTCGGCCACGCCCAGTCCACCGTGCGCCAGCAGCAGCCCGACGATGCCGCCTGGCGCGCCATGCGCTTCATGGTGTTCGACCTGCCCGGCGACCCAGGCACGTTCGACGAGCGCCTGCCGGCCCTGCAAGCCGCCGTGGCGCGCCTGGGCCGGCCCTGGGTGCAGGCCGTGCCGCAGCAGCGCGTGGCCACCGACGCGGCCTTGCAGGCGCTGCTGGCGCGCACCGTGCGCGCCGGCGGCGAAGGCCTGATGCTGCACCGCGGCGCATCGCTCTACCGCGCCGGGCGCAGCGACGATCTGCTCAAGCTCAAGACGCACGAGGACGCCGAGGCCCGCGTGGTCGCGCACCTGCCCGGCAAGGGACGCCATGCGGGGCGCATGGGCGCCTTGCTGGTGGAAATGCCCTCGGGCCAGCGCTTTCGGCTCGGTGCGGGCTGGAGCGACGCGGACCGCGACCACCCGCCGCCCGTGGGCAGTTGGGTGACCTACCGCTACCGGGGACTGCAGGCGGGCGGCCTGCCGCGCTTTGCCAGCTATCTGCGCGTGCGCGCAGACCTGCCCCCAGGGGCTCCATAGCTACTGATTCCGTAGCTGCCAGCGCTTAACGGACGGGCGCTTTGGCCCATTTTGATGAAAAAA
Organism: Comamonas granuli NBRC 101663; assembly: GCF_000739995.1. Lineage (GTDB taxonomy): Bacteria > Pseudomonadota > Gammaproteobacteria > Burkholderiales > Burkholderiaceae_C > Simplicispira > Simplicispira granuli. The sequence goes on along the minus strand of NZ_BBJX01000004.1, from coordinate 317,722 downwards.
AAGCAGGCATCCTGCCGGAATGCCTGCCGGGGTGCGCCAACCCGCCCGTGGCGTCAGACGTTGCGCCCGTAGGGGCCGTCGTCGCCCACCTGGACCATGTTCTCCGCCGTGGTGAGCGGCTTGGCGGCGCCCTTGCGCGGGCGGCTGGTGGCCACGCAGTCGGCGTAGTAGCGCACCTGGCCGCTCTCGTCTTCCACCTCCACCAGGCCGTGGATGTCGGTCTCGAAGCCCGGGCACAGCTTGGCGAACTCGCGCGCGAACTTGAGGTAGTCCACGATCTTCTTGTTGAACACCTCGCCCGGAATCAGCAGCGGAATGCCCGGCGGATAGGGCGTGATCAGGCTGGTGGTGATGCGGCCTTCGAGCTGGTCGATCTCCACGCGCTCGGTCTGGCGGTGGGCGATGTGGGCGTAGGCGTCGCTCGGCTTCATGGCGGGCGTGAGGTCCGAGAGGTACATCTCCGTCGTCAGGCGCGCGATGTCGTAGCGCGCGTAGAGCTCGTGCACGTGCTGGCACAGGTCGCGCAGGCCCATTTTTTCGTAGCGCTTGTGCTGCTGGCAGAACTCGGGAAGGATGCGCCACATGGGGTGGTTCTTCTCGTAGTCGTCCTTGAACTGCTGCAGCGCGGTCAGCAGCGTGTTCCAGCGGCCCTTGGTGATGCCGATGGTGAACATGATGAAGAAGCTGTAGAGCCCCGTCTTCTCCACCACCACGCCGTGCTCGGCGAGGTACTTGGTGACGATGGAGGCCGGAATGCCCGTGGGGTCGAACTTGCCGTCCAGGTTCAGGCCCGGCGTGACGATGGTGGACTTGATCGGGTCCAGCATGTTGAAGCCGTCGGCCAGGTCGCCAAAGCCGTGCCACTTGGCGGCGCCGTTCTTCTTCTTGCCCTTGTTGCGGAACACCCAGTTCTCGGCCGTGCCCACGCCTTCGTCGGCCAGTTCCTGCGGGCCCCAGACCTTGAACCACCAGTCGTCCTTGCCAAACTGCTCCTCGACCTGGCGCATGGCGCGGCGAAAGTCCAGCGCCTCCAGCAGGCTCTCTTCCACCAGCGCGGTGCCGCCGGGCGGCTCCATCATCGCCGCCGCCACGTCGCAGCTCGCGATGATGCTGTACTGCGGGCTGGTGGAGGTGTGCATCAGGTAGGCCTCGTTGAAGAGGTGGTGGTCCAGCTTGGTGGTCTGCGAGTCCTGCACCAGCACGTGGCTGGCCTGGCTGATGCCCGCCAGCAGCTTGTGGATGGACTGTGTGGCGTACACCACCGAATGGCGGGGCCGCGCGCGCTTCTTGCCCATGGCGTGGTAGGTGCCATAGAACGGGTGGAAGGCGGCGTGCGGCAGCCAGGCCTCGTCGAAGTGCAGGTTGTCCACGTAGCCGTCGAGCATGCCCTTGATGGTCTCGGTGTTGTAGAGCACGCCGTCGTAGGTGGACTGGGTGAGCGTGAGCACGCGCGGCTTGACCTTCTTGGCGTCCACGCCCTTGAGCAGCGGGTTGGCCTTGATCTTGGCCTGGATGGTCGCGGGCTCGAACTCGCTCTGCGGGATGGGCCCGATGATGCCGAAGTGGTTGCGCGTGGGCTTCATGAACACGGGGATGGCCCCGGTCATGATGATGCTGTGCAGGATGGACTTGTGGCAGTTGCGGTCCACCACCACCACGTCGCCCGGCGCCACCGTGTGGTGCCACACCATCTTGTTGCTGGTGCTCGTGCCGTTGGTCACGAAGAAGCAGTGGTCGGCATTGAAGATGCGCGCGGCGTTGCGCTCGCTCTCGCCGATGGCGCCGTTGTGGTCCAGCAGCTGGCCCAGCTCCTCCACGGCGTTGCACACGTCGGCGCGCAGCATGTTCTCGCCGTAGAACTGGTGGTACATCTGGCCGATGGGGCTTTTCAGGAAGGCCACGCCGCCCGAATGCCCCGGGCAGTGCCAGGAGTAGGAGCCGTCCTCGGCGTAGTCGAGCAGCGCGCGGAAGAACGGCGGCTGTATGCCCTCCAGGTAGCTCTTGGCCTCGCGGATGATGTGCTTGGCCACGAACTCGGGCGTGTCCTCGAACATGTGGATGAAGCCATGCAGCTCGCGCAGCACGTCGTTGGGCAGGTGGCGGCTGGTCTTGGTCTCGCCGTGCACGTAGATGGGCACGTCGGCGTTCTTGCGGCGCACCTCGGCGATGAAGTTGCGCAGGTTGAGCACGGCCGGGTCCAGGTCGGGCCCGAGCGAGAACTCCTCATCGTCGATCGAAAGGATGAACGCGCTGGCGCGGCTTTGCTGCTGGGCGAACTGCGAGAGGTCGCCGTAGCTGGTCACACCCAGCACCTCGAAACCCTCGGCCTCGATGGCCTGGGCCAGTGCGCGGATGCCCAGCCCCGAGGTGTTTTCGGAACGGTAGTCCTCGTCGATGATGATGATGGGAAAACGGAATTTCATGCCCAACCCTTGTGCTGCCACGGCCAAAAAAGAAAAACAGGCGCGAAGTGTACGGAATAAGCCCGACCGAGCTTTGAAACGCCTGTTTTTTGACCCAGAATGTGGCGCAGTACAAACAAACCCTGAGCAAGGAGGACGTGATGGAGGACTCCACCATCTGGTGGGTGCTGGCGGGCGTGGCGGTGGCCGTGGAACTGATGACCGGCACCTTCTACCTCCTGCTGCTGGCCGCTGGCATGGCCGCCGGGGCCGTGGCGGCCCACCTGGGCGCCGGCACCGCGCTGCAACTGGTCTGCGCCGCTGCCGTGGGCGGCGGCGCCGTCGTCGCCTGGCACCATGCCAAGCGCCGCCATCCGGGCGACCCCTCCCCGCGCGCGGACCGCAGCGTCAACCTCGACGTGGGCGAGACCATCCAGATCGAACACTGGAACAGCGACGGCACAGCCAGCGTGAAATACCGCGGCGCCACCTGGACCGCCATCCACCGCCCCGGCATCACGCCGGCTCCCGGCCCGCACCGCGTGGCCGAACTGGTGGGCAACCGCCTGCTGGTCGATCCGCTCTGACCCCCTTCCCTCTTCCCACCGAAAGGCCCCCATGGAAATCGCCGCCGTCGTCTTCGTGATCGCCGTCATCTTCATCATCCAGTCGGTCAAGGTCGTGCCGCAGCAGAACGCCTGGGTCAAGGAACGCCTGGGCAAATACGCAGGCACGCTCTCGCCGGGCCTCAATTTCCTCATCCCCTTCATCGAGCGCGTGGCCTACAAGCACAGCCTCAAGGAGATTCCGCTGGACGTGCCCAGCCAGGTCTGCATCACGCGCGACAACACGCAGTTGCAGGTGGACGGCATCCTGTACTTCCAGGTCACCGACCCCATGCGCGCCAGCTACGGTTCGAGCAACTACATCACCGCCGTCACGCAACTGGCGCAGACCTCGCTGCGCAGCGTGATCGGCAAGCTGGAACTGGACAAGACCTTCGAGGAGCGCGACATGATCAACGCCCAGGTGGTCTCGGCCATCGACGAGGCGGCGCTCAACTGGGGCGTGAAGGTACTGCGCTACGAGATCAAGGACCTCACGCCGCCCGCCGAGATCCTGCGCGCCATGCAGGCGCAGATCACGGCCGAGCGCGAGAAGCGCGCGCTGATTGCCGCCTCCGAAGGCCGCCGCCAGGAGCAGATCAACATCGCCACCGGCGAGCGCGAGGCCTTCATCGCGCGCTCCGAGGGCGAAAAGCAGGCCGTGATCAACAAGGCGCAGGGCGACGCCGAATCCATCAAGGCTGTGGCCGAGGCCACGGCCCAAGCCATCGAGCGCGTGGCCGCCGCCATCCGCCACCCGGGCGGCGAACAGGCCGTGCAGCTCAAGGTGGCCGAAAAAGCCGTCGATGCCTACGGCAAGGTGGCCCAGGATGCCACCACCACGCTCATCGTGCCCAGCAATATGACGGAAGTCTCCGCGCTGATCGGCTCGGCCATGAAGATGGTGCAGGCGCAGAAACCCGCCTGAGGCCCACGCCCCCAAAACAAAACCCCGGCGCCGCGCACGCGGTACCGGGGTTTTTTCTGGTCTGCCGGCGCAGTGCGCCGGCAGGCCGGGGACCGATCACATGTGGTCGATCATGACCTGGCCAAAGCCCGAGCAGCTCACCTGCGTGGCGCCGTCCATCAGGCGGGCGAAGTCGTAGGTGACCTTCTTGGACTTGATGGACTTCTCCATGGAGCTGATGATGAGGTCGGCCGCCTCTTTCCAGCCCATGTGGCGCAGCATCATCTCGGCCGAGAGGATTTCGGAACCCGGGTTCACGTAGTCCTTGCCGGCGTACTTGGGCGCCGTGCCGTGCGTGGCCTCGAACATGGCCACGGAGTCGCTCAGGTTGGCGCCCGGGGCGATGCCGATGCCGCCGACCTGTGCGGCCAGGGCGTCGGAGATGTAGTCGCCGTTGAGGTTCAGCGTGGCGATCACCGAGTACTCGGCGGGGCGCAGCAGGATCTGCTGCAGGAAGGCGTCGGCAATGCTGTCCTTGATGACGATGTCCTTGCCCGTCTTCGGGTTCTTGAACTTGCACCACGGGCCGCCGTCGATCAGCTCGGCGCCGAATTCCTTCTGCGCCAGGGCGTAGGCCCAGTCACGGAAGCCGCCTTCGGTGTACTTCATGATGTTGCCCTTGTGCACGATGGTCACGCTGGGCTTGTCGTTGTCGATGGCGTACTGGATGGCCTTGCGCACCAGGCGCTCGGTGCCTTCGCGCGAGACGGGCTTGATGCCGATGCCCGAGGTCTCGGGGAAGCGGATCTTCTTGACGCCCATTTCCTCGGTCAGGAACTTGATGACCTTCTTGGCCTTGTCGCTCTCGGCCTCCCACTCGATGCCGGCGTAGATGTCTTCCGAGTTCTCGCGGAAGATCACCATGTTCGTCTTGTGCGGCTCCTTCACGGGCGAGGGCACGCCGTCGAAGTACTGCACGGGGCGCAGGCACACGTACAGGTCCAGCTCCTGGCGCAGGGCCACGTTGAGCGAGCGGATGCCGCCGCCCACGGGCGTGGTCAGCGGCCCCTTGATGGAGACCACGTAGTCGCGCAGCACCTGCAGGGTCTCGTCGGGCAGCCAGACGTCGGGGCCGTAGACCTTGGTGGACTTCTCGCCGGCGTAGACCTCCATCCAGTGGATCTTGCGCTTGCCGCCATAGGCCTTGGCCACGGCGGCATCGACCACCTTGAGCATCACGGGCGTGATGTCGAAGCCCGTGCCGTCCCCCTCGATGTAGGGCACGATGGGCTGGTCCGGCACATTGAGGGACATGTCGGCGTTGACGGTGATTTTCTGGCCTTCGGCGGGCACCTTGATGTGCTGGTAGCTGGTCATGGACGGGTGGTCTCCGGTGGAATGCTGAAAGGGTTTTCAGCGGGTTGGGCAAAGCTCTCTAAAGCGCTGGGATTCTACCGAGAAAAGGCCGACGCAGGCCTTACGCCACCACGGTATGCGCAGTGATTTCATATATTGCAATGTGCCGCTGGCGCGGGCCGCCGGTGCCGCGGCGCGCCAGGCACGGCGGGCACGGGCCATTTGGCGCACAATCGGCTCCCGCGCGGGGCAGCGCTGCTGCTGCCCGCGCCCCTTGTTCCTGCCCTCTTCTGCACCATGGCTGCGCATTCTTCCTCCACGGCATCGATCCGCATTCTGGCCAGCGCCCTGCTGCTGGCCTTGTCCGCCCCGGCCCCGGCCCAGCAGGGCCCGCAACTGAACCTGCCGCGCGTGGAGCTGAGCGCGGGCATGTACCGCATCGACGCGCAGGTGGCCCTGTCCGATGCGGAGCGGGCCACCGGCCTGATGCACCGGCGCGACATGCCTGCGCACGAGGGCATGCTGTTCGTGTTCGAGCAGCCGGCCCAGCAGTGCTTCTGGATGAAGAACACGCTGCTGCCGCTGACCGCGGCCTTCGTGGCCGACGACGGCAGCATCGTCAACCTCGCCGACATGAAGCCGCAGTCGCTCGATTCGCACTGCTCGGCCAAGCCCGTGCGCTTCGTGCTGGAGATGAACCAGGGCTGGTTCGCCCAGCGCGGCATCAAGCCCGGGTTCAAGCTGCAGGGCACGCCGTTCCGCAAGCCTTAAGGCGCTCCTTCTTTCATAGCTGCTTGCGCAGCCCCCATAAGCCTGGGGGCCGTTTTTCCCATAAAAAACGGCCCTTGCGGGCCGTGCGGGGTGCGCGCGTGCGCGGCGCTCAGGCGAAGTTGGCCTCGGCGAACTTCCAGTTCACCAGCTTGTCGAGGAAGGTCTCGACGAACTTCTGGCGCAGGTTGCGGTAGTCGATGTAGTAGGCGTGCTCCCACACGTCCACGGTCAGCAGGGCCTTGTCGGCGGTGGTCAGCGGCGTGCCGGCAGCGCCGGTGTTGACGATGTCCACGCTGCCGTCGGCCTTCTTCACCAGCCAGGTCCAGCCGGAGCCGAAGTTGCCCACGGCGCTCTTGACGAAGGCGTCCTTGAAGGCGGCATAGCTGCCCCACTTGGCGGTGATGGCCGCGGCCAGCGCGCCCGTGGGCTCACCGCCGCCGTTGGGGGCCATGCAGTTCCAGAAGAAGGTGTGGTTCCAGATCTGGGCGGCGTTGTTGTAGATGCCGCCGCTGGACTTCTTGACGATCTCTTCGAGCGTCATGGCCTCGAACTCGGTGCCCTTTTGCAGGTTGTTGAGGTTGACGACGTAGGCGTTGTGGTGCTTGCCGTGGTGGTACTCCAGGGTTTCCTTGCTGTAGTGCGGGGCCAGGGCATCGATCGCATAGGGCAGCGCGGGCAGGGTGTGTTCCATGGGGCAGTCCTTTCTGTAGTGGTGGGTGCCGCCGTGCGCGGTGCGCGCGGGCGGTGCATGTGCAGCCCTCCATTGTAGGAACAAGCCCCCGATCCTGCTGGCCTGGGGATATGGCCCTGCCGCCCCCGTGGTTCAGCGCGGGGCCACGGCCTGCACGTGCAGCGCGAGCTGCCCGTCGGCCAGCGTGGCCTGCAGCGTATCGCCCGGCCGGGCCTGCCGTACATGGCTCACGATGCGGCCCTCGCTGTCGGCCAGCATGGCGTAGCCGCGCTGCAGCACGCGCTGCGGCGCCAGCAGGTCCAGCCGCAGGGCGCAGCGCTCCAGGCGCTCGGCCCTCGCCTGCAGGCTGTGCGCGATGGTCAGCGGCAAATCGGCCTCCAGCGCTTGCTGGGCGTGCGCAAGCTGCTGCAACTTCAATAGCATGGCATGGCGCATGCGCCCGGCCAGCCGGGCCTGGCGCTGCTGTTCGCGCTGTACCAGGCCCGAGGGGCGGCCCAGGCGCGCGCCGATCTGGTCCAGGCGCTGGCCGCGCACGTCGAGCTGGCGCTGCAGGCCCTCCTGCAGGCGCTGGGCCAGGCGCTCGAGCGCGGCCAGCGACTGCGCCTGCGGCGGGGCCACGAGCTCGGCCGCCGCCGTCGGCGTGGGCGCGCGCAGGTCGGCGCAGAAATCGGCGATGGTGAAGTCCGTCTCGTGCCCCACGCCGCTCACCACGGGCACGGGGCTTTGCACGATGGTGCGCGCCAGCCGCTCGTCGTTGAAGGCCCAGAGGTCTTCCATGGAGCCGCCGCCGCGCACGAGCAGGATCACGTCGATGGGCGGCGTGCCCGCCCGGGCCATGGCGTAGAGCGCGTCCAGGGCCGCGCACATGCTCGCGCCTGCGTCCGCCCCCTGCACCAGCGCAGGCACCAGCACGACGGGGATGTGCGGCACGCGCCGGCGCAGCGCCGTCACCACGTCGTGCAAAGCGGCCGCCCCGGGCGAGGTGACCAGGCCGATGCCGCGCGGCATGGCGGGCAAGGCGCGCTTGCGGCCGGCGTCGAACAGGCCCTCGGCCTCCAGCCGCGCCTTCAGGCGCAGGAACTGCTCGAACAAGGCCCCCTGGCCCGCGCGCTGCAGGTGCTCGACGACGAGCTGCAGATCGCCGCGCGGCTCGTACACGCCCAGGCGGCCGCGCACCTCGACGAGTTCGCCATCGCGCGGCAGGAACCCCAGCCCCTCGGCGGCGCGCCGGAACATGGCGCAGCGGATCTGGCCTTGCGCATCCTTGAGGGCGAAGTAGCAGTGCCCGCTGGATGCGCGCGCAAAGCCCGTGATCTCGCCGCGCACGGCCACCGGATTGAAGCGCGCCTGCAGAGTGTCAGCAACGGCGCGGCACAGCGCGCCAACGTCCCACACGCGCGGCGCCAGGACGGGGTTTTCACTGGTCATCGTCTTTGTCCATGCGCCGCAGCGGGCGTGCTGCATTGCAGTATTCCACAGGCCGCAGCCAGCGGGGCTTTGTAAGCAATTGTCCTGCGGGATACGCCGCAAACCACGCAATCAAGTGCAAGCCCATGATTTTGAATGATTTTTTGCCGGTCAAAAAATAAGCAATCTGTTGCAGTCACGCATTGGCGCTGCCCAGCGGGCTTTGTTCGCAAGCTTCTCCACAAAGTTATCCACAATTTCTGTGGGTGACAGATGCATACAAATGCAGGCCCGGGCGGCGCCTGCCATGCGCGCCGGGGGGCGGCAAAGCTGGGCCATAATCGCCTTTTGCCCATCCGTGCGGAGACCAGACAATTGCTGTCCATCATACAAGCCGCAGGCTGGCCCATCTGGCCGCTGATCGCCTGCTCGGTTCTTGCATTGGCGCTGATTTTCGAGCGCTTTCTCTCCCTCAAGACCGCGCGCATCGCCCCCCCGAAGCTGCTCGACGAAGCCATCTCCGTCTCGTCCCAGGCCATTCCCGGCCCGGACGTGGTGGCCAAGCTGGCACAGAACTCCGCCCTGGGTGAGGTGCTGGCCACGGGCCTGCGCACGCTCAACAGCCAGCCGCGCTGCACCGAATCGGACCTGCGCGCCGCCATGGAGGGCACGGGCCGCGTCGTCGCGCACCGCCTGGAAAAATACCTCAGCGCGCTGGCCACCATCGCCTCGGCGGCGCCGCTGCTGGGCCTGCTGGGCACGGTGGTGGGCATGATCGAGATCTTCGGCTCGCAGGGCAGCAGCGCGGCCGGCATGGGCAGCGGCAACCCGGCGCAGCTCGCGCACGGCATCTCGGTGGCGCTCTACAACACGGCCTTCGGCCTCATCATCGCCATCCCGGCGCTGATCTTCTGGCGCTACTTCCGCGGCCGGGTCGATGCCTACCTGCTGACGCTGGAGCTGGCCTCCGAGCAGTTCCTGCGCCACCTGCTGCGCCACAAGAAGTGACCGCCAAGGGCCGCACCCCATGAACTTCCGCCCCCGCACCAAGGAAGAGCCGGAGATCAACCTGATCCCCTTCATCGACGTGCTGCTGGTGATCCTCATCTTCCTGATGCTCACCACCACCTACAGCAAGTTCACCGAGCTGCAGCTCACCCTGCCCGTGGCCGACGCCGAGCAGCAGCGCGACCACCCCAAGGAGGTGATCGTGGCCGTGGCCGCCGACGGGCGCTACGCCATCAACAAGACGGGGCTGGACGGCAAGGGCGTGGACCAGCTCGCTGCCGCGCTGCGCGAGGCTGCGCGCGCGGGCCAGGGCACGGTGGTCATCATCAGCGCCGACGCCATGGCGCCGCACCAGTCCGTGATCTCGGTGATGGAGGCCGCCCGCCGCGTGGGCCTCACGCAAATCACCTTCGCCACCCAGTCCTCCGCCCGGGCGGGCGCGGGCCGTTCCTGACGCCACCATGGCTGCCGCCGCGCCGCAGCCGCCCTCCCCCGCGCCCCCGGACTCCACCGCCGCTGGCCCGCTGCTGCAGCGCGCCTGGCAGCGGCGCGGCCCGCTGGCCTGGCTGCTGTGGCCGCTGGCGCTGGCCATGGGCCTGCTGGTGCGGCTGCGCCGCGGGCTGTACGGCGCGGGCGTGCTGCGCGCGCAGCACCCGGGCCTGCCCGTCATCGTGATCGGCAACGTGGTGGCCGGCGGCGCGGGCAAGACCCCCGTGGTCATGGCCGTGGTGCGCCACCTGCAGGCGCGCGGCTGGCACCCGGGCGTGGTCGCGCGCGGCTACGGGCGGCGCACGGCCGATTGCCGCGAGGTGCAGGCCCACAGCCCGGCCGCGGACGTGGGCGACGAGCCGCTGTTGATCGCCCGCGGCTGCCAGGTGCCCGTCTTCGTGGCCCGCCAGCGCGTGGCCGCCGCGCAGGCGCTGCGTACGCGCCACCCCCGGACCGACGTCATCGTCTGCGACGACGGCCTGCAGCACCTGGCGCTGGCGCGCGACATCGAGGTCTGCGTCTTCAGCGACCAGGGCACGGGCAATGGCTGGCTGCTGCCCGCGGGCCCGCTGCGCGAGCCCTGGCCGCGCCCGGTGGACCTGGTCGTGCACGCGGGCGCCGCCCCGGCGGGCAGCGCCCCCGCGTTCGCCATGCAGCGCCGCCTGGCCGCCCACGCCCTGCGCAGCGACGGCACGCCCGTTCCCCTGCAGCACCTGCAAGGCCAGCCGCTGCTGGCCGTGGCAGGCATCGCCCGGCCGGAGGATTTTTTTGCCCTGCTGCGCCAGCAGGGGCTGGCCCCCGAGCGCATGCAGGCCCTACCCGATCACTATGATTTCGATAGCTGGCAGCGCCCTGTTGACAAACCCTACACGCTGATTTGTACTGAAAAAGACGCCACCAAGCTCTGGCCGCGCCACCCCGATGCGCTGGCCGTGCCGCTGCAGGTGGACATCGATGCGGCGTTTTTTGCCGCGCTCGATACACGGCTCGCCCGCGCGGGCTCGCTATCATCGCGCTCCTGATCCTTCCCCCCGCGCGCTGCCATGGACACCAAACTGCTCGAACTGCTGGTCTGCCCCGTCACCAAAGGCCCCCTCACCTACGACCGGGAGCGCCAGGAACTCATCTCGCGCAGCGCCCGCCTGGCCTACCCGGTGCGCGACGGCATCCCCATCCTGCTGGAGAACGAGGCCCGCCCCCTGAGCGACGAGGAACTGGAGCGATGAGCCACGGCTTCACCGTGCTGATCCCGGCGCGCATGGCATCGAGCCGCCTGCCGGACAAGCCGCTGGCCGACATCGCGGGCCTGCCCATGGTGGTGCACGTGGCCCGGCGGGCCGCCGCCAGCGGCGCGCAGCGCACCGTGGTGGCCGCGGACGACGCGCGCATCCTGGCCGCCTGCGATCGGCACGGGGTCGAGGCCATTGCCACGCGCAGCGACCACGCCAGCGGCAGCGACCGCCTGGCCGAGGCCTGCTGCATCCTCGGCCTGGACGGCGAGGACGTGGTCGTCAACGTGCAGGGCGACGAGCCGCTCATGGACCCCGCGCTCATCGGCGCCGTGGCCGGCCTGCTGCACGCCCACCCCGAGGCCAGCATGGGCACGGCCGCGCACCCGCTGGCCTCGCTGCAGGAGCTGGCCAACCCGAACGTGGTCAAGGTCGTGTGCGATGCGCGCGGCCTGGCGCATTACTTCAGCCGCGCCCCCATTCCCTTTGCGCGCGACCACGCCGGCCAGCCCTGGTGGCAGGGCGGCGCCGCGCAGGCGCACCCGGCGCTGGCCGGCTTTGCGCCGCTGCGCCACATCGGCCTGTACAGCTACCGCGCGGGCTTTCTGCGCCGCTTTCCCGAGCTGGCGCAGGCGCCGACCGAAGTCATCGAGGCGCTGGAGCAGTTGCGCGCGCTGTGGCATGGGCACCGCATCGCCGTGCACGTGACGCAGGCCGCCCCCGGCCCGGGGGTGGACACGCCCGAAGACCTCGCCCGCGTGCGCGCCCTGCTGGCCTGAGCGTGCCCCGCCCGCCTGCGCCGCTGTCAGCCAGCGGCCAGGCAGCACATGCTATCCTTGCGCCCCGAAGAGAGCACCGCCTCCGGAGCCCCGCGCACCAGAGGTCCGCAGTGACGACAGATTTCCCACACTTCGAGGACTATTCCATGAGACTGATTTTGTTGGGCGCCCCCGGTGCCGGCAAGGGCACGCAGGCCGCCTTCCTCTGCCAGAAGTACGGCATTCCGCAAATCTCCACCGGAGACATGCTGCGCGCTGCCGTCAAGGCCGGAACGCCCCTGGGGCTCAAGGCCAAGGCCGTCATGGAATCGGGTGCGCTGGTGAGCGACGACATCATCATCGGCCTGGTCAAGGAACGCATCGCCGAGCCCGACTGCGCCAACGGCTTTCTGTTCGACGGCTTCCCGCGCACCATCCCGCAGGCCGACGCCATGAAGGAGGCCGGCGTCAAGCTCGACTATGTGCTGGAGATCGACGTGCCCTTCGATGCCATCATCGAGCGCATGAGCGGCCGGCGCTCGCACCCCGGCAGCGGGCGCACCTACCACGTCAAGTTCAACCCGCCCAAGGTCGAAGGCCTGGACGACGTGACCGGCGAACCCCTGATCCAGCGGGACGACGACAAGGAAGACACTGTCAAGAAGCGCCTGGAGGTGTACAGCCAGCAAACCCGCCCGCTGGTGGACTACTACCGCAGTTGGGCCGAGCGCGATCCCGCCAACGCCCCCCAATACCGCGCCATTGGCGGCACCGGCAGCGTGGAGGAAATCACCCAGCGCGCCCTGGCCGCCCTGGCAGGCTAAGAAAGCGCCTGCCCACCCCAGCGCCCCGCACCTGCGGGGCTTTCTTTTTTTGCCGCCAGCGCCGCCGCGGGCACGCCGCATCACTGCGGCGCCGGCGCGCCCAGCAGTTCGAGCAGCAGGGCGATGCGGGCCTTGACCGGGCTGAGCCCCCGGGCCAGCGGCAGCGGGGCACCGGCGCGCGGCACCACCTGCCCCAGCGCGCAGCGCGTGGTCAGGCGCACGGCCACGCCGGCCTGCTGGGCGCGCAGCAGCGCGGCCTCCAGCGCATGGTGCACAGTGCCGTTGCCCGTCGCCGCCACCACCAGGCCCTGCACCCCGTCGCGCACCAGCGCATCGGCCACCGCCCCCGTGGCCCCGGCGTGGCTGGTCAGAATCTCCACGCGCGGCCAGGGCGCGCCATTTGCTATCTTTTCGAGAGCTGCTTGCGCCCACCCATCGGGCGCTGATGGCCAATCCTGGGCCAAACGCACCTGCCCCTCCTCGACCCAGCCCAGCGGCCCGGCCTCGCCCGAAGCAAACGCATCGACACGGTAGGGATGCACCTTCTGCACCGCACGCGCGCCATGCAGCGCGCCGGCGCAGACCACCAGCACACCGCGTGCGCCGGGCGCACGCGCCACGGCCATGGCGTCGAGCAGGTTCTGCGGGCCGTCGGGTGTCACGGCCGTGGCCGGCCGCATGGCGCAGGTCAGCACCACCGGCTTGTGTGCGGCGAGCACGCAGTGCAAAAACCACGCCGTCTCCTCCACGGTGTCCGTGCCATGCGTCACCACCACGGCGCGCACCGCCGGGTCGCCCAGATGCGCCTGCACGCGCTGCGCCAGCGCCAGCCACACGGCGCCGTCCATGTCCTTGCTGTCGATCTGCGCGACCTGCTCGGCCGCGAGGGCACCGCCGGCCGCCTGTGCCAGCCCGGGCACGGCATCGACCAGCGCCTGCACCCCGACCTCCCCCGCCACATAGCCCACGTTGTCGCCCGCCGCCTGGGCGCGTCCGGCGATCGTGCCTCCCGTGCCCAGCACGACGATTTTTTGCGTGTCCACTTGCATCCCCCGAGAAACTGGTTAAAAATACAGATACTGTATTAAACGACAGCCCCGAAAGCGCCGGAGCCCCTCATGCTCAACAGTCCCAAGCTCACCGCCCGCCAACAGCAGATCCTGGACCTGATCCAGAACGCCATCGCCCGCACCGGCGCACCGCCCACGCGCGCCGAGATCGCGGCCGAACTGGGCTTCAAATCCGCCAACGCCGCCGAAGAGCATCTGCAGGCCCTGGCGCGCAAGGGCGTGATCGAACTGGTCAGCGGCACCTCGCGCGGCATCCGCCTGCGCGGCGAGACGGTGCGCTCCATCAATGCCGCGCGCGGCACCCAGTACCACCTGCCCATCCCCGGGCTCACGCAACTGGTGCTGCCCCTGGTGGGCCGGGTGGCGGCAGGCTCCCCGATTCTCGCCCAGGAACACGTGGAGCAGTCCTACTGCGTGGAAGAAAGCCTGTTCCAGCACAAACCTGACTACCTGCTCAAGGTGCGCGGCATGTCCATGCGCGACGCCGGCATCATGGACGGCGACCTGCTCGCCGTGAAAGTCGCCCACGAGGCGCGCAACGGCCAGATCGTCGTCGCCCGCCTGGGCGATGACGTGACCGTCAAGCGCCTGCGCCGCACGGCCCAGGGCATCGAATTGCTGCCCGAAAATCCCGACTACCCCGTCATCGTGGTGCAGCCCGGCGAGTCCTTCGCCATCGAAGGCCTGGCGGTGGGCCTGATCCGCAACACCATGCTCATGTAGCCTGGCATCCTGCGCGGCCCCAGGTGGCGGGCGCTCGTGCGGCCTCCTATGGCCCACGGCCCTGGGGCAGCGCCTTCCCTGCAATCCTGCCAGTGTTCAACCTTGATCTCTGGAGTTTTCGTATGGGAATCATCCTGCTGGCATCGTCCGTCCTGCCCCGCCGCCTGCTGGGCCTGCAGCGCTGGTGGAAGGGCCTGCAAACCCACCCCGCCCGCGAGCCCCTGCGCCCGCCCCACCGGCCCATGCCCGGGCCAGCGCCCCTGGCACACGGCGCCCTGCCGCGCGCGGCACGCGTCTGGCAGGGGCCGGTGCAGGCGCCGCGCGAGAGCCTGCCCAGCGCCCCTGGCCGCCAACGCGCCCTGCGCTGCCACACGGGCCCGAGCGGCCGCATGGTGATCGCCGGGCGCATGGCCGACGTGTGTGCGGAGCTCGAGCGCCTGGCCGCGCACGAGCAGCGCCTCTGAAGGGCGGCTGAAGGGGCCGCCGGCACCCGTGGCCGGGGCTCTGCCCCCCTGCAAGCCCGACCTGCAAGGCCTGCGTTTACCGCTGGTTGCATAGGCCGGGCAGCGCACCCAAGGCACAATGGCGGCCATGAACATTGTGATCCTCGATGACTATCAGGACGCAGTGCGCAAGCTGCATTGCGCCTCTCGTCTCGACGCCTATTCCGCCAAGGTCTACACCAATACAGTCAAGGGGCTGGGGCAACTCTCCGTGCGCCTGCGCGACGCCGACGTCATCGTGCTGATCCGCGAGCGCACGCAGATCACGCGCCAGCTCATCGAAAAGCTTCCCCGGCTCAAGCTCATCTCCCAGACCGGCCGGGCCGGGCCGCACATCGACATCGCCGCCTGCACCGAGCGCGGCATTGCCGTGGCCGAAGGCGTGGGCTCGCCCGTGGCCACGGCGGAGCTCACCTGGGCCCTGATCATGGCGGCCATGCGGCGCCTGCCGCAGTACATCGCCAACCTCAAGCACGGAGCCTGGCAGCAATCGGGCCTGAAGGCTGCGGGCATGCCGCCCAACTTCGGCATCGGCAGCGTGCTGCGCGGCAAGACCCTGGGCATCTGGGGCTACGGCCAGATCGGCCAGATCGTGGCCACCTACGGCAGGGCGTTCGGCATGAACGTGCGCATCTGGGGCAGCGAGGCCTCGCGCGCGCGCGCTCTGACCGACGGCTACCAGGTCGCCAGCACCTGCGCCGACTTTTTCTCGCAATGCGACGTGCTCTCGCTGCACCTGCGCCTGTCCGAGGCCACGCGCGGCATCCTCACGCTGGAGACGCTCTCGTGCATGAAGCCCACGGCGCTGCTGGTGAACACCTCGCGCGCCGAGCTCATCGAGCCCGACGCCCTGATCGCGGCGCTCAACCGCGGCCGCCCGGGCATGGCGGCGGTCGATGTCTTCGAGAGCGAACCCATCCTGCAGGGGCATGCCCTGCTGCGGCTGGAAAACTGCATCTGCACGCCGCACATCGGCTATGTGGAGCAGGACAACTACGAGCTGTTCTTCGGTGCCGCCTTCGACAACGTGGTGAATTTCCTCAAGGGCACGCCGACCAACATCATCAACCCGGGGGCGCTGCAGGTGCGGCGCTGATCCGTCACGCTGCCTCCCGGAAAACAGCAAGGCCTCCCGCGGGAGGCCTTGCTGTTTTGGCGCACACCGGCAGGGCTGCCGGCGTGCCATCCCCTTCTCAGATCAGAGGGGGACCTTCTTGCCTTCCTTGTACACGTACAGGGTGTAGGCGGGGTTCTTCATCTCGCCAGTGGGCTCGAAGGAGATCTTGGCGGTCACGCCGTTGTAGCTGGACTTGGCCAGCTCGGGCAGGTAGACCTTGGGATCGACGGAGTTGGCACGCTTCATGGCGTCCGCGATCAGCATCGTGGCGTCATAGGTGTAGGGGCTGTAGACCTGGAACTGGCCAGGGTACTTGGCGTCGTAGCGCTTCTTCCACTCCGTGCCGCCGGGCATCTTGGCCAGCGAGGCACCGCCCTCGGCGCAGACCACGTTTTCCAGGGTCTTGGCACCGGCAGCCAGCTTGGCGATCTCGGACGTGCAGACGCCGTCGCCGCCGAAATACTTGACCTTGCCCATGCCAAGCTGTTCCATCTGGCGCAGCATCGGGCCGGCCTGGGGGTCCATGCCGCCGAAGAAGATGGCGTCCGGGTTCTTGGACTTGATGGAGGTCAGGATGGCCATGAAGTCGGTGGCCTTGTCGTTGGTGAACTGGTCATCCACCACCTTCATGCCCTTTTCCTGGGCCACCTTCTTGAACACGGCAGCCAGGCCCTGGCCGTAGGCCGTGCGGTCGTCGACCACAGCCACAGTCTTGAGCTTGAGCGTGTCGGCGGCATACACGGCCAGCGCAGCGCCCAGGGCGTTGTCGTTGGCGATGATGCGGAACACGTTCTTGTAGCCGGGCTTCATCAGGCCGGGGTTGGTGGCTGCGCCCGTGATCATGGGAACGCCGCAATCGTGGTACACCTTGGACGCGGGGATGGTGGTGCCCGAGTTCAGGTGGCCCACCACGCCAGCGACCTTGGAGTCGCACAGCTTCTGGGCGGCTGCCGTACCCTGCTTGGGATCGGAAGCATCGTCTTCGGCCTGCAGCTCGAACTTGATCTTCTTGCCACCGATCGTCACGCCCTGGGCATTGAGATCTTCAATGGCCATGCGTGCGCCGTTTTCGTTGTCCTTGCCGTAGTGGGCCTGGGCACCGGACACGGGTGCCACGTGACCGATCTTGACGACCTGTTCTTGTGCAAAGGCCATGCCAGCCACAGCCGCGATAGCAGCCGCTACGGTCAGTTTCAACTTCAATTGCATAGGATTCTCCAGTAAAGAATGGACGCTGAGATGATTATGTTTTTCTCAACGGGCGCGAAGTTACCGCAGATTCGGGACCCGAAATACTAGGGAACACGATAAGCATAAGAAAAAATTAAGCGTGGCAAGGGCGGCAAGGCGCCTGGCTCAAGGCGCGCCCGTGTGGCTGGCCAGCTCATCGGCCACGGCCTCGTAGACCGACTGGCGCACGACGGATTCGACCTCCTCGCGCAGCCGCGGCAGGATGGAGCGCGTCTGCTCCTGCACCACCTGGGCGATGGCCTCGCGCAGGCGCTTTTCCAGGAGCACATCGACGCGCTGCATCACGCGGTGCACCATCATTTCCTCGAAACCCTCGGGCACCGGCCGAACCGCTACGCCACCCGGCTGCAGGGCGCGTACCGCCGCGGCCGGCGGCGGCAGCACGGAGGTGCCGCGCGAGACGCCGGACACGGCTGCGGGCTGTTGCGGGGGCGCCACGGGCCGCGGCGCGGCTGCGGGCGCAGGTGCCGGGCCGGGCGGGGCCGGCGGCGCACCGGAACCCTCGGCCACCACCTCGGTCAGGGTGGGAACAAAGCGCGGCGGCGTGCGCGCTGCGCCGCCCGGTGGAGGCATGGTCATCCGGACTCCTGGTGCAGGTCGTGGCGCACGGGGTCATGCCCCAGCTCCCGGTAGCGCTTCCAGCGCTGGCGGGCATGGTGCAGGTCGGCCGGGTCGTGGGCACTGACGACTTCGACCACCTGGCCGTAGGCCGCGTAGCCCGGCGCAATTTCGTCGTCGAGGTTGAGCAGCACCTCGTGCCGCGCCACCTCCTGGCCGGGCAGCGCCAGCACGATGGGCGAGACCTCCAGCATCTGCGCGGCGGCGTCGGCGCGGCAATGGGCAACAAAGTCGTGCGGCGCCATGTTCCAGAGCATGCGGTCCATGTCCCGCAAGAGCGCCTCCGGAGCGCTGATGACCAGGTGCCGGCCGCTGCGCAGGGCCTTGCGGGCCACGCGGCAGGCATGGGCCAGGCGGTCTGGCACGCCGGTATGGAAGTCGATCTGCGTCATGGCTTGGCCGCGGCGGCCGCCTTGCGCGCCCGGCGGGCCGGGGCCGGGGCCGGGGCCTCGGCGCCTGCACCGGAGCGCGCCAGCAGGTAGTGCACGAGCAGGCCCACGGGCCGCCCGGTGGCGCCCTTGGCCGCACCGCCCTTCCAGGCCGTGCCGGCGATGTCCAGGTGCGCCCAGGGCTGCGTGCCCGCAAAGCGCTGCAGGAACTTGGCGGCCGTGACCGCGCCTGCGGGCCGGCCGGCGACGTTGGCCACGTCGGCGAAATTCGTCTTGAGCCCCTCGGCGTAATCTTCGTCCAGCGGCATGCGCCAGCACAGGTCGTCGCTCGCCTGTCCGGCCGCTTGCAGGTCCGCGGCCAGGGCGTCGTCACTGGCAAACAGGCCGCTGTGCACCCCGCCCAGGGCGATGACGCAGGCCCCGGTGAGCGTGGCGATGTCGATGATGGCCGCCGGCTTGAAGCGCTGCGCATAGCTCAGGGCGTCGCACAGCACGAGGCGCCCTTCGGCATCGGTGTTCAGGATCTCGATGGTCTGGCCGCTCATGCTGCGCACCACGTCGCCAGGTTTGACCGAGCGGCCGTCGGGCATGTTCTCGCAGGCAGGAATGAGCCCGACCACATTGATCGGCGGCTGCAGCTCGGCCAGGGCACGGAACACCCCCAGCACGCTGGCGGCGCCGCACATGTCGAACTTCATTTCGTCCATCTCGGCCGCGGGCTTGATGGAGATGCCCCCGGTGTCGAAGGTGATGCCCTTGCCTACCAGCACCACGGGCGCCTGCGCGCGCGGCGCGCCGTTGTACCGCAATTCGATGAAGCGCAAAGGCTCTGCCGAGCCCTGGGCCACGGCCAGAAAGGCATGCATGCCCAGGCGCTCCACCTCCGCCGGGCCCAACGCCTTGCAGGTGATGCCCTTGTGCTTGGCCAGCGCCTTGGCCGCCTGCGCCAGCAGCGTGGGCGTGGCATGGTTGGCCGGGCGGTTGCCCCACTCGCGCGCCAGCTCCACGCCCTGGGCCACCGCGGCCGCGCGCTCGACCGCGCCGGCCAGCGCGGGCGCATCGGGCACGCCCAGCACCACCCGGGCGAGGGTGCGCGCCTCGGGCTTGGATTTGGTGGCGGTGTACACGTAGCTGGCGTGGGTCATGCCACGCACGGCGGCCTCGACGGCCTCGCCCGGTGCGGGGCCGGCAAAGCACACCACGGCATGCCGCGGCGCGCCCTGGCGCAGCACCGGGGCCAGTGCCGCCAGGGCCTGGCGCACGGCGCGCGCATCGGCCTTGCCCACACCCGCCAGCACCACGCGCCGCGCGGCCACGCCGGGCACCTGGTACAGGTGCAGGCTCTTGCCGGGCTGGGTTTGCACGTCCTTGGCGCGCAGGGCCTGCGCGGCCAGGCTGCCCAGTGCGTCCTCGCCCGGCGCAAAGCCCTCGGGCAGCAGCACCACCAGCAGGTCACATTTTTCGCGCGCGGCGCGCGCCAGGTCCATGCTCTTGAGATCAAAGTTCATAATCGGCCTTTTGTTCCGGCCTGGAATGCCCGCGGGGCGCGCCTTGCCGGCCAGCCCCCGGGCCTGCCGGGTTCAGCCGATGTTATTCGATTCGTCCATCCGCAAAGAGCTTGCGCGCAGCTTCGGCGCCACCCTGGTCGTGCTCGTCACCGTGGTCATGACCATGATGCTCATCCGCACCATGGGCCAGGCCGCGCGCGGCAATGTGAGCCCCTCGGACGTGATGCTGGTCATGGGTTTCACGGTGCTCGGGCAGTTGCCCACCATCCTGAGCCTGAGCCTGTTCGTCGCCATCGTGGGCACGCTCTCGCGCATGTACCGCGACAGCGAAATGGTCATCTGGTTCGCTAGCGGGCGCGGGCTCTCCAGCCTGCTGCCACCCCTGCTGCGCTTTGGCTGGCCGGTGATGCTGGCCGTGGCCGTGCTGTCCGTGGGCGTGTGGCCCTGGGCCAATCGGCAGATCCTGGAGCTGCGCGTGCAGTACGAGCAGCGCAGCGACATAGACCGCATCAGCCCCGGCGAATTCCAGGAATCGGCCAACGGCCGCCGGGTGTTCTTCATCGACAAGGACAGCCCCGACCCGCAATCGGCGAGCAATGTGTTCATCATGACCACCGACGAGCAGGGCGAAACCGTGACCTCGGCGCGCAGCGCACGCTTGGAGGTGCGCGGGGGCGAGCGTATGCTGCTGCTCAGCCAGGGCCAGCGCCTGGAGACACGGCACGACCGCACGGGCACGCGGCTGAGCCAGTTCGACGAATACAGCACGCGCATCGGCGATGCGCCGGCGGGAGCGACCGACGAGTCCCAGGCCAAGACGCGCAGCACGCTGCGCCTGCTCGAAGACCCGCAGCCCGTCTACCTGGCGGAACTGGGCTGGCGCCTGGGCCTGGCGCTGGCCGCCTTCAACCTGGTGCTGCTGGCACTGGGCCTGGTGAGCGTGAACCCGCGCGCCAGCCGCAGCGGCAACCTCATGCTCGCACTGTTCACCTTCATCGTGTACTACAACTTCATGACCCTGGGCCAGGGCTGGGTGGCCTCCGGCAGGCTGGGCCTGGGCACCTACATGGGCCTGCTGCATGGCAGCATGCTGCTGCTGGGCGCCTGCGTGCTGGCGGCGCGCCACAACCAGTGGAGCCTGGCCGGGCTGCTGCGCACGCGGGGGGCCGGGGCATGAAGACGCTGCGCCGATTCGTGCACCGCGAAGTGCTGGGTGCGGTGGCCTTCGTCACCCTGGGGTTCCTGGCACTGTTCTTTTTCTTCGACCTGGTCGATGAGCTGCGCTGGGTCGGCCGCAGCGCCTCGCCGGGCTACGGCATCTCGCTGGCGGTGCTCTACGTGGGCCTGAGCATTCCCAGCCACCTCTACGAGCTGCTGCCCATCACGGTGCTGATCGGCACCATCTTCGTCATGGCGCGGCTGGCGCAGAGCTCCGAGTTCACCATCATGCGCACCAGCGGCCTGGGGCCGGGCCGCGCCCTCAAGATGCTGCTCACCCTGGGCCTGGGCTTCGTGCTGCTCACCTTTGCCGTGGGCGACTACATCGCCCCGCTGAGCGACAGGGCGGCGCAGTTCGTCAAGGCGCGCGCGCAGGGGCGGCTCACGACGGGGGCCACCGGCGCATGGCTCAAGGAGCGCCGCGAGGACCACTCCTATGCCGTGAACGTGCGCGCCCTGGCTAACGATGGCACCATGCAGGACGTGCGCATCATCGAATTCGACCGCCAAGGGCATCTGGCCGCGCAGATCCACGCCGAGCGTGCACAGTTCGGCCCCACCGGCCACTGGACGCTGCTGCAGGCGCGGCGCAGCAGCTTCCTCACTCCGGGCGGCGAACAGGCGCCGGCCGTCGTGCAGGAGCAATGGGCCGAGACGGCCTGGCCCACCAGCATCAGCGCCGACATGGTGGCGGCCGCCGTGCTCAAACCCGACCGCATGGCCACCATCGACCTGTTCCAGTACATCAACCACCTCAAGAACAACGGCCAGGCGGCGCAGAAGTACGAAATCGAGTTCTGGCGCAAGGTGTTCTACCCCTTGAGCTGCCTGGTCATGGTGGTCCTGGCCCTGCCCTTTGCCTACCTGCATTTCCGCTCGGGGTCGATTGCCGCCTACGTGTTCGGCGGCGTCATGGCGGGCATCAGCTTCTTCCTGCTCAACAACCTGTTCGGCTTTGCAGGCAACCTGCAGAAGTGGTCGCCGTGGCTCACGGCGGCGGCGCCGGGCATCATCTACTCCCTTGCTTCACTGGCCGCATTCACCTGGCTGGTCTTGCGGCGCTGACCTATGCACACCACCACCTCCGCCCCCCGCGGCGTCATCCTGTTTGCCCATGGCTCGCGCGATCCGCTCTGGAGCGCACCCATCGAGGCCGTAGGCCGCTACATCCAGCAGCACCACGGCACCGCCATTGCCGTGCGCTGCGCCTACCTGGAGCTCACGGCCCCCGACCTGCCCAGCGCGGTGCAGGACCTGGTCGATGGCGGCATACGACAGATCACCATCTGCCCCATGTTCCTGGGCGTCGGCCGGCACGCGCGCGAAGACCTGCCGGCCCTGGTGCAGGCGCTGCGCACGGCCCACCCGGACACCGACATCCAGGTGCAAAGCGCCATTGGCGAAGACCCGCGCATGGTGGCCCTGATGGCGTCGATTGCCTGCGAACCCCAGTGACTTAGATAAATGCAGCATAATGATGCAGTTCTTTAGCTGCATCTGGATATGAATCTGCACCAATTCCGCTTCGTCCAGGAAGCCGCGCGCCGCAACCTGAACCTGACCGAAGCCGCCAAGGCGCTGCACACTTCGCAGCCCGGGGTCTCCAAGGCCATCATCGAGCTGGAGGGCGAGCTGGGCGTGGAGATCTTCGCGCGCCACGGCAAGCGCCTCAAGCGCATCACCGAGCCCGGGCAGCATGTGCTCAAGAGCATCGAGCTCATCATGCGCGAGGTGGGCAACTTGAAGCGCATCGGCGAGCAGTACAGCGCCCAGGACACGGGCACGCTGTCCATCGCCACCACGCACACCCAGGCGCGCTACGTGCTGCCCCTGCCCGTGGCCCGGCTGCGCGAGGCCTACCCCAAGGTCAACATCAGCCTGCACCAGGCCACGCCGCACGAGGTGGCGCGCATGGTGATCGACGAGGTGGCCGAAATCGGCGTGGCCACGGAGTCGCTGGCCGACTACCCCGAGCTCGTCACCCTGCCCTGCTACGAATGGCAGCACGTGCTGGTGCTGCCCCACAGCCACCCGCTGGCGCAGAAGGAGCGCGTGAACCTGGACGACATCGCCCACGAGCCGCTCATCACCTACCACCCCTCGTTCACCGGCCGCGGCAAGATCGACGCCGCCTTTGCCGCGCGCCGCCTGCAGCCGCGCATCGTGCTCGAAGCCATCGACTCGGACGTGATCAAGACCTATGTGCGCCTGGGGCTGGGCATTGGCATCGTGGCCGAGATGGCCATGCGCGAGGACCCCATCGGCGACCTGCAGGTGCGCCCGCTGGGCCACCTGTTCGGCCAGAGCGTGGCGCGCGTGGCCTTGAAGCGCGGCGCCTACCTGCGCCACTTCGTGTTCCGCTTTGCCGAGCTGCTGAGCGACCGCCTGAGCCGCGACCTGGTGGCCCGTGCCATGAGCGGGCATGTCCATGACTACGAGCTTTGAATCCTTTTTTGCGCCATGACCGAACGCACCCCCGTCCTCACCAGCCGCCTGCCCACCGTGGGCACCACCATCTTCAGCGTCATGTCGGCCCTGGCCGCCAAGCACGGCGCGGTCAACCTGGGCCAGGGCTTCCCGGACTTCGACTGTGACAGCGCCCTCGTCGACGCCGTGCACCAGGCCATGCGTGCAGGCCACAACCAGTACCCGCCCATGCCCGGCGTGCCTGCATTGCGCCAGGCGGTTGCTACAAAAATCGAAGCTGCCAGCGCACGCCGGTATTGCCCAGATAACGAAATCACCATTACCGCCGGGGCCACCCAGGCGATTCTCACGGCCATCCTGGCCATCGTGCACCCGGGCGACGAGGTCATCGTGCTCGACCCCTGTTACGACAGCTATGTGCCCAACATCGCGCTGGCCGGCGGCAAGGCGGTGCGCGTGCCGCTCACGCCCGGGAGCTTTCGGCCCGACTTCACCAAAATCGCCGCCGCCATCGGCCCGCGCACGCGCGCCCTCATCATCAACAGCCCGCACAACCCCAGCGCCAGCGTCTGGAGCGAGGCCGACATGCTGGCGCTGCAGGAGCTGCTGGCGCCCACCGACGTGCTGCTCATCAGCGACGAGGTGTACGAGCACATGGTGTACGACGGCGCGCTGCACCAGAGCGCCGCACGCTTTGCCGGCCTGGCGGCGCGCGCCTTCATCGTCTCGAGCTTCGGCAAGACCTTCCACGTCACGGGCTGGAAGGTGGGCACCGTGGCCGCGCCTGCGCCGCTCACGGCCGAATTCCGCAAGGTGCACCAGTTCAACGTGTTCACGGTGAACACGCCCATGCAGCACGGCCTGGCCGCCTACCTGCAGGACCCCACGCCCTGGCAGCAGTTGCCCGCCTTCTACCAGGCCAAGCGCGACCTGTTCCGCCAGGGGCTGGAGGGATCGCGCCTCAAGCTGCTGCCCAGCAGCGGCAGCTACTTCCAGTGCGTGGACATCTCGGCCGTGAGCGATCTGAGCGAAGCCGACTTCTGCCAGTGGCTCACGCGCGAGATCGGCGTGGCGGCCATTCCGCTGTCGGCCTTCTACGGCGACGGCTTCGACCAGCGCGTGGTGCGCTTTTGCTACGCCAAGAAGGACGAGACCCTGCGCGCGGCCCTTGCACGCCTGCGCCGGCTCTGACTCACAGGGACCGCAGCATCGCCAGGTGGGCGATGCCTGCTTCCTGCCAGGGCTCGCCCTGGACCTGGTAGCCCGCCCCCTCATAGAAGCCGCGTGCCTGCACCTGGGCGTGCAGCAGCACCTGCCGGTCGCCGCGCGCACGGGCGGCGTCTTCGAGCGCGCGCAGCGCCTGCAAGCCCCAGCCGCCGCCGCGCAGCAGCCGGTCGACGGCCATGCGGCCGATGCGCCCGACGCCCGGGGCCTGCACCAGCAGCCGGCCCGTGGCGATGGGCATGCCCAGGCGGTTGGCGATCAGCACGTGCACGGCGTCCGGGTCGAGCGCATCGCGCTCGATGTCGGGGGCGATGCGCTGCTCCGCGACGAACACCGCCTCGCGCAGTTGCGCAGCCTCCGGGCCCAGGTCCTGCCAGGCGCCGCAACGCACCTGCACCATGGGCTCGCCCGCCTCGAAGGCCGCAAACACCGCGCGCAAGGCCTGCGGCACGGGCTTGGAGGTCTGCGTGGCCGGGTCGGCAAAGACATAGACCAGTTCGCCCGAGACCAGCAACTGCTCCCCGCGGAAGATGCCCGCCTCGAACAGCACCGAGGAATTGCCCACGCGCGCGCAGCGCACGCCGATGTCCAGCAGGTCGTCGAGCTGCGCCGAGGCGTGGTACTCCAGCGTCGCCTTCTTGACGTACATGTCGCCGCCCAGGGCCACCATGCTGGCCTCGTAGGGCAAGGCCAGGGCGCGCCAGTAGTCCATCATGGCGGTGTCCACGTACATCAGGTAGTGGGCGTTGAAGACGATTTTCTGCATGTCCACCTCGGCCCAGCGCACGCGCAGGCGGTGGAAGCAGCGGAAATCCGAACGTTGCATCGGTGGGTCACTCCAGATCAAAGGCGCGGCGCAGCGCGCTCGCGGCATGTTGGTGGGCCTGGCGCGCTTCGGGGATCACGCGGCCCATCTTGATGAATTCGTGCGTCACGCCGCGGTAGATCTCCAGGTCCACCGCCACGCCGGCCGCACGCAGCTTGTCGGCGTACTCAATGCCCTCGTCCACCAGCGGATCGCACTCGGCCAGCCCGATCCAGGCGGGGGCCACGCCCTCCAGGTCGGGGGCCAGCAGCGGGGCGAAGCGCCAGTCTTCGCGCTCGGCGCGTGCGGGTACGTAGTGGCCAAAAAACCAGGCGATGGCTTCGGCCTCCAGGACCAGGTCGCGGGCAAAGGTCTGGTGCGAGGCTGTGTCCTGGTGGGCCGTGGTGCCGGGGTAGATCAGCAGTTGCAGCGCCAGGCCCAGGCCGGCATCGCGCGCCAGGATGGCGTTCACCGCCGCCAGCGTACCTCCGGCGCTGTCACCGCCCACGGCCAGGCGGGTGCGGTCGCCGCCCAGGCGATCGGCGTGCGCGGCCAGCCAGGCCAGGGCGTCCCAGGCGTCGTTGCTGGCTGTGGGGAACGGGTGCTCGGGCGCCAGGCGGTAGTCCAGCGACACCACCATGCAGTCCGCCAGGCGCGCCAGCTCGCGGCACAGCACGTCGTGCGTGGCAATGCTGC
This sequence comes from Comamonas granuli NBRC 101663, assembly GCF_000739995.1. Lineage (GTDB taxonomy): Bacteria > Pseudomonadota > Gammaproteobacteria > Burkholderiales > Burkholderiaceae_C > Simplicispira > Simplicispira granuli. Next base: position 291,726 of record NZ_BBJX01000004.1, on the reverse strand, counting down.
CGATGGTGAACCCGCCGCCGTGCAGGTACAGCAGCAGGGGCAGGCCCGCGCCCGTGCGCGGGGCGTACAGGCGTGCGGGCAAGGCATGGCCGTCGCGGGCAGGAATGTGCAGGTCCTCCACCCGCGCCAGCACGGCGCGCGGCACTTCGAGCACGTCGGCCCCCGCGGCATAGGCGGCGCGCGCCTGCTCCGGGCTCAGGCTGTGCAGCGGCGGACGGCGGGCTCGGTGCATGCGCTCGAGCACGCCGCGCATCTGCGGCGTCAGGCGGGCGTGGTGGAGGTGCAACTGCGAATGGGAATCCACGGACGGCGCCTCCTTCACTTGAACTGCAGGCGCACGGGCTGTGCGCCGGGCAGGCCGTCATAGGTGGCGGTGACCGCCAGGCCGGGCTTGGGCGGCAGCAGGGGCGAGAACGACCCCAGGCTGATGAGCTCGCCCGGCTGCATGGCCAGGCCTTCCTGCGCCAGCGCCTGGGCCAGCCAGACCACGGCATTGAGCGGGTGCTCCAGGATGTCGCTGCCCTTGCCGCCGCCCAGCGCCGCGCCGCTGGCGTCGGTGAGGGTGACCTTCATGTCGCGCAGGGCGTCGAGCAGGGCATAGCGTTCGGCGCGCAGCACGGGCACCGGCAGCGGGGCGCCGGCCACACCCAGGCGCGCGCCCACGTTGATGGCGGCCACGCCCGCACCGTTGAGCTTCGGAGGCGCCTGCACCATGAGGTCGGGCAGCTCGACGAAGGGAATGACCTGGTCGATGGCTTCGAGCACCTCCAGGGGCGTGCGGGCCTGGTTGATGGCCGCGCTCTTGACGCGCACCAGCATGTCGGCCTCGTACAGGGGCCGGGCGCCAAAGGCGGCCTCCACGCTGGCGCCGCTCTGCAGCACCATGCCTTCGTAGAGCTTGCCCCACACGGGCTTGTCCGTGCCAAAGCGCTTTTGCACGGCCGGGTTGGTCAGGCCGGCCTTGTAGCCCACCACCTTGCCCAGGCGCGGCGCCAGCAGCGCGTTGACCTTGGCGCGCGTGCAGGCGCCGTCGGCGTCGCTCAGGCCCTCGGGGTTGGCCGCGGGCTGGCGCGAGAGGTAGTTGGCCACCAGGTCGGCGGCCTGCGCATCGCTCAGGCAGGCCGCGCCAGCATTTGTCGCAAAAGCGACGGACAGCGCCAGGGGGACAAGGGTGCGGGTCTTGGTCATGCGGGTCTCCGGGGTTAAAGTTGTTTGACCCAATCCTATCCGCAAGCGGGCAGCGGCGGCTGTCTCCCACAGGCCATGGCATTCATCTACTACGTCACCCAGATCCAGTTCGAGTACGGCGCCATCCAGCTGCTGAAGCAGGAGTGCGAGCGCGTGGGCATCACGCGCCCGCTGGTCGTCACCGACCCCGGCGTGAAGGCCGCCGGCGTGCTGCAAAAGGCGCTGGACGCCCTGCCCGGCATGGCCGTGGCGGTGTTCGACCAGACGCCCTCCAACCCCACCGAGGCCGCCGTGCGCGCCGCCGTCGCGGTCTACCAGGCCCAGGGCTGCGACGGCCTGATCGCCGTGGGCGGCGGCTCGGCCATCGACTGCGCCAAGGGCATTGCCATCGCCGCCACGCACGAGGGGCCGCTCACGCACTACGCCACCATCGAGGGCGGCTCGCCGCGCATCACTGCCGCCGCAGCGCCGCTCATCGCCGTGCCCACCACCAGCGGCACGGGCAGCGAGGTGGCGCGCGGCGCCATCATCATCGTGGATGACCACCGCAAGCTGGGCTTCCACTCCTGGAACCTGGTGCCCAAGGCGGCCATCTGCGACCCCGGGCTGACGCTGGGCCTGCCGCCGCTGCTCACGGCCGCCACCGGCATGGACGCCATCGCGCACTGCATGGAGACCTTCATGTCCGCCGCCTTCAACCCGCCGGCCGACGGCATCGCGCTGGACGGGCTGGAGCGCGGCTGGGCTGCCATCGAGCGCGCCACGCGCGACGGCAGCGACCGCGAGGCGCGCCTGAACATGATGAGCGCCAGCATGCAGGGCGCCATGGCCTTCCAGAAGGGCCTGGGCGCCGTGCACAGCCTGAGCCACAGCCTGGGCGGCGTGAACCCGCGCCTGCACCACGGCACGCTCAATGCCATGTTCCTGCCGGCCGTGGTGCGCTTCAACGCCGAATGCGAATCGGTGCGCAAGGACCGGCGCCTGGAGCGCATGGCCCACGCCATGGGCCTGGCCAGCGCCACCGACATCCCCGAGGCCATCCGCGACATGAACGCGCGCCTGGGCCTGCCCACGGGCCTGGCCGCCATGGGCGTGACCGAGGCGCTGTTCGACGACGTGATCAAGGGCGCGCTGGCCGACCACTGCCACAAGACCAACCCGCGTGTGGCCACGGCCGAGGAATACCGCGAACTGCTGGCGGCGTCGATGTAACGGCGCCGACCAGCGCCAGCTCCACCTCTCAGACCAGGTAGACGTTCAGTGAGTCGGCGTCGCTGCCGGAGCCATCGTCGCCATTACCATCGTCCACATCGGGCTTGGGGGTCCAGTCGATGGGGTCCTGGCGCAGCACCATGTCGATGTCCAGCCCCAGGGGCAGGCCCACCTGGTCGGGGAAGCTGACGACCATTTCCTTCTCGCCCATGCCCGCCTCGTGCGCGCGCACACGCCACACGGCCAGGTGCACCACGCCCGCCAGCGGCTCGTAGGCGCGGTTGTCGAAGGGGGCGTGCAGGTACTTGAGCGCATCGACCACGGACTCGGGCAATTGCCAGCGCTGGGCCAGTTGCGCGCTGACCTGGCTGTAGCAGTAGCCGAAGATGCGCGTCTCCAGCTTGCAGCGGCGCAGGTCCAGCGGCCCCACCAGTGTGTTGAGCGACTGCACGCGCTCGGGGTCGGCCAGGTGGATGAGCAGTTCGCCCATGCCGTGCAACAGCCCGGCGGTGTAGGCCGCGGGCTGGCTTTGCAGCACGCTGCCGGCAAGCGAGCGGGCGTACTTGGCCGTGGCCAGGCTGTAGCGCCAGAACTGCTGCAGATTCATGCCCGGGACGGAGCGCGAGGTCGTGCCCAGCGGCGCCGTTCCCACCAACTCGCGCAACTGCGCCGTGCCAAGCAGGGCCAGGGCCTCGGCGATGCCGGCGACACTGCGCGGCGCATCGAACGCGTCGGAATTGGCGCGCTCGAGCAGGCGCGCCGCCAGCGCCGGATCGGTGCCGAAGAGCTGGTTCACGCGCCGCAGGCTGGGCTCGTGGTGCGCCAGCTCGCTCATGAGCAGGGCCACCGCCTTGGGCATGCTGGGCAGGACGGCAGGCGTGGCCAGCAGGGCATTCAGATCCATGGAGGTGGCGCAGCAGCGGCGTGAAGTGGGCTGTGGCCTGATTATGAACGGTTCTTCGCTTGCTGCAATTTGGCAAAGGCCGAGGCCATGGCGCCCTGGGGCGCAGGTTCGTTGCCGCGGCGCGGGGGCTGGGCGTAACCGCGGCCCGCGCCCTCAAAGCGGTTCTCGCGCGGAGCATCACGGCGCGCGGGCGCGGCGTCGAGCTTCATGCTCAGGCTGATGCGCTTGCGCGCCACGTCCACCTCCAGCACCTTGACCTTGACGATGTCGCCGGTCTTGACCACCTCGCGCGCGTCGCCCACGAACTTGTGGCTGAGCTGGCTCACGTGCACCAGCCCGTCCTGGTGCACGCCCAGGTCCACAAAGGCGCCGAACTGGGCCACGTTGCTCACCGTGCCCTCCAGCACCATGCCCTCCTTGAGGTCGGCAATGTCTTCCACGCCCTCGTTGAAGCGCGCCACCTTGAAGTCGGGGCGCGGGTCGCGGCCGGGCTTTTCCAGCTCGCCCAGGATGTCGCGCACGGTGATCACACCGAACTTCTCGTTGGCGAACAGCTCGGGCTTGAGTGTCTTGAGCATCTCGGCGCGGCCCATGAGCTCGGCCACCGGCTTGCCGGTCTTTTCCATGATCTGCTCGACCACGGGGTAGGTCTCGGGGTGCACGCCGGTCATGTCCAGCGGGTTGTCGCCATCGCGAATGCGCAAAAAGCCCGCCGCCTGCTCGAAGGTCTTGGCGCCCAGGCCGCTGACCTCCATGAGCTGCTTGCGGTTCTTGAAGGCGCCGTGCTGCTCGCGCCAGCGCACCACGGCCTTGGCCACGCTGCCCGACAGGCCCGACACGCGCGCCAGCAGCGGCGCGCTGGCGGTGTTCAGGTCCACGCCCACGGAGTTCACGCAGTCCTCGACCACGGCGTCCAGCGTGCGCGCCAGCTCGCTCTGGTTCACGTCGTGCTGGTACTGGCCCACGCCGATGCTCTTGGGCTCGATCTTCACCAGCTCGGCCAGCGGGTCCTGCAGGCGGCGCGCAATGCTGGCGGCGCCGCGCAGGCTCACGTCCACGTCGGGCATTTCCTGGCTGGCGTACTCGCTGGCGGAATACACCGAAGCGCCGGCCTCACTCACCACTATCTTTTCAATAGCTGGTAGCGCTTGCCCCGCCTGGTCTACGGCCTGTTTTTGCATTAACTTGATCAGCTCGGCCGCCAGCTTGTCGGTCTCGCGGCTGGCGGTGCCGTTGCCGATGGCGATGAGCTGCACGCCATGCTTCATGCACAGGCGGCCCAGTGTGGCCAGGCTGCCGTCCCAGTCGCGGCGCGGCTCGTGCGGGTAGACGGTGGCGGTCTCCACCAGCTTGCCCGTGCGGTCCACCACGGCCACCTTCACGCCGGTGCGGATGCCGGGGTCCAGCCCCATCACGGCGCGCGGGCCGGCGGGCGCGGCCAGCAGCAGGTCGCGCAGGTTGTCGGCAAACACCTTGATGGCCACCTTCTCGGCCTCTTCGCGCAGGCGCGAGAACAGGTCGCGCTCGGTGGAGAGGCTGAGCTTCACGCGCCAGGTCCAGGCCACGCACTTGCGCAGCAGGTCGTCGCTCTTGCGGCCCTGGTGGCTCCAGCCCAGGTGCAGGGCGATCTTGCCCTCGGCGATGCTGGGCTGGCCCGGCTCGGGCTCCACGGGCAGCACCAGCTTGGCTTCCAGAATCTCCAGCGCGCGGCCGCGGAACACCGCCAGCGCGCGGTGCGAGGGCACGCGGCCGATGGGCTCGTCGTAGTCGAAGTAGTCGCGGAACTTGGCGACCTCGGGGTCGTTCTCGTTCTTGCCCTCCACCTTCTTGCTGCGCAAGAGCCCCTCGGCCCACAGCCATTCGCGCAGCGACTGCACCAGCACGGCGTCCTCGGCCCAGCGTTCGGACAGGATGTCGCGCACGCCGTCGAGCACGGCGACGGTGGTCGAAAAATCGGGCCCCGGCTTGCCGTCGTCAAGCAGGGTGGCGGGCTGGCAGAAGGCCTGGGCCTCGGCGTGCGGGTCCAGCGTGGGGTCGGCCAGCAGCTTGTCGGCCAGCGGCTCGATGCCGAACTCCTTGGCGATCTGGCCCTTGGTGCGGCGCTTTTGCTTGAAGGGCAGGTAGATGTCCTCCAGCTCCTGCTTGGTCGGCGCGGCGGCTATTTGCGCGCGGAGCTGGTCGGTGAGCTTGCCCTGCTCGTCGATGCTTTTCAGCACCGCCACGCGGCGGTCTTCGAGCTCGCGCAGGTAGGCCAGGCGCGCCTCCAACTCGCGCAGTTGCACGTCGTCGAGCCCGCCGGTGGCCTCCTTGCGGTAGCGCGCGATGAAGGGCACGGTGGCGCCGCCGTCGAGCAGTTCCACGGCGGCGCGGACCTGGGATTCGGTGATTTTGATTTCTGCAGCCAATTGGCCGATGATTCTCTGCATGGACCGTCGTCTGAAACACGAAGCGCGCGAGTTTGCCATAGCTGCCAGCGCGCATACCGAGGAGGCCGCCATGCCCGCACCCGCTCCCCTGCGCCCTGCCCCGCCCCGGCGGGCCCGGCATCTGCTGCTGGCCGGCGCGCTGCTGCTGGCCAGCACCCTGGCCCTGCCCCAGCCGCGCGAACCCGAGGACGATGCCGACGGCGACCGCCCCGCACCCGCCGCCGCGGAGCGCCTGGAGGTGTCGGCCGACGGCACGCTGGTGCTGGATGCGCGCGCCAAGGTGGCCTGGGCGCGCTGCCTGGAAGGCACGCACTGGAACGGCAAGACCTGCGCCGGGCTGCCGCTGCTGTTCGACCGCGCCGAAGCCCTGGCCGCCGCGCGTGCGCGCAGCGAAGCCGAGGGCGTGGCCTGGCGCCTGCCGCGCGCGCTGGAGCTGCGCCACCTGGTGCAGCGCCGTGCCACGCCGCCGGGGGTGGACCCGGCGCTGTTCCCGGCCGCGCCCGGCACCTGGCATTGGTCGGGCACCTCGCGCATCCACACCGGCGCCGTCAATATGTACGACTACGGCAGCGTGCAGCACGGCAGCGTGGGCGGCGTGACCAGCCGCATCGGCACGCGCCAGGGCTGGGCCGTGGACATGGGCAGCGGCGAGTCCAGCCCCGTGCACAAGGACAGCCGCCTGCCGCTGCGGCTCATACGCCCCTACCCTTGATTGCTATCTTATTGATAGCTGCTTGCGCTTGATGGATAAGCGCTGCAGCCATTTTTTGATGAAAACCCGCGGTATACCGGTGAACTCCAGCCGCCACTGCGAGCCGCCGGCCAGGGCGGCATTCACCCCGCGGCGGGCGGCCGGGTAGGCCAGGAGCGCGCCCGCGACCGGATGGCGCGCAGCCCCTGCGCCGCCCTGCGGGGCGACACCGCGCGCATGGCCGCAGGCAGCGGAAGGAGTTTGCGCCGCAGCTCGGGCAAGCCCTGGCGCGTGACGGCCAGGCGGATACAGGTGCCCTGCACGGCCGGTCGGCTGATGATTTGCAGCGTACCCCCCAGCCATTGGGCGCGCCTGCGCATACCCATCAGACCATGGCCCGCCGCCGCGTTCGCCGGGACCGTGCCGGTGCCGCGCCCGTTGTCGCGCACGTCCAGCAGCAATCCGCAGGGACCGGGCAAAGGGTGCAACAGCACCTCCACGCGGCTGGCCTGGGCATGGCGCAGCACATTACCCAGCGCCTCCTGCACGATCTTGAGCACGTGCACCGTGCTTTGCGGCGGCAGCCACGAGGTATCGAGATCACCTGCCACGCGCCAGACCAGTTCGATGCCCTGGCGCTCGAAGGTCGGCTGGATGCGGTAGCGCAGCACGGCCATACGTTCGATTAGGTTGAAGGACTCGGGCTGCATGAGGTCCACCGCGGCGTGCAGCTCGATCAGGGCCTGCTCAAGGGCCAGGCGCATGTCCCGCACGTCATCCTCCGGACCCTTGAACTGCGCCAGGGCCTGCACGAGCTGAAAGCCCACGCCGTCATGCAGCTCCAGGGCAATGCGGCGGCGCTCTTCCTCCAGCGCCTGATCGATGAACACCTGCTGCCGGTACACGTACCACAGACCGTAGAGCACCATGCCCAGCAGGATCAGGGACAGCAGGGTCTTGACCTCCAGCCGCAGCAGCCAGGCTGCCGGGGCAGGCACCAGACCGCCCACCGGGGACGGCCGGTCCAGCCACAGCTCCAGCACGATCAGCAGGCAGCACACCAGCCCGGCAAGCCACAGGCGGCGCTTGAGCACATGCACCGGGGCCATGGCGCAGCCGCTACAGCAAACCCCACAGCGAGGCGAAGCTCACGGCCTGGGCGCGGGTGCGGACGTGCAGCTTGCGGTAGATGTTCCGGATGTGGGTGTTGACCGTCATGCTGCTGATGGCCAGGCGCTGGCCGATCTCGGCGCTGACGTAGCCATTGGCCACCATGCGCAGCACTTCCTTCTCGCGGTCAGAGAGCTTTTCGCCCTCCATGCCGCGCGCGCCGCCGTCTGTGCGCACGCGGTCGAAGGAATGCAGCAGGCGCCGCGCCAGGCCGGGCGTGATGGACGCCCCGCCATTGGCCACCTGCAGCACGGCCTGCGCAAAGTTGCCGAACCAGGAGTTCTTCACCAGGTAGCCGGTGGCGCCGAGCTCGAAGGCGCGGATCGCCTCCTGCTCCGTGTCCATGACGGAGATGACGATGATCTCGACGCTGGGCCGCACGGTCTTGGCGTAGCGGATGAGCTCCAGGCCCGAGCCATCGCACAGGTTCAGGTCCACGAGCAGGACATCCACCTCCTGCTGGCGCAGCAGGCGCCGGGCTTCGCGCAGCGAGCCGGCCTGCGCCACCAGCAGGGTGCGCGGGTCGGCCATCAGCTCCTGGGCGATGACCGTGCGCATGTGGGCATCGTCATCGACCACCAGCACCCGCACCGGGGCCTGCGCTTGCCCCACGAGGAAGTCCGGCCAGATGGACGGTGGATTGCTGTACGAGGCAAAGGCTCCGATGTGCCCTTCCTCGCTCGAACCTAATGGGCCTGCGTCTGGCGCCCCTGTGTGCGGTATCGACATCGCGCTATCTCCGAAAACCACCTGTCTGGTTCCACGTTACAAGAAATTGCCCCCCTTTGCTACGCGATACAGCGCAAAACATCAAACGTTACATCGCTCGCATTCGGTAACTACCGCGTTCTGGCGGGGCCAATCTGCACGCCCATTCCACCCACGCGCCACAGGCAAACCGTGCGCACAGACCCCGGCGCACGGGCCTGCACGGTCCCGCCGCAGGCATGCATGAGGTAGCGCATACAGGCCATTGGCGCGGGTCCGCGCCGCGCCGACACTGACTCCCAGACGAAACCGCATGGAACGTCCTGCCAGTGAGGGCACCTGCGGCGGCGTCGGATGGGCCCCGTGCCGCCCCGGCGGCATGCGGCCAGACCTTGATCTTCACCATTGAAGGAATCGCCATGAAATCCCTTGCACTTTTCGCTCTCAGCACCATCGCCGCCGCTGCCATGGCAGCCCAGCCGACGAGTCCGGCATCCATCACCATCAGCGGCACCTCCAAGCAGATGGCCTCGATCTCCGGCACCGTGGTGGCCAACACCTCGCACGAGAACAACGACGCGCTGCAGAACGTGGCCAGCAACTCCGGCAAGATCTTGATCAAGGGCTACTCCGAGCAGTCGGCCACCACCGTGGGCGGCAGCATCAGGAATGAAGCCGTGAACCGCGATGATTTTGCCAACCAGAACATCTCGTCGAACGCCGGCGAGGTGACCGTCGATACGCGTGGCCAGTCCTACCAGACCAGCGCCCTGACCAACACCAACGTGGAAAACAAGGCCATGGGTGGCAACGCCGACGCCCTGCAGAACCTGGCCAGCAACAACGGCAAGGTCATGATCTCCGGCTATTCCAACCAGTACGTGGGCTCCACCAACAGCAGCGTGTCCAACCTGGCCAATGGCAGCAATGCACTGGCAACCCAGAATCTCTCGTCGAATTTTGGCGACGTGACGATCTCGGGCTATTCCTCGCAGGCCACCTACCTGACCAATGCCACGGTGACCAACCAGGCTCTGGGCGCCAACAGCCATGCCGCGCAGAACATCGCCTCCAACGATGCCTGCAACGAACCGCGCGACCCCTGCGCCGACGGACGCTGCCAGCGCCCGCACTGGTGATGGGCTCGCCGTGCCGGAGCCTGCAGCCGCCTGGCGGCCGGGCTTCGGCTCCCCATGGATCAAGGAGGTCTCGCCATGCTCACACGCACACGAACCTGGATCTGCACCGCGCTGGGCGCATTGGCCTGCCTGCAGGGGGCCCTTGCGCAGAACGCGCCTGGCGAGGACCCGGTGGTCCTCGACCGCAAGATCTCCATTCAGATGCTGCCCAACGGCGCCGCACCGCGCTCGGGCTACATCAGCCCGCCGGCAGACATGCCCGCGTGGCAAAAGGCCCGCGTCGCCCGCTACGAGGCCAAGGCATTCTCGGGCGATCCCGGTGACATCCTGACGAACAAGGACGTCGTCTCGACCGCCACCTCGGACGGATTCAAGACCACCTGCACGCAAACCATAGGCAGCACCACGGCCGCCACCACGCCCGCCGGCTCGCCCAAGGAGCAGATCGTCGTGCTGCGCGGCGATCTCGTGAACGTCTGCAACTAGCACCACTGCACACGGGCCGGCGCCCGGCACGCGCCAGCACAGGGCCCTGAGACACAGAGCCACGACACGAAGGGACCAAGGGGGCACACCATGACACACACTGCCGTATTCCAGCGCCTGCTCGCCCACCCGGCGCGCAGGCTGTGCGCCGGGCTGGGCCTGGCGGGCCTGCTCGCCCTGCAGGGCTGCAGCACGCCCATGGACGTGCGCAAGGACGCGAAATTCCAGTCCTATGCCACGCAGTCGGACCGCCCCGTGGTGCGTCCCACACGCTCCATCTCCAGCTTTTCCGACTCGCTGATGTGCATGGACCACATGCTGCGCGAGGCGCAACTGCCGCCCACGCTGATCACGAGCAAGCAGATCCCCGACTACTCCAGCCGCGTGCCGGTCGCCTCCAAGGACATGATCGTCACCGCGCTGTCGCAGATGTCGCGCCTGTCCAACGCCTTCCGCTTCGTGGATTACGAGGTGGACATCGCGCGCCAGGACACGGTGCAAAACCTCACCACCATCCTGCTCAACAACAACCAGATGCAGTTGCAGCGCCCGGCGCTGTACTTCTCGGGCGCCGTTGCGTATGTGGACCAGAACGTCATCGGCAGCCGCTTCGACGTGGGCACCTCCGCGAGCCGCCTCGACACGGGCTACAGCGCCAGCCGCAATGCCACCGTCATCGGGCTGGAGCTGCACCTGGGAGACTTTCGCACGCGCACGCTGATCCCGGGGCTGGACTCGGCCAACGAGGTCATCATCGGCGGCGCGGGCCAGGGGCTGGACGTGGCCGGGCGCATCGGCAGCTACGGCGTCAAGTTCAACGTCGGGCGGGACTACACCCAGGGCGCAGGCGGCGCCATGCGCACGCTGATCGACCTGGGCACCATCGAGCTCGTGGGCAAGTGGGCGCGCGTGCCCTACTGGCAGTGCCTGACCCTGGACCAGACGCACCCCGACTTCCAGCGCCAGATGCGCGAGTGGTACGACGAAAGCGGCCCCGAGGGGCAGATGCGCCTGGTGCAAAGCGCGCTGGCCCGCCAGGGCTACCTGCCGCCCGACACCGAGGCCCTGAGCACCGAAAGCCCGGAGCTGCGCACTGCGCTGGCGCGCTTCCAGGCCGACCGCGGCATCGTCGTCTCGGGCGTGCTGGACTTCACCACCTACGAGCGCGCGCTGCGCAACTTCGTCACGCTCTCGCCCTCGGGCACGCTCTCGCGCGTGGGCTGGAACAGCCAGCAGCTCGACGCCCCGGGAACCACGCCCCCGGGCGCCGCGCCCCTGCCGGCCGTGGCGGCAGCGGACAGCACCACGCGCGTCGAGCTGCAGATCGAGAACCCCCTGCCCGCGGGCGAGCGCCCGGCCTTCGAGGAGGGCGACCAGGTGTTCCTCTCCGCCACCGTCTCGCGCACGTCCTACCTGTACTGCTACTTCCAGGACGCACAGGGCAATGTGATGCGCCTGCTGCCCAACTCCGTCAACCCCAAGGCCCTGGTGTCGGCCCACCTCGCCGTGCGCATTCCTGACTGGATGACGCCCAACCCGGCATTCATCCTCGACACCGGCAAGCCCGGCACGGAGCAGGTCGGCTGCTTCGCCAGCGAGACCGACCCGTACACCCGCCTGCCCGCACCGCTGCAGGGCGCCGCCCTCACCCAGCTCCAGGGCTACCGCTCGCTCGACGACGTGGCCCAGGGATTCAGCCAGGGCCTGGGGCCCCAGGGCTTTGCGCGCGGCAGCGTCCACTGGCAGGTCGTGGCCAAGCGCGCACCGCCGCCCGCCGCTCCTGCTCCCGCAGCCGCTCCCGCCACTCCGGCCAAGACGCGATGACGGCGTCCCTGCCGCTCCCAACCGCATGCCCTGCCACGCCCCCGCTCGGCATGCGGCGCGGGGCGGCAGGGCGCCCCCTTGCACCGCGCCACCGCACCGAAGGAAAAGCCCATGCCCTGCCCTTTTGCCGTCCCCGCGCCGGCCTGCGCACGCGGCGCCACCGCAGCCTGGCTAGCGGCCTGCTGTGGGCTGCTGCTGGCCTGGGCGCCCGGCGCCACGCCCGCCCGTGCCGCCGCGCAGGAAATGCCGCGGCTGGAAATGCCCCCGCCGCGCCCGCCTGCCCTGCCACCCCTGGAGCTGCCCCGGCCCGAGCCGCTGCAAGCCCCCGGCGCCGGTCCGGCACCCGCGCTCGAACCCGCCGGCGCATTGCAGCCCGAACCCCTGTCGGTGCTGCCGGAGCAGGATCCGACCCTGGCCAGGGACATCGCCCAGTTGCGCGCCAGCGCCAGCCGCCCGGGCAAGCGCGGCAGCGCCAGCGAGCGCCAGGCAGCCCGCGCCGCCTGGACGCTGGGCCTGCTGGCCCTGCACGGCAGGGGCGGCCCGGTGGATGCGCCCCAGGCCGAACAATGGTTTGAGCGCGCCCGTGCGCTGGGCGAGCCCCTGGCCCCCGCCGGGCTTGCCTGGTGCCGCATCGACGGCTGCACCCCGCCGCCCAACCCGGCGGCAGCACGCCCCTTCATCGCGCAGTTGCGCAGCGCCGATGCCGGGCGCGCGCTCTACCTGGAATGGCTGGTGCAGGCGCGCCAGACACCTCTGCAGATCGCCCAGCCGCAGCCCCCGGGTGCTTCCCCCGCCGCCCCGGGCCTGCCAGCCCATGCCTTGCTCGCGCGCGCCGCCCAGGCTGGGGATGCGCAGGCCCTGGTCGAACTCGGGCTGGAAAGCGTGTCGCAGGGGCGCCTGCCCGAGGCGCTGGAGCTGTTTCGCCGTGCGCAGGCGCGCTCGCCCGCCGCCGCGGTCAATGCCCAGCGGCTTGCCGAGCGCCTGCAAAGCATGGACAGCGAGCGCCGCCCGCCCGCGGCGCGCACGGCGCAGGACTGGTTCCTGCTTGCGCGCCGCTACCACCGGGGCGACGGCGTGCCCGCCAACTACGCCGAGGCCATCCGGCTCTACCAGGTCGCCGCGGCCGCGGGCAGCCGGCCCGCGCAGCACATGCTGGGCCTGATCTACGCCCACCCCGGCCCGGCAGGGGGCGTGGACATCGCCTGGATGCAGCAACTGGCCGCCCTGGACGTGGAACGCGAGGACGGCAGCAAGGCCCTGGTCGCGCCGCTGCCCACGCTGCCCGCGGTGAGCCCGCAGCTCTATGTGCGCGACCCCACGCCGCTGTACGACCTGCTGCCCGCGCGCTGGCGCGCTGCGGGCAGGGATTAGCTGCGCAGTGCCGCGCGCAGTTGCGCGCCCACCTCGGGGCGCTCGAGGAAGGGGTCGGCCGGGTTCTCGGCGCGCAGGATGCTCTCCATGCGGCTTTGCACATTGCCCAGCGCCTTGGGGTGGCTGAAGATGTAGAACTGGTCTGCCGCGACGGCGTCGAACACCTTCTGCGCCACCTCGGCCGCCGTCACCTTGCCGCTGGTGACGGCCTTGTCCGTCATGGCCTGGCCGATGAGCTGGCTCTTGGTGGGCTTCTCGTCGGCCATGCTGGACGGGCGGTTGCGCTCGCTGTGGCTGATGCCCGTGGGCACGAAGTACGGGCACAGCACGCTGGCGCCGATCTGGTCGCTCACCAGGCGCAGGTCCTGGTACAGCGTCTCCGACAGGCTGACCACGGCGTGCTTGGTCACGTTGTACACGCCCATGTTGGGCGGCGTGAGCAGGCCCGCCATGCTGGCGGTGTTGACGATGTGGCCGCGCCAGGACGGATCGGCCTGGGCGGCGGCCAGCATCAGGGGGGTGAACAGGCGCACGCCGTGGATCACGCCCCACAGGTTCACGCCCAGCACCCACTCCCAGTCGCGCACGCTGTTTTCCCAGACCAGGCCGCCCGAGCCCACGCCCGCGTTGTTGAACACCAGGTGCGGCGCGCCAAAGCGCTGGGCCACGTCCTGGGCCAGTTGCTCCATCTGCGCCGCGCTGGAGACATCGACGCGCCGCGCCAGCACCGCGCTGCCCGCGGCCTGCGCCTCGGCGGCGGCGGCGTCCAGCGCGTCCTGCTGCACGTCCACCAGCACCAGGTTCATGCCCAGGCGCGCGCCGATGCGCGCGCACTCCAGCCCGAAACCCGAGCCCGCGCCCGTCAGCACCGCGGTCTTGCCCTTGAAGTCGTCGATCATTGCTCTGCCTTTCTCAATACGTAGCCAATCCGGGGGAAGTGAACATGCACCGTGCCCGCGCGCGGGTCGGTGCGGCGCAGCGTGTAGCGCGTGCGCGTGGCGGCCACCAGTTCACCCGCCGTGGGCTCCTGGCCAAAGCTCTCGGCCGCCACGGTAACGGGGCTGCCCAGCGGAATGCCGTGCTCGTCCTGGAACACCTCGCCCTGCAGCGGCGCGGGCTCGGCGCTGGCGGCCACGGCGATGGCGTCGCCGGAGCTGAACTTCTCCATGCGGCCTTGGCCCAGGGCGGCGATGCGGTCCATCCACTCCAGCACGGCGGGCACGGGCTCGAAGATGCCGGCCAGGGAGGGCACGCGCGTGCGCGTGAACCACAGCGGGTGGTAGGCGGCGAAGTCGGCCACGCAGGGCTCGGCGCCGAACAGGAAGTCGTGCTCCTCCACCATGTGGGCGATGCGCCGCAGGTAGGAGCGGTAGGCCGCCGTGGCATCCGCCGGGCGCAGGCGCAGCATGCCCGTGCTCATCTCGCGGCGGTCCTCGGCGAAGGCCTTGCCCGCCTCGGGCGGCACGCTGGCGAACAGCTCGGCCGCGCCGCGCGGCTGCAGGCTGTAGGCCATGGCGGCCCAGAACAGCGTGCTGTCGGCCCACTGCGCGAACACGCGCGAGACGCCCTGGAGGTGCGGCGGGAACAGCGCGGGCTCGGGCTGCTCGTGCTCCAGCACCTGGCAGATCAGCGCCGTGTCGCAATAGATGTCGGCGCCGATCTGCAGGATGGGCGTCTTGCGGTAGCCGCCGGTGAGGGCCACCACGTCGGGCTTGGGCGCCACGCTGGGGATGATGACCGACTTCCAGGCCAGGTTCTTGAAGCCCAGCACGCAGCGGATCTTCTCGGCGAACGGTGACATCGGATAGTGGTGCAGGATCAGATGGGTCATGCCATGTTCCTCAAGGTGCTTCCCACAGCATTTCGATGGTGGGGATGCCGCTGGTGTGGGTCAGGGGTGCTTCATACCAGCTTGACGAGCTGCTTGCCGAAGTTCTTGCCCTTGAGCATGCCCAGGAAGGCCTCGGGCGCCGCGGCCAGGCCCTGGGCGACGCTCTCGCGCGGGCGCAGCTTGCCGGTGGCCACCAGCGTGCCCAGCTCCTTGAGCGCCTCGGGCCACACTTCCATGTGCTCGCTGACGATGAAGCCCTCGACCTTCATGCGGTTGATGAGGATGAGCGCCGGATTCTGCAGCGGCAGGGGCTGGCCGTCGTAGCCCGCGATCATGCCGCACACGGCCACGCGCGCGAAGGCGTTGGCGCGCAGCAGCACGGCGTCCAGGATGTAGCCGCCCACGTTCTCGAAGAAGCCGTCGATGCCGTTCGGGCAGGCCTCCTTGAGCGCGCGTGACATGCTCTTGACGTCGCCATGCGCGCGGTGGTCTATGCAGGCGTCAAAGCCCAGCTCCTCGGTGGCGTAGCGGCATTTGTCCGGGCCGCCGGCAATGCCCACCACGCGGCAGCCGCGCGCCTTGGCCAGGGCCGCGAAGGCGCTGCCCACGGCGCCCGTGGCGGCGCTCACCACCAGGGTCTCGCCCGCCTTGGGGGCAATGATCTTCACCAGGCCGTACCAGGCCGTCACGCCGGGCATGCCCACGGCGCCCAGGTAGTGCGACAGCGGCACGTGCGTGGTATCGACCTTGCGCAGCATGCCGGGCGCGTTGCCGTCGACCACGCTGTACTCCTGCCAGCCGCCCATGCCCACCACCTTGTCGCCCACGGCGTACTTGGGGTGGCGGCTCTCCACCACCTCGCCCGCGGTGCCGCCGATCATCACCTCGCCCAGGGGCTGGGAGGCGGCGTAGCTCTTGCTGTCGTTCATGCGCCCGCGCATGTACGGGTCCAGGCTCAGGTAGTGGTGGCGCACCAGCACCTGGCCGTCCTGCAGGGCGGGGGTGTCGGTGGCGACGAGGCGGAAGTTCTCCGCCGTGGCTTCGCCCTGCGGGCGGTTGTCGAGCAGGATTTGCTGGTTGCGTGGCATGGAAAGCTCCTTTTGCTACTAAATTGATAGCTGCTAGCGCTTGCTAACAGGACGTTAGAGCCGGATTTGATGGAAAAATTCTCTCAGTCCGTGGGCACGGACTGCAGCGCGTGCACCTGGCGCCCGTCCACCGGCAGGCGGCGCACGTACTTGAAGGTGCCCGTGGCGTGGCAGCAGAGCTTGCCCTGGGCATCGAGCACCCGCGCCTCGGTGAAGGCCAGGGTGGCGGTGCGCTGCAGAAGCTTGCCATGGGCCACCAGCGGCCCGCGCGCGGGCTGCATGAAGCTGGTCTTCATCTCGATGGTGACCACGCCCATCTCGGGCGTCTGGCTGCGCGCGGCGGTGGCCATGGCCACGTCCAGCAGCGTCATCAGGGCGCCGCCGTGGGTCACGTCGAACGAGTTGTGGTGCTCAGGACGCGCCGCATAGCGCAGCTCCGATTCCCCCCCCTCCATGCGGTGCAGGGCAAAGCCCAGGTGCTCCACGAACGGGATGTGCACGCCAAAGCCATTGCCCTGGGCCATGGCCTCAGCCCCCGACCAGGGCGCTGACGCCGCCGTCGACCGCCATCCACTGGCCGGTGATGTGCTTGCCCGCATCGCTGGCGTACAGCAGGGTGATGCCCTTGAGGTCTTCGTCGTCGCCCAGGCGGCGCAGCGGGGCATGGGCCTTCATGGCGTCCTCCCCCAGCGATTCAATGAGCACGGTGGCCATCTTGGTCTTGAAAAACCCGGGGCAGATGGCGTTGACGGTGATGCCGTGCTCGCCCCACTCCCCGGCCAGCGCGCGCGTGAAGTTGAGGACTGCGCCCTTGGAGGTGTTGTAGGCAATGGTCTTCATGCCCACCGGGTTGCCGCCCAGGCCCGCGATGGACGCGATATTGATGATGCGCCCGCTCTTGCGCCCGATCATGCTGTGCTTGGCCACGTACTGGCTCAGCAGGAAGTAGCCGCGCACGTTGAGGTTCATGACCTTGTCCCAGGCGGCCAGGGGGTGGTCCTCGGCCGGCGCGCCCCAGGTGGCGCCGGCGTTGTTCACCAGGATGTCGATGTCGCCCATGCGCTCCATGGTCTCGCGCGCCAGGCGCTCGATGTCGGCCTCCTGGGCGCAGTCGGCGGCGATCCAGCGCGCGTCGATGCCGGCGGCCTGCAGTTCGGCGGCGGCCTCCTCCAGGTCGCCGGCCTTGCGCGAGCTGAGCATGATGCGCGCGCCGGCCTCGCCCAGCGCATGGGCCATCTGCAGGCCCAGGCCGCGCGAGCCGCCGGTGACGAGGGCGGTCTTGCCCGAAAGGTCGAAAAGTTGCTGGACGGTGCGTGTCATGAGGTGCTCTCCCAATATTCTGTGGCGGGGCCTGCCCTTGCACCGCAGGCGTGCTGGCGGCAGAAAGCGGCAGGATGGTGACCAGCTATTGTGGCGAGGCGGCGCCCGCCTGTGTGTCACATGCGCGATTCGCCAGCAAGGTCATTGCATTGCACAGAAAATCGGGCGCCCCAGCGCACCAGACCCGCGCACCAAGCTCATGTTTCAGGAGTCCTCCATGCCCACCGATACCGCCCTGCTGCGCCAGGCCGTGCAACTGGCCCACGACAACCGCCGCCGCGGCGGCCGCCCCTTCGGCGCCGTGCTGGCACGCGGTGGCGAGGTGATCGCCACCGGCGTGAACGACATCGTGCACAGCCACGACCCCAGCACCCATGCCGAGATGCAGGCGCTGCGCGCCGGCACGCGCCAGCAGGCCCACCCCAGCCTGGCGGGCTGCACCGTCTACGCCAGCGGCCACCCCTGCCCCATGTGCCTGGCAGCGCTGGTCATGGCCGGCGCCGACCGCGTGGTCTACGCCTTCGACAACCGTGACGCCGCACCCTACGGCCTGTCCAGCGAAGGCGCCTACCAGCGCCTGCGCCTGCCGCTGGAGCCGCCCCCGCTGCCGCTCGAGCGGCTGGCGGTGGGCATCACCGCCGAGTAGCTCTACGGCGACGCCCCCTGGCCGGGCGACGCACCCTGACGCCCGCCGGGCGCCTGGCGCCACCGCGGGCGCAGGCGGCTGGGGCCGCCTTGCGCCACAATGAAAACCCGTGCGCGCCGCCCGCTCCGGGCCCGGCGCCCATTCCACCTACCCCTTGCCCACCACCATGATTGCTTCCAGGACTGCACGCCGCGCGGCGCTGCGCGGTTTGGGCCTTGCCGCTGCCGCTGCCTTCACCCCCCTTCTTTCCTCCATGGCCCTGGCGGCCGAGCCGCAGGTGCTGCGCGTCTCCGCCATCCCGGACGAGGCGCCCACCGAGCTGCAGCGCAAGTTCAAGCCCCTGGGCGAATACCTGTCGCAGGCCACGGGCCTGAAGGTGGTGTTCACCCCCGTATCGGACTACGCCGCCGTGGTCGAGTCGCTGGCCACGCGCAAGCTGGACCTGGCCTGGCTGGGCGGCTTCACCTATGTGCAGGCGCGCATCCGCACGGGCGGCACGGCCATCCCGCTGGTACAGCGCGAGGAGGACGCGCGCTTTACCTCGCGCTTCATCACCGCCGACCCCGCCATCCAGGGCCTGGCCGACCTCAAGGGCAAGACCTTCGCCTTCGGCGCGCCCTCGTCCACCTCGGGCAGCCTGATGCCGCGCTACTACCTGCAGCAGGCGGGCCTCCAGCCCGAGCGCGACTTCAAGACCGTGGCCTACTCCGGCGCGCACGACGCCACCGTGGCCTTCGTGGCTGCGGGCAAGGCGCAGGCCGGCGTGCTCAACGCCTCCGTCTGGGACAAGCTGGTCGAGGCGAAGAAGGTGGACCCGGCGAAGGTGCGCGTGTTCGCCACCACCCCGCCCTACTACGACTACAACTGGACGGTGCGCGGCGACCTCGACCCCGCCGTGGTGCAGAAGATCAAGGCCGCCTTCCTGGCGCTGGACCCGGCCAAGCCCGGGCACCAGGCCATCCTGGAGCTGCAGCGCGCCACGCGCTTCATCGCCACCGAGCCGCGCAACTACGACGGTATCGAGGACGCGGCCAAGGCCGCCGGCCTGCTCAAGTAAGCCCCATTTGTAGCCAAATCGGCCTCTGGCGCTTACAGGGCAAGCGCCAGCAGCTATTGAAACAAGAGCACCCATGAGCTTCGAGCTGGACGGCGTGGGCCTGTGCCACCCCGGCGGCCCTGCGGCGCTGCACGGCATCACCCTGGCCGCACGCCAGGGCGAGCATGTGGCGCTGATCGGCCCCTCGGGCGCCGGCAAGACCACGCTGCTGAACATCCTGGGCACGGCCCTGGGCGCCAGCAGCGGCCGTGTGCGCGTGCTGGGCAGCCCCCTGGGCCCGGCACCGGGCGCCCCCTGGCCCCCGCCGCGGGCGCTGCGCGCGCGCATCGGCACCGTGCACCAGGCCCCGCCCCTGCCGCCGCGCCAGCGCGTGGTGACCGCCGTGCTGGCCGGGCGCCTGGGCCAATGGCCCGCATGGAAGGCGCTGGCCTCGCTGCTGTACCCGGCCGACCTGCCCGGCGCGCACGCCGCACTGCAGCGCGTGCAATTGCAGGACAAGCTGTTCGCGCGCTGCGACCAGCTCTCGGGCGGGCAACTGCAGCGCGTGGGCATTGCCCGCGTGCTCTACCAGCAGCCGGAGCTGCTGCTGGCCGACGAACCCGTCTCCGCCCTCGACCCCACGCTGGCCCTGGCCACCGTGCAACTGCTGGTGCAGGACGCCGCCGCGCGCGGCGCCACGCTGGTCGCCAGCCTGCACGCGGTGGACCTGGCGCTGGCCTGCTTTGCGCGCGTGGTGGGCCTGCGCGCGGGGCGCATTGTCTTCGACCTGCCGGCCGGCGCGGTCACGCCCGAGCTGCTGCAGGCGCTGTACGCCCCACCCGACGGCGCCGCGCCCGCTCCCGCTGGAGCGCCCCCGCAGCCCCTGCCGCCGGACGGCTACGCCGCATGCCGCTGAGCGCGCCCGCCCCGCACCTGCGCGACCCGGCCGCACGCGGGCGGCTGGGCGGCGCACTGCTGGCCGCCGTGCTGCTGTGGCCCCTGCTGCAGGCGGCGGGCTTTGACCTGGCCGCGCTGCTGGCGCCCGAGAACCTGCGCGTGCTGGGCGGTTTTCTGCGCCAGTTCCTGCCGCCCGAAACGGGCGCCGACTTCCTGGCCCTGCTGGCGCGCGCCACGCTGGAGACGCTGGCCATTGCCACCGCGGGGCTGGCCCTGGCCTTCGTGCTGGCCGCGCCGCTGGCCTATGGGGCCAGCAACGCCGCGCGTGAGCGCCCCCGGTGGAACCCGGTGGCGCGCGGCCTGCTCACGGTGTTGCGCGGCATCCCGGAGCTGGTGTGGGCGCTGGTGTTCGTGCGCGTGTTCGGCCTGGGGCCAGCGGCGGGCGTGCTGGCGCTCGGGCTGGCCTACGGCGGCATGCTGGGCAAGGTGTATGCCGAGATCCTCGAATCCGTGCCCGCCGCGCCCGCCCAGGCGCTGGTGCGCAGCGGCGCGCGCCGGCCCGTCGCCCTGCTCTACGGCCTGCTGCCGCAGGCGGCGCGCGAGCTCAGCTCCTACACCGTGTACCGCTGGGAATGCGCGGTGCGCGCCTCGGTGGTGATGGGCTTCGTGGGCGCGGGCGGGCTGGGCCAGCTCATGGACCAGGCCATGAAGATGCTCAACGGCGGCGAGGCCAGCACCATCCTCGGGACCTTCATGCTGCTGGTGCTGGCGGCCGATGCCCTGTCGGGCGGGCTGCGCCGCGCGCTGGACGCGCCCCCGGCCGCACGCGCCGCACCGCTGGGCTGGCGCAGCGGCACCCTGACCCTGGCCGTGCTGGCCGCCCTGGCGGCTAGCCTGTGGCTGCTGGACATGGACCTGCCCGCGCTCTTCACCGCCGAGGCGGCGCGCAGCATGGCCGAGTTTGCCGGCGGCTTCTTCCCGCCCGAGCTGGCGCAGCCATGGCTGCGGCAGGTGGCGCGCGGCGTGTGGGAGACACTGGCCATCTCCATCGTGGGCACGCTGCTGGCCGCGCTGCTGGCGCTGCTGCTGGCCCTGCCGCGCGGGCGCGCGCCCTGGAACCTGCTGCTGAACCTGCTGCGCTCCGTGCCCGAGCTGGTATGGGCCACGCTCACCGCCCTGGCCGTGGGCCTGGGGCCGTTTGCCGGCGCCCTGGCCCTGGCCCTGCACACCACGGGCGTGCTGGGGCGGCTGTACGCCGAGGCGCTGCAGAACACCCCGCCCACGGCCGCGCGCGCGCTGCGCCAGGCGGGCAGCGGCGGCGCCATGGCCTTCCTGTACGGCACGCTGCCCGGCGCCGCGCCGCAACTGCTGGCCTACACGCTGTACCGCTGGGAAATGAACATCCGCATGGCGGCCATCCTCGGCTTTGTGGGCGCGGGCGGGCTGGGGCAGCTCTTGTATGTGGAGCTGTCGCTGTTCCACCACGCCCAGGCGGGCACGGTCATCCTGGCGATGCTGGCGCTGTCGATGGCCGTGGACGCGGCCAGCGCAGCGCTGCGCCGGCGCATGGGGTGAACCGCCCGGCCCGCGCGGGGCCTCAGAAGGCGTCTTCGGCCAGGCTGGCGCAGGTGGCGTCGCGCGTGCAAACCACGCCCAGCCAGGCGCCGATCCTGGGCAGCTCGTAGTGGAAGAAATAGCGTGCAGCGCCCATCCGGCCTGCGTTGGCAGCTATGGAAAGCGAAGCATCCTGGGCCAGCACCTTGCACGCCACGTCCAGCCACATCCAGGCCAGCACCATGTGGCCAAAGGCCTGCATGTAGGGCACGGCGTTGGCCAGGGCCTCGTGGGGCTTGCCCGTGGACCAGGCGGCCTGGGTGGCGGCAGTCACGTCCTGCAGGGCCTGGGCAAGCTGGTCGGCATAGCCCGACAGCGCGGGCACCGCGCGGGCCTGGGCGATGGTGGCTTCGACGGTGCGCGCCAGCAGTTGCAGCCCCGCCCCGCCCTGCATGATGACCTTGCGCCCCAGCAGGTCGGCGGCCTGGATGCCGTGCGTGCCCTCGTGGATCATGTTCAGGCGGTTGTCGCGCCAGTACTGCTCCACCGGGAAGTCGCGCGTGTAGCCGTAGCCGCCATGGATCTGGATGGCCAGCGAGTTGGCCTCCAGGCAGAACTCGCTGGGCCAGCTCTTGGCGATGGGGGTGAGCACCTCCAGCAGCAGCCTGGCCTGGGCGGCGGCCTCGGGGCTACCCGTGCGGCCCTCGTCCACCAGCCTGGCGCAGTACAGGTTGAGCGCCAGCGCGCCTTCGCTGTAGCTCTTTTGTGCCAGCAGCATGCGCTTGACGTCGGCATGCTCGATCAGGCGCACCTGGGGGCTGCTCGCGTCCTTGCCGCCCTCGCCGACGGGGCGGCCCTGCAGGCGCGTCTTGGCGTAGTCCAGGCTGGCGTAGTAGCCCGCCAGGCCCAGCATGGTGGCGGCCATGCCGATGGCGATGCGTGCCTCGTTCATCATGTGGAACATGCACTTGAGGCCCTCGCCCGGCTGGCCCACCAGGTAGCCGATGGCGCCCGCGCCGCCGCGCACCGGGTACTTGCCCTCGCCGAAGTTCAGCAGCGTGTTGGTGGTGCCGCGCCAGCCCAGCTTGTGGTTCAGCCCGGCCAGCGCCACGTCGTTGCGCTCGCCGGTGAGGTTGCCCTCGGTGTCCACCAGCTTCTTGGGCACGATGAACAGCGAGATACCCTTCACGCCCGGCACCAGCTTGCCGTCCGGCCCCGGGATCTTGGCCAGCACCAGGTGCACGATGTTCTCGGTCAGCTCATGGTCGCCCGAGCTGATCCACATCTTGTTGCCGCGCAGGCGGTAGCGCGGGCCCAGCGGGTCTTGCTCCCAAGGCACCGAGCCATCGGCGGCTTCCGAAGGGGCCTCGTCAGGTACGGCGCGGGTGGTGATGTCGCTCAAGGACGAGCCCGCCTGCGGCTCCGACAGGCACATGGTGCCCGCCCAGCGGCCGTTGAACTCGTTGGCGGCGAACACCTGCTGCTGCAGGGGCGTGCCGTGCACCAGGATGGCGTTGGCGTTGCCCGTGGTCAGCAGGTTGGAGCCGATGCTGATCGACGCGCAGCCAAAGAAGCTGCCCGCCGCCGACTCCACCACATAGGGCAACTGCATGCCGCCCAGTTCGTAATCCTGCGCGGCGCTGAGCATGCCGCTGTCGGCGAAGGCCTGGCGCGCCTCGTAGGTGCATTGCGGCAGGATGACCTGCTCGCCGTCGAAATGCGGCTCCTGCACGTCCACCGTGCGGTTGAAGGGCGCGTACTTCTCGCGCGCGATGCGCTCGCAGGTGTCCATCACGGCATCGAAGGTCTCGCGCGAATGGTCGGCAAAGCGCGCGCGCGCGGTGAGCGACTCGGCCTGGAGCCAGTCGTAGAGCAGGAAATCGAGGGTGGAGCGGAGGGAGGTCGTCATGCGGCAAATTATCGGAGCGCCGGGCCGCACGGGCATGTCTTGTGCGTGACGCGCGAAAGCGGACCGCGAGTGCGCGCGAGGGCGCCACGCTCGCGCCGGAGCGGATACGGCATTGCCTTAAAATAGGCGCCCTGCCGAAAGAACCGTCATGGCCGAGGCCCTGAAAGGCTTTCATTCTTGAAACCCAACGGGGTGAAGATGAACAAGCCTTTCATTTCCCTGTGTCCCGAAATCACTCGGGCCAACGCGCATACGCTGATGGACTGGTTGGAAGATGAGAGCGTGACGCGCTATCTGAGCGATTCGCGCCATGTCTCCCGCTTTATCGAGCAGGTCATCGGCCGTGTCCAGTTGCCGATCCTGACCCATTTGTTCAACCAGGGCGGGCGGTTCTTCATGGCCTACGACCGGCATGACGTGCCCGTCGGCTTCGTGCGCCTCGTCAAGAAGGGCCCGGACTGCGAAATGGTCCTGGTCATCGGCAACCGCGACAACTGGGGCCGCAGGCTCGGAGCCAGCGCGATCCGCGAAGGCATGAAGCTCGCCTTCTTCGACATGCGGGCCGAGAAGCTCGTCGCCAAGATCCACCCGGACAACGCACGATCGCTGCAGGCCTTCCTGCGCAGCGGCTTCCTGCTGGAAAGCGAGACGCCCGGGATGAAGTCCTTTGCCATGCACGCGGAGCGCTATCTGCGGCTCCTGCGCGAAAGCCCTGCGGCCCACACCGCCGACATCCACATCACCGAAATCGACAAGGCCCGGCTCGGGAGTCTGGTCGCGCTCGAACAGGGCGCGGACATTTTCGAGCTGGAGCACGAGATCGCGCGCGCCATCGTCGTCGATCCGCGGCAAGTGGCGGAGGACGTGGTCACCATGAACTCCAAGGCCTTGCTGCAGGTGGACAACGAGGAGGTGGAAGTGGCGCTGGTGTACCCGGAGGATGCGGACGACCATGCCGGAAAGCTGTCGGTTTGCTCGGGCATCGGCACCGCGATCCTGGGCTACAAGGAGGGCGATGCCTTCAACTGGCGGATTCCGCACCGCACCTGCCATATCCGCATCCGGAAAGTGCTGTACCAGCCGGAAGCCGCGGGCGATTTCCACCTGTAGGCTCGCACGCTGCGCGGCTGGCGCAGATCGCGCTCGCCAGAACACAAAGCCAACGCCCCGCGCAGGCCTTGCGGCCTGCGCGGGGCGTTCGTTGGTGGGCAGATCCGCGCTTACAGCACTTCAAACACGCCGGCAGCGCCCATGCCGCCGCCGATGCACATGGTCACGCACACGCGCTTGGCACCGCGGCGCTTGCCCTCGATGAGGGCGTGGCCCGTCAGGCGCTGGCCGCTCACGCCGTAGGGGTGGCCCAGGGCGATGGCGCCGCCATTGACGTTCAGGCGATCATTGGGAATGCCCAGCTTGTCGCGGCAGTAGAGCACCTGCACGGCGAAGGCCTCGTTCAGCTCCCACAGGTCGATGTCCTGCACCGTCAGGCCCAGCTTCTTGAGCACCTTGGGCACGGCGAAGACGGGGCCGATGCCCATTTCGTCCGGCTCGCAGCCGGCGACGGCAAAGCCCAGGAAGCGGCCCAGGGGCTGGAGGTTGTTGCGCGTGGCAAATTCCTCGCTCACCACCACGCAGGCGCCCGCACCGTCGGAGAACTGGCTGGCGTTGCCCGCGGCCACCACGCCACCGGGCAGCGCGGGGCGGATGCCGCTGATGCCTTCCTTGGTCGTGCCTTCGCGCGTGCCTTCGTCCTTGCTCACGGTGACCTGCTTGGTCGTCAGGCCCATGAGCTTGTCGGCCACGCCCGCGGTCACGGTGATGGGGGCGATCTCGGCGTCGAACAGGCCGGCGGCCTGGGCCGCGCAGGCCTTTTGCTGGCTGGCGGCGCCGTATTCGTCCATGGCGTCGCGGCCGATGCCGTAGCGCTTGGCCACCATCTCGGCGGTTTGCAGCATGGACCAGTAAAGCTCGGGCTTGGTGATCGAGTGGTCCATCAGCATGTGCTGGTTCATCTCCTGCTGCACGCAGGAGATGCTCTCCACGCCGCCGGCGACGTACACCTCGCCCTCGCCCGCGATGATGCGTTGGCTGGCGGTGGCGATGGTCTGCAGGCCCGAGGAGCAGAAGCGGTTGATGGTCATGCCCGAGGTGGTGATGGGCAGGCCGGCCTGCAGCGCAATCTGGCGTGCAATGTTCATGCCGGTAGCGCCTTCGGGGTTGGCGCAGCCCATGATGACGTCGTCAACCGTGGCCGGGTCGATGCCGGCGCGCTGCACGGCATGCCGCACGGCATGGCCGCCCAGGGTGGCGCCGTGGGTCATGTTGAAGGAACCCTTCCAGCTCTTGGCGAGTGGGGTGCGGGCGGTGGAAACGATCACTGCGGAGGTCATGTCAAATCCTTTGTTCGGTGAAGAAGGGCTCGCTCACTGGAAGGTCTTGCCTTCGGCCGCCAGGCGCGCCAGCAGGGGCGCGGGCTGCCAGAACTGGGCGTCGTCCAGCGGGTTCTTGGCGAAGCGCTTCATGGCCTGGACCACGTTGAACAGGCCGACCTCGTTGGCGTAGTTCAGCGGACCGCCGCGGTGCACGGGGAAGCCGTAGCCGAAGATGTAGACCACATCGATGTCGCTGGCCTTGTTGGCAATGCCTTCTTCGAGGATGTGGGCGGCCTCGTTGACCAGGCTGAACACCAGGCGCTGCACGATTTCCTCGTCGGAGATCTTGCGCGGCGTGATGCCCAGGGACTTGCGGTGCTCTTCGATCATCTGCACCACTTCGGCATTCGGGATGGCGTCGCGCTTGCCGGGCACGTAGTCGTACCAGCCCGCGCCGGTCTTCTGGCCAAAGCGCCCCTTCTCGCACAGCAGGTCGGCGGTCTTGCTGTACTTCATGTCGGGGTGCTCGACGGCGCGGCGCTTGCGGATGGCCCAGCCGATGTCGTTGCCGGCCAGGTCGCCCATGCGGAACGGGCCCATGGCGAAGCCGAACTTCTCGATGGCCTTGTCCACCTGCGCAGGGGTGCAGCCTTCGTCCAGCAGGAAGCCGGCCTGGCGGCTGTACTGCTCGATCATGCGGTTGCCGATGAAGCCGTCGCACACGCCGGAGACCACGGCGGTCTTCTTGATCTTCTTGGCAAGCTGCATCACGGTGGCCAGCACGTCCTTGGCGGTGGCGTCGCCGCGCACCACTTCGAGCAGCTTCATCACGTTGGCGGGGCTGAAGAAGTGCAGGCCCACCACGTCCTGCGGACGCTGGGTGAAGTGGGCGATCTTGTTCACGTCCAGCGTGGAGGTGTTGGAGGCCAGGATGGCGCCGGGCTTCATCACGGCGTCGAGCTGCTTGAACACGGCCTCCTTGACGCCGATTTCCTCGAACACGGCCTCGATCACGAGGTCGGCGTCCTTCAGGTCGTCATACGACAGCGTGGTGGACAGCAGGGCCATGCGCTGCTCGTACTTGTCTGCCTTCAGCTTGCCCTTCTTGACCTGGGCTTCATAGTTCTTGCGGATGGTGGCGATGCCGCGGTCCAGCGCCTCCTGCTTCATTTCCAGGATCTTGACGGGGATGCCGGCGTTCAGGAAGTTCATGGAGATGCCGCCGCCCATGGTGCCGGCACCGATCACGGCCACGGACTTGATCTCGCGCTTGGGGGTGTCGGCGGGCACGTCGGGGATCTTGCTCGCGGCGCGCTCGGCCAGGAACAGGTGGCGCAGCGAGCGTGACTCGGGGGTCCACATCAGGTGGATGAAAATCTCGCGCTCGGCGGCCAGGCCATCGGCGAACTTGCCCTTGGTGGCGGCCTCGACGGCATCCACGCACTTGGCGGGGGCCGGGAAGTTCTTGCTCATGCCCTTGACCATGTTGCGCGCGAACTGGAAGTACGCGTCGCCCTGGGGATGCTTGCACGGCAGGTTGCGCACCAGGGGCAGCGGGCGCACGTCGGCCACGCTCTGGGCAAAGGCCAGGGCCTCGGCGGCCAGCGCCTCGGGCGAGGCCACCAGCTTGTCGAACAGCTTCTGGCCGGGCAGCATGGCGAGCATTTCGCTCTTGATGGCTTCGCCGCTCACGATCATGTTCAGGGCGGGCTCCACGCCGAGCACGCGCGGCAGGCGCTGCGTGCCGCCGGCACCGGGTAGGATGCCCAGCTTCACTTCAGGCAGGGCCACGCTGCAGCCGGGGGCCGCGACGCGGTAGTGGCAACCCAGGGCTAGCTCCAGGCCGCCGCCCATGGCCACGCTGTGGATCGCTGCCACGACGGGCTTGTCCGAGTTCTCGATGGCCGCGATCACGGAGTTCAGGTTGGGCTCCTGCATGGCCTTGTCGGTGCCGAACTCCTTGATGTCCGCGCCGCCCGAGAACGCGCCCCCGGCGCCGGTGATGACGATGGACTTGACGGCGGCATCCTGCTGCGCCTTTTCCAGGCCGTCCACGATGCCCTGGCGGGTGGAGAGGCCCAGGCCGTTCACAGGCGGGTTGGCCAGCGTGATCACGGCGACGTTGCCGTGGACTTTGTATTCAGCGGTCATGCTGTTGTTCCTTGGAAAGTAAAAAAGAACGATCGTGCGATTTTGATTGTAGAGAGTTCTGCCCGCTTTGCCAGCGGGGCTTTGTCTCGCCTGGGACAAAGGCAAAAAAAGGCGCCCGGCACGTTTGCGCGAGGCGCCCGAGAGGTCCGAACGCTGCCCGTCAGACCTCCAGCCACTCCTTGCGCACGTAGCTGTTGGCGCGCAGCTCGTCGGGCGTGCCCGTGAACACGATGCTGCCGTGGCCCATGACCAGCGCGCGGTCGGAAATCGTCATGGCGATGGTGAGCTTTTGCTCGATGAGCAGCACCGATACGCCGCGCTCCTTGATCTTGCGCAGGTACTGGCCCACCAGTTCGACGATCTTGGGCGCCAGGCCCTCGGTGGGTTCGTCGATGATGATCAGGTCCGGGTCGCCCATGAGCGTGCGGCACAGCGTGAGCATCTGCTGCTCGCCGCCGGACATCACGCCCGCCTCGATGTTGCGCCGCTCGTGCAGGCGCGGGAACATGGCGTACATGTCGTCAAACGACCAGCGGCTGCCCTTGCCACTGCCCTTCTGGCCCAGCATCAGGTTCTGGTGCACCGTGAGGTTGGGGAACACGTCGCGGCTCTCGGGCACGTAGCCGATGCCCAGGTGGGCCACTTCGTAGGCCTTCTTGCCCGCCAGGCTCTGGCCCTTCCAGTGCAGCGCGCCCTCCCAGTCCACCAGGCCCATGATGGCCTTGGCCGTGGTCGAGCGCCCCGAGCCGTTGCGCCCCAGCAGGGCGACGATCTCGCCCGGCTGCACTTCAAGGTTCACGCCATGCAGCACATGGCTTTTGCCGTAGTAGGCGTGCAGATTGTCGATTTTCAGCATGTCAGTCAATGCCCTTCCGCTTGCGCATCCGCAATGGCCGAGCCCAGGTAGGCCTCTTGCACGCGCTGGTTGGCGCGCACGTTCTCCGGTGTGTCGAAGGCAATCACCTCGCCGTACACCACCACGGCGATCTTGTCGGCCAGGCCGAAGACCACGCCCATGTCGTGCTCCACGGTCAGCAGGGTGCGGCCTTCGGTCACCTCCTTGATGAGGTGGATGAAGCGTGCCGTCTCGCTGCGGCTCATGCCGGCGGTGGGCTCGTCGAGCAGGATGCAGCTGGCACCGCCGGCGATGGTGATGCCGATCTCCAGCGCGCGCTGCTCGGCGTAGGTGAGGTTCACCGCCAGCGTGTCGCGCTTTTTCTCCAGCTTGATCATCTCCATGAGCTGGCGGGCACGCTCGTTGGCGTCGTGCAGCCCCGAGAGAAAGCGCAGGAAGGTGTACTTGTAGCCCATGCTCCAGAGCACCCCGCAGCGCAGGTTCTCGAACACGCTGAGGTTGGGAAAGATGTTCGTGATCTGGAAGCTGCGCGAGAGGCCCATGCGGTTGATCTCGAAGGGCTTCTTGCCGTCGATGCGCTGGCCGTGCAGCAGCACTTCGCCGCTGGTGGGGGCGAAGCGCCCGCTGATCAGGTTGAACAGCGTGGACTTGCCCGCGCCATTGGGGCCGATGATGGCCACGCGCTCGCCGGCCTTCACGGCCAGGTTGGCGCCGCGGATGATCTCGGTCTTGCCGAAGCTCTTGCGCAGGTCGCGCAGCTCCAGCGAATAGGTCGTTGCGTCTTGCGCCATGGATTACAGCGCCTCCCCGCGCTTGATTTCGTGTTCGATCTCTTCCTGGATGCGGCCCCACTGGCGCACGTACTCGCGCCGGCACAGCTCGAACAGGCCCAGGCCCGTGAGCAGCACAAAACCCGAACCAAACCAGCTCGCCAGCGCCTTGGCGTTGAGCGTGGCGCCCAGGAAGGTCATCTCCGGGCCGAGGGCGGCGTTGAGCTGCAGGTGGTAGGTCATCTCGACCATGCAGGCGGCGCCCAGCATGGCCACCAGCCCCGTGCCCGCCAGGCCCAGGTAGGACGGCAACAGCGCGCGCAGCTTGCCGTACTTGGCCACGCGCAGGTTCATCATGATCAGGCTGGCCACGCCGCCGGGCGCGTACATCACCATGAACAGGAACACCAGGCCCAGGTAGAGCAGCCAGGCCTTGGTCAGCTCGGACAGCAGCACCGAGGCAAACACCAGCAGCACCGCGCCGATGATGGGGCCGAAGAAGAACGTCGCGCCGCCCAGGAAGGTGAACAGCAGGTAGCCGCCCGAGCGCAGGATGCTCACGCTGTCCACGGCGGTGATGATCTCGAAGTTGATGGCCGCCAGCCCGCCGCCGATGCCCGCGAAGAAGCCCGCGATGATGAAGGCGAAGTAGCGCACGCGCTGCGTGTTGTAGCCGATGAACTCCACGCGCTCGGGGTTGTCGCGCACCGCATTGAGGATGCGCCCCAGCGGCGTGCCCGTGAAGGCGAACATGGCGGCCGTGCAGACGAAGCAGTAGACGGCGATCAGGTAGTACACCTGGATGGCCGGGCCGAACGTGATGCCCAGGAAGGAGCCGCCATAGACGCGGTCGGTGGTGATGCCGCCCTCGCCGCCGAAGAACTCGGGGAACATCAGCGCCATGGACGCCACGAGCTCGCCGATGCCCAGCGTGATCATGGCGAAGGTGGTGCCCGCCTTCTTGGTCGTGACGTAGCCCAGCAGCACGGCAAACAGCATGCCCGCCAGCCCGCCCACCAGGGGGATGAACACCAGCGGGATCGGCAGCGCGCCCTTGCCGGCCAGGTTCATGGCATGGATGGCGATGAACGAGCCCAGGCCGGTGTACACGGCGTGGCCGAAGGACAGCATGCCGCCCTGCCCCAGCAGCATGTTGTAGCTCAGGCAGATGATGATGAGGTAGCCGATCTGCGACAGCATGGTCAGCGCCAGGCTGCTGGTGAACAGCAGCGGTGCGACGATGAGCAGCAGCGCGAACAGGCCCCAGACGAGGAGACGGCCGACGTTCCAGGGCTTGAAGCGGTAGTAGGAACCGGGAGTGGATGCAGTAGTGGTAGTCATGGGGTCAGTCCTCCCGCGTGCCCAGCAGGCCCTTGGGGCGGAAGATCAGGATCAGTACCAGGAACAGGTACGGCAAGATGGGAGCCACCTGGGACACGGTGAGCTTGAGCACGGGCCAGCCGAAGGTTTCCTCGGAAACCATCACGCCCAGGGCCTGCAGGCCGCTGGCGAGCGACTCGTCGATGGCCACGGCAAAGGTCTGCACGACGCCGATAAGCAGCGACGCCAGAAAGGCCCCGGCCAGCGACCCCATGCCGCCGACGACGACGACCACGAAGATGATGGAGCCCACCGAGGCCGCCATGGCCGGCTCGGTGACGTAGGTGTTGCCGCCGATGACCCCCGCCAGCCCGGCGAGCGCACAGCCGCCACCGAACACCAGCATGAACACGCGCGGCACGTTGTGGCCCAGGGCCTCGGTCATCTGCGGGTGCTTGAGCGCCGCCTGGATCACCAGGCCGATGCGCGTGCGCGTCAGCAGCAGCCAGACGGCCAGCAGCATGAGCAGCGCCACCAGCATGATGAAGGAGCGCGACTTGGGGAACTGCGTGTTGAACAGCGTGAACAGCGGCCCCTGCAGTTGCTCGGGCAGGCCGTAGGGCACCGTGGAGCGCCCCCACACGAGCTGCACGACCTCCAGCACCAGGTAGGACAGGCCGAAGGTCACGAGCAGCTCGGGCACATGGCCGAACTTGTGCACGCGGCGCAGGCTGTAGCGCTCGAACAGCGCCCCCATGGCTCCGACGAGCAGGGGCGCAATGACCAGTGCGGGCCAGAAACCGACGAGCCCCGAGAGCGTGTAGGCGAAGTACGCGCCCAGCATGTAAAAACTCGTGTGCGCGAAATTGAGCACACCCATCATGCTGAAGATCAGCGTAAGCCCCGAGCTGAGCATGAACAGCAGCAGCCCATAGCTCACGCCGTTGAGCATGGAGATGACAAAAAATTCAAGATTCATCGGAAAAAAGCACGCTACAAGGTCAAAAAAAGAGGCCCGAACTCCTCGGGCCCCTGGCCAAGCTGGAGACCCCGATCAGGAGGGACGCTTCATCTGGCACGAAGTCGGCGTGCTCGCCACATAGGGCTCGTAGTACTTCACCGGTACGAAGGTGTAGCCGGTGTTCTCGGAGTCGAGCGGGTACTTGCCGCCGGCCTTCTCCCACTTGGAGATGAACAGGCCCTGCTGGAGCTGGTGGTCGGTCTTGCGCATCTCGACCTCGCCGTTGAAGCTCTTGAACTTCATGCCCTCGAGCACGGGAGCCACCTTGGCCGGCTCGGTGGACTTGGCCTTGGCAAAGGCTTCGGACAGCATGGCAAAGCCGTGGTACACGGCGCCGGTGTACATGTCGTCGTTGAACTTCTTCTTGTAGTCCACGACGATCTGGTTCAGCGGGCCAGGCAGGTTCATGTGCGAATAGGCCACCATGTACACACGCCCTGCGGCGTTGGCGCCCATGGCCGTGGGCGTGCCCGAGACGGAGCCGTAGTAGGTGTAGAAGTTGACGTTGTTCAGGCCCGCATCGTTGGCCGCCTTGATCAGCAGGGCCAGGTCGGAGCCCCAGTTGCCGGTGATCACGGTATCGGCGCCCGAGGCCTTGATCTTGGCGATGTAGGGCGAGAAGTCACGCACCTGGGCCAGAGGCGCCAGGTCGTCGCCCACGATCTGCACGTCCGGGCGCTTGCGCTTGAGCATTTCCTTGGCGTACTTGGAAACCTGGTGACCGTGCGAGTAGTTCTGATTGATCAGGTAGACCTTCTTGACCTCGGGAATGTCCTTCATGTAGGTGGTCAAGGCCTCCATCTTCATGGAGGTGTCGGCATCGAGGCGGAAGTGCCAGTAGCTGCACTTGCTGTTGGTCAGGTCGGGGTCCACGGCTGCGTAGTTGAGGTACAGCACCTCCTTGCCGGGGTTGCGGGCGTTGTGCTTCTCCAGCGCGTCCATGATGGCCAGGGCCGGGCCGGAGCCGTTGCCCTGCACCACGTAGCGCACGCCCTGGTCGATGGCCGAGCGCAGGGCGCTGCTGGTCTCCTGCGGGCTGAGCTTGTTGTCGATGCCGATGATCTCGAACTTCACGCCCGCAACGTTCTTCTTGTTGAACTCTTCCGCCAGAAACTGCCAGCTCTTGAGCTGGTTCGTGCCCACCGCGGCCATGAGGCCCGACAGCGGATCCATCCAGGCAATCTTGACGGTTTCACCTTTTTGGGCAAATGCGCCGCCAGCGCTTACCAAGATTACGGAAGCAGCTACTGCTTTGATAGCAAATTTCATATTCAGTCTCCAGTGTGGTTCAACAATTGCAGCGTACCGTTTTGCGGTGCATCAAAGCTCAGGGATTGTCCCTAGCCCCTATCACCCACGCGACTGCCGCGGCATGCTGATGCCGCGGCAGCCGTCAGCTCACAGGCCCGGCAACCTGTAGTCCTTGAGCTGCTCGCGCAGCCGTGTCTTGAGCATCTTGCCGGTGGCCCCGAGCGGGATGGCCTCGACGAACACCACGTCGTCGGGGATCTGCCACTTGGCGGTCTTGCCCTCGTAGAACTTCAGCAGTTCCTCGCGCGTGACCTCGGCGCCGGGCTTCTTGACCACGACCACGATGGGGCGCTCGTCCCACTTGGGGTGCGGCATGCCCACACAGGCGGCCATGGCGATGGCCGGGTGCGCCATGGCGATGTTCTCCACGTCGATGGAGCTGATCCACTCGCCGCCGGACTTGATCACGTCCTTGCTGCGGTCCGTGATCTGCATGAAGCCGGCGGCGTCGATGGTCGCCACGTCGCCCGTGGGGAACCAGCCATGGCCGCGGGCATCCTTGATCAGCGGGCTCTCACCCTTGTAGTAGGTGTCCAGGATCCAGGGGCCGCGCACCAGCAGGTCGCCGTAGGTCTTGCCGTCCCAGGGCAGCTCCTGGCCCTCGCCGTCGACGATCTTCATGTCCACGCCGAAGATCGCCCGGCCCTGCTTCTGGCGGATCTTCATCTGCTCGTCGGCCGACAGGCGCAGCTGCTTGTTCTTGAGCGTGCACAGCGTGCCCAGCGGGCTCATCTCCGTCATGCCCCAGGCGTGCAGCACTTCCACGCCGTACTCTTCCTGGAAGGCCGTGATCATGGCGGGCGGGCAGGCCGAGCCGCCAATGACCGTGCGCTTGAGCGAGGAGAACTTGAGGCCCGCAGGCTTCATGTGGCCCAGCAGCATCTGCCACACCGTGGGCACGCCGGCGGCGTAGGTCACCTGCTCGGCCTCCATGAGCTCGTACACCGACTTGCCGTCGAGCGCCGGACCGGGGAACACCAGCTTGCAGCCGGTGAGCGCGCCCGAATAGGGAATGCCCCAGGCGTTGACGTGGAACATGGGCACCACGGGCAGCACGGCGTCGCGCGCCGACAGGCACATCACATCCGGCAGGGCCGCGGCGTAGGCGTGCAGCACCGTGGAGCGGTGGCTGTACAGCGCCGCCTTGGGGTTGCCCGTGGTGCCGCTGGTGTAGCACATGCTCGATGCCGTGTTCTCGTCGAACTCGGGCCAGGCATAGGTGGTGGGATAGGCGGCGATCCAGGCCTCATAGCTCGCCAGGCCGGGCACGCCGCTGTCGGCAGGCAGCTTGTCGGCGTCGCAGAGCATCACCCACTTCTTCACCGTCGGGCATTTGGCATGCACGGCCTGCACCAGGGGCAGGAAGGTGGCGTCGAAACACAGCACCTGGTCTTCGGCGTGGTTGATGATCCAGGCGATCTGCTCGGGGTGCAGGCGCGGGTTGATGGTGTGCAGCACGCGGCCCGAACCGCTGACGCCGAAGTACATCTCCATGTGGCGGTAACCGTTCCACGCCAGCGTGGCCACGCGGTCGGAGAATTGCAGGCCCATGGCGTCCAGGGCATTGGCCAGTTGGCGCGAACGCGCCGCCAGGTCCTTGTAGGTGTAACGGTGGACATCGCCTTCCACGCGGCGCGAGACGATCTCGCCATCGCCATGGTGGCGTTCGGCGAAGTCGATCAAAGAGGAAATCAGCAATGGCTGACTCTGCATCAAACCCAACATGTGTACTCCTTTAGAAACAAAAAGTGCGACCACGCACCATCCTAACGGGTGAACTTCTCGCCCTTGCCGATGATGGTCAAATCCACAAACCGCGATCCCTGGCGCACGCCCTTGCCGTAGTCAACGGTGAAGCCGCCGATGTCGAAATGGCGCAGCGACTCCAGCGCCTGCACGAAGCGCGTGCGCGTGAGGTCCCGGCCCGCGCGGCGCAGGCCCTCGGCAATCACCTTGGCGTTCATGTAGGCCTCCAGGCCCAGGAACGAGACATGGCGCTGCATGCCCGCCTTCTCCAGCGCACGGCGGTATTCGCGCGCCAACGGCAGGCCCTGGCTCCAGGGAAAGGGCACCACCGAGGTCACCACCACCCCCACGCCGTCCTCGCCCAGGGCGCGCAGCGTGGCCTGGGTGCCCATGACCGAGAGCGTGTAGAAGCGCGTCCCCCGGTTGATCTGGCGGTAGGCCTTGATGAACGACACCGTGGGCGCGCCGGCGGTGATCATGATGATGGAGTCGGGTTCGGTAGCGGCCAGCTTGGCCACGGCCTGCTGCACATCCGAGGAGTCCGCCTGCAGCGAGGCGTCGGAATGCAGCTTCTGCCCGCGCTTGCCCATGGCCTGGCGCGCGCCCTCCAGCCCGTCCTTGCCGAAGGCGTTGGCCGTCCAGAGCACGGAGATGCGCGGCACGCCGATGGTCGTGAGGTGCTCCACCAGCTTGTCCACCTCGTCGCCATAGCTGGCGCGCAGATGGAAGACATGGTCCAGGGCGGGCTCGCGCAGCAGACCGGCGCCCGTGAACGGTGCGATCAGCGGCACGGGCGGGCTTTCCTGGGCCAGCCGGGGCAGTATGGCCGCCACGTTGGCCGTTCCCGTGAGATTGCACAGCGCAAACACGTCGGTCTCGGCGATCATGCGCTCCACGTTCTTCACCGTGTTGTCGGGCTTGTAGCCGTCGTCGAGCGTCACCAGGCGCACGCGCCGGCCCTGGATGCCGCCCTGGGCATTCACCGCGTCGAAAAACACCTGGGTGGCGTTCACGATGTCGGGCGCCATGGCGGCCAGCGGCCCGCTCAGGTCCAGCGACTGGCCGAGCACGATCTCACTGTCGCTCACGCCTTGCGCCGCTCGGGCCGGGGACCACGGCGCCAGCGCCACCGCGCCCAAGCCACCCAAGAATGTCCTTTTGTTCCACATCATCATTGCTTTCCTGTCGGCTCCTGTGCAGGGGGGAGCCCGAAGTGTCCCGGCACGCCAGCGGCCTGCCAACTCCTGTCGTCCACCGGACATTTAGCGCGGGTTATCCCGGAAATGCGCGCGGCGGCATTGCAAAATCGGCCCATGTTCTGCGTATCCGATCCTGCCGAGCGCTTCATCAGCACCCAAGCCTGGTTTGCCAGCCTGCCCGAGTCCCTGCAGCACGCGGTGCGCACAGGGGTGCAGGTCACCGAAGGGGCCAAGGGCGAGGTCATACTCCCCCTGGGCTCGCCCGCGCAAGGCTGGCATGCCGTGCTCAGCGGCCTGGTCATGCTGCGCACCGCGGCGCGCAAGGCGCGCGCCTCGGCCTTCATCGGCATCCCTGCCGGCGAGTGGTTTGGCGAAGGCACGGCCATGAAGGCCGAAGCGTTGCGGTACGAGGTGGTGGCGCTGCGCCCCACCCAGCTGCTGTGCCTGCCGCTGCCGCTGTTCAACACGCTGCAGGCCCAGAGCCTGGCCTTCAACCAGTACCTGGCCCAGCACCTGAACCTGCGCCTGGGCCAGGCCATGGCCATCATCGAGGCCGGGCGCATCCGCACGCCCGAGCACCGCGTCGCGCTGACCTTGAGCCGCCTGTTCTGGCGCAGCACGCGCCGGCTCAAGCTGACCCAGGAGGAGCTCGGGCAACTGGCGGGGCTGTCGCGCCAGACGGTCAACCGCACCCTGCGCGCCCTGGAGGCACAGGGCATCGTGACGCTGGACTTCGGCGGCGTGGCCATCGTGGACGACGCCGCGCTCAACGCCCACCTGGCGGCGACGACCACTGCCTGACCCTTGCCGTGCTGCACGGGCTCACTGCGCGCGCAGGCGCAGATCGGACAGACCCGCATCGAACACCCATAGCCGCGGCCAGGGCTCCCAGGCCTGGCCCAGGCCGGCGTGGCCCGGCTGGCCGGTGTACGCGAAGGCGCGCAGGCTTTGCATCATGGCCTGCGACAGCGCCAGCCGGCCCGGCTCGTTGGCCCGGCTGTTGCTCGCGCGCGCAAACACCGAGGGGCCGAAGTTGCCGAACAGGAAGGGCAGATCAAAGGCATGCGCAGCGCCATACACCTCGTTCCAGGGCGCGGGCTGCTGGGCCCAGTCGAAGCGGTAGTTCCACACCTCCTTCTGCTGGCTGCGCAGCGTGTTGAGCAGGTTGTCGCGGCTGACGTCGAAGAAACGGCTGGCCAGCAGCCGCGTGCGTGCGTCGTAGCCCGTGCCTGGCGCCGATACCGGCAGGTAGGAGCCGTCGAGGATGTCGCCCGCCGTGAGCGTGGTGGGCGCATCAGGGTCGAAGCGCTGCATCATGGCAAAGCGCTCGGCGTCGCCGATCTTCATGCCCGGTTTGCCGCCCAGCAGGGCCAGGAAAGGAGCGAACAGCTTGCCCTCCTCCTTCGTATAGCCCGTGAGCACCGGCACCTTGTGGTAACGGCCGGCGGCGATGGCGCCCATGGGGTCGGCCGGCACGAGCACGCCGTCGGGAATGGGCCCGGAGCCGGTGAGCTTGTGCGCCGCCAGCGTCTGCAGGATCACGCGCCCGTCTTTGCTGCGCAGGTAGCGGGCCTTTTGCGCGGGCGTCCAGCCCGCGACCAGGGCCTGGGCCTTCTCCAGGTCGCTCGCCAGCGCGTCGGCCAGCGCCAGGTGGGCCAGCAGCCCCGCGGCCTGGGCCGCATATTTGGCAGCGGGGCTCAGCGTGGGAATGCTGCCCGGCGGCAGATTGCCCGGCAGCGACAGGCCGCCGCTCACGGCCACGAGCTTGTGGAACAGCCCGGCGGCCTGGGGCGCGGTCAGCAGCGCCAGGGCATTGATCGCGCCGGCGGACTGCCCCATCAGCGTCACATTGCCCGGGTCGCCGCCAAAGCGCTCGATATTGCCCTGGATGAAGCGCAGCGCCTGGAGATGGTCCAGCAGGGCATAGTTGCCGGTGGCCGGCTGGTTGTGCGCGTGCAGCTCGGGCAGGTGCAGAAAGCCCAGCACATCGAGCCGGTAGTTGGCCGTGACCACCACTGCCTGGGCGGTGCGCGCCAGCGCCGCGCCGTCGTACACGGGGTCGGCGGTGTAGCCCGAGATGGCGCTGCCCCCGTGCAGGAACAGCAGCACGGGCAGCCGGCCCTGCGCGTTCGCCGGGCGCCAGATGTTGAGCGTCAGGCAGTCCTCGCTGCCCACGGGGGTGTTAAGCGTCTGGGCGATGCTGTCGTCGAAGCGGTTGTTCGCGCCTGGGCCGTAGATGCGCCCCATCTGCAGGCAGGCGCTGCCAAAGCGCGTGGCATCGCGCTCCCCCTGCCATGCCGCAGGCTCTACGGGCGGCTGCCAGCGCAGATCGCCCACAGGCGGCCGGGCAAAGGGGATGCCCTTCCAGGCATAGGTGCCGCTGGCGGCGCTGTCGTCCACGCCGCGCACCAGACCGTAGCGGGTGGCACGCACTTCGGGCTGTGCCTGCGGCGTGCCGGTGCTCGCGCACCCGGCGGCCAGAACGGCGGCCAGCATGGCCAGCATGCGGCGCCCACACCAAAGATAATCAGCCATGTTTGTCTCCTTGGGGGTTTTTGTGGAATGCTCGGCCCCCTGCCGAGGGGCCGCACGCGCTGTGCGTCCGGCCGCGCCGCCGATTGTGCGAACCCCTCTACCATTTGCCGCTATCGCAACAGTGCCAAAACAGTGACTTCAGAGCGCCAACCTAGTGTTCTCCCTGATGCCGGAGGCCCTGCGTGACACCGCGCACGAGTTCCGCCGCCTGGGTGCGCGGCGTCGCCGACATGTTTGCCGCTGAAGGCCTGCCCGCGGCAGAGCTGTGCGCCGAGGCCGGCATCGACCTGCAGGCCCTGCAGCAGGCCCACACCCGCGTGGACGTGGACCGCGTGAGCCTGCTGTGGGAGCTGGCCGTGGCCCGCTGCGGCCATGGCGCGCTGGGGCTAGACCGGAACCTCACGGCGCGCTTTGGCAACGTCGATCTCGTGGGCTACGCGCTCGCGTCCAGCCCGGATCTGCTGACGGGCTTTCGGCAGCTCGAGCGCCAGATGGCCGTGATCTCGGACGCCACCACGTTTGCCCTGCAAAGCGACCCGCGCGGCCACTGGCTGGTGCTGAGCCACATCGGCGCCACGCGGCCCATCCCGCGCCAGCGCGTGGAATACGCGGTGCTCACCCTGCTCACGCTGTGCAACTGGCTCACACGCCGCGAGTTCATGCCCCTGGCGGTGGAGCTGGTCACCCCGCCCCCCGTGGCGCACGAGACGCGCTACCGCGAGGCCTTCGGCCTGCTACCGCGCTTTGGCCAGCCGGCCAACCGCTTCCTGCTCTCCGATGCCGACCTGCGCGCCCCCATACCCACCCACAACCCCAGTCTCTGGGCGCTGCACGAACGCCTGGTGGAGACCGAGCTGGATCTGCTGGGCCAGACGCTGGCCAGCACCCGCGTGCGCTCCGAGATCGCCCGCATCCTGCACCTGGGCGAGCCGCGCCGCGAAGACGTGGCGGCCCGCCTGCACCTGACGGACCGCACCCTGCAGCGGCGCCTGCAGGCCGAATCCGTGTGCTACCAGCAATTGCTGGACGACACGCGCCGCGAGCTGGCCCTGCAGTACCTCGCCAACGAGCGCCACAGCATCGCCGACGTGGCCGACCGCCTCGGCTTTTCCGACACGAGCAACCTGTTTCGCGCCTGCAAGCGCTGGTTCGGCATGCCGCCGGGGCAGTACCGCCAGCGCCTGCTCGCCGCCCCGGCCGAGACCGCGCCGGCCGCAGCCACCCTCCCGCCCCCCGGATAGCCCTGCAGTGCGTGCGCATAGCGGCCCTGCGGGACAATGCCGCGATGAATGCCCCCGCCGCCGCCCGGCTGCCCACCGTGGACACCGGCCTGTCCTGGAGCAACAGCTTTGCCGCCCTGGGGCCAGGGTTCTACACGCGCCTGGCCCCCCGGCCCCTGCCCGCGCCCTGCCACGTGGCCAGCAGCCCCGACGTCGCGCAACAGCTGGGGCTGCCTGCCGCCTGGCTGCAGTCGGAGGATGCGCTGCGGCTTTTCAGCGGCAACGCCCTGCCCCAGGGCGGCGAGCCGCTGGCCAGCGTCTACAGCGGGCACCAGTTCGGCGTCTGGGCCGGCCAGCTCGGCGACGGCCGGGCGCTGCTGCTGGGAGAGGCGCAGACGGCGCACGGACCGCAGGAAATCCAGCTCAAGGGCAGCGGGCTCACGCCCTACTCGCGCATGGGCGACGGGCGGGCAGTGCTGCGCTCGAGCATCCGCGAGTTCCTCTGCAGCGAGGCCATGCATGCACTGGGCGTCCCCACCACGCGGGCGCTGTACCTCTGCGGTTCGCCCGAGCCGGTGCAGCGCGAGGCCGTGGAGACCGCCGCCGTGGTCACGCGCGTGGCGCCCAGCTTCATCCGCTTCGGCCATTTCGAGCATTTCGCGGCGCGCAGCCAGTTCGACGCGTTGCAGCAACTGGCCGACTACGTAATCGCGCGCTTCTACCCCGAGTGCGCGGACGGGGCCGACTGCGGCGGCCACGCGGGCAACCGCTACGCGGCGCTGCTGCAGGCGGTGAGCGAACGCAGCGCTGCCCTGGTGGCGCAGTGGCAGGCCGTGGGCTTTTGCCACGGCGTGCTCAACACCGACAATATGAGCATCCTGGGCCTGACCATCGACTACGGGCCCTTCCAGTTCCTCGACCATTTCGACCCGGGCCACATCTGCAACCACAGCGACCGCCAGGGGCGCTATGCCTACGAGCAGCAACCCGGCGTGGTGCTGTGGAACCTGTACCGCCTGGGCCAGGCCCTGCAGCCGCTGATCGGCGACCCGGCCATCGCCATGGGTGCGCTGGAGTCCTACCGCACGCTGTACCCGCAGCACTTCATGCAGCGCATGCGCGCCAAGCTGGGCCTGGGCGCCGCGCACGCGGGCGACAGCGCGGTGATCGACGGCATCCTGCACCTGCTGGCCGACCAGGCCGTGGACTACCCCATCTTCTGGCGCCGCCTGTCGCTCGCCGTCGCGGACGCAGACTTCGAGCCCGTGCGCGACCTGTTCGCCGACCGCGCACGCCTGGACCGCTGGCTGCTATCTTTCGAGGAGCACGCCGCGCTTTCTGGCAGGGCGCCAGATGCCGATTTGATGCTCAAGAACAACCCCGCCATCGTGCTGCGCAACCACCTGGCGGAACAGGCCATTCGCGCTGCGCAGCAAGGGGATTTTTCCGAACTGCACACGCTCCAACACCTGTTGCAGCGCCCCTGCGAGGACCACCCCGGCCACGAGGCGCGCACCGGTTTTCCGCCCGACTGGGCGGCCCACCTGTCCATCAGTTGCTCATCATGACCCCTGGCATTCCCGCATCCGACGCCGAGTGGCAAGCCCTTCTGCGCAGCAAGAACGCCGAGCCCGGCGCCTTCGAGGTCACGCGCCGCGCCGCCACCGAGCGTCCCTTCACCGGCCGCTACGAGGCCCATTGGGCCCACGGCAGCTACCACTGCATCTGCTGCGGCAGCAAGCTGTTCGACTCCGCCACCAAGTTCGATGCCGGCTGCGGCTGGCCCAGCTTCTCGCAGGCCGTGCCCGGCGCCATCGCCGAACGCACCGACCGCAGCCATGGCATGCTGCGCACCGAGACCGTATGTGCACAATGCGGCGCGCACCTGGGGCATGTCTTCCCCGACGGCCCGGCCCCCACGGGCCTGCGCTACTGCATGAACTCCGCTGCACTGGACTTCACCCCGGAAACCCCATGAAACTGCTGATCGACTTCTTCCCCATCCTGCTGTTCTTCATCGCCTTCAAGTTCTGGGGCATTTACGT
This sequence comes from Comamonas granuli NBRC 101663, assembly GCF_000739995.1. GTDB lineage: Bacteria > Pseudomonadota > Gammaproteobacteria > Burkholderiales > Burkholderiaceae_C > Simplicispira > Simplicispira granuli. Next base: position 249,780 of record NZ_BBJX01000004.1, on the reverse strand, counting down.
GGCCACGGGCGTGGCCATCGCCGCCACGGTGGTGCAGATGGTCTGGCTGCGCATGCACCATGGCCGCATCGAACCCATGCAGTGGCTCAGCCTCGGGGTGATCGTGGTCTTCGGCGGCGCCACGCTGCTGGCGCACAGCGAGGCCTTCATCAAATGGAAACCCACCGTGCTCTACTGGCTGATGGGCGGCGCCCTGCTCGTGGGCCAGCTCGTGTTCCGCAAGAACCTGATCCAGCGCCTCATGGGCGGCCAGATGGAGCTGCCCGAGCCCGCCTGGCGCGCCATGAACTGGAGCTGGATCGTGTTCTTCTCCATCATGGGCGCGCTCAACCTCTGGGTGGCCTATGAGTTCGACACCGATACCTGGGTCAACTTCAAGCTGTTCGGCGGCCTGGGGCTGATGCTGGTCTTCGTCGTGGCCCAGGCCTTGTACCTGAGCCGCTACATCAAGGACACCCCCGACAACGCAAAGGACCCCCTGGCATGACCGACCCCGCCGTCACCGCCCCCGCCATGGAACGCGCACTGCAGGAAAAGCTCCAACCGTCTGCCGTGCAGGTACTCGACGAAAGCTGGCAGCACGAAGGCCATCCCGGCGCCAATGGAACGGGTTTTGGCACGCATTTCCGCGTGCGCATCGCGTCACCTTTGTTTACCGGTTTGCCGCGCGTGCGCCAGCATCGGCTTGTGTATGATGCGCTGCAAGATTTCATTGACCGTGGTGCGCACGCCATTGCCATTGAGATTCTCTGACCCCCTCTTTCTTGTCCACGGATACCGAATGAAAAAACAGCTCCTGTCCGGCCTCGTGGCCGCAGCCTTGACCGGCGCCATGGCCCTGCCCGTGCACGCCCAGAACCTCGCCATCGTCAACGGCAAACCCGTTCCCAAGGAGCGTGCCGAGACGCTCAAGCAGCAGGTCGAACGCTCGGGCCGCAAGGTCACGCCCGAAATGGAAGGCCAGATCAAGGAAGAAGTCATCGCACGCGAAATCTTCCTGCAGGAAGCCCAGCGCCGCGGCCTGGAGGCCTCGCCCGACTACAAGGCCCAGATGGAACTGGCCCGCCAGACCATCCTGATCCGCGAGCTGTTCGCCGACGAACAGAAGAAGAACCCCGTCTCCGACGAGGAGATCAAGGCCGAGTACGACAAGTTCGTCGCCGCCAACAGCGGCAAGGAATACAAGGCCAGCCACATCCTGGTCGAGAAGGAAGACGAGGCCAAGGCCATCCTCGCCGAGATCAAGAAGGGTGGCAAGTTCGAGGACATCGCCAAGAAGAAGTCCAAGGACCCCGGATCGGGCGCCCAGGGCGGCAACCTGGACTGGGCAGCTCCTGGCAGCTACGTGCCCGAGTTCACCGAAGCCATGGTCAAGCTCGAGAAAGGCAAGACCTCGGCGCCCGTCAAGAGCCAGTTCGGCTGGCACATCATCCGCCTGGACGACGTGCGCGAAGCCCAGTTGCCCAAGCTCGAAGACGTCAAGCCCCAGGTGTCGCAGCAGCTGCAGCAGCAAAAGCTCGCCAAGTTCCAGGAAGACCTGCGCGCCAAGGCCAAGGTCGAGTAAGCACCCCGTGTGCCCCCCGAAAAAACGCGGCCTGTGCCGCGTTTTTTCGTTGCGGCGTCAGTGCGCGCCCAGCAGCCAGCCCACGGCCAGCAGCAGGCCGATCATCACCGGCTGGTGCAGCATGTAGTAGCTCAGGCTCCAGCGCCCCAGCACGGCCAGGGGACGCGCGGCCCGGGGCACCGGGCGCTGCAGCCAGGCGCTGTGGCGGCGCAGCAGCCACTGGCCAGCAGCCAGGCCCCACCACATCACGCCCAGCCAGGGCAGCACGGGCACGTAGTCTTCGGTGTAGGGTTTGCGCGCCACCAGTCCCAGCCAGTTCAGCGCCTTGCCCTGAAAAAGCGGCGCCGCATCCGCCAGCGGCCCCGCCAAGGCCCACTGCGCAAGCACGGGCAGCACCAGGGCCACCGCACCTGCAGGCCACAGCCAGCGCCCCCAGGGTGCCGAAAGCCGCGCCAGCACCAGCATCACCGCCATGCCATGCAGCACCCCGAAATGGATGTAGCTGCGCGGGAACATGAGCCACGACCCCAGCGACACCAGCAGCGCGCAGGCCGCAATCTGCAGCCAGCGCCGGCCAAAGCGCCGCCAGCCCTGCGCCTGCGCCTGCTCCAGCGCCAGCGCCTGCCCCAGGCCGGCGCAGAGCAGGAACAGGCTCACGATGGCCGTGCGCTGCAGCGTCCAGAACGGATCGTGCAGAAAATCCTGCGGCCAGTAGCGGAAATGGCTCAGATCGAAGCAGAAGTGGAACACCGTCATCCACACCATGGCCAGCCCGCGCAGGGCATCCACGCCATCCGCGCGCGCACCGGCGCCCAGACGTGCAGCGGGCATCAGATGTCCATGGCAGGACCGTGCTCCTGCGGCGTCACACACTTCCAGCACTCCACCATTGCTTCTCCTCGAAGAACCGATTCTGCAACACCGTCCGGGCAGCGGGCCAAGCCGCATGGCCAATGGCGCCGGGCAAAAAACAAAAGGCCTGCAGAGACATCTCTGCAGGCCTTGTTCATGGTGGTCGGAGCGGCGGGATTCGAACTCGCGACCCTCTGCTCCCAAAGCAGATGCGCTACCAGGCTGCGCTACGCTCCGACAGCTGGCATTCTAACCCGGCCAGCGCACCCTCCCCGAGCAGGCGGCAGGATATTTTGCCGCTGCGCCCCGGGCTGGCGTGTGGCATCAGCGGCCGGACGTGGAGCCTGCGCCACCCGGGCCCGGGCCGCGGCCTGCCAGGTGGCGGAAGATGATGCGACCCTTGGTCAGATCGTAGGGCGAGAGTTCGAGCGACACCTTGTCGCCCGCCAGGATGCGGATGTGGTGCTTGCGCATCTTGCCGCCCGTGTAGGCGATGAGCTGGTGACCGTTGTCCAGCGTCACGCGAAAGCGCGAGTCGGGCAGCACTTCCGTCACGCTGCCCTGCATTTCAATGAGTTCTTCCTTTGCCATGTTGTCAATCTCTGAATATGGATGCGATCCGTCAACAGCGCCTGTGTCTTGCGTAAGGTTCCCACGGCAAACCACGCCGGACCTGCCAGGCCGGGTGGCAGAAGCATTGCGGGCTGTGGGGTTCGCTGCACCCGGGGCGCAATTCAGAACGAATGCCGGGAGAGACGGCTCCAGAACAACAGGCAACGCGCTGTTGGAGCGCGCTTATTGTACTGCGATGCCGGCGCGCTGCACGCGCCGATAGAATGGCGCGCTCTCTACTCCTTTCGAGTCCGCCCTTGTCCGACCGCCTCGCCGTATTGCCGCAATACCTGCTGCCCAAGCAGGCCCTGACCGCCGCCGCCGGACGCATTGCCTCGGCGCGCGCCGGAGCGCTCACCACGGCGCTGATCCGCCGCTTCGTGCAGCGCTACGGTGTGGACATGTCCGAGGCCGCCAACCCCGACCCGGCGAGCTACGCCAGCTTCAACGAATTCTTCACCCGCCCTTTGCGTGACGGCGCACGCCCGCTCGCCCAGGCCGACCTGGTGTGCCCCGTGGACGGGGCGGTCAGCCAGTGCGGGCCCATAGAGAACGGGCAGATCTTCCAGGCCAAGGGGCACCACTACTCGGCCACGGCCCTGGTGGGCGGCGATGCGCAGCTGGCGGCGGCCTTCCAGCAGGGGCACTTTGCCACGCTGTACCTGAGCCCGCGCGACTACCACCGCATCCACATGCCCTGCGCGGGGCGGCTGCTGCGCATGGTGTACGTGCCCGGCGCGCTCTTTTCCGTGAATCCGACGACGGCGCGCGGCGTGCCCGGCCTGTTCGCGCGCAATGAACGCGTGGTCTGCGTGTTCGAGGGCGACCAGGGTCCGTTCGTGATGGTGCTAGTGGGCGCCACCATTGTGGGCAGCATGGCCACGGTGTGGCACGGGGTGGTGAATCCGCCGCGCCTCGGGCAGTTGCGCCACTGGGACTATGCGGGGCAGCACATCACCCTGCGCCAGGGCGAGGAGATGGGGCGCTTCCTCCTGGGCTCCACGGTGGTGCTGCTGCTTCCGCCAGGCGAGCTGGCCTTTGCAGCGGATTGGGCCCCTGGCCGCGCCATCCGCATGGGCGAGGCCATGGCCTCGCTCGGCTAAAGCCGCCCGCCAGCGGGCGCAGCAGGGGCGCGGGATAATCCCGCCCCATGTCCCTGCTGCCCCACCAGATCGAGCTGCTGTCCCCCGCGCGCGATGCCGACATCGGCATCGAGGCCGTCAACCATGGCGCCGACGCCGTCTACATCGGCGGCCCGGCCTTTGGCGCGCGCGCCGGCGCGGGCAACGACGTCCGCGCGCTGGAGCGCCTGATCGCCCACGCCCACCGCTTCCACAGCCGGGTGTTCATCACGCTCAACACCATCCTGCGCGACGACGAGCTGGAGGGCGCGCGCCAGATGGCCTGGCAGGTGTACAACGCCGGGGCCGACGCGCTCATCATCCAGGACATGGGCCTGCTGGAACTGGACCTGCCGCCCATCCAACTGCACGCCAGCACCCAGACCGACATCCGCACGCCCGAGAAGGCGCGCTTCCTGCAGGACTGCGGCCTGTCGCAGATCGTGCTGGCGCGCGAACTCACCGTGCAGCAGATCGCCGCCGTGCGCGCCGCGACCGATCCGCAGCGCTGCGCCATCGAGTTTTTCATCCACGGCGCACTGTGCGTGGCCTACAGCGGCCAGTGCTACATCAGCCATGCCCAGACCGGCCGCAGCGCCAACCGGGGCGATTGCAGCCAGGCCTGCCGCCTGCCCTACCAGGTGACCGACGCGCAGGGCCGCATCGTTGCGCACGACAAGCATGTGCTCTCGATGAAGGACAACAACCAGAGCGACAACCTGCGCGCCCTGATCGACGCCGGCGTGCGCAGCTTCAAGATCGAGGGCCGCTACAAGGACATGGGCTACGTGAAGAACATCACCGCCCACTACCGCAAGCTGCTCGACGAAATCCTCGACGAGCGCGAAACCTCGGGCGACCCGCTGGCGCGCGCGTCGAGCGGCCGCACCACGTTCACCTTCACGCCCGACCCGCTGCAGAACTTCAACCGCGAGTTCACCGACTACTTCGTCAACGGCCGCAAGGAGGACATCGGCGCCTTCGACACGCCCAAGAACCCGGGCCAGGCCATCGGCTGGGTGACCAAGCTCGGGCCCAACTTCGTCGAGCTGGAAGTGAGCGACCCGGCCACCGTGCTGCACAACGGCGACGGCCTGTGCTACTACGACCTGCACAAGGAACTGGTGGGCCTGCAGATCAACCGCGCCGAACCCGTGTCGCCGCGCGGCGGAAGGCAGTGGCGCGTGTTCCCGAAAGACCCGATGGAGGGCTTCAAGGACCTGCGCAAGGGCACCGAGGTCAACCGCAACCGCGACATGGACTGGGTGCGCACGCTGGAGAAGAAGTCCAGCGACCGACGCCTCGGCCTGTGGGCGCAGTTCGCCGAGACGGCGGACGGCTTTGCCCTCACGCTGACCGACGAGGACGGTTTCACCGGCAGCGCCCAGGCCGCCCTGCCCCATGAGGCGGCGCAGGATGCCGCCAAGGCAGAGGCCAGCCTGCGCGAGCAGCTCGGGCGCTTTGGCGCCAGCATCTTTGCCGTGCACGACATCGCGCTGCAACTCTCGCGGCCCTGGTTCGTGCCCGCCTCCAGCCTCAACGCCCTGCGCCGCGACGCCCTGGCCGCGCTGGAGGCCGCGCGCGCCGCCGGATTCGAGCGCCTGCCGCGCGCCACGCCCGTCGAGCCGCCCGTGCCCTACCCCGAGGACACGCTCTCCTACCTCGCCAACGTGTTCAACCACAAGGCGCGCGATTTCTACGCGCGCCACGGCGTGCAGGTGATCGCCGCTGCCTACGAGAGCCACGAGGAGGAAGGCGAGGTCAGCCTCATGATCACCAAGCACTGCGTGCGCTACTCCCTGAGCCTGTGCCCCAAACAGGCCAAGGGCGTCACGGGCGTGCAGGGCACGATCCGGGCCGAGCCGCTGCAGCTCATCAACGGCAAGGAAAAACTCACCCTGCGCTTCGACTGCAAGCCCTGCGAGATGCACGTGGTGGGCAAGATCAAGCGCCAGGTGCTGAACCAGGCGCAGGAGCAGCCCCTGACCTTCTACCGCGCCCGGCCACCGGCAGCGCACTGATTTTCGTTTTCAAGCAAAAAACGCCTCGAAAGCTCGCCCACATTGCGCGAACAGCTATTGAATAGATAGCGGAAAAGCACCTTCATCCTGGCCCGACGGCATGGCGCCGGGCCGTACACTGGGGCAGTCACACTCCGCAACAACTGTTGGCAGACTGCTCCGCATGGCGACCGAAACACCTCCGACCACCGCCGTCCACGATGCCCACCTGCGCGACGCGCAGGAGCTGGCGCAGGCCCACGGCGTCGATCCCGGCACCGGCCTGCACGCCGACGAAGCCACGCGCCGCGCCGCCCGGCACGGTGCCAACGAGCTGCAGGACCCTGCCCGCAGGAGCCCGCTGGCGCTGTTGGCCGAACAGTTCAAGGACTTCATGGTGCTGGTGCTGCTGGGCGCGGCCGTGGTCTCCGGCCTGGTCGGCGACCTGACGGACACGCTGGTGATCCTCGTCATCGTGGTGCTCAACGCTCTCATCGGCTTCACCCAGGCCTGGCGCGCCGACCAGGCCCTGGCCGCGCTGCGCCAGCTCGCGGCGGCGCACGCCACCGTGCTGCGCGGCGGCGAGGTGCAGGTGGTGCCCGCCGGCACGCTGGTGCCCGGCGACATCGTGCTGCTGGAGGCCGGCAACCAGATTCCGGCCGACCTGCGCCTGATCGAGATCGCCCAGCTCCAGGTGGATGAGTCGGCGCTCACGGGCGAATCGGTCACCGTGGCCAAGCAGACCGGCACCCTGGCCGCGCAGGACGCCAGCGCCCTGGGCGACCGCGTGAACATGGCCTTCAAGGGCACCACGGCCACCCACGGCCGCGCGCGCGGCCTGGTGGTGGCCATCGGCATGCACACCGAACTGGGCAAGGTGGCCCGCCTGCTGGGCGGCGAGGACCGCAGCACGCCGCTGCAGCGGCGCCTGGCGGCCTTCGGCAAGCGGCTGGCGCTGGCGGTGCTGGGCATCTGCGCCGTCGTCTTCGTGGTGGGCGTGCTGCGCGGCGAGAGCCCGCTGCTCATGGCGCTGACCGCCATCAGCCTGGCCGTGGCCGCCATCCCCGAGGCCATGCCCGCCGTGGTCACGGTGCTGCTGGCCCTGGGCGCACGCCGCATGGTGGCCATCAACGCGCTGGTGCGCCGCCTGCCCTCGGTGGAAACGCTGGGCTCGGTCACCACCATCTGCTCCGACAAGACCGGCACGCTCACGCAGAACCGCATGCACGCCGAGCTGCTGCTGGCGCGCGGCGTGCGCTGGACGCCCGGCGACGCCTTGCCCGGCGCCGTGCACCGCGAGGCGCTGCGCGCCGCCGCGCTGTGCAACGACGCCACGCGCCACTCCCATGCCGATGGCGACGACATGGAGGCAACCGCCACCCCCACCACCCTCGCCGACTGGCAGGGCGACCCCACCGAAACCGCCCTGGCGCTGGCGGCCCGCGCCGGCGGCCTGGACAAGGCGGCGCTCGACGCCGAGAACCCGCGCGTGCAAGAGCAGCCGTTCGACTCCGACCGCAAGCGCATGACCACCTTTCACCGCGTCGCGGGCGGCTTCGTGGCCTACACCAAGGGCGCCCCCGAATCGGTGCTGCCGCGCTGCACCGCGCAGTGGACCCCTGAGGGCCGCGCCCCGCTCGACAACGCCGCCCTGCTGGCCCAGGCCGGCCAGCTCGCCGCGCAGGGCCTGCGCGTGCTGGCCCTGGCGCGGCGCGGCCATGCCCGCCTGCCCGACACCAATGCCCTCGACGCGGTGGAGAGCGAACTCGAACTGCTGGGCCTGATCGCCCTCATCGACCCGCCCCGCCCCGAGGCCCAGGCCGCCGTGCGCGACTGCATCAGCGCAGGGATCACCCCGGTGATGATCACCGGCGACCACCCGGCCACGGCGCGCGCCATCGCGCACCGCCTGGGCATCGTGGACACGCCGGACGCCCCCGTGCTCACCGGCGCCGACCTCGCCCGGCTCGACGCGGCCACGCTGCAGCAGCGGGTGGAACAGGTGCGCATCTACGCGCGCGTCGATCCGGCGCAGAAGATCCGCATCGTCGAGGCCCTGCAGGCGCGCGGCCACTTCGTGGCCATGACGGGCGACGGCGTGAACGACGCCCCGGCGCTGAAACGCGCCGACATCGGCGTGGCCATGGGCCGGGGCGGCACCGACGTGGCGCGCGAGGCCAGCAGCCTGGTGCTGCTGGACGACAACTTCGCCACCATCGTCGCGGCGGTGAAGGAGGGGCGCCGCATCTACGACAACATCCGCAAGTTCGTGCGCTACACCATGACCAGCAACTCGGGCGAGATCTGGACCATCTTCCTCGCGCCCCTGCTGCTGCTGCCCATTCCGCTGCTGCCCATCCACATCCTGTGGGTCAATCTCGTCACCGACGGCCTGCCCGGCCTGGCGCTGGCGGCCGAACCGGCCGAGCGCGGCATCATGCGGCGCCAGCCGCGCGCCCCCACCGAAAGCATGTTCGCGGGCGGCATGTGGCAGCACATCCTGGGCATCGGCCTGCTGATCGGCGGGCTGTGCCTGGCGGTGCAGGCCTGGGCCCTGTCCACCGGCAACGCGCACTGGCAAACCATGGTGTTCACCGTGCTCACCCTGGCCCAGATGGCCCATGTGATGGCCATCCGCTCCGAGAGCGAACCGCTCTGGCGCCTGGGCCTGGGCAGCAACCGGCCGCTGCTGGGCGCCGTGCTGCTGACCTTCCTGCTGCAGATGGCCACCATCTACGTGCCTGCGCTCAACCCCATCTTCAAGACCGAACCGCTGGGCCTGGCCGACCTGGCCGTCTGCCTGGGCGCCGCGCTGGTCGTGTACGTGGCGGTCGAGCTGGAGAAGGCCTGGCGCCGCAAACGCCTGCCCACGACCGCCGCCATGGACGAGCCACCACCGCCCGCGCGGCCTGGCGCATAAACACATGACAAACGATTAGAACCCGCAACGGGCTGCACCGGGCACAATGCGCGGTGGTCCGCACCGGTGCGGACCCCTGGCGCACTTCCAATCGAGAGAGGGACATCCATCCATGCAATTCGAAACCCTGGCCGTCCATGGCGGCTACACGCCCGAGCCCACCACGCACGCCGTTGCCGTGCCGCTCTACCAGACGGTGGCCTATTCCTTCGACAGCGCCCAGCACGGCGCCGACCTGTTCGACCTGAAGGTGCCGGGCAACATCTACACCCGCATCATGAACCCGACCACCGACGTGCTGGAAAAGCGCGTCGCGGCGCTGGAAGGCGGCATCGGCGCGCTGGCCGTGGCCTCGGGCATGGCGGCCATCACGGCGGCCATCCAGACCATCGCCGAGGCCGGTGACAACATCGTCTCGGCCAGCACCCTGTATGGCGGTACCTACAACCTGTTCGCCCACACCTTTCCGCAGCAAGGCATCGAAGTGCGCTTTGCCGACCCGCGCGACCCGGCCAGCTTCGCCAAGCTGATCGACGCGCGCACCAAGGCCGTGTTCTGCGAATCCATCGGCAACCCGCTGGGCAACGTGACCGACATCGCCGCGCTGGCCCAGGTGGCGCACGACCACGGCGTGCCGCTGATCGTGGACAACACCGTGCCCAGCCCCTACCTGTGCCGCCCCATCGAGCACGGCGCCGACATCGTGGTGCACGCGCTCACCAAGTACATGAACGGCCACGGCAACAGCATCGGCGGCATCATCGTGGACAGCGGCAAGTTCCCCTGGGCCCAGCACAAGGAGCGCTTCAAGCGCCTGAACGAACCCGACGTGAGCTACCACGGCGTGGTCTACACCGAGGCCCTGGGCCCGGCCGCCTACATCGCCCGCGCGCGCGTGGTGCCGCTGCGCAACATGGGCGCGGCGCTCTCGCCCTTCAACGCCTGGCTCACGCTGCAGGGCATAGAGACCCTGCCGCTGCGCATGGACCGCATCTGCGACAACTCGCTGGCGCTGGCCCGGTTCCTGCAAACCCACCCCAAGGTGGAATGGGTGCGCTACGCCGGCTTGAGCGACCACCCCGACCACGCCGTGGCGCAGCGCCTGCTGGGCGGCCGCGCTTCGGGCATCCTGAGCTTCGGCCTCAAGAGCAGCGACGCCGACCCGCGTGCCGCCGGCGCCCGCTTCCTGGACGCGCTACAACTGTTCACGCGCCTGGTCAACATCGGCGACGCCAAGTCCCTGGCCACGCACCCGGCCTCGACCACGCACCGCCAGCTCAACCCCGAGGAACTCGCCAAGGCCGGCGTGAGCGAGAACATGGTGCGCCTGTCGGTGGGCATCGAGCACCTGAAGGACCTGCAGGCCGACCTGGCCCAGGCGCTGGAAAAGGTCTGAGCCGCGCCACCTCCCTGCCCCGCGGGTTCACGCATGCATCAGCGGCCGTCCTCCCTGCCAGCGCTGTGGTGCTGGCTGGCCTGGCTCCTGGCCCTGGCCTGCGCGCTGCCCGCGCGCGCAGCGCCCGTGGATGCCCGCACGGTGGCATCCCAGGCGCCCCTGGTGCTGGCACCCTGGGTCGAGGCGCTGGAAGACCGGGGCGGGCAGCTCACGCTCGCTGAGGTACGCGAGCCCGCCCAGGCCGCACGCTTTTCCGCCGGCCTGGCGGGCAGCGATGGTTTCAATTTCGGCATCACGCCCTCGGCCTGGTGGTTTCGCCTCACCCTGGCCAACCCGGGCGATGCGCCCATAGACCGCCTGCTGGAGGTGGCCTATGCGCGCCTCTCGCACGTCGCGCTGTACACCGTGGATGCGGACGGCAGCGTGCACAGCGTGGCCACCGGCGGTGCCACGCCCTTTGCCTCGCGCCCCTACGCGCACCGCTATTTCGTTTTCCCGCTGCAGTTGCAGGCGCACTCCGAGCGCACGTACTACCTGCGCGTGCAGTCCCTCACGGCCTTCATCGTGCCCCTGCACCTGTGGGAGCCCGGCGCCTTCCATACCCACGAACGCAGCGACTACATCGTGCAGGCCTGGTACCTGGGCATGGCGACGGCCATGGTGCTGTTCAACCTGCTGATCTTCACCTGGATGCGCGATCGCATCTACCTCTTCTACGTGTGCTTTGCTTTTGCCACCGCTTTTGCGGTGGCGGCGCAGAACGGCCTGGTGAAGGAATTCTTGCGCCTGGATGCGCCCCTGGCGTCGGATCTGGCGTCCACCTTCGGCTACTCGCTGGCCATCGCCGCCGGGCTGCAGTTCATGCGCCACATGCTCGACACCGCACACACCCTGGCGCGCTGGGACCGCGCGCTGGGCGCTCTGGTGGTGTTTTTCGTGGCCAGCCCGCTGGTGTTCCTGTTCACCGGCCAGACCTTCATCCAGACCGCCGCCGTGCTGTACCTGGGCGCCGTGGTGGTGGGCGTGGCCGTGGGCCTGCAGGGCGTGTGGCGGCGCCAGCGCGCCGCCTATTTCTTCATGACGGCCTTTTTGCTGCTCGCGCTGGGCGCCATCACAAATGCAGCGCGTGCCATGGGCCTGCTGCCCACCAATGGGCTGACGGCCAATGCCATGCAGGTCGGATCGGCCCTGGAGATGGTGCTGCTGGCCTTTGCCCTGGCCGATCGCTTCAACCAGATGCGGCGCGAGCGCTCGGCCATGCAGAAGAAGCTGCTCGCCACGCAGAACGAGCTCATCGAAAGCCTGCGCCAGTCCGAGCAGCAACTGGAACAGCGCGTGCAGGAACGCACCATCGCCCTGCAGGTGGCCAACCGCCAGCTCGCTGCCCTGAGCATGACCGATGGCCTGACCGGCATCGCCAACCGCCGCCACCTCGACGAGGTGCTGCTAAGCGAGTGGCAACGTGCGCGCCGCTCGGGCCAGCCGCTGACGCTGGCCCTGCTCGACGTGGACTGGTTCAAGCCCTTCAACGATCGCCTGGGCCACCTGGCGGGGGACGAATGCCTGCGCGGCATTGCCCGCATCCTGGCGCGCAGCGTGCACCGCACGACCGACCTGGTGGCCCGCTACGGCGGGGAGGAGTTCGCCTTCCTCGCGCCCGGAACCGATGGGGCCGGCGTGGTGGAAATCGGCCACAAAATCCAGTCGGAACTGCATGCTCTGGGCATCACGCACCCTGAATCGCCCCTGGGCGAGGTCACCGTGAGCATAGGCGTCGCCAGCCTGTTGCCGGGCAGCAACGACAGCCCCGAGACGCTGCTGCGGCGCGCCGACGAGGCCCTCTACCGCGCCAAGACCGAAGGCCGCAACCGCATCGTTCTGGCCTGATGCCCCTGCGGCCCGGGCAGGCCTTGCCGGGCACCCGCACCTTCTGGCGCACCGCCGGGGATAGCCAGACATTCATGCATTTTGTGCATGCGTGAAAAACGTTCACGCATCGGCGCAAGGCATTTCACACCACGATGGCCGCTGTTTTTTTACAGTGCAGCAGGTGCCTTGGCGCATGCACGCAGCAGTGGCATGGCCTGCGGCGCACCCCACTACAAGACTTTGGAGACATTCGATGACCTGGCAGCAAATCTACGACCCGCTCGGCAGCATGTTCCTGTCCACCCTGCTGGCGGCCGTGCCCGTGGTGGTCATGCTCGCGGCACTGGGCTTTTTCCACATCAAGGCGCATATTGCAGCGGGCATGGGCCTGGCGGCGGCCCTGCTCGTGGCCGTCTTCGTCTACGGCATGCCGGTGGGCATGGCCGGGCGCGCGGCCATGCTGGGGGGCTTCACGGGGCTGCTGCCCATCGGCTGGATCGTGCTCAACATCATCTTCCTGCACCAGCTCACCGAGCAGAACGGGAGCTTCGCCGTGCTGCAGGACTCGCTCTCGGGCATCACCGAAGACCGACGCATCCAGTTGCTGCTCATCGCCTTCTGCTTCGGCGCCTTTTTCGAGGGCGCAGCGGGCTTTGGCACACCCGTGGCGGTGACGGCGGCCATCCTCATCGGCCTGGGCTTTTCGCCGCTGGCGGCCTCGGGCCTCTCGCTGATCGCCAACACGGCGCCCGTGGCCTTTGGCGCCCTGGGCACGCCGGTGATCACGCTGGCCAAGGTGCACGGCTATGACCTCATGGAAGTCACGGCCATGATAGGCCGCCAGTTGCCGTTCTTCTCGCTGATGGTGCCGTTCTGGCTGATCTGGGCCTTTGCCGGGCGCAAGGGCATGTGGGAGATCTGGCCCGCCATCCTGGTGACGGGGGTGTCCTTCGCCATTCCGCAGTTCCTGGTGTCCAACTACATCGGGCCGGAGCTGGTGGACATCATCGCCGCCATCGTCTCCATGGTCTGCCTGGTCGCCTTCCTGCGCGTATGGAAGCCCAAGACGGTGTGGACCTCGCCCTCGCTGCGCGGCCACGACCCCAGCGCCGCCGAGGCCAAGCCGCCCCAGCCCGTCAAACGCCACAGCACGCAGGCGCTGGTGGCGGCCTGGACGCCCTGGCTCATCCTCTCGGTGTTCGTGTTCCTCTGGGGCCTGCCTTCGGTCAAGACCTGGCTCAACGGCCTCTTCGCGCCCGCCTTCCCCATCGAGGGCCTGCACAACCTGATCGAGAAGGTGCCGCCCGTGGTGGCCAAGCCCACCAAGGAGGGCGCGGTCTATACGCTCAACCTGCTGTCGGCCACCGGCACGGGCATTCTGCTGTCGGCCATCGTGAGCGCGCTGGTCATGAAGTACAAGCCGGTGGCCATCGTGCGCACCTTCTTCAAGACGCTGTGGCTGGTGAAGTACTCGCTGCTCACCATCGTGCTGATGCTGGCGCTGGGCACGCTCACGCGCTACTCGGGCACCGACACCACGCTGGGCCTGGCGTTCGCCAACACGGGCGTGCTCTACCCCTTCTTCGGCACGCTGATGGGCTGGCTGGGCGTGGCGCTCACGGGTTCGGACACGGCGTCGAACGTGCTCTTCGGTGGCATGCAGAAGGTGGCGGCCGAGCAACTGCACCTCTCGCCCAACCTCATGGGCGCAGCCAACAGCTCGGGCGGCGTGATGGGCAAGATGATCGACGCGCAGTCCATCGTCGTCGCCTCGACCGCCACGCGCTGGTTCGACCACGAGGGCGACATCCTGCGCTACGTGTTCTTCCACTCCATCGCCCTGGCCTGCCTGGTGGGCCTGTACGTGACCTTGCAGGCCTATGTGTGGCCGTTCACCCTGACCGTGGTGCACTGAGCGCGGACCGCGCACCACAAAAAAAGACCGGCGCACACGGCGCCGGCCATCAATTACCTTGGAGAGATGGGGCACGCTGCAGACCGCAGCGCGCGCTCAGAAGCGCCAGCCCAGGCCCACGCCCACGAGCACCGGGTCGGCCTTGAACGTGCCCAGCGTGACGCCGCCGGCGCTCACGTCGGTCTTGATGAAGACCTTCTTGACGTCGAAGTTCAGGTACAGGTTCTTCTGCAGCGGAATGTCCACACCCACCTGCAGCGCCGCGCCGAAGCTGTTGCGCTCGATGTCCACGCCCGGGGGCGCCTTCACGCTGGAAAAGCGCGTGTAGTTCAGGCCGGCGCCCACATAGGGCTTGATGCCGGCCGCGTTGAAGTGGTACTGCAGCAGCAGCGTGGGCGGCAGGTGCTTGAACGAGCCGATGTCCGCGCCGCCCGCACTCAGTCGCTGCTTTTGCGGCACGGTGAGGATGAGCTCGGCCGCCACGTTGGGCGTGAAGAAGTACGACACATCCACTTCGGGGATGGTCTTGTTGTTGATCGACAGACCCAGGGGAGTGCTGTCCTTGTTGGCGCTGTCCAGGTGCACGGCGCGGGCACGCACCATCCAGGGGCCTTCGGACTGCTGCGCCAGCGCAGCACCAGAAGTCAGAGCACAGAGAACGGCCACAGCCAGCAGGTTCTTTTTCATGGTGGTTTCAATCAGGTTTCACGGGGACGCCCCCCGTAGAGCCATTAGGCCTACTTTGACTGTGGTCTTTCTTGCCCTGCATCAATCATTGGTATTAACCCTAGCCTTCGTGGTTGATTCATATCAACCACATTTTCTTTAGGGGATTTGGCAGCCGCGCGCCCGGCAGGCCGGGTGCTTTCCCGGCCTGCCTGTCATCTCGGTTACAGCCGCTTCGTTTCGCGCCCTTGAATATTAAGACGACTGGTCATATTATCTCTTCGTGGCCCGCACCGCAGACAAGACCGACATCCCCCAGCGCCTCACCCAGGCCGGCCGCGACCTGTTCTCGCGCCAGGGCTACAACGCCACCGGCATCCAGGCCATCACCGACCATGCGGGCGTGCCCAAGGGTTCGTTCTACAACCACTTCGAGAGCAAGGAAGTGTTTGCCGTGGCCATCATCGAGCAGTACGCCGAGCACCTGCAGCGCTCCTGGGAGGCCATGATGGCCGCCGCGCCCGCGCAGCCCATGGCCGCCATCCGCTACGTGTTCGCCGAAATGATGGCCTACCACGAGCGCAAGGAGCTGCAGGCCGGCTGCCTGGTGGGCAACTTTGCCGCCGAGATGGCCCTGGCCAGCGACGCCTGCCGCCAGGGCCTGCGGCAGGCGCAACTGGCCTGGCGCGAGCGCCTGGCCAGCATGATCGAACGTGCCCAGGCCGCGGGCGAGGTCCGCGCCGACCTGCCCGCCCCCATGCTCTCGGCCCTCGCCTGGGACACCTGGGAAGGCGCCCTGCTGCGCATGAAGCTCGAAAAATCCACGGCACCGCTGCGCGACAGCATGTCCCTGGTCCTCGACCACCTGTTCCAGCCCGCCGCGCCCGCGGCGGGCATTCCCGCCACCACCAAGGAGTAAGCCCCCATGGGTATCCCCGCAGAAACCTTCGCCACCGACGCCCTGTTCCAGCCCCTCAAGCTGGGACGCATCCACGTTGCCAACCGCATGGCCATGGCCCCGCTCACCAGGAGCCGCGCCAACGACGCGCTGGAGCCCACCGACATGGTGGTCGAGTACTACCGCCAGCGTGCCAGCGTGGGCCTGATCATTGCCGAGGCCACGCAGATCTCGGCCACGGCCCAGGGCTACACCCACACCCCCGGCATCTACACGCCCGAGCAGATTGCCGCCTGGAAGAAGGTGACCGAGGCCGTACACGCCCAGGGCGGCAAGATCTTCCTGCAGCTCTGGCACACGGGCCGCATGTCGCACAACGCCTTCCAGCCGGACCAGCAGGCTCCGGTCGCACCCTCGGCCATCGCCGCCAAGGCCAAGACCTACATCGTGGGCCAAGGCTATGTGAACTGCGCTGTGCCGCGCGCGCTGGAAACCGCCGAGATCGCGGGCGTGGTGAACGACTTCCGTACCGCTGCCGCCAACGCCATTGAGGCCGGTTTTGACGGCGTGGAAATCCACGGCGCCCACGGCTACCTGATCGACGCCTTCCTGCGCGACGGCTCCAACCACCGCACCGACCAGTACGGCGGCAGCATCGAGAACCGCGCGCGCTTCCTGCTCGAAGTGATGGCCGCCGTGACGCAGGAGATCGGCGCCGACCGCGTGGGCATCCGCCTCTCGCCGGTCTCGCCCGTCAACGACTCCTCGGAAAGCAACCCGCAGCCGCTGTTCGAGCATGTGGTGCGCGAACTGGAGAAGCTCCACCCGGTGTACATCCACGTGGTCGAAGGCCACACCGGCGGCCCGCGCGACAACGCCCCGTTCAACTACGAGGCCCTGCACCGCCTGTATTCGGGCGTCTGGATGGTCAACAACGGCTACACCAAAGACATGGCCGTCGAGGCCCTGCGCAGCGGCCGCGCCGATATGGTGTCGTTTGGCCGCGCCATGATCACCACGCCCGACCTGCCGCGCCGCTTGCGCGACAACCTGCCGCTGAACGAGCCCTTCGCCGACGCCCCCGTGTACGGCGGCACCGGCCCCCACGGCTATACCGACTACCCGGCCCTGCCCTGACCCGCGGGCAGACTGCGCGGCGCTTGCTCAGCGCTTGCGCAGTTTCTGCACCAGCGTGACGGCGCCCAGCACCAGCGCACCGGCCACGATGCCGGCCACAGCGTTGAGCCCGTTGGTGGCCAGCGCCTGCCACAGGCCGCCCAGCGCGCCCTGCGCCACGGCAGCGCCCGCGCCTTCGATGGCGTGGTGCAGCGGCGCGATGCCATGCACCAGAATGCCGCCGCCCACGAGGAACATGGCGGCGGTCCCCGCCACCGAGAGGAACTTCATGAGCCACGGCGCCGCTGCCAGCAGCCCCCGGCCCAGGGCCTGCGCGGCGCTGCTGCTCTTCTGGCTGAGCCACAGGCCCAGGTCGTCGAGCTTGACGATGCCGCCCACCAGGCCATAGACACCCACCGTCATGAGGAGGGCGATGCCGACCAGCACGGCGACCTGCTGCAGGAACGGCGCGGACGCCACTGTGCCCAGGGCGATGACGATGATTTCCGCCGACAGGATGAAGTCGGTGCGCACGGCGCCCTGGATCTTGTCCTTCTCGAACGCCGCCAGGTCCACCGCCGGGTTGGCATTGGCCTGCGCGTGGCTCTCGTGCTCGGCCTCGTCCTCGGCTTCGCTGTGCAGGAACTTGTGCGCCAGCTTTTCCACGCCCTCAAAGCACAGGAAGGCGCCGCCCAGCATCAGCAGCGGCGTGATGAGCACCGGCACGAATGCGCTGATGGCCAACGCCGCGGGCACCAGAATGGCCTTGTTCACCAGGGAGCCCTTGGCCACGGCCCAGACCACGGGCAGCTCGCGGTCGGCCCGCACGCCCGCCACCTGCTGGGCGTTGAGCGCCAGGTCGTCGCCCAGCACCCCGGCCGTCTTCTGCGTGGCCACCTTGGTCATGGCCGCCACATCGTCGGCCACGGTGGCGCTCTTCTTGGCGGCGACCTTGGTCATCACGGCCACGTCGTCGAGGATAGTGGCGATGTCGTCAAGCAGCGTCAGCAGGCTGGCTCCGGCCATGGGGGCTCCAGAAATCGGTGGAAGCGCAGATTATGAACAAAAATAGCTTCCAACGCTTGTGGATCAAGCGCTGGAAGCTATTGTTTTTGTAGTGGAGTAAACCTAGAAAAGTTCAACCGACCCACTTGCGCGCATTGCGCCACAGGCGCATCCAGGGGCTGAACTGCGACTTGTCGCCGTCCGTCCAACTCATCTGGATGTTGCGGAACACGCGCTCGGGGTGCGGCATCATGGCCGTGAAGCGGCCATCCAGCGTGGTCACCGCCGTCAGGCCGCCAGGGCTGCCATTGGGGTTGAACGGGTACTGCTCGGTGGCGGCGCCCGTGTGGTCCACGAAGCGCATGGCGGCGATGGCCTTGTCGGCGTTGCCCCGGTACTTGAAGTTGGCATAGCCCTCGCCGTGCGCCACGGCGATGGGCAGGCGGCTGCCGGCCATGCCGGCGAAGAACAGGCTGGGCGACTCCAGCACTTCCACCAGCGACAGGCGGGCCTCGAAGCGCTCGCTCTGGTTGGTGGTGAAGCGCGGCCAGTCCTGCGCGCCGGGGATGATGTCGGCCAGCTCGGCGAACATCTGGCAGCCGTTGCACACGCCCAGGCCGAAGGTGTCGGGGCGCGCGAAGAAGCCCTGGAACTGCGCGGCCAGCACCGGGTTGAAGGTGATGGAGCGCGCCCAGCCTATGCCCGCGCCCAGCGTGTCGCCGTAGCTGAAACCGCCGCAGGCCACGATGCCCTGGAAGTCTTCCAGGCGCGCGCGGCCGCTCTGCAGGTCGGTCATGTGCACGTCGTGCGCCTCGAAACCGGCCTCGGTGAAGGCGTAGGCCATTTCCACGTGCGAGTTCACGCCCTGCTCGCGCAGCACTGCGACCTTGGGGCGCGCGAGGTTCAGGTACGGCGCGGCCACGTCCTGCGCCGGATCGAACGTCAGGTGCACATGCAGGCCGGGGTCGGCCGCCTGGCCCGCGGCCGCATGCTCGGCGTCGGCGCAGGCGGGGTTGTCGCGCTGCTGGCAGATCTTCCAGCTCACGGCGTCCCAGACCTGGTGCAGGTCTTCGAGCGGGGCGCTGAAGATGGCCTTGGCGTCGCGCCAGACCTGCAGCTCGCCCTTGCCCACGTCCATGGTGCTGGATACGGGGCGCGTCTTGCCCACGAAGTGGCTCCAGCGGGAGAGGCCATGCGCGCGCAGCACCTGCATGACCTCGTTGCGCTCGGCCGTGCGCACCTGCAGCACCACGCCCAGTTCTTCGTTGAACAGCGCCTTGAGCGTGAGCTCGTCGCGCCGCGCGCTGATCTGGCCGGCCCAGTTCTTGGCGTCGCCCGCGTCCATGCGGCTGTCGCTGATGCCGTCGCCCTCGGTGACCAGCATGTCCACGTTCAGCGCCACGCCCACATGGCCGGCAAAGGCCATCTCGGCCACGGTGGCGAGCAGGCCACCGTCGCTGCGGTCGTGGTAGGCGAGGATCTGGCCCTTGGCGCGCAGCGCGTTCACGGCGTTCACCAGATTCACCAGGTCCTGGGCGTCGTCGAGGTCGGGCACGGTGTCGCCGGCCTGGTCGAGCACCTGGCCCAGGATGCTGCCGCCCATGCGGCACTGGCCCTTGCCCAGGTCGATGAGCACCAGCGTGGTGTCTTCCTCGCTGGCGTCGAGCTGCGGCGTGAGCGTGCCGCGCACGTCCTGCAGCGTGGCAAAGCTGCTCACGATCAGGCTCACGGGCGAGACCACCTTCTTCTGCGCGTCGCCGTCCTTCCACTGCGTGCGCATGGACAGCGAGTCCTTGCCCACGGGGATGCTGATGCCCAGTTGCGGGCACAGCTCCATGCCCACGGCCTTGACGGTGGCGTACAGGTCGGCGTCTTCGCCCGGCTCGCCGCAGGCGGCCATCCAGTTGGCCGACAGCTTCACGCGCGGCAGCGCTATGGGCGCCGCCAGCAGGTTGGTGATGGCTTCCGCCACCGCCATGCGGCCCGAGGCCGGGGCGTTGAGGGCGGCCAGCGGCGTGCGCTCGCCCATGGCCATGGCCTCGCCGGCAAAGCCCCGGTAGTCGGCCAGCGTGACGGCGCAGTCGGCCACGGGCACCTGCCAGGGGCCGACCATCTGGTCGCGGTGCGTGAGGCCGCCCACGGTGCGGTCGCCAATGGTGACGAGGAAGCGCTTGGACGCCACCGTGGGGTAGCTCAGCACGTCGATCACGGCCTTTTGCAGCGGCACGCCGGTCAGGTCGATGGGCTGAAGCGGGCGCTGCACGGTTTGCACGTCGCGGTGCATCTTGGGCGGCTTGCCCAGCAGCACGGCCATGGGCATGTCCACGGGCAGCTTCTGGTCGGCGGCCTGGGCGGCGGTGTCTTCGAGCACCAGTTGGCGCTCTTCGGTGGCGGTGCCGATCACGGCAAAGGGGCAGCGCTCGCGCTCGCAAAAGGCGCGGAACAGCTCCAGCGACTCGGGCGCGATGGCCAGCACGTAGCGCTCCTGGCTCTCATTGCTCCAGATTTCCTTGGGCGCCAGGCCCGATTCCTCCAGCGGCACGGCGCGCAGGTCAAAGCGTGCGCCCCGGCCGGCGTCGTTCGTCAGCTCGGGGAAGGCGTTGGACAGGCCGCCCGCGCCCACGTCGTGGATGGCCAGGATGGGGTTGTCCGCGCCCAGCGCCCAGCAGTGGTTGATGACTTCCTGCGCACGGCGCTCGATCTCGGGGTTGCCACGCTGCACGGAGTCGAAATCGAGCTCGGCCGCGTTCTGGCCCGTGGCCATGGAACTGGCGGCGCCGCCGCCCATGCCGATGCGCATGCCCGGGCCGCCCAGTTGCACCAGCAACGTGCCGGCGGGGAATGCGATCTTGTGCGTGAGCGTGGCGTCGATGCTGCCCACACCGCCCGCGATCATGATGGGCTTGTGGTAGCCGCGCTGCACGCCGCCCACCTCCTGCTCGTACTCGCGGAAGTAGCCCGCCAGGTTGGGCCGCCCGAATTCGTTGTTGAACGCGGCGCCGCCCAGCGGCCCCTCGGTCATGATCTGCAGCGGGCTGGCGATGTGCTCGGGCTTGCCGCCGGGCTGGTCGCTCAGGCCGCCCCACAGCCTGGAGACGGTAAAGCCCGTCAGCCCCGCCTTGGGCTTGGAGCCGCGGCCCGTGGCGCCCTCGTCGCGGATCTCGCCGCCCGCGCCGGTCGAGGCACCAGGGAAGGGCGAAATGGCCGTGGGGTGGTTGTGCGTTTCCACCTTCATCAGCACATGGTGCGTTGCGCTCTCTTTTTGATAGCTGTTTACGCTTATTCCATGGGCGTTAGAGCCCATTTTTGCCACAAATCGCTCGACCTGGTTGCCTTCCATGATGGAGGCGTTGTCGGCGTAGGCGACGATGGTGTGCTGGGGCGAAACCTGCTCGGTGTGGCGGATCATGCCGAACAGGCTTTTCTCCTGCGGCACGCCGTCGATGGTGAACTGGGCGTTGAAGATCTTGTGCCGGCAATGCTCGCTGTTGGCCTGGGCGAACATCATCAGCTCCACGTCGGTGGGGTTGCGCGCCAGGCCCTGGAAGGCGTTGACGAGGTAGTCGATCTCGTCGTCGGCCAGCGCCAGGCCCCATTGCCGGTTGGCGGCTTCCAGCGCCGCGCGGCCGCCCTGCAGCACATCGACGAACTCCATGGGCTGGGCATCGAGCTCGGTGAACAGTTGCTCGGCTTCGGCGCGGCTGGCCATCACGGATTCGGTCATGCGGTCGTGCAGGAGCGCGGCGATCTGCGCAATCTGCCCGGGCGAGACCTCCGGCGGGCCGCCGAGCAGGCCGCTCTTGAGCGTGAGGCGGTATTCGGTGATGCGCTCCACGCGGTGCACGTCCAGGCCGCAGTTGCGCGCGATGTCCGTGGCCTTGGACGCCCAGGGCGAGACCGTGCCCAGGCGCGGCGTGACGACCAGCAGCAGCCCGTCCTCGGGGCCTGGGTAGGGGTCGCCATAGTTCAGCAGGGCTGCCAGGCGCTCGTGCTGCGCGGGCGTGGGGGCGGCATCCAGCGCCACGAGGTGCACGAAACGCGCGGCCACGCCGCTGATCCGCGGATGGATGGTGGCAAGGGCGCTTTGCAGTTGCTGGGCACGGAAGGCGCTGAGGGCATTGCCCCCCGCAAAGGAAATCTTGTGCAAGGTCACGGTGGCGGCCTGAGAAGCTGGGAGAGGCAAGGGACGCACGGGGCGGCAAGGCCCCGGCAAGCCCGCCATTTTACCGGGCGGGCCCGCGCCCACAGCCCTGCGCCCTGCAAGCCCAAAGGGCCGATGGGATAATTCCGCCATGAGCATCACCATCAAGTCCGCCGAAGACATCGCTGGCATGCGCGAGGCCTGCCGTCTCGCTTCGGAAGTGCTGGACTACATTGCACCGCACATCCGCCCCGGCATCACCACCCTGGAAATCGACCGCCTGGGCGCCGAGTGCATGGCCCGGCAAGGCACGCGCTCGGCCACCATCGGCTACCAGCCGCCGGGCTACCCGGCCTACCCGGCCTCGCTGTGCACCTCGGTCAACCACGTGGTGTGCCACGGCATCCCGAACGACAAGCCGCTCAAGAAAGGCGACATCGTCAACGTGGACGTCACCGTCATCACGCAGGACGGCTGGTACGGCGACAACAGCCGCATGTACCTGATCGGCGAATGCTCCATCGCCGCCAAACGCCTGTGCGCCGTCACCTTCGAGGCCATGTGGCACGGCATCCTGCAGGTCAAGCCCGGCGCACGCCTGGGCGACATCGGCCACGCCATCCAGAAGTTCGCCGAAGGGCACGGCTACTCGGTGGTGCGCGAGTTCTGCGGCCACGGCATCGGCAAGGTGTTCCACGAGGAGCCCCAGGTGCTGCACTACGGCCGCCCCGGCACGCTCGAAGAGCTCAAGCCCGGCATGGTGTTCACCATCGAGCCCATGATCAACGCCGGCCGGCGCGAGATCAAGGAATTCGGCAACGACGGCTGGACCATCGTCACCAAGGACCGCAGCCTCTCGGCGCAGTGGGAGCACACCATCGCGGTCACCCCCACGGGCTACGAGGTATTGACGCTGTCCAGCGGCTCGCCCCCCCTGCCCTCCTTCGTGCAGGCCACGGCCACCTGAGCCCGCGCGGCAGGCAGATGGCGCCATGCCCCTGAGCGAGCTCCACGCCCTGCGCGACGCCTACCGCCAGCAGCAGGCCGCGCTGCTGGCCACCCTGCTGCAGCCGGGCTCGTCCACGCGCGGCATCCACGCGCTGCTGCGCAAGTGCGCGCGCCTGGCCGACGGCCTGCTCACCCGCCTGTGGCAGCGCGCCGGCCTGCCCGAGGGCCTGGCGCTGGCGGCGGTGGGCGGCTTCGGGCGCGAGCAGTTGTTCCCGCACTCCGACATCGACGTGCTCGTGCTTCTGCCCGCCGGCGCGCAGGCGCCGGGCGCCGTGCGCGAGCAGGTCGAGGCCTTCATCCGCGACTGCTGGGACGCGGGGCTGGAGATAGGCTCGAGCGTGCGCACGCCGCAGGAATGCCTGGACGAAGCGGCGCGCGACGTCACGGTGCTGACCTCGCTGCTGGAGGCGCGCCGCATCTGCGGCGATGCCGCGCTGTTCGCCCACTTCGAGCACGCGCTGGCCGCGCAGATCGACCCGCGCGCCTTCCTCGTCGCCAAGACGCTGGAGATGCAGCAGCGCCACACCAAGCACGAGAACACGCCCTACGCCCTGGAGCCCAATTGCAAGGAGTCGCCCGGGGGCCTGCGCGACCTGCACATCATCCTGTGGCTGGCACGCGCTGCCGGCCTGGGTCGATGCTGGGAGGAGCTGGCCGCCAGCGGCCTGGCCACGCCGTTCGAGGTGCGCCAGATCCGGCGCAACGAGGCGCTGCTGTTTCTCATCCGCGCCCGCCTGCACCTGCTGGCCGGGCGGCGCGAAGACCGACTGGTGTTCGACCTGCAGACTGCCGTGGCCGAGTCCTTCGGCTACCGCTCCCACACGCCCGAGGGCGCGCGCCTGCCCATGCACGCCAGCGAGACGCTGATGCGCCGCTACTACTGGGCCGCCAAGGCGGTCACCCAGCTCAGCCAGATTCTGCTGCTCAACATCGACGAGCGGCTCAATCCGCCCACCCAGGCCCCGCAGCGCATCGACGCGCGCTTCCTGGACAAGAACGGCCTGATCGAAGTCGCCAGCGACGACCTGTACCAGCGCGACCCGCACGCCATCCTCGAGACCTTTCTGCTCTACCAAAGCTCCACCGGGCTGCAGAACCTCTCGGCGCGCACGCTGCGCGCGCTCTACAACGCGCGCAGCGTGATGGACGCGGCCTTCCGGCGCGACCCGGTCAACCGCGCCGCCTTCCTGCGCATCCTGCAGCAGCCCACGGGCATCACGCACGCCATGCGGCTCATGAACCAGACCTCGGTGCTGGGGCGCTACCTGTGGCCGTTCCGGCGCATCGTGGGGCAGATGCAGCACGACCTGTTCCACGTCTATACCGTGGACCAGCACATCCTCATGGTGCTGCGCAATGTGCGGCGCTTCTTCATTGCCGAGCACGCGCACGAGTACCCGTTCTGCTCGCAGCTCGCGGGCGGCTGGGACAAGCCCTGGGTGCTGTTCGTGGCCGCCCTGTTCCACGACATCGGCAAGGGGCGCGGCGGCGACCATTCGCAAATCGGCGCCATGGAGGCGCGGCGCTTCTGCCGCCAGCACGGCGTGGCGCGCGAGGATGCGCAGCTCATCGAATTTCTCGTGCGCGAGCACCTCACCATGAGCCAGGTGGCGCAGAAGCAGGATCTCTCCGACCCCGACGTGATCACCGCCTTTGCGCGCCGCGTGGGCAATGAGCGCTACCTCACGGCCCTGTACCTGCTCACCGTGGCCGACATCCGCGGCACCAGCCCCAAGGTCTGGAACGCCTGGAAGGGCAAGCTGCTCGAAGACCTGTACCGCGCCACCCTGCGCGTGCTGGGCGGGCGCGCGCCCGATGCCCAGGCCATCGTCGAGGCGCGCAAGCGCGAGGCCCTGGTGCTGCTGGCGCTCAGCGCCCTGCCCTTCGAGGCGCACAAGAAGCTCTGGGACACGCTGGACGTGAGCTACTTCATGCGCCACGAGGCCGCCGACATCGCCTGGCACACGCGCCACCTCTCGCGCCACGTGGGCACCCTGCAGCCCGTGGTGCGCGCGCGCCAGTCGCTCGCCGGCGAAGGCCTGCAGGTGCTGGTGTACGCCCCCGACCAGAGCGACCTGTTCGCGCGCATCTGCGGCTACTTCGACCGCGCGGGCTTCTCCATCCTGGACGCGCGCGTGCACACGGCGCACAACGGCTATGCGCTCGACACCTTCCAGGTCGTCAGCCCCACGCTGCAGGGGCATTACCGCGAGCTCACGCACATGGTGGAGAACGACCTCAGCCAGGCCATCCAGCAGCAGGGCCCCCTGCCCGAGCCAGGGCGCAAGCGCGTGTCGCGCCGCGTCAAGAGCTTTCCCATCACCCCGCGCGTCACCCTGCGCCCCGACGAAAAGGCCCAGCGCTGGCTGCTGGGCATCTCGGCCAGCGACCGCGCCGGCCTGCTCTACCTCGTGGCCCGCGTGCTCGCGCGCCACAAGCTCAGCGTGCAGCTCGCCAAGGTCAGCACCCTGGGCGAGCGCGTGGAAGACACCTTCCTGATCCAGGGCGCCGAGCTGCAGGACGCCCCGCAGCAGATCGCCATCGAGACCGAGCTGCTGCAGGCGCTGGCGGAGTGAGGCCTGGGGCGGCTGGCGTGGGCGGCCGATCGCGGCTTCAGGTGTCGCGGCATGGTTTCTCCCCCTCCGAGCCTCAGATCGGCACCCGCGTGCCCAGCTCCACCACCGCGTTGCCGGGCAGGCGGAAGAACTCCACCACCCCGCCAGCGTTCTGGCTCATGGTGGCAAACAGCTTCTCGCGCCAGTTCGCCATGCCGCTGCCCGGTGTGGGCACCACGGTCTCGCGGCTGAGGAAGTAGCTGGTCTCGAACAGCGGCACCGCCAGCCCGTGCGAGGCGGTCAGTTCCAGCGCCTTCGGTATGTCGGGCGTGTTCATGAAGCCGTAGTTCACCTGCACCCGCCAGAAGCCGTGGTCCAGCGCCTGCACGTCCACCCGGCGTTCCATCGGTATCCAGGGCACGTCGTAGAAGCGCACCGTGAGGATGACATTGCGTGCATGCAGCACCTGGTTGTGCTTGAGGTTGTGCAGCAGGGCCTGCGGCACGGTGTCGGGGTCGGCCACCGCGTACACGGCGGTGCGTTCGGCACGGTGGACGCTGCGTGGATCGAGCTGGGCGATGAAGTCCTGCAGCGGCAGGCCGTCGCGGCGGATGCTGTCCATCAGCAGTTCACGCCCCCGCCGCCAGGTGCTCATCAGCACGAACAGCAGCAGGCCCAGCGTGAGCGGGAACCAGCCGCCGTCGAGGAACTTGATGGCGCAGCCGGCGACCAGCAGCGCGTCGATGGCCAGGAAGAACGCGGTGGCGCCGATGGCGACCGGCGCCGGCAGGCGCCAGCCCTCGCGCACCACGAAGTAGGTCAGCACGGTGGTGATCATCATGGTCAGCGTCACGGCGATGCCGTAGGCGCTGGCCAGCGCCGACGAGCTGCGGAAGAACAGCACCACCGTCAGCACGCCAGCCAGCAGAGCCCAGTTGACACCGGGCATGTAGATCTGCCCCATCTCGCGCGCGCTGGTGTAGCGCACCCGCATGCGCGGCAGAAAGCCGAGCTGGATGGCTTGCTTGGTCAGTGAGTATGTGCCGGAGATGACGGCTTGCGAAGCGATGATGGCGGCCAGCGTGGCCAGCACCAGCGCGGGCAGCAGCCAGGCCTCGGGGAACTGGCGGTAGAAGGGGTTCTGGATCGCCGCTGGGTCGCCCATCAGCAGCGCACCCTGGCCCAGGTAGTTCAGTGCCAGGCTGGGCAGCACCAGGCCGGTCCAGGCGATCTGGATCGGCCTGCGGCCGAAGTGGCCCATGTCGGCGTACAGCGCCTCGGCGCCGGTCAGGGCCAGCACGATGGCACCCACCGCCGCGAAGACCTGCCAGCCGCGCGCGGACAGGAACCCCCAGGCGTGCAGCGGATTCAGGGCCGCCAGGATCGCCGGCTCCTGCGCGATGTGCCAGGCGCCCACCGCGCCGAGCACGGTGAACCACAGCACGATGATCGGACCGAAGAAGCGCCCCACCACCGCCGTGCCGAAGCGCTGCATGAGGAACAGGCCGATCAGGATGGCCACGGTGGCCGGCACCACCCAGGGGTTGAGCGCCGGGGTCAGCACCTCCAGCCCTTCCATGGCGCCGAGCACCGAGATGGCCGGGGTGATCAGGCTGTCGCCATAGAACAGCGTGGCGCCGAACACGCCCAGCAACAGCAGGCCGCGGCGCAGGGCCGGGCGCTGTTCCACGGCGCGGGCGGCGAGCGCCGTCAGCGCCAGGCCGCCGCCCTCGCCGTGGTTGTCGGCGCGCAGGATCAGGACCACGTACTTGAGCGTGACCACCAGCATCAGCGCCCAGAAGATCGTGGAGACCGCGCCGACCAGATGCGGTGCATCCAGCGGCACGCCGGTGTGCGGCGCAAATATCTCCTTGACGGTGTAAAGCGGGCTGGTGCCGATATCGCCATAGACGACGCCGATGGCGGCCAGCGTGAGGGCGGCGAGGCCCTGTGGGCCGCCGGTGGGGGAAGCTGCGCCGGGCAAGGCGGCGGTGCGGGGGTGCTGCATGGAACCTCCGTGGATGCACAAGGCTGCCACGATGCGCCGCCGCGCATCAGGAACGCATAAGCGCCCCGCGTTGCGCTCAGTCGATGGCGTCCGGCTCGGCCAGGCGGTAGCCCACGCCGGGCTCGGTCAGCAGGTGCTGCGGGTCGGCGCTGTCGGCCTCGAGCTTGGCGCGCAGTTGGCCCATGTACAGGCGCAGGTAATGGGTCTGTTCGGTGTGCTCGGCACCCCACACGTCGGCCAGCAGTTGGCGGTGCGTGACCACCTGGCCGGCCTGGCGCACCAGCCGTGCGAGCAGGGCATATTCGGTGGGTGTGAGGTGCACGTCGGCATCGGCCCGCCGCACGCGGCGGGTCTTCAGGTCCACCGTGAGCGGGCCGTGGCGGTAGCGCAGCAGCGCCGGCTGGCTGCTGCGCCCGCGGTGGCGCAGGGCCACGCGCATGCGCGCCAGCAGCTCGCCGATGCCGAAAGGCTTGACCAGGTAGTCGTCGGCCCCTTCGTCCAGCAGGCGAATCTTCTGGCCTTCGGCCTCGCGGGCCGAGATCACGATGACGGGCGTATGGCTGCTGCGGCGCAGCTCGGCCAGCAGCACCTGACCATCACCATCGGGCAAGCCCAGGTCCAGCAGCACCAGGTCGATGGCCTCGCCGGGCGGCAGGTGCTGCAGTTGCGCCCGGGCGTCGGCCAGGCTGGCTGCCGTCCGCACGGCGTAGCCCTCGATGGCCAAGGCCTCGCGCAGCGCGCTGCGCAGCACCCGGTCGTCCTCCACCAGCAGGATGTGGCGGCTCATGGCGGGCTCTCCGGGGCCGCCGGCGCCGACGGTGGCGGCGGGCCTGCGCCGCGCAGCGGCAGCCGGCATTCAAAGCGGCAGCCGCCTTCGGCGCGCGGGCGCAGCAGCAGCTCGCCCCGGTGTGCGCGGGCGATGGCGCGGCACACGGCCAGGCCCACGCCGGCCCCCCGACCCGCGTCCGCATGGGGCCCCGCGGGATCCGTGTCGCCGCGTTGGAACACCTCGAACACTTTCTCTTGCCAGGCCGGCGCGATACCGGGGCCGCGGTCACTCACGGCCAGCACCAGGCACTCGCCGTCACGCGTGGCGTGCAGCTCCACCGGAGCATCGGCCGGGCTGTACTTCAGGCCGTTGTCCAGCAGGTTGTCCAGCAGCTGCGACACCAGGATCGCATCGCACCACAGCAAGGGCAGATCGGGCTCCACCCAGGCGCGCACGCGCGCGCCCCCGGGGCCGCGCCGGGCGCGGCGCAGCACCGCGCCGACGATCTCTTCGGCCGACTCCCAGTCGCAGCGCAACTGCACCGCCGGCGCATCCAGCCGCGCCAGTTGCAGGGTGTTGTCGGTCAGCCGCGCCAGCCGCTCGCTTTCTTCGACGATGCCGGCAGCCAGCCGCTGGCGCTGCGCACCGTCCATGCGCTCGCCCTGTTCCTGCAGGGCGGAGGCCGCGCCCATGATGGTGGCCAGCGGTGTGCGGTAGTCGTGCGAGATGGCCGCCAGCAGGGCATTGCGGGTGGCCTGCAGCTGCGCCTGATCGCGGGCCTGCTGCTCGTGCGCCGCGATCAGCGAGCGGTGCAAGGCGCTGCCCATTTGGTCGCACAGCGCCTGCAGGTGGGGGCGCAATTCGGGCCCCTGCGGGTGGCGGGCCAGACCGGTGATCAGTGCAGCCCCCAGGGTCACGCCCCGGCCGCGCAGGGGCAGGTAGGCGTCGGGCAGCTCGTCGTAGCGGCCACTGCCCGCGCCCATGGGCCGCCCCTCGCGCACACACAGGGCCAGGCCCGCGCGCTGTTCTTCGTCCGGCTCGCCCAACTGCAGGGCCGCGGCGCCATCAGGCGGGCTGCCCAGCGCGCGCAGCACCGTCACGGCCACCGTGCTCCCGGTGGCTTCCTGCAGCGCAGTGCGCAGCGCCGCCGCATGGGCAGCCGGGTCGCTGGCGTCGCGCAGCGTGTCGCCCCACTGGCGCAGCCGTGCTTCCCGCGCCGCCACGGTGTGCGCGGCCTCGGCCAGGTGGCGCTGGCGGATCACCAGTCCCGCGATGATCCAGTTCACCAGCAACAGGACCACCAGCAGCAGCGCGTTCTGGTGAAGATCGACGGTGAAGGCGAATTTGCGGGGGACAAAGAACCAGTTGAAGGCCAGCACCGCCACCGCGCTGGCCACCATGCTCGTCCAGCCGGGGAGCCAGAGGGCAGACAGCGCCGAAGCCAGCACCAGCAGCATGGCCAGGTTGGCCAGGTCCAGCCGGCCCTCCAGCCCGACCATCGCGGCCCAGGCGATGGCCCAGGCCAGCAGGGCGAGGATGCTGCGCGAGAGGGTGTTGGTGTCCATGGTGGAAGCCTGACGGCGCCTGCGTCAGGAAATCGTATGGAGGCGGACTGGAGTTGACCCGCTGGTGTCGACGGGCATCGGTGTGATTCGCAAACCGTTTCGGGTGTTGCCCGGACATGCACGGCAGCGTCTGCGGTTACCTCAAACAGGGCTTGTGTGCAAAATCCGATTCTCACAGCAGCACGATGTCGTACTGCTCCTGCCCCAGCGCCGTGTCCGCCTGCAGCGAGATGGGTTTGCGGATGAAGTCCGACAGCCCGGCCAGGTGCGTGCTCTCTTCGTCCAGCAGCAGTTCCACGACCTGGGGCGCGGCCACCACGCGGAATTCGCGCGGGTTGAACTGGCGCGCCTCGCGCAGGATTTCGCGCAGGATGTCGTAGGCCACGCTGCGCGCAGTGCGCACGGCGCCGCGGCCCTGGCAGCAGGGGCAGGGTTCGCACAGCATGTGCGCCAGCGACTCGCGCGTGCGCTTGCGGGTCATCTCCAGCAGGCCCAGTTGCGAGAAGCCCCCAGCCATGGTCTTGACGCGGTCGCGCGCCAGGTGCTTGCGCAGCTCGGCCAGCACGGCCTGCTGGTGGTCTTCGCGCACCATGTCGATGAAGTCCACGATGATGATGCCGCCCAGGTTGCGCAGGCGCAGCTGGCGCGCGATGGCGCCGGCCGCCTCCAGGTTGGTCTTGAAGATGGTGTCGTCGAAGTTGCGCGCGCCCACGTAGCCGCCGGTGTTGACGTCGATGGTGGTGAGCGCCTCGGTCTGATCGATGATGAGGTAGCCGCCGGACTTCAGGTCCACGCGCCGGCCCAGCGCACGCGTGATTTCCTCGTCGATGGCGTAGAGGTCGAAGATGGGCCGCTCGCCACGATAGTGCTGCAGCTTGGCCGCCGCCTGGGGCATGAACTCCTGGCCGAAGGCGCGCAGGCGCTGGAACTGCTCGAGCGAGTCGATGCGCATGCTTTGCGTGTGCTCGCTGGTCAGGTCGCGCAGCACGCGCTGCAGCAGGTCCAGGTCCTGGTGCAGCAGCGAGCCCGCGCTCTGGCGCAGCGCGGTCTCGCGGATGCGCGCCCAGGTCTTGCGCAGGTAGGCGATGTCCTCGGCCAGTTCGGCGTCGCTGGCGTCTTCGCCGTTGGTGCGCAGGATGAAGCCGCCGCCCCCGCCGCTGGCCTTGTCGCCCACCAGGGCCTGCAGGCGTGCGCGCAGCGCGTCGCGCTCGGCCAGCGGAATCTTCTGCGAGACGCCCACATGGTCGTCCTGCGGCAGGTACACCAGCAGGCGCCCGGCAACGCTGATCTGCGTGGACAGGCGCGCGCCCTTGCTGCCGATGGGGTCCTTGATGACCTGCACCATGAGTGGCTGGCCCTCGAACACCTGCTTTTCGATGGGCACGGGCGGGTCGTTGCGGCGCGCGAACGGGGGCGCCTCGCCGCCCTCCTGGCGCTGCCACACGTCGGCCACATGCAGAAAGGCCGCGCGCTCCAGGCCGATGTCGACGAAGGCCGACTGCATGCCCGGCAGCACGCGCGAGACCTTGCCCAGGTAGATGTTGCCCACCAGACCGCGCTCGAGCGTGCGCTCGATGTGCAGCTCCTGCACGGCGCCGTGCTCGACCACGGCGACGCGCGTCTCCTGCGGGGACCAGTTGATCAGGATGTCTTGCTGCATGGTGTTCAGATGGAATAGCCTGCGCTGCGCAGCAGGCAGGCCGTCTCGTACAACGGCAGCCCCATGATGCCCGAATAACTGCCGCTCATGTGCGCGATGAAGGCCGCCGCCGCGCCCTGGATGCCGTAGGCCCCCGCCTTGCCCATGGGCTCGCCGCTGGCCACGTAGGCATCGATCTGCGCAGGGCTCAGCGTGCCGAAGCGCACCTGCGACACCGACAGCGCCGCAAAGCGCTGCGCGCCGGCCTGCACGGCCACGGCCGTGAGCACGTGGTGCTCGCGGCCCGCGAGCCGGGCCAGCATGCTGCGCGCGTCGTCCGCCGTCTCGGGTTTGCCGAAGATGCGGCCGTCCAGGGCGACGGTGGTGTCCGAGCACAGGATGGGCGCGGGTGCCAGGCCCCGGCGCGCCAGGCGCTGCACGGCGGCGTCGAGCTTGAGGGCGGTGACGCGCTCCACATAGGCCGCGGGCGCCTCCCCCGGGAGCACTTGCTCCAGGGCCTCGGTGTCCTCGGCCACGTCGCCCGGCGCATTGGGCACCAGCAGCCGGTGGGGCACGCCGATCTGGTCGAGCAACTGGCTGCGCCGGGGACTTTGCGAGGCGAGGTAGATGAAGTCGGGCATGGCAGTATTTTGGGTCAAATCAGGCCCCAGGGCTTATCCAGCAAGCGCTGGCAGCTATGAATACAGGAGTCCCCCTGCATGGCCCAGGCCGGTCATTCGCGGTGGTAGGGGTGCCCCGCATTGAGCGACCAGGCGCGGTAGAGCTGCTCGATGAGCAGCACGCGCACCATGGCGTGCGGCAGGGTCAGGTCCGACAGGCGGATGCGCTCGTGCGCTGCCTGGCGCAGGCCGGGGTCCGTGCCGTCGGGGCCGCCGATGACCAGGGCCACGTCGTCGCCTTCGAGCTGCCAGGCCTGCAGCCGTGCGGCCAGGGCCTTGGTCGTGAGGGCGGTGCCGCGCTCGTCCAGCACCACGGTGCGCGCACCGCGCGGAATGGCGGCGCTGATGCGCTCGCGCTCGGCCGCCAGCAGCACTTCGAGCGTCTTGGAGCCGCGCGGTTCGGTCTTCACGGCCTTGAGCTCGACCTTGAGCTCGGGCGGGAAGCGCTTGGCGTAGTCCTCGTAGGCGCTGGCGGCCCAGTCAGGCACGCGCTGCCCCACGGCGACGATGAGCAGCCGCATGGTGCCTGGGCTTTCCGGGGATCAGCGCGGGGCGGCGCTCTTGCGTGCCGGGGCCTTGCGGGCGGGCGCCTTGGCCGCCGCGCCGGCCTTGGCCGGGGCCGCTGCCTTGCGCGGCTGGACCACCAGCTTTTGCACCGCGGTCGTGCCGGCGCGCGGGGCGGCCGTCTTGCGCGCCGTGGTGGAGGCGGTCTTGCGGGCGGGCGCCTTGGCTGCGGGCTTGGCGGCAGACCCGGCAGCGGGCTTGGTCGCCCGCTTGGCGGCCGGCTTGGCGGTCGATGGGGCCGCGGACTGGGCTGTGCGCCGGGCCGGGGCCTTGGGCGCGGCTGCGGTCTTGGCGGCCGCCGTCTTGGTGGCGGCGGTCTTGGGGGCAGCGGTCTTCTTGGCGGGGGCCTTCTTGGCAGCCGCCTTCTTCGCGGCGGGGGCCGTGCCTGCTGCCTTGGCGGGGGCCTTCTTGACCGCGACGGGCTTGGCCGCGCCGAGCTTGAGGCGCACGGGCACCTCGCCCCACAGCTCCTCCAGCCGGTAGTACTGGCGGATGGCGGGCTGCATGACATGGGCCACGGCCGCACCGCAGTCCACGATGATCCATTCGCCGTTGTCCTCGCCTTCCACGCGCGGCTTGGGGAAGCCCGCTTCGCGCACCTTGTCGATCACGCTCGCGGCCAGGGCCTTGGTCTGGCGGTTGGAGGTGCCCGATGCCACGATGACCCGCTCGAACAGGGGCGAGAGGTGCTCGGTGTTGAAGACCTGGATGTCTTGCGCCTTGATATCTTCCAGCCCGTCGACGATGGCGCGCTGGAGTTTGGCGACGTTCTTCTTGGCGGCGGATTCCGAGGAAATGGTAGTGGTCATCAGGCGGTGTGGGTGAAGTGATGGGGTCAATATAGCGCGCATTGCCAGGGCTCACCAGGGCAATGCTCCGCAGGTGTTGCGCATGCGCGCCGTTGGGAGTTTGGGTTGTTTTTGGCCCTCAGGGCAAGCGGAGCAAGCGCCAGAAGCTATCAATACTATAGCAGATGGGCTACAGCCAGTCGCGCCGCACCAGAAAGCGGCGCAGCAGCTCGTGCTCGGGCGAGCCCTCGGGCGCGCTGCGGCGGTACTGCCAGGCGGCCTGCGGCGGCATGGACAGCAGGATGGACTCGGTGCGTCCGCCCGACTGCAGGCCGAAATGCGTGCCCCGGTCCCAGACCAGGTTGAACTCGACGTAGCGGCCGCGCCGGTAGAGCTGGAAGTCGCGCTCGCGCTCGCCGTAGGGCGTGTCCTGGCGGCGCTCGACGATGGGCAGGTAGGCGTGCAGAAAGGCCTCGCCCACGGCCTGCGTCATGGCCAGGCTCTGCTCGAAGCCGAGCTCGGCAAAGTCGTCGAAGAACACGCCGCCCACGCCGCGCTGTTCGTCGCGGTGCTTGAGGTAGAAGTACTCGTCGCACCACTGCTTGAAGCGCGGGTACTTGTCCTCGCCGAAAGGCGCCAGCGCGTCGCGGCAGTTGCGGTGGAAGTGCACCGCGTCCTCCTCGAAGCCGTAATAGGGCGTGAGGTCCATGCCGCCGCCGAACCAGCACACCGGCGCCTGGCCCGGGTGGCCGGCGGCGAGCATGCGCACGTTCATGTGCACGGTGGGCACGTAGGGGTTGCGCGGGTGGAACACCAGCGACACCCCCATGGCCTCGAAGGGCGCGCCCGCCAGCTCCGGGCGGTGCTGCGTGGCCGAGGGCGGCAGCCGGGGACCGCGCACATGCGAGAAGCCGCAGCCCGCGCGCTCGAACACGCGCCCGCCCTCGATGATGCGGGTGATGCCGTCGCCCTGCAACGGCTCGCCGGGCTCCTTGTGCCAGGGGTCGGTCACGGCGCGCGCCCCGTCCTGGCCTTCCAGGCCTTCCAGCGCGCCGATGATGCGCGCCTGCAGGTCCATGAGCCAGGCGCGCACGCGCGGCACGGCGTCGCTGTGCGGGGCGGCGCTCATGGGTTCTTGACGGCGCGGTGACCGATGTCGTGGCGGTACTGCGCACCGTCGAAGTGGATGCCGCGCGCCACGTCATAGACGCGCTGCTGGGCCTGCTTGACGCTGTCGGCCAGCGCCGTGACGCACAGCACGCGGCCGCCGCTGGTGCGCAGCACGCCGTCCTGCAGCTCGGTGCCGGCGTGGAACACCATGGCGTCATCCTGGTCGTGCGGCAGGCCGGTGATGGCGTCGCCCTTGCGCGGCGCCTCGGGGTAGCCGTGCGCGGCCATCACCACGCCCAGGGCGGTGCGGCGGTCCCATTCCAACTCAACCTGGTCGAGCTTGCCGTCCACCGCGGCGCCCAGCACGTCCACCAGGTCGCTCTTGAGGCGCATCAGAATGGGCTGGGTCTCGGGGTCGCCCATGCGGCAATTGAATTCCAGCGTCTTGGGGTGGCCCTGGGCGTCGATCATCAGGCCGGCGTACAGGAAGCCCGTGTAGGGCATGCCGTCCTTTTCCATGCCGCGGATGGTCGGCAGGATGATCTCGCGCATGGCGCGGGCGTGCACGTCGGCCGTGACCACGGGCGCGGGCGAATAGGCGCCCATGCCGCCGGTGTTGGGGCCCTGGTCGCCATCCTTGAGGCGCTTGTGGTCCTGGCTGGTGGCCAGGGCGCAGACGTTCTTGCCATCGCACAGCACGATGAAGCTGGCTTCCTCGCCTTCGAGGAACTGCTCGATGACGACGCGCGCGCCGCCCTCGTTGTGCGCCACGCCGTACTTGTTGTCCACCAGCATGAAGTCCACGGCGTCGTGCGCCTCCTGCAGGGTCATGGCCACCACCACGCCCTTGCCGGCCGCCAGGCCGTCGGCCTTGATGACGATGGGCGCGCCCAGGCGGTCCACGAAGGCATGGGCTTCGGCCGGGTCGGTGAAGGTGTCGTAGTCGGCCGTGGGAATGCCGTGGCGGCGCATGAAGGCCTTGGAGAAGGCCTTGGAGCTCTCCAGTTGCGCAGCCGCCTTGGTGGGGCCGAAGATGCGCAGGCCGTGGGCGCGGAATTCATCGACCACGCCGGCGGCCAGCGGCGCCTCGGGGCCCACCACCGTCAGGCCGATCTTTTCCTTCTGTGCCCACTCGCGCAGGGCGCGCACGTCGGTGAGGGGGAGGTTCTCCAGATCGGGGTCGCGCGCGGTGCCGCCGTTGCCTGGTGCCACATACACCTGGGTCGCCTTGGGGGACCGGGCCAGCTTCCAGGCCAGGGCGTGTTCACGACCGCCGCCGCCAATGACGAGAATTTTCATACCAACCTCCGACGGGCCGCCTCAGAGAGGCTGACGGCCCCCTTCGGGGGCAGGGATGACACACAGTGCAAAGCGTGGGGGTTCATAAGGCAGCGTTGTGATAGACCTCTTGCACATCGTCGAGGTCTTCGAGCATGTCGAGCAGCTTTTGCATGCGTGCAGCGGCGTCGCCGGCCAGTTCGATGGTGTTTTCCGGGCGCATGGTGACCTCGGCCACCTCCGGCGTGAGGCCTGCGGCCTCCAGGGCATTCTTCACGGCTTCAAAGTCGCCGGGCGCGGTCAGCACCTCGATGGCGCCGTCCTCGTCGGTGACCACGTCCTCGGCGCCCGCCTCCAGCGCCACCTCCATGACCTTGTCCTCGCTCGTGCCGGGCGCGAACACCAGTTGGCCGCAATGCTTGAACTGGAAGGCCACCGATCCCTCGGTGCCCATGTTGCCGCCGTACTTGGAGAACACATGCCGTACCTCGGCCACGGTGCGCACGCGGTTGTCGGTCATGGTGTCCACGATGATGGCAGCGCCGCCGATGCCGTAGCCCTCGTAGCGGATTTCCTCGTAGCTCACGCCCTCGGCGTTGCCCGTGGCCTTGTCGATGTTGTACTTGACGCGGTCGGCCGGCATGTTGGCGGCCTTGGCCTTGTCGATGGCCAGGCGCAGGCGCGGATTGGCCGCCGGGTCGCCGCCGCCCGCGCGTGCGGCCACGGTGATTTCACGGATGATGCGGGTCCAGATCTTGCCGCGCTTCTCGTCCTGGCGCCCCTTGCGGTGCTGGATATTCGCCCATTTGCTGTGTCCGGCCATGGGATGTCCTTCGTATTGATTTAATCTACTGGGCAGGATTTTACTTTTGCCCGCACACCGCCCCGAGGAAACCCCCAATGGCCGAACCCTTGTTGATTGCCCAGCACGCCTCCACCGCATGCCACCTGCTCCCCGGCCTGGCCAACCGCCACGGCCTGATCACCGGCGCCACGGGCACGGGCAAGACGGTGACGCTGCAGACCCTGGCGGAAAACTTCTCGCGCATCGGCGTGCCGGTGTTCATGGCCGACGTGAAGGGCGATCTCACCGGCATCAGCCAGGCCGGCCGCATCCCCGAGAAGATGGCTGCCGTGCTCCAGGAGCGCGGACTGGAATTGCCCGCACCGCAGGCCTGCCCCGTCACGCTGTGGGACGTGTTTGGCGAGCAGGGCCATCCGGTGCGCGCCACCGTGTCGGACATGGGCCCGCTGCTGCTGGGCCGCATGCTGGCCCTCAACGAGACGCAGCTTGGCGTGCTCAACCTGGTGTTCAAGATCGCCGACGACAACGGCCTGCTGCTGCTGGACCTCAAGGACCTGCGCACCATGCTCCAGTACGTGGGCGACAACGCCAAGGAGTTCACCACCGAGTACGGCAACATCAGCGCCGCCAGCGTGGGCGCCATCCAGCGCGGCCTGCTGCAGATCGAGCAGCAGGGCGGCGACCAATTCTTCGGCGAGCCCATGCTCGACATCCAGGACTTCATGCAGACCGACACCAACGGCCATGGCGTGGTGAACATCCTGGCGGCCGACCGGCTCATGAACGCACCGCGCCTGTATGCCACCTTCCTGCTGTGGATGCTGTCCGAGCTGTTCGAGCAGTTGCCCGAGATCGGCGACCCCGAGAAGCCCAAGCTGGTGTTCTTCTTCGACGAGGCGCACCTGCTGTTCAACGAGGCGCCCAAGGTGCTCATCGAGCGCATCGAACTCGTGGTGCGCCTGGTGCGCTCCAAGGGCGTGGGCGTGTATTTCGTCACGCAGAACCCGCTGGACATCCCCGACACCGTGCTCGCCCAGCTCGGCAACCGCGTGCAGCACGCGCTGCGCGCCTTCACCCCGCGCGACCAGAAAGCCGTCAAGGCCACGGCCACCACCATGCGCCCCAACCCCGGCCTGGACATCGAGGCCGCCATCACCGAGCTGGCCGTGGGCGAGGCGCTGGTGAGCCTGCTCGACGCCAAGGGCCGCCCGGGCGTGACCGAGCGCGTCTATGTGCTGCCCCCGGGCAGCCAGATTGGCCCCATCACCCCGCAGCAGCGCCAGGCGCTGATGGCCGGCTCGCTCGTGGCCGGCGTCTACGAGAAGATGGTGGACCGCGAATCGGCCTACGAAAAGCTCAAGGGCCGCGCCGCCCAGGCGCCCGCCACGGCCGCACCGGGCGGCACCGCCCCGGCCGGCAGCGCTGCGCCGGCCGCAGAAGGCGGCGGCCTGCTGGGCGGACTCAACGACGTGCTGTTCGGCTCCACCGGCCCGCGCGGCGGGCGGCGCGACGGCCTGGCGCAAACCATGGCCAAGTCCGCCGTGCGCACCATGGGCACCACCCTGGGGCGCGAGATCCTGCGCGGCGTGATGGGCAGCATCTTCGGCGGCCGCAAGCGCTGAGCCAGCCACCGCCGTGACCATCTTCGAATGGCTGCTGCTGCGCAGTGCCCGCTGGCTGCTGCCCGCGCTCGCACTGGCCTGGGCCCTGGCCCTGCTCGGCGCGCTGGCCACGGGAACGCAACCCGAGGCGCGCTGGGGGGTCTACGCCCTGCTCACGGTGCTCGCCTACCTGGGGCTGCGGCACTGGACGGACGCCGTGCGCGAGCAGTTCATCCGTGTCAGCCCCCTGCCCCATGCGCTCGGGCGCGCGCTGCGTGGCATCTACCCCCACCTGACCACGCGCGACACCCAGCTGGCCGAACGTGCGCTGCGCCAGTTCTTCATCGCCTGCCTGCGCAGCCGGGGCCAGTACACCGCCGTGCCGTCGCGCGCCGTCGATGTGCTGTGGGAGGCCTTCGCGCGCCACGCGCCGGCCTATGGCGCCTGGTGCCGCACCGCCATGGGCCATGTGCCCGAGCACTCCCCGGCCCAGACGCTGGGCAAGAAGGCGCATTACAACGACGGCCTGCGCCGCACCTGGTACTGGGCGTGCTGCGACGAATC
The DNA here is from genome assembly GCF_000739995.1 of Comamonas granuli NBRC 101663. Classification (GTDB taxonomy): domain Bacteria; phylum Pseudomonadota; class Gammaproteobacteria; order Burkholderiales; family Burkholderiaceae_C; genus Simplicispira; species Simplicispira granuli. The sequence goes on along the minus strand of NZ_BBJX01000004.1, from coordinate 210,771 downwards.
CATCAACCCGCGCCAGCCCAGCCGCCTGCCGCTGCTCTTCGCTCTGGACGCCAAACTGGGCCTGCCGGACGGCGTGAGCTATGCCACGCACCCCGCCGCCGTGCCCGCCACGCACGCACCGCAGGCCTGGCACTATGGTTCGAGCTTCGCCGATGGCGGCTACAGCGGGCATGCGGCAGATTTTGGCGGCATGGAGCGCCACCACCCATGGAGCACCAGTGCGGACGGCAGCAGCCATGATGCAGACGCGGATGGCGACGGCGGCGATGGTGGCGGTGGCGACGGCGGTGGCGATTGAATCGACCGGATCCGAACGGCGTCCGCAGGCTATGGTTCTGATAGCGCACAGCGTCCTGTTCCAGGGCGCTTGCGGGCCAAGGTTTGCATATTCGCCGGGCCGGACTAAGATACCCCCATAGGCAACTGCCCCGCGCCCAGCGCGCCGACGCCATGGACCTCCCGCTCGCCCCCGCGCCCCCGGCGCCGCACGATGTTCTTCAGGCCGCCAGCCGGCTCAAGGGCCTGGTGCACCGCACCCCGGTGCTGCGTTCGAGCACCGCCGACGAGCTGCACAACGCGCAGTTTTTCTTCAAGTGCGAAAACCTGCAGCGCACAGGCTCCTTCAAGTTCCGTGGCGCCTTCAACACCCTGGCCCAGTTCACCGACGAGCAGCGCGAGCGCGGCGTGATCACTTTCTCGGCCGGCAACCATGCCCAGGCCATCGCCCTGGCCGCACGGCTGCTGGACATGCCGGCGCTGGTGCTCATGCCCAATACCGCGCTGGCCTCGAAAATGGCGGCGGCCCGCGACTACGGCGCCCAGGTGCTGACCTACGACCCCCTGAGCGAGGACCGCCAGGCCATCTGCCAGCGCCTGGCCCTGGAGCGCGGCATGACGCTGGTGCCGCCGGCCGAACACGCGCAGGTGATCGCCGGCCAGGGCACCGCAGCCCTGGAGCTGCTGGAGGAAGTGCCGCGGCTCGACTGCCTGCTCGTCGCCGTGGGCGGCGGCGGGCTGCTGGCCGGAACCCTGCTGGCCGTGCAGGCCGCCAAGGCGGCGTGCCGCGTGTACGGCGTGGAGCCGCAGAGCGCCAACGACGCCCAGCAGTCGCTGCGTGCCGGGCATATCGTGCAGATTCCGCTGCCGCGCAGCACCATTGCCGACGGCGCCCAGGCGCAGGCGCTGGGACCGCAGACCTTCAGCATCATCCGCGCCGAGGCCGAGGACATCGTCACCGCCAGCGACCCGGACATGGTGCAGGCCATACGCTTCTTCGCCGAGCGCATGAAGCTCGTCATCGAGCCCACGGGGGCGCTGGCCTATGCCGCCGTGGGCAAGGCTCCCGGGCTGGATCTGCGCGGCCTGCGGGTGGGCGTGATCCTCAGCGGCGGCAACGTGGACCTGCCGCGCTATGCCCGCTTTCTGGCAGACTAACGCGAGGCGCGCACACCGCGCCACCCTACTCTGCCCTCTCCACTGAATAGCCCGATACCATGAGCCTTGTCCACGTGATCGACCACCCGCTGGTGCAGCACAAGCTGACCCTGATGCGCAAAAAAGACGCCAGCACCAACAGCTTCCGCCGCCTGCTGGGCGAGCTCTCCACGCTCATGGCCTACGAGGTCACGCGCGACATGCCGCTGCAGGACGTGGAGATCGAAACCCCGCTCGAGCGCATGACGGCCAAGGTCATCGACGGCAAGAAGCTCGTGCTCGTGTCCATTCTGCGTGCCGGCAACGGCTTCCTCGACGGCATGCTCAACGTGGTGCCCGGCGCGCGTGTGGGCCACATCGGCCTGTACCGCGACCCGGCCACGCTGCAACCCGTGGAGTACTACTTCAAGATGCCCTCGGAGATGAATGAGCGCGACATCATCGTGGTCGACCCCATGCTCGCCACCGGCAATTCGGCGGCCGCTGCCGTGGCGCGCCTCAAGCAGCTGCAGCCGCGCTCCATCAAGTTCGTGTGCCTGCTGGCCGCGCCCGAGGGCGTGGCCACCATGCAGAAAGCCCACCCGGACGTGCCCATCTACACCGCCGCCATCGACCGCGAGCTCAACGACCACGGCTACATCCTGCCCGGCCTGGGCGACGCGGGCGACCGCATCTTCGGCACGAAGTAAGGTGCGCGGGCCCGGCGCCCGCCCCCTGCAAAAAAGAACCGCTGCAAGGCCTCGCGCCCTTGCAGCGGTTTTTGCATGGAGGACTGCACGGGCACCAGCCGGGCCGTGCAGTCCGCACCTCACATCAGTACACGTCGTGCCGTGTGTTGTAGATATTGAAGTGGCCCGTGGGGGTGATCAGGCGCGGATCCTTGATGACCTTCTTGAGCTTGAGGGTCTTGTCGTCCACGACCACGATCGCGCTCTCCTTGTTTTTGGCAGACCAGACAGCGAACCAGACCTCGTCGCCAGCCTTGTTGTACTCAGGCTGCACCACGCGCTTGGCACCGTCGTCCTTCAGGCCGGCCCACTCGGCGATAGGCAGGGTCTTGTAGCCCTTGTCCAGGTTGTTGATGTCATACACCACGATGGACTGGGAGACAGCCGGATCGGGGTTCAGAGGCGCATCAGACCACAGGTTCTTGGACTTGGGGTGGCTCTTGACGAACAGCGCGCCGCCGCCAGGGCCCTTGAGCTTGGCCACTTCCTTGAAGGCGTACTGCTTGTTCTTCTTGGGGTCGGTGCCGATCAGAGAGATGGTCTCATCACCCAGGTGGCCGGTAGACCACACAGGACCGAACTTGGGGTGCGTGAAGTTCGCGCCGCGGCCCGGGTGGGGGATCTTGCCCACTTCGGTCAGGCCAGCGAGTTTGCCGTCCTTGGTGTCAATCGCAGCAATCTTGTTGCTGTTGTTGGCAGCCACCATGAAGTAGCGCTTGGACGCATCCAGACCGCCATCGTGCAGGAACGGCGCCGACTCGATCTCAGTCATCTTGATCGCGTTCAGGTTGGAGTAGTCCACCATCAGCGTCTTGCCGGTTTCCTTGACGTTCACGATGAACTCAGGCTTGTAGTGCGAGGCCAGGATGGAGGCCACGCGGGGCTCCGGGTGGTATTCCTGCGTGCCCACGACCATGCCACGGGTGGAGACGATCTTCTTGGGCTCCAGCGTGTCGCCGTCCATGATGGTGAACTGAGGCGGCCAGTACGAACCGGCGATCGCCAGCTTGTCCTCGTAGCCCTTGAACTTGGAGGTTTCCACCGAGCGCGCTTCCAGGCCCACGCGGATTTCAGCCACGCTGTCGGGCTTTTCCATCCACAGGTCGATCATGTTGATCTTGGCGTCGCGGCCAATCACGAACAGGTAGCGGCCCGAGGCCGACACGCGCGAGATGTGCACGGCGTAGCCGGTCTTGACGATGTTGATGATTTCCTTGGTGTCACCATCGATCAGCGCCACTTCGCCGGTATCACGCAGCGTGGTGGAGAAGATGTTCTCGATGTTGTACTTGTTCATCTTCTTCTTGGGACGCTCGCTGGGCGGCACCGTGACCTTCCAGGTCTTCTTGGCGTCCGCCAGGCTCCACTCGGGCGGTGTGGGAGGGTCTTGCTGGACATAGCGTGCCATCAGGTCCACGGTGGCCTCATCCATTTCACCGGAGGTCTGCCAGTTGGGCATGCCGGCGGGCGAACCGTAGGCGATGAACACCTTCAGGTAGTCCGTGCCCTTGGCCAGGGTTATGTCGGGGGTCAGCGGCTTGCCGGTCGCACCCTTGCGCAGCACGCCATGGCAACCAGCGCAGCGCTCGAAGTAGATCTGGCGTGCACGGTCGAACTCTGCCTGCGTCATCTTGGGCGCCTTGGGGTTCGTGCTCTGGTACATAGGCACGTCGGCCAGAGGAGAAGAACCAGCCTGGTAGTTCAACTCGGTGGGCGAGACGACATCGCCCTTCTTCTCTTGGGCCACAGCAGTCAGTGCCAGGGTGGACATTGCCAGCGCCGCGAGGCTCACCAGCGTACGGGTTGTCATGGAAAGACTCCTTCTATGCCGCTGCCCGGGTTGTAAACCCCTCCCAGGGATTACCCGCTGCGGGCTGCGACGACATGGTCCAGCGGGTGTTGAATCATTATGCCTACTAAAGATAAGGGTATTGTTTGATCCAAAGCAAATCCGAACCTGAAATGCAACTTTGCGTTGGTTCGCGCCACGATAATCGCGCTATCGGCTGACCCGCCGCTTTCTGCCCCCTGCTCTTCCATGCATTCGACACTTCTTCCTCTGCGCACCTGCGCTGCCCCCGGCGCGCTGCGCACGCTCAGTGCTTCCGTGGTGCTGGCCTGCCTGCACATGGGCACGGCGCACGCCCAGACCGCCAGCGAGGCCCGGGCCCATGCGACGCTGCCGACCGTGGTCGTCAGCGGTGCCACCCGCGATCAGGCCGCCGACGACCTGCCGCAATCGATCGACGTGATCGACGCCAAGACCCTGGGCGAGCAGCAAAGCCAGACCCTGCGCCAGGCCCTGCAGGACCTGCCCAACGCCTCGGTGCGCAACGCACCGGCGCGGCTGGCGGTGGGGGCGGCCTCCGCCGCGTTCGCGCGCGACGGCAATACGGGCATCAACATCCGCGGCATCGGCGGCAACCGCGTGCTCATGACGGTCGATAGCGTGCGCATGCCGCGCAGCTATGTCTCGCGCTCGGCGATTTTCGACCGTGAATACCTGTCGCTGGAACTGTTCAAGCGCGTGGAGCTGCTGCGCGGCCCGGCCTCGGCGCTCTACAGTTCAGACGGACTGGCCGGCGTGGTCAACTTCGTGACCTTCGAGCCCGCGGACTTTCTCGCGACCGGCCCGGGCCAGGAAAGCAAGACCCTGGGCGGACGTGTGGCTGCGAGCTGGAGCGGGGACGACGACGGTGCGTCCGTGGCCGGCACCATCGCCGGCAAGGCCAGCGACAGCGTGCAGTGGATGCTCACGGCCACCGAGCGCCGGGCACATGCCATGGACACCATGGGCAGCAACGATGCGCCGAACAGCCTGCGCACCACGGCCAACCCCCAGGACGACCGCAGCCAGGCCCTGCTGGGCAAGATCGTGCTGCGCCCCAGCGCGGCCCAGCGCCACACCTTCACGCTGGAGCATGTGGGCCGGCGCTCGGACGTGGAGCTGCTCTCCAGCCGCGCCCCACGGCCCTCGGCACCCGGCGACGTGCTGAACGAATCGTCTTCCTACTCCGGCCAGCGCGACCGCCTCGCCTGGGATGGCCGTTTCGGCATCAACACCGCCTGGGCCGACCATGTGCGTGCCATCGTGGCCATGCAGGACGCGGATGCGCGCCGCATTGGCACCAGCGACCTGCTGAGCGGAACGCACCGGGTGCGCGACAACACCTACCGCGAGCGCGCCTGGCAGTTCGGTCTGCAGGCGGACAAGATCGTGCGCGCCGGCGGCTGGACGCACCGCATCGTCTACGGCGTGGACCATGTGCGCAACCGCATCAGCAACCTGTACGACGGCGTGGCGCCGCTGCCTCCCGAGCAGTTCCCGCTCAAGCGCTTCCCGGACACGCGCGAGACCACCAGCGCCCTGTACGTGCAGAACGAATCCGTCCATGGCGACTGGACGGTGACACCGGGCCTGCGCCTGGACCATTTCGCCATCGATGTCACGAGCCAGCAAGGTTACTACCCGCCCGCCGCGCAGCCGGGCCAGTCGCTGTCGAAGTCGGCCGCCCTGCCCAAGCTGGGCGTGCTGTACCGCGCCAGCCCCACGTGGAGCCTGTTCGGCCAATACTCGACGGGCTTTCGCGCCCCCGAGCCAGGCCAGCTCAACGACCATTTCGAGGCCATTGCCGCGGGCACGCGCGTCATCATCCAGCCCAACCCGCAGCTCCAGCCCGAAAAGAGCCGCGGCCTGGAAATCGGCGCGCGCGGGCGCATGGAGCGCCTGAACCTGGACCTCACGGCGTTCACCAACCACTACGAGAACCTGATCGTGGATGCCGAGTTCATCCAGCAGGTGGGCAACCAGCGCCTGTTCCAGGCCGTCAACATCGAGCGCGCACGCATCCACGGCTTCGAGCTCAAGGGCAGCTACGACATGGGCGTGGTCGCTGGCGGCCGCATGCTCGGCAACTTCTCCTACGGCATGGCGCGCGGCACCAACCGCAGCACCGGCAAGCCGCTGAACTCGGTCGATCCGGCGCAATGGACCCTGGGCCTGAAATACGACACGGCGCAGTGGAGCCTGTTCGCCGATCTGCGCCACCACGCCGCCAAGAAGCCCGCGGACATCGACAGCACGGCCATCATGAACGCCCGGGAAGGCGTGCAGTTCGCCCCGCCGGCAGCCACCACGCTGGACGTGGGCGCCCAGTGGCGCCTGCGCAAGGACCTGCGCCTGAACGTCGCGCTGCGCAACCTGACCAACCGCAAGTACTGGCTCTGGCCCGATGTGTATGGCCAGGCCACGTCGTCCGCCGTCAAGGACGCCTACACCCAGCCGGGACGCAGCGCCCATGTGTCGCTGGTGATGGATTTCTGAGCCGCCCCTGCTGGCGGTCGTCTGCCCAGGGTTTGAGACAAAATCAGCTTGCAGCGCTTGCTACACAAGCGCTGCAAGCTATATTTTCAGTAGCATCAGGCGCTTTCGGGTGCATGCGGGGCGGCAACGATCTCCCATTCCGCCAATTGCTCATTGGTGGCAATGAGCCGCTGGACCAGCAGGCGGATGAAGGCCTTGTCGAAGCGCGACTGCAGGTCCTCCGAGGCCTCGCGCAGCGCCGGGTTGCGGATCTTGAGCACCAGCACGTCGGTCTCGGCCACGGCGGTGGCGGTGCGCAGGCGCTTGTCCGGTCGCAGGTAGGTCATTTCGCCCAGCGTCACCCCGGGCCCCAGCGTGCTCAGGTGCCAGCCCTGGCGGCTCACGGCCACCTGGCCCTCGATGAGCACGCAGAACGAGTCGCCAGGGGTGTTCTCGCGCATGAGCACGGTGCCGCGCTCCAGGCGGCGCCACTTGCCCAGGCGCATGAGCTCCCAGAGCACCACGTCGTGGAAATCGGCGAAGAACGGCAGTGCACGCAGGCGCGCAAAGCGCTCGGAGTCGGTGTCCTGCGAGTGCTGGTGCGGCAGGCCGCGGGCCAGGGCCATGAGCGCGCCGCACCAGTCGTCCCAACCCGCGTAGCGCTCGGCTGCGGGCTTGGCCAGGGCGCGCAGCAGCCAGCGGTCCAGCTGCGGCGGCAGGCTGGGGCGCAGCAGGCTGGGCGGCACCGGCTCGTCATGGCCGATGCGGTAGAGCGTGGCGAAGTCGGTCTCGCCGTCGAAGGGGCGGCGGCCCGTGAGCAGTTCGTACACCACCACGGCCAGGGAGAACATGTCGCTGTGGTGCGTCAGCGCCTCTTCGCGCACTTGCTCGGGCGACATATAGGAGGGCGAGCCGACCAAGCCGGCGATCTGCGTCGCCTCGCTGCGCAAGGACAACGCCGTGCCGAAATCTGCCAGCTTGACCTCGCCCTGCTCGGACAGCAGGATGTTGGCCGGCTTGATGTCACGGTGCACCAGCCCCTGGCGCTGGGCGTGCTCCAGCGCCTGGCCGCACTTGAAGGCAATGTCCAACACCTGCGCCACGGGCAGCAGGCGGTCGGGCGCAGCGTGGTCCGACAGGGGCCGGCCCGCCACGTATTCGAGCACCAGGTAGGGCGGCACGGCCTGCTCGTCCGCATCGAGCAGGCGCACGATGTGCGGGTGGCGCAAGCGCCCGGCCAGCAGCGCCTCGTTGCGCAGCAGGCGGCGGTAGCGCTGGGCCTGCTGCGGATCGGCCAGCAGGTGGGCATGCATCTGCTTGATGGCCACGCTGCGGCCCCGGAAGCCGTCCAGCCCCAGGTACACCACGCCGCTGGCGCCGCGGCCGATCTCGCGCTCGATGCGGTATTTGCCGATGCGGGCGGGTGGCCGGGCCTCAGCCATGGGCAGGGCTCCGGCCGGTGCCGCGCGGCGCCTCGGGGGCAGGCTGTTTCATCCTAGCGCTCCGGTGCAATGGTCTCGGCCCAATCGTACAGCGCACCCAGAATGGCCTCGGCGCGCTCATCGGCTGTCTCCGAGAGCTGGTCGATGGCGGCGAACAACTGGTCCACGGTACGCGCCCCTGCCTGTCCGTCGAACAGCCGGGCTGCGCGGTGCGCCTCCCAGCGCTGCTGCTCGGCGGGGCTCAGGGTGTCCGGGAAGTGGCGCGCACGGTAGCGCCAGAGCAGTTCTTCCAGGCGCGGATCGTCGAAGGCGGGACGCGCCTGGGCCAGTTGCGCGCCTGTCATGCGGCGCAGGTCGTCCAGGCGCCGGCGGTCGGCGTTGCCGACAAATCCGCCGTAGAGGTCCTGCTCCACATCGAGAGCGGGCTCGGCCGCACGCGCAAACACGGCCGGCCAGATGGCGCTCATGTCGGGCAGCGCACGCGCTGCCTGCGCATGGCGCGCCGCCTGCTCCAGGTCGATGCCCCAGCGCTGCGCCATCTCCGGCGCGAGTGTCTGGACATTGCCCACGACCATGGGCGACTTGTTCAGGTGCACGGTCTTGATGGGCAGGCGCGTCATGCCTTCAGGCAGATCGGCGGCGCGCGTGAACAGGCGCTGGCGCAGCTCCGGCACGCCCAGAGTGGCCAGCTCCGCGGGGTCGTAGGCCAGGTCCCAGGCGATGAGCTCGTTCTTGTTCACCGGATGGCTGGCCAGCGGCCACATCACCGCCAGGCAGCCGCGCTCCGCCGGGAACATGCCCGAGACGTGGAGAAACGGCCGTGCGTTCTCCGCCGTGGCGGGCAGGCGCAGCTCGGCGAGCACGCGGTCCTTCTTGTGCAGGCCGAAGGCGAAGTCGAACAGCCGCGGCTGGTGCGTGCGGATCAGGCGCGCCAGGGCAATGGTGGCGCGCACGTCGGACAGGGCGTCGTGCGCGGCCTCGTGCGCCAGGCCGTTGGCGCGCGTGAGGTGTTCGAGCTTGAAGCTGGGCTTGCCGTCCTCGTGCACCGGCCAGGCGATGCCCTGCGGGCGCAGGGCATAGGCCATGCGCACCACATCGAGCAGGTCCCAGCGCCCGCACTGGTTCTGCCATTCGCGCGCATAGGGGTCGATGAGGTTGCGCCAGAACAGGAAGCGCGTGATCTCATCGTCGAAGCGGATGGTGTTGTAGCCCACGCCGACGGTGCCGGGCCGCGCCAACTCGGCTTCGATGCGCGCGGCAAACTCGCGCTCCGGCACGCCGCGCTCCCAGGCCTGCTGCGGCGTGATGCCGGTGATCAGGCAAGCCTCGGGATCGGGCAGATAGTCGGTGCCGGGCTGGCAGTAAAGCATCAGCGGCTCGCCGATCTCGTTGAGCTGCGCGTCGGTGCGGATCGCGGCAAACTGCGCCGGCCGGTCGCGCCGGGTATCGGCACCGAAGGTCTCGTAGTCGTGCCACAGAAAAGTGTGTGAAAGCATGCGCGCAGGCGGTCCAGGAACAATGCCTGGACTGTAACCGCAGGCAGGCGCGCAGCGCCTGTGCGGACGCTCAAAACAACAAGGCCCCGCAAGCGGGGCCTTGGAGGCATGAAAGACTAAACCGGATCAGTTGGCACGGGTGCCGACGACCTCGATTTCCACGCGACGGTTCTTGGCGCGGCCTTCCTTGGTCTTGTTGTCGGCGACGGGCTGCTTCTCGCCCTTGCCCTCGGTGTAGACGCGGTTCTTCTCGATGCCCTTGGACACCAGATAGGCCTTCACGGCTTCGGCGCGGCGCACGGACAGCTTCTGGTTGTAGGCATCGGTGCCGACGGAGTCGGTGTGGCCCACGGCGATGATCACTTCCAGGTTGATGCCCTTCACCTTGGAGGCCAGGTCATCGAGCTTGGCCTTGCCTTCGGGCTTGAGCACAGCCTTGTCGAAATCGAAGAAAGCGTCGGCAGCGTAGGTCACCTTGGAGGAGGTGGGAGCGGCCGGAGCGGCTGCAGGGGCGGGAGCCGGAGCGGGGGCAGCAGGTGCTGCAGCCGGGGCAGGAGCCGGAGCGGGGGCCGCCAGGGCGCCGTCGCAGCCAGCGGCAGCGGTGGCAGGCGTCCAGCTGGCATCGCGCCAGCACAGTTCGTTGGTGCCGTTCTTCCAGACCAGCTCGTTGGAGCCGTTCTTCCAGTTGTCGATCGTCTGGGCGCCAGCTGCGGTTGCGAGCGCTGCGGAGGCGATCAGCATCGCCACTTTGTTCAGTTTCTTCATGGTTCTCCTCTTAGGGCAAAAAGGCGCAGCAGCGCTGCGTAAGCAGACGAAATTGGTGTCCACCACCAAAAACGTTCGTTTGATTGTGCCATAGGCGTTATGCCAGCGCAGGCCCCGTGCGGGCTGGCGCGCCCCGGCCCACTGTAATTGCGCCCAGGTGTTGCTCGGACGCTACAAGCGCTTGCGCCTACAATGGCCGACCCCCAGTCCGCGCGTTGACTCCATGACCCAGTTCGCCAAAGAAACTCTGCCCATCAGCCTCGAAGAGGAGATGCGCCGCAGCTACCTCGACTATGCGATGAGCGTGATCGTGGGCCGTGCCCTGCCCGATGCGCGCGATGGCCTCAAACCCGTGCACCGGCGCGTGCTGTACGCCATGCACGAGCTGAACAACGACTGGAACCGGCCCTACAAGAAATCCGCCCGTATCGTGGGCGACGTGATAGGTAAGTACCACCCGCACGGCGACAGCGCGGTCTACGACACCATCGTGCGCATGGCGCAGGACTTTTCGCTGCGCCACATGCTGGTGGACGGCCAGGGCAACTTCGGCTCGGTCGATGGCGACAGCGCGGCCGCCATGCGCTACACCGAAATTCGCCTGGCCAAGATCGCGCACGAGATGCTGGCGGACATCGACAAGGAAACCGTCGATTTCGGCCCGAACTACGACGGCAGCGAGAGGGAGCCCCTGGTGCTGCCCAGCAAGCTGCCCAATCTGCTGGTCAACGGCTCCGCCGGCATTGCCGTGGGGATGGCGACCAACATCCCGCCGCACAACCTCAACGAGGTGGTGGACGCCTGCCTGCACCTGCTGCGCAATCCCGACGCCAGCATCGACGAGCTGATGGAGATCATTCCCGCGCCGGACTTCCCGACGGCGGGCATCATCTACGGCATCCAGGGCGTCAAGGAAGGCTACCGCACTGGGCGCGGGCGCATCGTGATGCGCGCCAAGGTGCATTTCGAGGACATCGACCGCGGCCAGCGCCAGGCCATCATCGTCGATGAGCTGCCCTACCAGGTCAACAAGAAGACGCTGCAGGAGCGCATGGCCGAGCTGGTGCACGAGAAAAAGCTCGAAGGCATCAGCCACATCCAGGACGAGTCGGACAAGTCCGGCATGCGCCTGGTGATCGAATTGAAGCGCGGCGAAGTGCCCGAGGTCGTGCTCAACAACCTGTACAAGCAGACGCAACTGCAGGACACCTTCGGCATGAACATGGTGGCGCTGATCGACGGCCAGCCCCGCCTGTGCAACCTCAAGGACCTGATCGAGGTCTTCCTGCAGCACCGCCGCGAGGTGGTGACACGGCGCACCGTGTACGAGCTGCGCAAGGCGCGCGAGCGCGGCCATGTGCTCGAAGGCCTGGCCGTGGCGCTGGCCAACATCGACGAGTTCATCCGCATCATCCGCGAATCGCCCACGCCGCCCGTGGCCAAGGCCGAACTGATGGCGCGCTCCTGGGACAGCAAGCTCGTGCGCGAGATGCTCACGCGCACGCGCGCCGAAGGCGGCATGGTCAACGCCGACGACTACCGCCCCGAAGGGCTGGAGCGCACCTGCGGCATGCAGGGCGATGGCCTGTACCGTCTCTCCGAGACACAGGCGCAGGAAATCCTGCAGATGCGCCTGCAGCGCCTGACGGGCCTGGAGCAGGACAAGATCGTCGCCGAGTACAAGGAGATCATGGCGCACATCGAGGACCTCCTCGACATCCTCGCCAAGCCCGGACGCGTCTCCACCATCATCGGCGACGAGCTCGCTGCCCTCAAGGCCGAATTCGGCCAGTCCAAGCTGGGCGCGAGGCGCAGCGAGATCGAGCACAGCGCCCAGGACCTCTCGACCGAAGACCTCATCACGCCCACCGACATGGTGGTGACGCTCTCACACACGGGCTACATCAAGAGCCAGCCCCTCTCCGAATACCGCGCGCAAAAGCGCGGCGGGCGCGGCAAGCAGGCCACGGCGACCAAGGAAGACGACTGGATCGACCAGCTCTTCATTGCCAACACGCACGACTGGATCCTGTGCTTCTCCAACCGCGGGCGGCTCTACTGGCTCAAGGTGTGGGAGGTGCCCGCGGGCTCGCGCGGCTCGCGCGGGCGGCCCATCGTCAACATGTTCCCGCTGCAGGACGGCGAGAAGATCAACGTGGTGCTGCCGCTCACGGGCGAGATGCGCAGCTTCCCCCCGGACCGCTATGTCTTCATGACCACCAGCATGGGCACGGTGAAGAAGACGGCGCTCAACGAGTTCGCCAACCCGCGCAAGGCCGGCATCATCGCCGTGGGCCTGGACGAGGGCGACTACCTCATCGGCGCAGCGCTCACCGACGGCCAGCACGACGTGATGCTGTTCTCCGACGGCGGCAAGGCCGTGCGCTTCGATGAAAACGACGTGCGCCCCATGGGCCGCAATGCGCGCGGCGTCAAGGGCATGCAGCTCGAAGACGGTCAGAGCGTGATCGCCATGCTGGTGGCCGAAGACGAAACGCAAAGCGTGCTCACGGCCACCGAGAACGGCTACGGCAAGCGCACGCCCATCGGCGAATACACGCGCCATGGCCGCGGCACCAAGGGCATGATCGCCATCCAGCAGAGCGAGCGCAACGGCAAGGTCGTCGCCGCCACGCTGGTGCGCGCCGACGACGAGATCATGCTCATCACCGACACCGGTGTGCTGGTGCGCACGCGCGTCTCCGAGATCCGCGAACTGGGCCGCGCCACGCAGGGCGTGACGCTGATCGCGCTCGACGAAGGCGCCAAGCTCTCGGGCCTGCAGCGCATCGTGGAGAACGACGCCAACGAAAGCGCCGCCGATGACGCGCCGCCCGAGGACGGCGACGAGCCCCGCCCCTGACCCCGCCGCCCGCGCGCACCTGCCTGCCGGCCGGTGCGCGCTGTACTATCAAAAACAGAGCTTCCAGCGCACGCCCACCAAGCGTTAGAAGCCGATTTGATCCCAAAAACCATGACACGCCCCTACAACTTTTCCGCCGGCCCCGCCGCCATCCCCGAAGAAGTGCTGCAGCAGGCTGCCGCCGAAATGCTCGACTGGCATGGCAGCGGCATGGGCGTGATGGAAATGAGCCACCGCGGCAAGGAGTTCATCAGCATCTACGAACAGGCCGAGGCCGACCTGCGCGAGCTGCTGGCCGTGCCCGCGCAGTTCAAGATCCTGTTCATGCAGGGTGGCGGCATCGCCGAGAACGCCATCGTGCCGCTGAACCTCTCGCGCGCGGGCACGGTCGATTTCGTGGTGACCGGCTCCTGGAGCCAGAAGTCGCGCAAGGAGGCGCTCAAGTACGCCGCCGAGGTGCGCACCGCCGCCTCGGGCGAGGACAGCCAGTTCACCACCGTGCCGGCCCCGGCCTCCTGGCAGCTCTCGCGCGGCGCGAGCTACGTGCACCTGTGCAGCAACGAGACCATCCATGGCGTGGAGTTCCACGAGCTGCCCGACCTGCAGGCCCTGGGCAGCGATGCGCCGCTGGTCATCGACTTCTCCTCGCACGTGGCCTCGCGCCCCGTGGACTGGAGCCGCGTGGGCCTGGCCTTCGGCGGCGCGCAGAAGAACATCGGCCCGGCCGGGCTGACCATCGTCATCGTGCGCGAGGACCTGCTGGGCCATGCCCTGCCCGTCTGCCCCAGCGCTTTCGATTATCGTGTCGTGGCCGAGAACCAGTCCATGTACAACACGCCGCCGACCTGGGGCATCTACATGGCGGGGCTCACCTTCCAGTGGCTCAAGCGCCAGCGCGAGGGCGCACTCGCCGGCATCGCCGCCATGGAGGCGCGCAACATCGCCAAGGCGCAGCTGCTGTACGACTGCATCGACCAGTCGGCGTTCTACGTGAACAAGGTCGCGGCCCACTGCCGCTCGCGCATGAACGTGCCGTTCTTCCTGCAGGACGAGACGCGCAACGACGCCTTCCTGCAAGGCGCCAAGCAGCGTGGCCTGCTGCAGCTCAAGGGCCACAAGTCCGTGGGCGGCATGCGCGCCAGCCTCTACAACGCCATGCCCCTGGCCGGCGTGCAGGCCCTGGTGGACTACATGCGAGAATTTGAACGCCTCCACGCCTGAGCCCTCCTCCCCCGCAATGAACACCCCCCAAGCTTCCCCCGATCTGGCCAGCCTGCGCGTACAGATCGACAACATCGACCAGCAACTGCTGACGCTGCTCAACCAGCGCGCCCTCGTGGCCGAGCGCGTGGGCGAGGTCAAGAAGCGCGAAGGCACGCCCTTCTTCCGCCCGGACCGCGTGGCCCAGGTGATCGAGAAAATCACCCAGGCCAACCCCGGCCCGCTCAAGGGCGCGCATGTCGCTGCCATCTGGCGCGAGATCATGTCCGCCTGCCTGGCGCTGGAGTCGCCCCAGCGCGTGGCCGTGCTCGGGCCCGAGGGCACGTTCTGCGAGCAGGCCGCCATCGAGTACTTCGGCGGCGCGGCCGACATCATGTACTGCAACAGCTTCGACGAGGTGTTCCACGCCACGGCGGCGGGCAGCGCGCAGTTCGGCGTGGTGGGCGTGGAGAACTCCAACGAGGGCGTGGTCACGCGCTCGCTCGACATGTTCCTGCACACCCCCTGCCACGTGGTCGGCGAGGTGAGCCTGCTGGTGCGCCACAACCTGCTGCGCCGCGTGAACCACGCCGAGGGCATCGAGGCCGTGCTGGCCCACCCGCATGCGCTGGCGCAGTGCCAGGCCTGGCTGGCCAAGCACCTGCCGCACGCCGAGCGCCGCCCCGTCTCCAGCAATGCCGAGGGCGCGCGCCTGGCCGCGACCAACCCGGCCTGGGCCGGCATCGCCAGCGAGCGCGCCGGCCAGCAGTACGGCCTGCACGTGGTGGCCCACGCCATCCAGGACGAGGCCTACAACCGCACGCGCTTTGCCATCATCTGCCTGCCGCACACCCTGGCCACGCCGGCGCCCACGGGCCGCGACTGCACCAGCCTGATCATCTCCGTGCCCAACCGCCCCGGCGCCGTGCACGACCTGCTGGTGCCGCTGAAGAACCACGGCGTGTCCATGACGCGCTTCGAGTCGCGCCCGGCGCGCACGGGCCAGTGGGAGTATTACTTCTACATCGACATCGAAGGCCACCCGGCCCAACCCCACGTGGCCGCCGCGCTGGCCGAGTTGCAGCAGTTGTGCGCCTTCTACAAAGTGCTGGGCACCTACCCGGTCTCGGCATGAGGAGCCGCCATGTTTGAACAACTCGGATTGATCGGCTGCGGCCTCATGGGCGGCTCCTTCGCCCTGGCCATGAAGCAGGCGGGGCTGGTGCAGCGCGTCGTGGGCTACAGCAAGTCCCCCACCACCACCGAGCGTGCACGCCAGCTCGGCGTGATCGACGTGGAGGCGCCCTCGGCGCTGCTGGCCGTGGCCGGGGCCGACATCGTGCTGCTGGCCGTGCCCGTCTCGGCCACCGAAGCCACGCTCAAGGCCATACGCCACCTCGTCACGCCGCAGATGCTCATCATGGACGTGGGCTCCACCAAGGCCGACGTGGTGCAGGCCGCCGAGAGCGCCCTGCGCGACAAGGTGGGCTCCTTCGTGCCCGCCCACCCCATCACGGGGCGCGAGGTCTCGGGCGTGGAACACGCCGAGGCCGAGCTCTACAGCGGGCGCCAGGTCATCCTCACGCCCACCGAGCGCACCCTCACGGTGCAGTTGCAGCGCGCGCAGGAGGTCTGGACACAACTGGGCTGCCGCGTGACCAGCATGGCGCCCGAGGCGCACGACGCGGCGTTCGCCGCCGTCAGCCACCTGCCGCACCTGCTCGCGTTCACCCTGGTCAACAGCATCACCGGGCAGGAGCAGGCCGACACCTTCCTCTCGCTTGCCGGACCGGGCTTTCGCGACTTCACGCGCATCGCCGCGAGCGACCCCAAGGTCTGGCGCGACATCTTCCTCTCCAACCGCGACGAACTGCTGCACCAGGCCGGCCTGTACCGGCAGGCGCTCGAGCGCATCGAACACGCCATGCGCCAGAGCGATGCGCAGTCCATCGAAGACATGCTGACCTTCGCCAGCGAAACGCGCAAGCACTGGCGCATGGGCGCCCAGCGCAACAAGAAGTAACCCTCCGAGGCGCGCCCCCCGTGCGCCGGGGCGGCCCTGGCGCAGCGTCTGCCGCCAGGCCGCGCCCCCGGCACGGGCGCGCCCGGACCATCGCCGGAACACGCCATGTACAGCACCGCATTCCTCGACCTGCCGCCCCTGCAATCCGCCGGGGGCACCGTCCACCTGCCCGGCTCCAAGAGCATCTCCAACCGGGTGCTGCTGCTCGCCGCGCTGAGCGAAGGCACCACGGCGGTGCACGACCTGCTGGACTCGGACGACACGCGCGTCATGCTCGATGCGCTGCGCCAGCTTGGCTGCGCCGTCGAGGCGGACGGCGCGCAGGTGCGCATCACCGGCCTGGGCGGCCGGGCGCCGCGCTCCCCGGCCCGGCTGTTCCTGGGCAACGCGGGCACCGCCATGCGCCCGCTCACCGCGGCACTCGCGCTGCTGGGCGGAAGCTTCGAGCTCAGCGGCATCGCACGCATGCACGAGCGCCCCATCGGCGACCTGGTCGATGCGCTGCGCCAGCTCGGCTGCCGCATCGCCTACCTGGGCAACGAAGGCTACCCGCCGCTGCACATCGACCAGGCCGCCGGCGTGCCGGCGCTCGCGCTCGCCGCACCCATCCGCGTGCGCGGCGACGTCTCCAGCCAGTTCCTCACCGCCCTGCTCATGGCCCTGCCGCTGGCGGCGGCGCAGCAGGACGTGGTCATTGAAGTGGTGGGCGAGCTCATCTCCAAGCCCTACATCCACATCACCCTGCAACTGCTCGAGCGCTTCGGCATCCGCGTGGCGCACGAGCACTGGCAGCGCTTCACCATCCCGGCGGGCAGCCGCTACCGCTCGCCCGGGCAGATCCACGTCGAGGCCGACGCCTCATCTGCTAGCTATTTCATAGCTGCTGGCGCAATCGCAGCGGGCGTTGGAGGCCAAAAAAGCATGAAAATCCTGGGCGTGGGGCTGGACTCCATCCAGGGCGACATCCGCTTCGTCGAGGCCGCACGGGCCATGGGCGCGCACATCAGCGGCGGCCCCAACTGGCTGGAGGTGGCGCGCGGCACCTGGCCGCTGCGCGCCCTGGACCTGGACTGCAACCACATTCCCGACGCCGCCATGACCCTGGCCGTGATGGCGCTCTATGCCGACGGCCCCACGCGGCTGCACAACATCGCGAGCTGGCGCGTCAAGGAGACCGACCGCATCGCCGCCATGGCCACCGAACTGCGCAAGCTCGGCGCCACGGTCGAGGAAGGCGCCGACTGGATCCGCATCACCCCCCCCGCCCAGGTGCGCGACTGGCGGCCCGCCAGCATCCACACCTATGACGACCACCGCGTCGCCATGTGCTTCTCGCTCGCGGCCTTCAACCCCGCGCGCCTGCCCGTGCGCATCGAAGACCCGCGCTGCGTGGCCAAGACCTTTCCGGACTATTTCGAGGCGCTGTTCGCCGCCGTGCAGGCCGAGGACGCGCGCATTCCCGTGATCTGCATCGACGGCCCCACGGCATCGGGCAAGGGCACGGTGGCCGCCGCCGTGGCGGCGCGCCTGGGCTACCGCTTCCTCGACTCCGGGGCGCTGTACCGCGTCACCGCGCTGGCGGCCACGCGCGCCGGCCTGGCCATCAACGCCGCCCAGGAAGAGGCCATCGCCGCCCTGGCGCGCAGCCTGCCGGTGCGCTTCGAGGCCGGGGCCATCTGGCTGGGCGCGGACGACGTGACCGAAGCCATCCGCACCGAGGAGGCCGGCATGAACGCCTCGCGCGTCTCGGCCCTGCCCGCGGTGCGCCAGGCGCTGGTGCACCTGCAGCACGGCTTTCGCACCCTGCCCGGCCTGGTGGCCGACGGGCGCGACATGGGCACGGTGATCTTCCCCGACGCCACGCTCAAGGTCTTCCTCACCGCCAGCGTGGAGTGCCGCGCACAGCGGCGCCACCAGCAGTTGATTTCAAAGGGCGTCAGCACTACAATCGACGCTCTTCGCGCCGACCTCGAGGCACGCGACCAGCGGGACCGCTCCCGCGCGGTGGCGCCCTTGGAGCCGGCGCAGGATGCTTTGCTGCTCGATTGCTCCGGGCTCACGGTCGAAGAAACCGTCGAACAGGTGCTTTCCTGGTGGCAGGAGCGCCGGCCCTTTGCGCATGTCGCCCAGGGCTGAAGACCCGGCCCACACCCCTCCCGCCGCGCGCCAGCGCACAGGGGGTGTGGATGGTGCAACCCAACCCGCGGCCCCCTGCCGCACACCCAACCACCACGGCCAGCCTTTGGAAACCGCGGCAATCGTGCTGCTGTAAAACCTGTGCCGTGGCAAGGAAACACATGTCTGAATCTTTTGCCGCCCTGTTTGAAGAATCCCTGCAACGCACCGAAATGCGTCCGGGCGAAGTCATCACCGCCGAAGTCGTGCGCGTGGAGCACAACTTCGTCGTGGTCAACGCAGGCCTCAAGTCCGAAGCCTACGTGCCCATCGAGGAATTCAAGAACGACCAGGGCGAAGTCGAAGTCCAGGTCGGCGACTTCGTGTCCGTGGCCATCGGCTCCATCGAAAACGGCTACGGCGACACCATCCTGTCGCGCGACACCGCCAAGCGCCTGGCTTCGTGGATGAGCCTGGAAAAGGCCCTGGAATCCGGCGAATTCGTCACCGGCACCACCAGCGGCAAGGTCAAGGGCGGCCTGACGGTGCTGGTCAACGGCATCCGCGCCTTCCTGCCCGGCTCGCTGATCGACACCCGTCCGATCAAGGACCTGACCCCCTACGAGAACAAGACCCTGGAATTCAAGGTCATCAAGCTCGACCGCAAGCGCAACAACGTGGTGCTGAGCCGCCGCGCCGTGGTGGAAGCTTCCATGGGCGAAGAGCGCGCCAAGCTGATGGAAACGCTCAAGGAAGGCGCCATCGTGCAGGGCGTGGTCAAGAACATCACCGAATACGGTGCGTTCGTGGACCTGGGCGGCATCGACGGCCTGCTGCACATCACCGACATGGCCTGGCGCCGCGTACGTCACCCCTCCGAGGTGGTGCAGGCTGGCCAGGAAATCACGGCCAAGATCCTCAAGTTCGACACCGAGAAAAACCGCGTGTCCCTGGGCCTCAAGCAGATGGGCGACGACCCCTGGATGGGCGTGGCACGCCGCTACCCTGCCGGCACCCGCCTGTTCGGCAAGGTCACGAACATCGCCGACTACGGCGCGTTCGTCGAACTCGAGCCCGGCATCGAGGGCCTGGTGCACGTCTCCGAAATGGACTGGACCAACAAGAACATCGCCCCCAGCAAGCTGGTCTCGCTGGGCGACGAGGTCGAAGTCATGGTCCTCGAGATCGACGAGGACAAGCGCCGCATCAGCCTGGGCATGAAGCAGTGCAAGGCCAACCCCTGGCAGGAATTCGCGCAGAACACCAAGCGCGGCGACCGCGTCAAGGGCCCGATCAAGTCCATCACCGACTTCGGCGTGTTCGTCGGCCTGGCTGCCGGCATCGACGGCCTGGTGCACCTGTCCGACCTGTCGTGGAACGAAACCGGCGAAGCTGCCGTGCGCAACTACAAGAAGGGCCAGGAAGTCGAAGCCATCGTGCTGGCCGTGGACGTGGAGCGCGAGCGCATCTCCCTGGGCATCAAGCAGCTCGACAGCGATCCGTTCACCACCTTCGTGACCGTGAACGACAAGGGCCAGACCGTGACCGGCAAGGTCAAGACCGTGGACGCCCGTGGCGCTGAAATCGATCTGGGCGAAGACATCGTGGGCTACCTGCGCGCTTCGGAAATCTCCCGCGACCGCGTGGAAGATGCCCGCAACGTGCTCAAGGAAGGCGACGAGGTCACGGCCGTGGTGGTGAACGTGGATCGCAAGACGCGCAACATCCAGCTGTCGATCAAGCAAAAGGACATGATCGACGAGCAAGGCGCCATGGCTTCCCTGTCGGCCCAGTCGGCCAAGGAAAACGCCGGCACCACCAGCCTGGGCGCCCTGCTGCGCGCCAAGCTGGACAACTCCGACAAGTAATCCCCTCGCCTGAGCGCTAGGCTGCAAGCCGGGTGGTGCACAATGTGCCCTCCCGGCTTTTTTCTTCCCCCCTCCCCATGACCCGATCCGACCTCGTTGAGGCACTCGCCGCACGCTTTGGGCACCTGACCCAGCGCGACGCGGAGTACGCCGTCAAGACCCTGCTCGACGCCATCGGCCAGGCCCTGGTGCAAGGCCACCGCATCGAAGTGCGCGGCTTTGGCAGCTTCTCCATCAACCACCGCCCGCCGCGCATGGGGCGCAACCCGCGCAGTGGCCAGGCCGTGGCCATTCCGGCCAAGCGCGTGCCGCATTTCAAGCCGGGCAAGGCCCTGCGCGAGGCCGTGGACCAGCGCACAGCCGAGCTGGAAAACCTCCCCCGCCAGCCCGGCTGAGAGCCCACCGCCGGCGCCCCAGGCCGCCCGGCGGCCCGTAGAATCCCGTGGACCACGGGGAAGACGCATGAAATATTTCCTGTGGCTGCTCAAGGCAGCCATTTTTTTCACCCTGTTCGCTTTTGCGCTGAACAACCAGCAGGATGCCGCCGTGCATTTCTTTTTCGGCACGCAGTGGCGCGCACCCATGGTGCTGGTGGTGTTGACGGCCTTCGCGCTGGGCCTGGTGGTCGGTGTGCTGGGCATGGTGCCGCGCTGGTGGAAGCACCGCAGCGCCGCGCGTCAGGCACAGCACCTGCTGCAGGCGCGCGACGCCCAGCCGCCCTCCCCGGCCGTGGTGCCGTCCACCCCGGACAGCATGCCGCCCCATGGAATTTGACCTCGTCTGGCTGCTGCTGGGCCTGCCCGGCGCCTTCGTGCTGGGCTGGCTGGCCTCGCGCCTGGACCTGCGCCAGTGGCGCGCAGAGAACCGCCGTGCACCCAAGGCCTACTTCAAGGGCCTGAACTACCTGCTCAACGAGCAGCAGGACCAGGCCATCGACGCCTTCATCGAGGCGGTGCAGAACGACCCCGACACCTCGGAGCTGCACTTCGCCCTGGGCAACCTGTTCCGCCGCCGCGGCGAATACGACCGCGCCGTGCGCGTGCACGAGCACCTGCTCTCGCGCGGCGACCTGGGCCCCAAGGACCGGGACCGCGCCCAGCATGCGCTGGCGCTGGACTTCCTCAAGGCCGGCCTGCTCGACCGCGCCGAGGAGGCGCTCGCGCACCTGGAGGGCACGGAGTTCGAGAACCCGGCGCGCCTGGCGCGCCTGGCCATCTACGAGCGTTCGCGCGACTGGCCGCAGGCGGCCGCGGTGGCGCGCAAGCTCGATGGCGTGCAGGGTGACTTCAGCCAGCGGCAGGCGCACTACCTGTGCGAGCAGGCGCACGAGCGGCTGGCCCGGCAGGACAGCGAGGGCGCGCTGGCGCTCTTTGCCCAGGCCCAGGCGATTGCGCCGCAGGCGGCGCGCCCGCGCATGGAGCAGGCGCGCCTGCACCTGCAGCAGGGCCGGTGCGATGCGGCCTACGCCATCCTGGCCGCCCTGGCGCGCGAAGCCCCCATGGCCCTGCCGCTGGCGGCGCCGCTGCTTGCGCAGGCCGCCCGCCCCTGCGGCAAGGTCGCCGAGGCCCAGGCGCTGCTGGAGGCGCACTACGCGCAGGCGCCTTCGCTGGACGTGCTGGGCGCCATCGTCACGCTGAGCCAGTACGGTGCGCCCGCGGACGACACGCAGGCCGGGCGCCATTGGTACCTGCGCCACCTGCAGCAGGAGCCCTCGCTCGTGGCAGCGGCCCAATGGCTGGCGGGCGAGCGGCTCGAGCACGAGCAGCACCATCCGCAGATCCAGCGCGCCCTGGAGCACGCCACCCAGCCGCTGCTGCGCTACCGCTGCGCGGCCTGCGGCTTCGAGGCGCGCCAGCATTTCTGGCAATGCCCCGGCTGCCAGAGCTGGGACAGCTACCCGCCCCGGCGCATCGAGGAGCTCTGAGCATGCTGGCACACCTCGCCCTCGCGGCCCTGCTGGCGGCAGGAGGCATGGGCATGGCGTGGGCCGCCGTCGATGCCAACCGCGCCAGCGAGGCCGAGCTCGATGGCGTGCGCGGCATCGGTCCGGATCTGTCCGGGCGCATTCTTGCGCAGCGCCGCCAGGCTCCCTTCCAGGACTGGGGCGACTTCATCGCCCGCGTGCGCGGCATGGGCCCGGCGCGCGCCGCACGGCTCTCGGCCGAGGGCCTGACGGTCAACGGCCAGCCCTACGGTGCGCACCCCGCCCCCGAGCCGCCCACGGTCCCGCCGCAGCGCCCCTGAAACCGCGCTGCAGCACAGCCCGCGCATGGGTGGCGCTCAGGTTTCCATAGCGCGGCGGGGAATGCTTGCCCGTAGAATGCAAGGCCCATGTCCCTGGTTTTCCTCGTCCTTCTGCCCTTTGCCGGCAGCGTCGTTGCTGCGCTGTTGCCGGCCAATGCGCGCAATGCCGAGTCCACGCTGGCAGGGCTGATTGCGCTGTTCTGCGCCGTGCAAGCAGCACTGCTGTTTCCCGAGGTGATGGACGGCGGCGTGCTGCGCCAGGAGATCGCCTGGCTGCCCCAGCTCGGGCTGAATCTGGTCATCCGCATGGACGGCTTCGCCTGGATGTTCACCGTGCTGGTGCTGGGCATTGGCGCGCTGGTGGTGCTGTATGCGCGCTACTACATGTCCAGCGCCGACCCGGTGCCGCGGTTCTTCGCCTTCCTGCTCGCCTTCATGGGCGCCATGGTGGGCCTGGTGCTCTCGGGCAATCTGATCCAGCTGGCATTCTTCTGGGAGCTGACCAGCCTGTTCTCGTTTCTGCTCATCGGCTACTGGCACCACCGGCAGGATGCGCGCCGCGGTGCGCGCATGGCCCTCATGGTCACGGGCACGGGCGGCCTGGCCTTGCTGGCAGGCGTGCTGGTGCTGGGTCACATCGCGGGCAGCTACGACCTGGACCTGGTGCTCGCCGCCGCGCACCAGGTGCAGGCACACCCGCTGTACCTCACGGCCCTGGTGCTGATCCTGCTGGGGGCACTGACCAAGAGCGCGCAGTTCCCCTTCCACTTCTGGCTGCCGCATGCCATGGCCGCGCCCACACCGGTGTCGAGCTACCTGCACTCGGCCACCATGGTCAAGGCCGGGGTGTTCCTGCTCGCGCGGCTGTGGCCCGTGCTCAGCGGTACCGAACCCTGGTTCTGGATCGTGGGCAGCGCCGGCCTGGCCACGCTGCTGCTGGGCGGCTACTGCGCGCTGTTCCAGAACGACCTCAAGGGCCTGCTGGCCTATTCCACGCTCTCGCACCTGGGGCTGATCACCCTGCTGCTGGGCCTGGGCAGCCCGCTGGCCGCCGTGGCCGCGGTTTTCCACATCATGAACCACGCCACGTTCAAGGCCTCGCTGTTCATGGCCGCGGGCATCGTGGACCACGAAAGCGGCACGCGCGACATCCGCCGCCTGTCGGGCCTGCGGCACATGATGCCCATCACCGCCACGCTGGCCATGGTGGCCAGCGCGGCCATGGCGGGCGTGCCGCTGCTCAACGGTTTCCTGTCCAAGGAAATGTTCTTCGCCGAGACGGTGTACATCGACGCCACGCCGCTGGTGCGCTGGGGCATGCCCGTGGCGGCCACGGTGGCGGGCATGTTCAGCGTGGCCTATTCGCTGCGCTTCACGGTGGACGTGTTCTTCGGCCCGCGCGCGCAGGACCTGCCGCACACGCCGCACGAGCCGCCGCGCTGGATGCGCGTGCCGGTGGAACTGCTGGTGCTGGCCTGCCTGCTGGTGGGCATGCTGCCGGCGCAGACCATAGGCCCCTTCCTGGACACCGCGGCGCGCCCGGTGGTGGGCGGCACCATGCCCGCCTTCAGCCTGGCGCTGTGGCATGGCGTGAACGCCCCCCTGGTGATGAGCGTGCTGGCGCTGGCAGGCGGCACGCTGCTGTATCGGCTGCTGCGCCGGCGCACCTGGGCGGCAGCGCCGCTGATCGGCTGGCTGGACGGCCAGCGCGCCTTCACCGCCCTGCTGGCCCGGCTGTCGCTGGCGGGGCGCTGGGGGCGCTGGTGGCTGGGCACGCGCCGCCTGCAGTGGCAAATGCTGTGGCTGGTGGGTGCCGCCCTGCTGGCCGGCGCCCTGCCCCTGTGGCTGCGCGGGCTGCAACTGGGCCACCGCGGGGCGTTGCCGCTGTCCGCCGCCTTCATGCTGCTGTGGCTGCTGGGGGCGCTGTGCGCCGTGGCGGCGGCCTGGCAGGCCAAGTACCACCGCATGGCGGCGCTCACGCTGCTGGGGGGCGCGGGCCTGGCCACCAGCATCACCTTCCTGTGGTTCTCGGCGCCCGATCTGGCGCTCACGCAGATCGCCGTGGAGCTCGTGACCACCGTGCTGATCCTGCTGGGCCTGCGCTGGCTGCCGCAGCGCGACGAGCGCCTGCGCCCCCAGGCCCATGTGCGCCCGCGCGGCACGCGCCGGCGGCGCCTGCGCGACCTGCTGCTGTCCGTGCTGGCGGGCGGCGGCATGGCCTGGCTGGCCTTTGCCATGATGAGCCGCGACTTTCCCGAGAGCACGTCCACCTTCTTCCTGGAGCGCGCGCTCACCGAGGGCGGGGGCAGCAACGTGGTCAACGTCATGCTGGTGGACTTCCGCGGCTTCGATACCTTCGGCGAGATCGTCGTGCTGGGCATCGTGGCCATCACCATCTACGCGCTGCTGCGGCGCTTTCGCCCCGCGCGCGAGAGCATGGATCTGCCGCCCCAGCAGCGCGGCCTGCCCGCCGACCTGCAGACCGACCTGCTCAACCCGCGCAACGCCCAGGACACCGCCGTGGGCTACCTCATGGTGCCCGCCGTGCTGGTGCGCCTGCTGCTGCCCCTGGCCACCATGGTGTCGGCCTACATCTTCCTGCGCGGGCACAACGAGCCAGGGGGCGGCTTCGTCGCCGGGCTGGTGCTGGCAGTGGCGCTGATCCTGCAGTACATCATCTCGGGTACGCAGTGGGTGGAGGCGCACCTGCCGCTGCTGCCCCGGCGCTGGATCGCCACGGGCCTGCTCTGCGCGCTCGCCACGGGGGCCGGGGCGCTGGCCTGGGGCTATCCCTTCCTGACCACGCACACCGCCCACCTGCATCTGCCCTGGCTGGGCAGCGTGCACGTGGCCAGCGCGCTGTTCTTCGACATCGGCGTGTTCACGCTGGTGGTGGGCTCGACGCTGCTCATCCTCACGGCCATTGCCCACCAGTCCATCCGGGGCCACCGCTGGCACGCACGCCTGCTCGACGCCCCCGAAGAAAAAGAAGCAAAAACAGCCTCCAGCCCTTATCCGAAAAGCGCCAGAAGCTATCAAAACAAGAGCAAACCAGAGGAGACGCACTGATGGAAATCGTTCTCGCCCTGGCCATTGGCGTGCTCACCGGCTCCGGCGTATGGCTGCTGCTGCGCCCGCGCACCTTCCAGATCATCATGGGGCTGTCGCTGCTGTCCTATGCCGTCAACCTGTTCATCTTCAGCATGGGCCGCCTGGGCCTGCAGCTGGGCAAGGTGCCGGTGCTCGCAGCCCATGCGCCGCAGGACCTGCAGCACTACGCCGACCCGCTGCCCCAGGCCCTGGTGCTGACTGCCATCGTCATCGGCTTTGCCATGACGGCGCTGTTCCTCGTGGTGCTGCTCGCCTCGCGCGGCATGTCGGGCACCGACCATGTGGACGGCAGCCACTCGCGTGACCGGCAGGAGATGCTATGAGCGCCGCAGCCTGGCTGGACAGCGCCGGGCGGCTGATGCCGCACCTGATGCTCGCGCCCATTGCGCTGCCCCTGCTCACCGCCGCGCTCATGCTGCTGCTGCGCGAGGAGCACCAGCGCACCAAGCTGGCGCTCAACCTGCTGTCCACCCTGGCGGGCCTGGGCGTGGCGCTCGCGCTGCTGGCCTGGAGCGCGCGCACCGGCCAGGCCAGCACCCTGGGGGTCTACCTGCCGGGCAACTGGCCGGCGCCGTTCGGCATCGTCCTCGCCCTGGACCGCCTGGCGGCGCTGATGCTGGTGCTGACCAGCTTTGTCGCGCTCGCCGCCATCGTCTTTGCGGCCTCGCGCTGGCACCGGGCGGGCGTGCACTTCCACGTGCTGTTCCAGTTCCAGCTCATGGGGCTGGCGGGGGCCTTTCTCACGGCAGACCTGTTCAACCTGTTCGTGTTCTTCGAGATCCTGCTCGCCGCCTCCTACGGCCTGCTGCTGCACGGCTCGGGGCGCGCGCGCGTGCAGGCGGGGCTGCACTACATCGCCATCAACCTGGCCGCGTCTTCGCTGTTCCTGATCGGCGTGTCCATGCTCTACGGCATCACGGGCACGCTCAACATGGCCGACCTGGCACGCGCCATTCCCGGCGTGGCCGAAGGCGACCGCGGGCTGCTGCACGCGGCAGCCGGCATCCTGGGCACGGCCTTTCTCATCAAGGCCGCCGTGTGGCCGCTCAACTTCTGGCTGGTGCCCGCCTACAGCGCCGCCACCGCGCCCGTGGGCGCGCTGTTTGCGCTCATGACCAAGGTCGGCGTCTACGCCCTGCTGCGCCTGTGGACGCTGCTCTTTGGCAGCGGGGCCGGGGACTCGGCGCTGCTGGGCGGCACCTGGCTCATGGTGGGCGGCATGCTGACCATGGCCTTCGGTGCCATCGGCATGCTGGGCTCGCAGCGCACCACGCACCAGGCGGGCTACGCGGCCGTGCTCTCCTCGGGCACCCTGCTCGCGGCCGCCGGCTTCGGCCAGGCCGGCCTTACGGCGGCGCTGCTGTACTACCTGCCCAGCTCCACCCTGGCGGTGGCGGCGCTGTTCCTGCTGGCCGACCTGATCGAGCGCTGGCGCAACGACGGCACACGCACCGACGCCGACGACGAGGACGCCCCCTTCCTCAGTGCCGAGCTGCTGCCCGCGCCGGGCGTGAACCTGGACGACGCCGAGGAGGTGCTGATCGGGCGCGTCATCCCCGCCGCCGCCGCCTTCCTGGGCCTGGCCTTCCTGGTGTGCACCCTGGTCATCGCCGGCCTGCCGCCGCTGTCGGGCTTTGTGGGCAAGGTCGCCATGCTCTGGGCGGTGCTCAATCCCCTGGGCCTGGGCGCCTCGGCCGACATGCCGCCGGGTGCGGCGGGCTGGACGCTGCTGGCGCTGATGCTGGGCACCGGGCTGCTGGCGCTGATCGCCCTCACGCGCACCGGCATGCGCCATTTCTGGGCCGCCCAGGACCGCGCGGCGCTGCGGCTGCGCGTGGTCGAGGGCCTGCCCATCGCCGCGCTGCTGGCCGCCTGCGTGTGGCTCACGGTGCAGGCCGGTCCCGTCCTGGCCTTCACCGAGGCCACGGCGCGCGCGCTGCACACGCCGGAGGTCTATGTGCGCGCGGTCATGGAGGCGGCGCCCCTGGCCTCACCTGCTGCGCCCGCCTCACCGCAGGAGGCGCCATGAGAAATCGCCCCCACGCTCCCCACCTCGTGTGGTCGCTGCCCCCCGAGGGGGCCGCTTTTCATCTTGGGACGGCCCGGCGATGAAAAAGCTCCTTCCCGCTCCGCTGCTGTCCTGCGCGCTGTTCGTGCTGTGGCTGCTGCTCAACCGCTCGGCCAGCCCCGTCAGCCTGGTGGGCGCTGCCGTGCTGGCGCTGGGCGTGCCCCTGCTCACGCGCGGACTGCGCCCGCTGCCCGTGCGCATCCGCCGGCCCGGCACCATCGTGCGCCTGGGCCTGCGCGTGATGTGGGACACCACGGTGTCCAACCTCGCTGTGCTGCGCTTCATCCTGTTTCCGCGCCTGCGCCGCCATCCGGCGGACTTCGTGCACATTCCCCTGCAGTTGCGCGACCCCAACGGCCTGGCCGTGCTCGCCATGATCGTCTGCATCACGCCGGGTACGGTGTGGGCCGAACTCTCGCTCGACCGTTCCATGCTGCTGCTGCACGTGCTGGAAGTGGACGACGCACAGGCCATCGCCGCGCACGTGCAGCAGCATTACGAACGCCCCTTGATGGAGATTTTCGAATGAGCATCCTCTCCTGGGCCCTGCCCGCGGCCCTGGCCATGCTGGCGCTGGCCATGGTGCTGACCCTGGTGCGCCTGCTGCGCGGCCCCGCGGCGCAGGACCGCGTGCTGGCGCTGGACTGCATGTACCTCAACGGCATGCTGCTCATGCTGGTACTGGGCATGCAGTTCGCCAGCGCGCACTATTTTGAGGCGGCGCTGCTGGTGGCGCTGTTCGGCTTCGTGGGCTCCACGGCCATGGCCAAGTTCCTGCTGCGCGGCGAGGTGATCGAATGAGCGCCGCCGCCCTGCCGCTGTGGGCCGAGGCCACCGTGGCCGCGCTGGCGCTGCTGGGTGCGGGCATTGCGCTGGTGGGCTCGCTGGGCCTGCTGCGCCTGCCGACCTACTTCGAGCGCGTGCACGCGCCGGCCATCATCGCCACGCTGGGGCTGTGGTGCATCATGCATGCCAGCATCGTGTATTTCTCGGTGTTGGGCCGCAGCCTGGCGCTGCACCCGCTGCTGATCGCCCTGTTCATCGCCATCACCGTGCCCGTGACCAATATCTTCCTCATGCGCGCCGCCTTGTTCCGCGCCCGCCGCGCGGGGCAGGCCGTACCGCCCAACCTGAGCCGCAAGGCGGCACCCGAGGTCCGCGACTCCTGATTGGATAGCTGCCCGCGCTTGCTGCAAGAGCCCTACAGCCCATTTTTACCCTGATGTCCATGCTCCACATCCTGTCCCTCTGCGCCGGTGCCAGCCTGGGCGCGCTGGCGCGCTGGGGACTGGGCCTGTGGCTCAGCACCCCGGGCAGCCTGCTGCCCTGGGGCACGCTGGCGGCCAACCTCATCGGCGGCTACCTCGTGGGCCTGGCCGTGGCCGTCTTCCAGGCCCTGCCGCACCTAGACCCGGCGTGGCGCCTGGCGCTGATCACGGGTTTTCTGGGCGCGCTCACCACCTTCTCCAGCTTTTCCGCCGAGGTCGTGGGCATGCTGCAGGAGCAGCGCTACGCCCTGGCCCTGGGCGTGGCCGCCGTGCACCTGTGCGGCTCGCTGCTGCTCACCGCCCTGGGCATGCACAGCGCGGCGCTGATGCTGCGCGCGGCGGGGTAGGCAGCTTGACCCTGTGCCATTGGTCGCGCGCGGCATAGGCGGTGTCGCTTCTTGGGTCAAGGTGTTGGGCTATCTTTTGGTAGCTTGCCTGGGTTGAGGGCGGAGGCCGGGTCTCGCCCCATCCAGACAACCCATCAAAAAAGAGAGCACTCCACGCAGGCCAGACAAGCGCAAGAGCCGAATTCGATCAAAAAAACTCAAGCCCAGCGCACCTGCAAAGGCAGGCGCGCAAACCCCATGGCCGGGTAATGCGCCGGCACGGGCGCATCGCCAGCCACCAGGGCCATGTCGGCCCAGGCCGCCAGCATGGCGTGCAGCGCCACGTGCAGTTCCATGCGCGCCAGCGGAGCGCCGGGGCATACGTGGATGCCCGCGCCGTAGAGCAGGTTGTCCTGCGGGTCGCGCCCCAGGCGGAACGTACCGGCCTCCTCGAACACGCGCGGGTCGCGCAGGGCCGATGTCCAGTGCAGGGTGATGCGCCCGCCGGCCGGGACTTCGCGCCCGCCCAGGTGCACCGGGCAGGTGGCCACACGCCGGTTCGCCACCAGCGGGCCGTGCAGGCGCAGGATCTCCTCGATGGCCTCGGCCTGCAGCGCGGGCTCGGCGCGCAGGCGGGCCTGCCAGCCGGGGTGGCGCGCCAGCCATTCGGCCAGGATGCCCACGGCCGCGGCAATGGTGCCGATCTCGCCCACCGTCCAGTTGCGCACAATGCTGGCGATGGCCTGCTCGCTCACGGGCTGGCCATCGACGCGCGCCTGCATGAGCGAGGCCATCACGTCGTCCTGCGGCGGGGCCGCGCCGTGCGCGCGCCGCTCTGCGAGCAGGCGCGCGACCAGGGCCTCGAACTGCGCGCCCAGGGCCGCCAGGGCCGCGCGGTCCTGCGCCAGCACGGCGCGGTGGTGCTGGGCGATCCAGCCGCTCAGCTCGCCCTCCAGCGTCTCGGGCCAGCCGAGGAAGGCGCACTGGATGCGCACGGCAAACGGCAGCGCAAAGCGCTGCGCCAGCTCCAGCGTGGCGCAGCCCTGCAGGCCCTGCAGCAACTGCGCGGCCACGCGCTCGCACGCGGGGCGCAGGGCATCCACGCGCTGCGCGGCAAAGTAGGGCTCGATCAGGCGGCGCCATGCGGTGTGCTCGGGCGGGTCCATGCCATTGGGCACGGCCACATGGGCCGAGACCGCACTGCTGAAGCGCTGGGGGTCCAGCAGGATGCGCCGCAGCTCGGCGTGGCCGAACACGGACCACTGGAGCATGTCGCTGTACGCCACACCGTGCTGCTCGCGCAGGCGGTCGTAGGCGGCAATCTGGTCGCGCTGCACGGCATCGGCGCGCGGATCCCAGTCGGTGGGGGCAATGGCTGTCATGGCGCAAGGGCAATGAAGAATGGGGCTGCAGGCGGCACGCGCCTGGGCGTATGCTGGGCCGCAGAACAGTATCGCGCACCATCCCGCGCCCGGCGCCGACACCCCTGGTGCGGCGATGGGCATCGCCACAGCGCGCTGCCACTAGAATCGCGCCGCAGCCGCAGCACCTGCCACCCGGCACGGACCGCCAGCGCCGCCTGCACAAACCCTCCCCCCATGGAAGCCACCACCCTACTCAACCAACGCCACCTGGCCGATGCCTGGGAAGAATTGCACCACCAGGCCAACAACGGCAATCCCCTGCTGGCCGATTCCAACCGCATGGCCTTTGCCGATCCGGAGTTCCTGTTCCGGCGCGAGACGCGCGGCATCCGCTTCCAGCTCGAACTGCTCAAACCCGACCTGGGCCAAAGCGCGCAGGGCATAGAGAACACCATCGTCGTCTACGGCAGCGCGCGCTTCCAGGCCCCGGAGGAAGCCGCCGCCGCGCTGGACGCCGCACGCCGCAGCGGCGACGCCGAGCGCGTGCGCCTGGCAGAGCGCGCTGTGCGCAATGCCCACTATTACGACCAGGCACGCCAGTTTGCCCGCCTGGTGGCGCGCTTCAGCAACGCCCAGGAGCCAACCAACCGCATCCACATCTGCACCGGCGGCGGCCCGGGCATCATGGAAGCGGCCAACCGCGGCGCCCACGACGAGGGCGCGCCCAGCATCGGCCTGAACATCACGCTGCCGCACGAGCAGTCCGGCAACCGCTACATCACGCCCACGCTGAGCTTCAAGTTCCACTACTTCGCGCTGCGCAAGATGCACTTCATGATGCGCGCCAAGGCGCTGGTGGTCTTCCCCGGCGGCTTCGGCACGCTGGACGAGCTGTTCGAGGTACTGACCCTGGTGCAGACCGGCAAGACCAAGCCGGCGCCCATCATCCTGTTCGGCACGCGCTTCTGGAACCGGCTGATCGACTTCGAGCTGCTGATCGAGGAAGGCACGATCTCGCCCAAGGACCTGGAGCTGTTCCACCGCACCGACGACCCCCAGGACGCCTGGGACACGATCCGGCGCTTCTACCGCCTGTGAGGCGCGCGCCCGGCCCGCGCGCGCCGCGGCTCAGGGCTGGGGCGCGTCCTGCGGGTCGCAGCGCGCCGCGTCGAGCAGGGCCGCCGGTAGCGCCTTGGCCGGCTTGACGCCCAGTTCGCGCAGCATCTCGGCCTGGCGGATCACGTTGCCGCGGTTCTGGCTCAGCTTCTTGTGGGCGCTGGCGTAGGCGTCCTGCGCCTGGCCGAGGTTCTTGCCCACGCGCTCGAGGTCTTCGACAAAGCCCACGAGCCGGTCGTAGAGCTCGGCGCCGCGCCGGGCGATCTCCTGCGCATTGCGGCTTTGCGCCTCCTGGCGCCACAGGTGGGCCACGGTGCGCACCACGAACAGCAGCGTGGATGGGCTCACGAGCAGCACGTTCTTGTTCCAGGCGTCGCTGTAGAGCTGGCTGTCGGCGGTGACGGCCAGCATGAACGCGGGCTCGATGGGAACGAACATGAGCACGAAGTCGAGCGACTGCAGGCCGTGGAGCTGCTGGTAGTTGCGCTCGGCCAGGCCCTTGATGTGCTGGCGCACGGAGTCGAGGTGGCGGCGCTGCGCGGCCGCGCGCTGCAGCTCGTCCTCGGCGCTGGCGTATTCCTCGTAGGCGAGCAGCGAGACCTTGGCGTCCACCACCAGATGGCGGTCCTCGGGCAGGTGGATCACCACGTCGGGCTGGGCGCGCGTGCCGTCCTCGCGCAGGTGGTTTTCCTGCACGTCGTATTCCACGCCGCGGCGCAGGCCGGCCAGCTCCAGCACGCGCTCGAGGATCAGCTCGCCCCAGTTGCCCTGCGCCTTGGCCGAACCCTTGAGCGCCTGCGTCAGGTTGCGCGCCTCCTGGCTCAGCGCCTGGTTCAGCCCCATGAGCTGGTGCACCTGCTGGCTCAGGGCCGAGCGCTGCTTGCCCTCGGCGTCGTAGAACTGCTCGACCTTGCCCTGGAACTCCTGCAGGCGCATGCGCAGCGGGTCCAGCATCTGGCCCAGGTGCTGCTGGTTCTGCTCGGCAAAGCGCTTGCCCTTTTCTTCGAGGATGTCGTTGGCCAGGCTCTTGAACTGGTGCGTGAGCGCCTCGCGCGCCTCGTTCAGGAGCTGGAGCTTCTCCTGCGCGCCGCGGCGCTCGGCGTCGAGCTGCGTGGCCTGGGCGGCGAGCTGGCTTTGCAGCTCGGCCACCTGCTGGCGCGCGGCCTGCGTGAGCGCGGCCTGTTCGTGGCACTGGGCTTCAAGCCCCGGCACGCGGGCGGCGCGCTCGGCCAGCTGGGCGCGCTCGTCGCGCGCGGCATCCAGGGCCTCACGCCAGCCCTCGGCCTGGGCGCGCAGGTGCTGCAGCTCGGACTGCAGCGCCGCGCGTTCGGCCTCCAGCCCACGCGCGCGCTCCTGGGCGGTGGCCAGCGGGACGTTGGCCGCGGCCTGCACCTCCATCTGCGCCTGGGCGCGGGCCTGCGCCACGGCCTGCTCCTGCAGGCGCAGGGCCGCCGTGCGCGCCCGCGCTGCGCCCCACAGCCAACCCAGGCCCAGGGCCAGGGCACTCCACAGCAGGGCGGCCAGCACGGCCAGGATTTCCATGTTCACAGATACGCTCTAGTTTTGATAGCTGCCAGCGCTTTCCCATCAAGCGCTGGAGGCCATTTTCATTCAAATCACTCGGCGGGCGGGCGCGGCAGCGGGGTGTTCACCGGGGTGAGCGGCCCGCGCCCCTCGAAGAAGGCGATGAGGTTGTCCGCCGCCAACTGGGCCATGGCCAGGCGCGTGCGCACCGTGGCGCTGGCGATGTGCGGCGTGAGCACCACGTTGGGCACGGTGAGCAGGTCCGGGTGCACGGCGGGCTCGCCCTCGAACACGTCCAGCCCCGCCGCCGCGATGCGGCCGGCGCGCAGCGCCTGCGCGAGTGCGGCGTCGTCCACGATGCCGCCGCGCGCGATGTTGACCAGCGTGGCCGTGGTCTTCATGAGGGCCAGTTCGGCCGCACCTATGGTGTGGTGCACCGCGCTGCTGTAGGGCAGCACCAGCATCACGTGGTCGGCGGTGCGCAGCAGCTCCTCCTTGCCCACGTAGCGCGCCCGGCAGGCGGCCTCCAGCGCAGGCTCCAGGCGCGAACGGTTGTGGTAGACCACCTCCATGCCGAAGCCGTGCGCCGCGCGCCGCGCAATCGCCTGGCCGATGCGCCCCATGCCGATGATGCCCAGGCGCGTGCCGTGCACCTCGGCGCCGGCCAGCAGGTCGTAGCGCCATTCCTTCCAGTGGCCCGCGCGCAGGTAGCGCTCGCCCTCGGCCATGCGCCGCGCCGCCGCCAGCAGCAGCGCAAAGCCGAAGTCGGCCGTGGTTTCGGTGAGCACGTCGGGCGTGTTGGTGCCCTGCACGCCGGCGGCGGTCATGGCCGGCACGTCGAAGTTGTTGTAGCCCACCGCCATATTGGCCACGATGCGCAGGCGCGGACAGGCCGCGAGCAGCGCAGCGTCGATGCGCTCGGCGCCGGTGGTGAGGGCGCCGTCCATGCCCTGCAGGTGCTGCACCAGCTCGCCTTCGGCCCAGGGGCGGCCCAGCGAGTGCTGGTGCACCTCGCAGTGCTGCGCCAGGCGCTGGGCCACCTCGGGGAAGATCGCGCGGGCGATGAAGATGCGGGCGGGCGTCATGGCGTCCCCAGGGCAGGTCAGCGGAACCAGATCAAGGTCATGAGCGCGAACAGCGGCAGCAGGATGCCGCAGGACCACAGCATGTAGCCGAAGAAGCTGGGCATGGGCACGCCGCGGTCTTCGGCGATGGCCTTGACCATGAGGTTGGGCGCATTGCCGATATAGGTGTTGGCGCCCATGAACACGGCCCCGGCCGAGATGGCGGCCAGCGTGGGCGCGAGCTGGGTCATCAGCGCGGCGGCATCCCCCCCGGCGGTATTGAAGAAGACCAGGTAGGTGGGCGCGTTGTCCAGGAAGGACGAGAGCGCCCCCGTGGCCCAGAAGTACATGGCCGGGTCGGGGGTGCCATCCGGCCGGGTGACGGCGCTCACGATGGCGCCGAACGGCCCGTTCACGCCCGCCTTGAGCATGGCGATGACGGGAATGATGGTGAGGAAGATGCCGGCGAACAGCTTGGCCACCTCCTGCATGGGCCCCCAGCCGAACTGGTTGCGCTCGTGCACCGCGCGCGGCGTGAGCCACAGCGACAGGCCGGTGACGGCGATGAGCCCGATGTCGCGCACCAGCCCCGGCAGGCCGACCTCGGTGCCCGCGACATCGAAGACCACCGCCGACTTCCACAGGCCGCTGAGCAGCACCAGCACCACCACCGCACCCAGCAGCGCGAAATTGAGCGCGCCGTCAAAGCCGATGCGCGGGGTGTCGGGCGTCGGGTCCTGGGGCAGCACCTCCTGGCTGCCGCGGTACAGCCACCAGTCCAGCGCAAAGAACAGCGTCAGCAGCGCGCCCACGAGGAACAGCGTCTCGGGCAGGATGTGCGCGACCGTCCAGAAGAAATCCACCCCCTTGAGGAAGCCGAGGAACAGCGGCGGGTCGCCCAGCGGGGTGAGCGAGCCGCCCGCGTTGGAGACGATGAAGATGAAGAACACCACCACGTGCGCCTTGTGGCGCCGGTTGTCGTTCGCGCGGATCAGGGGACGGATGAGCAGCATGGACGCGCCCGTGGTCCCCATGAAGCTCGCCAGCACGGCGCCCATGGCCAGCAGGCCGGTGTTGAGCCCCGGGCTGCCATGCAGATTGCCCCGGATGTAGATGCCCCCCGCCACCGTGAACAGGGCCGTGAGCAGGATGACGAACGGGATGTACTCCGCCACCAGCGCATGCACCAGGCTCGCAAAGGCCAGGCCGGGCCCGAACGCCACGGCAAACGGCACGAGAAACAGCAGCGCCCAGCCCGCGGCCACCTTGCCGAAATGGTGGTGCCAGAAAATGGGCGCCAGCAGCGGCATCACGGCAATGGACAGCAAAATGCCCACAAAGGGCACGCCCCACCACCAGGCCAGGGCCGCGCCATTGATGTCGGCGGCATGGGCCCACTGCGGCAGCACACACAGCATGGCCAGCAGCAGGGCGCGAAAACGCAACATGACTTGTCTCCGGATTCTTGTGAACAGACCCAGGGCGCGCACCCGCCCGAAGGCCTGTCCCGCGCCCAAACCGGCAAGTGTAGGCGAGGCGCAAAAGTCCGCCGGAATCAGGGACAAGCCGTCAGGCGGCGCGCAGGTCTTCGAGCACCTGGCGCAGGGCCTCGGGCAAGGGCACCGGGCGCCGCGTGGCACGGTCCACGTACACATGGACGAAATGCCCCGCCGCCGCCGTCTGCGGCGCGCCCTGCGCGAACAGGCCCACCTCGTAGCGCACGCTCGATTGCCCCAGGTGCGCCACGCGGATGCCCGCCTCGATGGTCTGGGGGAAGGCCAGCGGCGCAAAGTAATTGCACTGCGTCTCGATGACCAGGCCTATGGTCGTCCCGGCATGGATGTCGAGCGCCCCGCGCTCGATCAGGCAGGCATTCACGGCCGTATCGAACCAGCTGTAGTAGACGACGTTGTTCACATGGCCGTACACGTCGTTGTCCATCCAGCGCGTGGTGATGGTGCGAAAGGCGCGGTAGGCGCTGCGCGCCAGGGGCATGGGGCGGGGCGGTGCATTCATGGCCCGCATTGTGCGCGCCGCCTGTGCGGCGGCCAAGGCAAGGCAGTCACCTGGGTGAACCGGGCCTGCCGCAGTGCGCCAGCCCGGCCCGCAGGTCGATTTGTTGCAATGCAACAATTTTGCTTGCAATTCCGGAATCGGCCCCTACAATACGTTCATGCTGCACTGCAACATGGCTACCAGGGCCAGGACAGGGCAGACGTTCCGCAACCCGAGGCACCCCGCCTCCCTGCCATGGAGAAACGACATGTCCCTGACCACCGAACAAATCCTCGCCGCCCACAAGGCCAACATCGAAACCCTGTTTGGCCTGACGGCCAAGGCCTTTGAAGGCGTGGAAAAGCTCGTCGAGCTGAACCTGACGGCCTCGCGCGCCGCCCTGAACGAGGCCGCCAGCCACACCCAGGCCGTGCTCAGCGTCAAGGACGTGCAAGAACTCATGGCCCTGCAAGCCGGCCTGCTGCAGCCCATGGCCGAGAAGACTGCCTCCTACAGCCGCCACCTGTACGACATCGCCACCGGCACCAGCAGCGAATTCACCAAGGCCGCCGAAGCCAAGGCCAGCGAAGTGCAGAAGAACATCTCCAACCTCGTGGAAGCCGCCGCCAAGAACGCTCCCGCCGGTTCCGAGACCGCCGTGGCCATGATGAAGAGCGCCGTCTCTGCTGCCAACAACGCCTTCGAATCCGTGCAAAAGGCCGTCAAGCAAGCCACCGACGCCGCCGAAGCCAACTTCAACGCCGTGGCCGCCAGCGCTGCCGACGCCGCCAAGACGGCCGCTCCGCGCAAGCGTTAACACTTTTTGGAGTGTGGGCTCTAGGCAAAATTCAGGGATTACCCTCATAATACGCCCATGAGTTCTGCACCGCAGGATTCTCCAGTTGTCTCCTTGGATCCTTCAGAAACCCCGTTTCCTGGATCCTTTCAAGCCCGGTTCTGCCGGGCTTTTTTTTTGCGCCGGATTTCTGCATCACAATAACTCAATTGCGAATTGTTCGTGTTTGCTTTATGATCCGGGACTCCCAACCCAAACCCGAAAGCTGCACGCCATGTCGAAGACTTCCCTCCCTGCCCTGCTCGGGACTTGCGCGCTGGCCCTGGCCGCAGGCGCTGCCACGGCGCAGGAGCAGGTGGTGAACCTCTATTCCGCCCGCCACTACTCCACCGACGAAGCGCTCTACAACGATTTCACCAAGGCCACGGGCATCAAGATCAACCGCGTGGACGCCGACGACGCCGGCATCCTCGCCCGGCTCAAGGCCGAGGGCACGGCCTCGCCGGCCGACGTGATCCTGCTCGTCGATGCGGCCCGCCTCTACAAGGGCGAAATGGAAGGGCTGTTCAAGCCCATCCAGTCCAAGCTGCTCAACGACGCCATCCCTGCCCACCTGCGCAGCCAGCCTGCGGCCGATGGGGGCATTGCCTGGTACGGCCTGTCCACGCGCGCGCGTGTGATCGTCTACAACAAGGCCAAGGTGCAGAAGGACGACGTGGACACCTACGAGGAGCTCGGCGACCCCAAGAACAAGGGCAAGCTGTGCATCCGCTCGGGCTCGCACCCCTACAACCTGAGCCTGTTCGGCGCCGTGACCGAGCACCTGGGCGAGCAAAAGGCACAGGCCTGGCTCCAGGGCATGGTGGACAACCTGGCGCGCCCCCCCAAGGGCGGCGATACCGACCAGATCAAGGCCGTGGCCGCGGGCGAATGCGACATTGCCGTGACCAACAGCTACTACCTGGCGCGCATGATGCGCTCGAACAAGCCCGAGGACACAGCCGTGGTCAACAAGGTGGGCGTGGTCTTCCCCAACCAGCAGTCCTGGGGTACGCACATGAACATCGCGGGCGGCGCCGTGGCGCGCCATGCCAAGCACCCGGAGAACGCCATCAAGTTCCTCGAATACCTGGCCAGCGCCCAGGCACAGAACTACTTCGCCAACGGCAACAACGAGTGGCCCGCCGCCCAGGGCGTGACGACGGACAACCCCGCCCTCAAGGCCATGGCAGGCGGCAAGCCCTTCAAGAGCGAGACCATTCCCATCAGCGCCGTGGGCGCCAACACCGTCAAGGTGCAGCAAATGCTCGACCGCGTGGGCTTCAAGTGATACCGTCCCCGCTGCCCCGCGCACACCCGGCCTGGCCGGGTTTTTTCATGCCGGAGCATGGGTCATAATTGACGTTTACGTTACGTCACGCAACTGGAGCACAACATGGAGATCAAGGGCAAGGTATTCATCGTCACGGGCGGCGCCTCGGGCTTGGGTGAAGGCACGGCGCGCAGGCTTGCGGCCCTGGGCGGCACGGTGGTGATTGCCGACATGCAGGCCGACAAGGGCGAGGCCGTGGCCAAGGAGATTGGCGGCGCCTTCGTGCGCTGCGACGTCAGCAACGAGCAGGACGGGCAGGCCGTGGTCGCCAAGGCCGTCTCCCTGGGCAAGCTCATGGGCCTGGTCAACTGCGCCGGCATTGCGCCCGCCGAAAAGACCGTGGGCAAGAACGGCGCGCACGCGCTGGGCCTGTTTTCCAAGACCATCATGGTCAACCTGGTGGGCAGCTTCAACATGATCCGCCTGGCCGCCGAGGCCATGGCCAAGAACGAACCCGAGGCCACCGGCGAGCGCGGCGTGCTCATCTCCACCGCCAGCGTGGCCGCCTACGACGGCCAGATCGGCCAGGCGGCCTACAGCGCCTCCAAGGGCGGCGTGGTGGGCATGACGCTGCCCATCGCGCGCGACCTGGCGCGCAACGGCATCCGCAACATGACCATCGCCCCCGGCATCTTCGGCACGCCCATGCTGTTCGGCATGCCCAAGGAAGTGCAGGACGCGCTGGCCGCAGGCGTGCCCTTCCCCAGCCGTCTGGGCACGCCCGAGGACTACGCCAAGCTGGTGCAGCACATCTTCGAGAACGACATGCTCAACGGCGAGGTGATCCGCCTGGACGGCGCCATCCGCCTGGCGCCGCGCTGATGGCCTGCCGCCCGGTGCGGCGGCAGGTTCAGCCCTTGCCGGGCTGGTAGCTGCCCGCCTCGGTGCGAAAGGCCACCGAGAGGCGGTTCCAGCCGTTGATGGCGACCACGGCCAGGGACAGGTCGACCAGCGCCTTGTCATCGAAATGGCGCCGCGCCTCGGCATACAGCGCGTCGGGCACGCCATGCCCGCCCAGGGTGGTGAGGGCCTCGGCCCAGGCCAGCGCGGCGCGCTCGCGGGGGGTATAAAAATGCGTCTCGCGCCAGGCCGGCAGCAGATACAGGCGCTGCTCGGTTTCGCCCGCCGCCCGCGCGTCCTTGGTGTGCATGTCCAGGCAATAGGCGCAGCCGTTGATTTGCGAGACGCGCGTTTTCACGAGCTCCAGCAGGCCATGCTCCAGGCCGCTAGCGCGCGCGTACCGCTCCAGCCCCAGCATGGCCTCAAAGGCGCCGGGCGCCGCCTGTGGGTAGTTGATCCGTGGTGTCATGGTGCTGCTCCTGAAGTGGCGCCCCCGGCCGCAGCGCAGGCTGCCGTCCAGGTCGCTGCACGCAGCATACGCCGCACGCCCGCGGCTGCTGCCAGTAGGGGCATGGGTGCAACCTGCCAGCCAGGCCCCGCACGCCGCATGCAGTAAAAAGCCGCGCAGCCCTTGCGGGGTCTGCGCGGCCAGCTACTGAAGTAGTAGCGCTTCAGTGATTCAGGAAGCTCACTTCCGGGGCGGCGGCACGTCCGTGCAACTGCCGTGCGCCACCTCTGCCGCCATGCCCAGGCTCTCGCCCAGCGTGGGGTGCGGGTGGATGGTCTTGCCGATGTCCACGGCGTCGGCGCCCATCTCGATGGCCAGGGCGATCTCGCCGATCATGTCGCCCGCGTGCGTGCCCACGATGCCGCCGCCCAGGATGCGGCCGTGGCCCTGCGCCTCGGGCGAATCGTCGAACAGCAGCTTGGTGAAGCCCTCGTCGCGGCCGTTGGCAATGGCGCGGCCCGAGGCGCTCCAGGGGAACAGGCCCTTCTTGACCTTGATGCCCTGCGCCTTGGCCTGGTCTTCGGTCAGGCCCACCCAGGCGACCTCGGGGTCGGTGTAGGCCACGCTGGGGATCACGCGGGCGTTGAAGGCGCTGGAGGCCAGTGCCGCGTTGCCCTGCAGTTCGCCGGCGATGACTTGCGCCGCCACATGCGCCTCGTGCACCGCCTTGTGCGCCAGCATGGGCTGGCCCACGATGTCGCCGATGGCGAAGATGTGCGGCACGTTGGTGCGCATCTGGATGTCCACGTGGATGAAGCCGCGCTCCGTCACGGCCACGCCGGCCTTCTCGGCGGCGATCTTCTTGCCGTTGGGCGTGCGCCCCACGGCCTGCAGCACCAGGTCGTAGACCTGCGGCTCGGGCACCGTCACGCCGTCCTGGGCGGGCGCGAATGTCACCTTGATGCCTTCGGGCGTGGCCTCGGCCGCCACCGTCTTGGTGTTGAGCAGGATGTGGTCGAAGCGGTGGGCGTTCATCTTCTGCCACACCTTGACCAGGTCGCGGTCGGCGCCCTGCATCAGGCCGTCCAGCATCTCGACCACGTCCAGGCGCGCGCCCAGGGCGCTGTACACCGTGCCCATTTCCAGGCCGATGATGCCGCCGCCCAGGATGAGCATGCGCTTGGGAACACCCTGGAGCGCCAGGGCGCCGGTGGAGTCCACCACACGCGGGTCCTCGGGCATGAAGGGCAGGCGCACGGCCTGGCTGCCCGCAGCGATGATGGCGCGCTGGAACTGCACGACCTTCTTGGCGCCGGTTTTCTCCTGCCCGCTGCCGCTGGTTTCCTCGACCTCCAGGTGGTGACTGCCGACGAAGTGGCCGTAGCCGCGCAGCACGGTCACCTTGCGCATCCTGGCCATCTGGGCCAGGCCGCCGGTGAGCTTGCCGATGACCTTTTCCTTGTGGCCGCGGAGCTGGTCCACGTTCACGCTGGGCACGCCAAAGTCCACCCCGGCCGCCTTGAGGTGGCTGACCTCGTCCATAACCGCCGCCACGTGCAGCAGCGCCTTGGAGGGGATGCAGCCCACGTTCAGGCACACGCCGCCGAGCTGGGCGTAGCGCTCGACCAGCACCACCTTGAGGCCCAGATCGGCCGCGCGGAAGGCGGCCGAGTAGCCGCCGGGGCCGCCGCCCAGCACCAGCACGTCGCAGTCCAGGTCGGCGGTGCCGGCAAAGCCGGATGCTACAGAATTGCTAGCTGCTGGCGCTTGACTGGCGGGCGCTGGAGCCGTATTTTTCTCAGAAACCGCTGGCGCAGCAGGTGCGGCGGCGGAGGCTGCCGCGCCGTCCTCGGCCACGGCCAGCGTGAGCAGCACGGAGCCTTCGGCCACCTTGTCGCCCAGCTTCACCTTGAGCTCCTGGACCACGCCGGCGTGGCTGGACGGAATCTCCATGGAGGCCTTGTCGGACTCCACGGTGATGAGCGATTGCTCGACCGCAATGGTGTCGCCGGGCTGGACCAGCACTTCGATCACGCCCACTTCGGCGAAGTCGCCGATGTCGGGCACCTTGATGTCGATGATTGCCATCTGTGCGGTCTCCTTCACAAAAGGATGCGGCGGTAGTCCGCCAGCACGGCGCCCAGGTAGGCGTTGAAGCGCGCGGCGGCCGCGCCGTCGATCACGCGGTGGTCGTAGGACAGCGACAGCGGGAGCAGCAGGCGCGGCACGAACTGCTGGCCGTCCCACACGGGCTTCATCTGGCTCTTGGACAGGCCCAGGATGGCCACCTCGGGCGCATTGATGATGGGCGTGAAGTGCGTGCCGCCAATGCCGCCCAGCGAGCTGATGGACATGCTGCCGCCCTGCATGTCGGCCGCGCCCAGCTTGCCCTCGCGCGCCTTCTTGGCCAGCTCGGCCATCTCGGCGCTGATCTGCAGGATGCCCTTCTGGTCGGCGTCCTTGAGCACGGGTACCACCAGGCCGTTGGGTGTATCGGCCGCGAAGCCGATGTGGAAGTACTGCTTGTAGACCAGGGCGTCGCCGTCCAGCGACGCATTGAACTCGGGGAACTTCTTGAGCGCGGCGACCACGGCCTTGATGACGAAGGCCAGCATGGTCACCTTGACGCCGCTCTTCTCGTTCTCCTTGTTGGTCTGCACGCGGAAGGCTTCGAGCTCGGTGATGTCGGCCTCGTCGTTGTTCGTGACGTGCGGGATCATCACCCAGTTGCGCGCCAGGTTGGCGCCGCTGATCTTCTTGATGCGCGAGAGCTCCTTGCGCTCGATGGGGCCGAACTTGGCGAAGTCCACCTTGGGCCAGGGCAGCAGGTCCAGGCCCGCGCCGCCACCGCCCGCAGGCGCCCTGGCGGCCTGCGCCTGGGTCTGCTGGCTGCCCGCCATCACGCGGCGGGTGAAGTTCTGCACGTCCTCGGCGGTGATGCGGCCCTTGGGGCCCGTGCCCTGCACTTCGGCCAGGGGCACGCCCAGCTCGCGCGCAAACTTGCGCACCGAGGGGCTGGCGTGCGGCAGGCCGGGCGCCGGGCTGGCCGGCTGGTGGGCGGGCAGGGCCTGCGCCGCCGCCGGGGCAGCGGCCGGTGCCGCCACCGCTGCCGGGGCGACAGCGGGCGCGGCCGCCGGGGCCGCATTTACTCCTGATTCAGGAGCTGCTGGCGCTGGGCTGGCGGGCGCTGGAGCCGTTTTTGGCTCAGAAGCCGCGGCCGGTGCGTCGGAGGCTTCGAGCACCAGCACCACCGAGCCCTGCTTGACCTTGTCGCCCAGCTTGACGCGCATTTCCTTGACCACGCCGGCGTGGCTCGAAGGAATTTCCATCGACGCCTTGTCCGATTCCACGGTGATGAGCGATTGCTCGGCCTTGACCGTATCGCCGGCCTGCACCAGCAGCTCGATCACGCCCACTTCGTCAAAGTCCCCGATGTCCGGGACCACAATATCCATCAATGCCATGTCTGTCTCCGGTCGGTGTTATGCGTGCAGCGGGTTGATCTTCTCGGTCTGGATGCCGTACTGGGCAATAGCCTGGGCCACCTTCTCCTTGGACAGCTTGCCTTCTTCGGCCAGGGCGTGGAGCGCGGCCACGGCGATGTAGTGGCGGTTGATCTCGAAATGCTCGCGCAGGCGGTAGCGGAAGTCGCTGCGGCCGAAGCCGTCCGTGCCCAGCACGCTGTAGGAGCGCCCCGCGGGGATGAAGGCGCGGATCTGCTCGGCGTAGTTCTTCATGTAGTCGGTGGAGGCCACCACCGGGCCTGCATGGCCGGCGAGCTGGCGCGTGACGAAGGGCTGGCGCGGCGTCTCCAGCGGGTGCAGCAGGTTCCAGCGCGCCACGTCCTGGCCCTCGCGGGTCAACTCGTTGAAGCTGGTGCAGCTCCACACGTCGGCCTGCACGCCCCAGTCGGCGGCGAGCAGCTTCTGCGCCTCGATGGCCTCGCGCAGGATGGAGCCCGAGCCCAGCAGTTGCACGCGCTTGTCGCCCTCGGCGCCGGCCTTGCACAGGTACATGCCCTGGATGATCTGCTCCTGCGTGCCCGGCTGCAGGCCCGGCATGGCGTAGTTCTCATTCAGCAGGGTGATGTAGTAGAAGACGTTTTCCTGCTTCTCGACCATGCGCTTCAAGCCGTCCTGCATGATGACGGCGACCTCGTGCGCGAAGGTGGGGTCGTAGCTCACGCAGTTCGGGATGGTGCTGGCCAGGATGTGGCTGTGGCCGTCCTCGTGCTGCAGGCCCTCGCCATTGAGCGTGGTGCGCCCCGAGGTGCCGCCCAGGATGAAGCCGCG
Source organism: Comamonas granuli NBRC 101663 (assembly GCF_000739995.1). Lineage (GTDB taxonomy): Bacteria > Pseudomonadota > Gammaproteobacteria > Burkholderiales > Burkholderiaceae_C > Simplicispira > Simplicispira granuli. The sequence goes on along the minus strand of NZ_BBJX01000004.1, from coordinate 166,706 downwards.
CGCCTGCATGTCGCCCGCGGCCCAGGCAAAGTCGCCAAAGCGCTGGAAGCCGAACATCGAGTAGTACACGAAGAACGGGATCATGATGCGGTTGTTCGTGGAGTACGAGGTCGCCGCCGCGATCCACGAGCACATGCCGCCGGCCTCGTTGATGCCCTCCTGCAGGATCTGACCGGCCTTGTCCTCCTTGTAGTACATCACCTGGTCGCGGTCCACGGGGGTGTACTGCTGGCCCGCGGGGTTGTAGATGCCGATCTGGCGGAACAGCCCCTCCATGCCGAAGGTGCGCGCCTCGTCCACCAGGATGGGCACCACGCGCGGGCCCAGGGCCTTGTCGCGCAGGAGCTGCGTGAGAAAGCGCACGTAGGCCTGCGTGGTGGAGATCTCGCGGCCCTCGGCCGTGGGGTCGAGGATGGCCTTGAAGGTCTCCAGCGCGGGCACGGTGAAGTTTTCGTCGGCATGCGTGCGCCGCTGGGGCAGGTAGCCGCCCAGGGCCTTGCGGCGCTCGTGCAGGTAGCGCATCTCGGGCGTGTCGTCGGCCGGCTTGTAGTAGGGCAGCTTGTCGAGCTCGCTGTCGGGGATGGGGATGTTGAAGCGGTCGCGGATGTAGCGGATGTCCTCGTCGTCGAGCTTCTTGGTCTGGTGCACGGTGTTCTTGGCCTCGCCGGCCTTGCCCATGCCGTAGCCCTTGACGGTCTTGACCAGCAGTACCGTGGGCTGGCCCTGGTGCGCATTGGCCGCATGGAAGGCGGCGTACACCTTCTCGGGCTCGTGGCCGCCGCGGCGCAGCTCCCAGATTTCATCGTCGCTGAGGTGCTCGACGAGCTTGAGCGTCTCGGGGTACTTGCCGAAGAAATGCTTGCGGATGTAGGCGCCGTCCATGGCGCGGTAGGTCTGGTAGTCGCCGTCCAGCGTCTCCATCATGAGCTGCTTGAGCTTGCCGCTCTTGTCGCGGCGCAGCAGCTCGTCCCAGCCCTTGCCCCACAGCAGCTTGATGACATGCCAGCCCGCGCCGCGGAAGTCGCCTTCGAGCTCCTGGATGATCTTGCCGTTGCCGCGCACCGGGCCATCGAGGCGCTGCAGGTTGCAGTTGATGACGAAGATCAGGTTGTCCAGGTTCTCGCGCGCCGCCAGGCTGATGGCGCCCTTGCTCTCGGGCTCGTCCATCTCGCCGTCGCCGAGGAACACCCAGACCTTGCGGTTGTCCGTCTTGGCGATGCCGCGCGCATGCAGGTACTTGAGAAAGCGCGCCTGGTAGATGGCCATCATGGGCCCCAGGCCCATGCTCACCGTGGGGAACTGCCAGAAGCCCGGCATGAGCTTGGGGTGGGGGTAGCTCGACAGGCCGCGGCCACCGACCTCCTGGCGGAAGCTCTCGAGCTGCTCCTCGGTGATGCGCCCCTCCAGGTACGCGCGCGCATAGATGCCCGGCGCGCTGTGGCCCTGGAAGTAGATGCAGTCGCCGCCGTGGTTTTCGCTCTCGGCGTGCCAGAAGTGGTTGAAGCCCGCACCCCACATGGAGGCGAGCGAGGCGAAGGAGCCGATGTGCCCGCCCAGGTCGCCGCCGTCGGGCGGGTTGAGGCGGTTGGCGCGCACCACCATGGCCATGGCGTTCCAGCGCATGTAGGCGCGCAGGCGCTTCTCGATCTGGATATTGCCGGGGCAGCGCGCCTCCTGCTCGGGCTCGATGGTGTTCACATAGCCGGTATTGGCCGAGAACGGCAGGTCGATGCTGTTCTGCCGCGCATGCTCCAGCAATTGCTCCAGCAGGTAGTGGGCGCGCTCGGGGCCCTCTTTTTCGATGACGGCGGCGAGCGCCTCCATCCATTCACGGGTTTCTTGCTGATCGGCGTCGTCCGCGCCAGGGGCCCCAGTGGCAGTGGTTTGCGGGGTGGTCATGCACGTCTCCTCGGGTGGTGGTGATGGCAGTTTCAAGCTTGTACTCCATTCTTGCACAGAATCACCATTTTTCAAATAATGCGACGTTATTTCATATCACAAAATTTAAGACACCAAACACCGCCGTGGGCCAGCCCTCCCCTACACTTGCGGCATGGCTTCTTCCAAGGCGCCGCAGGCGCCCTCTTCCCTGCCGCCCACCCTCGCCCAGCGCTGGCGCCGGTGGTGGCGCAGCCTCTCGCCCATGCGCCAGGACCGGCTCGCGGCATTGGCGCCGCTGGCGGCCGTGCTGCTGTTCATGGCGGCCATCATGGCCGCTTTCTGGTACCTGCGCGTGGAAGAAGGCGAACGCGAGCAGGAAGCCCTGCGGCGCGACCTGGAGTACGCGCAGCAGCGCGTGCGCCTGCGCCTGCTCGAGCGCCAGGAGCAGCTCATGCGCATCGCGCGCGACCTGGCCAACCAGGACATGGAGCGCACCCAGTTCACCCAGCGCGCCGAGACGCTGGTGAGCCAGTACCCCGAGCTGCAGGCCATCACCTGGATCGACGAGCGCGGCCGCATCCGCGCCACGCTGGCGGCCCCCACCATCGCCAGCAGCCAGTTGCGCGTGGCCGGCGAGGCCCTGCAGGGCAGCGGCCCCACGGCCGACGCCTTCAGCCTCACGCGCGACCTGCAGCAGCCCGTGTACCTGCAGCCCGAAGCCCAGGAGCGCACGCCCACGCCGCTGCTGCAGTTGCACGTGCCCATCAACGTGCAGGGCAAGTTCGCGGGCGTGGTGCTGGGGGAGTTCTCCATCGACAGCCTGCTGCGCTACGCCACGCCCACCGAGGTGCTGGCGCGCTACGCCGTCACCCTGCTCGACCAGAGCCAGCAACTGCTCGCCGGCACGCCCCTGCCGCCGCGCAGCCGCGCCGCGCAGTGGGTGCCCTGGCGCGTGCGCGCCAACGAATATGAGGTGCCCGTCTCCCCCGTGGGCAACGCCCTGGTGCTGCGCGCGCAGGCCTACCGCACCTCGCTGGGCGTGGTGGGCAGCGGCTTCTTCTGGCTGGTGGGCGTGCTCAGCGCCATGACGGCCTGGATGCTCATCGCCACCTGGCGCCACACGCGCCGGCGCATGCAGGCGCAGATGGCCCTGGTGGCCGAAACCAACTTCCGCCGCGCCATGGAGAACTCCGTGCTCACCGGCATGCGCGCCCTCGACATGGAGGGCCGCATCACCTACGTGAACGCCGCCTTCTGCCAGATGACGGGCTGGAGCGAGGAGGAGCTCGTGGGCCGGCTGCCGCCCTTCCCGTACTGGCCCGAGTCCGAGCACGAACTGCTGCACGCGCGCCTGCAGGACGAACTCAGCGGCAAGACCGTGCCTGGCGGCTTTCAGGTGCGCGTGCGGCGCAAGAACGGGGCGCTGTTCGACGCGCGCCTGTACGTCTCGCCGCTGATCGACGCACACGGGCAGCAGACGGGCTGGATGACCTCGATGACCGACATCACCGAGCCCAACCGCATCCGCGAGCAGCTCACGGCCTCGCACGAGCGCTTCAAGGTGGTGCTCGAGTCGCTCGACGCCTCGGTCTCCGTCGCGCCGCTGGGTAGCCAGGAGCTGCTGTTTGCCAACAAGCTCTACCGCCAGTGGTTCGGCTCGCACACCGCGGGCCACCTGCAACTGGTGGCGCGCGCCGGCGTGCCCTCGGGCAGCGGCACCAGCGGCGCGCACGACGAGGACGAGCTCATGGGCCTGCCCACCGACAGCCTGACCGACGCCCACGCCGAGAACGCCGAGATCTTCGTGCCCGAGCTGGGCAAATGGCTGGAGGTGCGCTCGCGCTACCTCACCTGGGTGGACGCGCGCCTGGCGCAGATGGTGATTGCCACGGACATCACGCCGCGCCGCCTGGCCGAGGAGCAGGCCGCGCGCCAGACGGAGCGCGCGCAGTCCGTCAGCCGCCTGATCACCATGGGCGAGATGGCCTCCAGCGTGGCGCACGAGCTCAACCAGCCGCTCACGGCCATCAGCAATTACAGCAGCGGCATCATCTCGCGCATCCGCTCGGGCAACATCACCGACGAGGCCCTGCTCGCGGCCCTGGAGAAGACGGCCCACCAGGCGCAGCGCGCAGGGCAGATCATCCAGCGCATCCGCGACTTCGTGAAAAAGAGCGAGCCCAACCGCCAGCTCGCCGACGTGGCCACCATGGTCAGCGAAGCCGTGGTGCTGGCCGACATCGAGCTGCGCCGCCACAACGTGCGCCTCACGCACTACGTGGCCGCGCGCCTGCCGCCCGTCATGGCCGACTCCATCCTCATCGAGCAGGTGCTCATCAACCTCATGAAGAACGGCGCCGAGTCCATCGCCTCGGCCCAGCGCCCGCCCGCGCAGCGCAGCGTGGAGCTGCGCGTGGTGCCGCGCACCCTGGACGCGCAGCCGGGCGTGGAGTTTTCCGTGCAGGACACCGGCAAGGGCCTGCCGCCGCAGGTGCAGGAGCGCCTGTTCGAGGCCTTCTTCTCGACCAAGAGCGAGGGCATGGGCATGGGCCTGAACCTGTGCCGCAGCATCGTCGAGTCGCACCAGGGACGGATGGAGGCCCAGAACCTCTACAATGCCGCCGAGGTCACCGGCTGCCGGTTTTCCTTCTGGTTGCCGCTCGCTGCGCCTGATCCAGACACTACAGATTCTGTAGCAAACGCACATCCCCCAAGGACAATGGCATGAGCTTGATTCCCAAAAAAGGCACCGTCTATGTGGTCGACGATGACGAAGCCGTCCGCGACTCGCTGCAATGGCTGCTCGAAGGCAAGGACTACCGGGTGCGGTGCTTCGATTCCGCAGAATCCTTCCTTGCGCGCTACGACCCGCGCGAAGTCGCCTGCCTGGTGGTGGACATCCGCATGGCCGGCATGAGCGGCCTGGAGCTGCAGGACCGCCTGATCGAGCGCAAGTCCCCGCTGCCCATCGTCTTCATCACCGGCCACGGCGACGTGCCCATGGCCGTGAACACCATGAAGAAGGGGGCGCACGACTTCATCCAGAAGCCCTTCAACGAGGAGGCCCTGGTCAACCTCGTCGAGCGCATGCTTGACGTGGCGCGCCAGTCCTTCGCGGGCCACCAGCAGGCCGCCAGCCGCGAGGCCCTGCTCGCCAAGCTCACGGGCCGCGAGGCCCAGGTGCTAGAGCGCATCGTCGCCGGGCGCCTGAACAAGCAGATCGCCGACGACCTGGGCATCAGCATCAAGACCGTGGAGGCGCACCGCGCCAACATCATGGAGAAGCTGGGCGCCAACACCGTGGCCGACCTGCTCAAGATCGCCCTGGGCCAGGCCGCCGCCAAGGCCTGAAGCTATTTTTTTCATAGCTGCCAGCGCACGCCCAGAAAGCGCTGGCGGCATATTTCACCTCAAGCCATGCCTGCCCAGATCATCGACGGCAACGCCCTCGCACGCCAGATCCGCGAAGAAGTCAGCAGCCGCACCGCCGCGCTCAAGGCGCGCGGCGTGCAGCCGCAGCTCCACATCATCCTCGTGGGCGAAGACCCCGCCAGCCAGGTCTACACGCGCCACAAGGTCAACGACAGCACCGAGACCGGCCTGGGCGCGACCCTGGAGCGCTACCCGGCTGACATGCCCGAGGCCGAGCTGCTCGCGCGCATCGCCGCGCTCAACAGCGACCGCGCCGTGCACGGCATCCTGGTGCAACTGCCCCTGCCCGCGCACATGGACGCGCACAAGGTCATCGAGGCCATCGACCCCGCCAAGGACGTGGACGGCTTCCACGTCGCCAGCGCCGGCGCGCTCATGACGGGCCTGCCCGGCTTCTGGCCCTGCACGCCGCACGGCTGCATGAAGATGCTCGAATCCATCGGCTACGACCTCAAGGGCAAGCACGCCGTGGTCATCGGGCGCTCCAACATCGTGGGCAAGCCCATGGCGCTGATGCTGCTGCAAAAGGACGCCACCGTCACCATCTGCCACTCGCGCACACGCGACCTCAAGGCGCTGACGCTGCAGGCCGACGTCGTCGTCGCCGCCGTGGGCAAGCGCAATGTGCTCACGGCCGACATGGTCAAGCCCGGCGCCGTGGTCATCGACGTGGGCATGAACCGCAACGACGCCGGCAAGCTCTGCGGCGACGTGGATTACGAGGGCGTGCGCGCCGTGGCCGGCTGGATCACCCCGGTGCCCGGCGGCGTGGGCCCCATGACGCGCGCCATGCTGCTGGTCAACACCATCGAGGCGGCCGAGCGCGCCAGCGCCGCCGGCTGATCGCCGCCATCCATAAAATTCATGGCCTGGCGCCTTGAACGGCGCGCGGCCGGCCGTACCATCGGGACCATGAGCAATCCCCTTCTCGACTTCTCCGGCCTGCCGCTGTTCGACCGCATCCGGCCCGAACACGTGGCCCCGGCCATGGACGCCCTGCTGGAGCGCGCCAACCAGGCGCTGCAGACCGTCACCGCCCCCGGCTTTCCTGCGCGCTGGGACGCCATGGCCCGTGAACTGGACGTGGCCACCGAGCACCTGGGCCGCGCCTGGGGCGCCGTGAGCCACCTCAACAGCGTGATGGACACGCCCGAGCTGCGCGCCGCCTACAACGAGGCCCTGCCGCGCATCACCGAGTTCTGGACGCGCCTGGGCGCCGACGAGCGCCTCTACGCCCAGTACAAGGCCATCGCCCCGGCCAGCCTCAATGCCGAGCAGGCCCAGGCGCACAAGAACGCGATCCGCAACTTCGTGCTCTCGGGGGCAGAGCTCACCGGGGCGGCCAAGGAGCGCTACGCCCAGATCCAGGAGCGCCTGGCCGAACTGCAGCAGAAGTTCAGCGAGAACACGCTCGACGCCACCGACGCCTTCGCCTACTACACCAGCGAGGCCGAGCTCGACGGCGTGCCCGAGGACGTGCGCCAGGCCGCGCGCGCCGCGGCCCAGGCCGACGGCAAGGACGGCTACAAGCTCACGCTCAAGATGCCCTGCTACCTGCCCGTGATGCAGTTTGCGCACTCCAGCCGCCTGCGCGAGCGCCTGTACCGCGCCTACACCACGCGCGCCTCCGACCAGGCCGAGGGCGAGGCCCAGCGCTTTGACAACACCGCCTTCATCCGCGAAATCCTGGCGCTGCGCCAGGAGGAGGCGCACCTGCTGGGCTACCTGAACTTCGGCGAGGTCTCCGTGGTGCCCAAGATGGCCGAATCCCCGGCCCAGGTGATCGCCTTCCTGCGCGACCTGGCGCGGCGCGCGCGCCCGCACGCCGAGAAGGACGTGGCCGACCTGCGCGCCTTCGCCGCCGACCACCTGGGCATGCGCGACCCCCAGGCCTGGGACTGGCCCTACATCTCCGAACGCCTCAAGGAGGCGCGCTACGCCTTCAGCGAGCAGGAGGTCAAGCAGTACTTCACGGCGCCGCGCGTGCTCGCCGGCCTGTTCGAGATCGTGCAGACCCTGTTCGAAGTGCGCATCGTGCGCGACCAGGCACCCGTATGGCATCCGGCCGTGGAGTTCTACCGCATCGAGCGGGACGGCGAACTCGTGGGCCAGTTCTACCTCGACCAGCCTGCGCGCCCCGGCAAGCGCGGCGGCGCCTGGATGGACGACGTGCGCACGCGCTGGCTGCGCCCGGACACAGGGCAGCTGCAGACGCCCGTGGCGCACCTGGTGTGCAACTTCGCCGACGGCGTGGATGGCAAGCCCGCCCTGCTCACGCACGACGACGTCATCACCCTGTTCCACGAATTCGGCCACGGCCTGCACCACATGCTCACGCAGGTGAACGAGCGCGACGTCTCGGGCATAGCCGGCGTGGAGTGGGACGCCGTGGAGCTGCCCAGCCAGTTCATGGAGAACTTCTGCTGGGAATGGGGCGCACTGCAGCGCATGACGGCGCATGTGGACACGGGCGCCGCGCTGCCGCGCGCGCTCTACGACAAGATGATCGCGGCCAAGAACTTCCAGAGCGGCATGCAGACGCTGCGCCAGATCGAGTTCGCCCTGTTCGACATGCTGCTGCACACCGAGCACGACCCGGCGCAGGACTTCCTGCCCCTGCTCGACCTGGTGCGCGCCGAAGTCGCCGTGCTGCAGCCGCCGGCCTTCAGCCGCACGGCGCACACCTTCAGCCACATCTTTGCCGGGGGCTACGCCGCGGGCTACTACAGCTACAAATGGGCCGAGGTGCTCTCGGCCGACGCCTACGCCGCCTTCGAGGAAACCGCCGCGCCCGACGGCAGCCACCACCTGCCCACGGGCCGGCGCTACCGCCAGGCCATCCTCGAGGCCGGCGGCAGCCGCCCGGCCATGGAGTCCTTCAAGGCCTTCCGCGGCCGCGAGCCCAGCCTGGACGCGCTGCTGCGCCACCAGGGCATGGCATGATAAAAAGTGAGCTGCTTGCGCAGGCTGCAGGGCGTTTTGAGGTAGTTTTCTGCCTCAAGCACTGATGCAGCAAGCGCCAGCAGCTATCCTTATTGAAGCAACCAACCCCTCGGAGGCCCCCATGCCCGTCGCCCGCCTTGCCGCCCTCGCCGCCTGCGCGCTGCTCGCCACGGCCACCCAGGCACAGCCGGTCTACCGCATCGTCGGGCCCGACGGCAAGGTCACCTTCTCCGACCGCGCCCCGGACGCCACGACCCCCGGCGCCGCGCCCGCAGCCGGCGCCGGCGCCGGCGCGGCCAGCGGCAGCGCCGCCCTGCCCTACGCCCTGCGCCAGACCGCCACGCGCTTTCCCGTCACCCTGTACACCGGCAGCGACTGCGCCCCCTGCACCAGCGCGCGCAACCTGCTCATCACCCGCGGCATCCCGTTCACCGAGCGCACCGTGGACAGCAACGAAGACCTCGACGCCCTCAAGCGCCTGAGCGGCGACACCAGCCTGCCCGTGGGCACGATAGGCAGCCAGCAACTGCGCGGTTTCTCCGACACCGAGTGGACGCAGTACCTCGATGCCGCGGGCTATCCCAAGCAGTCGCAACTGCCCGCGAACTACCGCCGCCCTGCCCCGGCACCGCTGGTGGCCACCCCGCCCGCAACGGCCACGCCTGCCGCCCCGGCCGCACAGGCCGCGCCGCCCGCGGCAGCGCGCCCCGCGCCTGCCGCCCGGCCCGGCGGGCCCACGCCAACCAATCCGGCAGGCATCATTTTTTGACGCCCGCCGCGGGCCCGCGGGCCGTGGCGGGCGCGGCGCTGCGTGTTCAGTATGTGAGGATGCGCACGCCCTGCGCCGTGCCCAGCAGGCATACGCTGGCCTTCTGGCGCGCAAAAATGCCCACGGTCACCACGCCGGGCCACTGGTTGATCTCGGACTCCAGCGCCAGCGGGTCGGTGATGGACAGGCCCGTCACGTCCAGAATGTGCTGGCCGTTGTCGGTCACCAGGGGCTGGCCGGCCTGCAGGCGCAACGCGGCCGTACCGCCCAGGGCGGCAAAGCGGCGCACGATGTGGGCGCTGGCCATGGGGATCACCTCCACGGGCAGCGGGTAGCGGCCCAGCGTGTCCACCAGCTTCGAGGCATCGGCAATGCAGACGAACTGGCGCGCCAGCGCGGCCACGATCTTCTCGCGCGTGAGCGCCGCGCCGCCGCCCTTGACCATATGGCCCTGGCCGTCGATCTCGTCGGCGCCGTCGATGTACACGCCCAGTTGCTCGACCTCGTTGGCATCGAACACCGGGATGCCAATGGCACGCAGGCGCTCGGTGCTGGCCACCGAGCTGGAGACGGCGCCGCGCACCTGGTCCTTGACCGTGGCCAGCGCGTCGATGAACTTGTTGACCGTGGAGCCGGTGCCCACGCCCACAATCTCGCCGGGCACGATGTAGCGCAGCGCTGCCTGGCCGACCAGGGCCTTGAGTTCGTCTTGGGTCAGGGAGGGGGATGTCGTCATGGGGGAAAATCGCGGGTGAATTGCGAATTATCCCCATGTCACTGATCCCCTACGCCCTCACCCGCCCTTTCCTGTTCGGCCTGGACCCCGAAGCCGCCCACGACCTGACCATGGACATGCTTGCGCGCGGCCAGGGCACGCCGCTGCAATGGGCCTGGTGCAACACCCCGGTGCACGACCCCATCGAACTGGCAGGCCTGCGCTTTCCCAACCGCGTGGGCCTGGCCGCGGGGCTGGACAAGAACGCGCGCTGCATCGACGCACTGGGCGCCATGGGCTTTGGCTTTGTCGAAGTGGGCACGGTCACGCCCAAGGGGCAGCCGGGCAACCCCAAGCCGCGCATGTTCCGCCTGCCCGAGGCGCGCGCGCTCATCAACCGCCTGGGCTTCAACAACGACGGGCTCGACGCCTTCCTGCACAACGTGCAGCAGGCCCAGTTCCGCCGCCGGCAGAAGCACCCCATGCTGCTGGGCCTGAACATCGGCAAGAACGCCAGCACGCCCATCGAGGAGGCCACGCGCGACTACCTCACCTGCCTGGACGGCGTGTACCCGCACGCGGACTACGTGACCGTGAACATCAGCTCGCCCAACACCCAGAACCTGCGCGCCCTGCAGAGCGACGCCGCGCTCGACGGCCTGCTCGGCGCCATCGCCGAACGGCGCGAGCAGCTCGCACGCCAGTACCAGCACGCCGACGGCACGGCCCGGCGCGTGCCCCTCTTCGTGAAGATCGCCCCGGATCTGGACGAGGACCAGGTCGCCGTGATCGCCGCCACGCTGCAACGCCACGGCATGGACGGCGTGGTCGCCACCAACACCACCATCGGCCGCAGCGCCGTGCAGGGCCTGCGCCACGCCGAGGAAACGGGGGGCCTGAGCGGCGCGCCGGTGCTCGAACCCAGCAACCGCGTGATCCGCCTGCTGCGCGCGGCACTGGGCAGCCGCTACCCCATCATCGGCGTGGGCGGCATCCTGAGCGCCGAGGACGCGCTGAGCAAAATCCGCGCTGGCGCCGACGTGGTGCAGATCTACACCGGCCTGATCTATGAAGGCCCGGCGCTGGTGGAGCGCGTGGCACGCGCGCTCCAGGCGCAGGCCTGACGCGGCTGCCGCGCAGGCCGCGCCTCAGCGCCCGCGCAGCTTGATCAGCCAGGGCAGGGCCACGCCCGCCCAGCGCACCAGCCGCGCCGGCCCGGCCAGCGCCACACCGGCCGCCAGCAAGGCCAGGGCCAGCGGATGCTCCTTGGCAAAAGCCACCACGCGCTGCGGCAGCGGCACGGCGGCCATGGCGGCCGCCGCGTCCTGCGCCTGCGCGCGCGCCTGCTGGCGCTCCTGGGCGCGCGCCTGCAGACGCTCGCGCTGCGCCGCAATGCGTGCACGCACCTGCTGCTTGCGCTCCTGCCTGCCCGGCCCTGCGGGTTCGCCCGAAGTCGTCACAGTTGCTCCTTGATGGCGCGCCAGTCGCGCGCGAGTTCCTCGCGGGTCGAGGCAAAGGGCTGGCTGGCCGCGCGCGCCACGCGCACCAGCGCGGCCAGCGCCAGGCCCCAGACCAGCAGCCAGGCGCCCGCCAGCAGCCAGGCCACCAGGGCGCGCTGCGGGCTGTCCCAGAACTGCACGATCAGCGCCACCGACAGCACGATCAGCGCCACCACCGTGAGGCTGCCCACGGCCAGCGCCAGCAGCAGCAGTTGGCGCAGGCGCTGCTTCTGCTCCTGCCATTCCAGGCGCGCGAGTTCGGCGCGGTCCTCGATGGCGATCGCGCCCTCCAGCACGGCCACGCGCCAGCGCAGCAGCCAGGTTTCAAGCCCCAGCAGAGAGGTCCAGTTCATGCGGTCCTTGTGTGCAGGCCCGGGCTGCAGCAGCCCGGGCGGTGGCGGCACGCATCAACGGCGCGCCAGCAAAAAGCCCACCAGGGCGCCCACGGCCAGCGCCGCACCGGCGACGCGCCAAGGCTCGTCGTGCGCATAGCGGTCGGCGGCGCGCGCGGCGTCCTTGGCCTGGTTGGCCGCCTCCTGGGCAGCGCGGATGGCGGCATCGCGCACGCTGTGCATGCCGTCTTCCAGGCGCTGGCGCATTTGCTTGATCTCGGGCACGCTGTCGAGGTCCTTGCTGGCCATGAGGGTGCGCAATTCAGACACCAGCTTTTCCAGCTCGAACTGGGCGCTGGGGGAGGATTCGGTTGCCGAAGTCGTCATAGATGCCTTTCAGTACAGGGAACGCAGAACACGCGGCACAGCACCCTGCAGTATTGCGCGCGCTCCGGGTCCATCTTACCGACCCCAGGCCCCCGGCCGCAAGCCAGGCGCGCGGCTCGGCGTGGTTACAGCATGTCAGCCACCAGCGCGCCCAGCGCCAGCGCGCTGGTGAGCCCCGGCGACTCGATGCCGAACAGGTTCACCAGGCCGGGCACGCCATGCACCGCAGGCCCCTGGACGACGAAGTCGGTGATGGCGGCGCCCTGCGCATCGAAGATCTTGGGTCGGATGCCCGCATACCCCGGCGCCAGCGCCCCGCCGGGCAGACCGGGCCAGTAGGTGCGCACGGCGGCGTCAAAGGCCTCGGCCCGCGCCGGGTCCACCGCCAGGTCGTCCGGCCCGTCCACCCACTGCACGTCGGGCCCGAAGCGCGCCTGGCCGGCCAGGTCCAGCGTCAGGTGCACGCCCAGGCCCGCCGCCTCGGGCACGGGGTAGATCAGCCGCGAAAACGGCGCCCGGCCGCTCAGGGTGAAGTAGTTGCCCTTGGCATAGCGCGGCTGTGGCACAAGCGCGGCGTCCAGTCCCCGCGTGCGCCGGGCCAGATCGGGAGCGCCCAGGCCCGCGGCGTTGACCACCGTGCGGGCATGCAGGCAGGTGCCGTCTTTCGCTACTACTTCAATAGCGCCTTGCGTACACTCCATGCGCTCTACGGCCGAATTGACTGCCAAAACACCACCCGCCTGCTCCAGATCCGCCAGCAGGCTCAGCATGAGCGCGTGGCTGTCCACCAGGCCGGTCTCGGGCGACAGCAGGGCGGCCACGCATTCCAGGGCGGGCTCCAGGGCGCGCGCCGCGTCGCGCTCGAGCCAGTGCAGGGGCACGCCATTGCCCAGGGCATGCGCCTGCACGGCGCGCAGGGCGCCCCGCTGCGCCTCGGCCGTCGCCACCACCAGCTTGCCGCAGCGCCGGTGGGCAATGCCCCGCGCGGCGCAGTAGGCGTACAGCAGCTCACGCCCCTGCACGCACAGCCGCGCCTTGAGCGAGCCCTGCGGGTAGTACAGCCCGGCGTGGATGACCTCGCTGTTGCGTGCGCTGGTGCCGGTGCCAAAGGCGGGGGCGGCTTCCAGCACCAGCACCTCGCGCCCGCGCAGGGCCAGGGCGCGCGCCACGGCCAGGCCCACCACGCCCGCACCCACCACCACGCCATCGACCTGCTCGGCCATGCGGCGTCAGGCTTCGAAGCCCTCGAGGACGTTGACCGCGTTGGTGCCCAGCTCGGCCGCGGCGTAGCCGCCTTCGAGCACGAACACCGTGGGCAGGCCCAGCCGCTCCAGACGCTCGCCCAGACGCAGGAAATCCGCCGAGGCCAGGGCAAAGCGCGAGATCGGGTCGCCCTCGAAGGTATCGAGCCCGAGCGAGATCACCAGGGCCTCCGCGCCATAGGCCGTCATGCGCGCGCAGGCCGCCTCCAGCGCGGCAAACCATGCCTGCACACTGCTGCCTGCAGGCAGGGGCAGGTTCAGGTTGCAGTCTGCCCCAGCGCCCTCGCCTGTCTCATCGGCATGGCCCAGGTAGAACGGGTATTCGGTGCGCGGGTCGCCGTGGATGCTGACGAACAGCACGTCCGCGCGGTCGTAGAAGATGCTTTGCGTGCCGTTGCCGTGGTGGTAGTCCACGTCCAGCACGACCACGCGGGCCGCGCCCTGGTCGCGCAGCCACTGGGCGGCCACGGCGGCGTTGTTGAGCAGGCAATAGCCGCCCATGAAGTCCGGCCCCGCATGGTGGCCCGGCGGGCGGGTGCAGCAGAAGGCCGCGCGCGCACCGGCCGCCACGCGCGCCGCCGCGCTGGCGGCGGCATCGGCCCCGGCCTTGGCGGCCTGCCAGCTGCCCGCGGCCAGCGGCGTGCCGTTGTCCATGGAATACAGGCCCAGCTTCGCGACGAAGTTGTCCGGCTCGATGTCGCTGCGCAGCATGCGCACGGGCCAGACGGAGGGAAAGGGTTGCACCTGGGCATGGGCAGGGTCCAGCGCCAGCCATTGCGCCCACGCCGTCTGCAGGAACTGCAGGTAGCGCGGCGCATGGATGCGCGCGAGCACGGCGCTGCTGTCCTGGTCGGGCGCGAGCAGCGCGTGGCCGCGTTCGGTCAGGCGGGCCTCGACGTAGTCGGCGCGCACGGGCTTCTCGAAGCACGGCACGCGCTCGCCCCGGTAGAACTCATGCACCGGAGCGTGCAGGTGGTGCAGCGGGTTGTGGAAGGTGATCATGCGCCGAGTGTAAAAGCCGGCGCAGAACATTTAAACGATTTCAGCCCAGGGCTGCGGCCGCACGCCACCTGCGAACAGCGGGTGCGCCTGGGCTTCCTCCAGCGTGAGCACCGGGGTCACGCAGGCATCCCTCTGCGCAAAGCGTTCGCTCCACACGGCCAGCGGCTGCGCGGCCACGAGCTGCGCCACCTCGGCGCGCAGCGCCGCGCAGTCGCTGGAGCCGGGCAACTGGCCGCGCTGCCAGTGGCGCTGCACCCAGTCGGGGCGCTCAAAGACTTCGCACGCCGCCTTCCAGAACTTGAACTCCAGCGCCCCCACGGCCAGGTGGCGCCCATCCTGCGTGGCGTAGAGGTTGTAGCAAGGCAGCACGCCATTGAGCAGGTCTTCGCCCGCACCGGGGCGGCGCCCCAGCAGCGGCGCCAGCATGGCGCCCGTGGCCCGGGGCATGACCAGTTGGGCGTGCAGGCCATGGGCCATGCTCACGTCCAGGTGCCGGCCCTGGCCCGTGCGCTGCACCTCGAACACGGCCGCCAGCACCGCGATGCAGGCCATGGCGCTGCCGCCCGCCAGATCGCCCCACTGCACATTGGACAGGGCCAACTCGCCCGTGGGCGCACGCATCTGGTCCAGCACGCCCGACAGCGCCATGAAGTTGAGGTCGTGCCCCGCCTTCTGCGCCCAGGGGCCGTGCTGGCCGTAGCCGGTGATGGACACCATCACCAGGCGCGGGTTCAGCGCATGCAGCGTGGCCGCATCCAGCCCCAGACCCTGCAGCACGCCCGGGCGGAAGCTGTCGAGCAGCACGTCGGCCTCCTGCACCCAGGCGCGCAGCCGCTCCAGGTCGGCGCTGCTGCGGAAGTCGATGCTGCGGCATTCCTTGCCATGGTTGAGCGCCTCGAATAACGCCGCCAGCGGCCGCGCCGGATCGCCCTCGGGCGGCTCCACCTTGACGATGGTGGCACCCAGGTCGGCCAGCAGGCGCGTGGCGAACGGCCCCGGCAGGTTGCGCGTGAGGTCAAGCACGCGCAGGCCGGACAGCAGCGGTGGTACATCCATGTCCGTCACAACCCAAGCTGCTTCGAGATGATCTCGTTCATGATCTCGTGCGTGCCGCCACCGATCGAGAGGATGCGGTTGTCGCGGTACAGGCGCTCGACCAGTGACTCGCGCATGTAGCCCATGCCGCCGAAGATCTGCACCGCCTCGTCGGTCACCAGGGTGGAGACGGAGGTGGCGAAGTTCTTGGCCATGGAGACCTCGGCGATCGCCGACTCACCCGCCTGCATGCGCGCGGCGCAGCGGTAGGTGTATTCGCGCGCCACGTTCACCTGCGTGGCCATCTCGGCCAACTTGTGGCGGATGACCTGGTGCTTGGACAGCGGCTTGCCGAAGGTGGTGCGCTCCTTCACGTAGGCCAGACATTGTTCCAGCGCGAGCTGGGCCGTCATGTAGGCCATGATGGCCAGGCTCAGGCGCTCGGCCTGGAAGTTGGCCATGATGGTGAAGAAGCCCGAGTTCTCCGGCCCCAGCAGGTTTTCCGCCGGCACGCGGCAGTCCTGGAAGAACAGCTCGGCCGTATCGGATGCCCACCAGCCCATCTTCTTCAGGTTGCGCCCCACGGTGAAGCCCGGCGTGCCCTTCTCGATGAGCAGCAGCGACACGCCGCCAAAGCCCGCCTCGCCCGTGCGCACGGCCACCGTGTAGTAGTCGGCGCGCGCGCCCGAGGTGATGAAGGTCTTGGAGCCGTTGACCACGTAGTGATCGCCATCGCGCACCGCGCGGGTCTTGAGGTTGGCCACATCCGAGCCGCCGCTGGGCTCGGTGATCGCCAGGGCGATGATCTTCTCGCCCGCGAGCACCTGCGGCACGATGCGTGCCTTCAGCGCATCCGAACCCGTGCGCCAGACCGGCGGCAGGCCAATGTCCAGCGAACCCAAGCTGGCGACAAAGCCGCCCGAGCCGCTGCGCATCAGTTCCTCGCTGGCGGCCACCTTGAGGAACACGTCCTGCTCGCCCGAGCCGCCAAACTCGGTCGGATGGCCGATGCCCAGCAAGCCCAGGCCGCCCGCCTGCGGGTAGATCTCGCGCGGGAAACCGCCCGCCTCTTCCCACGCGTCGATGTGCGGCTTGACGGCCTCGTTGACGAAGCGGCGCATGGTGTCGCGCACCATGCCGTGGGTTTCATTGAAGTAGTCCACGTACACACTGCGCAGAGCCGGATCACGCATCCTCGAACCTCCGGTTTTCCTGCGCCATCTGGACCAGAATGGCCGCGGGCTCGAAGCGCGCGCCATGCTGCCGCGCCAGTTCGCGCGAGCGCGCTACGAAGCGCGGCAGGCCCATCGCGTTGATGAACTGCAATGCCCCGCCCTGGTGCGGCGCAAAACCCCAGCCGAAGATGGAGCCGATGTTGGCGTCCGCCACCGAGCGCACCACGTTTTCCTCGAAGCAGCGCGCCGCCTCGTTGGCCTGGATGAACATCAGCCGGTCCACCAGCTCCTGCTGCGTGGGCTGGTCGGCGCGCGGCGGGTACAGCGTGGTCAGCTCCGGCCACAGGCTCTTTTCCTTGCCCTGGTAGTCGTAAAAGCCCTTGCCGGCCTTCTTGCCGACGCGGCCCATCTCGGCGCACAGCTTGCGCAGCACGGCCTCACCAGGGTGCGTGGGGTAGCTCTTGCCTTCGGCCTCCAGGTCGCGGCGCGTCTGGTCGCTCACGTGCAGCGACAGGCTCAGCGACACCTCGTCCTGCAGGGCCAGCGGCGGCATGGGCATGCCGGCCTTGACGCCCGCCACCTCGATGGAGCGCGGATGCACGCCCTCGGCCAGCATGGCGATGCCCTCCATCACATAGGTGGCGAACACACGTGAGGTGTAGAAGCCCCGGCTGTCATTCACCACGATGGGCGTCTTGCCGATCTGCAGCACGTAGTCGAAACCGCGCGCCAGCGTGGCGTCCGACGTCTTCTCGCCCACGATGATCTCGACCAGCGGCATCTTGTCCACGGGTGAGAAGAAATGCAGGCCGATGAAGTGCGCCGGGCGGCGGCTCACCTGGGCCAGGCCGGTGATGGGCAGCGTGGAGGTGTTGGAGGCGAACACCGCGTCCTCGCCGATCACGGCCTCGGCCAGCTTGGTGCAGTCGGCCTTGATGGCGCGGTCCTCGAACACGGCCTCGACCACCAGATCGCAACCCTGCAGGTCTTCGTAGCGCGTGGTCGGCTGGATGCGCGCGAGCAGCGCGTCGCGCTTGTCCTGCGTGGTCCTGCCGCGCGACAAGGCCTTGTCCAGCAGGCCCTGCGAGTAGGCCTTGCCCTTGTCGGCGTTCTCTTGCGTGGTGTCGAGCAGCACCACGTCGATGCCGGCCTTGGCCGAGACGTAGGCAATGCCCGCGCCCATCATGCCCGCGCCCAGGATGCCGACCTTTTTCACCTGGCCCTGCGGCTGGTTCGCGGGGCGCGACTGGCCCTTCTTGATGGCATTGAGTTGGTACCACAGCGTGCCGATCATGTTCTTGCTGACCTGCGAGACGATGCAGGCCGCGAAGTAGCGCGACTCGACCTGCAGCGCGTTGTCGATGTCGAGCAGGCAGCCCTCGAACAGGCAGCTCATGATGTGCGTGATGGCCGGGTAGTTGCCATGGGCCTTGGCGTTGGCCATGGAGGGCGCGATGGCCAGCATCTGCACCACGGACGGGCTCTTGCTGTCGCCGCCGGGGATGCGGAAGCCCTTGGCGTCCCAGGGCTGCACGGGCTTGGGGTTGGCCAGGCACCAGTCACGCGCTTTTTGCAGCAGCTCCTCGCGCGTAGCGGCCAGGTCGTTGACGATGCCCAGGCCCTTGGCCTTGGCGGGGCTCAGCTCCGTGCCCTGGGTGATGAGTTCAAAGCTCTTCTGGATGCCGATCAGGCGCGGCAGGCGCTGCGTGCCACCGGCACCGGGCAGCAGGCCCAGCTTGACCTCGGGCAGGCCGATCTTGGCCTTGGGGTCGTCGATGGCAAAGCGGGCGTGGCAGGCCAGTGCCAACTCCAGACCACCGCCCAGCGTGGTGCCGTTGAGGGCGGCCACCACGGGCTTGCCGCATTTCTCCATGCGGCGCAACAGGGCCTTGAGCTCCTCGCCCAACTGGAAGGCCTGCTCCACCGTGGTGATCTGGCTCAGCTGGTCGATGTCGGCGCCGGCGATGAAGCTGGACTTGCCCGAGGTGAGCACCAGACCCTTGAGGCCCTCTTCCTGCTCCAGGCGATCGAGCAGCGTGGCAAAGCGGCCCAGCAGCTCGGGCGTGAGCACGTTCATGGCGCGGCCCGGCTGGTCGAAGCTGACCAGACCGACGCCGCTGGCGTCCACTTCGAAAGTGACGGAATCTTGCTGTGTCATGGGTTCGCCTCGTTCAAACGCGTTCGATGATGGTGGCGATGCCCATGCCGGCACCGACGCACAGGGTGGCCAGGGCCGTGGATTGGCCGGTGCGCTCCAGCTCGTCCAGCGCCGTGCCCAGGATGATGGCGCCCGTGGCGCCCAGCGGGTGGCCCATGGCAATGGCGCCGCCGTTGACGTTCACGCGGTCGAGCGAGACGCCCAGGTCGCGCGCCGTTTTCATGGGCACGGTGGCAAAGGCTTCGTTCACCTCCCACAGGTCGATGTCCGACACCGCCATGCCGGCCTTGGCCAGGGCCTTGCGCACGGCGGGCGTGGGGCCCGTCAGCATGATGGTGGGCTCGGAGCCGATGACGGCGCACATGCGCACCTTGGCACGGGGCTTGAGGCCCGCCTTGTCGCCCGCCGCCTTGCTGCCCAGCAGCATCAGCGCCGCGCCATCGACGATGCCCGAGGAGTTGCCCGCGTGGTGGTGGTGGTGGATTTTTTCGATGGTGGTGTACTTGTCCAGCGCGGTGGCATCAAAGCCCATGCTGCCCATCATCTCGAACGAGGGGTTGAGCTTGGCCAGCGATTCGACCGAGGTGCCGGGGCGCACGGTCTCGTCGCGGTCCAGCATCACCATGCCGTTGATGTCCCTGACCGGCACGATGGAGCGCGCGAAGCGCCCTTCGGCCTGGGCCTGCGCGGCGCGGCGGTGCGACTCGGCGGCAAATCCGTCCAGATCGGCACGACCAAAGCCTTCGAGCGTGGCGATCAGGTCGGCGCTGATGCCCTGCGGAATGAAGGCCGTGCCGCTGTTGACACGCGGGTCCATGACCCAGGCGCCGCCGTCGCTGCCCATGGCCCAGCGGCTCATGGACTCCACGCCGCCCGCGACCACCATGTCCTCCATGCCCGACATGATCTTGGCCGTGGCCAGGTTGACGGACTCCAGGCCCGAGGCACAAAAGCGCGACTGCGTCACACCCGCCACAGTTTGTGCCCAGCCCGCGTCCAGCACGGCGGTGCGGGCAATGTCGGCGCCCTGCTCGCCCACGGGCGTGACACAACCCAGCACGAGGTCATCGACCAGCGCGGTGTCGAGCCGGTTGCGCGTCTGCAGCGCCTGCAGCAGCGTGCGCAGCAGCCACACGGGCGTGGCCTGGTGCAGGCGGCCGTCCTTCTTGCCCTTGCCACGCGGCGTGCGCACGGCGTCGTAAATATAGGCTTCGGTCATGGAAGCTCCTTGGTGAATGGATGAATGGAGAGACAGGGCTGGCGTCACAGGAAGCGCGAGGCCAGCTCCTTCATGATTTCGTTGGTGCCGCCGTAGATGCGCTGCACGCGGGCATCGGCATACAGGCGGGCGATGACGTATTCCTTCATGTAGCCGTAGCCGCCAAACAGTTGCAGGCATTCGTCGATCAGCTTGCACTGGTTGTCGCTGATCCAGTACTTGATGAGCGCGGCGCGCTCCACGCCCAGCTCGCCCTTGAGGTGCGCCACCATGGCCGCATCGACCAGCGCGCGCGAGGCCATCAGCAGCGCCTGGCATTCGGCCAGCTTGAAACGCGTGTTCTGGAAGGAGAAGATGGGTTTGCCAAAGGCCTGGCGCTCCTTGGTGTAGGCCAGGGTTTCCTGCATGGCCAGCTCCATGGCGGCGATGCCCGCCAGGGCGACGATCAGGCGCTCCTGCGGCAGCTCCTGCATGAGCTGGATGAAACCCATGCCCTCCTGCCCACCCAGCAGGTTGGCGGCGGGCACCACCACGTCGTCGAAGAACAGCTCCGAGGTGTCCTGCGCATCCATGCCCAGCTTGTCGAGGTTGCGGCCTCGGCGAAAACCTTGCACCTGGTCGGTCTCGACGACCATCAGCGACATGCCCTGCGCGCCCTGGTCCTTGTTGGTCTTGCAGACCACGATGACGAGGTTGGCGAGCTGGCCGTTGGTGATGAAGGTCTTGCTGCCGTTGATGCGGTAGCTGTCACCCTCCTTGATGGCCGTGGTGCGCACGCCCTGCAGGTCCGAACCCGTGCCGGGCTCGGTCATGGCGATGGCGCCAATCAGTTCGCCCGTGGCCAGGCGCGGCAGCCAGCGCTTTTTCTGTTCTTCGGTGCCGTGGTGCAGGATGTAGGGCGCCACGATGCCCGAGTGCAGCGAACCGCCAAAGCCCGAAATGCCCGCCGCGCCCTGGGCCAGGATCAGCACGGCCTCATGACCGAAATCGCCGCCCGCGCCGCCGTACTCCTCGGGCATGGAGGCGCACAGAAAGCCATTGGCCCCGGCCTCTTCCCAGGCGCTGCGGTCCATCATGCCGGCCTGGCGCCAGGCTTCATCCTTGGGAGCCCATTGCTCCTTGAAAAAACGGCTGGCGGTGTCGTAGAGCATCTGGTGCTCTTCGGTCATCCAGGCGGGGGCGAAATGGTGAATGGCCACGGGTGCAATCCTTGGGGTTCAGAGTCGTTCCAACAAGCCGTGCCGTGCCCGGGTTGCGCCCACCACGGTAATTTTGTGTTCCATGGGATGGGAAGAGGACAAACCCGCTGCAAGGCCAACGCGATCCGCCGCGTTGCATGGTTTTCCCTATGAATCACCATATTCCGCAGCAGTCCGGATATTGACCTTTACGGCACCCTCTGACAAGGTGACGCAATTCCGTTTCACTGCCAAACGGGCCATTTGGTAATATGGATTTCCATGTTGGAAAGCACTGTTCCCCCCTCCCCGCCGACCGCCAACGCCCGCGCGCGCCTGGACGGCATGCGCACCGACACCCTGGCGCGGCTGGAGAAGGCGGTGCTGGAGCTGTTCTCGCAGCGCGACTTCCACGAGGTGAGCCTGCACGACGTCGCGCGCAGCGCCAACGTCTCGCTGCAGACGATCTACAAGTACTTCGGCAGCAAGGAGGCCCTGGTCTACGGCATGCTCGACATCATGCTCGGCCGCCTGGCCGAGCGCATGATCGACCACCTGCAAGGCATAGACGACGCCCGCGAACGCCTGCGCAAGACCTGCTGGGTGACGCTGGACTACATGGACCGGCACCCGGCCGTGATGCTGCTGATGTTCACCGCCGTGCCCGTGTCGCGGCACAAGAACATCGGCATCTACGAAAGCCCCGAGCTCATGAGCGCCTTCCTGGGCGTGTTCAAGGACGGCCAGCAGCGCGGCGTACTCAACGGCCAAGTATCGAGCAAGGTGCTGCTCGATGTGTTCATGGGCATCATCGGGCGCGTGGTGCTCATGCACATCGTGCGCGGCGAGAAAAGCCCGCTCACGGAGCAGTTCGACGCGCTGTTCCACATCCTGTGGCGGGCCATGTCGGCAGAGTGAGACGCGCGCGGCCGGAAAAGAACAAAGCCAGCGCGAGGCTGGCTTTGGGATGGTGGTGGGTGATACATGGATCGAACATGTGACCCCTGCCGTGTGAAGGCAGTGCTCTACCGCTGAGCTAATCACCCGCTGCAGATGCCGGAACAAGCCCGGCAACGGCACGAAAACTGGTGGGTGATACATGGATCGAACATGTGACCCCTGCCGTGTGAAGGCAGTGCTCTACCGCTGAGCTAATCACCCGTTGTCGTTGCGACAGCCCGCTATTATGGCACAGGTTTCAGGCAGTTTCCTGAAGACGCCAGACAGTTTTTCCTTTGCTGTCCTTGTCGATCTGCGCCAGCAGCGCCTCGTGCGCCGCCTGCTCCTGCTCGCTGGCGCGCAGCACGGGCAGGTCCAGGCTGCTCAGGTCGATGCTGGCGCGGAGCAGTCCGGGGCCGGTGTCGCTGGCTTCGTCGGCGATGAGCAGCGCGTCCTGCCCGCGCGTGAGGCAGATGTACACGTCGGCCAGCAACTCGGCATCGAGCAGGGCGCCGTGCAGTTTGCGGCCCGAGTTGTCCACGCCCAGGCGGTCGCACAAGGCGTCGAGCGAGTTGCGCTTGCCCGGGAACATCTCCTTGGCCAGGACCAGGGTGTCGACGATGCCCGCCACATGGCTGGCAAAGGGCGGGTAGCCCACGCGCTCGAGTTCCTTGTCGACGAAGCCCACGTCGAACGCCGCGTTGTGGATGATGATTTCCGCATCGCGCATGAAGTCGAGGATCTGGTCCGCGACCTCGGCAAACTTGGGCTTGTCGCTGAGGAATTCGGTGGTCAGGCCGTGCACGCGCAGCGCGCCCTCTTCGCTGTCGCGCTCGGGGTTGATGTACAGGTGCAGGGTCCGGCCCGTGAGCTTGCGGTGCAGCAGCTCCACACATCCGATCTCGATGATGCGGTCGCCGTTCTCGGCCGACAGGCCCGTGGTTTCCGTATCAAAGACGATTTGCCGCGCCATCAGTGGTCTTCCTTGGCGTGGTTGATGGTGTACTTGGGGATCTCGATGGTCACATCCTGCGCGGCCAGGATGGCCTGGCAGCTCAGGCGCGACTGCGGCTCCAGGCCCCAGGCGCGGTCCAGCAGATCCTCCTCTTCCTCTTCGGCCTCGCCCAGCGAGGCAAAGCCCTCGCGCACGATGACGTGGCAGGTCGTGCAGGCGCAGCTCATGTCGCAGGCGTGCTCGATCTTGATGCCGTTGTCGAGCAGCGCCTCGCAGATCGAGGTACCGGCGGGCGCGCTGATGAGCGCGCCCTCAGGGCAGTATTCGGCGTGGGGCAGGACTTTGATGGCAGGCATGGAGACTCACAGCGGGAGGGAAAGGCTTACAGGTTTTGCACGTTCTGGCCCGCCAGCGCCTGGCGGATGCCGCGGTTCATGCGTTCGGCCGCAAAGGCCTCGGTGCCCTTGGCCAGGGTTTGCGTGGCCGCCTCCAGGGCGGCGGCGTCGGCTGCGGTCATTTGCAGGCGCAGCGCCTGCATGAGCGCGGCGATGTGGGTGCGTTCATCTTCGCCCAGCAGGTCGCCGTCGGCGTCCAGGGCGCTTTGCGTGGCCAGGAGCATGCGCTCGGCCTCGACCCGGGCCTCGACCAGGGCGCGCGCCTGGATGTCCTGCGCGGCCGTGGCAAAGCTCTCCTGCAGCATGCGGGCGATCTGCTCGTCGGTCAGGCCGTAGCTGGGCTTGACGTCGATGTGCGCCTCGACGCCGCTGGCCTGCTCGCGCGCGCTCACGCTCAGCAGCCCGTCGGCGTCGATGGTGAAGGTCACGCGGATGCGCGCCGCCCCCGCCGCCATGGGCGGGATGCCGCGCAGCTCGAAGCGCGCGAGGCTGCGGCAGTCCTGCACCAGATCGCGCTCGCCCTGCACCACGTGGATGGCCATGGCGGTCTGCCCGTCCTTGTAGGTGGTGAAGTCCTGCGCCTTGGCCGTGGGAATGGTCTCGTTGCGCGCGACGATGCGCTCGACCAGCCCACCCATGGTCTCTATGCCCAGCGACAGCGGGATCACGTCCAGCAGCAGCAGGTCGCCCGTGGCATTGTTGCCCGCAAGCTGGTTGGCCTGGATGGCTGCGCCCAGGGCGACGACTTCGTCGGGGTTGAGGTTGGTGAGCGGCTCGCGGCCGAACAGGGCGCCCACGGCGCGGCGCACCTGGGGCATGCGCGTGGAGCCGCCGACCATGACCACGCCCTGCACCTCCTCGGGCTGCAGGCCGGCATCGCGCAGGGTGCGGCGCACGGCGGCCATGGAGCGCGCGGTGAGCGCTGCGGTGGCGGCCTCGAAGTCCTGGCGCTTGACATCAAAATGCACTGCAGCGCCCGCCAGTACAGCGCTGAAAGCTACGCTTTCCGCAGCAGTGAGGGCTTCTTTGCAGGCCCGGGCTGCGGCGCGCGCGGCCGCCTTGTCGGCGGCGGATTGCGCTTGCACGCCCACCTGCGCCAGCACCCAGTCGGCCAGGGCGGTGTCGTAGTCGTCGCCGCCCAGGGCCGAGTCGCCGCCGGTGGCCAGCACCTCGAACACGCCCTGGGTGAGCCGCAGGATGGAGATGTCGAAGGTGCCGCCGCCCAGGTCATAGACGGCGTAGACGCCCTCGCTGGCGTTGTCCAGCCCGTAGGCGATGGCGGCTGCCGTGGGCTCGTTGATCAGGCGCAGCAGCCGGATGCCGGCGAGCTGGGCCGCGTCCTTGGTGGCCTGGCGCTGGGCATCGTCGAAGTAGGCCGGCACGGTGATGACGGCGCCGTACAGGTCGTCGTTGAAGCTGTCTTCGGCGCGCTGGCGCAAGGTGGCCAGGATCTCGGCGCTCACCTGCACGGGCGACTTGGTGCCGCCCGCCGTGGCAATGCCCACCATGCCGCCCTGGGGGGCCGCCACCAGGGCGTAGGGCAGCTTGGCGGCGTCGGCAATGTCGGCCAGCCCGCGCCCCATGAGCCGCTTGGCCGAGACGATGGTGTTGGCCGCATCCGCATGCTGGGCCGCCAGCGCGGCATCGCCGATCTGCCGGCCGCCGTCGGCCAGGTAGCGCACCACCGAGGGCAGCAGCAGGCGCCCCTGTGCGTCCGGCAGGCATTCGGCCACGCCATGGCGCACGGCCGCCACGAGCGAGTGGGTGGTGCCCAGGTCTATGCCCACGGCGATGCGCCGCTGGTGCGGGTCGGGGGACTGGCCGGGTTCGGAAATCTGCAGCAGCGCCATGAAAGGGAGATGTTTCAGAGTGGGTCCGCGCGGCCCGGGGCAGCACGGCAAGCTAGGGAAAAGACGCGAGGGGCTATTGTCCCAGGTGTTCCAGGCGCCGGTCGATGTCGCGGGCGAAGCGCTCGATGAACATGAGCGCACGCACCTGCCCTGCCGCCGCGGCGAAATCCTGCGCACCGTCGATGAGCTCGCCGCAGCGCTGCAGGGCCTGCTGGCGCGCGCGGCGCACCTCGGCGTCCAGCGCCTGGACGGCGGCGCCGTCCTGGGCCTCGTCCAGGGCCTCGCGCCACTGCATCTGCTGCATCAGAAAGTCCGCGGGCATGGCGGTGTTGTCCTCCGCGCCAATGGGCGCGCCCTGCAGCTCGCACAGGTAGGCGGCGCGCTTGAGTGGGTCTTTCAGGCGCTGGTAGGCCTCGTTGATGCGCACCGACCATTGCAGGGCCACGCGCTGGGCCGCGGGGCCATGCTGGGCGTGGCGGTCCGGGTGGGCCTGGCGCTGCAGCTCCTTCCAGCGCGCGTCGATCTCGCTGCGCTCCTGCGCGAAGCGCTGCGGCAGGCCGAACAGGGCGAAATCGTCGGATTGAGGGTGCATGGCTCGCGAATTGCTCTGAAAAAGTGAGCTGCTTGCGCTTGTTTTTCGGTATTTTCAGTATGTTTCATATCTGAAAACACCTCGCAGCAAGCGCGAAAAGCTATTTTATTTATAGCAACCCAACGCCCGCACGCAGGGAGCGGCGCGCGGACCGCTCAAACGCGGAAGCTCTCGCCGCAGCCGCAGCGGTCGCGCTCGTTGGGGTTGCTGAACCGGAAGCCCTCGTTCAGGCCCTCGCGCACGAAGTCGAGTTCCGTGCCGTCGATGTAGGCCAGGCTCTTGGGGTCGATCAGCAGCTTGACGCCGTGCTGCTCGAAGACCAGGTCCTCGGGCTCGGCTTCGTCCACGTATTCGAGCTTGTAGGCCAGGCCCGAGCAGCCGCTGGTCTTGACGCCCAGGCGCACGCCCAGCCCCTTGCCCCTGCGCGACAGGTAACGGCTGACATGCCGGGCTGCCGCTTCAGTCATCGTGATGGCCATGGTGTCTCATGCCGCCGGGGTGCTGGCGTGCTTGGTGCGGTAGTCGGAAACGGCCGCCTTGATGGCGTCTTCGGCGAGGATGGAGCAGTGGATCTTGACCGGCGGCAGCGCCAGTTCTTCGGCGATCTGGCTGTTCTTGAGCGCCGCGGCCTCGTCCAGCGTCTTGCCCTTGACCCATTCGGTCACGAGCGAGGACGAGGCGATCGCCGAACCGCAGCCGTAGGTCTTGAAGCGCGCGTCCTCGATCACGCCGGTGGCCGGGTTGACCTTGATCTGCAGCTTCATCACGTCGCCGCAGGCGGGGGCGCCCACCATGCCGGTGCCCACGCTGTCGTCCCCTTTGTCGAACGAACCGACGTTGCGGGGGTGCTCGTAGTGGTCGATGACCTTGTCGGAATATGCCATGAGAAGTCCTCCTTGCTGTGTCAGTGCGCGGCCCACTGGATCGTGCTCAGATCCACGCCGTCCTTGTACATCTCCCACAGCGGGGAGAGTTCGCGCAGCCGCGCCACGTTCTCGCGGATGGTGGCGATGGCGTAGTCGATCTCTTCCTCGGTGGTGAAGCGCCCAATGGTCATGCGCAGGCTGCTGTGCGCCAGTTCGTCGCTGCGGCCCAGGGCGCGCAGCACGTAGCTGGGCTCCAGGCTGGCCGAGGTGCAGGCCGAACCGCTGGAGACCGCCAGGCCCTTGATGCCCATGATCAGCGACTCGCCCTCGACGTAGTTGAAGCTCATGTTCAGGTTCTGCGGCACGCGGTGCTCCAGGCTGCCGTTGATGAACACCTGCTCGATGTCCTTGAGGCCGTCGAGCAGGCGCTGCTGCAGCACCCTGGCCTTGGCGTTGACCTCGTGCATCTCGGCCTTGATGATGCGGAAGGCCTCGCCCATGCCCACGATCTGGTGCGTGGGCAGCGTGCCCGAGCGCATGCCGCGCTCGTGGCCGCCGCCATGCATCTGCGCCTCCAGGCGCACGCGGGGCTTGCGGCGCACGTACAGCGCGCCCACGCCCTTGGGGCCGTAGGTCTTGTGCGCCGTCATGCTCATGAGGTCGATGGGCAGCTTTTGCATGTCGATCTCGACACGGCCCGTGGCCTGGGCGGCGTCCACGTGCAGCAGGATGCCGCGCTCGCGGCACAGGGCGCCGATGGCCGGGATGTCCTGGATCACGCCGATCTCGTTGTTCACGAACAGCACGCTGACCAGGATGGTGTCGGGACGGATGGCCGCCTTCAGGGCCTCCAGGTCGAGCAGACCGTCGCTCTGCACGTCCATGTAGGTCACGGCAAAGCCCTGGCGCTCGAGCTCGCGCATGGTGTCGAGCACGGCCTTGTGCTCGGTCTTGAGGGTGATGAGGTGCTTGCCCTTGCCCTGGTAGAAATGCGCCGCGCCCTTGAGCGCCAGGTTGATGGACTCGGTGGCGCCGCTGGTCCAGACGATTTCACGCGGGTCGGCGCCAATGAGGTCGGCGACCTGGGTGCGGGCCTTCTCCACGGCCTCCTCGGCCTCCCAGCCCCAGGCGTGGCTGCGCGAGGCCGGGTTGCCGAAATGCTCGCGCAACCAGGGGATCATGGCGTCTGCAACGCGCGGATCGACGGGCGTGGTGGCACCGTAGTCAAGATAGATCGGAAGATGCGGTGTCATTGCAATGGCTGGCTCGGTGGCGGTTTCTGGCTGGCGATTGTCGGCGCTGCGCGCGCAACTGGCAGGCACAGCGGCACACGACCCTATTGGCCGTGGGGGCCTTGGGCCCGGCCGCTTGCGCTTCAGGATTTGGCGAACACGTTGCCCAGGGCAAACACGGAGTTGGGTGCGTTCACGCGGATGGGCTTGACCACGGGCGTGGTCGAGATGGCCCGGCGCACGGCCGGCTTGTCCTCGATCTGCAGGCCACGCTCGATCTGGTCGTCCACCAGCTTTTGCAGGGTGACGGAGTCGAGGAACTCGACCACGCGCTGGTTCAGCGTGGCCCAGAGCTCGTGCGTCATGCAGCGGCCGCCGTCGCCGCCGCAGTTTTCCTTGCCGCCGCACTGGGTGGCGTCGATGGGCTCGTCGACCGAGACGATGATGTCGGCGACGGTGATTTCAGCGGCCTTGCGCGCCAGGGTGTAGCCGCCCCCCGGGCCGCGCGTGGATTCGACCAGTTCGTGGCGGCGCAGCTTGCCGAAGAGCTGCTCGAGGTAGGACAGCGAAATGCGCTGGCGCTGGCTGATGGCAGCCAGGGTGACGGGGCCATTGCTTTGGCGCAGTGCCAGATCGATCATGGCGGTGACCGCAAAACGGCCTTTGGTGGTGAGACGCATCGCAAGCTCCTTGTTGCTGGCTTGTGGGTTCATGAATGGCCTCGGCAGCTCCTGGCTGCGAGGCGCCGTCTCCGCCCTCTTCCTGCATGGCCGGGCGGCCGCTGCAGGCCCTTCATCGCGGGGTTCTTGTGGTTCTGGCAGGCCATTGTACCATATTCCAGATTATTTTTGTCGGGTAAGTGAACTCCTTGGTCGCGTTCGTGCCGTGCAAGTTGCAATGTCCCCTTAATTCTTCCCCGGCGTAGGGACATTATCCGCCCCATGGGCGCCAAAAGCCCAGTCCTTGAGCCGCGCGAGCTGGTCGCGCACGCGCGCTGCCTGCTCGAACTCGAGGTTGCGCGCGTGTTCGAGCATGAGCTTCTCCAGGCGCTTGATCTCGCGCGCCATGTCCTTTTCCGACATCTCCTCGATGCGCGCGCGCTGTTCGGACTCCTGCTGCAGGCGCTGGACTTCCCGGCCCGCCTTTTCGCTGTAGACGCCGTCGATCAGATCGCGCACCTGCTTGACGATGCCGCGCGGCGTGATGCCGTGCTCGCGGTTGAAGGCGAGCTGGCGCGCGCGCCGGCGCTCGGTCTCGCCCATGGCGCGGCGCATGGAGTCCGTCACCTGGTCGGCGTACAGAATGGCCTTGCCCGCCAGATTGCGCGCCGCGCGGCCAATGGTCTGGATCAGGCTGCGCTCGGAGCGCAGAAAGCCCTCCTTGTCGGCGTCGAGGATGGCGACGAGCGAGACTTCGGGGATGTCCAGGCCCTCGCGCAGCAGGTTGATGCCCACCAGCACGTCGAAGCTGCCCAGGCGCAGGTCGCGGATGATCTCCACGCGCTCGACCGTGTCCACGTCCGAATGCAGGTAGCGCACCTTCACGCCGTTGTCCGAGAGGTACTCGGTGAGCTGCTCGGCCATGCGCTTGGTCAGCGTGGTGATGAGCACGCGCTCGTGCTTCTCGACGCGCAGCCGGATCTCCTGCAGCACGTCGTCCACCTGGTGCGTGGCGGGGCGCACCTCGACTTCCGGGTCCACCAGGCCCGTGGGCCGCACCACCTGCTCGACCACCTGGCCGGCGTGCTGCTGCTCATAGTCGGCGGGCGTGGCCGAGACGAAGACCACCTGGCGCATGCGGCGCTCGAATTCCTCGAACTTGAGCGGCCGGTTGTCCAGCGCGCTGGGCAGGCGAAAGCCATACTCGACCAGCGTGGTCTTGCGCGAGCGGTCGCCGTTGTACATGGCGTTGAGCTGGCCGATCATCTGGTGGCTCTCGTCCAGGAACATGAGGGCGTCGCGCGGCAGGTAGTCGGTGAGCGTGCTGGGCGGCTCGCCCGGGGCGGCGCCCGAGAGGTGGCGCGAGTAGTTCTCGATGCCCTTGCAGTGCCCCACCTCGCTGAGCATCTCCAGGTCGAAGCGCGTGCGCTGCTCCAGGCGCTGCGCCTCCACGAGCTTGCCCTCCTGCACAAAATACTGCAGCCGCTCCTTGAGTTCTTCCTTGATGGTCTCGACGGCGGCCAGCACCTGGTCGCGCGGCGTGACGTAGTGGCTGCTCGGGTAGACCGTGAAGCGCGCGATCGTCTGGCGCACCTGGCCGGTGAGCGGGTCGAAGAGCTGCAGGCTCTCGATCTCGTCGTCGAACAGCTCGATGCGCAGGGCCAGCTCGGAGTGCTCGGCCGGAAAGACGTCGATGGTGTCGCCGCGCACGCGGAAGTTGCCGCGCGCGAAGTCCATGTCGTTGCGCTGGTACTGCATGCGCACGAGCTGGGCGATGGCCTCGCGCTGTCCGAGCTGGTCGCCCTTGCGCAGCGTCATGATCATGCGGTGGTAGCTCTCGGGGTTGCCGATGCCGTAGATGGCCGAGACCGTGGCCACGATCACCACGTCGCGGCGCTCGAGCAGGCTCTTGGTGCACGACAGGCGCATCTGCTCGATGTGCTCGTTGATGGCGCTGTCCTTCTCGATGAACAGGTCGCGCTGCGGCACATAGGCCTCGGGCTGGTAGTAGTCGTAGTAGCTGACGAAGTACTCCACCGCATTCTTCGGGAAGAACTCGCGGAACTCGCTGTAGAGCTGCGCCGCCAGCGTCTTGTTGGGCGCGAACACGATGGCCGGCCGCCCCAGGCGGGCGATCACATTGGCCATGGTGAAGGTCTTGCCCGAGCCGGTCACGCCCAGCAGGGTCTGGAAGGACTCGCCGTCCTGCACGCCCTGCACGAGCTGGGCGATGGCCGTGGGCTGGTCGCCCGCGGGCGGATAGGGCTGGAATAGCTCGAAGGGCGAATCCGGGAAGTGGACGAACTGCCCGCCCGGGACGGACGGCAGGGAAGAGGCTTCTGGCATGGCGGTCGGGGTCAACGGGACGCGAAGGCGCCTCGTTAAAATGTGCGGCTGACCCGCAAGCCTAGCGCAGCCGGGCGCCCCTCACCAGACTTCCACCCTCCCAAGGACTTTCCATGTCTCTGTTCTCCGCCGTCGAGATGGCCCCCCGCGACCCGATTCTGGGACTCAACGAGCAATTCAATGCCGACCCCAACCCGAACAAGGTGAACCTGGGCGTGGGCGTGTACTTCGACGACAACGGCAAGCTGCCGCTGCTGGAGTGCGTGCAGGCAGCCGAGAAGGCGCTCATGGACAAGCCCAGCCCGCGCGGCTACCTGCCCATCGACGGCATTGCCGCCTATGACAACGCCGTCAAGGCGCTGGTGTTCGGCGCCGACTCCGACGTGGTCCAGTCGGGCCGCGTGGCCACCGTGCAGGCCATCGGCGGCACGGGCGGCCTGAAGATCGGCGCCGACTTCCTCAAGAAGGTGAGTCCGAATGCCAAGGTGCTGATCTCCGACCCGAGCTGGGAAAACCACCGCGCCATCTTCCAGAACGCCGGCTTCGAGGTCGGCAGCTACCGCTACTACGACGCGACCCACCGCAAGGTGGACTTCGACGGCATGCTGGCCGACCTGAACGCCGCTGCGCCCGGCACCATCGTGGTGCTGCACGCCTGCTGCCACAACCCCACGGGCTACGACCTCACGGCCGCGCAGTGGGACCAGGTCATTGCCGCCGTCCAGGCCCGTGGCCTGACGGCCTTCCTCGACATGGCCTACCAGGGCTTCGGCCACGGCATCCAGGAAGACGGCGCCGTGATCGGCAAGTTCGTCGCCGCCGGCCTCAACATCTTCGTGTCCACCAGCTTCTCCAAGAGCTTTTCGCTGTACGGCGAGCGCGTGGGTGCCCTCTCGGTGGTGGCCAGCGACAAGGACGAGGCCGCCCGCGTGCTCTCGCAGCTCAAGATCGTGATCCGCACCAACTACTCCAACCCGCCCACGCACGGCGGCGCCGTGGTGGCCGCGGTGCTGGGCAACCCGGAACTGCGCGCCCTGTGGGAGAAGGAGCTGGGCGCCATGCGCGTGCGCATCAAGGCCATGCGCCAGGCGCTGGTCGATGGCCTCAAGGCCGCCGGCGTGCAGCAGGACATGTCCTTCATCACCACGCAGATCGGCATGTTCAGCTACTCGGGCCTGAGCAAGGAGCAGATGGTGCGCCTGCGCAGCGAGTTCGGCGTGTACGGCACCGACACCGGCCGCATGTGTGTGGCGGCGCTCAACAGCAAGAACATCGGCTACGTCTGCGCCGCCATCGCCAAGGTGATGTAAGCGCCCTCCCCCGGCCTGCCCGCCCAACCGCCTTCGGGCGGTTTTTTGCTTCCAGCGCTTTCTGGGCAAGCGCCAGCAGCTATCAAATTCATAGCTCCATGCCCCAGGCCATGGAGCGCATGGAAATCGACGCCGCCTGGAAGCCGGTGTTGAAGAAGCGCGGCGCCTCGCCGGGGTGCACGGCGCCCGCGGCATAGAGCAGCGGCAGGAAATGCTCGTGCGTGGGGTGCGCCTGGCGCGCGCTCTCGCCCCATTGCGCAAACCCGGCCAGGGCGTCCAGCTCGCCCCGCCTCACCAGATCGGTCACGCGCGCGTCGAACTCCGCGGCCCAGGTGTAGGTGGCATTGATGCCCGAGCCCGCACGCATGGCGCCCAGGTGGTGCACCACGTTGCCGCTGCCCACGATGAGCACGCCGCGCTCGCGCCAGGCACGCAGTTGCCGGCCCAGCGCATAGTGCTCGGCCGGCGGCCGGGCGAAGTCCATGCTCAGCTGCACCACCGGAATGTCCGCCGCCGGGAACATGGGCATCAGGATGGACCAGGCCCCATGGTCCAGGCCCCAGTGCGCCTCGTCCACGCCCAGGGGCTTGCCCGTGGCCGGAGAGCGCAGCGCCGCCGCCAGGGCCTGCGCCGCCTGCGGGGCTCCAGGCGCGGGGTACTGCTGCGCATACAGCACGGGCGGAAAGCCGCCAAAGTCATGAAGGGTGCGCGGCTGCGCCATGCCCGTGAGGTACCAGCCGCCGGGCGTGAGCCAGTGGGCCGAAATGCACAGAATGAGCTGCGGGCGCTGCGCGTGGCCCAGCAGCTCGCGGCCCAGATCCTGCCAGGCGCGCCGCCAGACGTTGTCCTCCACCGCATTCATGGGGCTGCCATGGCCGACGAACAGCACCGGCATGCGGCGCGAAGGGCGCAGCTCCTGGAGCGCTGGCAGCAGAGCGGCAGGTGGCGTGGTCATGGACGGGGACTCCGGCAGGATGGCGGGGCAAACACCAGTACATTGTCGGCTCCATCATGTCCTCGACACCCGTATCGCCCCCATGACCACAGTTCCCACTCAAGCCCTGTCGGCCACCCGCATCCTGAGCCTGGCGCTGAACCTGCCCGGACCGGCCGCCCTGCTGCGCTGCGCGCGCATGGGGGCGTTGTGCACCAAGCTGGAGCCGCCCGCAGCGCCCGGCATGGACAGCGCCGACCCCATGGGCATCTACAGCCCCGCCGCCTACGACACGCTGCACGAAGGCGTGCGCGTGCTGCGCGCCCACCTCAAGACCGAGGAAGGCCAGGCGCTGCTGCACGCGGAGCTGGCACAGACCGACGTGCTGATCACGTCCTTCCGCCCCTCGGCGCTGGCCAAGCTGGGCCTGGACTGGGAAGGGCTGCACGCACGCTATCCGCGGCTGTCGCTGGTACGCATCGTGGGCGCGCTGGGCGCGCGTGCCGAAGAGCCGGGTCACGACCTGACCTACCAGGCCGAAGCCGGCCTGCTGTCGGGCCTGCAGACACCGCCCTCGCTGTTCGCCGACATGGCCGGCGCCCTCATGGCCAGCGAGGCGGTGCTCCAGGCACTGCAGGCGCGCGCGCACAGCGGCGCAGGCACCTGCATCGAAGTGGGCCTGGCCGAAGCGGCCGACTGGCTTGCCCTGCCCCTGCACTGGGGACTGACCACGCCCCAGGGCGATGTGGGCGGCGCCCACGCAGGCTACCGCATCTACCCGTGCGCCGACGGGCGCGTGGCGGTGGCGGCGCTGGAACCGCACTTTGCCGCCCGCCTGTGCGAGGCCGCAGGCCTGCCGGCGCGTGGAGACGCCGCCACCCTGCGCCAGCCCGAGACGCATGCCGCCATCGCCGCCTTTCTGCAGGGCCAGGACCGCGCCGCGCTCGACGCCCTGGCGCGCGCGCGCGACATCCCCTTGCACAGCCTGCCCTGAACGAGGGGTGCCGACAGGCGCCCCGCGGTGGCTGCACCACGCAAAAAAGCCCCGGCCGAACGGACGGGGCTTGAGAGCCGTAGGCGCTGCCCTGCGGGCCAGCGCCTGGGCGCAGAGGATTACTTGGCTTCGGAAGCGGCGGGAGCGGCTTCGGCGGCTGGAGCAGCCTCGGAAGCGGCGGCAGGAGCGGCTTCGGCAGGAGCGGAGGCAGCCTCGACAGCGGCGGATGCGGGAGCTTCGGGGGCAGGAGCGGCGGCGGGTGCGGGAGCGGGGGCAGGAGCCGGCTCTTCCTTCTTGCCGCAGGCAGCCAGGGCAGCAGCAGCGATCAGCGAAGCGATGACGAGGGTCTTGTTCATTTCAGGTTTTCCTTGGACAGAGGGTCAAAAAACAATCAGCCATCAGGTCCGGCTTTTTCAGGCCGG
This sequence comes from Comamonas granuli NBRC 101663, assembly GCF_000739995.1. Taxonomy (GTDB): domain Bacteria; phylum Pseudomonadota; class Gammaproteobacteria; order Burkholderiales; family Burkholderiaceae_C; genus Simplicispira; species Simplicispira granuli. The sequence continues at coordinate 132,225 of NZ_BBJX01000004.1, read as the reverse complement.
GCCACGCTCTGGCAGAGCGCGCCCCAGAACAGCAGCGCGTTTTTTCAATCAGCCGACGATTGTATTGCGATTTGTCAATAGTGGCTATTACCAAGTGCACAACTTGCCGGCCGCGTTGCCTATAACTGACGGAAGGCTGACATGGTTGACAGGAATTTCACAAACCCAGGGTCGTGGCCGGGAATCCGGGCGCGCTTTTGCTGCGCACCCACTCGGCCAGCAACTCCTGCAGCAGCACGCGCCTTTCGGGTTCGGTGCCCGTCACGCCCACGCTGCGCTCCGGGTCCACGCGCTGCAGCACCCATTGCGGCGACCAGATGGCGCTGGGAATGTCCAGCGGATCGGCCCCGGGAGCCACGCGGCAGGTGAGGATGTGGTCCCAGGTCGTGCGCCAGCGCACCAGGCGGGCGTGGCGCCGCTGCACCTCCCCATAGCTACGCGCCAGCAGCGTCATGCGCCTGCCGCTGCGCGCCCAGGCCTGCAACGACTCCACCACGGCGCGCTCGCCCAGGGGCCAGTCATGGAAATCGGCATCACTGAGCACCAGCTCGCGCCAGCCTTCGCGCGCAGCCGTGGCCAGGGCGTCGCGCACCAACTGCTGAAAGGCCTCCCGGCCGCTGAAGCGCCCCTGGGGCAAAGGGGGCGCGGCTTCGCCTGCGGGCCCGGCGGTGGCATCGGTCATGAAAACCCTCCGTGGATGGGACAAACTGCGACAATTCTCGTATGGAAATCAAACAACATACCGTGGCGGCCCTGACCTGGACCTTGACCGATACGCTCGGCGAAACGCTGGATGTGCTGGACGAGCCGGTGGAGTTTCTCGTGGGCGGCGACGATTTGCTGGCCCGCATCGACGAGGCGCTGCTCGGGCGCAGCGCCGGCGACACGCTGTCGCTGCACCTGGAGCCCGAGGACGCTTTTGGCGACTACCGCGAGAACCTGCTCTTCCTGGAAGCGCGCACGCTGTTTCCCGACAGCCTGGAGGAAGGCATGATCATCGAAGGCTCGGCGCTGCCCGCAGGCTGCAACCCCGAAGCCCCGCGCGACCTGTTCTACACCGTGACCGAGATCTACCCCGAGCATGTGGTGCTCGATGGCAACCACCCGCTCGCAGGCATCGCGCTGCGCCTGCACATCAAGGTCTGCGCCGTGCGCGCGGCCACGGCCGATGAGGTCGGCTGCGGCTCGGCCGGCACCGGATTCTTCCGCATCCAGCCGCCCGCGGGCGGCACGCCGGCCTTGCACTGAGCGCGCCAGCGCCTGCTCAGTAGCGCGAGATCTGCCCGTTGACCACGCGCACCCGGTCGCCGACGCGCAGGTCACCCACCGAGGGCACGTCATACAGGCGGTAGCCGCCGCGGTCCAGCTGGATCGACAGGCGGTAGGCGCCCTGGGCCGACTGGTTGCGCTCCTCGATCGCATTGCCCGCCACTGCGCCACCCACCGCCCCCACGGCGGTGGCCGCTGCCCGGCCGCTGCCCCTGCCGATCTGGTTGCCGATCAGGCCGCCGACCACGGCGCCGAGAATCGCACCGCCGCCCGTGGTCTGCGCGCGCGGGCTGCCCGGCAGCCATTCGATCTGGCTCACGCGGCCATATTCGGCGGTGGCGGGAGCCTGCGGCGCGGTGCTGCCCTGGTAGACGGCGGGGGGTGGATAGGACTGCGGTGCCGGGCGCTGGTAGGCACAGGCCGCCAGCAGACTGGCCGCGCAGGCAGTGGCAAGCACCGCGGCAGTGCGCGCAGGCAGGCGGGATGGCAGTGGGGTCACGATGTTCTCCTTGAAGGTGGCCAACAATGCGGATGTACGGTTGGGGCCGCCGGAGCACGGGAGGTTCCGTGACGGGCGGGCCCGCGGGCCAGGCGCATCAGCCCTGGCCGGTGGAACCATACCCCCCTTCGCCGCGTGCGCTTGTAACAGAAAAATCGTCCACCACGTTGAATTGCGCCTGCACCACGGGCACGATGACCATTTGCGCCAGCCGCTCCATGGGGTCGATGGTGAAGGCCTGGCCGCTGCGGTTCCAGGCGCTCACCATGAGCTGGCCCTGGTAGTCGCTGTCGATCAGCCCCACGAGATTGCCCAGCACGATGCCGTGCTTGTGCCCCAGGCCCGAGCGCGGCAGGATGAGTGCCGCGTAGCCCGGGTCGCGCAGGTGGATGGCAATGCCCGTGGGCACGAGCTCCCAGGCATTGGGCGCGAGCGTGAGCGGCGCATCCAGGCAGGCGCGCAGGTCCAGGCCGGCACTGCCGGGCGTGGCATAGGCGGGCAGTTGCGCGGCCATGCGCGGGTCCAGGATCTTGACGTCTATCTTCACGGGCGTTTTCCCTTGTTACTTTGTTTTGCCATTTGCTGCAGCCGCTGCTGCAAGGCCGCGATGCCTTGCGCGGCCTGCGCCGCCGCTGGCGGAGCCAGCAGCCGGGCGGCGCGCTGCACCACGCGACCGAGCACCCACCACAGCCCCGCGGCCAGCGCCAGCATGGCCCACGAGCCCTGGCCGCGCCAGAGCGCCAGCGCCTGCAGCACGGCCCACAGCAGCAGCAGGCCGCGCACCACGCGCACGCCCTGCACAAACCGGCCGGGGAGCGCGCCCAGGTCCGGCGCTGCGCCCGGCGCCGGCGCCGCGGCAGGCGCGGTTTTGCCGGGCGCGCCCACGGGGCCCTGCAGGCGCGTATGCGCGCTGTGCGGCTCCGCAGAGCGGGCACCGGGCGCCACCGGCGTGCCGGCGCTCAGGCGCTCCACGTAGCGGGCGAAGTCGCCCTGGGGCGGGGTATCCCAGTCGGGTCGGGGCACGGGGGGCATGGTGCAGCTCCTGCAGGAAGATCAGCGCGGGGGCGCCGGGGGGCAGCGCGCCGCGATCTCGGCGACGAGCTGGCGTGCCAGCTCGTCCTTGCTGGCGCGCGGGAGCTCGCGGTGGCCCTGGTCGTCGATGAGCAGCAGGGCGTTGTCGTCCTGGCCGAAGGTGGCCGGGCCGATGTTGCCCACCAGCAGCGGCACGCCCTTGCGCACGCGCTTGGCGCTGGCATGGGCGAGCAGGTGCTCGCTCTCGGCGGCAAAGCCCACGCAGTAGAGCGCGCCGGCGCGCGCGCGCTCCGAGGCCGCCACCTGCGCGAGGATGTCCGGGTTCTCGACGAAGGCCAGCGGCGGCGGCATGCCCGAGCCGTCCTTCTTGATCTTGTGCTCCGCGCTGTGCGCGGGCCGCCAGTCGGCGACGGCAGCCGTCGCTATAAAAATAGTAGCTTCCGGCGCTTGCCCTTCAACGGCTGCAAGCATATTTCGTGCTGAACGCACGTCGATGCGGCGCACGCCGCGCGGCGTGGGCAGGTGCACGGGACCGGCCACCAGCGTGACCTCGGCCCCGGCCGCGCGCGCCGCGCGCGCAATGGCAAAGCCCATCTTGCCGCTGGAGAGGTTGGTGATGCCGCGCACCGGGTCGATGGCCTCGAAGGTGGGCCCGGCGGTGATGAGCACGCGCTGGCCCGCCAGGCGCTGCGGGGTGAAGAAGGCGGCCAGCTCCTCCATGATTTCGCCGGGCTCGAGCATGCGGCCATCGCCCGTCTCGCCGCAGGCCTGCTCGCCGCAGCCCACGCCCAGCACCCGGGCGCCATCCTGCGCCACCTGCGCCAGGTTGCGCTGCGTGGCGGGGTGGGCCCACATCTCGCGGTTCATGGCCGGGGCGAGCAGCAGGGGCACCTGCTGCAGGGGGCGCGCCAGGCACAGCAGGCTCAGCAGCTCGTCCGCGCGCCCCTGCACCAGGCGCGCGATGAAGTCGGCGCTGCAGGGGGCGATGAGGATGGCGTCGGCCGCGCGGCTCAGGTTGATGTGCGCCATGTTGTTGCCCTCGCGCGCGTCCCACTGCGAGGTGTAGACGCTGCGCCCGGTGAGCGCCTGCATGGTCACGGGGGTGATGAATTGCGCGGCCGCCTCGGTCATCACCACCTGCACGGTGGCGCCGGCCTTGACCAGCAGGCGCGCCAGTTCGGCGGATTTGTAGCAGGCGACGCCTCCACTGAGGCCCAGGACGATGTGTTTGCCAGCGAGTGCATTCATGGCGCGCAATTTAGCAGACGGGCTACGCCCGGAAGGCGGACTTTATAATTGCAATTTCCCACCACCATCAAAGACATGACCAAATTCGTCTTCGTCACCGGCGGTGTGGTGTCTTCCCTGGGCAAGGGAATCGCCTCAGCCTCCCTTGCCGCGATCCTCGAATCGCGGGGTCTCAAAGTCACCCTCATCAAGCTCGACCCGTACATCAACGTGGACCCGGGCACCATGTCACCCTTCCAGCATGGTGAGGTCTTCGTGACCGACGATGGCGCCGAAACCGACCTGGACCTGGGCCACTACGAGCGCTTCATCGAAACGCGCATGAAGCAGGCCAACAACTTCACCACCGGCCGCATCTACCAGTCCGTGCTCGAAAAGGAGCGCCGCGGCGACTACCTCGGCAAGACCGTGCAGGTGATCCCCCACGTGACCAACGAGATCCAGGAATTCATCAAGCGCGGCGCGGGCATCGGCACGGACGACGCCGTGGACGTGGCCATCTGCGAGGTGGGCGGCACCGTGGGCGACATCGAGTCCCTGCCCTTCCTGGAGGCCGTGCGCCAGTTGTCGCTCAAGCTGGGCCCGAACAACTCGGCCTTCGTGCACCTGACCTACCTGCCCTGGATCGCCACGGCCGGCGAGCTCAAGACCAAGCCCACGCAGCACACGGTGCAGAAGCTGCGCGAGATCGGCATCCAGCCAGACGCCCTCCTGTGCCGCGCCCAGCAGGCCGTGCCCGAGGAGGAGCGCGAGAAGATCTCCCTGTTCACCAACGTGCCCGAATGGGGCGTGATCAGCATGTGGGACGTGGACACCATCTACAAGGTGCCGCGCATGCTGCACGAGCAGGGCCTGGACGGCCTGATCTGCGACAAGCTGCGCCTGAACACGCCGCCCGCCAACCTCAAGCGCTGGGACGCGCTGGTGCACGAGACCGAGCACCCGCAGGGCGAGGTGCGCATCGCCATGGTGGGCAAGTACGTGGAGCTGTCGGACGCGTACAAGTCCGTCAACGAGGCGCTCAAGCACGCCGGCATGCAAAGCCATGTGCGCGTGAAGATCGACCACCTGGACTCGGAAGACATCACCGACGCGAACGCCGGCGAGCTGCTGGGCGCCTACGACGCCATCCTCGTGCCTGGCGGTTTTGGCGCGCGCGGCGTGGAGGGCAAGATCAGCACGGCGCGCTACGCGCGCGAGCACAAGGTGCCCTACCTGGGCATCTGCCTGGGCATGCAGGTGGCTACCATCGAGTACGCGCGCCATGTGGCAGGCCTGGCGGGTGCCAACTCCACCGAATTCGACCCGGCGACAAAGCACCCGGTCATCGCCCTGATCACCGAATGGAAGGACGAGGACGGCACCATCAAGACGCGCTCCGAGACCTCCGACCTCGGCGGCACCATGCGCCTGGGCGCGCAAAGCTCGGACGTGCAGCCCGGCACCCTGGCCCACAGCATCTATGGCAGCGTGGTGACCGAGCGCCACCGCCACCGCTACGAAGCCAACGTGCAGTACCTGGACAAGCTGCGCGGTGCCGGCCTGGTGATCTCGGCGCTCACGCAGCGCGAGCACCTGACGGAGATCGTCGAGCTGCCGCAGAGCGTGCATCCCTGGTTCATCGGCGTGCAGTTCCACCCCGAGTTCAAGTCCACGCCCTGGAGCGGCCACCCGCTGTTCAACGCCTTCGTCAAGGCGGCCGTGCAACACCGCAAGCAAGCGGCGAAAGCCTGATCGGAAGGAGAGTCCATGCAACTGTGCGGATTCAATGTCGGCCTGGACCAGCGCTTCTTCCTGATCGCCGGCACCTGCTCCATCGAAGGGCTGGAGATGTCGCTCGATGTGGCGGGCCAGCTCAAGGAAGCCTGCGCGGCCCTGGGCGTTCCCCTGATCTACAAGGGCTCGTTCGACAAGGCGAACCGCTCGTCGGGCACGAGCCCGCGCGGCGTGGGCCTGGACGCGGGCCTGAAGATCCTCGATGAAGTGCGCCGCCAGCTGCAGCTGCCCATCCTGACCGACGTGCACGACGCCTCGCAGGTGGCCGAGGTGGCCAGCGTGGTGGACGTGCTGCAGACGCCGGCCTTCCTGTGCCGCCAGACCGACTTCATCCGCGCCGTGGCGCAGTCCGGCAAGCCGGTGAACATCAAGAAGGGCCAGTTCCTCGCGCCCTGGGACATGAAGAACGTCATCGACAAGGCCCGCGCCGCCGCGCGCGAGGTGGGCCTGTCGGAAGACCGCTTCCTCGCCTGCGAGCGCGGCGTGAGCTTCGGCTACAACAACCTCGTGGCCGACATGACCAGCCTGGCCGAGATGCGCAACTCCGGCGCGCCCGTGGTGTTCGACGTGACCCACTCGGTGCAAAAGCCCGGCGGCCTGGGGGCCGTGAGCGGCGGCGCGCGCGAGATGGTACCGGTGCTGGCCCGCGCCGGCGTGGCCGTGGGCGTGGCGGGCCTGTTCATGGAAACGCACCCCAAGCCCGCCGAAGCCTGGTCGGACGGGCCCAACGCCGTGCCGCTCAAGCACATGCGCGCGCTGCTCGAAACCCTGGTGGCGCTCGACGACGTCACCAAGAAGAACGGTTTTCTCGAAAACAACTTTGGAGCCTGACACCATGCCCAGCGGCTACATCATCGCCAACGTGCGCGTCACCAACCCCGCGCAGTACGAGGAATACAAGAAATGGTCCACCGCGGCGTTTGCCGCGCACGGTGCAGAAATCTGCGTGCGCGGCGGCCAGGTGGAGGTGATGGAGGGCGACTGGACGCCCGAGCGCGTGGTGATCGCCAAGTTTCCCAGCTTCGAGGCAGCCAGGGCCTTCTACCATTCGCCCGAGTACGGCAAGGCCCGCGCGGCGCGCGAGGGCGCGGCCATCATGCGTCTGGTGTGCGTCGAAGGCCTGTAATGCTCCGTTTTTGATAGCTACTGGCGCTTGATGGAAAAGCGCTGGAGGCTGATTTGATTTAAAACTTCTGAAAAAAGGGAACCCCATGAGTGCCATCGTTGACATCGTAGGCCGCGAAGTGCTGGACAGCCGCGGCAACCCCACCGTCGAGTGCGACGTGCTGCTGGAATCGGGCGTGATGGGCCGCGCCGCCGTGCCCAGCGGAGCGTCCACCGGCTCGCGCGAGGCCATCGAGCTGCGCGATGGCGACAAGACGCGCTACCTGGGCAAGGGCGTGCTGCAGGCCGTGGAGCACATCAACACCGAGATCAGCGAGGCCGTGCTGGGCCTGGACGCCTCCGAGCAGGCCTTCCTGGACAAGACCCTGATCGACCTGGACGGCACCGAGAACAAGAGCCGCCTGGGCGCCAACGCGCTGCTGGCCGTCTCCATGGCCGTGGCGCGCGCCGCGGCCGAGGAATCCGGCCTGCCGCTGTACCGCTATTTCGGCGGCATGAACGGCTGCCACCTGCCCGTGCCGATGATGAACGTCATCAACGGCGGCGCGCATGCCAACAACAGCCTGGACCTGCAGGAGTTCATGATCATCCCCGTGGGCGCCCCCTCCTTCCGCGAGGCGCTGCGCTGGGGCGCCGAGGTGTTCCACGCGCTCAAGAAGATCATCCACGACAAGGGCATGAGCACCGCCGTGGGCGACGAGGGTGGTTTTGCCCCCAGCGTCGAGAACCATGAGGCCGCCATCCAGCTCATCCTGCAGGCCATCGACGCCGCCGGCTACACCGCGGGCGAGCAGATCGCCCTGGGCCTGGACTGCGCCGCCAGCGAGTTCTACAAGGACGGCCTGTACGTGCTCGAAGGCGAAGGCGGCCTGAAGCTGACCGCCCAGCAGTGGACCGACATGCTCGCCACCTGGTGCGACAAGTACCCCATCATCTCCATCGAGGACGGCATGCACGAAGGCGACTGGGACGGCTGGAAGCTGCTGACCGAGCGCCTGGGCCAGAACGTGCAGCTCGTGGGCGACGACCTGTTCGTCACCAACACCAGGATCCTCAAGGAAGGCATCGAGAAGAACATCGCCAACTCCATCCTCATCAAGATCAACCAGATCGGCACGCTGACCGAGACCTTCGCCGCCATCGAGATGGCCAAGCGCGCGGGCTATACCGCCGTGATCAGCCACCGCTCGGGCGAGACCGAGGACAGCACCATCGCCGACATCGCCGTGGGCCTGAACGCCGGCCAGATCAAGACCGGCTCGCTCTCGCGCTCGGACCGCATCGCCAAGTACAACCAGTTGCTGCGCATCGAAGAAGACCTGGGCGACATCGCGCACTACCCCGGCCGCGCGGCCTTCTACAACCTGCGCTGACCCCGCGCGAGCGCCGTGGGCTCACGCCTTCTGCCCCTGGTGCTGCTGGCCCTGCTGGCAGCCGTGCACGCCCAGCTTTGGCTGGGCCGGGGCAGCGTTGCGCGCGTGCACGAGATGCAGCGCCAGATCGACACCCAGAAGGCCGCCAATGCCCGGGCCGCGCAGGAGAACGAGCGCCTGGCCTCGGAGGTGCAGGACCTCAAGGAAGGCCTGGACATGGTCGAGGAAAAGGCGCGCAGCGAGCTCGGCATGGTCAAGCCAGGCGAGATCTTCGTGCAGTACACGCCGGCCCCGGCGGCGCGCTGAGCGCCGCTGGCGGCTACTGCAGCGCCGAGGAGGCGGGCGGCTGGTCCACGGCCGCGCTGGCAAACAGCCCCGCCGCGTCGACCGCGTCGAAGCGGTACTGCTGGCCGCAGAAATCGCAGCCCACCTCGATGCGGCCCTGCTCGGCCACGATGCCCTCGGCCTCGGCCCGCCCCAGCCCCTGGAGCATGCGCGCGACGCGCTCGCGCGAGCAGGTGCAGGCGAAGTGCGGGCCTTCCGCACCCTGCAGCGGCGCAAAGCGCACGAGCTTTTCCTCCCAGAACAGGCGGCGCAGGATGGTGTCGGCATCCAGCGTGAGCAGCTCCGCGCGCGTGAGGCTGCGCGCCAGGTGGGCGATGCGGTTGAAATCCTCGCCGCTGCCGTCCTGCGCGTCGTCCGGTACCGCCGTGCCCGCCAGATTGGCCTGGCCCTGCACGGGCATGCGCTGGATCAGCAGCCCCGCGGCCACGCGGTCATCGGCCGCGAGCACGAGCACGGTGTCGAGCTGCTCGGACTGGCGCATGTAGTGCTGCAGCACGTCGGAGAACTGCTCGAAGGGCTGCCCCTCGAGCGCCTGCAGCGGCACCACGCCCTGGTAGGGCTGCTGGCCCGGCCTGCGGTCCTTGGGATCCAGCGTGATGGCGCAGCGCCCAGCGCCCGCCGCGTTGACCATCTGGCTCAGCGAAGTGCCGTCAGGCACGGCGGCGTGCAGCGTGGCCGTGGCGCGCAGGGACAGGTCCGGCTGCACCTCCACCACGGCCAGCTTGACCGGGCCGTCGCCAAACACCTGCATCACCAGCGCGCCGTTGAACTTGATGTTGGACTGCATGAGCACGGCGGCGGCAGCCATCTCGCCGAGCAAGGCCCGCACCGGCTCCGGGTAGGGGCCCGTGGCGGTGTTGCCGGCGCGGCGCGCCAGCATCTCGGTCCAGGCGCCGGTCAGGCGCACCAGCATGCCGCGCACGGGCAGGCCATCGAAAAGAAACTTGTGGAGTTCAGACACGCCGGGGTTCCAGAGGTAATCAGCCGATCTTGCGCAGGCCGCTCTTGAAGCGGCGGGCGTTTTCGATGTAGTGCAGCGCGCTCAGGCGCAGGCCCTCGATCTGCTCGGGCGTGAGCTGGCGCACCACCTTGGCGGGGCTGCCGATGATCATGGAGCCGTCCGGGAATTCCTTGCCCTCGGTCACCAGCGCGCCTGCGCCCACCAGGCAGTTCCGGCCGATCTTCGCCCCGTTGAGGACGACGGCGCCGATGCCGATGAGCGACTCGTCGCCGATGGTGCAGCCGTGCAGCATCACCTGGTGGCCCACGGTCACCCGCTCACCGACCACCAGGGGTTTGCCGAAGTCGGCGTGCAGCACGCTGGCGTCCTGGATGTTGGAGCCCGCGCCGATGGTGATGGTCTCGGTGTCGCCGCGCACCACGGTGCCGAACCACACGCTGGCGTCTTCGCCCAGGGTCACATTGCCCATCACCTGCGCGCTGTCGGCCACCCAGGCCGATGGGGCCACCTGCGGCGCCACGCCGTCGAGTTCGTAAATCGCCATGTCGTCCCTTTGCAAATCAGAGTGCGCCGGCCGTCTTTGGTTACACAAAGCCCTGCTCCCCAAGGGCGCCAGCGCCTAGAATTGTAAGGATTGCAGGCATTCCGCCTGGCGCGCCAGGAAACCCCTGTGCCCGCCGGTCCAACCCTGCCGTCGGACCTGGGGCGGCGCCTTGCGCTTGCGCCCCACCGCCCAGCCCCTTCTGTCTGTATCTCCCCTCAATGTCACCACCCTCCGTTTCCGCAGGACCACACACCCCGCCACAGGACTCCAGCCTGACCTCGGTGGCCTTGATTGCGCGCCAGGCCATCGTGAACTCCCAGCATGTGGTCATCGGCTACGAACTCTTCAACCGGTCGCGCTCCGGCCAGGCGCACACGGCCGCGAGCGATGTGGCCCTGGTCTTCACGGCGCTGTCGCACGCCGGCACGGACGAGCTGGTGGGCAAGAAGCTGATCTTCGTCAACTGCACCCACGAAAGCCTGACCGGCGGTCACCTCGAACTGGTGGACCCGGAGAAGGTCGTGCTCGAAATCCCGCCGCTGGGCCATGCCGCCTCCGAAGAAGTGGCGGCGCGCCTGCCCATCCTGCAGGCACTGCGCGAACGCGGCTTTCACCTGGCGTTCAACCACACGGTGCTGCAGTCCACCTATGCCTCCTGGCTGCCGCTGGCCGACTACATCAAGTTCGACCTGTCGGCGCTCGCGCCCGACCAGCTTGCCGTGCTCGTGAGCTATGCCAACCGGCGCAGCGAGGCCGAACTGATCGCCGAGAAGGTCGAGACCGCGCAGCAATACGACCTTGCCTCGACCCAGGGCATACAGATCTTCCAGGGCTACTGGTTCGCGCGGCCCGCGCTGGTGCAGGCCAAGCTGGTGGCGCCCGCGCAGGCCAGCATTCTCGAACTCATCAACCTGGTGCGCCGGCAGGCGGCCACCAGCGAGATCGAGGAAGTGCTCAAGAAGGACGCCGGCCTGGCCTTCAACCTCATGCGCCTGATCAACTCGGCGGGCCTGGGACTCACGCGCGAAGTCACCTCGTTCCGCCAGGCCGTGATGCTGCTGGGCCTGAAGAAGCTGTTCCGCTGGGCCGCCCTGCTGCTCACGGCTTCGCGCAGCAGCGGCACGCCGTCCTCCGTGGGGCACACGGCCGTGGTGCGCGGGCGCCTCATGGAGCTGCTGGCGCTGGAGACGGTCTCGCAGGACGAGGCGGACGAGGCTTTCGTGGTGGGCATCTTCTCGATGCTGGACGTGATGCTGAGCATGCCCCTGGATGCGGCGCTGGACCTGCTGATCGTGCCCGAGACGGTCAGCGCGGCCCTGCTGCGGCGCGAGGGTTTCCTGGGCGACCTGCTCACCCTGGCCGAGGCCTGCGAATCCAGCGACGACGAGGCCTTCCACCACGCGGCGAGCACGCTGCACCTGAGCAGCCAGCAGATCAACGGCGCCCATCTGCAGGCCCTGGCCTGGGCCGACCATGTGACCGACCTGTGAGCACCGCGGCCGCAGCCGCGGGACAGGCGGGCATTCGGCCTAGAATTGAAAAATTGCGCCCGACCCTGCCACCATACCGATGACCCACGACCCCCTCTCCGCCGCCGATCCGCAAACCGCCCTCCCCGAGGATGGGATGGCCGCCCTGATCGCCCGCCAGGCCATCGTGGACGAGCACCGTGCGGTCTTTGGCTACGAGTTGTACGACCGCACCACGGCAGTGGAAGCGCACACCGCGGCCAGCGACGCTGCCCTGCTGTTCAACGCCCTCTCGCATGGCGGCGCCGAGGCCCTCGTGGGCCAGAAGGTGGTATTCATCAACTGCACGCACGAAAGCCTGGCCAGCGGCCACCTGGAGCTGGTGCACCCCGACAAGGTGGTGCTGGAGATCCCCACGCTGGCGGACAACGCCACGGCCGAGGCGATCGACACGGCGCTGGCGCATTTCGATACGCTGATCAAGCGCGGCTTCAAGCTGGCGTTCAACCAGAACGTGCTGCGCCGCGCCTATGTGCAATGGCTGCCGCGCGCCGCCTACATCAAGCTGGACATGCAGTCCTTCAAGCCCGAGATGGCGCCGGCGCTGGTGAAGTTCGCCAAGGCCAACAGCACCGCGCAGCTGGTGGCCGAAAAGGTCGAGACCGCCGAGCAGTTCCAGCTCATGCTGGACCTGGGGGTGAAGTACTTCCAGGGCTTCTGGTTCGCCCAGCCCTCGCTGGTGCAGACCAAGACGCTGCGGCCCTCGCAGGCCATCATCCTGCAGCTCATCAACCTCATCCGCAAGCAGGCCAGCCCGGCGGAGATCGAAGAGCTGCTCAAGAAGGACCCCACGCTCTCGTTCAACCTGCTGCGCTTCATCAATTCCTCGGGCTTTGGCCTGCAATCGGAAATCACCTCCTTCCGCCACGCGGTGATGATCCTCGGCCTGAAAAAGCTCTTTCGCTGGGCGGCCCTGCTGCTGACGACCTCGCGCAACAGCGGCACAGCGCCCGCCATAGGCACCACGGCCGTGGTGCGCGGGCGCCTGATGGAGCTGCTGGCCCAGCAGATGCTGGCACCCGAGGACTGCGACAACGCCTTCGTCGTGGGGGTTTTTTCGCTGCTCGACGCCATGCTCGGCATCCCGCTGGACAAGGCCATCGAAACCGTCACGCTGCCGCAGACGGTGGTCGACGCGCTGCTGCACCACAGCGGCCCGCTCGCCCCCTTCCTTGCGCTCACCAAGGCCTGCGAGAGCGGTGACGAGGCGGCCTTTGCACACAACACCGAACTGCTGCACCTCTCGGGCCGGCAGGTGAACATGGCGCACCTGGAGGCCCTGGCCTGGGCCGACCTGCTGCAGACGGCATAAAGGCGCGGCGGCTCAGCCGCGCGGGTGGTGCTGGGCGTGCAGCGCCTTGAGACGCTCGCGCGCCACGTGCGTGTAGATGGTGGTGGTGGAGATGTCCGCATGCCCCAGCAGCAATTGCACCACGCGCAGGTCGGCGCCGTGGTTGAGCAGGTGCGTGGCAAACGCGTGGCGCAGCGTGTGCGGTGACAGTGGGGCCGTGATGCCCGCCAACTGCGCATATTTCTTCACCAGCATCCAGAACATCACGCGCGTCATGCCCGCGCCGCGCGCGGTCACGAACACATGGTCGGTCTGCTGCCCGGCCAGAATGGCGCCGCGCGCCTCGCCCAGGTAGCGCAGCAGCCACTGGTGCGCCACCTCGCCAAAGGGCACCAGGCGCTCCTTGCCGCCCTTGCCCAGCACGCGCAGCACGCCTTCGGCCAAGCCCAGGTTCCAGGTCTTGAGCGCCACGAGCTCGGACACGCGCAGGCCGCTGGCGTACATCAGCTCCAGCATGGCGCGGTCGCGCAGGCCCAGCGCGGTATCCTGCGCCGGGGCGGCCAGCAGCGCCTCGACCTGGGCCTGCGTGAGCGTGCGGGGCACGCGCAGGGCCTGGCGCGCGGCCTGCAGGCGCAGCGTGGGGTCCTGGCCGATATGGCGCTCGCGCAGCGCCCAGCGGTAGTAGCGCTTGAACACCGTGAGCCGGCGGTTGGCTGTGCTGGCGCGCGTCTGCGCGTGGCGGTGGGCAAAGTAGGCCTGCAGATCGGCCTCCTGCGCCTGCAGCAGGCCCCTGCCCTGCGGCGCCAGCCAGTGCGCCAGCGCGGCCAGGTCGCGCCGGTAGGCGTCCAGCGTGTTGCGCGCCAGCCCTTCCTCCAGCCACAGGGCATCGGCGAAGGCGTCGATCAGCGAGGACGGCGGCGGTGCGGGAAGGGATGCGGGAGATGAAGCCATGCAGGACAGAAAGGACACGCGGCCCAGCCGTGCAAGCCGGGGAAAACCCTGGGCGGGCTTTGCGCCCGGCCAGCGGCCCGCGGCGTGCACTTGCGCTATTCTGCCTTTTCCCAAGCACACCACAGGAGACACACGCATGCGCTGGATCCACAAAATCAGCCTGGGCCTGAGCCTGGGCGCAGCCCTGCTGGCCTCGGCAGCCCACGCCCAGCAACAGCAGTTCGTCAACGTCCTCACGGGGGGCCAGAGCGGCGTTTACTACCCGCTGGGCGTGGCGCTGTCGCAGGTGTACGCCAAGTCCATCGCCAACGCGCGCGCCACCGCGCAGGTGACCAAGGCCTCGGCAGAAAACCTCAACCTGCTGCAGGCGGGCCGCGGCGAGCTGGCCTTCACCCTGGGCGACGCACTGTCGGACGCCTGGAAGGGCGATGCCGAGGCCGGTTTCCCCAAGAAGCTGGACAAGCTGCGCGGCCTCTCGGCCACGTACAACAACTACATCCAGATCGTCGCCAACGCCGACTCCGGCATCCGCACGCTGGCCGACCTCAAGGGCAAGCGCGTTTCCGTGGGCGCGGCCAAGTCGGGCACCGAGCTCAACGCCCGCGCCATCTTCAAGGCCGCGGGCATCGCCTACTCCGACCTGGCCAAGGTCGAGTACCTGCCGTTCGGCGAGTCCGTGGAGCTCATCAAGAACCGCCAGCTCGACGCCACGCTGCAGTCTGCGGGCCTGGGCGTGGCCTCGATCCGCGACCTGGCGACCGCGGTGAAGATCGTCGTCGTGCCCGTGCCGGCCGACGTGGTCGCCAAGGTGGGCGACGCCGCCTACCAGGCCGCCGTGATTCCGGCCAACACCTACTCGGGCCAGGCGCAGGACGTGCCCACGGCCGCCATCCCCAACTTCCTCGTCACGCACGCCGGCGTGTCCGACGATCTGGCCTACCAGATGGCCAAACAGTTGTACGAGCACCTGGACACGCTGCACGCCGCACACAACGCGGCCAAGGCCATCGTGCGCGACAACGCCATCAAGGGCATGCCCGTGCCCCTGCACCCGGGCGCCGAGCGCTACTACAAGGAAGTGGGCCTGATCAAGTAAACAGGCCATCCGCACACGGCCCCGGCATGGGGCCGTTTTTTTGCCCCGGAGACCCGCCCATGACCGACACGCATTCCGAAAGCCAGGACGCCAGCCTGCGCGGCGCCCTGTTTGCGGTGGCCATTCTTTTCTCCAGCTACCAGTTGTGGATGGCGGCCTTCCACCCCCTGTCCAGCCAGGTGATCCGCGCCATCCACGTGGGCTTCGTGCTGCTGCTGGTGTTCACCGTCTCGCCGCCGTTCAAGCGCAGCCGCTCGGCCGGGCGGGCGGCGGCGGGCCGGGTGCTGGGCTGGGCGCTGGGGCTCACGGGCTTTGTCTTCAGCCTGTACCACTGGGTGTACGAGGCCGACCTCACGGCCCGCTCGGGCGAGCTCATCGCCATGGACTGGGTGATCGGCGTGACGCTGGTGGCCCTGGTGTTCGAGGCCGCGCGCCGCGCCATGGGCTGGGGCCTGCCGCTGATCTGCGGCATCTTCCTGCTCTACGCGCTCCTGGGCCAGCACCTGCCGGGCCTGCTGGCGCACCGCGGCTTCGGGCTGGACCAGATCGTGGGCGCGCTGGCCTTCGGCACCGAGGGCATCTACGGCACGCCGACCTATGTGTCATCCACCTACATCTTTCTGTTCATCCTGTTCGGCGCGTTCCTGGAGCAGGCCGGGATGATCGCCCTGTTCAACGACTTCGCCCTGGGCACCGTGGGCCACACGCGCGGCGGGCCGGCCAAGGTGTCGGTGATCTCGTCGGCGCTGATGGGCACGATCAACGGCTCGGGCGTGGCCAACGTGGTCACCACCGGGCAGTTCACCATTCCGCTGATGAAGCGCTTTGGCTACAGCCCGGCGTTCGCCGGCGGGGTGGAGGCCACCTCCAGCATGGGCGGGCAGATCATGCCGCCGGTGATGGGCGCCGTGGCCTTCATCATGGCCGAGACCATCAATGTGCCTTATGTGGACATCGTCAAGGCGGCCGTGATTCCGGCCGTGCTGTACTTCCTCACGGCGTTCTGGATGGTGCATCTGGAGGCCGGGCGCAAGGGCCTGATGGGGCTGCCCAAGCATGAATGCCCCAACCCCTGGAAGGCCGTGCGCGCACGCTGGTACCTGCTGCTGCCGCTCATCGGCCTGGTGTGGCTGCTGTTTGCCGGCTATACGCCCATGTTCTCGGGTACGGTGGGCCTGGCGCTCACGGTCATCCTGATCTTCGGCGCGGCCCTGGCCCAGGGGGTACAGGGCACGGCGCTGCGCGCCCTGTTCTGGGTGCTGCTGGGGCTGGCGTGCGCGGGCTTTCGCTGGTTCGGGGTGGGCACCTTCATGGCCATCACGGCCGTGCTGGTGGTGCTGACCTATGTGCGCCGCACCGGGCAGGACGCCCGCCGCCTGGCGCTCAACGCCCTGGCCGATGGCGCGCGCCATGCGCTGCCCGTGGCCATTGCCTGCGCGCTGGTGGGGGTGATCATCGGCGTCATCAACCTCACGGGCGTGGCGGCCGAGCTGGGCGGGCGCATCATCGCCGTGGGGGAGAAAAGCCTGTTCCTGGCGCTGTTCCTCACCATGCTCACCTGCCTGGTGCTGGGCATGGGCATACCGACCATTCCCAACTACATCATCACCAGCTCGCTGGCCGCGCCCGTGCTGCTGCAGCTGGGCGTGCCGCTGATCGTCTCGCACATGTTTGTGTTTTACTTCGGCATCATGGCGGACCTGACGCCGCCCGTGGCGCTGGCGGCCTTTGCGGCGGCGCCGATCGCGCGCGAGTCGGGGCTCAAGATCGGCCTGCAGGCCGTGCGCATCGCCGTGGCGGGCTTCATCGTGCCCTACATGGCGGTGTACAGCCCGGCGCTGATGCTGCAGGGCGGCGGCTGGCTGGCCACGGTGTGGGTGGTGTTCAAGGCGCTGGTCGCCATCGGCATGTGGGGTGCGGGCGCCATCGGCTACCTCTGGGGGCCGCTGAACTGGCTGGAGCGCGGCGTGGCCGTCGCCTCGGCCAGCCTGCTGGTGGCGGCCGTGCCGCTGACCGACGAGATCGGCCTGGCGGCGGTGGCGCTGTTCCTGGCCTGGCACGCCTGGCGCACACGCCAGGGCGCGCCCCAGGGCGCCTGAGCGCGCCGCCTGCGCAGCATGCCGGTCCTGGGCCTGTGCCTGGCGCTCGCCGCGTCTGCGGCGGCGCCGGTGTTCGTGCCGGGCGAGCACTTCACCCTGGCGTGGACGCATTCCATCGAGAAGGTGCGCTGGGAGGAAGACTACGCCGTGCTGCCCGACCCGCCCCGGCTGCAGGCCGTGGCGGCGCGCGTGCGCGGCTCGGCCGCGGGCATGGAGCCGCCGCCGGGCGCACGCCTGCAGGGCGGCTGGTACCACTACACGCCGGCCCCCGGCCTGCAGGAGCCCCTGCGCCTGACGCGCTCGGAGTTCACCGCCGACTACGCGCTGTGCACCGCGCAGTACTGCCAGCCGCTCGGGCGCTGGCTGCCCTCGGATGGCGGCGTGACGCTGCTGCGCGCCTGCACCGGGCCGCCGGACTGATGCGCCGCATGGATGCGCCGGAGTGACACGCCAGGGTACTGGGCCTGCGTTACGCTCGCACGGTGAATTACGCCCAACTGCTGCTGCCGGACTTCAGCATCATCCTCGCCGGTTACCTCATCTGCCGCTACACGGCCCTCAACCGTACGGTATGGCAGCCAGTGGAGAGCCTGGTGTACTTCCTGCTCTTTCCGGTGCTGCTGTTCCAGTCCATCGTCAAAAGCCCCATCCAGCTCGCCGAGGCCTCGGGCCTGATGGCTGCGGGGCTGCTGCTGAGCCTGGGCGGCATCGCCCTGGCCTATGCCCTGCCGCGCCTGCCGGGCCTGCGCGCGCGCATCGGCGCGCGCGAGCACGCGGCCGCGGCGCAGGTGGCCTTCCGCTTCAACTCCTTCATCGGCCTGGCGCTGGCCGAGCGCGTGGCGGGCAGCCAGGGGCTGCCGATGATCGCCGTGCTCATCGGCGTGTGCGTGCCGCTGCTCAACGTGGCCGCCGTGTGGCCCATGGCGCGCCAGGGCGAGCACCACTTCGCGCGCGAGCTGCTGCGCAACCCCCTGATCCTGGCTACCGTGGCGGGCCTGGCCTGCAACCTGCTGGGCCTGCGCATCCCCGGCTGGATGGAGCCCACCGTGCAGCGCGTGGGCGCCGCTTCGCTGGTGCTGGGCCTGATGGCCGCCGGCGCGGGCATGCAACTGGCACAGTTGCAGCGCGCCCGGCTGCTGTCGGCCGCGGTGCTGACCATACGCCACCTGCTGCTGCCGCTGCTGGCCTGGGTGCTGGCGCGCGTGCTGGGCCTGGACGCCACGCAAGGCGCCGTGCTGCTGGCCTTCTCGGCCCTGCCCACGGCGTCGAGCTGCTACGTGCTGGCCGCGCGCATGGGCTACAACGGCGCCTATGTGGGCGGGCTGGTCACGCTCTCCACCCTGCTGGGGCTGGCCAGCCTGCCGTTTGCCCTGGGTGCACTGCGTTGAAACTATTATTTTGATAGCTGCTCGCGCTTGATGGGCGGGCGCTACAGCCGTTTTTCATTCAAATTTCTGCTGTGCCAGCGCCCAGGCCACATGCTCGCGCACCAGGGCGCTGTCATGCGCGGCGCGCGCCTGCAGGGCCGTGCGCAGCTCCGCCGCCTGCGCCGCATCGGCCGTGCGCAGCGCATTGCCCAGCGCCACGGCGATGTTGCGCAGCCAGCGCTCGTGGCCGATGCGGCGGATCGGGCCGCCCTCGGTCAGGCGCAGAAAGGTGGGCTCGTCCCAGGCGAACAGGTGCACGAGCTGCTGCCCCACCAGGCCGGCGCGCGCGTCGAAGTCGGGCAACTGGCTGGGCCGGGCGTACTTGTTCCAGGGGCAGATGAGCTGGCAGTCGTCGCAGCCGTAGATGCGGTTGCCCATGAGCGGGCGCAGCTCCAGCGGGATGGGGCCGGCATGCTCGATGGTGAGGTAGGAGATGCAGCGCCGCGCGTCGAGCCGGTAGGGCGCGATGATGGCCCCCGTGGGGCACACATCCATGCAGGCCTGGCAAGAGCCGCAGTGCGCCGTGACGGGCGCGCTCGGCGCCAGCTCCATGTCCACGTAGATCTCGCCCAGGAAGAACATGGAGCCGCCCGCGCGGTTGAGCACCAGCGTGTGCTTGCCGCGCCAGCCCTGGCCGCTGCGCCGGGCCAGCTCGGCCTCCAGCACCGGCGCCGAGTCGGTGAACACGCGGTGCCCCAGCGGCCCGACCTCCTGCGCGATGCGCTCGCACAGCTTCTGCAGGCGCGCGCGCAGCACCTTGTGGTAGTCGCGCCCCCGGGCATAGACCGAGACGATGGCCTCCTCCGGGCGCTGCAGGCGCGCGAACTCCACGGCCTGCCAGCCCGGCGGCGCGTCCACGGGCGTGGCGCGCGGCAGGTAGTCCATGCGTGCGGTGATCACGCTCACCGTGCCCGGCACCAGCTCGGCCGGGCGCGCGCGCTTGAGGCCATGCGCCTGCATGTAGTGCATCTCGCCATGGAACCCCTGGGCCAGCCATTGCATCAACCCTTCCTCAGCCGACGACAAATCCACACCGGACACCCCGATTTGGGAAAATCCCAGCTCGCGTGCCCACTGCGCAATTCGAGGAACCCATTGACTGCTGCCGACCACCATCGCCCGATTGTAGAAAGCGCCCCCGCCACGGCCACGCTGCAAACCCATTGGCGCAACGAGGACGACACCGCCGCCTTCGCGCGCCAGCTCGCCGCGCAGCCGCTGCTGGCCAACGCCTTCATCACCCTGCACGGCGACCTGGGCGCGGGCAAGACCACGCTGGTGCGCCACCTGCTGCGTGCGCTGGGCGTGCAGGGCCGCATCAAGAGCCCGACCTACGCCGTCGTCGAGCCGCACGAGGCGCCGGGCCTGGCCATCTGGCACTTCGACTTCTACCGCTTCAGCGACCCGCGCGAGTGGGAGGACGCGGGCTTTCGCGACCTGTTTGCGCAAGCCGGCCTCAAGCTGGCAGAATGGCCGGAGAAGGCTGCAGCGCTGATCCCTGCTGCGGACCTTGCTATCCACATTGAAGCACTGGACGAGCAGACGCGGCACGTGACGCTGCGCGCGCACACCCCGGCCGGCCAGCAACTGCTGCAAGGATTGCACGCATGACCCCTGGGCCCCACCGCCACGCCCCCCTGCCCGCCGGCGCCGCCCGCGCGCCGCGCCGGCGCGCGCTGCTGCAGGCCGGCGCGCTGGTGCTGCTGCTGGGCCGGCAGCACATCGCGCGCGGCGCCAGCATCGTGGCCGTGCGCGTATGGCCCGCGCCCGAATACACGCGCATCACGCTCGAATCGGACGAGCTGCTGCGCGTGCGCCAGCACTTCGTCAGCGACCCGCCGCGCCTGGCGGTGGACATCGAGGGCATAGACCTCAACCCCGAGCTGCGCGAGCTCGTGGCCAAGGTGCGGCCCGACGACCCCAACATCGAGCGCATCCGCGTGGGCCAGAACGCGCCCGGCGTGGTGCGCCTGGTCGTCGACCTCAAGCAGCCCGCGCGGCCGCAGGTCTTCTCGCTCGCGCCCGTGGCCGCCTATGGCCACCGCCTGGTGTTCGACCTGTACCCGCAAACCCCCGTGGACCCGCTCGAAGCCCTGATCGCCGAGCGCCTGCGCGATGCGCCCGCGCCGCGCGGCGCCGCCGCCGACGGCGGCCACGCGCTCGGCCTGCCCGCCACGGCCGAGCCGCCCGACCCGCTGGGCGAGCTCATCGCCCGCACCGAGTCGCAGCGCAAGAGCGCCGCCGCCGCGCCGCCGCCCATGACGCCGCGCCCCGCGGCGCACACCGACCGGCTCATCATCATCGCGCTGGACCCCGGCCACGGCGGCGAGGACCCGGGCGCCATCGGCCCCGGCGGCACGCGCGAGAAGGACGTGGTGCTCAAGGTCGCGCACCTGCTGCGCGAGCGCATCAACGCCACCACCGTGGACGGCAACCCCATGCGCGCCTACCTCACGCGCGACGGCGACTACTTCGTGCCCCTGGCCACGCGCGTGCAGAAGGCGCGGCGCGTGCAGGCCGACCTGTTCGTCTCCATCCACGCCGACGCCTTCACCAACCCCGAGGCGCGCGGCGCCAGCGTGTTCGCGCTGAGCCAGAGCGGTGCCTCCAGTTCGGCCGCGCGCTGGCTGGCCAACAAGGAGAACCAGGCCGACCTGGTCGGCGGCCTGAACGTGCGCGCCAAGGACCAGCACGTGCAGCGCGCCCTGCTGGACATGAGCACCACCGCGCAGATCAACGACAGCCTCAAGCTCGGCAGCGTGCTGCTGGGCGAGATCGGCAACGTGGGCCGGCTGCACAAGCCGCGCGTGGAGCAGGCGGGCTTTGCCGTGCTCAAGGCGCCCGACATCCCCAGCGTGCTGGTGGAGACGGCCTTCATCAGCAACCCGCAGGAAGAGGCCCGGCTGCGCACCAGCGCCTACCAGGAACAACTGGCCGACGCGCTGATGCGCGGCATCATGCGCTACTTCGCCAAGAACCCGCCCCTGGCGCGCAGCCGCACGGTGTAGGGCTTGTGCCCCGCCCCCCGGCAGGGGTACAGTGCCTGGCAGAAAGGAGCCCCGCCATGGCACAAGCGCACACCCCCTCGGGCCAGGTGGTCCGCCTGCGGCCCCTGGGTGCACAGATCGGCCAGACCAGCAGCAGCGCCATCCTCAAGGCAGGCCAGCTCGAAGCCATGCGCATCGTGCTGCCCGCAGGCAAGTCCCTGCCTCAGCACCAGACCCCGGGCGAAGCCACCGTGCTGTGCCTGGAAGGCGAAGTGGAACTGCACAACGCCCAGGGCACCCAGACCATGCAGGCGGGCGACTTCGTGCACCTGCAGGCGCGCGCGCCGCACGCGCTGCGGGCGCTGCAGGACGCCTCGCTGCTGGTGACCGTGTGTCTGCTGCCCGGTTGACGCCTATTTGCATCCTATCGGCCTGCAGCGCTTGCCCAGCAAGCGCCATAAGCTATTCATTTGATAGCATTTGCGATCCCCCCAGCTCGGCCTCCAGGCAGCGCAGCAGCGCGGCGGCGGGCATGGGGCGCACCGCCGCCACGCCCTGCCCGGCCCACAGCGAGAGGTAGTCGCCCCGGCCGCTGGCAGCGGCCGCGCGGCGCAGTGCGGCAGTGAGCGCGTTCTGCACCGGGTAGGCGGGCACCTCGGCCTCGTGCGGTTGCAGGCGCTCGACCAGGGCGTTGACGATGCCGCGTGCCGGCCGGCCCGAGATAGCGCGCGTGAGGCGCGTGTCGGTGGCACTGGCGCGTGCGAGCGCCGCGCGCCAGGCCGCGGGGATGCCCGCTTCGTCGCAGGCCAGGAAGGCCGTGCCCATTTGCACCGCCTGCGCCCCCAGCGCCTGCGCGGCGCGGATGCCGCGCCCGTCCATGATGCCGCCCGCCGCGATCAGCGCCACGCCGCGCGGCGCCAGCGCGTCGGCACAGGCGGGCAGCAGCGCCATGCTGCCCACCAGGGCATCCCGCCAATCGCCCAGGAAAGTCCCCCGGTGCCCGCCTGCCTCCAGGCCCGAGGCGCAGACGGCGTCGGCCCCCACGTCGGCCCAGGCCAGGGCCTCGGCCACCGTGGTGGCCGTGCCCACCACGGTGCAGCCTGCGGCGTGCAGGCGCTGCACCTGCGCGGCGCTCAGCAGGCCGAAGGTGAAGCTCGCGACGGCCGGGCGCAGCGCGATGAGGGCGTCGAATTGCGCGGCAAAGTCCTCGCACCAGCGCGCGGGCGGCGCCTGCGGCAGGCCCAGCTCGGCATACAGCGGCGCGAGCAGCGCCTGGGCGCGGGCCACTTCATCGCTGCGGGGCGCGGGCGCCTCCTGCACGAACAGGTTGATGCCGAACGGCCGCGCCGTCTGCTGGCGCAGCTGCGCCACCGCCTCGGCCATGGCGGCGGGCGAGCGCATGCCGCAGCCCAGCATGCCCAGCCCACCGGCGGCCGACACGGCCGCCGCCAGCGCAGGGGTATCGGCCCCCGCCATGGGGCCCTGGACGATGGGCAGGCGCAGGCCCAGTGTGGCGCACAGGGAGGGGGTGGGCATGGCGGGGTTCCTTTCCGGGTTCACGAAGGGGTGCCGCCCTGCAGCGCCTGCTGCAGGGCCGCGAGCGCCGCGCTCTGGTAGCCACGGCGCCATACCAGCTGCGTGGCGATGCGCGCCAGCGGGTGCAACGTCAGCGCAGGGGCGCGGCCCGCGCCCTGCTGCGTCAGCGCGAGCACCGAGCGCGGCGCCACGCCCACGCAACTGCCGCCCGCCACGCAGGCCAGGATGGCGTGGTAGGAGCCCAGCTCCAGAATGCGCAGGGGCTGCGCACGCGGCGCCAGCCAGTCCAGCGCCATGTAGCGGTAGGTACAGCCGTGCTCGAACACCGCCAGCGTGCCCACCTGCACGTCCTGCGGGCCACGCACGGGGGGGTGGCCGGCGGGCAGCACCAGCAACAGCTCCTCGGTGAACACCGGCTGTGCCTGCAGCGCGGGATCCGGAGGCACGCCCGGGGGCCAGGCGACGAGCACGGCATCGAGCGCATGCGCGCGCAACTGGTCCACCAGGGCCTGGGTGGCACCCGTAACCAGCTCCAGCGCCAGATCGGGCCAGCGGCCGTGCAGGCGCGCCAGCGGCGCGGGCAGGCGGCTGGCGGCGGTGCTCTCCATGGCGCCCAGGCGCAGCCGGCCCACGGGCTGGCCGGGGTGTACGGCCTGGCGCGCCTCTTCGGCCAGCGCCAGCAGGCGCTGCGCGTAACCCAGCAGCACCTGGCCCGCAGGCGACAAGGCCATGCGCTTGCCCTCGCGCAGGAACAGCTCGGCGCCCAGGTCGGCTTCGAGCTGGCGCACGCGCGTGGTCACGTTGGATTGCACGCGCTGCAGCCGCTCGGCCGCACGCGTGACACTGCCCTCCTGCGCCACGGCGCAGAAAATCTCCAGTGCCGTGAGGTCCAGCGGGGCAGCGGGGGCATGCATGGGCGCATATTATCTCAAAACAAGAACATAAAAACAGTAACCATCTTTTGTTAAGATGAAACTCTCCCTCTCCCGCAGCCCTCTCCCCCCCTCACCCTGCCATGGCCCCCGCACCTGCCCCCCGCCGCCCCGACCCCGTCCACAGCGCCCTGGGCACGGCCCTGGCAGGCATGGTGGCGCTGGCCTCGGCCATGGGCATAGGCCGTTTTGCCTTCACCCCGCTGCTGCCCATGATGCTGCACGACGGCGTGGTGGACATCGCCACCGGCAGTTGGCTGGCCACGGCCAACTACTTCGGCTACCTGGCCGGGGCACTGTGCTACATGCTGCTGCCCTGGCTGGGGCGGCGCTTGGGCCTGCAGCCAGGCAATGCCCTGCTGGTGCGCACGGGCCTGGTAGCCACGGCCGTGCTCACCTTCGGGCTGGTGCTGCCCTGGGCCTCTACCTGGCCGCTGCTGCGCCTGCTGGCGGGCGTGGCCAGCGCCATGGTGTTCCTCGGCACGGTCAACTGGTGCATGGTGCGCCTGGCGCATCTGGGCGCGCCGGCGCTGGCCGGGCTGATCTTCTGCGGCCCGGGGCTGGGCATTGCCCTGACGGGCCTGGCCGCCAGCGGCATGGTGGCCCTGCACTGGACCGCGGCCATGGGCTGGGGCGCGCTCGCCCTGCTCGCGGCGCTGCTGGGCGCGGGGGTCTGGCGCGTCTTTGGCGCCGAACCGGCTGGTGCACCCGCCGGGCCGCAGGCCGCGGCCCCGGCCAGCGCGCCGCCCGCGCACCCCGTGACCGAGCGCGCGCTGCTGGCCCTGGGCTACGGCATCGCGGGTTTTGGCTACATCATCACGGCCACGTTCCTGCCCGTGATCGCACGCAATGTGCTGCCCGCGGGCTCGGTCTGGCCCGACCTGTTCTGGCCCCTGTTCGGTGCGGGCGTGGCGCTGGGCGCGCTGCTGTCCACGCGCATCGCGCCCGAGCGCGACCGGCGCGTGCTGCTGGCCCTGGCCTACGCCATGCAGGCCGGCGCCATCGTGCTGGGCCTGGTGTGGCCCAGCCGCACGGGCTTTGCGCTGGGCAGCCTGCTGCTGGGCCTGCCGTTCACAGCCATCACCTTTTTTGCGCTGCAGGAAGCGCGCCACATCTGGCCCCAGGCCGGCGCGGCCTTCACCGGCCTGCTCACCGCCCTGTACGGCGTGGGCCAGATCGCCGGCCCGCCCCTGGCGGCGGCCCTGCTGCAGCGCGCCGCCACCCAGGCCCAGGGTTTCGACCACGCACTGGGCGTGGCCGCCAGCGCCCTGGCGCTGGGCACGGGCATGTTTGCCTTCATGGCGTGGCGCTGGCGCTAGGGACTTGCGCACCGTCCGCCGGCGCGCGCCAGGCCTTGCCAGCCTTGGACCCCTCCGCCCCTATGAAATGGCAGGCAGCCCAGTGCCCCTCGCCCTGCGCCTGCAAGGCAGGCGCACTGTGGGCGCATTCCGGCTGCGCCATCGGGCAGCGGGTGCGGAAGGTGCAGCCTGACGGGGGCTGGGCCGGGCTGGGGATGTCGCCCTTCAACAGGGTCTTTTCCCGCGCGCCCTGTGCGCCGATCTTCGGCACCGCCGCCAGCAGGGCTTTGGTGTAGGGATGGCGCGGCTGCGTGTACAGCGTGCCGACCGGGCCGATTTCGACGATCCGGCCCAGGTACATCACCGCGACACGCTGGCTGATGTGCCGCACCACGGCCAGGTCGTGTGCGACGAACAGGTAGGACAGACCGAGATCCTGTTGCAGGTCCTGCAGCAGGTTGATGACCTGCGCCTGGATGGAGACGTCGAGCGCGGACACCGGCTCATCGCAGACGATCAGCTTGGGCTTGAGCGCGAGTGCGCGGGCAATGCCCAGGCGCTGGCGCTGGCCGCCCGAAAACTCACTCGGGAACTTGCGCATGGCCGCCTTGTCCAGCCCGACGCGCTCGAACAGCTCGGCCACACGCTCCGGGTCCACCGCCTTGCCCTGGGAGAAATTGCGCAGCGGCTCGGCGACGATCTCGGCCGCGCGCATGCGCGGATTGAGCGACGCATAGGGGTCCTGGAACACGATCTGCAAGTCCCGCCGGTACGGGCGGAACTGGGCGGGCGACAGATTGGCGACGTCGGTTCCCTCCAGCAGGATGCGGCCCGCGGTCGGCTCGATCAGGCGCAGGATGGTCTTGGCGGCGGTCGACTTGCCGCAGCCCGATTCGCCCACCAGCCCCAGCGTTTCCCCGTAGCCGATCGAGAAGGAAATGTCGTCGACCGCCTTGATCGGGCGCGGGCGCGGCCAGACGCCCCGCCCTGGGTAGTACTTGACCAGGTTCTGTACCTCCAGCAGCGCAGGCTTGGCGGCCACGGCAGCGACTTGCGTGAGTTCGGCGGAAAGGTGGTTCATGCGGCGGCCCTCTCGAAAACCTGCGCGAGTTGCCAGCAGGCCGCGCGGTGGGTGTCATCAGTGGCGGTCAGCCCCTCCAGCGGCGGGATCCGCGTGTGGCAGACGTCTTGCACCTGCGCGCAGCGCGGGGCGAAGCGGCAACCTACGGCCGCGGTGCGCAGCGAGGGCACCATGCCGGGAATCTCGGACAGGCGCGTGCGCGGCTGCGTCAGCGGTGTATCGAGGTGGGGCATCGCGCCCAGCAGGCCGCGGGTGTAGGGATGGCTGGGGCGGGCGAACAGCTCGGCGGTGCCCGCCTCTTCGACCTTGCGCCCGGCGTACATCACCACCACCCGGTCGCAGCTCTCGGCAACCACCCCGAGATCGTGCGTGATGAGCACGATCGCGGTGCCGGTCTCGCGCCGCAGGCGGTCGAGCAGATCCATGATCTGCGCCTGGATCGTGACGTCCAGGGCGGTGGTCGGCTCATCGGCGATCAGCACGGCCGGCTTGCAGGCCAGCGCCAGCGCAATCATGGCGCGCTGGCGCATGCCGCCGGAAAACTGGTGGGGGTACTCCTTCACGCGCCGCTGCGGGTCGGGAATATTGACCAGCGCCAGCAATTCGACCGCACGCTCCCAGGCCGCCTTGCGGCCCAGGCGCTGGTGCAGGATCAGGACTTCGGCGATCTGCTCGCCTACGGTCAGCACCGGGTTCAGCGAGGTCATGGGATCCTGGAAGATCATGGAGATCGCATTGCCGCGAATCTCCTGCATGCGCGCCTCGCTGGCCTGCAGCAGGTCTTCGCCGCGAAAGCGGATCGCGCCGCGTGCATGGGTGGTGGGCGCTGGGGGCAGCAGGCGCAGGATGGCCATCGCGGTCACGCTCTTGCCGCAGCCGGACTCGCCGACCACGCCCAGCATTTCACCCGCATGCACCTGGTAGGAGATGCCTTCCACCGCGCGCGTGACGCCGTCGCGGCTGGCAAAGCTCAGGTGCAGGTCGTCGACTTCAAGTATCGGGCTGCTCATGTCGGGCTCCAGGTCAGAGTTTCTTGGCGATGCGGGGGTCGAGCAGATCACGCAGGCCGTCGCCGACCAGGTTCACTGCCAGTACCGTGAACCCGAGGAACAGCCCCGGGTACAGAATCACGCCGAACGCCAGTTGCACCACCGAACGGCCGTCGGCCATGATGTTGCCCCAGCTTGGCACTTCGGGCGGCGTGCCGGCGCCGAGGAAGCTGAGGTAGGCTTCGAAGATCATGGCCGAGGCGCAGATGAAGCTGGCCTGCACGATGAGCGGCGTCAACAGGTTGGGCACCACATGGCGCGCCAGGATCACCGGCAGGCGCGTGCCCATCGCTTCCGCCGCCTGGATATAGGGCTGCTCGCGGATGGTCAGCACCAGCGAACGGACCAGCCGCACCACGCGCGGAATTTCCGGCAGGGCGATGGCGATCACCACGGTCTGGATGCTGGCCTGCATCAGGGTCATCAGCGCCACCGCCAGCAGGATGCCGGGAATGGCCATCATGCCGTCCATGATCCGCATGATCACGGCGTCGGCCCAGCGGCTGAATCCAGCCACGGTGCCGATCACGATGCCCACTGCGACGCTCAGCAGCGCAACGCAAAAGCCGACCAGCAGCGAGACGCGCGCGCCGTACAGCGTGCGCGAGAGGATGTCGCGCCCGAGGGCGTCGGTACCGAACAGGTAGGTGGCCGAGGCCGGCTTCAGGCGCTGGACCACGTTCATCTCGGTCGGGTCGTGCGGACTCAGCCAGGGCGCCAGCAAGGCCGCCAGCAGCATTGCCAGCAGCAGCGCCAGGCCCAGCACCAGCATCGGATGGCGCGTGGCAAAGCGCAGCAGGTACGGCCGGCGCGCTTCGCGTGCGATGCGCGCCTCCAGTTGGTCGAGAGTGACATCCATCTTGAAAAGCTCCTGGATACTTGCGTCTGCCGCGTCAATAGCGGATGCGGGGATCGAACAGGCTGTACAGCAGGTCGATCACGAGATTGATCAGCACGTAGGCCATGGAAGTGACCAGCACGATGCCCTGGATCACCGGGTAGTCACGGCGCAGGATGGAGTCCACCGTCAGGCGGCCGATGCCCGGGATCGCGAACACGCTCTCGGTGACGATCACGCCGCCCAGCAGCATGGCCACGCCCAGGCCTATCGTGGTGACGATGGGCACCGCGGCGTTCTTCAGCGCGTGGCGCAGCAGCAGCCGGTGGCGCAGCAGGCCCTTGGCGCGGGCGGTGCGGATGTAGTCCTCGCCCAGCACCTCGACCATCGTCGCTCGCGTCATGCGCGCCAGCAGCGCGGTGTAGATCAGTCCGCCACTGACCACCGGCAGGATCAGGTGCCGGATGAAGGGCGACCACCCCTCCGACAGGCTCTTGAAGCCCTGCACCGGCAGCCAGCCGAGCTGGGTCGAGAACCCGTAGACCAGGCCGTAGCCGATCAGGAACACCGGCAGCGAAAACGCCACCACCGAGAGCACCGTCATCACCCGGTCGATCCAGGTGCCGGCTTTCCAGGCAGCCCAGATTCCCATCGGCAGCGCGAACACGATGGCAAACAGCATCGTCAGCGCCGTGAGCCACAAGGTGGGCTCGGCACGCTGCAGTATCAGTTGCGACACCGGCATGCCGGAGAACACCGAGTTGCCGAAGTCGCCATGCAGCATGCGCCACACCCACTGGAAGAACTGCTGGACCAGCGGCTGGTCCAGTCCCAGCGAACGGCGGATGTTCTCGATATCCTCGGCGCTGGCCGTATCGCCAGCGATGATCACGGCGGGATCGCCGGGTGAGAGGCGCAGCAGCAGAAACACGATCACTGCCACGATGGCCAGCACCGGGATGACCGCAACGATCCGTTTGATCAGGAGATACATGGGGAATCTCTGGTTGCTCTGGAAACAGGATGGGGCTGCCAGCCGGCCGGCGCAGGTGTCCGCAGCCGGCCGGGGCTCATGCGCCGGTGTGCCGGTTTATTTCTTCTCGACGTTCCACATCACCGGGATGCCGACGTTCAGCACGCCGCTGAGATTGCTGCGGTAGGCCATGGGCTGGAAGAACTGGCCGAAATTCACATAGGGCACGACTTCGTACATGCGTGTCTGGATGGCATCGGTCAGTTGCTTGCGCGCTGCCGGATCGCTCTCGGCCACCCAATCCGCGCGCAGCTTTTCCAGCTCCGCGTCGCAGGGCCAGCCAGACGGCGCGGCCTCGCAACTGGCCTGGGCATAGGCGTTGACGGCGGGAGAGTAGACGTCGGCGCCGACCGAATAGGTGTGGAAGATGTTCCAGCCGTCCTTCTTGGCGCGGCGCGCCTGCAGGGTTCCCCAATCCATCGCCTGGGCCTCGACGTTGACGCCGATCTTCTTCAGGTTCTGGATCGTCACCAGGGCCGCAGCCGCCTGGATCGGCGGCTCCGACGGTGCCAGCACCACGACCTTTTCACCCTTGTAGCCCGCCTCCTTGAGCAGTTGCTTGGCCTTCTCCAGGTTCTGGCCGCCCTGGTAGGCTTGCGCGCCCGCCTTGGTGTCGTTCACGCTGCCGCACATGAAATAGGCCATGCAGGCCGGATGGCGGTACTTGGCGGGAAAGCCCGCTGCCGCCAGGTACTCGTCCTGGTTCACCAGATAGGTCAGGGCCTGGCGCGCCTTGGGGTGATTGAAGGGCGGCAGCTGGTGGTTCGGCCGCAGCCAGCCCTGGTTGCCCAGCGGGTCCACTGCCAGTTTCACGTTCGCGTCCTTGGTCAGCGGGTCCAGGAAGTCGGCGGGCGGCAGTTCGTAGACATCCATCTCACCGCCCTTGAAGGCCGACAGCGCGGTGTTCTGGTCCGGGATGAAGTTCCAGACGACGCGCTCGACATGGACCACCTTGCCGCCCGCCAGGCCGTCGGCCGGCTCCTTGCGCGGCACATAGTGCGGGTTCTTCACGTACACCACCTTGCTGCCCGGAACCCATTCGTCCTTCTTGAAGATGAACGGACCGGAGCCGGTGGTGTCCTTGATCTGCTCGGTCGGCTCGGTCTTGGCGACGCGCTCGGGCATCATGAACGGCACGTTCGAGGACGGCTTGCCCAGCATCTCGATCACGGGGCCGAACGGTTTGGCGAGCGTGATCGTGAAGGTGCTGGCATCGACCGCCTTGAGCTCGCCGATGGCCGCGGCCAGCAGGCGTCCAGAGACATCCCGGGCCGCCCAGCGCTTGATCGAGGCCACGCAATCGGCGGCCGTCACCGGCGTGCCGTCGCTCCACTTGAGCCCGGCGCGCAGGGTGAAGGTCCAGACCTTCTTGTCGGCCGAGACCTTGTAGGCATCGATCATCTGCGGCTTGACCTCGCCCTTGCTGTTTTGAGCAAACAGCGTGTCGTACACCATGTAGCCGTGGTTGCGCGTGATGTAGGACGGATTCTGGATCGGATCCAGGATCTTGAGGTCACCCTGCGGGATCATGTGGATGGTCTTGGCATCGGTAGCCGCCAGCGCCATACCGGCGCCCATGGTGGCTACGGCGAGAACGACCGATGTGAGCAAGCGGTTCGTGCAATGTGGACGGTAAAGCATGGTTTGTCTCCTTGTCTGACTCTTATGGGTGGGGGGGGGGAAGAAGCCTTGGTCGAGCGCCAAGTTGATCAATGCGCTGGGGCCTGCCAGGGTGAGCCGTCGGCGGCGAGCGTCTCGCCCTTGCGCTCGACGATCATTCCGTAGGCACGGGGTTGCCGGTGCAGGTCAAAATTGAAGGTGGTCTTCTTGTAGACCGCACAGAAATCCAGGTCGCAGCGGGCCAGCGCCACCTCGTCGCCCTTGGTGGTGCAGGCGGCAACCACCTCGCCCGAAGGCGCGATCAGGCAACTGCCGCCGATGCTGTCGACGCCTTCCTCGACACCCGCCTTGGCGACACCAGCCACCCAGGTGCCGTTCTGGTAGGCGCCCGCCTGCATCGACAGGCGGTTGTGGAACAACGAGAGGTCGTCATGCTCGGGCGCCGGAGCGTTGTGGACTGGGGTGTTGTAGCCGATGAGCACCATCTCGACGCCCTGCAGCCCCAGAACGCGGTAAGTCTCGGCCCAGCGGCGGTCGTTGCACAGCGCCATGCCGAACACGCCGCCAAACGCCTGGACCACGCCAAAGCGGTGGCCCGGCTTGAAATAGCGTTTCTCCAGGTGCTGGAAGCGCCGCCACGGCTCGTGCTCGAAATGGCCCGGGACATGCACCTTGTGGTACTTGTCGACGATGCGCCCCGCCTTGTCGACCAGGATCGAGGTGTTGTAGCGCACCAGCCCGCCGCCCTCCTGCGCCAGCTCGGCATAGCCCAGGTAGAAGCCAACCCCCAGCTCCCGCGCCAGATCGAACAGCGGCTGCGTGGCCGCATTGGGCATGGAGGTTTCGAAGTAGCTGTTGATTTCAGCCTCGTCCTCGATGTACCAGCGCGGGAAGAACGTGGTCAGCGCCAGTTCCGGGTAAACGATGAGGTCCGCGCCCAGCGCATGCGCCTCGCGCATCAGCGCGCACAGGCGTTTGACCACCTGCTCGCGGGTGTCGCTGCGCTGGATCGGCCCCAACTGGCCAAGTGCAACATTGACGATACGTGCCACGACTTTCTCCTATCCACTATCCAAAAAAACCCACTCCTCCAATCCCTGCCGATGCAGCCATCGTCAGGGGCGATCCGCAAGCTCCACCAGAACCTGCAGCAAGACCTCGGCGCCGGCCACCAGGTCGGCCGGCTCGGTGTGCTCTTTCACGTTGTGCGAAAGGCCCTTCACGCTGGGCACGAAGATCATTCCGGTCGGGCACATGCGCGCCAGCATCTGCGCGTCGTGCCCGGCACCGCTGGGCATGCGGCGGCAGCTGCGCCCTTGCGCCCGGGCCGCGTACTCCACGCGTTCGATCAGCACGGGATCGAACTGCACCGGGTCGAAGCGCGCGAGCATGCGCCGCTCGCAGGCCACGCCTTCATCGGCCGCGGCCTGCTCGGCGAACGACCACAGTTCGGCCTCCGCCGCCTGCAGCGCCGCGCCGTCGGTATTGCGCAGGTCCACGGTGAACAAGGCCTTGTTCGGGATCACGTTCACCAGATTGGGCGTGAGCGTCAGCGCGCCCACCGTCGCGATCTGGTTGCCGCCATAGCGCTGCGTCAGTGCGCGCGCGAAGGTCGCCACACGCGCCGCCACGTAGCCGGCGTCGTTGCGCATGTGCATGGGCGTGGTGCCGGCATGGTTGGAGACGCCATGCAGCGTGAACTCGGTCCAGGAAATTCCCTGCACCCCTTCGACCACACCGATCTGCACGCCCTCACGGTCCAGCACCGGACCTTGCTCGATGTGCAGTTCGACGAAGCTGTCGACCCGGTTCGTACCCACCGGCGCGGCGCCGGCGTAGCCGATGCGGTGCAACTCCTCGCCGACCGTGGCACCGTCGATGCCGCGCGTAGCGAGCGCCTCGTCCAGCGGCAGGCCGCCCTGGAACACCAGGCTGCCCATCATGTCCGGGGCGAAGCGCGCGCCCTCCTCGTTGGTGAAGAACGCCACTGCCAGCGGGCGGCGGGTGCGCACATGGGCATCGCGCAGCGCGGCAATCACCTCGAGACCCGCCAGGACACCGTAGTTGCCGTCGTACAGGCCGCCAGTGCGCACCGTGTCGATATGCGAGCCGGTCATCACCGGCGGGCCGGGCTCGCGCCCCGCGTAGACGGCGACCACATTGCCGATCGCATCGACAGTGACCTCCATGCCGAGCGCGCGCATGCGCCCGACCACCCAGTCGCGCCCCTCTCTGTCGGCATCCGTCAGCGCCAGGCGGCAGACGCCGCCGCCCGGCAGGCCGCCGACCGTGCCCAGCTCGGCCAGGCAGGCGAGCAGGCGCGGGCCATTGATGGCAGCCGCAGTCATGCGCGCGCTCCCGCGGCGGCCAGCACCTCGGCGGCGCTGCGGCCGACCAGCTCGCGGTAGAGCACCGGATCGGTGTCACGCTCGCTGCCGAAGAACATCAGGCGGCTGTCGCCATCGATGCCAAGCGCCGCGCGCTGCCCGGCGTTCTGGGCCACGCCGAGCGCTGCCGCCAGCCCGGCCACGGCCGATTCGCCGGCGACGATCGCCGGATCGCCTGCTGCCGGCGCAGCCAGCAGGCGCATGGTGTCGATCGCCGCCTGATCGGCAATCACGGCAAAGGCGTCCGCCCCCGCCTCCAGGATGCTCCAGGCCAGCAGCGACACCTCGCCGCACGCGAGGCCGGCCATCAGGGTGTCCAGATCGCCATGCACCGCAGTGATCTTGCCGCTGCGCGCGCTTTGCATCAGGCAGTCGGCACGCTCGGGCTCGACCACGATGACGCGCGGGCGCGCGCTGCCCAGGCGCTCCCAGAAGTAGCCGCAGACGGCCGCCGCCAGGCCGCCCACGCCGCCCTGGATGAAGACATGGGTGGGCATCGCTCCCGCCTGCTGCACGGCCTCCTCCACCATGAGCTGGTAGCCCTGCATCACGTCGCGCGGCACATCCATGTAGCCCTCGTAAGAGGTATCGGAGATCACGTAGCGGCCGAGCGCCTTGGCATCCGCGTCGGCCTGGCGCACGGCGTCGTCATAGTTGCCGGCAGTGCGCACCACCTGCGCGCCGTAGTGCTCGATGGCCTGGCGGCGCCCTTCGCTGACGGTGGCGTGGATGTAGATCACGCAGCGGCAGCCGAACAGTTGCGCGCCCCAGGCCACCGAGCGCCCGTGGTTGCCGTCGGTGGCGCAGGTCACTGTGACCTGTTGCGCCAGGTCACGGTGCGCGCCTGCCAGGAGCTGCTGCGTCGTCACGGCCTGCCCCGTTTGCTCGCCGATCACCCGGCACAGCAGGCGCGCCACGGCGTAGGCACCGCCCAATGCCTTGAAACTACCGAGACCGAAGCGCCCGCCCTCGTCCTTGTACTGGATGCTGGCCACGCCGACATCCCGCGCCATGCCCGGCAGGCTGTGCAGCGGCGTGACGGCGTAGCCGGGCCAGGTCTGGATGTCCGCGCGCGCGGCGGACAAGGCCTCCTGGCCCAGAATGGCGCTGCGCGCAGCGCCGTAGGCGGCACTGCGGTCCAGCGCGGGATTCAGGAACACATCGACGGCGATGGCGGGAATGGCAGACATTTTTCTCTCCATGAAAAGGGGTTATTCGTCAAGGTCGTCCAGCATCTGGTGGATGCGCTCGATGCGCTGCATGCGCTTGCGGGAACTTGCCTGCGCGTCGGTCACCAGCTCCATCCCCAGGTAGTTCACGATGCTCATGGCCGCCACATAGGAATCGAAGATCGCCGAGCCCTGGGTCGGGCAATGCAGCACCACGTTGGCCAGCGAAGCCACGTCGGACAGCGGTGCGTAGGTCAGCAGCACCACCGAGGCGCCCGCTTCGCGCGCCACCCGGACCACCTTGGGCAGCAGCCGGGTACGGCGGCGGAAGTCGATAGCGAACAGCACGTCGCGCTTTTCCATGTCGACCAGCACGTCCGCGCTCTTGCTCGCTGCCTCGTTGATCAGCGCAACGTCCGCCTTGGCGTGGGAAAACAGCGCATGGGCGTAAAAGGCGCTGGCATAGCCGTTGCGGTAGCCAACGACCCAGATGCGGCGCGCGTTCTTCAGCAGCTCCAGCGCACGGTTCAGGTCACCGGAGCCCAGGCGCTCCAGCGTCGTCGCCAGATTCCGGATGTCGGCCTCGATGTGGCTGGTGAAACCGGGATGCGGGTCCCCCGCCTGCGCCACCCGGTCCAGGTTGAACAGCGGGGACTCCGAGGAAACGCGGGCGCGGATCGCCGTGCGGAACTCATTGAAATCCTGGTAGCCGATGCGCTTGAAATAGCGCGCCGCGCTGGCCTTGGAGACGCCGGCCAGTTGCGCCAGCTCGGTGGCGGAATAGGCCGCCAGATCCTTCTGGTGGGCAACGATCACGTCCGACAGCTTGCGGTCCGATGGCGACAAATCGTCGTAGCGGCTGCGGATCAATTGCTCGATCGTTTGTGCATCCTCTGCGGGCAAAGCTCTGGCGGCGTCTTTCATCGGAGCGTCCTTCTGCGTCGGTCGGTGCGGGCACCGGATGGAAACAAATGTACCACTTCAAATATTTAATGAAACAGTAATTTCATACAAATACGGGAAAACACCCATGCGGCGGGTGCGCGCGGCTACAGGCAGGCGGGTGTTGAGAGCAGGAGTGCGTGCTGCAAGGCCCAGCAGCCGCACGCTGCCGCCCCGAGCGTGCAGCTCGGGGGTGTGGATCCAGCGCCCCCTAGAGGCCGGCCGCGGCGGCCGGAGACCGGCGCGGGCGCAAGGCCCGAGGTGCGTTCGACCTTACGAGCGCGTGCCGCGCCAGGCGCCAAAAATGGCGATCAGCCCGGGCACGAGGATGAGCGCCCAGATGATTTTTTCCAGGTGCTCGCGCACCCAGGGCAGGTTGCCGAAGAAATAGCCTGCCATACAAATGCCCAGCACCCACAGCAGCGCGCCGCCCACGTTGTAGGCGCTGAACTTGCCGCGCCCCATGGCGGCCACGCCCGCCACGAAGGGAGCAAAGGTGCGGATGAACGGCATGAAGCGTGCCAGCACGATGGTGATGCCGCCGTAGCGCTCGTAAAACGCGTGCGCCTGGTCGAAGGCGCGGCGGTTGAACCAGCGCGAGTTCTCCCACTGGAAGACCTTGGGGCCGAAGTAGCGGCCTATGGAGTAATTGCACTGGTCCCCCAGGATGGCCGCCGCCAGCAGCACCGCGACGGCGGGCGCCAACTCCATGAGGCCGGCGCCGCACAGCGCGCCCACGATGAAAAGCAGCGAGTCGCCGGGCAGAAAGGGCATGACGACCACGCCCGTCTCCACGAACACGATGAGGAACAGCAGCGCGTACACCCACACGCCATAGGCGGCCACGAAGGCCTCGAGGTGCTTGTCCACATGCAGGATGAAGTCGATGAGAAAGGCGATGGCGTCCATGGGCGGCTTTGCAACGATGGCGCGCATTATCCCCACCCGCCCCGGGCGGCCAGGCCGGCCGCCCTAGAATCCGCCGGGTGAACACGACCAGCACCCCGCCCCAGCGCCGCCCCATCCGCGACCTGCCCGACGAGCTCGTCAGCCAGATCGCCGCGGGCGAAGTGGTCGAGCGCCCGGCCTCGGTGGTGCGCGAGCTGGTGGACAACGCCCTGGACGCGGGCGCCACCCAGATCACCGTGCGCCTGCTGGCGGGCGGCGTGCGCCTGATCGCCGTGGAGGACGACGGCTGCGGCATCCCGCAAGGCGAGCTGGCCGTGGCCCTGCGCCGCCACGCCACGAGCAAGATCGCCAGCCTGCACGACCTGGAGACCGTGGCCACCATGGGCTTTCGCGGCGAGGCGCTGGCGGCCATCGCCTCGGTGTCGGAGCTGGCCCTGCTCTCGCGCCCGGCGGAGCAGGCCCATGCCAGCCTGCTCGACGCGCGCAGCGGCGAGCTGCGCCCCGTGGCGCGCGGCCAGGGCACGACGGTGGAGGTCAAGGAGCTGTTCTTCAGCACCCCGGCGCGGCGCAAATTCCTCAAGCAGGACGCGACCGAGCTGGCCCACTGCGTGGAGGCCGTGCGCCGCCACGCGCTGGCCCGGCCCGACGTGGGCTTTGCCATCTGGCACGAGGGCAAGCTCGTCGAGCAATGGCGCGCCACGCTCACACACGGCCAGGGCGATGTGCAAGACGCCCTGGCGCGCCGCCTGGCCGATGTGCTGGGCGAGGACTTCGTCGCCCAGTCCGTGCCCATCGTCCACACCGAGGGGCCGGTGACCATCACCGGCCGTGCCGGCCTGCCCGATGCCGCGCGCTCGCGGCCCGACCAGCAGTACGGCTACGTCAACGGCCGCTTCGTGCGCGACAAGGTCATCCAGCACGCCGCGCGCAGCGCCTACGAGGATGTGCTGCACGGCCAGCGCCAGCCGGTGTATGCGCTCTACCTCGAGATCGACCCGGCGCGCGTGGACGTGAACGTGCACCCCACGAAGATCGAGGTGCGCTTTCGCGACAGCCGCGAAGTGCACCAGGCCGTGCGCCACGCCGTGGAGCGCGCGCTGGCCGCGCCGCGCGCCCAGGCGCTGGCGGCGCAGGCAGACGCAGCGCCGGCGGAAAAATCAGAGCAAAAAAGGCCTGTAGCGCCCGCCTGGCAAGCGCAGGCAGCTATGAAATTTGAAGAGCGGCCGGGCCACCGCGTGAGTGACCTCGGCGCCCTGTGGGGCTCCGGCGGCAACGCCGCAGCCGCGCCCGCCGCGGCCGAAGCCCCACCCGCCTGGACGGCCGGTGCCCCCGCGGCCGCCGCCGCTCCGCCAGCCTGGCCCCTGCCCGGCAGCACGGCCGCACTGCCAGCCGCCACCGGGCCCGCGGCGGCGCAGGCCGGCGGCGCGGCAGCCGCGCCCGTCTGGCCCCTGGGCCGGGCGCTGGCGCAGCTGCACGGCGTGTACATCCTGGCCGAGAACGCCCAGGGCCTGGTGCTGGTGGACATGCACGCCGCGCACGAGCGCATCGTCTACGAGCGGCTCAAGGCGCAGATGGACGCCAGCGCGCGCATTGCCAGCCAGCCGCTGCTGATCCCGGCCACCTTTGCCGCCACGCCCGAAGAGGTGGCCACGGCCGAGGTGCAGGCCGACACCCTGCAGCAACTGGGCTTGGAGGTTGCGCCCTTCTCGCCGCGCACCCTGGCCGTGCGCGCCGTGCCCGCGCCGCTGGCCCAGGGCGACGCCGTGGAGCTGGCGCGCAGTGTGCTCGCCGACCTGGCCGCGCACGACGCCAGCACCGTGGTGCAGCGCGCCAAGAACGAGATCCTGGCCACCATGGCCTGCCACGGCGCGGTGCGCGCGCACCGCAAGCTCACCCTGGACGAGATGAACGCCCTCTTGCGCCAGATGGAAGTGACCGAGCGCTCGGACCAGTGCAACCACGGCCGCCCCACCTGGCGCCAGCTCGGCATGAAAGAGCTGGACGCGCTGTTCCTGCGCGGGCGCTGAACGCCCCGCCGCCCCCTTGCACCAAGCCTGGGCGCGCCTCGTGCGCGCCCGCGCTGCCGCACCCCGATGGGGCACCCATGCACCACTTTGCAACCGATCGCATGAGTTAGATGCATGGCACCATACATTTTTGGTGCATGACGCCATAAACTTTTGGCATAATTCGTTGCTGCGGTGCCGCATTGCCCGCTTTCTTAATGATGAAGGTCCCTTGCATATGAAGTACGAGTCCGTAGGAAGCTTCCTGGAGCAGGTAGCACAACGCAACCCCGGTCAGCCTGAGTTCCTGCAGGCCGTCACGGAAGTCATGGAAAGCCTGTGGCCCTTCATCGAGAAACACCCGCGCTACGCCGACCAGGGCCTGCTTGAGCGCCTGGTCGAGCCCGAGCGCATCATCATGTTCCGCGTGTGCTGGCAGGACGAC
Organism: Comamonas granuli NBRC 101663; assembly: GCF_000739995.1. Taxonomy (GTDB): domain Bacteria; phylum Pseudomonadota; class Gammaproteobacteria; order Burkholderiales; family Burkholderiaceae_C; genus Simplicispira; species Simplicispira granuli. The sequence goes on along the minus strand of NZ_BBJX01000004.1, from coordinate 93,428 downwards.
CACGGCACCGTGCACGTCAACCGCGGCTACCGCATCCAGCACAGCATGGCCATCGGCCCGTACAAGGGCGGCCTGCGCTTTCACCCCTCGGTGAACCTCTCGGTGCTCAAGTTCCTCGCGTTCGAGCAGACCTTCAAGAACGCGCTGACCACGCTGCCCATGGGCGGCGGCAAGGGCGGCTCCGACTTCGATCCCAAGGGCAAGAGCCCGGCGGAAATCATGCGCTTCTGCCAGGCCTTCGCCACCGAGCTGTTCCGCCATGTGGGCGCCGACACCGACGTGCCTGCGGGCGACATCGGCGTGGGCGGCCGCGAGGTGGGCTACATCGCCGGCATGGTCAAGAAGCTCAGCAACCGCGCCGACTGCGTGTTCACGGGCAAGGGCCTGTCCTTCGGCGGCTCGCTGATCCGCCCCGAGGCCACAGGCTACGGCACGGTGTACTTCGCCGAGGAAATGCTCAAGACCCGCGGCAAGTCCTTCGACGGCCTGCGCGTCTCGGTCTCGGGCTCGGGCAACGTGGCGCAGTACTCGGTCGAGAAGGCCATGCAACTGGGCGCCAAGGTCATCACCGTCTCCGACTCCAGCGGCACCATCATCGACGAGGACGGCTTCACCCCCGAGAAGCTCGCCATCCTCATGGACGTGAAGAACCACCACTACGGCCGCGTGAGCGACTACGCCGCCCGCACGGGCGTGCGCTTCGAGGCGGGCAAGCGCCCCTGGCATGTGCCGGTGGACGTGGCCCTGCCCTGCGCCACGCAGAACGAGCTGGACGAAGAGGACGCCCGCGTCCTCATCCGCAACGGCGTGCAATGCGTGGCCGAAGGCGCCAACATGCCCTCGACCATCGAGGCGGCCAAGGCCTTCGAGGCGGCCGGCGTGCTCTACGCCCCGGGCAAGGCCAGCAACGCCGGCGGCGTGGCCACCTCGGGCCTGGAGATGAGCCAGAACGCCATGCGCCTGTCCTGGACGCGCGAGGAGGTGGACGCCAAGCTGTACGGCATCATGCGCGGCATCCACACCGCCTGCCTGGAGCACGGCAAGCTCACCGACGGCACGACCAGCTACATCACCGGCGCCAACGTGGCCGGCTTTGCCAAGGTGGCCGACGCCATGCTGGCCCAGGGCCTGATCTGAGCCTGGCGCACCGGCGCTCTACCTCCAGGGGCCTGCGGGCCCCTTTTTGCTGCGCCGGGCCGGCGGCGGGCATCTGCTACGCTCGCCCGCCTATGTCCCTGCCTCTTGACGCGGCCGCCCGCACGGCCACGCCCGCTGCCGTGCCCCCGGGCCTGGCCATCGTGGTGCTGGCGCTGCTGCTGTCCATCCAGCCCGTCACCACCGACCTCTACCTCCCCGCGCTGCCGGCGCTCACGCGCGACCTCCGGGCCCCCGTGGCGGCCGGGCAGCTCACGCTCAGCGCCCTGCTGCTGGCCTTCGGCAGCTCGCAGCTCCTGTGGGGGCCGCTGGCCGACCGCTGGGGCCGCCGCCCGGTGCTGCTCGCCGGGCTGGGGCTGTACAGCATCGCCTCGGTGGGCAGCGCGCTGGCGCCGTCCATGGACTGGCTGATCGCCTGGCGCACCGCGCAGGGCGCGGCCATGGGCGCGGTGGTGATGTGCGCGCGCGCCATCGTGCGCGACCTCTACACCCCCCTGGCCGGTGCGCGCGCCATGTCCAAGGCGCTCACCGGCCTGGGCCTGGTGGCCTGCCTGTGCGCGCCGCTGGGCGGGCTGCTGACGGTGTGGCTGGGCTGGCGCGCGGCGCTGCTGGCGCTCACGGCCTACGCCGTGGCCACGCTGGCCCTGGTGGCCCTGCGCATGCCCGAGACCCTGGCACGGCCCAACCCCCAGGCGCTGCAGCCGGCCATGCTGCTGCGCACCTGGGCCATGGTGCTGCGCCACCCCACGTTCTGGGCCTTCTCGCTGCTGACCACGGCGGCCTACGGCGGGCTGTTCACCTTTCTGGCGGCCTCCTCCTTCGTGTTCATCGAGGTGCTGGACCTGAGCCGCACGCAGTACGGCACGGTGCTGCTGTCCACCGCGCTGGCGTATTTCGCGGGCACCTTCGTCTGCCGCGCGCTGCTGGCGCGCTGGGGGCTGCGGCGCACCGTGGCGCTGGCCGGGCTGCTGAGCCTGGGCGGCGGCACGCTCATGGCGCTGGTGGCCTGGGGGGGCTGGCACCGGCCCGTGGCGCTGCTGGCGCCGTTCTACCTGTTCATGCTGGCGCACGGCATCCACCAGCCCTGCGGGCAGACGGGCGCCGTGGGGCCGTTTCCGCAGGCGGCAGGCGTGGCCTCGGCGCTCAACGGCTTCATGATGATGCTGGCGGCCTTTGCCATCGGCCGCTGGGTGGGCGCGCACCTCGACGGCAGCATCTGGCCGCTGGTGCATGGCGTGTGGTTCTGGTCGCTGCTGCTGGCGGCCATCGCCTGGACGCTGGTGCAGCGCTTCGGCGATCCGCGCGAGCACGGCTGAGGCGGGCGGGCGCGCTGGCGCCCTGGCCCGGCCGGGGCGGGTTTCCGATCGGCCCCTGGGGCATTTGACCCCGGAATCGATTCCACCATGCGGCATTCACGTATGCTTCGCGCCGCAACACCGAGTTACTGATGGAAACATGGCATGGAAATCTTCAGCTTTTTGAATGTGCTGGTGGAAAAGGGCGGTTCTGATCTGTTTTTCAGCGTAGGCGCGCCGGTGAACCTCAAGATCGAGGGCGTCACCCACCCGCTGACCATGCCGCCCTTGCGCCCCGGGCAGGTCAAGCAACTGGCGTATGCGGTGATGAACGAGAAGCAGATCGCCGAGTTCGAGGCCCGCATGGAGATGAACCTGTCGATCTCGGCCGAGCACCTGGGGCGTTTTCGCGTCAACGTCTTCGTGCAGCGCGGCGAGACGGGCATGGTCATCCGCTACATCAAGAACAAGATCCCGCCCCTGGCGGCCCTGGGGCTGCCGCCCATTCTGGAGCGGCTCGTCATGCGCAAGCGCGGCCTGGTGCTGGTCACCGGCGCCACGGGCTCGGGCAAGTCCACCACGCTGGCCTCCATGATCAACTACCGCAACGAGAATGCCACGGGCCACATCCTCACCATAGAGGACCCGCTGGAGTTCCTGCACGCGCACAAGAAGTCCGTCGTGGACCAGCGCGAGGTCGGCATCGACACGCTCTCCTACGAGGAAGCCCTGAAGAACGCCTTGCGCGAGGCGCCCGACGTGATCATGATCGGCGAGATCCGCGACCGCAACACCATGAAGCAGGCCATCGCCTACGCCGAAACGGGCCACCTGTGCCTGTCCACGCTGCACGCGAACAACGCCAACCAGGCCATGGAGCGCGTGATCAACTTCTTCCCGCAGGAGGCGCACCACCAACTGCTCATCGACCTGAGCCTCAACCTCGCCGGCGTGGTCTCGCAGCGGTTGGTTCCCGGGCTGCACCAGAAGCTGGTGCCCGCGGTGGAAGTCATGCTCAACTCGCCCTACATTGCCGACCTGATCGCCAAGGGCGAGTTCTCCACCATCAAGGAGGCCATGAGCCACAGCACCGAGATCGGCATGTGCACCTTTGACCAGGCGCTCTACACGCTCTACACCGAGGGCCGCGTCTCGCTGGAGGAGGCCTTGCACAATGCCGACTCGCGCACCGACCTGTCGCTGCGCATCCGCCTGTCCGCGGGCGTGTCGCCCGGCGACACCGGCAATCTGTCCATAGACACCTCGCACGCGGCCCAGGCCGCCTCGCGCCTGGCCTGAGCGGCCGCCCGGCCCCGGCACGCACCGCCCCCATGAGCCGCCCTGCCCCGCTCCCCGCCATCGCCCTGGCCGGCCCCACGGCCTCGGGCAAGACGGCCGGCGCGCTGGCGCTGGCCGCCGTCATCGGGCGGCAGGTGCCGGTGGAGATCATCAGCGTCGATTCGGCCCTGGTGTACCGCGGCATGGACATAGGCACGGCCAAGCCCACGGCGCAGGAGCGCGCCTGCGTGCCGCACCACCTGATCGACATCCGCGACCCGCTGCAGGCCTACAGCGCCGCCGAGTTCGTGCAGGACGCCACGCGGCTGATCGCCGAGATCCGCGCGCGCGGTGCGCTGCCGCTGCTGGTGGGCGGCACCATGCTGTACTTCAAGGCGCTGCTGCACGGCATCGACGACATGCCCGCCGCCGACCCCGCGGTGCGCGCGCGGCTCGATGCGCAGGCCGCCGCCATCGGCTGGGCCGGCATGCACGCCGAGCTGGCGCGCGTGGACCCGCAGACCGCCGCGCGCCTGGCGCCCGCGGACAGCCAGCGCATCCAGCGCGCGCTGGAGGTGTGGCACGTCTCCGGGCGCCCGCTGTCGAGTTTTCACACTATCAAATCAGGAGCTGACAGCGCAGGCCCCTTGCGCGCTGCAGACCTTTTTTCTTTGGAACCGGAAGACCGCGCCTGGCTGCATGAACGCATTGCCCAGCGCTTTGACGCCATGCTGGCGGCCGGTTTCGTGGACGAGGTGCGCGCCCTGCGTGCGCGCGGCGACCTGCACCCGGACCTGCCCTCGATGCGCTGCGTGGGCTACCGCCAGGCCTGGGAGGAACTCGAGCTGCAGGCGCACGGCCCGGCCGGTGCGCCGCTGGACCTGCAGCGCCTGCGCGAGCGCGGCATCGCCGCCACGCGGCAGTTGGCCAAGCGCCAGATCACCTGGCTGCGCAGCATGCCCGCGCGCCAGGCCATCGCCTGCGACCGGCCCACGGCCGTGGCCGACCTGGTACAGGCCGTACTGCAACGCCTGCAGCAGCCCTGACACACGCCCGCGCCGGGCTGCGGCGCAGGCACCGGGGTACCGCCCCCACCCGGTTCACTCGATGCTCAGCCGCTGGGAGCTGTTGCCCGTCTTCTTGGGCAGGGTGAGGGTCAGCACGCCGTTGTCATAGCGGGCCTTGGCCTGGGCAGCGTCGATCTCGGCGGGGAGCTGAAAGCTCCGCGCCACCGAGCCGTAGTAGCGCTCGGAGCGCAGCACCTTTTCGCCCTCGGTCTTCTGGTCCATCTGGCGCACTTCGGCGCGCAGGCTCACCACATTGCCTTCGATGGACACGTGGATATCCTCCTTGGGCACGCCGGGCACTTCGGCCTGCACGGTGTAGCCACCGTCGGTTTCCTTGACATCCACCTTGATCTGCGAGGGCGCGGGCAGGTTGTCGCCATGCAGGGGGCGCACATAAAAGCCGGGGGCGAAGTCCTTGAAGAAATCGTCGAACAGGCTTGCGCGGGACACCAGAGAGTTCATGATCAAGCTCCTTGAAGTGGGGGGGTGGAACACGGGGCCGGGCAGCGCCAAGCCCGTTTTTTAGTATGCGCCCGCCACCGCAAACTTCAAGAGCCCCCGGCCCTGCACGACAATGCAGGCCATGCACACCGCCCCCCCTGCCGTATCCAGCGGCGCCTGGCTGCACGAGGCCATCGCCCGCATCGAGGCCGACTACCAGCGCAGCGCCGACACGCACCTGATCCCGCTGCCGCTGCCCGCCTTCGCCCGCGCCGGCATCGACCTGTACCTCAAGGACGAGTCCACCCACCCCACGGGCAGCCTCAAGCACCGGCTGGCGCGCTCGCTGTTCCTGTACGCGCTGTGCAACGGCTGGGTGCGCGAGGGCTCCACCATCGTCGAGGCATCGAGCGGCTCCACCGCCGTGAGCGAGGCCTACTTCGCGCGTCTGCTGGGCCTGCCATTCGTGGCGGTGATGCCGCGCAGCACCTCGCCCGAGAAGGTGGCGCAGATCGAGTTCCATGGCGGGCGCTGCCATTTCGTGGACAGCGCGGGCGCGGTGTACGACGCGGCGCGCGCCATCGCGGTGGAGACCGGCGGGCACTACATGGACCAGTTCACCTACGCCGAGCGCGCCACCGACTGGCGCGGCAACAACAATATCGCCGAGAGCATGTTCACGCAGATGCAGCGCGAGCGCCACCCGGTGCCGCGCTGGATCGTGGTGGGCGCGGGCACGGGCGGCACCAGCGCCACCATCGGCCGCTACGTGCGCTACCAGCGCCACGCCACGCAGGTCTGCGTGGCCGACCCGGCGGGCTCGGTGTTCGCCGCCTACCACCGCACGGGCGACGCGGCGCTCACCGCGCCGGGCTCGCGCATCGAGGGCATAGGCCGCCCACGCGTGGAGCCGAGCTTCATCCGCACGCTGGTGGACCGCATGGAGGAAGTGGCCGACGACGACTCCATCGCCGCCATGCGCGCGCTCTCCGCTCTGCTGGGGCGGCGCGTGGGCCCGTCCACGGGCACCAACTTCGTCGCCATGCTGCGGCTGGCGCAGGAGATGCGCGCGCAGGGGCAGCAGGGCTCCATCCTCTCGCTGCTGTGCGACGCGGGCGAGCGCTACCTGCCCACCTACCATGACGACGCCTGGGTGCAGCGCTGCATGGGCGACTGCACCGCGGCGCACGCGCGCCTGGCGGCCCTGCTGGCCTGAGCACGGGCAGCAGGGAAAAACAAGACGCCCCAGCCGTGGGGCTGGGGCGCTATATTTTCAGGAGCTTCTCGCGCTTGTTTTTAGTTGTTTTCAAGTATTTTTGTACTTGAAACCGGCTTCAATCAAGCGCTGCCAGCTATCAAAATAAAAGCACCGGGGCGCCGGTGCCAGGCATGCGGCGCGCGCTCAATGCGCGCCGCCGTCCCCGCCGCCCGTGCGGCGGCGATCCATCCAGGCGATGAGCTCGCCCATGATGCCGCGGCGGAAGGCCAGCACGCAGACCACGAAGATCAGGCCCGTGACGATGGTGACCGACTCGCCCAGGGAGTTGAACCAGTCCACCGTGGTGAGCTGGGCCAGCAGGGTGCCCAGCTCGCCGATCTTGTTCTCCAGCGCCACCACCACGGCCGCGCCCACCAGCGGGCCGCTGAGCGTGCCCATGCCGCCCACCAGCGTCATCAGCACCACATGGCCCGAGGCGCTCCAGTGCACGTCCGAGAGCGTGGCAAAGCCCAGCACCAGGGTCTTGAGCGCACCGGCCAGCCCGGCGATGGCCGCCGAGATCACGAAGGCCAGCAGCTTGAAGCGGTTGGTGTCGTAGCCCAGCGAGGTGGCGCGCGGCTCGTTCTCCTTGATGCCCTTGAGCACCTGGCCGAAGGGCGAATGGATGGTGCGCACGATGAGCAGAAAGGCCACCACTACCACCACCAGGCAGACGTAGTACATGGTGAGGTCGCTGGAGAGGTCCAGCAGGCCGAACAGCTTGCCGCGCGGCACGCCCTGCAGCCCGTCCTCGCCGCCCGTGAAGGGCATCTGCAGCGCGGCGAAGAACAGCATCTGCGCCAGCGCAAGCGTGATCATGGTGGCGTAGATGCCCTGGCGGCGGATGGTGAACCAGCCCATCACCAGCCCGAGCAGCGCACCGCTGAGCAGGCCGGCGAGCAGGCCCAACTCGGGCGTGGCGCCCCAGACCTTGACCACATGGCCCGTGACGTAGGCCGCGCCGCCCAGGAAGGCCGCATGGCCGAAGGACAGCAGGCCCGTGTAGCCCAGCAGCAGGTTGAAGGCCGAGGCGAACAGCGCGAAGCACAGCAGCTTCATCACGAACACCGGATAGGCGCCGAGGAAGGGTGCGGCCACCAGGCCCAGCAGCAGCAGGCCGTAGCCCAAAGGTGCGATTTTCTTGGAATTCATGTGCGTCACCCCTGCGGCTTTACTTTTCCTTGCCGAACAAGCCGGCGGGGCGGATGAGAAGAACGATGGCCATGATGACGAACACCACGGTGGACGAGGCCTCGGGGTAGAACACCTTGGTGAACCCCTCGATCACGCCCAGGCCCAGGCCGGTGAGGATGGAGCCCATGATGGAGCCCATGCCGCCGATCACCACCACGGCGAACACCACGATGATGAGGTTCTGGCCCATGAGCGGCGTGACCTGGTAGACGGGCGCGGCGAGCACGCCGGCAAAGGCCGCGAGCGCGGCGCCGAAGGCGTAGGTGAGCGTGATCATCACGGGCACGTTGACGCCGAAGGCCTCGACCAGGCGCGGGTTCTCGGTGCCGGCGCGCAGGTAGGCGCCGAGCTTGGTCTTTTCGATCACGTACCAGGTGGCGATGCACACGACGATGGAGGCCACCACCACCCAGGCGCGGTAGTTGGGCATGATCATGAAGCCCAGGCTGGTCGCGCCCTCCAGCAGCTCAGGCGTGTCGTAGCCCAGGCCCGAGACGCCGTAGATGGAACGGAAGATGCCCTCGATGAGCAGGGTCAGGCCCAGCGTGAGCAGCAGGCCGTAGAGATGGTCCAGCTTGTAGATCCAGCGCAGCAGCAGGCGCTCGATGAGCACGCCGAACGCCCCCACCACCAGCGGCGCGGCCACCAGCATCACCCAGTAGCTGATGCCGAAGTAGCTCATGGCCATCCAGGTGAGCACGGCCCCCAGCATGAACAGCGCGCCGTGCGCAAAATTGATGACGTTGAGCAGGCCGAAGATCACGGCCAGGCCCAGGCTGAGGATGGCGTAGAACGAGCCGTTGACCAGCCCCAGCAGGAGCTGGCTCAGCATGGCCGGCAGGGAGACACCGAAGATTTCCATTGCAAAAATGGGTAGGTGGAGGGAGGGATCCAGGGAAGCCGCGGCTCACACCCCGCCCGGGGTCTCCGGGCGGGGGCGGGCCATCACTTCCAGAGGGCGCACTTGCTCTCGGCCTTGGTGGTATAGACCTGCTCGCCAGGGAGCTTGGCGACGACCTTGTAGTAGTCCCACGGCTCCTTGGACTCGGCGGGCGACTTGACCTGCACCAGGTACATGTCGTGCACGAAGCGGCCATCCTGGCGGATCTGGCCCTTGGCGTAGAAGTCGTCCACGGGCGTGGACTTGAGCTTGGCCATGACCTTGTCGGCATCGGTGGTGCCTGCGGCCTGCACCGCCTTCAGGTAGGTCATGGTGGCCGAGTAGTTGGCCGCCTGGATGTCGGTGGGCATGCGCTTGGCCTTGGCGAAGAACTTGTGGCCGAACGCGCGCGTCTTGTCGTTCAGGTTCCAGTCCCAGCTCGTGGTCAGTTGCAGGCCTTCGGTGTTCTTCAGGCCCAGGCTGTGCACATCGGTCACGAAGACGAGCAGGCCCACCATCTTCATGCTCTTGTTGATGCCGAATTCCTTGGCGGCCTTGATGGCGTTGATGGTGTCACCGCCCGCGTTCGCCAGGCCCAGAACCTGGGCCTTGGAGTTCTGCGCCTGCAGCAGGAAGGAGGAGAAGTCCGTGGCATTGAGCGGGTGCTTGACCGAACCGATCACGCGCCCGCCGTTTTCCTTGACCACCCGGGCCGCATCGGACTCCAGCGCCGCACCGAAGGCGTAGTCGGCCGTCAGGAAGAACCAGTCCTTATTGCCCTGCTTGACGAGGGCGCCGGCCGTGCCCTTGGCCAGGGCCACGGTGTCATAGGCATAGTGCACGGTGTAGGGCGTGCACTGGTCGTTGGTCAGGGCCGAGGAGCCCGCACCGTTGACCATGAACACGCGCTTCTTCTCGTCGGCAATCTTGGCCATGGCCAGGGCGGTACCCGAGTTCGTGCCGCCAAAGAGCATGGTCAGGCCCTGGGTGTCGATCCACTCGCGCGCCTTGCTGGCAGCGATGTCGGCCTTGTTCTGGTGGTCGGCCGAGACCAGCTCGATGGGCTTGCCCAGCACCTTGCCGCCGAAGTCATCGATAGCCATCTGGATGGCCATGGCGCCGTTCTTGCCGTCCACGTCGGCGTACAGGCTCGACATGTCGGTGATGAAGCCGATCTTCACCTTGTCCTGCGCCTGCGCCTGCACGGCGCCCAGGCAAAGGCCAGCGGCGCCCAATGCGGCTGCCAGGGTTTTGAGTTTACGGCTCATGTTTGTCTCCTTGTTGAGGGTCGAAAATCCGTCGATGAAAAAAACGCCGGGGGTCAGACACCCAGCAACTGGTTGAGCACGGGCATCTTCGCCTCGAGCTCGGCGGCACCGAATTGCTCCACGATGCGCCCGTGCTCCATCACGTAGAAGCGGTCGGCCAGCGGCGCGGCGAAGCGGAAGTTCTGCTCCACCATCACCACCGTGTAGCCCTTCTGGCGCAGCATGGTGATCATGCGGGCGAGCGCCTGCACGATGACGGGTGCCAGGCCTTCGGAGATCTCGTCGAGCAACAGCAGGTTGGCACCCGTGCGCAGGATGCGGGCCACGGCCAGCATCTGCTGCTCACCGCCCGACAGGCGCGTGCCCTGGCTGTTCTTGCGCTCGGCCAGGTTGGGGAACATGGCGTAGATCTCCTGCACCGACATGCCCGCCTGCCCCGTCTTGAGCACGGGCGGCAGCAGCAGGTTCTCCTCGCAGGACAGGCTGGAGAAGATGCCGCGCTCTTCGGGGCAATAGCCCACGCCCAGGTGGGCGATGCGGTGCGTGGGCAGGTGGATGGTCTCCACGCCGTTGATCTTCACCGAGCCTTTGCGCGAACCCGTGAGGCCCATGATGGCGCGCAGCGTGGACGTGCGGCCCGCGCCGTTGCGCCCGAGCAGGGTGACGACCTCGCCCGGCTGCACGACCATGTCCACGCCATGCAGCACATGCGATTCGCCATACCAGGCTTCGAGGTTGCGGATTTCCAGTGCAGGCGTTGCGGCCATCTCAGTGCGCTCCCTGCAGTTGGCCGTCGGTCGTTCCCATGTAGGCTTCCATGACTTGCGGGTTGTTCGAGACTTCTTCGTAGGGCCCTTCGGCGAGCACGGCGCCACGCTGCAGCACGGTGATGCGGTCGGCAATGGTCGAGATGACCTTCATGTTGTGCTCCACCATCAGGATGGTGCGGCCCGCCGACACTTTCTTGATGAGCTGCGTGACGCGGTCCACGTCTTCGTGGCCCATGCCCTGCGTGGGCTCGTCGAGCAGCATCAGCTCGGGCTCCATGGCCAGGGTGGTGGCGATCTCCAGCGCGCGTTTGCGGCCGTAGGGCAGGTTCACGGTGACTTCGTCCGCCAGGTCCTGCAGGCCCACTTCGGCCAGCAGTTGGCGCGCGCGCTCGTTCAACTGGTTGAGCGATTTTTCACTGCGCCAGAAATGGAACGAGGTGCCCAGCTTGCGCTGCAGGCCCAGGCGCACGTTCTCCAGCAGCGTGAGGTGCGGGAACACGGCCGAGATCTGGAACGAGCGGATCACACCGCGGCGCGCGATCTGCGCGGGCTGCTCACGCGTGATGTCCTGACCGTTGAAGCGGATGGTGCCCGACGTAGGCTCCAGGAACTTGGTCAGCAGGTTGAAGCAAGTCGTCTTGCCGGCGCCATTGGGGCCGATCAGTGCGTGGATGGAGCCCCGGCGCACGGTCAGGTTCACGTCGCTGACCGCGGTGAATCCTTTGAATTCTTTGGTCAGGTGGGTGGTTTCGAGGATGACGTCGCTCATGGCGCGCTGGCAGCTCCGTTAAAAGTGGGGTGCGGTGACTGCCAAAACGCTCAGCAATCCCGCCAAATATGTTGCGTCGCATCGTAAGTTGATGTACCGCAAACCGTCACTAGGGGTATCGCCTATGTATAAACGCCTACCCTCCACGCCTGCCGCTGCGCACGTACGCAAGCGCCCGGCCCATGCGCGCCCTACACTGCGGGCATGGCTTTTTCGCACCCCCGCGCGCCCGCAGGCGGCACCCCCCATTCGCTCACCGGCCTGCTGCCGTTCTTGCGGCCCTACCGCTGGCGCATCGCGCTGGCGCTGCTGTTCCTGGTACTCGCGGCGGGCGCCACGCTGGCCTTTCCGCTCGCGCTGCGCACCCTGATCGACACCAGCCTGGGCGCCAGCGACCGCGGCGCCCAGGCCCTGGCGCTGCGCGGCAATTTCGGGCTGCTGTTCGGCGTGGCGGTGGCGCTGGGGGTGTTCAGCGCAGCGCGCTTTTTCCTGGTGAGCTGGCTGGGCGAGCGCGTCACGGCCGACCTGCGCAATGCCGTGTACGACCACGTGCTGCGCCAGAGCCCGCAGTTCTTCGAGACCACGCAGACCGGCGAAGTGCTCTCGCGCCTGACCACCGATACCACCCTGGTGCAGACCGTCGTGGGTTCGTCGCTCTCCATGGGCCTGCGCAACGCCGTGGTGGGTGCGGGCGCCATCATCATGCTGGTGTGGACCAATCCGCGCGTCATGGGCATCGTGCTGCTCATGCTGGTGGCCGTGGTGCTGCCGGCGCTGTGGATTGGCCGGCGCGTGCGCCGCCTCTCGCGCGCCAGCCAGGACCGCGTGGCCGACTCCAGCGCCATCGCCGCCGAAGTGCTCAACGCCATCCCCGTGGTGCAGAGCTACTGCGCCGAGCCGCGCGAGTCGGCCCGCTTTGCCCAGGCTACGCAGAATGCCTTCCAGACGGCCGTGCGCCGCTCGCGCGCCCGCGCCCTGCTGGTGGCGTTCATCATCATCACCAACGCCGGCCTGCTGCTCTGGGGCCTGTACCGCGGCACGCAGGCCGTGCTGGCCGGGCAGATGAGCGCGGGCCATCTGGGCCAGACTGTGGTCTACGTGATGCTGCTGGCCGGCGCGGCGGCCGTGCTGGGCGAGGTGTATGGCGATCTGCTGCGCGCTGCCGGCGCAACGGAGCGGCTCATGGAACTGCTGGCCAGCCGCGCGCCCGTGGCGTCACCCGCGCGTCCCCTGCCGCTGGCACACCCGGGCCGCGGCCTGGCGGTGCGCTTCGCGGACGTGCATTTCCACTATCCCTCGCGGCCGCAGCAGGCGGCGCTGCACGGGTTCTCGCTGGAGCTGCAGCCCGGCGAGACCGTTGCCCTGGTCGGTGCCAGCGGTGCCGGCAAGACCACGGTGTTCCAGCTCCTGCAGCGCTTCTACGACGTGGACGCCGCGCCCGCGGGCGGCAGCATCCAGATCGAGGGCATGGATGTGCGCGACGTGGCGCTCACGGTACTGCGCGGGCTGATCGGCACGGTGCCCCAGGACCCGGTGATCTTCTCGGCCAGCGCGCTGGAGAACATCCGCTACGGCCGCCCCGAGGCCAGCGACGAAGAGGTGCACGCCGCCGCGCGCGACGCCTTTGCCCACGACTTCCTGCAGGCCCTGCCCGAGGGCTACGCCACCTTTCTGGGCGAACGGGGGGTGCGCCTGTCGGGCGGGCAGCGCCAGCGCATCGCCATTGCCCGCGCCATCCTCAAGAACCCGCCCCTGCTGCTGCTCGACGAGGCCACCAGTGCGCTCGACGCCGAGAGCGAGCGCATGGTCCAGGCAGCGCTGGACAAGGCCATGCACAGCCGCAGCGGGCAGCGCACCACCCTGGTGATCGCCCACCGCCTGTCTACCGTGCAGAACGCCGACCGCATCGTGGTGCTGGAGCACGGCCGCATCGTCGAGCAGGGCAGCCATGCGGCGCTGCTGGCACGCCATGGGGTGTACGCGCGCCTGGCGGCGCTGCAATTCAGCGCCTGAAACGGGGGGGGATGCGCCTGCGGTGCCGCCAGGCGCCGCGCAGCAACAGGACGGCGCGTGCGCGCAGGCTGCCGGCCCGGGCTCAGTGCAAGGTATCGGTGGCCGAGGGCGGCAGGGCCAGCACGGGGATGCCTTCCTGCAGCAGCTCCAGCGTCTCGGCGGCGCTGGCCTGCCCGCGGATCGGCCGCTCGGGGCTGTCCCCGCGATGGATGCTGCGTGCCTCCTGCGCGAAGCGCTCTCCCACATCCTCGGACTGCGCCATGGCCTGGCGCGCCCACTGCAGCAGCGCTGCCTGCAGCGGCACCGGCACGCCCGGCGCCGAGCGGCCGGGAGCGGGGGTGTCTGAGACGCCTTCCACCGCGGCTGCGGCAGGTTCGGCCGCGGCCGCTGCCCCGCGGTTGATGCGCGGCGCGCTCAGCACCTTGCGCACCTGCGCTGCGCCACACACGGGGCATTGCAGCAAGCCGCGCCGCAGTTGGTCCTGGAAGTCCTCTTCCCCGGAAAACCAGCCCTCGAAGGCGTGTTCATGTGCGCAGCGCAGGTCCAGGACTTTCATCGCCGACGCAGCAGGTAGCGGTAGACAAAACCGGGAAACGCCAGGGTGAGGAACAGCGCCGCCGTCACCGCATAGAACTCCCAGCCCTGCGGGGCGATCTGCCCTACGCGCCCCTCCAGCCAGAGCGCCAGTCCGCCCACGGCGAAGTACCACAGCACCAGCTCGAGCAGGCGCAAACGCAGCGATTTTTTCGGAGAGCGCACCGGGCCCAGCGCCAGGATGCGCTGGTTGACGAACGGCAGATTTGCGGCCACGCAGGCCGCGAGGATCACGATCCAGATGGAAGTAGCCTGCGTCACGTGCGCACTGCCCAAGACGGTGTCAGCCGGCGCCGCTCAGGACGCCAGCGAGCGCATGATGGCATCGGCACACAGCGACATGAGGCCGCCGGGAACGATACCCAGGATGAGCACCAGCGCGCCATTGAGCGTTAGCACCATGCGCACGTCCAGCGGAGCGGACACGGTGGTCGCCGTCAAGGGGGCATCGAAATACATGACCTTGACCACGCGCAGGTAGTAGAAGGCGCCGATCAGCGACATCACCACGGCAAACACGGCCAGGGCGATGTAGGGCGCCTGGCCCGAGGCCAGCAGCGCCTGCAGCACGGCCAGCTTGGCATAGAAGCCCACCAGCGGCGGAATGCCGGCAAGCGAGAACAGGCACACCGCCATGACGCCGGCATACAGCGGGCTGCGCTGGTTCAGGCCGGCCATGTCGGCGATCTCCTCGCTCTCGAAGCCCTCGCGCGCCAGCAGCAGGATCACACCGAAGGTGGCCAGCACGGTCAGCACATAGGTCACCACGTAGAACATGGCAGCGCTGTAGGCGGCCTCGACGGTGGAGGCATCGACATGGCCGTTGACCACGCCGGACATCAGGCCCAGGAGCACGAAGCCCATGTGCGCAATGGTCGAGTAGGCCAGCATGCGCTTGAGGTTGGTCTGCGCAATGGCCGCCAGGTTACCCAGCAGCAGGGAGCCGATGGCCAGCACCGCGAGCATCTGCTGCCAGTCCATGGCCAGGGGCAGAAGCCCATCGACCAGCAGGCGGATGACGATGGCAAAAGCCGCCAGCTTGGGCGCGCTGCCAATCATCAGCGTGACCGCCGTGGGCGCACCGTGGTACACGTCGGGCACCCACATGTGGAAGGGCACGGCACCGAGCTTGAACGCCAGACCGGCCACGATGAAGACCAGGCCGAACACCAGCACCTGGTGGCGCAACTGGCCGGAATTCACGGCCTTGAAGACCTCGCCGATGTCCAGCGAGCCCGTGGCACCGTACAGCATGGACAGGCCGTAAAGCAGGAAGCCGCTGGCCATGGCGCCGAGCACGAAATACTTCATTGCTGCCTCGGTGGCCGTGGCATGGTCGCGGCGCAGCGCCACCAGCGCATAGCTCGAGAGCGTGAGCAGTTCCAGGCCCAGGTAGATGATGAGGAAGTTGTTGCCGCCGATCATGATGAACATGCCCAGCACCGACAGCAGCGCCAGCGTGAACAGCTCGCCGCCGCGCAGCATGCCGCGGTCGGCGGCGTAGGGGCGGCTGTAGACCAGGGTGACCATCATGGCCAGAGCGGCGAAACACTTGAGCCAGTTGCCCATGGCATCGCTGACCACCATGTTGCCAAAGCCGTAGAAGGTATTGCCGCTGGCGGCGTATACGCCCAGCAGCACGGCCACCACGCCCAGCGTCAGCATGCTCAGCACATAGGTTGCGGTGCGCCGGCTGCTCCCCACGCCCAGGTCGACCAGCGCGATCACGCAGGTCATGGCCAGGAGAACGATCTCCGGGTAAATCGCCAGCCAACTGATGTTGTCAATCATCTCGGGTCTCTCTGTGCAGTCGGGTCAGTTGAGCTTGCTCTGGGCCACGTGGCGCAGCAGTTCGGTCACGGACGCATCCATCACGTCCGTGAACGGACGCGGGTACAGGCCCATGTAGAGCACTGCCATGGCCAGCAGCGCCAGCACCAGGAACTCGCGGCGGTCGATGTCCATCAGCGCCTTGACATGGGCGTTCGCCGGCACCCCCAGGTACACCCGCTTGAACATCCACAGGCTGTAGGCGGCGCCCCAGATCAGGGCCGTGGCCGCGAGCAGGCCCACCCAGAAGTTGGCCTGCACGGCCCCCAGGATGACCATCCACTCGCCGACGAAACCGGCCGTGCCCGGCAGGCCGCAGTTGGCCATGAAGAACAGCAGGGCGAAGGCCGCGAACTTGGGCATGGTATTGACCACGCCGCCGTAATCGGCGATCTGGCGCGAATGCACGCGGTCGTACAGCACGCCGATGCACAGGAACATGGCGCCCGAGACAAAGCCGTGGGCAATCATCTGCACGATGCCGCCGGAGACGCCCATGTCGTTGAAGATGAAGAAGCCCAGCGTCACGAAGCCCATGTGCGCCACGGAGGAATAGGCGACGAGCTTCTTCATGTCCTGTTGGACCATGGCCACCAGGCCCACATAGATCACGGCGATGAGCGACAAAGCGATCATCAGCCAGGCCCACTCGTGCGCGGCATCGGGCGCGATGGGCAACGAGAAACGCAGGAAACCGTAGGCCCCCAGCTTGAGCATGATGGCCGCCAGCACAGCCGAGCCGCCGGTCGGCGCCTCGACGTGCACGTCGGGCAGCCAGGTGTGCACCGGCCACATCGGCACCTTCACGGCAAAGGCGGCCAGGAAGGCAAAGAACAGCAGGGTCTGCGCCGTACGGCCCAGGGGCAGCTTGTGCCAGGCCTGGATATCGAAGCTGCCGCCCGACACGTTGTACAGGTAGATCACTGCGATAAGCATCAGCAGCGAGCCCAGCAGCGTGTAGAGGAAGAACTTGAAGGCCGCGTAGATCTTGTTCGGGCCGCCCCAGATACCGATGATGAGGTACATGGGAATCAGGGTGGCCTCGAAGAACACGTAGAACAGCAGGCCGTCGAGCGCGCTGAACACGCCGATCATCAGCCCCGAGAGGATGAGGAAGGCGCCCATGTACTGGTACACGCGCTCGGTGATGGACTCCCAGGAGGCGATGACCACGATCACCGTGATGAACGCCGTGAGCGGCACGAACCAGAACGACAGGCCATCCACGCCCAGGTGGTAGTGGATGTTGAAGCCCTCGATCCAGGGAGCCTTCTCGACGAATTGCATGGCCGCCGTACCCAGCTGGAAGCCGTCATACAGGGGCACGGTGACCAGCAGGCCCGCCAGGGCACCGATCAGGGCCAGCCAGCGGGCCACGCCCGCGTGCTTGTCGCTGCCCAGGGCGAGCAGCAGGGCTCCGAACGCAATGGGCGTCCAGATGGCAAGACTCAACAAACCCATTTTTCTTGTTCTCCTACTTGTTGAGCAAGACGAAATACGTCATGAGCATGAAAATGCCCAGGATCATCACCAGCGCATAGTGGAAGACATACCCCGTCTGCACCTTGCGCACCAGCGCGGACACCCAGCCGACGACCTTCCAGGAACCATTGACCAGCGTGCCGTCGATGAGCGCCTGGTCGCCGCCCTTCCACAGGCCTATACCCAGCCCGCGGGCGGCGCGCGCGATGATGTTCTCGTTGATCCAGTCGAGGTAGTACTTGTTTTCCAGCAAGGTGTAGAGCGGCTGCACGGCGCGCTGGATAGCCGCGGGCAGTGCCGGGTTGACCATGTACATGTAGTACGAAGCCGCCACGCCGGCCAGCGCCAGCCAGAACGGTGCCGTCTGCAGGGCGTGCAATGCCATGGCCACAGGGCCATGGAACATGCCGGCCAGCTCCGCCATGGCCGGATGGCGCGCCGCATCGACAAAGATCACGTCCTTGAAGAAATCGCCGAACAGCATGGGGCCGATGGACATGAAACCGATGACCACCGAGGGAATGGCCAGCAGCACCAGCGGCACCGTGACCACCCAGGGCGACTCGTGCGGAGTACCGTCATGGCCGTGGTCGTCATGGCCGTGGTGGTCGTCGTGGTGGGCATCCGGATTCTGGTCGTAGCGTTCCTTGCCATGAAAGACCAGGAAATACATGCGGAACGAATAGAACGCCGTGATGAACACCCCGGCGAGCACCGCAAAGTGCGCGAACCCGGCAGCCGGCAGCTTGCTGAAATGCACGGCCTCGATGATGCTGTCCTTGGAGTAGAAACCCGAGAACAGCGGCGTGCCGATCAACGCCAGCGAACCCAGCAGCGAGGTGATCCAGGTGATGGGCATGTACTTGCGCACGCCCCCCATCCAGCGGATGTCCTGGTTGTGGTGCATGCCCATGATGACCGAGCCCGCACCGAGGAACAGCAGTGCCTTGAAGAAGGCGTGCGTCATCAGGTGGAACACGGCGACCGAATAGGCCGAGGCCCCCAGTGCCACGGTCATGTAGCCGAGCTGCGACAGCGTGGAATAGGCCACCACGCGCTTGATGTCGTTCTGAATGATGCCCAGGAAGCCCATGAACAGGGCCGTGATGGAGCCGATGACCAGGATGAAGTTCAGCGCCGCATCCGACAGCTCGAACAGCGGAGACATGCGCGCCACCATGAAGATGCCGGCCGTCACCATGGTGGCGGCGTGGATCAGGGCGGAGATGGGCGTCGGGCCTTCCATGGAGTCGGGCAGCCAGACGTGCAGGGGGAACTGCGCGCTCTTGCCCATGGCACCGATGAACAGGCAGATGCAGATCACGGTGATGAGCATCACGTCCTGGCCCATCACGTACCAGGGGAAGTCGATCTTGCCGAGTTCGCCCGCCTTGGCAAACACCTCGGCGTAGTTGAGCGTTCCCGTGTAGGCAGCGATCAGGCCGATGCCCAGGATGAAGCCGAAGTCACCCACGCGGTTGACCAGAAAGGCCTTCATGTTGGCAAAAATGGCCGTGGGCTTGTTGAACCAGAAACCGATCAGCAGATAGGACACCAGGCCCACCGCCTCCCAACCGAAGAAGAGCTGCAGCAGGTTGTTGCTCATGACCAGCATGAGCATGGAGAAGGTGAACAGCGAGATGTAGGCGAAGAAGCGGTTGTAGCCCTCGTCCTCCTCCATGTAGCCGATGGTGTAGAGGTGCACCATCAGCGAGACGAAGGTCACCACGCACATCATCATGGCCGTGAGGCTGTCGATGAGAAAGCCCACCTCCATCTTGAGGCCGCCGACCACCATCCAAGTGTAGATGGTCTCGTTGAAGCGCGCGCCATCGACCGCGACGCTCTTGAGCGTCATGGCCGAGAGCACAAAGGCCAGCAGCACACCCAGGATCGTGAGGCTGTGGCTCAGGCGGCGGCCTATCCAGTTGCCGCCGAAGGCCGTGCCGAAAATGCCCGCCAGTGCAGCACCCGCCAGCGGCGCGAGCGGCACGGCCAGAAGCGTTGAAGCAGAAAGGGTTTGACTCATTGTGGAGACCTTGCTTGTCCGGGGCTCACCCCTGAAGGGTGTCGAGGGATTGCGCGTCGATGTTGGTCTTGTTGCGGAACAGCAGCACCAGGATGGCCAGGCCGATGGCGGATTCGGCCGCGGCCACCGTCAGGATGAAGAACACGAACACCTGTCCGTGCATGTCACCCAGGTAGTGCGAGAAGGCAACGAAGTTCATGTTGACGGCCAGCAGCATGAGCTCGATCGCCATCAGCAAAACGATGAGGTTGCGGCGGTTCAGGAAGATACCGACCACCGCCAGGGCGAACAGCATGGCCCCGAGCGTCAGAAAATGGCCCAGCGTGGGTGTCATGCTTGCTTCTCCTCGGCAACAGGTTCAGGGGCGGCGCGGGTGGCCTCCAGCTTGACCAACTGCAGGCGGTCGGCCGCACGCACGTGCACCTGCAGCGATGGGTTGATGGCCTTGCTGTCCTTGCGCTTGCGCAGGGTCAGGGCGATGGCGGCGATCATGGCCACGAGCAGGATCACCGCAGCGATTTCCACGGGGTAGAGGTACTTGGTGTACATCAACTGGCCCAGCGCCTTGGCATTGGAGAGCGCTGCGCCCTGCCCTGCCGCTGCATCCAGCACGGCGGCCTTGGGCTCCTCGATGCCACGGAATCCACCCATCAGCACAGCCGCCATCTCCAGGGCGATCAACACGCCGATACTGGCCGCCAGCGGAAAGTGCCGCCAGAAGCCCTGGCGCACCTGCTCGATGTCGACGTCCAGCATCATCACCACAAACAGGAACAGCACCATCACCGCACCCAGGTACACCAGCACCAGGGCAATGGCGAGGAATTCGGCCTTGAGCATCAGCCACAGGCCGGCGGCCTGCGAGAAGGCCAGCATCAGGTGCAGCACGGCGTGCACCGGATTGCGCGCAGAGATGACCCGGAAGGCTGCGTAGAGCAGCACAACCGAGAACAGATAGAAAAAACCCGTCTTGGCGTCCATGGATCGGTTCTTTGTAGTGGTCGGGCGGAAGGCGGGGCTCAGCGGTACGGGGCGTCCGCCGCCTTGGCAGCAGCGATCTCGCCCTCGAACCGGTCACCCACGGCCAGCAGCATTTCCTTGGTGAAGTACAGGTCGCCACGCTTTTCGCCGTGGTATTCGAAGATCGAGGTCTCCACGATCGAATCGGTCGGACAGCTTTCCTCGCAGAAGCCGCAGAAAATGCACTTGGTCAGGTCGATGTCGTAGCGCGTGGTGCGGCGCGTGCCGTCCTCGCGCACGTCGGACTCGATGGTGATGGCCATCGCCGGGCACACGGCCTCGCACAGCTTGCAGGCAATGCAGCGCTCCTCGCCGTTGTCGTACCGGCGCAGCGCATGCAGGCCGCGAAAGCGCGGCGACAGCGGGGTTTTTTCTTCAGGGTACTGAACGGTGACCTTGCGGCGCAAGGCATAACGGCCTGTCAGGGACATGCCCTTGACGAGTTCGACCAGCAGGAAGCTCTTGACGAAGTCCCGCACAGAAAAGGAAGCAGCAGCAACGGCAGCCATGGGTGTGTCCCCGCCTTATTTCCAGATATTCCACGGCGAGAGCAGCCAGCCCCCGACGATCAGCAGCCACACCAGGGTGACCGGAATGAAGATCTTCCAGCCCAGGCGCATGATCTGGTCATAGCGGAACCGGGGGAAGGTGGCACGGATCCAGATGAACATGGAGATGGCCACGAAGGTCTTGATGCCCAGCCAGATCCAGCCCGGGATGAAGTCCAGCGCAGCCACTGGCGCTTGCCAGCCGCCAAAGAACATCAGCACGGTCAGGATGGAGACCAGCCACATGCTGGCATATTCCGCCAGGAAGAAGATGGCGAAGCCCATGCCCGAATACTCGACCATGTGGCCCGCGACGATTTCGGCTTCGCCCTCGACCACGTCGAAGGGGTGGCGGTTGGTTTCCGCCACGACGGAAATCATGTAGACCACGCAAATGGGCAGCAGGGGCAACCAGTTCCAGGAGAGGAAGTTCAGGCCCATGTTCGCCCCCATGCCGCGCGACTGCGTCAGCACGATGTCGGTGAGGTTCATGCTGCCCGTGACCATGACGACCACCAGGAAGCAGAAGCCCATGGCGATTTCGTAGCTCACCATCTGGGCCGAGGCACGCAGCGCTCCCAGGAAGGCGTACTTGGAGTTCGACGCCCAGCCGGCAATGATCACACCGTACACCTCGATGGAGGTGATGGCCATGAGCAGCAGCAGACCGGCGTTGATGTTCGTCAGCGCCACTTCGGGGCCGAAGGGAATCACCACCCAGGCGGCCAGGGCCGGCATGATGGCCATGACCGGCCCGAGAACGAACAGGCCCTTGGCCGAGGCGCTGGGCTGGATGATTTCCTTGGTCAGCAGCTTGAGCGCGTCGGCAATGGGCTGCAGCAGGCCCAGCGGACCCACGCGGTTGGGGCCATGGCGCACCTGCATAAAGCCCAGGAGTTTGCGCTCCCACAGCGTGATGTACGCCACCGCACCCATCAGGGGCAGCAGCAGCACCACGATTTTGATGAGATTCCAGAGCACAGGCCAAGCCACCCCGGTCCACCAGGTCTGCGCCAGAAGGTTCAGGCCGTAGTTGTAGATCGCGTCGATCATGCTGCCACTCCTTCACGGGCCTGGCGGGCATCGGCCGTCAACTGCAGGGAGCCTGCGCGGCGCACCAGCCCGTCGAGCTGGTAAATGGAGGCCACCACCGGCGCGGGCATGTCGGCAGGAGCCACCGATGCCGGCAGGGCCTGGCAGGTGTTGTCGAGCAGCGCTGCCGGCACCTGGGTGAGCTCACCGGCTGCCGCACCCGTGGCACGGGCCAGCACGTCCTGCGAAGTTTCGAAATCGAAGCCCTGCAGTTCCATGAGGTTGCCCAGCACGCGCAGCACCTTCCAGGCCGGGCGCGTCTCGGCCAGCGGACGGACCACGGCGTGGAAGGACTGCAGCCGGCCTTCGGCATTGACGAAACTGCCCGAGGTTTCCGTGAACGGCGCAATGGGCAACAGCACGTCGCTGAATTCCAGGTTGGTCTTGAAGGGGCTCAAGGTCACGACCATATCGACCCGGCCCAGATCGGCCACGGCCCGGGCGCCCGCGGCGCTGTCGAAGACCGGCTCGGTATTGAGCAGGAACAGGCCCTTGAGCCCGCCTTGCAGCATCTGCACGGCGTCCAGGCCACCTGCGCCAGGCAGTGCGCGCATCCATTGCGCGCCCACGGTGTTCGCGGCCTCGGTGAGGTAGCCCACGGTGGCGCCCACCTGGCCGGCAATCCAGCCCGCCAGCGCCAGCAGCTCGCTCGCCTGGGCATGGTGCGCCGCGGCGTTGCCGAGCAGCACGGCCTTTTGCTCGCCTTGCAGCAGGGCCTGGGCGATGGCGCGTGCGGTGGGCTCATCGCCGCGGCCACCCGCGACGGGAGCGTTCACGCCCTTCTCCTGGGCCACGGCAGCCGCCACATCGGCCAGGGCCTGCAGCCAGGCGCCAGGCGCGGCCACCAGCGTGTGCGCCACGGGTAGCGCCCAGTCGCGCACCGCCGAGTCGATGGCCGTGACGGTGCAGCCCTTGCGCGCCGCCTGGCGGATGCGCTGGGCAAACAGCGGATGGTCCTTGCGCAGGTACGAGCCCACGACCAGCACCGACTGCAGTTGCGAGAGCGATGCCACCGAACGCCCCAGCCAGCGCACGCCCTGGGCCTGGCGCAGGTCCGCATGGCGCAGGCGGTGGTCAATGTTTTCGCTGCCCAGGCCACGCACCAGAGCGCCTGCCAGATACAGCTCTTCAAGCGTGCTGTGCGGGCTGGCCAAGGCGCCAATGGCGCTCGGGCCATGGTCCTTGGTGATGCAACGCAGGCCGTTGGCCACGTATTCGAGGGCTGTCTGCCAATCCACTTCCTGCCACTGGCCGCCCTGCTTGAGCATGGGGCGCGTGAGGCGCTCCTCGCCATTGAGCGCTTCGTAGGAGAAGCGGTCCCGGTCGGCGATCCAGCATTCGTTCACGTCCTCGTTCTCGAACGGCAGGACGCGCATGACCTTGTGGTTCTTGACCTGGACGATCAGGTTGGCACCCGTGGAGTCGTGCGGACTCACCGACTTGCGGCGCGAGAGCTCCCAGGTGCGTGCGCTGTAGCGGAACGGCTTGCTCGTGAGTGCGCCGACCGGGCAGATGTCGATCATGTTGCCCGACAGCTCCGAGTCGATGGTGTCGCCTTTGACGGTGGTGATCTCGGAGTGCTCGCCGCGGTGGACCATGCCGAGCTCCATGTCGCCAGCGATCTCCTGACCGAAGCGCACGCAGCGGGTGCAGTGGATGCAGCGTGTCATCTCCTGCATGGAGATGAGCGGGCTCACCTCCTTGGGCTTGACCACGCGCTTTTCCTCTTCGTAGCGCGAGGACGAGGCGCCGTAGCCCACCGCCAGGTCCTGCAACTGGCATTCACCGCCCTGGTCGCAGATGGGGCAGTCCAGCGGGTGGTTGATGAGCAGGAACTCCATGACCGATTTCTGGGCATGGATGGCCTTGTCGCTCTTGGTGCGCACGATCATGCCCTGCGTCACGGGCGTGGCGCAGGCCGGCATGGGCTTGGGGGCCTTTTCCACGTCCACTAGGCACATGCGGCAGTTGGCCGCAATGGACAGCTTCTTGTGGTAGCAGAAATGCGGGATGTAGGTGCCAGCCTTCTCGGCGGCATGCATCACCATGCTGCCTTCGGCCACTTCCACCTTCTGGCCATCGAGTTCGATTTCAACCATATGCTTTTCTCGCGATCAGGCGGAGCCTGCGCCCTGCGGATTCGGGGTGCGGATCATGGCCGCGAATTCATGTCGGTAGTGCTTGAGCATGGCACGCACGGGCATGGCCGCAGCGTCGCCCAGCGCACAAATGGTGCGGCCCATGATGTTGGCCGCCACGTTGTCGAGCACGTCCATGTCCGACGGACGGCCATCGCCGCGGTGGATGCGGTCCACCAGGCGCCACAGCCAGCCCGTGCCCTCGCGGCAGGGCGTGCACTGGCCGCAGGACTCGTGCATGTAGAAGTACGACAGACGCTTGAGCGACTCGACCATGCAGCGGCTGTCGTCCATCACGATGACGGCGCCCGAACCCAGCATGGACCCCGCCTTGGCGATGGAGTCGTAATCCATGGTGCATTCCATGATGATGGATGCCGGCAGCACCGGGGAGGACGAGCCGCCGGGAATCACCGCCTTGAGCTGACGGCCCTTGCGCACGCCGCCCGCCAGCTCCAGCAGCGTGGCAAAAGGCGTCCCCAGCGGAACTTCATAGTTGCCGGGGCGCTCGACGTCGCCGCTGACCGAGAAAATCTTGGTGCCGCCATTGTTCGGCTTGCCGCAGGCCAGGTAGGCTGCGCCGCCGTTGCGGATGATCCAGGGCACCGCCGCAAAGGTCTCGGTGTTGTTGATGGTGGTGGGCTTGCCGTACAGGCCGAAGCTCGCCGGGAACGGTGGCTTGAAGCGCGGTTGGCCCTTCTTGCCCTCCAGCGACTCCAGCAGGGCCGTCTCCTCGCCGCAGATGTAGGCACCGAAACCGTGGTGGGCGTGGAGCTGGAAGCTGAAGTTGCTGCCCAGGATGTTGTCGCCCAGGTAGCCTGCTGCACGGGCCTCTTCCAGGGCGGCCTCAAAGCGCTCGTACACTTGGAAGATCTCACCGTGGATGTAGTTGTAGCCCACGCTGATGCCCATGGCATAGCCACCGATGATCATGCCCTCGATGACGATGTGCGGGTTGTACATCAGGATGTCGCGGTCCTTGCAGGTCCCGGGCTCGCCCTCGTCGGAGTTGCATGCCAGGTACTTCTGCCCCGGGAACTGGCGCGGCATGAAGCTCCACTTGAGACCCGTGGGGAAACCCGCGCCGCCGCGGCCGCGCAGACCGGATTCCTTGACGGTGGCAATGACCTGGTCCTGCGTCAGCCCTTCGCCGCCGTCCTTGCCCAGGATCTTGCGCAGCGCCTGGTAGCCACCGCGCGCCTCGTAGTCCTTGAGACTCCAGTTCTTGCCATCCAGGCCCGCGTAAATCTGCGGCTCGATGTGCCGATCGTGAAAGCAGGTCTCCACGCCGCTGGCCTGGAACTGGGAAAGCACCTGTGCTGCCGTGCTCATGCCTGGCCCTCCGCTGCACGCAGGCCATCGACCAGCTGGTCGAGCTTGTCGGCGCTCATGAAGCTGCACATGCTGCGATCGTTGACCAGCATGACCGGTGCGTCGGCGCAGGCGCCCAGGCATTCGCACTGTTGCAGGGTGAACATGCCGTCCTGCGTGGTCTCGCCCGCTGCAATGCCCAGCTTGTGCTCCAGATGCTCCAGCGCCTTGCCGCCATCGCGCAGCAGGCACGGCAGGTTGGTGCACACGTTGAGCTTGTACTTGCCCACCGGCTGCTGGTTGTACATGTTGTAGAAGGTCGTCACTTCATGGACGGCGATCTCGGGCATGCCCAGGTAGGCGGCAATCTCTGCCTCGCTCTCCTGGCTGACATAGCCCTGCTCCTGCTGGACGATGGCCAGGCAGGCCATCACGGCAGATTGTTTCTGCTCAGCCGGGTACTTGGCCACTTCGCGCGCAAAACGCGCCTTGGTCGCTTCGGTAATCATCGGTCAATCTCTCCGAACACGATATCCATGGTTCCGATGATGGCGATCACGTCCGCCAGCATGTGGCCGCGCGCCATTTCATCCATGGTGGCCAGATGCACAAAGCCGGGCGCGCGGATCTTCAGGCGGTAGGGCTTGTTCGCACCGTCGCTCACCAGGTAGATGCCGAACTCGCCCTTGGGATGCTCGACCGCTGCGTAGGCCTCGCCCTCGGGCGCGCAAAAGCCTTCCGAGAACAGCTTGAAGTGGTGGATCAAGTCCTCCATGCCGAACTTCATGCGTTCGCGCGCGGGCGGCGCCACCTTGTGGTTGTCCACGATGACCGGGCCCGGATTCGCACGCAGCCAGGCGACGCACTGCTGGATGATGCGGTTGGACTCACGCATCTCCTGCACGCGCACGAGGTAGCGGTCGTAGCAGTCGCCCGTCTTGCCCACAGGGATGTCGAAGTCCATGCGGTCGTAGACCTCGTAGGGCTGCTTCTTGCGCAGGTCCCAGGCGATGCCCGAGCCGCGCAGCATGGGGCCCGTCATGCCCAGGTTCAGGGCACGCTCGGGCGTGACCACGCCGATGCCCACGGTGCGCTGCTTCCAGATGCGGTTGTCGGTCAGCAGGGTTTCGTATTCATCCACATAGCCGGGGAAGCGGCGCGTGAAATCCTCAATGAAGTCCAGCAGCGAACCCTGGCGGTTGGCGTTGCGCTCCTGCACGGCCTTAGCGCTGCGGATGCGGCTCTCCTGGTACTGCGGCATGCTGTCGGGCAGGTCGCGGTACACGCCACCGGGGCGGAAATAGGCCGCATGCATGCGCGCGCCCGACACCGCCTCGTACATATCGAACAGGTCTTCGCGCTCGCGGAAGGTGTAGATCAGAATGGTCGAGCTGCCGCAGTCATTGCCGTGCGAACCCAGCCACATCAGGTGGTTGAGCAGGCGCGTGATCTCGGAGAACATCACGCGGATGTACTGCGCGCGCAGCGGCACCTCGATGCCCAGGAGCTTTTCAATGGCCAGGCAATAGGCGTGCTCGTTGCACATCATGGACACGTAATCGAGACGGTCCATGTAGGGCAGCGACTGGATGTAGGTCTTGTGCTCGGCCAGCTTCTCGGTGGCGCGGTGCAGCAGGCCGATGTGCGGGTCGGCGCGCTGCACGACCTCGCCGTCGAGTTCCAGAACGAGGCGCAGCACGCCGTGGGCTGCGGGGTGCTGCGGCCCGAGGTTCAGGGTGTAGTTCTTGATTTCAGCCATGGTGAAACACTGGAAGGCGACGGGCGCCTCAGTGCAGGCCTCCGTAGTTCTCTTCGCGGATGATGCGCGGCGTGATCTCGCGCGGCTCGATGCTCACCGGCTCGTAGACCACGCGGCGCTGCTCCTGGTCGTAGCGCATCTCCACATGGCCCGAGAGCGGGAAATCCTTGCGGAACGGGTGGCCGATGAAACCGTAGTCGGTCAGGATGCGGCGCAGGTCGCCGTGCCCGTCGAACACGATGCCGTACAAGTCGAAGGCCTCGCGCTCGAACCACAGGGCCGACGCCCACAGGCCACCCACCGACGGCAGCACCGGCATGTCGTCCTGCGGGCAGAACACGCGCACGCGCACGCGCTGGTTCAGGCCGACGGAGAGCAAATGCACCACCACGGCGTAGCGCAGCCCCTCCCACGCACCATCGCCGTAAGCGGAATAGTCCACGCCGCACAGGTCGATGAGCTGCTCGAAGCGGCAGGCAGGCGCGTCGCGCAGGGTCTGCATGGCCTGCAGGTAGTCGGCAGCCGCAACGACCACCGTGACCTCGCCGCGCGCCAGCGTGACCGAGCGCGCCAGCGCACCCAGCGCCTGGGCGACGTTTTCCCGGAGCTCCTCGGGACGAATGGCTACAGAAGTCATGGCCCTCCCCTCAGGCGCGTGCAATGGTGTTGGTGCGGCGGATCTTCTGCTGCAACTGGATGATGCCGTAGAGCAGCGCCTCGGCCGTGGGCGGGCAGCCGGGCACGTACACGTCCACCGGCACGATGCGGTCGCAGCCGCGCACCACGGAATAGCTGTAGTGGTAGTAGCCACCGCCATTGGCACACGAGCCCATGGAGAGCACCCAGCGGGGCTCGCTCATCTGGTCGTAGACCTTGCGCAGGGCCGGCGCCATCTTGTTGCACAGCGTGCCCGCAACAATCATCAGGTCCGACTGGCGCGGACTGGCACGGAACACCTCGGCACCGAAGCGGCCGATGTCATAGCGCGCCGCGGCGGCATGCATCATCTCCACCGCACAGCAGGCCAGACCAAAGGTCATGGGCCAGAGCGAACCCGTCTTGGCCCAGTTCACCACGGAGTCATAGCTCGTGGTGATAAAGCCTTCCTTCATCACGCCTTCAATCATTGCGTCAATCCTCGTGCGAGCCGATCATTCCCAGTCGAGGGCGCCTTTTTTCCACTCATAGGCGAAGCCAACGACCAGCACGGCCAGGAAAATCAAGACCGCCACAAAACCCGTGACACCCACCTCCTGCAGGGACACAGCCCAGGGAAACAGGAAGGCGATTTCCAGGTCGAAAAGAATGAAGAGAATGGCGACGAGGTAGTAGCGCACGTCGAACTTCATGCGCGCATCCTCGAAGGCCTCGAAGCCGCACTCGTAGGGCGAGTTCTTGGCGGGGTCGGGACGGTTGGGGCCGAGGATGTAGCCCAGAGCAAGGGGGACAACCCCGACTGCCAGACCCACCAAGATGAACAGGAGGACGGGGAGATATTGATCGAGGTTCATCTTGTGGATGCGCTCACCGTTGAGCCTCGCCCAGCACGTTCGCAGACCGGAACATGCGGACAGGCCTGTTTGCTTGTTGTTTGGTGCCGTCGGCGAGACTCGAACTCGCACAGCTTTCGCCACTACCCCCTCAAGATAGCGTGTCTACCAATTTCACCACGACGGCTTGTCGTGTCTGGGTGGCATGAGGACCTGAGCGGTTTTGGCTTCCCAGACAGACCTAGATTCTACCCCGGAAAAACCCTGTTACGGGGAGAAATCCACATATCCCGGTGCTTTATTTTGCCGGGGTTTGACCTGCGCCAGAAGCCGCCGATGCAGGCTCCTGCACCGCGGGTGCGGCCGGCGTTGCAGCACCGGGAATGGCGGCGGCCGAGCCCGTATCGGGTGCGGCAGGCGCAGGCGCGGCTGCGGCCGGGCCTTCGAGCACGCTGCCGGTGCTTGCCGGACGGGCATTGCCCATGTAGGCCAGGGCCAGCGTGCAGACGAAGAACACCGCCGCCAGCGCCGCCGTGCTGCGCGAGAGGAAGTTGGCCCCGCCCGTGGCACCAAACAGGCTGCCCGAGCTGCCGCTGCCAAAGGCCGCGCCCATGTCCGCCCCCTTGCCATGCTGGATCAGCACCAGCCCGATCACGCCCAGCGCGGACAGGATCTGGACCGTCAATACCACATTCGCTAGCAAGTTCATTCTCGATTACTCCTGATTCGATAGCGCCATCCGCGCTTGTTTATTGAGCTGCAGCGATGATCTGCAAGAAATCTGCCGCCTTGAGCGACGCGCCGCCCACCAGGCCGCCGTCGATGTCGGGCTGCTCCAGCAGTTGCGCGGCGTTGCCCGCGTTCATGCTGCCGCCGTAGAGCAGCCGGATCTTGGCGGCATGGGGGCTGGCCGCCGCGAGCTGCGCGCGCAGCACGTCGTGCACCTGCTGCGCCTGTTCGGGCGTGGCCGTCCGGCCCGTGCCGATGGCCCAGACGGGCTCGTAGGCCACGACCACTTCGCTGATGCAGTGGCCGTTGACGTGGATGACCGCCGCCAGTTGGCGCCGCACCACGGACTCGGTGTCGCCCGCTTCACGCTGCGCCAGCGTCTCGCCGACGCAGACGATGGGCGTGATGCCCGCGGCCAGCGCACGCTGGGCCTTGGCGGCCACCACGGCGTCGCTCTCGCCGTGGTACTGGCGGCGCTCGGAATGGCCCACCAGGGTGTAGCGCACGCCGAACTCGCGCAGCATGGCGGCCGACCATTCGCCGGTGTAGGCGCCGGACTCATGCTGCGATACGTCCTGCGCCGCCAATTGCAGCGGCGTGCCTGTTGCCAGCGCCTGCACCTGGGCCAGATAGGGGGCCGGCACGGCCACGGCGACATCGCACGCCGCCGTGCCCAGGCCGCCCAGCAGGGCACGCACCAGCGCGTCGTTGGCGGCCAGGCTGCCGTTCATCTTCCAGTTGCCTGCAATGAGTTTTTTCATCATGGCTCCCACGTCAAAACGATTTTTCCGATATGGCGGTTGGACTCCATCAGGGCATGGGCCTGTGCCGCGTCGCGCGCGGCAAACCGGCTGTGCACCACCGGGCGCACGGCCCCCGACTCCAGCAGCGGCCAGACATGGGCATGCAGCGCACGGGCGATAGCGCCCTTGAAGTCCACCGAGCGCGCGCGCAGCGTGGAGCCGGTGATGGTCAGGCGCCGGCGCAGCAGCTTGCCGGCATCGAAGCCCGCCTGCACCCCGCCCTGCACGGCGATGATGGCAATGCGCCCGTCCTCGGCCAGGCAGTCGACCTCGCGCGCCACATAGGCGCCCGCCACCATGTCGAGCACCACGTCCACGCCCCGGCCCGCGGTGAGGCGCAAGGCCTCGGCCCCGAAGTCCTGGCTGCGGTAGTTGATGGCATGGTGCGCGCCCAGCGCCAGGCATGCGGCGCATTTGTCGTCGCTGCCCGCGGTGACGATGACCGTGGCCCCGAAGGCCCGCCCCAGCTGGATGGCCGCCACGCCGATGCCGCTGCTGCCGCCCTGCACCAGCAGGGTTTCGCCGGGCTGCAGGCGCGCGCGCTCGAACACATTGCTCCAGACGGTGAAGAAGGTCTCGGGCAGGGCTGCGGCCTCGGCGTCGCTCCAGCCGGCGGGCACCGGCAGGCATTGCTGCACGGGCGCCACGCACCACTGGGCATAGCCCCCGCCGGCCAGCAGGGCGCAGACGCGGTCGCCGGGGCGCAGCCCCTGGGCGGCCATGGCTGCGGCGTCGCCGCCCTCGATCACGCCCGCCACCTCCAGGCCCGGCAGGTCGCTGGCACCGGGCGGTGCGGGGTAGTGGCCCTTGCGCTGCAGCACGTCGGGGCGGTTGACCCCGCTGGCGAGCACGCGGATCAGCACCTCACCCGCCCCGGGCTCAGGCCGCACACGCTCGCACAGGCGCAGCACCTCGGGGGCGCCGAACGCGGAGATCTCGATGGCCTGCATGAGCATGGACGGGCAATTTACAAGTGTTTTTGGCATGAAACGCTTACCAGGCAAGCGCGAGCAGCTACGAATACCATAGCGCTGCGCGCCTGCCTGCGGCGCCGGACTCACTCCTGGGAAGCGTCCTGGCCGTCCTGGGCCGGGGCCTGCTGCATGGCAGGCACCTGCTGCTCGCGGTGCTCGCGCGGGGCGCGCTCGCGGCGCTCACGGCGTTCGCCACGCTCCTCGCGCTCGCCGCGCTCGGGGCGCTCCATGCCGGCGGGGCGCTCCGTCAGCGCCTTCATCGACAGCTTGACGCGGCCCTTCTCGTCGGTCTCGAGCACCTTGACCTTGACGATCTGGCCTTCGGTCAGGTAATCGGTGACCTTTTCCACGCGCTCGTGGGCGATCTGGCTGATGTGCAGCAGGCCGTCCTTGCCGGGCAGCAGGTTCACCAGGGCGCCGAAGTCCAGAATCTTGGTGACCGGGCCTTCGTACACCTTGCCGATTTCGACCTCGGCGGTGATTTCCTCAATGCGGCGCTTGGCCTCATCGGCCTTGGCGGAGTCGTTGGAGGCGATGGTGATGGTGCCGTCTTCCTCGATGTTGATCTGGCAGCCGGTCTCGTCGCACAGCGCGCGGATGGTGGCGCCGCCCTTGCCGATCACGTCGCGGATCTTCTCGGGGTTGATCTTCATGGTGTAGAGCTTGGGCGCAAAGGACGAGATCTCGGCCTTGGCCTCGCCCATGGCCTCCTGCATCTTGCCGAGGATGTGCATGCGCGCCTCCTTGGCCTGGGCCAGGGCGACCTGCATGATCTCCTTGGTGATGCCCTGGATCTTGATGTCCATCTGCAGCGCCGTGATGCCGGCCGTGGTGCCGGCCACCTTGAAGTCCATGTCGCCCAGGTGGTCCTCATCGCCCAGGATGTCGGTCAGCACGGCGAACTTGTTGTCCTCCTTGATCAGGCCCATGGCGATGCCCGCCACATGCGCCTTCATGGGCACGCCGGCGTCCATCAGCGACAGGCAGCCGCCGCAGACCGAGGCCATGGACGAGGAGCCGTTGGACTCGGTGATCTCGGAGACCACACGCACGGTGTAGGGGAACTCGTCCTTGCTCGGCAGGCAGGCCACCAGGGCGCGCTTGGCCAGACGGCCGTGGCCGACTTCGCGGCGCTTGGTCGAGCCCATGCGGCCCACTTCGCCGGTGGCGAAGGGAGGCATGTTGTAGTGGAACAGGAAGCGGTCCTCGAACTCGCCGGCCAGCGCGTCGATGCGCTGCGCATCGCGCTCGGTGCCCAGGGTGGTGACCACCAGGGCCTGCGTCTCGCCGCGCGTGAACAGCGCCGAGCCGTGGGTGCGCGGCAGCACGGAATTGCGGATTTCGATGGGGCGCACGGTGCGCGTGTCACGGCCGTCGATGCGCGGCTCGCCCGCCAGGATCTGGCCGCGCACGATGCGCGCCTCGAGTTCGAACAGCAGGTTGTCCACGTTCACGGAATCGAATTCCACGCCCTGCGCGGCCAGACCGGCCTTGACTGCGGCATAGGCCTCGCGGCAGGCCTGGGTGCGCACCTGCTTGTTGCGGTGCTGGTAGGCGGCGCGCAGCGCGCCCTCGCCCAGCTCGGCCACCTTGGCGATCAGCGCCTCGTCCTTGGGCGCAGCCTGCCAGTCCCACACGGGCTTGCCGGCGTCGCGCACCAGCTCGTGGATGGCGTTGATGGCGGTCTGGCTCTGCTCATGGCCATAGACCACGGCGCCCAGCATCACGTCCTCGGGCAGTTGCTGCGCTTCGGACTCGACCATCAGCACGGCGGCTTCGGTGCCCGCCACCACCAGGTCCATCTGGCTGCTCTTGCGCGCCGTCTGACCCGGGTTGAGCACGTATTCGCCGTTGATGTAGCCCACGCGCGCAGCGCCGATGGGGCCGTTGAACGGGATGCCGGAGACCGCCAGCGCGGCGCTGGTGGCGATCATGGCGGCGATGTCGGCATCCACCTCGGGGTTGAGCGAGATGGTGTGGATGACCACGTGGACTTCGTTGTAGAAGCCCTCAGGGAACAGCGGGCGGATCGGGCGATCGATCAGGCGGCTGGTCAGCGTCTCCAGCTCGCTGGGCTTGGCCTCGCGCTTGAAGAAGCTGCCGGGGATCTTGCCGGCGGCGTAGGTCTTCTCGATGTAGTCCACCGTCAGGGGGAAGAAGTCCTGGCCGGGCTTGGCCGACTTGGATGCCACCACGGTGGCCAGCACCACGGTGTCGTCCATGTTGACGAGCACGGCGCCGCTGGCCTGGCGGGCGATTTCGCCCGTCTCCATGGTGACCGTGTGCTGGCCCCACTGGAAGGTCTTGGTGATTTTATTGAACATGGTCATGGTTTGCTCCTGAATAAATAGCTGGCAGCGCTCTGCCAGCGGGCGCTGGAGGCCAATTCAGCAAACGATGCCATTCCAGTGAAACCGCGCGCGGCAATTCATTGGAATGACACAGCTTCGCTCTGCTTGGCACCCCAGCCAAAGCAAAAAACGCCTGAGTCAGCGCACTAACCCAGGCGTTCCCTGCATGCGGTAGGGCTTACTTGCGCAGGCCCAGCTTGCTGATCAGCGCGGTGTAGCGGTCGGCATCCTTGGCCTTGAGGTAGTCGAGCAGCTTGCGGCGGCGGCTCACCATGCGCAGCAGGCCGCGGCGGCCGTGGTGGTCCTTGGCGTGCGTCTTGAAGTGGGGCATCAGCTCGTTGATACGGGCGGTGAGCAGCGCCACCTGGACCTCAGGGCTGCCGGTATCGTTGGCAGCGCGCTGGTTGGCCTTGACGACTTCGGCCTTGGCGGAAGAGGAGATCATTGGTTTTCCTGTGTGGTTGGGTGCGCGGCAGCCCTTGTGAAGCCGCCAGCAGGCACGGGTTTTACTTGCGCCAGAAGCTGGAACGGCAACTGGCGTGCGTCTTGCACCATGCAAAACTCGTCGATTATAACTGGCTCGCGGACGCCAGCCACCCCTGCAGCCTGCGCACCCCCTCTTGCAGTCGCTGCGGATCGCGCGAAGCAAAGCACCAGCGCAGCCAGCCCTGCCCCTGCGGCCCGAAGGCATTGCCCGGCGCCAGGCCCAGGCCCGCCTGCAGGACGAGGCGCTTGGCCGCCTCCAGCGAATCGTCCTGCCCGGCCAGCCGGAAGAAGGCATACATGCCCCCGCGCGCCGGCGCCACCTGCACCCCCGGCACCGCCTGCAGCAGCGGCACCAGGGTGTCGCGGCAGCGCCGCAGGTGGCCCACCACCTGGGCCGTGATGGCGTCGGCATGCTGCAGCGCCGCCAGCCCGGCACGCTGGGTGAACACGCTGATGCAGGAGGTGTTGAACTCGATCAACTTGCCCACCTGCGGCGCCATGCCGGGCGGCAGCACCATCCAGCCCAGGCGCCAGCCGGTCATCAAAAAGCTCTTGGAGAAGCTGTGCACCACCACCAGACGGTCCTGCGGCTCGGCCACATCGAGGAAACTGGGGGCGCAGCCCTGGGCCGAAGGCTCGTAATAGAGGCGCTCGTACACCTCGTCGGCCAGAATCCAGGTGCCCGTGCTGCGGCAGTGCGCCAGGATGCGCTGCTGCTCGGCGCGCGTGAGCGTCCAACCTGTGGGGTTGTTGGGCGCATTGAGTACCAGCAGGCGCGTCGCGGGCGTGATGGCGGCCAGCAGCGCCTCCATGTCCAGGGCCCATTGGCCATCGGCCTGCGGCGCCAGGGCCACGCAGCGCAAGTGCGCGCCCATGATGAGCGGCTGCGCCGTCAGATTGGGCCAGACAGGGGTGATCGCCACGACTTCGTCGCCGGCGTCCACCAAGGCCTGCACGGCCAGCATCAGCGCATTGACGCCGCCGGAGGTGATGGCAATGCGATCGGCCGCCACCGGCCCGTGCAACTGCGTCATGTACTGTGCCACCGCTTCGCGCAGCTCCGGCAGACCCAGGTTGTGGGCATAAAACGTCTCGCCGCGGGCGATGGACTCCATGGCCGCCTGGCGCACGACCTCGGGCGTGCCCTCATCGCTCTCGCCAAACCAGAAAGCCAGCACATCGCTGCGCCCCATGCCGGCATTGGCAACTTCACGGATGCGGGATTCTTCGAGGTCAAGAATGGTCTGGCGCATGGCAGCATGGAAAAACCGAAGGAACAAGCCGCGGCATCCTACGGCATCCCCCACCCCTGCGGCCCCACACCCACCGAAAGCCCCCGCATGACACCCCAGCACACACCCCCACCCTCCCGCACGGTCCCGCGCGCTTCCGTCTCCATGGCGGCGCGGCTGCTCGCTGCCGTATTGGCACTGGGCCTGCTGGGCGCCCCGGGCGCCGCCCTGGCCAAGCGCGCCCAGGGCAGCAGCGCCGCCGCCGAAGCGCCCCGCAAGAAAGGCGTGAGCAAAATCACCTACCAGCGCAGCCCTTCGGAAGAGTCCCCGGCCCAGCGCGACCGGCGGCTCAAACGCGAGTGCAAAGGCATGCACAACGCCGGCGCCTGCCTGGGCTACACCCGGTAAGCGCACCGCCAGCAAGCTATTGACCGCTCGTCTGCGCCAAGGCGCCATTCATCCCCGCCCGGGCGCCCTTGCCCCCCTGCGCCCATAGCATGTTCCTATGCCATTCTTCGCATTTCCACGCCCAGCCTTCAGCGCACCCGCGCAAAAGGGGCCGGCACACCACGCCGGATTCACCGCCATCGAGCTGATGGTGGTGGTATCCATCGTCGCCATCCTGGCGGCGCTGGCGGCCCCGAGTTTCCAGCCCCTGATCGAGCGCTGGCGCGTGCGCGAGGCCGCAGAAAATCTCACCTCCACCCTGTACTACGCGCGCTCCGAAGCCATCAAGCGCGGGGGCGGCATCACCATCGATGCCACCGGAGGCTGGGATCAGGGTTGGAAAGTCACCCACACCCAGAACGGCACCACCACAGACCTGCAAGTCAACGCCGCCCCCAGCCGCGTCAGCCTGGCCCAGAGCAACGGCAAGCTGCAGCTCTACGTGGACCGTTGGGGCATGCTCTCGGAAGCCAACGGCGGTGCTCCGGCAGCGATGAATATCCTGCTCAAACCCAATGGCAAGGGCGATACGGACATCAGCGCCATCCGGCTGTGCATTGCGGGCGGCGGGCGCATTGTGCAAATGAAACAAGGGGCCGCCTGCCCCGCTTGAACCCGCACGGACGAGAAACCATGCACCTCCGCCATCCGCTCTCCCTGCCCGCATTCCGGCGCGTGACCGGGTTTTCGGCCATCGAGCTGATGGTGGTGGTGTCCATCGTTGCTGTCCTGGCGTCCCTGGCCGCACCCAGTTTCACCCCGCTGATCGAAGGCTGGCGCGTGCGCCAGGCGACAGAACAACTGACGTCCAGCCTGTATCTTGCGCGCTCCGAGGCCATCAAACGCGGCGGGCAGGTGGTCATCCAAAAAATCCCCAACAACACCAACGGCTGCAACAGCGCCACCGGCAACCGGGACTGGGATTGCGGCTGGTTCGTCTGTCACGACACCAACAACAACGGCACCTGCAACGCAAGTGAGCTCGTGCTGCAGCGCATAGACACCCCCGCCCGGGTGCAAGTGACCCGCACCGGCGGCGGATCGGGGATCAAGCTCAACCGCTGGGGCCTGGTCGACGGCACCTGGCTGGGTTTCAGCCTGGTGCCACTTGACAAATCCACCAACCACCCTGGCGCACGCGGCGTCTGCATGAGCTCCGGCGGCCGCATCCGCGTGATTCCACCAGCAGAAATTCCATGCACAGGATAACTACCATGGCCGATTCAAGAACTCCGCACCTCCCACAGCACCTGCGCGGTTTTGCGCTCATCGAATCCCTGATTGCCATCGTCGTCATGGCTCTGGGCATCCTGGGCATCGTGGGTGTGCAAATGCGCACGCTGACCGACACGTCTACCACCGTGCGCCGTGCCCAGGCCATACGGCTCATCGAGGACCTGGGTGAGCGCATGAAGGTCAATCCCAATGCGTTGCGCAACTCCAATTCGTTTGTATCGGATTTTAACGCCACCCACTCCATCGGAAGCTGTGCTTCGGGTTGCGATTCGTCACAACTGGCTGCATATGATCTTGCTGGATGGAAGCAAATCGTCAGCAGCACTTTGCCACAAGGTCAAGCCAGTATTTTCATTCCACAAGCCGAAAGCGGGCTCCCTGCCGGAACGAACCGCCAACTCGGCGTAATGATTGCATGGCGTGAAAACGAACGCCACGATGCCGACAGTGGCTTCAAAGATAACATTGATGCTACAAAAATCAATGATGGCGGTACATTCAAAAATCAAGGTGGCTCACAAGCAGCGTGCCCTGCCGGATTCGTCTGCCACCTGCAGTATATCTCCGTCCCCGCCCGCTGTGCGCCATATGCACCTGGTGGTGGTGCAACCACCTATTATTGCCCTGGAGCTTGAAATGCGATCTACCACCCTCAAGATTGATGCGCCCGCCGTTGGCATTCAGGAGAAACGCCTCTCGATCAACCTCCCTGTGTCGCCACTAATTCAAAAAGGCGTTACATTGATCGAGTTGATGGTGGGCATCGCTATTGGTTTGCTAGTGATAGCGGTCGCCATGGGGGCACTAATGATCTCGCGCGGCATATCTGGCACGGTAAGTGACGCAAGCAATATTCAACAACAAGCCGCCTATGCCATGCGGGTGATTGGCATGCAGGCACGTCAAGCTGGGTCTCTTCGCATTAATTTAAGTGCCGAAGGCAATACAAAAACCGAGTCCCCCTACAATATTGGAGTTGCTATTGAAATCGCACCTTCACCAGAATCAAGCGCATCCTCAGCAATATCTAGTTTTGACGCAGAAAATCCAAAACAAACCGTAACCGGTACAGCATCGCCAGATTCACTCTTGGTCGGCTATCGGAGATACACAGAACCCGTTTTTGTAAGTGCAACAGAGCAGGCATTATCCCGCAATTGTCTTGGCGGCCCCGCAGATTCCAGCACTGATCAACGGATAGAAAATATTTTCTGGCTTGACGACAAAAACCAGCTACGCTGCGCCGGCAATGAAGGATTGACTCTTCCTCCGCCCAATACCGCAGGTCAACCATTGCTTCAAAATGTAGCCGATTTTCAAGTACGCTACCTCCTTCAAGATAACAGAACCACACCCGGGAATCCTACAATACGCAAGGTAGATGCGACGGCTATAGCTACGGATACCGATTGGGCCCGAGTGCAGGCTGTAGAAGTTTGCTTTGTTCTATATGGGACTGAATCTATCAGCCTTCCCCAATCTCCACCAGCCAATGACCCGAGCACCAGTTACCGCGACTGCAATAATGCGCTGGTTGACATGAGAACACTCACTGCACCACGTACAAACCGTATGCACATGGCCTTCCGAAATATCTTCCAACTCCGGAGCCAAGGTTTGATTGGCACAGTACTATAAATTTCATACGAGAAGTCATCATGCCATCCAGCCCCTTTCACCACCAGCCGCGTCAGAAGGGTGTGGCGCTTTTTATAGTCATTGTATTTGTGATGTTGTCCATGTTACTGGCGCTATGGGCGTCGCGCACATCAATGTTCAACGAGATGATTGTGGGCAATGACGCTGATTATCAACGCGCCTTTATGGCCGCAGAGGCCTTGATTCAGGATGCAGAACTCGACATCCGCAACGAGCGCCCTGACGGACTCCCATGCACAGGAATAAATTGCAGAAACAATATCGCTGCGGCAGCAAAAATTCCTTTAGATAAAGTCGAGGCTATGCGCACCTTGGCAGAATTGGATACACAGCCGACCAAGTGCTTTAGCGGCCTATGCACCAAACGCTCCGGGAGGCAAGATTTCTGGAACTACACCAGCGCGCTGATCCCTGCCCCTTCTAACATTCAACCGGGCGAGGTTAAACTTTCCGACATGCTGGATCCAAATGTGGGTGCTCGCTATGGTCAATATACCGATGCAACGCTCGGAGATGCAGATAACCCTGCCAATCCAATCCTTACCGACAGGAGCGCAAATGATCGAGGCGGATGGTATTGGATAGAAATTTTGCCTTATGATGCCAGTGCCGACAAAAGTCGACTTATCGTTAACAACAAAGGCGCAAGCAATAACAATTTCCTGCAACTTAATATGAACCCACCAGTGATTTATAGAATTACCGCAATCGCTTTT
The DNA here is from genome assembly GCF_000739995.1 of Comamonas granuli NBRC 101663. Taxonomy (GTDB): domain Bacteria; phylum Pseudomonadota; class Gammaproteobacteria; order Burkholderiales; family Burkholderiaceae_C; genus Simplicispira; species Simplicispira granuli. The sequence continues at coordinate 54,114 of NZ_BBJX01000004.1, read as the reverse complement.
GGACGCAAACGTGCTGCAGATGGAACACCTGTGACGCGCGCAATCATTCAGCAAGTTTACGCCAGACAGAATCGAAAAGACTAATTTTTTACCCGAAGTAGGATCAATTAAAAATTTGGTCCAATAAATATCAATCAAGAGTTTAAAGCCAAGGAGTCACCCATGGCCCGTAAGACATCACCCTGTTTCCGTAAGTCTCTATTGGCTTTGGCCGCCAGTGCAGCCCTTGCACCCTATGGCGCCTGGGCACTTGACCTGGCTGAGGCGCCCCCCGGTACCGTGGAGCCTTACGTGCGGCCCAACGTCATCATCTCAGTGGACGACTCCGGAAGTATGGACTGGCAAGTCACAAATTCCAGTACTGGTAGCTCAACAATCACACAACCAAATGCCGATGGGACTTGGCCAACGAATGCAAAGCGTATCAATATTTTAAAATATGCACTCAAGTCTGTATTCGATCCATCCCATCCTAAATTTGACTCAAGTTTGATGCCAGACAAGAAGATTCGGATTGCATGGCAGACTTTACACAACAATGGTAATTCTCCTGACGCCAAAAACGTCGACAGTTCCACCATGAAAACCAATTCGATGCGCATATTGGAAGGAAGCCATCGAACCAACTTTCTCAGTTTTGTTAACAGCCTTAAAGCCAATAACGGCACCCCTTCACACCTAATGTTTAGCCAAGCCGACGCCTATATGCGGCGCACACTGGGCATCAATAGCGCATGGGCTAGCGAACCGGGTGTGACTGACTCACCTTACCTTGCCTGCAGACGCAGCTACCATATCTTTATGTCCGATGGGCGCTGGAACGATGCCACGATTGAGGTTTCAAACACAGCCTACCGTGACAACGCCACCAATCTCACACTACCGGATGGCACGATTTATGGTGGTACAACCGCTGCCGAGAGAGCGAAAACAGCGCTTTATCGTGACAGCTACACGCAGAGTGACTCGCTCACGCTTGCAGACTGGGCATTTCACAGTTGGGCTAGACCGGCACAGACAAGCGGCATGACCGGCTCCCTAGAGCCGGCAGCGGACTACCGTGCTGCGCCTGCAACCGAGAACTTTGGAAATGACTCTAATGGCAAGCCCGCCATTCTGGAGCGTTACTGGAATCCACGATACAACCCTGCCACTTGGCCACACATGGTGACATACACCATCGGTTTCAGTAATGACGCCACGACATGGCCGGGTGCGCCGACGATCATGGCACCGCCTGCAACAGACCGTGTCCCCTTTGGCTATAGCGGGAGCTTCCAGGATTTTGTCACCGGGGCTAAGACTTGGCCCAGAATGAATAATGAAGACAAGCGTGCACTTGATCTCTGGCATGCAGCCCTCAATGGCCGGGGTCGTTTTTATGCTGTCACCAAGGGGGAGGACCTTGAAAAAGCCTTCAGGGAGATTTTTGGGCAGATCAATACAGCCACAGATCCAGATCTGAGCTCTAGCGCAACCAGCGGCTCCAATGTGTCACGCAGTGAAGTCGGCAAGTACACTGCTGCCTATGAGCCTAAGAATTATTGGAAGGGTTTCATCACTGCAGACAAGGTACGCACCGACGGAACCACCTACCCAGACCCAGGCTGGGGTGGGCAAAATACCGCAGATAAACTAGATGCAATCTCAGTTAGCAACCGCCTGGTACTGAGTTGGAGTGACAAATGGGATGGTTCCGGTTTCAAAGGCGGCGTCCCTTTCAAATGGGCGGCAGACGAGAGCAATCTGAGCAACGCTCAAAAATTGTGGCTGCGAAAGAGCACGACCGGTGCAGACGAGGGCGACCTCAAAGGCCAGCAGCGACTGGACTACATACGAGGCGATACAAGTCTTGAGGGCACAGCCCCCAGTACGTACTCAGCAACAAAACCATTTCGCGATCGCAAGAGCATTCAAGGTGACATCATTAATTCTGATGTCTGGTTTACTGGTGCACCAGGAGCAGACTACCTGCTCAAAGGTTATTCAAACTTTGTGCGCGCAAACAAATCCCGCCCAGGTATGCTTTATGTAGGGGGCAATGATGGAATGCTGCACGGGTTTTCTGCGACAAACGGCGAAGAGAAAATTGCCTATATCCCGAGGGGTGTCATCCCGTATCTCTCACTGTTGACAGACCCAGCCTACAATAACAAGCACAAATATTTGGTGGATGGATCGCCCATGACGGGTGATGTAGATATGAACGGAGGAATTCAAGACCCCACCGATCCCAATTATGGGCCGTACATACCCGATTGGAGAACGCTGCTTGTTGGAACTCTCGGTCTTGGTGGAAAGGGCTATTTCGTTTTGGATGTCACCAATCCCAACGCAACTCCCACCGCCAGTGGAATACCGGGTTTTTCTGAAGGCAACGCACAATTCTTGGTAAAATTAGATAGGACTCGCGGCCCATCTGAACCAGCACCTAACTGTGCGATACTGGCTGGCGCAGAAAAAACCAAGTGCTTGCAGATTACCGATGAAGACAAAGATATTGGCTACATCACCGCGCGACCCGTTCGCGACGATAATGATTCTATGCGCAGCACACAAATTACTCGCATGAATAACAACCGATGGGCCGTAGTGATGGGTAATGGCTATAACAGCACCAATCAACGGCCTGTGCTGCTAGTGCAGTTTCTTGACGGATCAAAAGAATTAGTTCGCATTCCGGTCACTACCGAAAGCGCCGGCACAGGCAACTCCAAGGATAATGGTCTTGGCGCGCCACGCCTTGTAGATATCAACGGTGACGGAATGCCCGACGTGGTATATGCCGGCGACAATTTAGGAAACATGTGGAAATTCGATCTAACCAGTGCAGACCTTACCGATTGGAAAGTCGCATTTGGTGGAACCCCACTATTCACTGCTAGAGGCAAAGCCTCACTGACGACCGGTTCACGCGATAAAGCCCAGCCGATTTCAACCGCTCCAACGGTTCGTGCAAATGACCGGAAGATGCAAGTCGGCTCTGGCCCCTCAGCCAAAACCGTACGTGTAGGCGGCATGATGGTTGCTTTTGGAACCGGTAGAAATATTACAAAAACAGATCCATCCAGCGTCGAAGTACAAACTATTTATTCTGTTCTCGACAATAGTCGCTATCGCGAGGTAAGCACTGCTTTGGGTAAACGATTAGAGATTCATCCAGGCGGTGGAACCTGCCCGTCTGGCGCGGACTGTGTTCCTGCTCCTACAGCTTTAGGTATTGGCGTTGCAAATGCCAAACTAGCCCAACAAAAGATTACAGAAATCGGTTCTGGTGATTATGCAACGGTTGATATTGTTGACGAGCTGAAAACTACCACTTGGGCCAATTATAACGGTTGGTATATGGATTTACCAGCCATTGGAGAGCGGCTGCTAAAGCCGATGGAATTTTATGATGCCAGCAATTTGCTGACAGTGTGGTCCCAAGTACCAGCAAAAGGCTCTGATGTTGACCCTAATGTTGAAAGCTGCGACTCCACATCGGTAGACAGCGAGCGCCAATATCGCACTTTTATCAACATAATGGATGGCAAACGCCCCTCTGTGCAAATTGTTGATGCCAATAACGATGGCGCCTACAACTCTTCGGATGGCGGAGTATCCCGGAAGAAGGTAGCAAAAGGCCCGCACAGCATTATAAAGAAAGACAAGTTTGAAAATGCTGATATCGATGCAAAAAACAATAAAGAAAATCTGGCCGCGTTGCCTGAAGAATCTCTACGCCCAAGCTGGCGACAAATTCAATGAGCAAGGATTTACAATGCAATACCCAAAAAATAGATTCATCCTATTGCAAGGTGGTTTCACACTTATTGAATTGATGATCGTGGTGGCTGTAGTGGGCATCCTCTCGGCCATCGCTTATCCGAGCTATGCTGAATATATTCGCCGCGGTCACAGGGCCGAGGCTCGGGCTGGATTGTTGCAAGCGCAGCAGTGGCTGGAACGCGCAGCTACGGCAACGGGCAACTACCCTGCTTCTGCAGCGTTTCCAGCAGCGCTAAAAAAAGTGCCTAATGATCGCTACGATATTAGCTACGCCCCCAGTGGAACTCCAGTCGCTAGCTTCACCTTGACTGCTACCCCTAAGGGCGCACAGACCGGCGACAAGTGCGGCAACTACACGCTTACCAACTCTGGTTTACGTGGCGCCAAGGGTGTGACCACGGGCGACATCGTCGCGGAATGCTGGGGCAAATAATTCAAAGCAATGCGCTACCATCCGGGCGCCATGACAACTGACACGCCCTTCATGACCCGAGCGCTTGGGCTGGCCGCCCAGGCGCTTTTTCTTTCCAATCCCAACCCGCGTGTGGGCTGCGTGATCACTGCGCCCGATGGGCAGGTGCTGGGCGAAGGCTTCACCCAGCAGGCCGGCGGCCCGCATGCCGAGGTGGTGGCGCTGCGCGATGCCGCCGCACGGGGTTACGGCGTGCGCGGGGCCACGGCATGGGTCACGCTGGAGCCCTGCGCCCACCAAGGCCGTACCGGGCCGTGCTGCGATGCCTTGATTGCCGCAGGCATTGCCCGGGTGGTGGCCAGCATCGAGGATCCCAATCCGCTGGTCGGTGGTCAGGGTTTTGCCCGGCTGCGCGCCGCCGGGGTGACCGTGGAGGTCGGCGCCGGCGCGGCCGAGTCGCGGGCGCTCAATATCGGGTTCTTCAGCCGCATGCTGCGGGGTACACCCTGGGTGCGCATGAAGGTGGCCGCTTCGCTCGACGGGACCACCGCCCTGCACAATGGGGCGAGCCAGTGGATCACCTCGCCCGAGGCGCGCGCCGATGGCCATGCCTGGCGCGCACGCGCCTGCGCCATCCTGACCGGCGTCGGTACGGTACTGGCCGACAGGCCCCGGCTGGACGTGCGTGCCGTGGCCACTCCACGCCAGCCGCATGTGGTGGTGCTCGACAGCCATTTGCGGACACCGCCGGACGCTCCTATATTCGTAGCTGGTCGCGCTTGCTGGATATACGCTACCGGCCCTTTTGATGCTCAAGATAGCGCGGCATTTGCGGCGCGCAGGCTGGCGCTGGAGGCGCTCGGCGCCACCGTCGCGCTGCTGGCGGGCGCTGGGGGGCGGGTGGATTTGCCTGCCATGCTGCGCGATCTGGCACGTCGTGGCGTGAACGAGCTGCATGTGGAAGCCGGGCATACGCTCAATGGCGCCTTGCTCGATGCCGCCCTGGTGGACGAGCTGCTGCTCTACCTGGCCCCTACCCTGCTTGGCCCGGGCCGGGGCATGGCAGACAGGCCGCCTTTGGCGGCGGTATCTCATGGGCTGGCGCTGGAGTTCGATGCGGTGCAGCCCGTGGGGCGGGACTTGCGCATTCTGGCGCACGTGCAAGGGCGCGACAGGTTCTGAAGCCTGCCACAATGGGAGCCATGTTTACTGGAATCATCACCGGCACGGGGCATATCACCGCCGTGCACGATCTGGGCGGTTCGGCGGCGCATGGCAAACGCCTGGTCATTCAGCCGCCGGCGGGCTATCTGGACGACGTGGGCCTGGGCGACAGCATTGCACTCAATGGTGCATGCATGACGGTCACCCAGCTGGACGCCGCCAAACCGGAGTTCAGCGTCGATATTTCCGCAGAATCGCTGAGCAAGACCACGGGACTCGATGTCCCCGGCCCCATCAACCTGGAGAAAGCCTTGCGCGCCAACGACCGCCTGGGAGGCCACCTGGTGTCCGGCCATGTGGACGGGATTGGCGCCGTGACGCATTTTGCGCAGGTGGGCGAGAGCTGGGAACTGCGCGTGCTGGCGCCAGGGGCTCTGGCGCGCTACCTGGCGACCAAGGGGTCCATCACCATCAATGGCGTGAGCCTCACGGTCAACCGCATCGCCGACACCGCAGGCGGTTGCGAGGTGAGCATCAATCTCATCCCGCACACGGTGCAGAACACGGCGCTGGGGCACCTGCGTGCGGGATCGAAGGTGAACCTGGAGATCGACCTGATCGCGCGCTATTGTGAGCGCATGCTCGGCTCGGTCGGTCGCTGAAACGGCCGGCGCGGGCCTTTGCGATGCCTCGCTTTCGGTAGAATCCGCCCAGCCTCATCATGAGAGAGCGCGTGGCGGTGGGATTGACTTGCCGGCGGCCTGGCCCCGCCAGCACCCACCACGGATGCAAAGGCGAACGCAAGTTCGCCTTTTGTTTTATGTTGCAGAAGGGTTGACCATGTTCGAATCCATCCGCAAGCACACCAAGATCGCGATGTTCTTGCTGTTCTTGCTGATCATCCCGTCGTTCGTGCTTGTCGGTATCGACAGGAGCTATTTTTCCGGCAGCAGCACCGTGGTGGCACGGGTGGATGGCCACGACATCACGCAGACCGACTGGGACAACGCGCACCGCATGGAGTCCGACCGCCTGCGCCGCGAACAACCCAACACCGACGCCAAGCTCTTCGACACGCCCCAGGCCCGTTACGCGACACTGGAGCGCCTCGTGCGCGACCGCGTGCTGGAGGCCGCAGCCCAGAAGATGCACCTGGTGACCACCGACGCCCGCCTGGCCCGCAGCCTGCAGGAGATCCCGCAGATTGCCGCGCTGCGCAAGCCCGACGGCACGCTGGACGCCGAAGGCTACCGCGCCCTGGTCGCCACACAGGGCATGACGCCGGAGGGCTTTGAAGCCAGCATGCGCCGGGACCTGTCGCTCAACCAGGTTATCGGGGGCGTGCTGGGCAGCAGCTTTGCCACTTCGTCCCAGGGCATGGCGGCCATCGGTCCCATGTTCCAGCAGCGCGAAGTCCAGGTCATGCTGTTCAAGGCCGCAGACCAGGCCGCCAAGGTGCACCCGTCCGAGGACGAGCTCCAGGCCTGGTACAAGGAGCACAGCGCCCGCTACCAGCAGCCCGAGCAGGTGACGGTCGAATACGTGGTCTTCGACATCGACAGCGTGCGCGCCGCCATCACCCTCAACGAAGACGACCTGCGGACCTACTACAAGGAAAACCAGTCCCGCTACGCCGGCAAGGAAGAGCGCCGCGCCAGCCACATCCTGATTGCCGCCGCCAAGGATGCCCCGGCGGCCGAGCGCGAAAAGGCCCAGGCGCGCGCGCAGGAGCTGCTCGCCCAACTGCGCAAGAACCCGGCAGAATTTGCCGCACTGGCCAAAAAGAACTCGCAGGACCCCGGTTCGGCGCCCAACGGCGGCGACCTCGGCTTCTTCGCCCGCGGCGCCATGGTCAAGCCTTTCGAGGACGCCGCCTTCGCACTGGCCAAGGGGGCCATCAGCGACGTGGTGGAGTCCGACTTCGGCTACCACATCATCCAGCTCACCGACGTCAAGACGCCGCGCCAGCCCAGCTTCGAGGAGCTGCGCCCCCAACTTGAGGCCGAGCTCAAGCAGCAGCAGGCCCAGCGCAAATACGCTGAAATGGCCGAAACCTTTGCCAACACGGTCTACGAGCAGTCCGACAGCCTGCAGCCCGTGGCGGACAAGCTCAAGCTCACGGTCCGGACTGCCAAGGCCGTCACCCGCACCCCGGCCCCCGGCAGCCAAGGCGTGCTGGCCAACCCCAAGTTTCTGCAGGCCCTGTTTGCCAGCGAGACCCTGGAGAGCAAGCGCAATACCGAAGCCGTCGAACTGGGCGCCAACCAGATGGCGGCAGGCCGCGTCACCGAGCACCAGGCAGCGCGCACCCTGGCCTACGAGGAGGTCAAGGACCAGGTGCGCCAAAACTTCATCGCCGACAAGGCCGCCGAGTTGGCACGCAAGGAAGGCGAGGCCAAACGCACGGCCTGGGCCGACAAGCCCGAGCTGGCCACGGGTCTGCCGGCGGCCATGGTCCTGTCGCGCGACCAATCCCAAGGCCAGTCGCGCGCCATCGTCGATGCAGTGATGTCCGCCAAGCCCGATGCCCTGCCCCAGTGGCTGGGCGTGGACCTGGGGCCGGTGGGCTACGCAGTGGTCAAGGTGATCGGCATCAAGCCGCGCGAGAACATCGACCCATCGCTGCTGGCGCAAATGCAGCAGCAGTACACCCAGTGGTGGGCCAACGCAGAAGGCCTGGCGTACTACGAAACGCTCAAAAAGCGCTTCAAGGTGCAATTCAAAGTCCAGCGTCCGGGTGTTGAAGCAACTTTGGACAGCGGAAGCTGATGTCGACAAATTTCAGGCTATAATACAAGGCTGTACGGTGGCTGTAGCTCAGTTGGTAGAGTCCAGGATTGTGATTCCTGTTGTCGTGGGTTCGAGTCCCATCAGCCACCCCAGATAAATAAAAAAACCCCGCTATCGAAACGATAGCGGGGTTTTTCTTTTGCCCGTCTTTGCGGGCCGGGGTGCTCTGCCGCTGGGGCCGCGGTCTGCGCCCTGTGAGGCGCGAACGCGCGCTTTGATGCCGCCTACTCCCTGCGGCCTGCGCGGTCGGAGCACTGACCCGGCAGCCAGTGCTCCAGGGGCTCAGCGCTCCACCACAAAGCTCACCACCGTGGTGGCGCTGCCACCGATGTTGAGCGTGGCGCAGCGCCGGGCGCCTTCGATCTGGCAGTCGCCCGCCTGGCCGGTGACCTGGCGCGCGGCATCGAGCAGCATGCGCACGCCCGTGGCGCCCACCGGGTGCCCCAGGCCGATCAAGCCCCCGCTGGCATTGATGGGCAGCCGCCCGCCCATGGCAATGGTGCCGTCTTCGATCGCACGCCAGCTCTGGCCCGGCAGCGTGATGCCGAAGTGGTCGATCGCCATGTACTCGGTGGTGGTGAAACAGTCGTGCGTTTCGATGCCATCGAGCTCGAACACATCGCGGATGCCGGCACGCCGGAACGCGTCCTGGATGGTGTCGCGCACGTGCGGAAACACATAGGGGTCCTGTGCGCTGGCCTGCAGCTTCACATCGAGCTTGAGGTGCGCGGTGCGGTGGCCCCAGCCCGCGATGCGGGGAATGGAGTCCAGCGACCTCTGGTGGCGCGCCGCCCAGCGCGCCGCAAAGCGCTCGGAGGCCAGCACGACCGCGGCGGCACCATCGGTGACCTGGCCGCAATCCTGGCGTCGGATCATGCCGTCGATCACCGGGTTGGCCTCGTCATCGGCCAGGAAGCTGCGCGGCCCGTAGACCCAATCGCGCGTTTGTGCCTTGGGGTTGCGCCGGGCGTTGGTGAGGTTGATCTCGGCAATGCGGCCCAGGTGCTCGTACTTCAGGCCGTAGCGGCGCTCGTACTCCAGGCCGACGCGGTGAAACATGTGGGGCCAGGCATAGGGCACGTCCTGCGCCTCTTCGCCCACCCAGGTGGCAGCGCCCAGGTGCCGCGCTGCCACGGCTCCGGGCACGTTGCGCTCCAGTTCCACGCCGGCCACCAGTACGCAGTCATAGCGCTGCGCCTGGATCTCGGCGGTGGCCGCCAGGGCGGCAATGCTGCCCGACGCGCAGGCCGCCTCATGCCGGCCCGCGGGCATGCCATGAAACGCCGGGTCAATGGCCGCGAACATGCCGCCCAACTGGCCCTGCCCCGTGAACAATTCACCGACGAAGTTGCCAATATGGCCCGCCTGTACCTCCTGGGCCTCGACGCCTGCGTTGTACAGGGCGCCCTGCACGGCGTCTTGCAGCAGCTCGAACAAGCCCTGCCCCTGGCGGGATGCGTTGGCGGCGAAGTCTGTCTGATCGCCTCCCAGGATGTAGATGGTTTCGTGGCCCATGGTGGCCCTCCTTGTCAGTGGTCGGATGATTGCAAAGCCGCGGCGCGTGCCGCCTCGCGCAGCGGCGCCTTGACCAGCTTGCCGTTGAGATTGCGCGGCAGCGGGGTCGGACTGAGGGTGATGAAGTCGGGGGTCTTGTAGTCGGCAAGCTGGCTGCGGCAGAACTGGCAAATGCTCTCGGGGTCGATGGCAGCGCGGGCATGGACGAACACATGAATGCGCTCGCCCAGCACCGGGCAGGGGCTGGCCACGGCGGCCGCCTCGACCACGCCTTCGCAGCGCTGGATGGTGTTCTCCAGCTCCACGCAATAGATCTTGAAGCCGCCGCGGTTGATCATGTCCTTGATACGGTCAAAGACGCGCAGGTAGCCCGCCGCATCCACGCTGCCTATGTCGCCCGAGCGCCAGTAGCCCGCCACAAACGTGGCCCGGGTGGCCTCGGGGTTGTTCCAGTAGCCGATGGCGTTGCCAGGGCTGCGGATCCACAGCTCGCCGGGCTCACCCGGCAGCACCTCGCGGCCCTCGGGGTCCAGCACGCGGATGTCGATGCACGGCAGCAGCGTGCCCACCGAATCGGGATAGCGGGCGGCATCGCCCCGCTCGGTCAAGGTGACGGCGGAGGTGGTCTCGGTGGCGCCAAAGCCGTTGTACAACTGCAGCGTGGGCAGCACCTGCGCCAGGCGCTCGATGGTGACCTCGGGCATGGCTGCACCGCCAAAATGCCCGATGCGCCAGGCCGACAGATCGTAGGTGGCGATCTCGGGCTGCAGCAGGCACAGGTTGTACATCGCAGGCACCATCACGGTGGCGGTGATGCGGCGTGCCTGCATGGTCTGCAGCACGGCCGGCGCATGAAACTGCCGCAGGCAGACCAGGCAGCCGCCAACCTGCAGCGACACCACCACCACGGCCAACAGGCCGGAGATATGGCTGCCCGGAATGACCAGCAGCAAGCGGTCATCGGGACGGTAGCCGAAGCGGTGCACATAGTGCCGCGCGGTGTGGAAGAACCCCAGGTGCGACAACACCGCGCCCTTGGGGTGCCCGGTGGTGCCCGAGGTGTACATGATGCAGGCCGGTGCCTGGTCGCTCAGGCCGTCCGGGCTGGCGAGGATTGGCGGATCGCAGGAGACATCCGTCAGCAAGACGCTGGGGAGGTCGGCCGCCTGCAGCACTTCGGGGCTTTCGTCGGCGTCCAGGCAATGCACCAGCAGGCGCACCCCCGGGATGGCGTCGGGCCGGGGCAAGCGGTCGGCCAGCGTGCCCTCGAACACCAGGGCGCACGCGCCGCATTGCCCCAGCATGTATTCCAGCTCGGGGGCACTTTGCCGGATGCCGATCGGCACGGCGATGGCGCCCAGCCGCCACAGCGACAGCAGCACCAGCACGAATTCGATGCGGTTGCCCAGAAACAGCGCGACGCGGTCACCGCTGCCGATGCCGCGCGCGGCCCAGCCTGCAGACAGGCGGCCGACCGCCAGATCGAGCTGCGCATAGGTCAACGACCGCTCGCCCTCCTCGATCGCCAGCGCCTGCGGCCGGCGCTGCGCCGAAGCGCGGAACATGGCATCCAGGTGGTCTGGACGGTGGGCATAGCACGGCACCAGGCGGTCCTGGTACAGCGCCTCGGTACGCAAGGCGTGTTCGTCGGTACTGGGGGTCTCGGACATGGCGGGGAAGCAAATCAGGGAGGGTTGGTCAGGGCACGGCGTCACCGCGTCGGCTCGGTGCCGCGGGCTTGCGGCTCGCGCATGCGCACGGCGCCGTCGATGCGCACGACCGATCCGTTCATCATCTGGTTTTCGATCACGGCCTTGGCCATGTGGGCAAACTCGGCCGGACGGCCCGGTCGGCACGGGAAAGGCACGTCGTCGATCAGCGTGCGGCGCGTATGGTCGGGAACGACCTCGTACATGCCGGTCTCGAACGTGCCCGGCGCCAGCGCCATGGCCCGGATGCCGTAGTACGCCAGCTCACGCGCCAGCGGCAAGGTCATGCTGGCCACGCCGGCCTTGGAGGCACCGTAGGCGGTCTGGGCGGACAGGGCCTCATAGGCCGCCACCGAAGCCGTGTTGATGATGACCCCGCGGTCTTCGCCGTCACGCACCGGGCCCGCCTGGGCCAATGCCTGGACGAACAACCGGATGGTGTTGAAGGTGCCCACGAGGTTGATGTCGATCACGCGGCGAAACAGCTCCATGGGCCGGGGCACGGCGCGCCCGGTGGCCTTGTCGATGCGGAACACGCGCGCCGGGCCCAGCACGCCGGCACAGTTGATCAGGATGCCTGGCGTGCCCAGCTCGCGCTCGATGGTGGCAAACGCGCGCTCCATGTCGCCGGCGTCGCTCACATCGCCCGCCAGCCGCAGCAGGCGCGGCGCCCCGCTCCGGACCTCGGCCTCGGCGGGTGCCAGGTCGATGGCCGCCACGCTGCACCCTTCGGCCAGCAGCATGTCGACACAGGCGCGGCCCAGTCCCGATGCGGCACCGGTCACCACGGCCACGGTTCCCTGCAATTTCATATGCGTCCTTCTTTCTTGCGGGAGGGCATCAGACGCGGGCCGGCATGCGCAGGCCCCCGTCCAGGCGCACCACCTCGCCATTGAGCATGGGATTGGCGACCATGGACAACACCAGTTGGGCAAACTCCTGCGGCTGGCCGGGGCGCTGCGGAAACGGCGGCACAGCGGCAAACACCACCTCGCGCGAGCGCTGCGGCAGGCCCAGCGTCATGGGCGTCTCGAACACGCCCGGCGCAATGCCCAGAACGCGGATGCCGTAGTTGCCCAGCTCGCGGGCCAGCGGCAGCACCATGCCCGCCGCGCCGCCCTTGGAGGCGGCATACGCGGCCTGGCCCATCTGGCCATCGAAGGCCGCAATCGAGGCGGTGTTGATGATCACGCCCGCCTCGGTGCCGGCCGGCAGGCCGGCGTCGCTGCGCGCGTTGATCATCTGGGGCACCGCGCAACGGATGCAGTTGATGGTGCCCAGCAGGTTCACGGCGACGACATGCTCGAACGCGGCCAGCGGCATGGCCCGGCCTTGCCGCACTACGTTGCCGGGCTCGGCGATGCCCGCGCAGTTGACCAGCACCGACACCGCTCCCACGGTGTCGTGCAGTTGCGCAAAGAGCTGCTCCACGGCCGCGTCCTGCGTGACGTCGGCCTGGTGGCCCTGCACCCCGTGCCCCAGCGACCGCGCTGCCGCGGCCACGGCCTGGGCATCGCGGTCCAGGATGACCACGCGCGCGCCCGCGGCCGCCAGGGCCGCCGCGCTGGCATAGCCCAGGCCCGAGGCACCGCCCGTGACCACGGCCACTCTGTCGTGCACGTTCATGACCGATCTCCCGGCATGCGATCTGCGTGGGGCTGGCGCATCAGAGCGGGCGCTCCATCTTGCAGGCGGTGGGCAGCACGGTCTTGTCGCCCGGCACCTTGGCCACGGTCTTCCAGCCCATGCCCAGACCCTCGGCGTCGTACTTCACGCCCTTGACCAGCTGGTTGATGTAGATCGGATGGCTGGCCTGGTGGTCCTGGGCGCGCATCTGGATGCGGCCAAACGGCGAGTCGTACTCCATGCCCTCCAGCGCCTTGGCGATCTTGACCAGGTCTTCGGCGTTACCGGTCTTCTCGATGGCCTTGGCCAGCATGTCCATCTGCACCAGGATCGAGGTGTAGTACAGGTCCTCGCCAAACTTGGCCTTGAAGTCGCGCTGGTACTTCTCCAGCTCCGGGGTCTTGTCCTCGACTGGTGCATTCGGATGCCAGGACGAGATCTGGAACACCGTGTTCTCACCGGCCGTGCCTATGGATGTGGGCACGCCGAACAGGCCTCCGTAGTACGTGATGTATTTGGTGCTCAGGCCCGACTCCTTGCTGGCACGCACCAGCAGCGCCAGGTCGTTGCCCCAGTTGCCGGTGAGCACCGTATCGGCGCCCGACTGCTTGATCTTGAGCACGTACGGCGAGAAATCCTTGATCTTGCCGAACGGGTGGAAGTCATCGCCCACGAACTGGATGTCAGGCCGTGCCTTGCCGATGATCGCCTTGGCATCGGCGCTGACCTCGTGACCAAAGCTGTAGTCCTGGTTGATCAGGTAGATCTTCTTGATATCGGGGTTCTTGGCCACGTACTCGGCCACGGCGTGCATCTTCATCTTCTGGTGCGCCTCGAAGCGGAAGAACCAGAAGCTGCACTTGGACTCGGTGAGGTCGGGCAGCGCCGAGCCGTAGTTCAGGAACAGCACGCGCGCATTGGGGTTGCGCTGGTTGTGCTTTTCCACGGCCGTGAGCAAGGAGCCGGCAATGCCCGAATTGCCCGCCTGCACCATGAAGTTGATCTTCTGGTCGATGGTGCTGGTCAACATGGCCACGGCCTTGTTGGAATCGCCGGCATTGTCCATCTGCACCACTTCGAGCTTGCGGCCCAGCACGCCACCGCGCTCGTTGATCAGGTGCGCTGCGTACAGCATGGTCTTGGCAACGGTGGCCCCCGTCGAGGCCGTCGGGCCCGAGAACGTGTCGATGTGGGCGATGCGGATGGGCGGCGCCGACTGCGCCGCAGCGGCCCATGCGGCGCAGGCCAAGACGGCGGCTATGCTGGTTGCACGAAAAATGCTCATGGATTCGTCTCCTGTGGTGACCCGCACCGGGCGGGTGTTTACCGATGATAAACTATAAGTTACTCTTTGGTAACTTGCGGTGAATCGTATGAGCGACAATGCACAGTGTCAACCGCACCATTGACACGTCGGCGACATGGCCGGCGCCTTCCCCATCCAACCACCCGCCTCCAAGTGAAGAACAAACCCGCCCGCTGGAACAATGCCCTTGCCGAAGTGCCCGACGCACGCGAGGTGCGCAAGCGCGCCCTGATCATGGCGGCCGGCCGGGTGTTTGGGACCAAGGGCTTTCACAACACCACGCTCGATGACATCGCCCAGGCGCTGTCGGTCACCAAGCCGGCGCTGTACCGCTATGTGGAGAACAAGCACGAGATCCTGTTCGAATGCCACCGCATGGCCGTGGCCATGGCCGAGGAGGCCATGGCCCAGGCGCAGCAAACGGCCACGGCGCCCCTGGCACGGCTGCGCGAATTCGTGGCGCTGTACATCCGCAAGATGACCAGCGAACTCGGGACCTGCGTCGTGCTGACCGAGTACTACTCGATGACACCCGAGCACACCGAAGCGATCCAACGGCGCCGCCGCGTGCTCGACAGCGAGCTGCGGGCCCTGGTGCAACAGGCCATGGACGAGGGCCAGATCGCCCCCTGCGACCCCAAGCTCGCGGTGTTTTTCTTCATGGGCGCCATCAACAACATCAACCGCTGGTTCACTGAAGACGGCCCGCTCGCCGGCGAGCAGATCGCCCAGGCCTTTGCCGACCACGCGATTGCCTGCCTGGCGCCGGTCCGCAAGCCGGGCCGAAAACCCGGATCCGAGCCATGTTGACGCCCGCTGTGCCTCCGCAAGGCACGACAGGGCGGGGAGGCATTCCCATGGCCCTGAAAAGAAAAGGGCCTAGATTTCTCTAGGCCCTTGGATGCATTGGATTGGTGTGGTGGGTGCTGACGGGGTCGAACCGCCGACCTACGCCTTGTAAGGGCGCCGCTCTACCGACTGAGCTAAGCACCCACGGTAAATCCGATGTCAGTTGATGGCGTCCTTGAGCGCCTTGCCGGGACGGAACTTGGGCACCTTGGCCGCCTTGATCTTGATCGCCGCGCCCGTGCGGGGGTTGCGGCCCGTGCGTGCCGCACGCTTGCCCACAGCGAAAGTACCGAAACCGACGAGCGACACCGTGCCGCCTTTCTTCAAGGTCTTCTTGACCGCCTCAATGGTGGACTCCAGTGCCCGCGCGGCTGCAGCCTTGGAGATGTCTGCATTGTTAGCAATGTGCTCGATCAATTCGGTTTTGTTCACAGGAGGCCTCTCGTATGTAGGTGTGGATTGTCTCTCGGTTGTGGGTGCACGACGCACAGCGCCGGTCAGGGGTGACAGGCTGGCCCCATGCACTTGGCACTGCCAGCGGCGATTAGAGCCATGGGCCCCCGGCGTGTCAATACAACACGAAGCATAGTCACAACGATGGAATCGATTCTAGACGGAATTGCATCCATGCAGGCCGGGAAACCGTGCTTTTTTGGCATGGTACAAACGCTTGGCAACAGTACGGATTGACAGCCCCGCGCCTGTGTGGCCCCGAAACATTACTTGGACACCCGCGCCCGGATCTCGGGCAGCGCCTTTTGCAGGTAGTACACCATGGACCAGACGGTGAGCACGGCAGCGAGCCAGATCAGCCAGGTGCCCCACACGCCGGTGTCGATCACGTCCAGGAGCCGCCCGTCGTAGAGCAGGAAGGGGATGGCCAGCATCTGCACGGTGGTCTTGACCTTGCCGAGCATGTGCACGGCCACGCTCTTGCTCGCGCCGATCTGCGCCATCCATTCGCGCAACGCGGAGATGGCGATTTCGCGGCCGATGATGATGAGGGCGACGAACACATCGGCGCGCTGCAGGTGCACCAGCACGAGCAGCGAAGCGCAGACGAGGAATTTGTCGGCCACCGGATCAAGGAAGGCGCCGAACGAGGACGTCTGGTTGAGCTTGCGCGCGAGGTAGCCGTCCAGCCAGTCGGTGGCCGCGAACACCACGAACATGACGGTGGCCACCAGGTTGCGCGTGGCCCCGTCCAGGGGCGCGTAGAACACCCCCACGATCAAGGGTATCGCGACGATGCGCGTCCACGTCATGAGGGTGGGAATGGTCCAGAACATGGCCGCGATTGTGTCATGGCACGGAGCACGCCGCCGCGCCGCACCGGGGTCTCAGCGCAGCGCGCGGTAGATTTCCTCGGCCAGCTCGCGCGAGATGCCCTCCACGCTGGCCAGATCCTGGACGCTGGCGTCCTGCACACCGCGCACGCCGCCGAAGCGCTGCAGCAGGCGGGCACGCTTTTTCGGGCCGATGCCGGGGATGTCCTCCAGGCGGCTGGCGCCCACGCGCACCTTGGCGCGCGCCGCGCGCATGCCGGTGATGGCAAAGCGGTGCGCCTCGTCGCGGATCTGCGCCACGAGCATGAGCGCCGCGGAGTCGCGGCCCAGGTAGACCTTCCCGCGCCCGTCGGCAAACACCAGCTCCTCGAGCCCGACCTTGCGCCCCTCGCCCTTCTCCACGCCGACGATGCGCGCGAGATCCAGCCCCAACTCGGCAAACACCGCGCGCGCCACGGCCACCTGGCCCTTGCCGCCGTCGATGAGCACGAGATCGGGCAGGCGGGCCCTGGGGGAGCCGGGCTCGGCGCCGCCCGCCTCGCGCTGCGCCTCGGCCACGGGGCGGTAGCGGCGCTCAAGCACCTGGCGCATGGCGGCGTAGTCGTCGCCCCCGGTGATGCCCTCGATGCGGTAGCGGCGGTATTCGCTGCTTTGCATCCGGTGCTGGCGGAACACCACGCAGGAGGCCTGCGTGGCCTCACCCGCGGTGTGCGAGATGTCGAAACACTCGATGGTGAGGCTGTCCAGATCCTCGGTCGGCAGGTCCAGCGCCTCGGCCAGTTGGCGCGTGCGCGCCTGCTGCGAGCCTTCCTCGGCCAGCAGGCGTGTCAATTGCAGGGCGGCATTCTGCTGCGCCATCTCCAGCCAGGTGCGCCGCTGCCCGCGCGGCTGGTGCACCGCCGTCACGCGCACGCCGGCCTGCTCCGACAGCGCCGCCAGCAGGGCCGCGTCCACCGGCTCGCTGGTCACCAGCACGCCCGGCACGGGCACGTTGAGGTAGTGCTGCGCCAGAAAGGCCGCGAGCACCTGCTGCTCGGCCGAGGGCTCCGCACCGCCGCCGCCCTCGGCGCTTTCGGCGCCCTCCTCGGCTGCGTAGACGCCCACGGCATCGTCCACCTGGACGGGGAAGTACGCGCGGTCGCCCAGGTGGCGCCCGCCGCGCACCATGGCCAGGTTCACGCAGGCGCGCCCACCCTGCACGCGCACGGCGAGGATGTCCACATCCTGGTCGGACGCGGTCTCCACGCTTTGCTGGTGCAGCACGCGCGCCAGGGCCTGGATCTGGTTGCGCAGCTCGGCCGCCTGCTCGTACTCCAGCCGCTCGGCGTGCGCCATCATGCGCGCCTCCAGCTCCTGCAAGAGCGCCTGCGTCTCGCCGCGCAGGAGCGCCTCGGCGTGCGCCACGTCCTGGGCATAGGCCTCTGGGGAGATGTAGCCCACGCAGGGCGCGGTGCAGCGCTTGATCTGGTAGAGCAGGCAGGGCCGCGTGCGGTGGGCGAACACCGTGTCCTCGCAGGTGCGCAGGCGGAACACCTTTTGCAGCAGCAGAATGGTCTCCTTCACCGCCCACGCGCTCGGGTAGGGACCGAAGTAGCGGTGGCGCTTGTCGATGCTGCCACGGTAGTAGGCGATGCGCGCAAAGCGCTGGCCCGGTGCGTCGCCCTGGCCGTCCTTGGCGGCGACGCCGGTGATCTTCAGGAAGGGGTAGCTCTTGTCGTCGCGAAACAGGATGTTGTACTTGGGCTGCTGCGACTTGATGAGGTTGTTCTCCAGCAGCAGCGCCTCGGCCTCGGAGCGCACCACGGTGGTCTCCAGCCGCGCAATCTTGCCCACCATGTGGCCGATGCGCGTGCCGCCATGCTGGCGCGTGAAATAGCTGGACACGCGCTTTTTCAGGTTGCGCGCCTTGCCCACGTAGAGCAGGACGCCGGCCGCATCGAAGTAGCGGTACACGCCGGGCAGCGCGGGCAGGGCCGCCACCTGCGCGAGCAGTTCGTCGGAATGGGCCTGGTTCATGGCGCTATTGTGCGCACGCCGAGCGGCTGCGGGGACAATGGCCGCCCATGACCCTGTCCGCTCCTCCCGCATCGCCCCCCGCTGCAGCACGCCAGTGGGACATCGTGTGCCGTGTGATCGACAACTTCGGCGACATCGGCGTGTGCTGGCGCCTGGCCGCCGAGCTGGCCCGGCGCGGGCAGCAGGTGCGCCTGTGGACGGACGACGCCTCGGCCCTGGCCTGGCTGGCGCCGCAGGGCTGCCCGGGCGTGCAGGTGCGCGCCTTCGGCGGCCTGCGCGCGGCGCACGAGCCGCCCACCGAGGTGCTGGTGGAGGCCTTCGGCTGCGACCCAGCTCCTGATTTCATAGCGCAATGCGCGCAGCACGCGAGCGCCACAGGGCAAAAATACGTCTGGATCAATCTCGAATACCTCAGCGCCGAGGGCTATGTGGAGCGCTGCCACGGCCTGCCCTCACCCGCCCACGGCAGCGGTGCGGCCGGTGATGCCAAATGCTTCTTCTACCCCGGCTTCACCCCCGCCACGGGCGGCCTGCTGCGCGAGCACGGCCTGCTGCAGCGCCAGGCCCGTTTCGATCGCGCCGCCTGGCGCCAGCGCCACGGCGCCGCCCCGGACCAGGGCGCGCAGGCGCGCTGGTTCTCGCTGTTCTGCTACGAGCCCCCGGCGCTGCCGGCGCTGCTCGCACAGTGCCGCACCCAGCCCACGCACTGGCTGGTGACGCCGGGGCGCGCCGCAGCCGCCACGCGCGCCGCCCTGCAGGCCGATCAAAGCCAAAATACCCTGCAGGGCGCATGGGACAAGCGCAAGCAGCTATCGATTTCATACCTCTCCTACCAACCGCAGGACGCTTTCGACGAAATGCTCTGGGCCTGCGACCTGAATTTCGTGCGCGGGGAGGATTCGCTCGTGCGTGCGCTGTGGGCCGGACAGCCGCTGGTCTGGCAGATCTACCCGCAGCACGACGACGCGCACCACGGCAAGCTGCACGCCTTTCTGGACTGGCTGCAGGCGCCCGCCGCGCTGCGCCAGTTTCACGCCGTCTGGAACGGGCTGGAGCAGGCCGCGCTGCCGCAGCTCGACGCCGGCCTGCTGGCCGAATGGGGGGCCTGCGTGCGGGCCGCGCGCACGCGCCTGCTGGCGCAGCCGGACCTGGTGACACAGCTCCTGAATTTCGTGCGCCAGAAAACAGAGTAAAATGCTGGGCTTTGCGCTCACTGGCCCCCCTGCATCGCTGCGGGGCGTCCCCCCGGAGCGCCCTCCCGCCGCGGAACATGCGCCGGCACAACAAGCCTTCGGGCTGCGGGCCTGCGTATCGAGCGGCCCAACTCCCCGGGAACTTCCTATGAAAATCGCTCAAGAAATCCGCGCCGGCAACGTCATCATGCACGGCAAAGACCCCATGGTCGTGCTCAAGACCGAATACTCGCGCGGTGGCCGCAACGCCGCCACCGTGCGCATGAAGCTCAAGAGCCTGATCGGCAACTTCGGCACCGAAGTGGTGTTCAAGGCCGACGACAAGATGGACCAGATCATCCTGGACAAGAAGGAGTGCAACTACTCCTACTTCGCCGACCCCATGTACGTGTGGATGGACCAGGAGTACAACCAGTACGAGGTCGAGGCCACCAATATGGGCGACGCGCTCAACTACCTGGAAGACGGCATGGCCGCCGAAGTGGTGTTCTACGAAGGCAAGGCCATCTCGGTCGAACTGCCCACCAGCGTGGAGCGTGAAATCACCTGGACGGAACCTGCCGTCAAGGGCGACACCTCCGGCAAGGTGATGAAGCCCGCCAAGATCGCCACCGGCTTCGAAGTGCCCGTGCCCCTGTTCGTGGACCAGGGCGACAAGATCGAAATCGACACGCGCACGGGCGAGTACCGCAAGCGCGTCTGAGCCTGCACGGCCCCGGCAGCAAAAAGGCTTCCTGCGGGAAGCCTTTTTGCTGGGCGCGTGCGGCGGCGGACCGCCGGACGTCAATTGAAAGCAATTTGGCCTGCAGCGCTTGCCAGGCAAGCGCCAGCAGCTATCAAATCAGTAGCATTCAACAGGGCTGCGCGATGAGGTCGTGGCCTTGGGCGGCGACGATCTCGGCATCGATGAAGTCGCCAACCTTGATGGTCTTGCTGGCCTTGGCCGGGGGCAGCAGGTGCACCACGCCGTCGATCTCGGGCGCATCGGCATAGCTGCGCCCGACGGCGCCCTTGCGGCCCTGGGCGGGGGCGCGGTCCACCAGGATTTGCATGGTGGCGCCCACACGCTCTTGCAGCTTGGCGGCCGACACCTCCTCGGCCACGGCCATGAAGCGCGCGCGGCGCTCCTCGCGCTCCTGCAGCGGCAGCATGCCGGGCAGCTGGTTGGCCGCAGCACCGGTCACGTCGCTGTAGGCAAAGCAGCCGGCGCGGTCGATCTGCGCCTCGCGCACAAAGTCAAGCAGGTGCTGGAATTCCTCTTCCGTCTCGCCCGGGAAACCGGCGATGAAGGTACTGCGGATCACCAATTCAGGGCACACCTCGCGCCAGCGCTGGATGCGCTCGAGGTTCTTCTCGCCGCTGGCCGGGCGCTTCATGCGGCGCAGCACGTCCGGGTGGCTGTGCTGGAAGGGCACGTCCAGGTAGGGCAGCACCAGGCCCTGGGCCATGAGGGGAATGATCTCGTCCACGCTGGGGTAGGGGTAGACATAGTGCAGGCGCACCCAGGCGCCGTAGGGCGCGGCCAGTTCGCCGAGCTGTTGCACCAGCTCCAGCGTGCGCGTCTTGACGGGCTTGCCGTCCCAGAAGCCGGTGCGGTATTTCACATCCACGCCATAGGCCGAGGTGTCCTGGCTGATGACGAGCAGCTCCTTCACCCCGCCCGCAAACAGCGCCCGCGCCTCGTTCAGCACGTCACCAATGGGGCGCGAGACCAGGTCGCCGCGCATCGAGGGGATGATGCAGAAGGTGCAGCGGTGGTTGCAGCCCTCGCTGATCTTGAGGTAGGCGTAGTGGCGCGGCGTGAGCTTGATGCCCGCCTCGCCGAAGGCGCCGGGCACCAGGTCGATGAAGGGGTCGTGCGGCTTGGGCAGGTGGCGGTGCACGGCGTCCATCACGTCCTGCGTGGCCTGCGGGCCGGTCACGGCGAGCACGCTGGGGTGCACCTGCTGCACGTAGTTGCCGCCGTCCCGGTCCGAGCGCGCGCCCAGACAGCCGGTGACGATGACCTTGCCGTTCTCGGCCAGGGCCTCGCCGATGGTGTCCAGGCTTTCCTTGACGGCGTCGTCGATGAAGCCACAGGTGTTGACGATGACCAGGTCCGCGCCCTCGAAGGTCTTGGCGGTCTGGTAGCCCTCGGCGCTCAGTTGCGTGAGGATGAGTTCGGAGTCGGTCAGGTTCTTGGGGCAGCCCAGGCTGACGAAACCGATCTTGGGGGTGGGGTTGGGGGAGAGTGCGTCGCTCATCCCCGTATTGTCCCCGTTCTGGCGTTCAGCGCTTGAGGCCGAAGGCGCCGAGCATTTGTTCGGCCTGCTTCTGCATCTGCTCCTGCATCTGCGTGAACAGGGCGCGCGACTGCTCGGCGTAGCCGCCCATCAGGCCCGCCGCCAGGGGCGACTGCGCTCCCATGAACTGTTTCCACATCTCGGGCGTCATGCCCTGGGCCTGCTCGGCCAGGCGCGCCTGCATGTCGGTGAACATCTGGACGTTCTTCTCCAGATAGCTGCCCATGAAGCCCTGCATGGCATGGCCATAGAAGCGGATGATGTTGGCCAGCACCGCCTCGGTGAACATGGGCGCGCCGCCGGCCTCTTCCTCCAGGATGATCTGCAGCAGGATGCTGCGCGTGATGTCCTCGCCCGTCTTGGCATCGCGCACGACCAGGTTCTCGCTCGCCATCACCAGTTGCTTGACCTCGGCCAGCGTGATGTAGGTGGAGGTCTGGGTGTCGTAGAGGCGCCGGTTCGGGTACTTCTTGATCACGCGCTGGGACGGCTGGTCAGCGGCGGCGGTGTGGGAATCTGGCACGGACGGGGCTCCTCGGGTCGGGCGGCGGGTGTTTTGCAGTGCAGCATATTCTAGGGGCGGCTCCCGCAACCCCGGGGCGAGGAATACCCTGAGCCGCCACGCGCGCGGGCATGCGCAGACGTGCTACCTTCCAGGGTCTTTCATCTTGACCGACGAGGATGGCGCGCGACATGACACCTGCTGCTGACTGGCTGGAGAACATCACCTACGACGAACTGCACGAGGGCCAGAGCGCGCGCCTGCTGCGCACGCTGAGCATGGCGGACATCCAGGCCTTTGCCGCCGTCTCGGGCGACACCAACCCCGCGCACCTGAGCAGCGACTTTGCCAACGACACACTGTTCCACGGCGTCATCGCCCACGGCATGTGGGGCGGCGCGCTGATCTCGGCGCTGCTGGGCACGCAGTTCCCCGGGCCGGGCACCATCTACGTCTCGCAGGACCTGCACTTCACGCGCCCGGTGCGCGTGGGCGACACGCTGACCGTGACGGCCACGGTGGTGCGCAAGCTGGCCGAACGCAAGCAGGTCGAACTCGACTGCCAGGCCGTCAACCAGAAGGGCGAGACCGTGCTGCACGGGCTGGCCCGGGTGCTGGCGCCCACCAAGAAAGTGCGCCTGCCGCGGCCGCACATGCCGCAGATCCAGCTCTTCGACCCTCAGGCGCGCCTGCGCGAGCTGCTCGCCCTCGGGCAGGGCCTGGCGCCTGCCCGCTGCGCCGTGGTCCACCCCTGCGATGCCGAGTCGCTGCGCGGCGCCATGGATGCGGCACACCATGGGCTGATCGTCCCCGTGCTGGTCGGCCCCGAGGCGCGCCTGCGTGCGCTGGCCGGGCAGGCCGGCATCGACCTGCACGGCGCCGAGATCGTGCCCGTGGAGCACAGCCACGCCGCCGCCGCCAAAGCCGCCGAGCTCGCCGCCCTGGGCCAGGTGGAGATGCTCATGAAGGGCAGCCTGCACACCGACGAACTCATGCAGGCCGTGCTCGCGCAGCCCACGCTGCGCACCGGGCGGCGCATGTCGCACGTGTTCCGCTTCGACGTGCCGCTCTACTCCAAGCCGCTGCTCATCACCGATGCGGCGCTCAACATCCGCCCCAGCCTGGCGGAAAAGGCCGACATCATCCGCAACGCCATCGACTTTGCACGCATCCTGGGCGTGCAGCAGCCGCGCGTGGCCATTCTCTCGGCGGTGGAGACCGTCAACCCCAGCATCCCCTCCACGCTGGACGCCGCGGCCCTGTGCAAGATGGCCGACCGCCAGCAGATCTGCGGCGGCGTGCTCGACGGGCCGCTCGCATTCGACAACGCCATCTCCCTGCAGGCGGCGCAGATCAAGGACATCAGCTCGCCGGTGGCGGGCCAGGCCGACATCCTGGCCGTGCCCGACCTGGAGAGCGGCAATATGCTGGCCAAGCAGCTCGAATACCTGGCCGGGGCCTCGGGCTCGGGCATCGTGCTGGGCGCGCGCGTGCCCATCGCGCTCACCAGCCGCGCCGACGGCCCGCAGGCGCGCGTGGCCTCGGCCCTGCTCGCCCGCCTGGTGGCCCAGCACGCGCGCAAGGCCGCGCCCGCCGCCGGCGCCAGCGCCTGAGGGAAGCCGCCATGGCCATTCTTGCCGTCAACGCGGGCTCGTCCACGCTCAAGTTCGCCGTGCACCCGCTGCAGGGTGCCACCGTGCACGACCCCGACCTCACGGGCAGCATCCAGGGCCTGGAGCCGGGGGGCGTCCCCTCCATGGCCTGGACCTGGCAAGGCCAGCGCCACACGCGCGCGCTGACCGACGACCCGGGCACGCCGTTCGACCGCGCGCTGCAGGCCCTGCACGCGCTGCTGGACGGGCTGCCCACCCTGCCGCGGCTGCGCGCCGTGGCCCACCGGGTAGTGCACGGCGGCCAGCGCTACCACGCCAGCGTGCGCGTGGACGCCACCGTGCTGGAGCAACTGGAGCGGCTCAACAGCCTGGCGCCGCTCCACCAGCCGCACAACCTGGCGGGCATACGCGCCTTCATGGCGTCGTTTCCCGACCTGCCGCAGGTGGCCTGCTTCGACACCGCCTTTCACGCGACCATCGCGCCCGCGGAGGCGCAATACGCCCTGCCCCAGGCGCTCACGGCGCAGGGCGTGCGGCGCTACGGCTTCCATGGCCTGTCGTACCAGTTCATCATGGCTACGCTGCTGGCGCGCAGCGCGCGCGCGCGCGGCCGCACGCTCATGGCCCACCTGGGCAACGGCGCCAGCCTGTGCGCCGCGCTGGACGGGCGCAGCCAGGCGACGACCATGGGGTTCTCGGCGCTGGACGGGCTGGTGATGGGCACGCGCTGCGGCGCCATCGACCCCGGCGTGCTGCTCTACCTGCTGGAGCAGGGCTGGGACCATGACCGCATCCAGGCCCTGCTGTACCGCCAGAGCGGGCTGCTGGGCGTCTCGGGCATTGCGGCGGACATGCGCACCCTGCGCGCCAGCCCGGCGCCCGCGGCGCAGTTCGCCATCGACCTGTTCACGCGCCGCGTGGTGCGCGGGGCGGGCGAGTTGAGTGCCTGCATCGGCGGCCTGGATGTGCTGGCCTTCAGCGGCGGCATCGGTGAAAACGACAGCCTGCTGCGCGCCCAGGTGGCCGAGCGCCTGGCCTATCTGGGCGTGCGCGTGGATGCCGCGCTGAATGCGCAGGCGGTGCACGGCCGCCATGCGCAGGCCATCCACGCACGCGACAGCACCGTGGAAGTGTGGGTCGTCCCCACCGATGAAGGCCGCGTGGCAGCCGCCGAGGCCGCCGCACTGGTGCTGGGCTGAGCGCCTGCGGCCCCCGCGGCCACCGGCTCAGCGGCGGCGGAAGGGTGCCGCGCCGCCGCTGGTGCGGTTCTCGATATGGCGGAAAGTGATGCGCCCCTTGTTGAGGTCGTAGGGCGACATTTCGAGCGTCACACGGTCGCCGGCAAGAACCTTGATGCGGTGCTTGCGCATCTTGCCGCCGGTGTAGGCGATGAGCTGGTGGCCGTTTTCAAGCACCACGCGGTAACGGGCGTCGGGAAGGACTTCGTCGACTTTCCCTTGCATTTCAATCAGGTCTTCTTTGGCCACGGTTCTCCTTGGTCGGTGGTGGGGAAAAATCAGCCGAGCTGGTTCTGCAGCACCATGCTGCGGCCTTCAGCCAGGGCGTATTGCGTTGCCTGCACATCGCTGGCAAAGCGCGGAATGAACTTGAAAATGCGGTCATACACGCCGCGGCGGATGGACACGGCCGCGGCAAACAGGCCGTGTTCCGTGGATTGGGTGAGCGGCGTGACGAGGTAGTGGCCCACGCGCTCAGCGTTTTGTTCTTGGTGCATTGGATAGCGAATGGTGCGCACAGGAGCGCCGGCCATCGGGGAAATAGGGAAAAGCCCAACAGACACAGCCGTTGGCGTAGCGCCAGCCCGGAAATGAAGGTGAGGGACTGGCAGGAAAGGTGACGGACCAGCTGGCAGCAACGCCAGCGGCACCAGGGAAAACCGCCCAACCCAAGGCGGTTCGACTGTCACGGCAACAGGGATGGACCCCGGGAATTCCCTGTTTGCCTGGAGGCTGGTTACTTCCAGAGGGAAAATGGTAGGCGCGATTGGACTCGAACCAACGACCCCCACCATGTCAAGGTGGTGCTCTAACCAGCTGAGCTACGCGCCTGTGTTTGTTCGAGAAACAAGATTATAGCAAGAAACTGGGCCGCTTCCGGGCAGCGGCCCCAAATTCTTGCCGATCAGCGCCGGCGCGCCGAGCGCACGCCCGGCACCTTGGCCACGGCAGCCAGCACCTTGCCCAAGCGACCCGAGTCGGCCACCTCGGCGGTGAAGGTCATCCATGCCGTCCCCTTGACCGACTGCGTCTGCACGCCGATGACGTTGACCTTCTCCTTGGCAAACACCTCGGAGATGTCGCGCAGCAGGCCCTGGCGGTCGGCTGACTCGATGGACACATCCACCGGGTACACCGGACTGGCCGCCTCCTTGGGCCGGCCCCATTCCACGTCGATCACGCGCTCGGCATTGCGCGCCGCCAGCTCCCGGAAGTTGCTGCAATTGGCCCGGTGGATGCTCACGCCCTTGCCGCGCGTGACGAAGCCGCGGATGTCGTCGGGCGGCGCGGGCTTGCAGCACTTGGCCAATTGCGTCATGAGGGAGTCGACGCCCACCACCAGCACGCCGCCCTTGGGCGACTGGCCTGCACTGCGCGCCTTCTTCAGGGGCACGTACTCCTCGGCGGCAGGCGCCGCCTCGGCGGGGCGCAGCAGGTTTTCGATGTTGCGCAGCGAAAACTCGTCCTTGCCCACGACCTCAAACAGCGCATCGGCCGACTTGAAGCCGAGCTGGCCCGCCAGGTCATCCAGGCGCATGGCCGTCCTGCCCTCGCGCTGCAGGAGCTTTTCCACCGCCTCGCGGCCGCGGGCGATGGTCTCGTGCTGCACCTGGGCGTTGAACCAGGCGCGCACCTTGGCGCGCGCGCGGTGGCTGCAGAGGTAGCCCAAGTCGGCGTTGAGCCAGTCGCGCGAGGGACCGCCCTCCTTGGCGGTGGTGATCTCCACGGTCTGGCCGTTCTGCAGCGGGGTGTTGAGCGGCACCATGGCGCCATCGACGCGCGCCCCGCGGCAGCGGTGGCCCACGTCGGTGTGCACCGTGTAGGCAAAGTCCACGGGCGTGGCGCCTTTGGGCAGCTCGACGATGGAGGCCTGCGGCGTGAGCACGTAGATGCGGTCGTCGAACAGCCCGGCGTACTGCGGGGCATTGGAGAGGTCGCGCTCCCAGGCCAGGAGCTGGCGCAGCACGGCGATCTTGGCGTCGTACTCGCCGCTGGCCGAGACGCCCGCATAGCCCTTGCTGCCGGCCTCCTTGTAGGCCCAGTGCGCGGCGACGCCGTGCTCGGCGTGGTCGTGCATGGCCTGGGTGCGGATCTGGATTTCCACGGGCCGGCCCGAGGCGTCGCGCACGATGGTGTGCAGCGACTGGTAGCCGTTGGGCTTGGGCTTGGCGATGTAGTCGTCCAGCTCTTCCATGAGCGGCGTGAAGTGCGAATGCACCCAGCTCAGCACCGAATAGCAGTCCTTGACCGTGGGGACGATGACGCGCAGCGCGCGCACGTCGAACACCTGGTCGAACTGCAGCGACTTGCCGCGCATTTTCTTGACGATGCTGTAGATGTGCTTGGGCCGCCCGCTGACCGTGGCGCTGATGCCCTGTGCGCGCAGTTGCTCCTGCACATATTCGCGCAACTGGGCAATGCCCTGCTCGCGCCCGACGCGCTTCTCGTCGAGCAGGCGCGCGACCTCCTTGTACGTCTCGGGCTCCAGGAAGCGGAAGGACAGGTCCTCCATCTCCCACTTGATCTGCCAGATGCCCAGGCGGTTGGCCAGCGGGGCAAAGGCGTGCAGCGATTCGCGCGCCAGCCCGGGGGGCACGGGCTTCTTGGTCGCGGCGTAGTAGCGCAGCGTCTGCAGGCGCGAGGCCAGGCGCAGCATGATCACGCGCAGATCGCGCGAGAAGGCCAGCAGCATCTTGCGCACGGTTTCGGTCTGCGCGGCGGCGTCGTCCACCTGCTGGTGCGAGGCCTGGGCCATGCGCGCCTGGTACTGCACGCGCATGAGCTGCGTGGTCTGCACGGCCAGGGTGGCGAAGTTCTCGCCGAACACCTTGGCGATGACCTCCTGCGGCTTGTTCAGGTGCACGCAGGCATGCACCAGGTAGCTGGCGGCCTGCATGGCCTCGGAGCCGCCGATGGATTTGAGGATGGCGGCCACGGCATCGGCGTGGGCCAGGGTGTTCTCGCCCGAGTCGAGCTGCTCGTCCGCGATCAGCGGCTCGGCAAACGCGCGCGCGCGCTCCAGCGCCTGCTGCTGCCCGGGCGGTGCGTGCTGGGTGGCTGCGATCACCTGGGGCACGGGGGCGCGGCCCGGCGCCTGCGCCGTGCTGGCGGTCTGCTCTGCGCTGGCGCCCTTCATGCCACCGCCCCGCCGATTTCGCCCCGCAGAAAGCGGCAGACCGCCGCCACCTGGTCGGGGGCCACCAGCGTGGGCGCATGGCCTACGCCGTCAAACTCCACAAGCTGCGCGCGCGGCCCGCGCACGGTCATGGCCTGTGCCGTCCCGGGCGCCAGCAGGTCGGAGGCCGCGCCGCGCAGCAGCAGGGTGCGCGCGGTGATCTGGTCATAGAGCTGCCACAGCAGGGTCTCGCCGGCCTGCGCCGCCTCTGGCGTCAAGGCATGGAAGGGCACGGCGATGCCGGGGTCGTAGTGCAGGCCATAGCCCCCACCCGGCAGGGCGCGCAGCATGGGGCGCGAGAGCGCCAGCCACTGTGCGGGCGTGTGCGGACCGAAGGTGGTCGAGAGGCTCCAGAGCGCGTCGGCCGCCTCCTGCTCGGTGGCGAAATGCATAGGCTGGCCCAGGTACTGGCCGATGCGCTGCAGCGCCTGCCACTCGATGGCCGGCCCGACATCGTTGAGCACCAGGCGGCGCACGGGCACGGGCAGGGGCAGCCCCGGCTGGCCGCACAGCGCCATGCCGATGAGGCCACCCATGCTGGTGCCCACCCAGTCGATGGTCTGCAGCGGCGCCTGCTGGTGCAGGTGCTGCAGCAGGGCCAGCATGTCGGCCGCATACTGGCCGACCTGGTAGCCCATGGGGTCGGCCAGCCAGTCGCTGTGGCCACGGCCCACCACGTCGGGGCACACCACGCGCACCTCCTGGCACAGCGCGCGCGCCAGGGTGTCGAAGTCGCGCCCCTGGCGCGAGAGGCCGTGCACGCACACGACCACGTGCGGGTGCTGGGGGTTGCCCGTGGCGTTCCACTCCCACCAGGCCATACGATGCTGCGCCGCGGCGGGGCGGCCATCGCGCGCGGCGGCCGCTCCGGGGCAGAATACGTAGTTCAGCCTAGGTTCTATCATGGATGCCCCTGCGAATCGCTTGTTCGATAATTCCGCAAGCATCGTAATTCATCCGGAGAACTCATCCATGCTCACAGGCAAGACGGCCCTCGTCACCGGTTCCACCAGCGGCATCGGGCTGGGCATCGCCAAGGCCCTGGCCCAACAGGGCGCCCATGTCGTCCTCAACGGTTTCGGTGACGCCCAGGGCCCATGCGCCGAGGTGCGCGCCGCCGCCGCACAGGCGGGGCACGACGTGCGCGTCGAACACCACGGCGCCGACATGTCGCGCAGCGCCGACATCGCCGACATGATGGCCTTTGCCGCCGGTCCGAACGGCCGCGTGGACATCCTCGTGAACAACGCCGGCATTCAGCATGTGGCCAGCATCGAGGACTTCCCGGCCGAGCGCTGGGACGCCATCATCGCCATCAACCTCACCAGCGCCTTCCACACCACGCGTCTGGCCCTGCCCGCCATGCGCGCGGCCAACTGGGGGCGCATCATCAACGTGGCCTCGGTGCACGGCCTCGTGGCCTCGGTGCAGAAGTCGGCCTATGTGGCCGCCAAGCACGGCATCGTGGGTCTGACCAAGGTCACGGCCCTGGAGACCGCCACCACCGGCATCACCTGCAATGCCATCTGCCCGGGCTGGGTGCTCACGCCCCTGGTGCAAAAGCAGGTGGACGCCAAGGCCGCCGCCCTGGGCATCTCCAACGAGGAGGCCAAGAAGGTGCTGCTGGGCGAGAAGGAGCCCTCCATGCAGTTCACCACGCCGGAGGAGCTGGCGGGCCTGGCCGTGTTCTTCTGCTCCAGCGCCGCCAACAATGTGCGCGGCGTGGCCTGGAACATGGACGGCGGCTGGACCGCGCAATAAAGCTACGATCTTGATAGCACTTGGCGCTTGCCAGTCAAGCGCTCAGTGCTGTTTTCACTGCATCTGCACCGAGCCGGACACCGACACCTCGACGGTGCTTTTCCCTGGCTCCACGTCCAGGGGCGCATCCGCCATGGCCTTGGCCTGCATGGCCATCACGCGCGGCGGGGGCATGCCCCCGCCGCCGTGGCTGGACACCGCCACCTCGCGCAACAGGTAGCTGCCAAAACCGAAGGCCCGGGTGATTTCGCCCGCCCGGGCCTTGAACGCCGCGATGGCCTGGGCACGCGCCTCGCCTTCGGCGCGCTCGCGCTCGCCGCGCGAGAGGCCGAACCCCAGGTTCGCAATGGCCATGCCGCTGATGCGCGCTGCGGTGGCGGTGATGCGGCCGAAGTCACGCCCCTGCAGCACCAGCTCGGCGCGTCCCTGCCAGCCGGCGATCTCGCCATTCTTGCCGTGGCGCGGGTACAGGCTGAACTGGCCCGTGCGCACCTCCATGTGCGGCGCCTCGGCCTGGCGGCGCGCCACCTGCAAGGCGGCATCCACCACCTGGCGCAGCTGCGCCTGCACGGCGGCAGCGTCCTTGCCATCGGCCTGGGTGCCCAGGGTGAGCACGAGCTGGTCCTGCTGCACCTCCACGGCCCCCGCGGCCGACAACTGCACCACATTGCGCGGCTCCTGCGCCTGCAGATTTTGACAAAAAGTGGCGCTAGCGCTTACCAATAAAGCGCAAGCAGCTATTGATTTTGTAGCAATTTTCATGGTGGTGACTTTCAGGGCCCATGGGTGCCATGGATGGATCGGCCCCTTAGTCTAGAGCCTGCACACACCGCGCGCCCGCCCCGGCGCCGGGAATGCGCAGCCGCCTGGCTGCATCCAATGGTCCGACCCACCGCAAAAGGAGCCCCCATGGCCAGCGTTTCCACCCGATTGCTCGCCCGCCAGGAAGTCGCCCAAGGCACCCTGGCCTTCCATCTGGCAAAACCCGCCGGCTTCGACTTCAAGCCCGGCCAGGCGTTTGAAATCCTCCTGCCCGCAGCCCCAGCCGGCAGCAGCGGCCAGGACGCGGGCCACGCCTTCTCCATCGTCAGCGCGCCGCACGAGCACGACCTGGTCTTCGCCACCCGCATGCGCGACAGCGCCTACAAGCGCGCATTGGGCGCCCTGGAGATCGGCGCGCCGCTGGAGATCGACGGTCCCTTTGGCTCGCTGACCCTGCACAGGAAAGCCGAGCGCGCCGGCGTGCTGATCGCCGGCGGCATTGGCATCACACCGTTCATCAGCATGATCCGCCACGCCGTGCACAGCCGGTCGCCGCAGGCCCTGGCGCTGGTGTATTCCAACCGCCGGCCCGAGGACACGGCCTTTCTGGCGGAGTTGCAGGCGCACGCCAGGGCTCTGCCGCACTTCACGCTGCACGCCACCATGACAGACATGGCGCATTCCAGCCACACCTGGGACGGCGCCACCGACATGGTCGATGCCGCCTTTGTGCAGCGCGCAACCCAAGGCCTGCCGGCACCCATCTACTACGTCAGCGGCCCGCCGGAACTGGTGCAGGCCATGCGCCAGACCCTGGCC
This sequence comes from Comamonas granuli NBRC 101663, assembly GCF_000739995.1. Taxonomy (GTDB): domain Bacteria; phylum Pseudomonadota; class Gammaproteobacteria; order Burkholderiales; family Burkholderiaceae_C; genus Simplicispira; species Simplicispira granuli. Next base: position 22,325 of record NZ_BBJX01000004.1, on the reverse strand, counting down.
CAGGCCGGGGTGGACGAAGACGATGTGCGCAGCGAAGAGTTTTTCGGCTACTGACCGCCATGCCCGCCAGCACACACCGCAGCCCGGTGCCCCTCTCCGGCGCCACACCCGAGCCGGAGCTCATCGCCCGCGCGGCGACAGGCGATGCGAAGGCCTTTGAGGCCATCATGCGTCGCCACAACCAGCTCTTGTATCGCACCGCGCGCAGCATCTTGCGGAGCGACCACGAGGCCGAAGACGCACTGCAGGAGGCCTACCTGCGCGCCTGGCAGGCGCTGGCGGGCTTTCGTGCCGACGCCCAGCTGTCGACCTGGCTGGTGCGCATCGTGGCCAACGAGGCACTGGGACGCCTGCGCCGCAGGAGCGCCGAAGTCATCCCCCTGGAGGCTGCCATGGCTGCACCCGACCCCGACATCCAGGCCGCCCTGGTGGCCGCGCCCCAGCAGGCACCGGAACACCAGGCACAGCGCGCCCAGTTGCGCGGCATCCTGGAGTCGCGCATCGACCTGCTGCCGGACGCGTTTCGCACCGTCTTCGTGCTGCGCGCCGTGCAAGAGATGGAAGTCGCCGAGGTGGCGCAGGCCCTGGGCATCCCCGAGTCGACGGTGCGCACGCGGTTCTTCCGCGCCCGCAGCCTGCTGCGCGAGGGCCTGGCCAGCGCCATCGACATGACCCTGCCCGACGCCTATGCCTTTGACGGCGCACGCTGCGACCGCATCGTTGCCGGGGTGCTGGCGCGTGCCGGCACGCTGGGGCGCTAGGGCAGCCCCCCTCCCCCCGCGGCACGCCGGTGCGTGCCGGCGGTGCATCTTGCGCCGCACCCTTTCGCCATCCACCCTGGAGAAAACCCCATGCCCCCACCCATTGCCACGGCCGAGCCGCCGGCCTGCAGCAGCGTGACCGCCCGCATGCGCGCATCCGACCGCATACGCTATCGCCTGATCCAGACGGGACAGCGCTACTTCGCCAACGACAACATTGCCGACTTCATCAACGACGGCGAGCTGCAGGAACTGCACACCGAAGTCGAGACAAAGATGCGCGAAGTGCTGCAGGCGCTGGTGATCGACACGGACAACGACCACAACACCCGCGAGACCGCACGGCGCGTGGCCAAGATGTTTGTGAGCGAGGTCTTTGCAGGCCGCTACGAGAGCGCCCCTGCCGCCACGGCGTTTCCCAATGTGGCGCAGCTCAACGAGCTGGTGGTGGTCGGGCCGATCAAGGTGCGCAGCGCCTGCTCGCACCACCTGTGCCCCATCCTGGGCCAGGTGTGGATCGGCATCCTGCCCAGCGCGCAGTCCGACCTCATCGGCCTGTCCAAGTACGCCCGCCTGTGCCACTGGATCATGAGCCGCCCGCAAATCCAGGAAGAAGCCGTGGTGATGTTGGCCGATGCGCTGCAAGAGCGCGTGCAGCCCGACGGGCTGGCCGTGGTGATGGAGGCCCGCCATTTCTGCATGCACTGGCGCGGGGTGAAGGACGACGGCGCCGTGATGAAAAGCTCCGTCATGCGCGGCGCATTCCTGTCCAACGAAGCCCTGCGGCGCGAATTCCTGGGCCTGATGGGTCACGGGCACTGAGCCGGCGCAGCAGACGCGCCACGAAATGCTTGCAGGGGCAAAACTTGTAACCGATGGTCAGGTACCCGGCAAACCGCTGTTTTTGGCCGGCAAATTGGTAACAATGACCGCTGTTACAAATTGGACCGAGGATGACCATGCCTACGCCACCCACCGCCCGCCCCCCCAAGATCCTGGTCGTGGATGATGATGCCCGCATCCGTGACCTGCTGCGCCGCTACCTCACGCAGGAAGGCCTGGAGGTGATTCTTGCGGAAGACGGCAAAGCGCTCAACCGCACCTTGCAGCGCGACGCCATCGACCTCATCGTGCTCGACCTCATGATGCCGGGCGAGGATGGGCTGTCGATCTGCCGGCGCCTGCGCGCGGCCAACGACCGCACGCCCATCGTGATGCTCACCGCCAAGGGCGAGGACGTGGACCGCATCGTGGGCCTGGAGGTCGGCGCCGACGACTACCTGGGCAAGCCCTTCAACCCGCGCGAGCTGCTCGCGCGCATCAACGCCGTACTGCGCCGCCGCCCGCCGCAGGAGGCGCCGGGCGCGCCCTCGGGCGAGAACGAGGTCGTCACCTTCGGCCCCTTCACCTTCGACCTGGGCACACGTGTGCTGCAAAAGGGCAGCGACGAGCTGCCGCTGACCACGGGCGAGTTCGCCATGCTCAAGGCCCTGGTACGCCACCCGCGCCAGCCGCTGTCGCGCGAGAAACTCGCACTGCTGGCGCGCGGGCGCGAGTTCGAACCCTTTGACCGCAGCCTGGACGTGCAGGTCTCGCGCCTGCGCAAGCTCATCGAGGAAGACGCCGCCTCGCCGCGCTATATCCAGACCGTCTGGGGCGTGGGCTATGTGTTCGTGCCCGACGGGACGAGCTGAGCACGCCACACCACCGCCGGGACGCCACGCCGATGCCCCACGCCTCCTCGCACAGCCACGAAGCCAGCAGCCCCGTACCGCTCGAGCCCTCCGAGCGGCGCAGCGAGCGGCGCACGCGCGTCGGCCTCAACCTCTTCTGGCGCACTTTCTTCCTGCTCGGTCTGCTGCTGCTGGGCAGCATCCTGGCCTGGCTGCAGACGCTGCGCGCCCTGGAGCTGGAGCCGCGCACGCTGCACACGGCCCAGCAAGTGGCCTCACTGGTCAACCTCAGCCGGGCCGCGCTGCAAGCGGCAGACGGCATCGCGCGCGTCTCGCTGATCAAGACCATGGCGGACCAGGAGGGCGTGCGCATCATTCCGCGCGAACCGGGCGACCAGTACGAGCCCATCGAACCCACGGCCCTGGGCCTGCGCCTGACGGAGCAGCTCACCCAGCGCCTGGGGCCCGACACCATCGTGGCACGCAGCGTGAACGGGGAAAAAGGCATCTGGGTGGGCTTCTCCATCAACGGCGACCCCAACTGGCTGCTCATGGACCGCTCGCGCTTCAGCCCGGCCGGCGGCAAGACCTGGCTGATCTGGCTGGCGACCGCCGGGGCGCTGTCGCTGGCGGGCGCGGCCGTGATTGCACGGCTGATCAACCAGCCGCTCAAGCAGCTCTCCTACGCGGCCAACCGCGTGCGCGACGGTGACTTTGCCGCCAGCCACCTCGACGAGGAAGCCGTCACCAGCGAGATCCGCGAGGTCAACATCGGCTTCAACCGCATGGCGCAAAAACTCGCCAAGCTGGAGCAGGACCGCGCCGTCATGCTCGCCGGCATCTCGCACGACCTGCGCACGCCCCTGGCGCGCCTGCGCCTGGAGACCGAGATGAGCGTGGACGACGAAGTCGCGCGCGAACACATGGTGGCCGACATCGTGCAGCTCGACGCCACCATCGACAAGTTCCTCGACTACGCCCGGCCCGACAACGTCACGCTCACGCCGGTGAACCTGCACGCGGTCGTCTCCTCCTGCGTCTACGCCGTGCAAAACCACCGCGAACTGCAGATCACCATGCAGATCCCGGACGACCTGAACGTGCTGGCCGACGAGATCGAGCTGGCGCGCGTGATCTCCAACCTGCTGGAGAACGCCCGGCGCTACGGCAAGGACCCGGACACCGGCATCACCCAGGTGGAGATCACCGCCAAGGGGCGGGAGGATTGGGTGCTGGTCAAGCTGCGCGACCACGGCACGGGCGTGCCGCCCGAACAGTTGGCCAACCTGACCAAACCCTTCTTCCGCGGCGATGCGGCGCGCACCGCCGCCGCTGGTGCCGGGCTGGGCCTGTCCATCGTGGACAAGACCATCCAGCGCATGGGCGGCATTTTTGCCCTGTCCAACGCCAGCTCGGGCGGGCTGGTGGCGCATGTGCAGCTGCAGCGCACCAGCGACCAGCCTGCTGGCACCGACCTGCAGCAGCGCCTGATGCGCCCCCCGGTCAAGCGGCAGGCCCCGGCGCAGGCGACCTGAGGCGACAGAGCGCCGCATCCCACAGGCGGCCAGCAGACGCGCACCGCAGCGCGGTGCACAGACCGCTGGGAATGCTCCGTACTCTCCCAGCCGCGCCCGCCCTGGCCCTGTCACCTCGGGGACCAGAGCAGGCGCCTGCCGGGTCAGCTCCCCAGCGGCCAGCTCCGCCAGGAACCTGGGTAGCGATTATTGAGTCGCGTCACCGCATCCCGCAAAAATTCCACAGGATTTTGTCCGATGAAGGCAGGAACATCGCTTGCAGGGATGCGAGTACGATTATTTTGGTAATCGTAGACATCCAGTTCCATCTTCGGATCAATGTGGATGGCGAATGATTGATTCGTATCCACAGCCCGGTCCTTGTATTTGGCGCACATCAGCCAGCTCGAGCCGCCGTTGATAAAGCACCGGTACAGTCCCTTTCCAGGAATCACGTTCCAGACCGAACTCAGCGGCGCACCCTCCATGAATATGCTGGGCCGATCTTCAAATCCCCCTCCCACCGGCAAGATGCACGCCAGGCGCATTCTGCTGGGATCATCCAGGCTGTAGCAAAGCTCCTTACGGCCATCGTCATTGATGTCCACCAGGTCATTTTCATGCGCCGGGAATATTCCACCAACGGCCAGCATATCAAACCAAGGCTGCAGATTCTCCGGCGCCACCTCCACCTGCTGAGCCATGGCGCTGCTCACGGCGCTGCTGCAATCCGTACGCTCCAGCGGATAGCAAAGACCCCAGGCCTGCTCCAGCGCCTGCAGATTCTGTGCGATCACGTTCTCAACACCCAGCAGCACCCGCGCCTGCTTTTCCGCCATGACCGAGCCACGGTTGCCCAGAATGGGGATGCCACGGATGCCATCGATCTTGGAACGCAAGGCAAACTGCTTGGCGAATTGATCGAGCAATTGCTTTTGCAGAGGTTTGCCGCGCAAGTTCGGCTGGCTCGGAAGAACGAGGTCGGTCCAGGGCCGTACGCTGTAGTCCACCGTGGAGATCATGCGATCGAGCGCGCTGCCTGCCAGCACGTGGCCCTGACCGTCCCTGAACTGCTTGGGAAAGTCGTTGCTGACATACGCCTCGATGGAATCCATGAATTCCAGGCATTTCTTGACATCGGACATGCTGCAGGATGCGGCACTGGCACCGTTCAGAACCCGGTTCAACTGGGTCACGTCACCCCCCACCTGAATCGCCGACACACTGACCGAAACGCCCTGGGTGGATATGCTCTGAGCCGTTTTCAGCGCTGAAGATACCGAGAACAAGCCTGAGGAAACCTTCATCTTCGCTTCAAAGGTCTGCTTTTCACTCCTCGACTTGAAATGGAATTTCATCGCCGCATACAGGCTTGCCCCGCGGGAAATGCCATGGACAAAAGAGTCGCCACAATATTCACGCCACTCCACCGGATTGACCGCTGCCAACAGCGGATTGACGATGTAATCGGGTCCGACCTGCCGCTCTTTGAAACTGATCGCGCCGCCAAACACATAGGCGGCGGAAAAATCGTCGGTTTCTGTCGCGCGATAAAAACTGGTCGAGGCACTGACGATGGAATAAGAAGCCTTGACATCCACGCCAATCGACCGTGCGATTTTGGTGCGATCGCTTTCAAGCGCCATGGACAGTGTGGCCGACGACGAACCCACGTCTGCCCAGTCCGACCCTTCCTGCGGCCTGATGCAGTACATCGGCTTGATGCTGCGGCCCACCGAGTCATAACCTTGCCCGACGTCACCGGACGTTCCCAGCGCTCCCAGTCCATTGCCCCCGCCGGTCCCCGCGGGCGCATCGTCACCGCCGCCGCAGCCCGCCAGCACCAGGCATATGGCGCCCAGCGAAAGGCTGATTTCTTTTCGAATAGGCCTCATAATCCCTCTTTTCCATTTGATTGAATTAAAATCCATCTCATTTGCCAATTTGCCTCTCCAAATGAGCAGCAATGATTCTGGTTAATAAACGTAACTCGTCAATCCGCCGCGCGGACTATGGGTCTAATCCCCGAAGACTAGTCGGCCATCGCAGCCCACTGCGGGCGATTGATGTTCGAGGCTAGACTGGGCCAGTCGCCACAGGCCTGCTGCCACCCCATGCGCTTTCTGCTGATCGATGACCACGCCCTGTTCCGCTACGGCCTGAGGGCCCTGCTCCTGTCCATGCCGCAGGGGCATGAGGTCCTGGAGGCTTCGTCCTGCGAAGCTGCGCTCGCCATGGATGCGGCAGAGGCGGCGCCCGATGTCGTGGTTCTGGATTTGACCTTGCCGGGAATCCACGGCCTCGATGGCCTGCTGCGCCTGCGTGCCTGGTGCCCGCAAGCGGCCATCGTGCTGATGTCTGCGGCCGAGCAGCCCGAGTGGGCCCTGGAAGGCTTGCGGCGCGGCGCCAGAGGGTTCATCCCCAAGTCGCTCTCGCCCGCGGCCACCCTGCAGGCGCTGGAGCAGATCATGCGCGGCGGCGTGCATGTGGCCGCCCTCGACGCTTGCAGCGCTCCCACGGCGGCGGCAGGCGCCATCGACCTGACGCCGCGCCAGCGCGAGGTGCTGGGCCTGCTGGCGACCAACTGCTCCAACCAGGCCATTGCCCAGGCACTCGGCATGCGCGTCAACACCGTGCGGGTGCATGTGGCCGCGATTCTTCGCGCCCTGAATGTGGACAACCGCGTCGATGCGGCGCGCGCGGCCATCACCCGAGGCCTGATCAATGCGCCCTGAGAGGCCCCGCGATGGCGATCTGCTGCAGCGGGTAGAAGTCGAGCGCATCGACATTCTGTTCCGCCACACCCGTACCACCCTGGCAACCAATGTGCTGCTGGCCACGGCCCTGGTGAGCGTGCTGTGGGAGCTGTTTCCCCCGTCCTTGCTGCTGACCTGGTGGGCCGTGATCGTGGTGCTGGTACTGGTGCGGCTGGGACTGGTCGGGGCCTACCGCCACCGGAAGCCGGCGCAGGCGCGGTCCTGGGCGCGTTATCTGACGGTGGTCACGCTGCTGTCGGGCCTGGCCTGGGGGGTGTCGGGAGCGGTTTTCTTCGCCCCGGAATCGGTGATCGCACTGAGCTTCGTGTCAATGATCCTCGCGGGGCTTGCTGCCGGGTCCGTGCCTGCCTATGCGTCCTGGCCGCCAGCGCAGTACGCAGCGATCCCTACGGCCCTGCCCATTGCCGGCCGCTTTCTGTGGGAAGGCGGCGATTGGGAGTTGATGGGGCTGATCAGCCTTCTTTACCTGTACACCGTCCAGTCATCCGCCCGCAAGCTATCGAAGGTCATAGAGGAGTCGATCCGGCTGCGCCTGGAAAAGCAGGCGCTGGCCCAGCACCTGAGCCGAGAAAAGCAACTGGCGGAAGAAGCCGACCAGGCCAAGTCCCGCTTTCTTGCAGCAGCCAGCCATGACCTGCGCCAGCCGCTGCAGGCGATCCACCTGCTGATCGAGGCACTGCGGCGCACCCGCGACCCCACCCAGTCCGCGCCATTGCTCGAGCGCTTGTCGGCCTCCGCCCTGGCGCTGGACGAGGTACTCGACGAATTGCTGGACATGTCGCGCCTGCAGGCAGGGCTCATCACACCGCAAAAGACCGCCCTGTCCGTGAATGATCTGCTCTCCCGGCTGGATGGGGAAATGCGCCCGCTGGCCGAACAAAAGGGCCTGGAGCTGTGCTTTGTGCCAACGCAGGCATGGGTGTACAGCGACCCGCAGATGCTGCTGCGGATGCTGCGCAACCTGATCAGCAACGCATTGCGCCACACCGTGCAAGGCACCGTGCTCGTGGGCTGCCGCCTGCGTGGCGACGAGATCGGCATCCTGGTGTGCGACACCGGGCCGGGCATTGCACCCGAACACCACCAGGACATTTTTCGCGCATTCCATCAGCTCGGAAACCCGGAACGCGACCGGCGCAAGGGCCTGGGACTCGGCCTGGCCATCGTGGATGGCCTGTGCCACCTGCTGGGTCACAGGGTGGTGTTGACATCAGTACCGGGGCGGGGCTCCCGCTTCGAGCTGCGCGTACCCAGGGCGCCGAAGGCCGCACCGGCAGAACCGGCCGAGCCGCCCAGCCATCCGCCTTTGGTGGGGCGCGTGGCGCTGGTGATCGACGACGATCCCGGCATCCGTGCGTCTTTGGCGGACGTGCTCCGGTGCTGGGGCTGCACGGCCGTGGCTGCGGAAGGCGTCGCCGAGGCGCTCGCAACGCTCGAGCAGCAACGCCTCACACCGGACCTGATGATCGCCGACTACCGCCTGCGCAACCAGGTCACCGGCATCGCAGCGATTGCCGAGGTACGCCAGGCGCTTGGCAAAGCCTTGCCCGCGGCCATACTGACAGGCGACACCGCGCCAGAACGCCTCAAGGAGGCAGCGAGTGCAGGCTTCCTGCTGCTGCACAAACCCGTGCAGCCCGCCAGCCTGCAAGCAGCACTGGCCACACTGCTGGAGCGTGCCGCGCCTTGCTCCTAGTGTCCGGCCGGGGTTTCCTGGACACTGCCCGGCTCGCACAGAATCGGGGCGCAGCCCGGGGTTCCGCTGCCCTTGCTGGAGCCGGCGATACAGGCGTCAGGCAAGGTGCAGCAGGACCACAGCGCGCGCCTCGATGGCCATGCACTGGCCCACCGGCCCCAGGCGCTCGGCCGTCTTGGCCTTCACGTTCACCTGGCCCGGCTCCAGGCCGAGCGCACCCGCGATGCGTTCGCGCATGGCCGGTATGTGCGGCGCCAGGCGCGGGGCCTGGGCCACCACGGTGCTGTCGATGTTGCCGATCTCACAGCCGCGCGCGCGCACGCGGCGCGCCGCCTCCTGCAGCAGCAGCAGCGAGTCGGCACCGCGGAACTGAGCGTCGCTATCCGGGAAATGCGTGCCAATATCGCCCAGCGCCGCTGCGCCCAGCAGGGCGTCGGTGATGGCGTGCAGCAGCACGTCGGCGTCGGAATGCCCCAGCAGCCCCGCCGTGTGCGCAATGTCCACACCGCCGATGACGAGCCGGCGCCCGGGCACCAGGGCATGCACGTCCCAGCCTTCGCCAATCCTGAATTTCATGTGGTAGGTCCTGTGGAATCAGAAAGTCTTGCCGTGGCCACGCCCGCCTGACCGCGCGCACCACCGAAACGCTCCAGCGTGGCACCATGGCCGCGCTGGGCCAGCACGGCCTGGGCCAGCGCAAAATCCTCGGGATAGGTCACCTTGAAGTTGAGCGCACTGCCGGGCACCAGGCGGGGGTGCAGACCCATGGCCTCCATGGCGCTGGCTTCGTCTGTGACTGTCGGCCCCACATGCTCCAGCGCCTTGCGCAGCGGGCCGATGCGGAACATCTGCGGCGTCTGTGCCAGCCACTTGTCGGCACGGTCCACCGTGGAGGCCACACGGATGCCGCCCGGCCCGGCCGAGGCCGTCTTCAGGGTGTCGGCGAGCCGGTGCGCCAGCAGCCCGCCCACGCCGTCGTGCGCACAGGCGTCGATGAGCGCGTCGATCTGCCCGGGCGTCACCAGGCAGCGCGCGGCGTCATGCACCAGCACCCAGTCGAGTTCATGCGCACCGCGCGCCAGCAGCGCGCGCAGACCGCCCAGCACCGTGTCGGCGCGCGTGGGCCCGCCGCAATCGACGGTGAAGAAAAAGGGGCAGGCGTAGGCGTCGAGGAAATGGTCACCCGGCGCCACGGCCACCAGCGTGCTGCGCAGGCGCGTCACGCCCGCCAATGCCGCCAGCGTGTGCAGCACCATGGGCTGCCCGGCCACAGGCTGGTACTGCTTGGGCAGCGCAGCCGCCCCCTGCGCGCCCTCGGCCATGGCGCGCGAACCTGTTCCGGCACAGGGCACCAGGCCCCACAGGCTGCCGCAAGGCTGCGAAGGCACGCTCCCGGGAAGGGTCAATGGCGGGATGAGCGGCTCGGTCATGCAGGCATTCTAGAATCGTCCCCTTTGCGCTGTGCCAGGCGGCTGCCCACCGGCCTGCCCGCTCCAGCATTTCCCGCGCATGGACCTTCCCAAGCTCTCTCCTGGCAAACGCCTTGCCCTGCCCCGTCCCGTGGGCAGCAGTGACGCCCTGCTGCTCGCACGCCTGGCCGGGCGTGAAAAATCCCTGGGCCGCACCGCCGCCATCGTCACGGCCGATGCCGCCGATGCCCAGCGCCTTATCGACGAAATGGCCTTTTTTGCGCCAGACCTGCGCTGCGCGCTGTTCCCGGACTGGGAGACACTGCCCTACGACCAGTTCTCGCCGCACCAGGATCTGATCAGCGAACGCCTGTCCACGCTGTGGCGCATCTCGCAAGGAGAGGCCGATGTGGTGCTGGTCCCCGCGACCACGGCACTGTACCGGCTGGCGCCGCCCGCGTTCCTGGCGGGCTATACCTTCCACTTCCAGGTCAAGCAGAAGCTCGACGAGGCCAAGCTGCGCGCCCAGCTCACGCTGGCGGGCTACCAGCACGTGAGTCAGGTGGTCAGCCCCGGCGAATACGCAGTGCGCGGCGGCCTGATCGACCTGTTTCCCATGGGCTCGCTGCAGCCCTACCGCGTGGACTTGTTCGACGACGAGATCGACTCCATCCGCACCTTCGACCCCGACAGCCAGCGCAGCCTCTACCCCGTGCCCGAGGTGCGCCTGCTGCCCGGGCGCGAATTCCCCATGGACGAGGCAGCGCGCGCGCGCTTTCGCAACCGCTGGCGCGAGCTGCTCGAAGGCGACCCGACCAAGAGCCGCATCTACAAGGACATGGGGCAGGCGATCGCCACGGCCGGTATCGAGTACTACCTGCCGCTGTTCTTCGAGGAGACGGCCACGGTGTTCGACTACCTCGGGCCGCACGCGGCCTTGCTGCTGCACGGCGATCTCGAGGCGGCCTTCCAGCGGTTCTGGCAGGACACGCGCGAGCGCCACCGCCTGCTGGCGGGCGACCCCGAGCGCCCCGCCCTGCCGCCCGAGGTCCTGTTCCTCACGGCCGAGCAGTTCTACCAGCGGGCCAAGGACTGCGCCCAGTTGGCGCTGCGCGCGGGCCAGGCCGACGTGGAGGACAACGCCTTCGCGCAGCACCTGCCCGAGCTGACCGTGGTGCGCGGGGCGGAAGAACCGCTGGCGCGCCTGCAGGCCCACCTCCGGGCCACACCCCAGCGCGTGCTGCTGCTGGCCGAGAGCAGCGGGCGCATGAGCAGCCTGCTGGACTTTCTGCGCGCCTCGGGACTGAACCCGCCCGCCTTCGACTCGCTGGCCGAGTTCGCCGACAGCAGCGGTGAGAAGGTGGGCATCGCCACTGCCGCGCTGGCCCAGGGCTTTTCCTGGGTGGAACAAGGCATAGACCTGGTCACCGAGACCGAACTCTTCGCCGCGGGGCCGACCACGCGCCGGCGCAAGAAGCAGGAGCAGGTGAGCGACGTCGAGGCGCTGATCAAGGACCTCTCCGAGCTCAACGTGGGCGACCCCGTGGTGCACAGCCAGCACGGCATCGGCCGCTACCGGGGCCTGGTGAACATGGACGTGGGCAACAAGAATCCTGACGGATCGCCCGCACTGCAGGAGTTCCTGCACCTGGAATACGCAGGCGAGGCAGCGCTCTATGTGCCGGTCAGCCAGTTGCAGCTCATCAGCCGCTACACCGGCGTCTCCGCGGATGAGGCACCGCTGCACAAGCTGGGCAGCGGCCAGTGGGAAAAAGCCAAGCGCAAGGCGGCCGAGCAGGTGCGCGACGCCGCCGCCGAACTGCTGAACATCTACGCCCGCCGCGCCGCACGCGAAGGCCATGCCTTCCGCTACAGCCCGCAGGACTATGAGCAATTCGTGGCCGACTTCGGCTTCGAGGAGACGGCAGACCAGAACGCCGCCATCCACGCCGTGATCCAGGACATGATCAGCCCGCGCCCCATGGACCGCCTGGTCTGCGGCGACGTGGGCTTCGGCAAGACCGAGGTAGCCCTGCGCGCCGCCTTCGTGGCCGTGACCGGGGGCCGGCAAGTGGCCTTTCTCGCGCCCACCACGCTGCTGGCCGAGCAGCACTACCAGACGCTGGTGGACCGTTTTTCCAGGTGGCCGGTGAAGATTGCCGAGGTCTCGCGCTTTCGCTCGGGCAAGGAGATCACGGCGGCGATCAAGGGCATTGCCGATGGCACGGTGGACATCGTGGTGGGCACGCACAAGCTCTTGAGCGAATCCACCAAGTTCCACAACCTGGGCCTGCTCATCATCGACGAGGAGCACCGCTTCGGCGTGCGCCACAAGGAGGCCATGAAGCAGCTGCGCGCCGAGGTGGATGTGCTCACCCTCACGGCCACGCCCATCCCGCGTACGCTGGGCATGGCGCTCGAAGGCCTGCGCGACCTCTCGGTCATCGCCACGGCGCCGCAGCGGCGCCTGGCGATCAAGACCTTTGTGCGCAGCGAAAACACCGGCGTGATCCGCGAAGCCGTGCTGCGCGAATTGAAGCGCGGCGGCCAGTGCTACTTCCTGCACAACGAGGTCGAGACCATCGAGAACCGGCGCCAGAAGCTCGAAGAGATATTGCCGGAGGCGCGCATCGCCGTGGCCCACGGCCAGATGCCCGAGCGCGAGCTCGAGCGCGTGATGCGCGACTTCGTGGCACAGCGCTACAACATCCTGCTGTGCTCGACCATCATCGAGACCGGCATCGACGTGCCCACGGCCAACACCATCGTCATCTCGCGCGCCGACAAGTTCGGCCTGGCGCAGTTGCACCAGTTGCGCGGCCGCGTGGGGCGCAGCCACCACCAAGCCTATGCCTACCTCATGGTGCCCGATGTGGACGGGCTCACCAAGCAGGCGCAGCAGCGGCTGGAAGCCATCCAGCAGATGGAGGAGCTGGGCAGCGGCTTCTACCTGGCCATGCACGACCTGGAGATCCGCGGCGCGGGCGAGGTGCTGGGCGAGAACCAGAGCGGCAACATGATGGAGATCGGCTTCCAGCTCTACAACGAGATGCTGGCCGAAGCCGTGCGTTGCCTCAAGAACGGCAAGGAGCCGGACCTGCTCGCCCCCCTGCAGGCCGCCACGGACATCAACCTGCACGCCCCCGCCCTGTTGCCGGGCGACTACTGCGGCGACGTGCACCTGCGCCTGTCGTTCTACAAGAAACTGGCCAGCGCACGCACCAGCGAGCAGATCGACGTGCTGCTCGAAGAGATCGTGGACCGCTTCGGCAAGCTACCGCCGCAGGCGCAGACGCTCATCGACGTGCACCGCCTGCGCGTGCTCTCTGCGCCCTACGGCGTGGCCAAGGTCGATGCGGCGCCGGGGTGCATCACCATCAGCTTCCGGCCTCAGCCGCCGGTCGATCCCATGGCCATCATCGGGCTGATCCAGAAGAACCGGCACATCAAGCTGGCAGGCAATGAAAAGCTGCGCATCGAGCGCGAGCTGCCCGACCCGGCCGCCCGCGCCCAAATGGTGCGCGACGTGCTGCGCAGCCTGGGCCAGCCGCTGGCGGCGGGTGCTTGAAGCCATGCTGCTCGACACAGCTCTTGCCCTGCTGGCCCTGGCCAGCGCGCTCGCCACCCGGCCCTGGCGCCTGCTGGCCAGCCAGCCGCCACTGGCGCACGAAGCGCATGGCGCGCCGGCCGCGCTGTGGACGCCCCTGCTTGCCACCCTGGTGCTCCAGCCCTGGCTCTGGGCCCTGCCGACGCTGCACGCCATGCCGCTGCAACTGCAGTGGTCCGGCGCCTGCCTGGTGGTTTTGATGCTCGGCTGGCCGCTGGCCGTGCTGGCCCTGTGCGCGGTCGGCGCGATCACCGGGCTGATCGCCCCCATGGGCTGGGAACAGGCCCTCTCGCTCACCACCTGGCAGGGCCTGGTGCCCGCCACCCTGGCTTTGCTGCTGGGCTCGGCGCTGCGCAGAATCACGGGCGAGCGCATGTTCGTCTACATCCTGGGGCGCGCCTTCATCGGCACGGCGCTGTGCATTTTTGCGGCCTCCGTGTGCGCCCAGTGGCTGGGCCAGCGCCTGCCCGGCGTGGGCTCCGACCTGTCGCTCGTGGCGCACTGGCTCATGGCCTGGGGTGATGCCATCGTCACCGGCATGCTGGCGACAGTGTTCGTCGCCTTCAAGCCGCAGTGGCTGGCCACCTGGTCCGACCGGCTCTACCTGCGCACCCAAGGCTAAGATTGCCTCCACTTCGTTCTCCTGCCGTCCCCATGACCCACACCACCGAATTCGTCCCCGGCATCCACGTCCAGGGCATTGCCCCTCCCTTGCGCCTGGCTGACTACCGGCTGATCGCCTTTGACATGGACTCCACGCTCATCAACATCGAGTGCGTGGACGAGATCGCCGACGCTGCGGGCCGCAAGGCCGAGGTCGCGGCCATCACCGAGGCCGCCATGCAGGGCGTCATTGCCGACTACAAGGAAAGCCTGCGCCAGCGCGTGGCCCTGCTGCGCGGCGTTCCCGTGGCGCACATGGAGCGCGTGCTGCTGCACCGCATGCGCTACAACCCCGGGGTGCGCGAGCTGGTGCACACCTGCCGCAGCGCCGGCCTGGCAACGCTGCTGGTCTCGGGCGGGTTCACGTACTTTTCCGACCGCGTGCGCGCCGACCTGGGTATCCAGTTCGCCCGTTCGAATGTGCTGGAAGTGCAGGACGGCCACCTCACCGGGCGCATGGTCGATCAGGTCTGGGGAGACATCTGCGATGGCGCGGAAAAGCGCCGCACCCTGCTCGAGGTAGCCTCGCTTCTGGGCATCCGCACCGAGCAGGTGATTGCCGTGGGCGATGGCGCCAACGACCTGCCCATGATGGCGGCCGCAGGCCTGTCGGTGGCCTTCCACGCCAAACCTTCGGTGCGCGCACAGGCCCAGGTGGCCATCAACAGCGGCGGGCTCGACCGCCTGCTCGAAGTGGTCCGCCCCTGAGCATGCAGGCACCCTGGCAATGGCTGGGCGCGCACCTGCGGCGCCGCTGGCGCGCACACGCGCTCAACCTGCTCATGCTGCTGGGTGTATTTGCAGGCACACACTGGTGGCAGACGCGCCACCTGCCCGCCGGCCCCCTGCCCGATCTGGCGCTGGAACTGGTAACGGGTGAGCGGCTCACCCTGGCGCAGTGGCGTGCGCGCCACCCCGGACAGGCCGTGGCGCTGCATGTGTGGGCGCACTGGTGTCCGATCTGCCGCCTCGAAGAAGACAGCATCTCGCGCCTGCAGGCCGACCACCCGGTGCTGACCGTGGCCATGCAATCAGGCCCCGCGCCGCAGGTGGCCCAGGTGCTGCAGCAGCGCCGCCTGCCATGGACCACGGCGGTGGATGAGCATGGGGAGATGGCCCTGGGCCTGGGCGTGCAGGCCGTGCCGGTACTCCTTGTCCTGGACCCGCAGGGCCGCGTGGCGGCCACGTCGGTCGGCTACACCAGCGAGCTGGGCATGCGCCTGCGCCTGTGGTGGGCCGGGCTATGAGGCCGCGGCAGGCTGCGGCAGCCCCGGGACGAGCTTGACCCGGGAGACGCCGGCGGGCGCAGCCGCAGGCCCCACCGGGACCATGAGGTCTTCCAGCGTCAGGGCGTCGAGCACTGCAAAAAAATTGCCCATCGCCTGCCCCAGCACGCTTTGCAGGCGGCAATGGCTGCTGAGGCGGCACTGGTTGTTCTGTGCGTCAAAGCACTCGACGACGACGAAATCCGACTCGGTAGCGCGCACCACGGCACCGATGTTGATGTCCTTGGCGGGCTTCATCAGGCGCATGCCGCCGCCACGCCCACGCGTGGTGTCCAGGTAGCCGCGCGCCGAGAGATCCTGCACGATCTTGGTCAGGTGGCTGCGCGAAATGCCGTAGGCCTCGGCCACCTCGGTGATGGTCACGGGCTGTGCCCGCCCCTCGCATGCAGCGCAGTACATGAGTACCCGCAGGGTGTAATCGGTCCACTGGGTCAGTCGCATGGCACCTGCCGGATAACGGTGAAAAACAGCTCGGTCTGTTGCATTCTATTAGATAAAATAGACAAACGAAATACCACTTTCAAGGACACACCCCCATGAACGCCCCCGTCGCCGAGACCTTGAACCCCACCCAATCCATAGGACAACTGGCCGTGGAACTGCCCGGCGCCACGGCCGTGTTTCGCCGCCTGAAGCTCGATTTTTGCTGCGGCGGCCACCTGAGCCTGGCCACCGCCGTGGCCGAGCGCGGCCTGGACCTGCAAGCCGTGCTCGCCGAACTGGCTGTGCTGCAGCGCGACAGCGCCCCCACCGGCATCACGGAGCCCCGGGCCTTGATAGACCATATCATCGCGCGCTACCACGAGGTGCACCGCGCTCAATTGCCCGAGCTCATCCGCATGGCACAGCGCGTGGAGACCGTGCACCGCGCCAACCCCGAGGTGCCTGCAGGCCTGGCCCAACTGCTGGAAGACATCCAGCACGAGCTGGTCACGCACATGCACAAGGAAGAGAGCATCCTCTTCCCCATGCTCAAGTCCGGGGGCAATCCCTTTGTGGGCCAGCCCATCAACGTCATGCGCGCCGAACATGTGGAGCATGGCGCCGCCCTGGAGCGGCTCGCCGCCCTGACGCACGACGCCACGCCCCCCGCAGGTGCCTGCAACACCTGGCGCGCGCTCTACAGCGGCATTGCGCAACTGAGCGACGACCTGATCAACCACATCCACCTGGAGAACAACGTGCTGTTCCCCCAGTTTGAAGCCCAGGCCCGCCAAGCCATGGGCGGCGGTGACTGCGGCAGCTCGGGCGGCTGCGGCTGCAGCTGACCCGCGCTCCTCCTGGCGGCCAGGCGCATACGCGCCCTGCTACGGGAAAACACCAAGTCCAGGCCACCCGCTGCCGGGTGCCTGGCGTGCGCCGGCAGTGCCACAATCGCTGCCGGGGGCTCTCCCCTTTGCGCCATGCCCATCGACAACGCTTTGCTGCACATGCTTCCCGTCGCGGTTCTGGTCGTACAGAACGGCGTGATCAAGGAGGCCAACCCGGTGTGCCTGGCCCTGCTGGAAGCCGATGCCACCGAGCATGTCATAGGCCATCCGCTGTCGGAGTTCATCCACCCCATCGACCAGCGGCGCTCACAGGAACGCATGGCCCAGCGCGCGTCCCTCCAGGAGCGCGGCACTCCCAGCCAGGCCGCCCAATACCGCGTGCACACCTGCCGCGGCCGTCTGCGCATGGCCCTGGTCACGAGTGTCGTCGTGGAGATCGGCGGCGAGCCCTGCCTGCTGGTCTGCGGCACCGACATGACCCACCAAAGCGAGATCGAGGCCCAGTTGCTCGAGAGCGACCGCAACTACCGCCGCCTGTTCGAGAACATGCAGGACGTGTACTACCGCACCGATGCACAGGGCGTGGTGCTCGACGTGGGGCCCGGCGTGCGCCGCGTTCTGGGCTACGAGCCCGAGCAGATCATCGGACGCACGGCCGAGTCCTACTACCCGCACAGCGCCGACCGCGATGCCTTCAAGGCGGCCATCGCCAGCCACGGGGAGGTGGCAGACTTTCCAGGGCAGATGGTGCGCAAGGACGGCCGGGTCATCGACATTTCCATCAGCAGCCAGGCGATCTTCGACGCCCAAGGCCAATTTGCCGGCGTCGAGGGCATCTACCGCGATGTGACCCAACGCAAGAACCTCGAACGCGAGCTGCACCGCATGGCGAGCACCGACACGCTCACCGGCATGGCCAACCGCCGCGTGTTCCTGCAGCAGGCACAGGCCGCGTTCGACCAGGCCCGCAGCCGGTCAGAGCCGCTCGCGCTGCTGATGCTGGACCTGGACCACTTCAAGCACATCAACGACAGGCTGGGCCACCTGGAGGGCGATCGCGTGCTCATCGACTTTGCCCAGGCCGTGCAGACGCTGCTGCGTGCCGACGACGTCGTGGGGCGCCTGGGCGGTGAGGAATTCGGCGTGCTGCTGCCGCGCACCGAGGCGCACGATGGCACGGCCATTGCCGAGCGCATCCTGCAACACATCCGCAGCCTGCCGTTGACCGACGAACAGGGGCAGCGCTGGCGAATCACCACCAGCATCGGCCTGGGCTGCATGCGCGCCACCGATCGCGGCCTGCGCGACCTGCTCGACCGCGCCGACCAGGCGCTCTACCAGGCCAAGCGCGGGGGCCGCGACCGCTGGGCCGTGGGCGCCTGATCAGAGCGCTCGGGCCAGGCGCGCCACGCCCTCGCGGATCTTGGCCACATCGGCCGTGGCGAACGACAGGCGCAGCGTGGCGTGGTCGGGCTGGGCGCAGAAGAACGGCGTGCCGGGCACGAAGGCCACACCCTGCTCGATGGCGCGCTTGGCGAACACGTTGCCATCCGCCACCTTGCCACCCGCGCCCGTCAGGCGCGCCCACACGAACAGGCCGCCCTGGGGCTGCACGAACTCGATGGCGTCGCCCAGCTCCTTGCGCAGCGCGTCGCCCATGGCCTGGGCGCGCTCGGCGTACACCTTGCGCACATGGGCCAGCGTGGCGGGCATGCGGCCGGCCTTGAGATACTGCGCGGCCGTGGCCTGGGCGAAGGTGCTGGTGTGCGCGTCGCTGAATTGCTTGCACATGGTGGCCTTGGCCAGCAGGTCGGCCGGGGCGATCATCCAGCCCACGCGCAGGCCGGGCGAGAGCACCTTGCTCAAGCTGCCGCAGTGCACCAGCAGCTCGCGGCTGCCCGGCACTTGGCTTGAGAGGTTCAGCAGGCTGGGCGGGGGCGCCTCGCCGAAATACAGGTCGCCATAGGGGTCATCCTCGACCACCACGGTCTGGTACTTCACGGCCAGTTCCAGCACCTTCTTGCGGCGCTCCAGGCTCAGCATGGCGCCGCTGGGGTTGCCGAAGGTGGGGATGAGGTAGACGAACTTGGGCTGGTGCTCGGCAATGAGCTTTTCCAGCTCATCGGTTTTCACACCGTTGCCGTCGATGGGCGCGCTGATGAGCTCGGCGCCATAGAGGCGGAAGCACTGGATGGTGGCCAGGAAGGTCGGGCCTTCGACGATCACCTTGTCGCCCGGGCTGATGAGCGTCTTGCCCAGCAGGTCCAGCGCCTGCTGGCTGCCGGTGGTGACGATGAGGTTCTCGCTCGCCACGCCCTGCGCGCCCTTGCCGGCCATAAACTGGCCGAGCTGCTCGCGCAGCGGCTGGTAGCCCTCGGTGGCGCCGTACTGCAGCGCGGCGCCGGGCTCCTCGGCCAGGGCCTGGTTCACGGCGGCCTGGATGCCATCCACGTCGAACATGGCGCTGTCGGGGAAGCCCCCGGCAAAGCTGATGATGCCGGGCTTGCCCAGCAGCTTGAAGAGTTCGCGGATGGCGGAGGTTTCGACGTTGTTCAGGCGGTCGGCGAATTGCATGGCGTGATGGGGCGGAGTTGGCAACGAATCCCGCATTGTCGCCAATCGGAGCGCAGGTTTCCTGCAAGCGCGCACCGCCCGCTCTGCCAGGCGCCCAGCCCCTACACTGCACGCCATGAAAACCGCGCAGATCGAACCCTTCTTCGCCACCCTCAAGGCCGCCAACCCGCAGCCCAACACCGAGCTGGAATACACCAGCGTGTTCGAGCTGCTGGCCGCCGTGCTGCTGTCGGCCCAGGCCACGGACGTGGGCGTGAACAAGGCCACGCGCAAGCTGTTCCCGGTGGCGAACACGCCGCAGGCCATCCTGGCGCTGGGGCAGGACGGCCTGGAGGGCTACATCAAGACCATCGGCCTCTACAAGAGCAAGGCGCGGCACCTGATGGAGACCTGCCGCATCCTGGTGGAGCAACACGGCGGCGAGGTGCCGCGCACGCGCGCGGCGCTCGAAGCCTTGCCCGGCGTGGGCCGCAAGACCGCCAACGTGGTGCTCAACGTGGCCTTCGGCCAGCCCACCATGGCGGTGGACACGCACATCTTCCGCGTCAGCAACCGCACCGGCCTGGCGCCGGGCAAGAACCCGCTGGAGGTCGAGAAGCAGTTGCTCGCGCGCGTGCCCGCGGCCTACGCGGTGGATTCGCACCACTGGCTCATCCTGCTGGGCCGCTACGTGTGCCAGGCGCGCAAGCCACGCTGCTGGGAATGCCTGGTGGCGCCGTACTGCGACTACCAGCCCAAGTCGCCAGCCCCGCCAGTGCGCTATTGAATCCATAGCTTGTTGCGCCCGCGATACGGGCGTTTCAGGCCAAATTGACCTCAAATAGCCCTGCGATGCAGCCCGCGGCGGTGCTGGCTATACTGAACTGCAACGCCACACGAAGCGCTCCGCTCCCGCCCGATGACGAACCTCGACCCGCGCTCCCTGATCGCCATGGCGGGTTTCATGGCAGCGCTGATGGCCGTGGTGCTGTATTTCATGCGGCGCTACTACCCGCCCAGCATCCAGGGCATAGGCTACTGGACCGCCGCCCCGCTGATGTGGCTGGTGGCCACCGTGCTGTTCAGCGGGCGCGGCGCGTTCCCCGACCTGCTCTCGCTGGTGGCGGCCAACACCTTGCTGCTGCTGGGCACCATCGCCTACTACATCGGCTGCCGCCGCTTCCTCGGCCACGGCGGCGGGTGGCGCCTGTGGGGCGGCATCGCGGCGCTCTCGGCGCTGCTGTTCACCTGGCTCACCTACGGCCACCCGAACTACCCCCTGCGGCTGGGCATCTTCACCGTGCTGATGATCGGCGTCTATGCCGCCAACCTGCGCTTTCTGCTGCGCCATGGCGGCAAGCGCTTTCCCGTGCGGCTGGTGGAAGTGGTGCTGGTGCTGCATGTCGCGGTGCTGCTGGTGCGGTTGGCGTCCACCCTCGTCGGCAAGGCGGGCAGCGACCTCATGGAGCCCTCGCTCTACCAGACCCTGTACGTCGGCGCCTATGTGCTCACCGTGCTGATGCTGTCAATTGGCGCCGTACTCATGGCCACCGACCGGCTCACCACCGAACTGCAGCACCTGGCCACGCACGACGCCCTCACGCACACGCTCAACCGCCGCGCCCTGCTCGAACGCTTCGAGGACGAACTGGCGCGCTGCGCGCGCACGGGCCGGGGCCCGGCCATGATGATGCTGGACCTGGATCACTTCAAGACCGTGAACGACACCCAGGGCCACCAGCATGGTGATGCCGTGCTGGTGCACTTTGTCCAGCGCACCCAGGCCGTGCTGCGCCGCGCCGACCGGCTGGGCCGCTACGGCGGCGAGGAATTCATGGTGCTGCTGCCCGAAACCAGCGCCCAGGACGCTCAGGCCGTGGCCCAGCGCATCCATGCCGCCGCCACGTCGGGCCACGCGCTGGACTGCCAGCTCAGCATAGGCGTGACCACCTGGCACGGCCCCGGCGACACGCTCGACGCCATGCTGGCCCGCGCCGACAAGGCGCTGTACCAGGCCAAGGCACAGGGGCGCAACCAGACCTGCGCGGCCTGAGGACGCGCCCGGCTGCGCCCCTGCCCCGCGCATCGGCCTTGGAGCCGGCACACGGGCCTCTTGCCAAACAGGGCTGTGCGCGTGCAGTATGAAGCGGCGCCCCGCACACGCCCATCCCACACAGGAGCCCCCATGCTTGATCACATGACCTTCCGCGTCACCGACATCCAGCGCGCCAAGGCGTTCTACAGCGCAGCCCTCGCGCCCCTGGGCTATAGCGTTTGCTTTGAAGGCAACTACGGCATGAACATCCTCGGTTTCGCCTACCCCGACCCTGCGGAGCCCGACGGCAAGAAGGCCGACGTGTGGTTCGTTGACGGCCCCTCCCCCTACGGCGGCCCGCCAGCCACCACCGGCTGCCACCTGGCCTGGAAGGACCAGACCCGCGCCCAGGTGGACGCCTTCTACGCCGCCGC
The DNA here is from genome assembly GCF_000739995.1 of Comamonas granuli NBRC 101663. Classification (GTDB taxonomy): domain Bacteria; phylum Pseudomonadota; class Gammaproteobacteria; order Burkholderiales; family Burkholderiaceae_C; genus Simplicispira; species Simplicispira granuli. The sequence continues at coordinate 646 of NZ_BBJX01000004.1, read as the reverse complement.
CATCGCCGCCGGCGGCAAGGACAACGGCGGCCCCGGCCTGCGCCCCGAGTACCACGCGCACTACTACGGCGCCTTCGTCATCGACCCCGAGGGCAACAACATCGAGGCGGTGTGCCATTTGGCGGGGTAAGCAGGGCACGGTGCTTTGGCACCACTGGGTGGGAAGTTTTTGATTCACATTGGCCTTGAACGCCCGCCACTATTGCGCTACAAGCTATTTATTTCATAGCTACTGGCGCAATCCGTTTCCCCCTACCCAGTGGCCACCACCGCGTTTGGTGCCACTCGTCGTATAGCAGCGAAAGCTGCGCGGTGCTGGGTATGGAGGTCTGGAAGCGACCCTGAGCCGCCGTACAGCTAGACGCTCCAAAGCCGCCACTCAGCCAGGCTACAAGTGCAAGGCCAACGAGTCCCAACGGACTGGAGTTTCCTCCAGCAGCGACTTTCGAGATATGGGTGCACGCGGGCACTGCACGCCATCGAGCCATGGCAGGTCAATGCCCAACTCCTCGCGGTAGAGGAATAGCAGTGCGCTCAACGCCTGGTTGTGCGTGGCAGCCGCCACCCGCCGCTCGTTAGTCAACATGGCTAGAAAACCTTCGATTTCCAGTTGCCCCATGTCTCGTGGATGCCGCAAGCCGTGCCA